>NZ_JBYTBA010000005.1:0-405021 GCF_058788735.1 Enterobacter sp. FW301-JW81 | reverse complement strand
GGCTACGTAGCTCAGTTGGTTAGAGCACATCACTCATAATGATGGGGTCACAGGTTCGAATCCCGTCGTAGCCACCATCTTTTTTGCGGGAGTGGCGAAATTGGTAGACGCACCAGATTTAGGTTCTGGCGCCGCAAGGTGTGCGAGTTCAAGTCTCGCCTCCCGCACCATTCCCAGGAAAGCGTTGCACGGATGGGGTATCGCCAAGCGGTAAGGCACCGGTTTTTGATACCGGCATTCCCTGGTTCGAATCCAGGTACCCCAGCCATATTTCTTCGATTTTGCGGTTCTCCGCGGTATTGGGGTATCGCCAAGCGGTAAGGCACCGGTTTTTGATACCGGCATTCCCTGGTTCGAATCCAGGTACCCCAGCCATCGAAGATTGCAGTACTGGCTACGTAGCTCAGTTGGTTAGAGCACATCACTCATAATGATGGGGTCACAGGTTCGAATCCCGTCGTAGCCACCAAATTTAGATTGTCGTTTTTTCGGTAATCAAGACAAATTGTTGGGGTATCGCCAAGCGGTAAGGCACCGGATTCTGATTCCGGCATTCCGAGGTTCGAATCCTCGTACCCCAGCCAATTTAAAAAGTCGTTAAGCAGTTTGTTTAACGCAATTGGGGTGTCGCCAAGCGGTAAGGCTCTGGTTTCTGATACCAGCATTCCGGGGTTCGAATCCCTGCACCCCAGCCACTTAGTAACAAACAAGCCCGCTATGCGGGCTTTTTTGTTTTTGTTGTTCAGAATAGTGTGGCCTGATGCCCCCTCACCCTAACCCTCTCCCCAAAGGGGCGAGGGAATAGTCGGAGCGAAGATTAAAGTCCTAAGGCGTATTTCAGCGCCTGACGCTTCAAGCCACCGGCGCGTTCCGCCGCCATCAATCCAATATTACGTAGAATACGCACCGGGGCTAAGTCATTGCTGAACCCGGCATAGAACAGATCCATTCCCGACTGCATGATAAAGTTATCCGCCATGCGTCGCGTCTGGTAACGCTTCAGAACCTGATGGCTGGACCAGTTTTCCGCATGCCCGCGGGCGCTGCCCAGCACATCCAGCAACGCCTCAACGTCACGGTACCCCAGGTTCACACCCTGCCCGGCCAGCGGGTGAATGGTGTGTGCTGCATCCCCCACCAGCGCCAGCCCTTCACGGGAATACTGCAATGCGTGACGGCGCGTGAGCGGGAACGCCCCTGCAGCGACCGGCGTAACGTTGCCCAGACGGCTCGGGAAGTGCATGTGAATCTCCCGCTGCAATTGCTCCATTGAAAGCCCCTGCAGCTGGCGAATGCGCGCCGGTTTGTCGTACCACACCAGCGACGCCCAGTTATCGAACAGCGGTAGAAAGGCGTGCGGACCATTCGGGGTAAAGTGCTGCCAGGTGCTCTCTCCCGGCGCCTTCTCGCACTGGACGGTAATCAGCATACAGGACTGCTCGTACTGCCAGGCATGAACCCCGATACCCGCCATCTGCCTGACCTGCGAGTTGGCGCCGTCCGCCCCGACGACCAGCTTGACGGCCAGTTCATCGCCGCTGTCGAGCGTTAGTAAATAGCCGCTATCGAGAGGATGCAGCGCCTTAAGCGACGCCGGAACACGCAGCGTTACCTTCGGGTGCGCCTCCAGCGCCTGCCAGAGCGCCCGCTGGAGCACGTTGTTTTCCACCATATAGCCCAGGCGCGGTAGCTTCAGCTCGGCGGCATCAAACGCGACGTGGGCATTTTCCCACTCCCAGGTTTCAAGACGGCTGTAAGGATGGGCGCGCATCGCCAGCACCGCCTCCCAGACGCCCAGCCCGCGCAGCAGATCAACGGAGGCCGCGCTGATAGCGGAAATACGCACATCCGGTTTGGCCGCCGGATCGTATTGCGCAGGCGCCGACTGTTCAATTACCGTTACCTCAAATCCCTGCTGCGCCAGCCCCAGCGCCAGCGCGCCGCCGACCATACCGCCGCCGACAACGGCAACTTCGGTGTGTTGGAGTGTCATGGTCAATTTTCCTTATTGGAGAATCCCTTAAGTTTACCGGATTTTTTCGGTCCTGAGACACATAACCTTCATACTGGTCACAACCCCACCAAAGCATTACAATACGCGGCTTGCAATCCTGAGCTGAGCAAGTCGATGACTAAAAAACTCCATATAAAAACCTGGGGCTGTCAGATGAACGAATACGATTCATCCAAGATGGCCGATCTGCTGGATACCACCCACGGATACCAGCTGACTGAAAATGCGAAAGAAGCGGACGTGCTGCTGCTGAACACCTGTTCCATTCGTGAAAAAGCGCAGGAAAAAGTCTTTCACGTATTAGGTCGCTGGAAACTCCTCAAGCGAAAAAATCCGGACCTGATCATCGGCGTGGGTGGCTGCGTCGCGTCGCAGGAAGGCAAGCTGATCCGCCAGAGAGCCCCGTATGTGGATATTGTCTTTGGCCCGCAGACCCTGCACCGCCTGCCTGAGATGATCAACCAGGTTCGCGGCAATCGCAGCCCGGTCGTTGACGTCAGCTTCCCGGAAATCGAAAAATTTGACCGTCTGCCGGAGCCGCGCGCCGATGGCCCGACCGCCTTCGTCTCCATCATGGAAGGCTGCAACAAGTACTGTACCTACTGCGTGGTGCCGTACACCCGTGGTGAAGAAGTCAGCCGACCGGCGGATGACATTCTGTTTGAAATCGCGCAGCTTGCCGCACAAGGCGTTCGCGAAGTGAACCTGCTGGGCCAGAACGTTAACGCCTGGCGCGGAGAGAACTACGACGGCACCACCGGCAGCTTTGCCGAACTGCTGCGTCTGGTGGCCGCGATTGACGGCATCGACCGCATTCGCTTTACCACCAGCCATCCGATGGAATTTACCGACGACATCATCGACGTCTATCGCGATACGCCAGAGCTGGTGAGCTTCCTGCACCTGCCGATTCAGTGCGGCTCTGACCGCGTGCTGAACCTGATGGGTCGTCCGCACACGGTCCTGGAGTACAAATCGACCATCCGTAAGCTGCGTGAAGCCCGTCCGGATATCCAGATAAGCTCTGACTTTATCGTCGGCTTCCCTGGCGAAACCGCTGATGACTTCGAGCGCACCATGAAGCTCATCGGCGAAGTGAACTTTGACGTCAGCTACAGCTTCATCTTCTCAGCGCGTCCGGGAACGCCCGCGGCCGACATGGTTGACGATGTACCGGAAGAAGAGAAAAAGCAGCGTCTGTATATTCTGCAGGAGCGCATCAACCAGCAGGCCAATGCCTGGAGCCGCCGTATGCTCGGCACCGTTCAGCGCATTCTGGTAGAAGGCACCTCGCGCAAGAGCATTATGGAACTCTCCGGCCGTACCGAGAACAACCGCGTGGTGAACTTTGAAGGCACCCCGGACATGATCGGTAAATTCGTGGACGTCGAGATTGTCGAAGTGCTGACCAACTCGCTGCGCGCAAAAGTGGTACGTACCGAAGACGAAATGGGCCTGCGTATTGCAGAGTCGCCGGAATCCGTGATTTCGCGTACCCGCAAAGAAAATGATTCTGGCGTGGGAATTTACCAGCCTTAATCCTCATGGCCTGCCTTTCCGGCAGGCCTTGTATTTCCTCTTATCGTCCCCAATATCATCCGCAACGCTTGCGCCTTTATTCTATGGCGTGAATAATTTCGGTAATGACCGTTTTATTACGCCCTGTCGCAACGGATCAGTTAACCAATCAAAGAGGAACAGTTTGAACATAGATACGCGTGAAATTAGCCTTGAGCCAGCAGACAACGCTCGCCTGCTGAGCCTGTGCGGGCCGTTTGATGACAACATCAAACAACTGGAGCGACGTCTGGGTATCGAAATCAATCGTCGCGATAATCATTTCAAACTTACCGGACGCCCTATCTGCGTCAACGCCGCCGCGGACATTCTGCGTAGCCTGTATGTCGATACCGCCCCGATGCGCGGCGAAATTCAGGATATCGAACCGGAACAGATCCACCTCGCCATTAAAGAGGCGCGCGTGCTGGAACAGAGCGCGGAAAGCGTGCCGGACTATGGCAAAGCCATTAATATCAAGACCAAGCGTGGCGTGATTAAGCCGCGCACGCCAAACCAGGCGCAGTACATCGCCAACATTCTTGACCATGACATCACCTTCGGCGTGGGTCCGGCGGGTACGGGTAAAACCTATCTGGCCGTTGCCGCTGCGGTTGATGCGCTGGAGCGCCAGGACATCCGGCGCATCCTGCTGACCCGCCCTGCCGTTGAAGCGGGTGAAAAACTGGGCTTCCTGCCGGGCGATCTGAGCCAGAAGGTCGACCCGTATCTGCGCCCTTTATACGATGCGCTGTTTGAAATGCTGGGCTTTGAGAAGGTCGAGAAGCTCATTGAGCGTAACGTTATTGAAGTTGCTCCGCTCGCCTACATGCGTGGCCGTACGCTGAACGATGCGTTCATCATCCTCGATGAAAGTCAGAACACCACCATCGAACAGATGAAGATGTTCCTGACGCGTATCGGCTTTAACTCAAAGGCGGTCATTACGGGTGACGTGACGCAGATTGACCTGCCGCGCAGCACCAAATCGGGCCTGCGCCACGCCATTGAGGTGCTGGCCGAGGTCGACGAAATCAGCTTTAACTTCTTCCACAGTGAAGACGTGGTACGCCACCCGGTGGTCGCGCGTATCGTTAACGCTTATGAAGCCTGGGAAGAGGCGGATCAGAAGCGTAAGGCCGAACTGGCCGCAGAACGTAAGCGCGAAGCGCAGGAGCAAGAACAGAAATGAGTCAGGTGATCCTCGATTTACAGCTGGCCTGTGAAGATAATTCCGGCATGCCAGATGAGGCACAGTTTCAGAAATGGCTGGATGCCGTTATCCCCCAGTTTCAGGAAGAATCAGAAGTCACGATTCGCCTGGTGGATGAAGCAGAAAGCCACGAGCTTAACCTGACCTATCGCGGGAAAGATAAGCCGACCAACGTGCTCTCTTTCCCGTTCGAAGCGCCGCCGGGTATCGAGATGCCGCTGTTGGGCGATCTGATCATCTGCCGTCAGGTGGTTGAACAGGAAGCCAAAGAGCAGCAAAAACCCCTTGAGGCCCACTGGGCGCACATGGTGGTACACGGCAGCCTGCATCTGCTCGGCTACGATCATATCGAAGACGACGAAGCGGAAGAGATGGAGTCCCTCGAGACAGAGATAATGCTTGCTCTGGGCTATGAGGATCCGTACATTGCCGAGAAAGAATAGTCCGTCACCTGACGGACTAACATGCCGCCACGAAACGACATCGCGTGGCGGTAAACGTTGAACTAACAAGAGAACCCTTAACAAACGCCATGAGCGACGACAATTCACACAGTAGCGACACGACAACCAGTAAAAAGGGATTTTTCTCCCTCATTCTGAACCAGCTTTTCCACGGCGAACCGAAAAACCGTGATGAACTGCTGGAGCTGATTCGTGATTCCGGGCAGAACGACCTTATCGACGAAGATACGCGCGAAATGCTCGAAGGGGTTATGGACATCGCCGACCAGCGCGTCCGCGATATCATGATCCCCCGTTCGCAGATGATTACCCTGAAACGCAACCAGACCCTGGACGAGTGCCTCGATGTCATCATCGAATCCGCCCACTCGCGTTTCCCGGTTATCAGCGAAGACAAAGATCACATCGAAGGGATTTTGATGGCGAAAGATCTGCTGCCGTTTATGCGCAGCGATGCCGAAGCCTTCAGCATGGAAAAAGTGTTACGCCAGGCCGTGGTTGTGCCGGAGAGTAAACGTGTGGATCGGATGCTGAAAGAGTTCCGCTCTCAGCGTTACCACATGGCGATTGTTATTGATGAATTTGGTGGCGTGTCCGGTCTTGTCACGATCGAAGATATTCTTGAGCTGATCGTGGGCGAAATCGAAGATGAGTATGACGAAGAGGAAGACATCGACTTCCGTCAGCTCAGCCGCCACACCTGGACCGTGCGCGCGCTGGCCTCGATTGAAGACTTCAACGACGCCTTCGGTACCCACTTCAGCGATGAAGAGGTTGATACCATTGGCGGGCTGGTGATGCAGGCCTTTGGCCATCTTCCGGCGCGCGGCGAGACCGTTGACATTGACGGTTACCAGTTCAAAGTGGCAATGGCCGACAGCCGACGTATTATACAGGTTCACGTCAGAACGCCGGACGATTCACCGGTGCCAAAACTGGAAGATTAATGTAAATGGCATTTGCCTCACTTCTTGAACGCCAGCGCGTCCGTTTGCTGCTGGCGCTGTTACTCGGAGCCAGCGGTACGCTGGCTTTTTCTCCTTACGACATCTGGCCTGCGGCCATTCTCTCCCTGATGGGGCTACAGGGTCTGACCCTGAATCGTCGTCCGGTACAGGCTGCCGCCATCGGCTACTTCTGGGGGCTGGGACTGTTTGGTTCCGGCATCAACTGGGTCTATGTCAGCATCGCCCAGTTTGGTGGTATGCCGGGCCCGGTTAACGTCTTCCTGGTGGTGCTGCTCGCTGCGTATCTCTCGCTGTATACCGGTCTGTTCGCAGGCATCCTTTCTCGCCTGTGGCCAAAAACCAGCTGGCTGCGCGTCGCTATTGCCGCGCCGGTGGTCTGGCAACTCACCGAGTTCCTGCGCGGTTGGGTGCTGACGGGCTTCCCATGGCTGCAGTTCGGCTACAGTCAGATTGACGGCCCCCTGAAAGGCCTGGCGCCGGTGATGGGCGTTGAGGCCATCAACTTCCTGCTGATGGTTGTCAGCGGCCTGCTGGTCCTGGCGCTGGTCAAGCGCTGCTGGAAGCCGTTGGTTGTGGCGCTGGTGCTGTTCGCTCTGCCCTTCCCGCTGCGCTATATCCAGTGGTTCACCCTTGAGCCCGAACGCGCCACGCAGGTTTCTATGGTTCAGGGAAATATCCCGCAGTCCATGAAGTGGGACGAGAAAGAGCTGCTGAATACGCTGAAGATCTACGCCAACGCCACGGAAGAGGTGATGGGTAAATCACAGCTGATTATCTGGCCAGAGTCGGCGATCCCCGATCTGGAGATTAACCAGCAGCCGTTCCTCAACATGATGAACGACCTGCTGCTCTCGCGTGGCAGCACGCTGATCACCGGCATTGTTGATGCGCGTCTCAATCAGCAGAACCGCTACGACACCTACAACACCATCATTACGCTCGGCAAAGACAGCGAGTACAGCTATAACTCCACTGACCGGTACAACAAGAACCACCTGGTGCCGTTTGGTGAGTTTGTTCCGCTGGAGTCGATTCTGCGCCCGCTGGCACCGTTCTTTGACCTGCCGATGTCCTCTTTCAGTCGCGGGCCATACGTTCAGCCCCAGCTTCACGCGCACGGTTTTGCTCTGACGGCGGCCATTTGCTACGAGATTATCCTCGGCGAGCAGGTGCGCGATAACTTCCGCCCTGACACGGACTTCCTGCTGACTATCTCTAACGATGCCTGGTTTGGTAAGTCAATTGGCCCGTGGCAGCACTTCCAGATGGCGCGGATGCGCTCCCTGGAGCTGGCGCGTCCACTGCTGCGCAGCACCAACAACGGCATCACCGCCGTGATTGGACCGCAGGGCGAAATCCAGGCCATGATCCCACAGTTCACCCGGGAAGTGCTGACCACAAAAGTCACGCCGACATCCGGCCTGACGCCATACGCCCGTACCGGTAACTGGCCGCTGTGGATATTGACCGTGCTGTTCGGCTTTGGCGCGGTGCTGATGAGCCTGCGTCAGCGTAGTAAATAACCTTACCTCCTTTGCCGGGTGGCGCTGACGCTTACCCGGCCTACATTTCGTTCCCGTAGGTCGGGTAAGGCGTAGCTGCCACCCGACAGTTCCCTCCAAAGTTCAATTCTGGCACGCCTATTGCTTTGTTTATTCAGGTAAACGCAGTTTGGCTTAACGTGCAACTTAGTCGCACCAGCGTAGATCATCGGTAGCACCGAAACGGTGCAACGGGAGATATTTGCCTCTGAATGGTGCGGCGCGCTTCGCAAAAATAAACAATAACGCAGCAAAATCTTTACATTAAGCCAGACTAAATGTTAACAAGCTTGCATAACACTGCACTCGCATTGCGCGAGATATAACAACATCACAATGGGTATCAAAGCGTCACTGGCGCTGATAAAAAAGGAGTTGGGTATGCAATTACGTAAACTGGCCACAGCAATGCTGGTTATGGGAATGTCTGCAGGCGTGGTTCACGCTGAAGATGCTCCGGCAGCAGGCAGCACTCTCGACAAGATTGCCAAAAACGGCGTCATCGTGGTCGGCCACCGTGAATCTTCAGTCCCGTTCTCTTACTACGACAACACGCAAAAAGTCGTGGGCTATTCACAGGATTACTCCAACGCCATCGTTGAAGCTGTGAAGAAAAAGCTGAACAAACCTGACCTGCAGGTGAAGCTGATCCCAATCACTTCACAGAACCGTATTCCACTGCTGCAAAACGGCACCTTTGATTTCGAGTGTGGATCCACCACCAATAACCTCGAGCGTCAGAAACAGGCTGCCTTCTCGGACACCATCTTTGTTGTGGGCACCCGCCTGCTGACCAAGAAAGGCGGTGAGATCAAAGACTTCGCGGACCTGAAAGGCAAAGCGGTCGTTGTCACTTCCGGTACCACCTCAGAAGTGCTGCTGCACAAGCTGAACGACGAGAAGAAAATGGATATGCGCATCATCAGCGCGAAAGACCATGGCGACTCCTTCCGTACTCTGGAAAGTGGTCGTGCCGTCGCGTTTATGATGGATGACGCCCTGCTGGCGGGCGAGCGTGCGAAAGCGAAAAAACCGGACAACTGGGATATCGTCGGTACCGCGCAGTCGAAAGAAGCCTACGGCTGTATGCTGCGTAAAGACGATCCGCAGTTCAAAAAGCTGATCGATGACACCATCGCTCAGGTGCAGACCTCCGGCGAAGCGGAAAAATGGTTCGACAAGTGGTTCAAGAACCCGATTCCACCAAAAAATCTCAACATGAACTTTGAACTGTCTGAAGACATGAAAGCGCTGTTCAAATCTCCAAATGACAAAGCTCTTAACTAATTAGAACAACAGGGGCGGGATCTCCTGCCCTCTCGATTGTCGGGAAGCATGGACAGACTATACGTTGAGTGGTCGTTCCCCACTCAGCGCGAAAAATGAGCTTCTCACCAATCTTCGAGGGTAGCGCTGCTACCCTTTTTTTTCTGGAGTTTATTATGTCAATAGACTGGAACTGGGGCATATTCCTGCAACAAGCCCCGTTCGGCAACACCACCTATCTTGGCTGGCTGTGGAGCGGCTTTCAGGTTACCGTGGCATTATCGATAACGGCGTGGATTATCGCGTTTCTTGTCGGTTCTCTGTTCGGTATTCTGCGCACCGTCCCTAACCGTTTTCTTTCAACACTTGGCACCCTGTATGTGGAACTGTTCCGTAACGTTCCGCTGATCGTGCAATTCTTTACCTGGTATCTGGTTATCCCGGAACTGCTGCCTGAAAATATTGGCATGTGGTTCAAGTCGGAACTGGATCCGAATGTACAGTTCTTTGTCTCCTCCATGATGTGTCTGGGGCTGTTTACCGCTGCGCGCGTTTGCGAGCAGGTGCGTGCCGCCATTCAGTCATTACCCCGTGGACAAAAAAATGCGGGCCTGGCAATGGGCTTGACCCTGCCGCAAACCTACCGCTATGTGCTGCTGCCTAACGCCTACCGCGTTATCGTTCCACCGATGACCTCTGAGATGATGAACCTGGTGAAAAACTCGGCCATCGCCTCGACTATCGGCCTGGTCGATATGGCCGCTCAGGCGGGCAAACTGCTGGATTACTCCGCGCACGCGTGGGAATCCTTCACCGCGATCACGCTCGCGTATGTTCTGATTAACGCTTTCATCATGCTGGTGATGAACCTGGTTGAACGCAAAATCCGCCTGCCGGGTAATCTGGGGGGCAAATAATGTACGAATTTGACTGGAGTTCTATCGTTCCATCCATGCCATACCTGCTTGATGGCCTGGTGATTACCTTAAAAATCACCGTTATCGCCATCATCATTGGTATCGTCTGGGGCACCCTGCTGGCCGTCATGCGCCTGTCGAGCTTTAAACCCCTCGCCTGGTTTGCGACCGCCTACGTTAACGTGTTCCGCTCCATCCCGCTGGTAATGGTGCTGCTGTGGTTTTACCTGATTGTGCCCGGCTTCCTGCAAAACGTGCTGGGCCTGTCGCCGAAAACCGATATCCGCCTGATCTCCGCGATGGTGGCGTTCTCCATGTTTGAGGCCGCTTACTACTCGGAAATTATCCGTGCGGGCATTCAGAGTATTTCCCGCGGGCAATCCAGCGCCGCACTGGCACTGGGGATGACGCACTGGCAGTCCATGCAGCTCATTATTCTGCCGCAGGCGTTTCGCGCCATGGTTCCGCTCCTGCTGACCCAGGGGATCGTGCTGTTCCAGGATACCTCCCTGGTCTACGTTCTGAGTCTGGCAGACTTCTTCCGTACCGCGTCAACCATCGGTGAACGTGATGGTACGCAGGTCGAGATGGTGCTCTTCGCGGGTGCGGTCTATTTTGTGATTAGTTTAAGCGCGTCGCTGTTGGTCAGCTGGCTGAAGAAAAGGACGGTATAATGATTTCCCTGAAAAATGTTTCTAAATGGTATGGGCACTTTCAGGTGCTGACCGACTGCTCCACCGAAGTGAAAAAAGGCGACGTGGTGGTGGTGTGCGGGCCGTCCGGTTCCGGTAAATCGACGCTGATCAAAACCGTCAACGGACTGGAGCCGGTGCAGCAGGGTGAGATCGTTGTCAACGGCACCAAAGTCAACGACAAGAAAACCAATCTCGCCCAGCTTCGCTCTCACGTTGGCATGGTGTTCCAGCACTTTGAGCTGTTCCCTCACCTCTCCATTATTGAGAACCTGACCCTGGCGCAGGTGAAAGTGCTTAAGCGTGATAAAAAGGCGTCGCGCGAGAAAGGGCTGAAGCTCCTGGAACGCGTGGGTCTCTCGGCACATGCCGATAAGTTCCCGGCACAGCTTTCTGGCGGCCAGCAGCAGCGCGTGGCGATCGCCCGTGCGCTGTGCATGGATCCCGTTGCGATGCTGTTTGATGAGCCAACGTCTGCGCTCGATCCTGAGATGATCAACGAGGTGCTGGACGTCATGGTTGAACTGGCGCACGAAGGGATGACCATGATGGTAGTGACCCACGAAATGGGCTTCGCCCGTAAAGTGGCCAACCGAGTGATCTTTATGGACGAAGGGAAGATCGTAGAAGACTCGCCGAAAGAGGAGTTCTTCGCTAACCCGAAATCCGAGCGCGCAAAAGACTTCCTCGCCAAAATCCTGCATTAATCTTCCCGGTGCGCAATCTGCGGATTGCGCACTGCTTCACGCTTTAGATTTCTTCCTCTATTCGACGTCACATTGCAGCGTTAACCTTGTCACAAAATAACGCTATGAATGGAGAACGCTATGGCACAACCGATCATTCTCGATTGCGATCCGGGTCATGATGACGCGATCGCTCTCGTCCTTGCACTTGCCTCCCCTGAACTCGACGTCAAAGCCGTCACCTCTTCTGCCGGAAACCAGACGCCGGATAAAACCCTGCGTAACGTTTTGCGCATGCTGACGCTGCTTAACCGCCCTGATATTCCCGTCGCCGGCGGAGCGGTCAAGCCTCTGATGCGTAAGTTAATTATCGCGGATAACGTGCACGGTGAAAGTGGGCTGGACGGTCCGGCGCTGCCGGAGCCGGGCTTCGCACCGCAAAACTGCACCGCGGTAGAGCTGATGGCAAAAATCCTGCGCGAAAGCGCGGAGCCCGTAACGCTGGTGGCGACCGGACCACAAACCAACGTTGCGCTGCTGCTGAACAGTCATCCGGAACTGCACGGTAAAATCGCCCGGATCGTGATTATGGGTGGCGCGATGGGGCTGGGAAACTGGACGCCGGCTGCCGAGTTCAATATTTTTGTCGACCCGGAAGCCGCCGAGATCGTCTTCCAGTCAGGATTACCGATTGTGATGGCGGGGCTGGATGTTACCCACCGCGCGCAGATTATGGCGGACGACATTGAACGCTTCCGTGCCGTAGGTAATTCGGTCGCGACAACCGTGGCTGAGCTGCTCGATTTCTTTATGGAGTATCACAAAGCCGAGAAATGGGGTTTCCACGGCGCGCCGCTGCATGACCCCTGCACGATCGCCTGGCTGTTAAAACCGGAGATGTTTACCACGGTGGACAGGTGGGTTGGCGTCGAGACTCAGGGAAAATATACCCAGGGCATGACGGTGGTGGATTACTACTCGCTGACCGGGAATAGACCGAATACTACGGTGATGGTGGATATTGACAGACAGGCGTTTGTGGATTTGCTGGCGGAGAGACTGGCTTACTATAGTGCGGCCTGATGCCCTCACCCCGGCCCTCTCCCACAGGGAGAGGGTGTAAACAGTTTTGCTTTTACCTAGGGCTCAAACGGCCGGCGCTGGAACTGGTCGTGCCCGCACTTCGGACACAGCGGCAGTACATCCGGCGTATAGACCGCAATATGGTGATGGCACTTCTCACACACCAGGTTGCCCAGGCCCACCACTTCGCCGCTCTGGTAGACACCGTGGTGGTTCAAATCCTGGAATACCTCGCGCCACTCCAGCTGCGTTTTATCGGTGATATCCGCCAGCTCCTGCCACAGGCTCTCCTTAATCACCCGCATAAAAACGCTGTCAGCGACCTCGTCCTGACTCTCTTCGTAACTGCGCGCAAACTCTTCCAGGTCACGACGCACGGCACGGGTCACCTCTTCCACTTCGGTTCGCGTTAACTCACCCGTTTGCGTCACACGGGCACGTGCCTGCTCAACCAGCGCGTCAATATCGCGCTCGCCGTTACGCAGCCGTTCCGTCAGTGTCGCCACCAGTTCGCGGTAAAATTGAGCAACCTTGTTCATCATTTTGCCTCCCGGGTAAGTAACTATTTCTAATAATAGACCTTATTTCATCACCGCTTTGTCAGGTGAAGCACAGACCCGGTAAATTCCTGCAAAGCGCATTTGTGCGAAAGGCTGTTTTGACGCGGGCGTTTGGGCTATGCTATGCGGATCTGAATTACCACATCCATTGGCTACATTTGTAGCTGTATTGAAAACAGGACCACTGGCTGCCATGCAAGAGCAATACCGCCCGGAAGAGATAGAATCAAAAGTCCAGCAACACTGGGACGAGAAGCGCACCTTTGAAGTAACCGAAGACGAGAGCAAAGAGAAGTATTACTGCCTGTCGATGCTTCCCTATCCTTCTGGTCGACTACACATGGGCCACGTGCGTAACTACACCATCGGTGATGTGATTGCGCGCTATCAGCGTATGCTGGGCAAAAACGTCCTGCAGCCTATCGGCTGGGATGCGTTCGGTCTGCCTGCGGAAGGTGCAGCGGTAAAAAACAATACGGCTCCGGCACCGTGGACGTACGACAACATCGCGTATATGAAAAACCAGCTCAAAATGCTGGGCTTTGGCTATGACTGGAGCCGCGAGCTGGCAACCTGTACCCCGGAATACTATCGCTGGGAACAGAAATTCTTCACCGAGCTGTATAAAAAAGGCCTGGTGTACAAGAAGACCTCTGCCGTTAACTGGTGTCCGAATGACCAGACCGTTCTCGCAAACGAACAGGTTATCGACGGCTGCTGCTGGCGCTGCGACACCAAAGTTGAGCGTAAAGAGATCCCGCAGTGGTTTATTAAAATCACCGCTTACGCTGATGAGCTCCTGAACGATCTGGATAATCTGGACCACTGGCCAGATACCGTGAAGACCATGCAGCGCAACTGGATCGGCCGTTCTGAAGGCGTGGAAATTACCTTCAACGTTGAGAACTACGACCAGACCCTGACCGTCTACACCACCCGTCCGGACACCTTCATGGGTGCGACCTATCTGGCCGTGGCCGCAGGTCACCCGCTGGCGCAGAAAGCGGCAGAAAACAATCCGGAACTGGCTACCTTCATCGACGAGTGCCGCAACACCAAAGTCGCCGAAGCCGACATGGCGACGATGGAGAAAAAAGGCGTTGATACCGGCTTTAAAGCCATTCACCCACTGACTGGCGAAGCCATCCCTGTCTGGGCCGCGAACTTCGTACTGATGGAATACGGCACTGGCGCCGTAATGGCCGTTCCGGGTCACGACCAGCGCGACTACGAATTTGCCACCAAATACGGTCTGACCATCAAACCGGTTATTCTGGCCGCCGACGGTTCTGAACCAGACCTGTCCGAACAGGCGCTGACCGAAAAAGGCACCCTCTTCAACTCCGGCGAATTCAGCGGCCTGAGCTTCGAAGAAGGCTTCAACGCCATCGCCGATAAGCTGGCTTCCCTTGGCGTGGGCGAGCGTAAAGTTAACTTCCGTCTGCGCGACTGGGGCGTTTCCCGTCAGCGTTACTGGGGTGCGCCAATCCCAATGGTGACGCTGGAAGATGGCACCGTGATGCCAACGCCGGAAGATCAGCTGCCGGTGATCCTGCCGGAAGACGTGGTCATGGACGGCATCACCAGCCCGATCAAAGCCGATCCTGAGTGGGCAAAAACCACCGTCAACGGCCAGCCTGCACTGCGTGAAACCGACACCTTTGACACCTTTATGGAGTCATCCTGGTACTATGCGCGTTATACCTGCCCGCAGTATCAGGACGGTATGCTGGACTCCGATGCGGCAAACTACTGGCTGCCGGTAGATATCTACATCGGTGGTATCGAACACGCCATCATGCACCTGCTCTACTTCCGCTTCTTCCATAAGCTGATGCGCGATGCCGGCATGGTGAACTCTGACGAACCGGCTAAACAGCTGCTGTGCCAGGGCATGGTGCTGGCGGATGCCTTCTACTACGTTGGCGCAAACGGTGAGCGTAACTGGGTTTCTCCGGTTGATGCTATCGTTGAGCGTGACGAGAAAGGCCGCATCGTTAAGGCCAAAGACGCCGCTGGTCATGAGCTGGTCTATACCGGCATGAGCAAGATGTCCAAGTCTAAAAACAACGGCATCGACCCGCAGGTGATGGTTGAGCGCTACGGTGCGGATACCGTGCGTCTGTTCATGATGTTTGCTTCTCCGGCAGACATGACTCTGGAGTGGCAGGAGTCTGGCGTTGAAGGCGCGAACCGCTTCCTGAAACGCGTCTGGAAACTGGTTTACGAACATACCGCTCTGGGCGATGCCCCGGCACTGAACGCCGCTGCGCTGACTGAAGATCAGCAGGCCCTGCGTCGTGATGTTCATAAAACGATTGCGAAAGTGACCGACGATATTGGTCGTCGTCAGACCTTCAATACCGCAATTGCGGCTATTATGGAACTGATGAACAAGCTGGCGAAAGCCCCGCAGGACGGCGAGCAGGATCGTGCCTTAATGCGCGAAGCGCTGCTGGCGGTTGTTCGCATGCTGAACCCGTTCACTCCGCACGTCAGCTTCACCCTGTGGCAGGAGCTGAAAGGCGAAGGCGATATCGACAACGCGCCGTGGCCTCAGGCTGACGAAGCAGCGATGGTGGAAAACACAACGCTGGTCGTGGTCCAGGTAAACGGCAAAGTCCGCGGTAAAATTACCGTGGCGGTCGATGCAACCGAAGAACAGGTTCGCGAGCGCGCGGGCCAGGAAACTCTGGTCGCAAAATATCTTGAGGGCGTTACCGTGCGTAAAGTGATCTACGTACCGGGTAAACTGCTGAATCTGGTCGTTGGCTAAGCGCGGGAGGAAACGTGCGACAACTGGCAACAATACTCTTATCTCTGGCGGTGCTTGTCACCGCTGGCTGTGGCTGGCACCTGCGCAATACTACGGCGGTGCCTGCTCAGATGAAAACAATGATCTTTGACTCTTCGGATCCGAATGGTCCTCTCAGCCGGGCAATCCGTAATCAGCTTCGTCTGAACGGCGTTGAGTTGATTGAGAAAGACACGCTGCGCCAGGATGTTCCGTCTCTGCGTGTTCTGGGGATGACGCTCGGCAAAGATACGGCCTCTATCTTCCAGGATGGCCGCACCGCTGAGTATCAAATGGTCATGACGGTTAATGCAGCCGTGCTGATCCCGGGTAAAGACATTTATCCAATCAGTACAAAAGTGTACCGTTCGTTCTTTGATAACCCGCAGACGGCGCTGGCAAAAGATGCCGAACAGCAGATTATCATCAACGAAATGTACGACAAGGCGGCGGAACAGCTGATCCGTAAACTGCCGACCGTTGCTGCGTCTAAGAAAGAAGGCTCTGACATCATCGAAAAACCGGACGCTAACGCAGCTCCTGTTTCTACCTCCATGGGTAACTGATGATCAGGCTGTATCCTGAACAACTCCGCGCGCAGCTCAATGAAGGGCTGCGCGCGGCGTATCTGCTTCTTGGGAACGATCCGTTATTACTTCAGGAAAGCCTGGATGCCGTGCGACATGCGGCGGCCGCGCAGGGCTTTGATGAACACCACACCGTCCAGATCGATAACAACACCGACTGGAACACCCTCTTCTCACTGTGTCAGGCGATGAGCCTTTTTGCCTCGCGCCAGACGATTCAAATCCTGCTGCCGGATAACGGTCCTAACGCGGCCATTAATGAGCAGCTCGCCACGCTGGTCCGCCTGTTACACAGCGATCTGCTCCTCATTGTGCGTGGCAACAAGCTGACTAAAGCCCAGGAAAACGCAGCGTGGTTTACCCAGCTCGCCACCCACGCGGTGATGGTCACCTGTCAGACGCCTGAGCAGGCGCATCTGCCTAAGTGGGTGGCCGCGAGAGCGAAGCAAAACAACCTTCAGTTGGATGATGCGGCAAATCAACTGCTCTGCTACTGCTATGAAGGTAACCTGCTGGCCCTGGCGCAGGCGCTGGACAGACTCTCCCTGCTGTGGCCGGACGGCAAGCTGACCTTACCGCGCGTTGAGCAGGCCGTTAACGACGCGGCGCACTTCACGCCGTTCCACTGGGTGGACGCGCTGCTGTCGGCGAAAAGCAAACGCGCCCTGCATATTCTGCAGCAGCTGCGCCTGGAAGGGAGCGAACCCGTCATTCTGCTGCGTACGCTGCAGCGCGAACTGCTGCTGCTGGTTACGCTCAAGCGACAGTCTGCCCATACGCCATTGCGCTCGCTGTTTGATAAACATCGTGTGTGGCAAAACCGCAGGGCGATGACCACCGAGGCCGTTAACCGCCTGAGTCATGAACAGCTTCGTCAGGCTGTACAGCTTCTGATGCGCGCTGAGCTCACGTTAAAACAAGATTATGGTCAGTCGGTCTGGGCAGAGCTGGAAAGCCTTTCTCTACTGCTTTGCCATAAGGCGCTGGCAGACGTTTTTATTGATGGATAGTATGCATTCCTTACAGGCCTTGTATGGCGGCACCTTCGACCCGGTACATTACGGGCATCTGAAGCCGGTTGAAATTCTGGCGAATCTGATCGGCCTTCAGCGCGTCATCATTATGCCCAATAATGTCCCGCCCCATCGTCCGCAGCCCGAGGCAACCAGCGAGCAGCGAAAAGAGATGCTCGCCCTTGCCATCGCAGATAAACCGCTCTTCAGGCTTGATGAGCGCGAGTTGCGTCGCGACACGCCCTCCTGGACGTCTCAGACGCTTCAGGAGTGGCGAGCCGAACAAGGACCAGACCAGCCGCTGGCCTTTATCATCGGTCAGGATTCCCTGCTGAATTTCCCCACATGGCATCAGTATGAAACCATTCTGGAGAACAGCCACCTGCTCGTTTGCCGCCGTCCGGGCTATCCGCTGACCATGCGCGAAGAGCAGTACCAGCAGTGGCTGGAAGACCATCTCACGGATAACGTTGAGGATCTCCACAATCAGCCTGCCGGGAAGATTTATCTGGCGGAAACGCCGTGGTTCGATATCTCTGCAACACTCATTCGCGAGCGTTTACAGCAAGGTTTAGCGTGTGACGATATGCTACCGGCAGCGGTGCTTGAGTATATCCATACGCACGGTTTGTATCAGAAAAGCGCAGATGAATAGCCGGAGGGCATAAAAAGTGGCTTATTGTTTATCCTGCCTTGACAGGTTAAGCCATACTGTTATCCTCCGCTGCCAGACTTTCCCGCCGATCATTGCTTTACAGAAATTGTTTTACAAAAATGGCGATGCAATCTCAGGCGGAGGGTGGGATGATACCCGCCTTCAAAAGCCTGGCCGGAGACAGTTGTCCCGATACAGGCGTGAGTTCAGGTATACTGCCTGGCTACGAATTCAACGTTTTATAATCTCATTCACCCCAGGGGGAAAACTTGCAGGGTAAAGCACTCCAGGATTTTGTTATTGACAAAATTGATGACCTGAAAGGTCAGGACATCATCGCTATCGACGTTAAGGGTAAATCCAGTATTACCGACTGCATGATCATCTGCACCGGTACTTCTACGCGTCATGTGGTTTCGATTGCCGATCACGTGGTTCAGGAATCGCGTGCAGCAGGGCTGTTACCGCTGGGTGTTGAAGGTGAAGCGACGGCTGACTGGGTAGTTGTCGACCTCGGCGATGTGATTGTCCATGTCATGCAGGACGAGAGTCGTCGCCTGTATGAGCTGGAAAAACTCTGGGGTTAATGCGTGAAGTTGCAGCTGGTCGCCGTCGGCACCAAAATGCCGGACTGGGTACAAACCGGTTTTACTGAATATCTGCGTCGTTTTCCAAAAGACATGCCGTTCGAACTGGTGGAAATCCCCGCCGGAAAGCGCGGCAAGAACGCCGATATCAAACGTATTCTCGATAAAGAGGGTGAACTGATGCTGGCTGCCGCAGGCAAAAACCGCATCGTTACCCTCGATATTCCAGGGAAGCCCTGGGATACGCCGCAGCTGGCGCACGAACTGGAGCGCTGGAAGCAGGATGGCCGTGACGTCAGTCTGTTGATTGGCGGGCCTGAAGGGTTATCCCCTGCCTGCAAAGCGGCAGCAGAACAAAGTTGGTCTCTCTCCGCGCTGACGCTTCCCCACCCGCTCGTTCGGGTACTGGTAGCGGAAAGCCTGTATCGCGCGTGGAGCATTACTACCAACCACCCCTATCACCGCGAGTAATGACTGACCAGGGTAGATTAAGCAGCGGATGAAACTACAGAATTCTTTTCGCGACTATACGGCTGAGTCCGCGCTGTTTGTGCGCCGGGCACTGGTCGCCTTTACGGGGATTTTGCTGCTTACCGGCGTGCTGATCGCCAACCTTTATAATCTGCAAATTGTCCGCTTTACCGACTACCAGACGCGTTCAAACGAAAACCGCATTAAGCTGGTGCCTATCGCACCCAGCCGCGGCATTATTTACGATCGTAACGGCACTCCGCTTGCGTTAAACCGCACCATCTATCAAATCGAGATGATGCCGGAAAAAGTTGATAACGTTCAGGATACGCTGGAAGCGCTGAAGAGCGTTGTCGATCTTAACGATGACGATATCGCCGCCTTCAAAAAAGAGCGCGCCCGCTCTCACCGCTTCACCTCCATTCCGGTAAAAACCAACCTGACGGAAGTTCAGGTGGCCCGTTTTGCGGTGAATCAATACCGTTTCCCCGGCGTGGAAGTGAAGGGTTACAAGCGTCGCTACTACCCTTACGGCTCCGCGCTGACGCATGTGATTGGCTACGTTTCCAAGATTAACGACAAAGACGTCGACCGCCTCGATAAAGACGGCAAGCTGGCCAACTACGCGGCAACGCACGATATCGGTAAGCTGGGGATTGAACGTTATTACGAAGATGTTCTGCACGGGCAAACCGGCTATGAAGAGGTTGAAGTTAACAACCGTGGCCGCGTTATTCGCCAGCTGAAAGAAGTGCCGCCTCAGGCCGGGCACGACGTCTATCTGACGCTCGATCTGAAACTGCAGCAGTATATTGAAACCTTACTGGCGGGCAGCCGTGCAGCCGTGGTGGTGACCGATCCGCGTACCGGTGGCATCCTGGCGATGGTGTCAATGCCAAGCTATGACCCAAACCTCTTTGTTGACGGCATCTCCAGTAAAGACTATTCCGGCCTGCTTAATGACCCCAATACACCGCTGGTGAACCGCGCGACGCAAGGGGTTTATCCCCCGGCATCCACGGTTAAACCGTACGTGGCGGTCTCGGCACTGAGTGCCGGCGTCATCAACCGTAATACCAGCCTGTTTGACCCGGGCTGGTGGCAGTTGCCAGGTTCAGATAAGCGCTATCGTGACTGGAAAAAATGGGGCCACGGCCATCTGAACGTCACCAAATCGCTGGAGGAATCTGCGGATACCTTCTTCTATCAGGTGGCTTATGACATGGGGATCGACCGCCTGTCAGAGTGGATGAGCAAATTCGGCTACGGACATTACACAGGCATTGACCTTTCAGAAGAACGCTCCGGCAACATGCCAACGCGTGAATGGAAGCTGAAGCGCTTTAAAAAACCCTGGTATCAGGGTGACACCATTCCGGTGGGTATCGGCCAGGGCTACTGGACGGCAACGCCGCTTCAGATGAACAAAGCCATGATGATCCTCATCAATGACGGCGTGGTTAAAGTGCCTCATCTGCTACAGAGCACGGTTGAAGACGGCAAAAAAGTGCCGTGGAACCAGCCGCACGAGGCCCCGGTGGGTGACATTCACTCCGGCTTCTGGGAAATCGCGAAAGACGGTATGTACGGCGTGGCAAACCGCCCGAACGGTACCGCGCATAAGTATTTTACCGGCGCACCGTACAAGGTGGCCGCGAAATCCGGTACCGCGCAGGTGTTTGGTCTGAAAGCCAACGAAACCTATAACGCACACCGCATTGCCGAACGTCTGCGTGACCATAAGCTGATGACGGCGTTTGCCCCTTATGATAACCCGCAGGTCGCGGTGGCGATGATTCTGGAGAACGGCGGTGCCGGGCCAGCGGTAGGGACCATCATGCGCCAGATCCTGGACCACATTATGCTGGGTGATAACAACACCGAACTGCCGGCTGAAAACCCGGCCGCCGCTGCGGCGGAGGACCAATAATCATGACGGATAATCCAAATAAAAAATCGCTGTGGGATAAAATCCACATCGACCCAGCCATGCTGCTGATCCTGCTGGCCCTGCTGGTTTACAGCGCTCTGGTTATCTGGAGTGCCAGCGGTCAGGATATCGGCATGATGGAGCGCAAAATCGGCCAGATCGCGATGGGTCTGATCATCATGGTGGTGATGGCGCAGATCCCGCCGCGCGTCTACGAAGGCTGGGCGCCCTATCTCTACATCTTCTGTATTATTTTGCTGGTTGCGGTAGATGCGTTTGGCGCCATTTCAAAAGGGGCGCAGCGCTGGCTGGATCTGGGCATTGTCCGCTTTCAGCCCTCGGAAATTGCCAAAATCGCCGTTCCATTGATGGTGGCTCGCTTTATCAACCGCGACGTTTGTCCGCCGTCGTTGAAAAATACCGCCATCGCACTGGTGCTGATATTCCTGCCGACGCTGCTGGTTGCGGCACAGCCTGACCTCGGCACCTCAATCCTTATCGCCCTCTCAGGCCTGTTTGTCCTTTTCCTGTCGGGACTGAGCTGGCGTCTGATTGGTATCGCGGTAGTGCTGATCGCGGCGTTCATCCCTATCCTCTGGTTCTTCCTGATGCATGATTACCAGCGCCAGCGCGTCATGATGCTGCTCGATCCGGAAACCGATCCGCTGGGCGCGGGCTATCATATTATTCAGTCCAAGATTGCGATTGGCTCCGGCGGCCTGCGCGGTAAAGGCTGGCTGCACGGCACGCAGTCGCAGCTGGAATTTTTACCGGAACGCCACACAGACTTTATCTTCGCCGTACTGGCGGAAGAGCTGGGGCTGGTGGGCATCTTAATATTGCTGGCACTGTACGTCCTGCTGATCATGCGGGGATTGTGGATTGCAGCACGCGCGCAAACCACCTTTGGTCGCGTCATGGCTGGCGGGTTGATGCTGATTTTATTCGTTTATGTCTTCGTAAATATTGGTATGGTGAGTGGTATTCTGCCGGTGGTAGGCGTACCGCTGCCGCTGGTGAGTTACGGAGGCTCGGCACTGATCGTGTTGATGGCCGGGTTTGGTATCGTGATGTCGATCCATACCCACAGAAAAATGTTGTCAAAAAGCGTATAAAAATAAGGGGATCGGAATGCGTAAGCAGTGGCTGGGGATCTGCATTGCGGCAAGTTTACTTGCGGCCTGCACAAGTGATGATGGTCAGCAACAGGCAACCGTCGCGCCGCCGCAGCCTGCGGTGTGTAATGGCCCGAACGTTGAAATCAGCGGCGCCGATCCCGTTTATGAACCGCTGAATGCCAGTGCTAATCAGGATTACGAGCGCGACGGCAAGAGCTACAAAATTGTTCAGGATCCGTCTCGTTTCAGTCAGGCTGGCTTTGCCGCCATTTACGATGCCGAGCCTGGCAGTAACCTGACGGCTTCCGGGGAAGCGTTCGACCCAATGCAGCTGACTGCGGCACACCCAACGCTGCCGATTCCAAGCTACGCCCGTATCACCAACCTGGCGAACGGCCGTATGATCGTCGTGCGCATCAACGACCGCGGCCCGTACGGGAATGACCGGGTGATTTCCCTGTCTCGCGCGTCCGCCGATCGCCTGAATACCTCGAACAATACCAAAGTCCGTATTGACCCGATTATCGTAGCGCAGGATGGCTCGCTCTCCGGGCCGGGCACCGCGTGTACGACGGTGGCGAAACAGACCTATGCCCTTCCCGACCGTCCAAATCTTGACGGCGGAATGGGAAGCGCCTCGTCTCCGGCAGCACCGTCTCAGCCGGGTGGCGAAATCCGTCCGATCAGCAATGACACCCTGCAAAGCGATGATTCAACCGGCGCACCGGTAAAGAGCAGCGGTTTTCTGGGTGCACCGACGACCTTAGCCTCGGGCGTGCTTGAAGGCAGCGAGCCTACGCCAGCCCCTGCTCCTGTTACAGCACCAGCGACCCAACCGGCTCCCGTAACGGCACCGGCGACTACGCAAAGTGCGGCGGTGGCGGCTCCGGCAGCGGCCAGCGGCAGCTACGTGGTCCAGGTAGGCGCAGTGAGCGATCGGGCGCGGGCCCAACAGTATCAACAGCGTCTGAGCCAGCAGTTCGGTGTACCAGGACGCGTTGAACAGAACGGCGCGGTGTGGCGTATTCAGATGGGGCCGTTTGCCAGCAAATCGCAGGCAACGACCCTTCAGCAGCGCCTGCAGAATGAAGCTCAGCTTCAGTCATTTATCGCTGTTGCAAAGTAATTAATCGGCGGTGTCCGAAATGTCAGTTTGTGTAAAACACATTCACAAACTCATGCTTAAAGTCGGATGCCTGCCTGAATAGCATTTGCTATAGTAAGGCACTTTTTTTAATTCCATCACGGATGTCGTAGTTCTGACCATGAAGACCACCTTTTCTGCTCGTTTTGTGCAGCGCATGGCGCTGACCGCGGCCCTTTGCGCTGCTGCACTCTCTGCAGCTCACGCCGATGACCTGAATATCAAGACCATGATCCCTGGCGTTCCGCAAATCGATGCGGAATCCTACATCCTGATCGATTACAACTCTGGCAAAGTGCTGGCAGAACAGAATGCCGATGCGCGTCGTGACCCGGCCAGCCTGACCAAAATGATGACCAGCTACGTTATCGGCCAGGCGATGAAGGCAGGTAAATTCAAAGAGTCGGATCTGGTCACCATCGGTAACGATGCGTGGGCAACCGGGAACCCCGTCTTCAAAGGTTCTTCTCTGATGTTCCTGAAGCCGGGTATGCAGGTTCCTGTTTCTCAGCTGATTCGCGGCATCAACCTGCAGTCGGGTAACGATGCCTGCGTGGCGATGGCCGATTTCGCTGCGGGTAGCCAGGATGCCTTCGTGGGTCTGATGAACAGCTACGTGACCGCGCTGGGCCTGAAAAACAGCCATTTCCAGACCGTACACGGCCTGGATGCAGACGGTCAGTACAGCTCCGCACGCGACATGGCCCTGATTGGTCAGGCGCTGATCCGCGATGTCCCCAATGAGTACTCTATCTATAAAGAGAAAGAGTTCACCTTCAACGGTATTCGTCAGACCAACCGTAACGGCCTGCTGTGGGATAACAGCCTGAACGTTGACGGCATCAAAACTGGCCATACCGATAAAGCGGGCTACAACCTGGTGGCATCTGCCACTGAAGGTCAGATGCGTCTGATCTCAGCCGTGATGGGCGGTCGTACCTTTAAAGGTCGCGAAACAGAAAGCAAGAAACTGCTGACCTGGGGCTTCCGTTTCTTCGAAACCGTGAATCCGCTGAAAGCAGGCAAGGAGTTTGCTTCTGAACCCGTCTGGTTCGGCGACAACGACCGTGCTTCCCTCGGCGTTGATAAGGACCTGTACCTGACCATTCCTCGTGGTCGTATGAAGGATCTGAAAGCCAGCTACGTCCTGAACAGCACCGAGCTGCATGCCCCGCTGCAGAAAAACCAGGTTGTGGGCACCATTAACTTCCAGCTGGATGGCAAGACGATCGATCAGCGTCCGCTGGTTGTCCTGCAAGAAATTCCTGAAGGCAATTTCTTCGGCAAAATCATTGATTACATTAAATTGATGTTCCATCACTGGTTTGGTTAAAAATTGAACACTTGAAAGTGTGATTTTGATCCCCATATACTAAGTATCCTGATAACTCCCACCTGACGTGGGAGTTATTCTTTTTGACGTTACGCCGGAGCTGACATGAAAACCAAACTTAACGAACTGCTTGAATTCCCTACCTCATTTACCTACAAAGTAATGGGTCTGGCGAAACCTGAGCTGGTTGATCAGGTGGTTGAAGTGGTACAGCGCCATGCGCCGGGTGACTACTCTCCGTCAGTAAAACCAAGCAGCAAGGGCAACTACCACTCGGTTTCTATTACCATCACTGCGACACACATTGAGCAGGTTGAGACGCTGTACGAAGAGCTCGGCAATATCGAAATTGTTCGTATGGTGCTATAGTCCCTTTTCGGTTACCCGGTTTGCCGGGTAACCCCTCTCCCCGCTGTGATATACTCCCGCACACCTTTTGTCCCTCGTCTTCGGAGACGCAGTTTTGTATCAGGATAAAATTCTGGTCCGTCACCTCGGGCTGCAACCTTATGAGCCTGTCTCCCAGGCTATGCATGACTTCACCGATTCACGCGATGACAGTACCCCGGATGAGATCTGGCTGGTGGAACACCTGCCGGTATTTACGCAGGGTCAGGCGGGAAAAGCGGAACATTTATTGATGACGGGAGATATCCCGGTTATTCAGAGCGATCGCGGTGGGCAGGTCACTTACCACGGGCCCGGGCAGCAGGTAATGTACGTCCTGCTTAATCTGAAGCGCAGAAAGCTTGGCGTGCGCGAACTGGTTACCTTACTGGAACAAACCGTCGTCAAGACGCTGGCGGAATACGGTATTGACGCGCACCCACGGGCCGATGCGCCGGGCGTCTACGTTGGGGAAATGAAGATCTGCTCTCTGGGACTGCGTATTCGTAAAGGCTGCTCCTTCCACGGCCTCGCATTGAATATTAATATGGATCTCGCGCCTTTCCTGCGTATAAACCCCTGCGGCTACGCCGGCATGGAAATGACGCACATGCGCCATTGGGTTGAAACCGCGACGCCAGAAACTATTCGTCCCGTACTTTTGAAGAACGTGTTAGCACTACTTAACAATCCCCCGCACGAATATATCCCTGCTTAATATATCGTACAACATGGCTCGCTAATTTGACGAGCCACTGTTTATTTACCGCTTTTGCGCTTTACAATAAACCCCAGATTCTATATTTTCGAAGCGCCCGAATATTACCGTTACATATTATTTAGCCTTACGCAAGCGCGGCAAACACGGCCTAAGTAACGTGAGTGATAATCACACAACTGTTTGTTTTCGATAAACAAGTGAAACAAAACCAACACTTTACGAATCTCTACAAGCATAATAAATAAATTCAACTATCATTCATATTGTGAATGTATACGGAGTGAAAGCGTGGAGTATAATAATTTACCAGCCAAACGCCTGAATGACTCTGGTGGCGAAGACAAGCCGCAAATTTTTCGGACTTTACGTAATATTGATCTCAATTTACTGACTATTTTTGAGGCAGTATATGTCCACAAGGGTATCGTTAACGCTGCGAAAATTCTTAATCTCACGCCATCAGCAATAAGCCAGTCAATTCAAAAGCTACGCGCTATATTCCCCGACCCGTTATTTATCCGTAAGGGCCAGGGTGTAACGCCGACGGCTTACGCTACGCACCTCCATGAGTTCATCAGCCAGGGACTGGAGTCGATTCTGGGCGCTCTGGATTTAACCGGCAGCTACGATAAGCAGAGAACCATCACCATCGGCTGTTCGCCTTCTGTGGGTGTACTGGTGATGCCTGCAATCTTCCAGGCCGTGAAAGAGCATGCGCCACAGCTCCTGCTTCGCAACGTGCCGCTCAGCGAACCGGATATTCAGCTTGCCCAGTTCCAGACGGACCTGATTATTGAAAGCGGTAACTTCAGCGCCAGAGCGCTGGGGCAAAATGTGCTCTATGCGGATAACCTGGTTCTGGTGTGCCGCCAGCAGCATCCCGCGCTCAGCGAGCCGTTAACCCTCGAAAACCTGCGCAACTACGACCACTCTTCTTTCATCACTGAGGGGCAGTCTAATCATGCTCTGCGCCAGCGTATTGATGAAATTTTCCCAGAGCGTCAGATCAGCTTCAGCAGTTACAATATGTTCACCACTGCATCCCTGATCGGCAGCAGCGATATGCTGTGCATCATGCCGGCACGCCTGTATAACCTGCTGCGTAAATGCTGGCCGCTGGAAAGCATCCCACTCGGGCAGCTTAATGCGGAATCTATCGAGATTTCACTGCATTACAACAAACTGAGTTTGCGCGATCCGGTACTTGAAAACGTCATCCGCATTATCCGCCAGGCCTTCTGACAGCTTAAGCCAGCACAAGCCCCTGCGCTATGCAGGGCAAAAGGCACAAAACAACAACTATTTTACAAATTGGCGACGTGGCAGGCTGCTTTAACGACCGTTTCAATGATATACTGCCTGTCGTTCGTTCAAAAATAGTTGATAAATACAACATTCCCTTGAATTGAAACGCTTTCCTTCGATATTCGCAACTGGAACACGCACGCTATGAGTAAACCCATTGTGATGGAACGCGGTGTTAAATACCGCGATGCCGATAAAATGGCCCTTATCCCGGTTAAAAACGTGGCTACAGAGCGCGAGGCGCTGTTAAGAAAACCGGAATGGATGAAAATCAAACTTCCGGCAGACTCTTCGCGTATCCAGGGGATCAAAGCGGCGATGCGCAAAAACGGCCTCCACTCCGTCTGTGAAGAAGCTTCTTGCCCGAACCTTGCTGAATGTTTCAACCACGGTACCGCGACGTTTATGATTCTGGGTGCCATCTGTACCCGCCGCTGCCCGTTCTGCGATGTAGCTCATGGCCGTCCAGTTGCACCCGATGCTAACGAACCCCAAAAACTGGCGCAGACCATCGCTGACATGGCGCTGCGTTACGTGGTTATCACGTCCGTTGACCGTGACGATCTGCGTGATGGTGGTGCTCAGCATTTTGCTGATTGCATTACGGCCATTCGCGAGAAAAGCCCAAACATTAAAATTGAGACGCTGGTTCCAGACTTCCGCGGCCGTATGGACCGTGCGCTGGACATCCTGACCGCTACACCGCCAGACGTGTTTAACCACAACCTGGAGAACGTGCCGCGTATTTATCGCCAGGTGCGTCCGGGTGCAGATTATAACTGGTCTCTGAAGCTGCTGGAGCGTTTCAAAGAAGCGCATCCGCATATCCCGACCAAATCAGGTCTGATGGTGGGTCTGGGTGAAACCAATGAGGAAATCATCGAGGTGATGCGCGATCTTCGCCGCCACGGTGTGACCATGCTGACCCTGGGACAGTATCTGCAGCCAAGCCGCCACCACCTGCCGGTACAGCGCTACGTGAGCCCGGACGAGTTTGATGAAATGAAAGCCGAAGCGCTGGCGATGGGCTTTACCCACGCAGCATGCGGCCCATTTGTTCGCTCCTCATACCATGCCGATATGCAGGCAAAAGGCGAAGAAGTTAAATAATGCTGTAATATTCATTTACAGTAATACAAAAAAACCGGCCTCATGAGCCGGTTTTTTTTCGCAAGCCCTCAGGCATTGCCGTCACTCTTTGTGGGAAAGCTTGTCTGCCGGGACGTCATCCTCGGCGCTTTTCTTCGCAGCCGCATCATCGTCGTTCATCGCTTTCTTAAAGCCTTTAATGGCCGCGCCCAGGTCACCACCCAGCGTGCGTAACTTCTTGGTACCAAACAGCAGGACGACCAGTGCGGCAACCACCAGCAGTTTGGTAATACTAATCTCACCCATAGATACCTTCTTTACTTAAAACAGGCTGCATTCAGCGCCAAAACCTGATTGTATTAACGGTCATTTAGCGCGTGCACACAATAGCAATCTGTAACAAGGTGAATCAAGCATTGTTGAAAAAAACGTCACAATAATTGCGGTGGCGCAAATCGACGATTGCGAAGAACGGGTAATTGCTCACGGGCAAGCGCAATTCTATCTAAGTTTATCTCCGCCATCAGCAAAACCGGTGCTTCCGCGGCGGCGGCAATCGTCACACCCAGCGGATCAACCACCCTGCTTTGCCCGATGTTTTTAGTACCACACTCTCCTGCGGCAACGACATAACAGGTCGTATCCAGCGCGCGCGCCGCAAGCAGCGTTGACCAGTGGTGCTCTTTTAACGGTCCTTTGACCCACGCGGCAGGCAAGACCAGCACGTCTGCCCCCTGTAGCGCCAGGTGAAGCGCCAGCTCCGGAAAACGCAGGTCGTAGCAGGTCATCAACCCAACCTTAAACCCGTCAATCTCCAGCAGCGGCGGAACACGGTCTCCGGGGTCAACGCGTCGCGATTCCTGAATGCTAAACGCGTCATAGAGATGTAGCTTGGCGTAACGTGCAACTATTATCCCGCCGCGAATCACCACGAGCGTATTCACCGCACGATCCGGCGTGGAGGGAACATGCACCGTAAAAATAGTTGTCATCTCGTTGCCGACGCTCTCGGCCAGTAATTGCTGTAAAAACCCGCCGTCCAATGGCTGTGCCGACTTCACCGACAGATCCGGATCATTATCATCCCTGGCCAGCAGCGCTTCGGGGAGAACTAACAGCGACGCGCCCTTCTGCCGGGCCTGCATCATCAGATTGACGCATTTGCTTGCGTTCTCATGCCAGTCAGGCGTGACCGCAAATTGCCCTACCGCTACGTACATATTTGTCCCCTCATCATAATCGGCGTTAAACTCGCTACTCTAACAATCAAATAGCAGGTATTAAGCGTGTTACAACTACTTTTAGCCGTTTTTATTGGTGGGGGAACGGGTAGCGTTGCGCGATGGTTTCTAAGTATGCGGTTTAATCCCCTGCATCAGGCGATTCCAATGGGAACGCTTGCTGCAAACCTGATTGGTGCCTTTATCATTGGCATGGGCCTGGCCTGGTTTAACCGAATGACGCACATCGACCCCATGTGGAAGATCTTGATTACAACAGGTTTCTGCGGCGGGTTAACCACCTTCTCCACGTTCTCTGCCGAAGTGGTGTTTCTCTTTCAGGAAGGCCGTATCGGCTGGGCGCTGGTGAATATCGCGATTAACATGCTCGGTTCCTTTGCGATGACGGGGATCGCATTCTGGCTGTTTTCTACGGCAAGTACACATTAACGGACGGGACGTTAATGTTGGCTTAATTTTTCTCTGTCACTCTGAATGCAGTACTGAACGAGGGTGACAGAATGAAACAGAGTCTGATGAGCGCAGGAATGGTGTTGTTGAGCGTGCTGATCGTTGCCAGCTTCCTGAAAATGTATCTGCTTGGCTGATTCAAAACGAAAAAAACCCGCTCAGTGAGCGGGTTTTGAAATTCTTGCTGACGCGTCTGAATTACAGAGCGATTACGTTAGCAGCAGAAGGGCCTTTGGCACCGTTAGTGATTTCGAACTCTACACGCTGACCTTCAGCCAGAGTTTTGAAACCATTAGACTGGATTGCAGAGAAGTGTACGAACACGTCTTTGCTGCCATCTTCAGGAGTAATGAAACCGAATCCTTTGGACTCATTAAACCACTTAACGTTACCTTTAATCTTAGACATCAAAATTACCTTTACATTAAAAAACGACACAAATGCTGTGTCGGTTACCAGTACATCAATTGTGGAACCTTTTGTCCAGCGGATCTTTGATAAAAAGTGACTAAAGTCGCGTTAATTTTCTCTGGCAGATTTTTATCGTTTATGAATCAACGACTGCGCGTTTTTTCACCATCATGTAAAGTTTTTCCAGTTAAAACTGAAAACGCATCCAGGCGAAGTAAACGTTACCGTTGTTATAGGTCCCCGGGATATAGGTCATCTGGAACGTTGCAGGACCGTAGCCGATAGAGGCCAGCGGCAGCAGCACCGGAATCGGAATGTAGTTCCAGTTGTCACGTGCAGTGACCCCGGCGGTGTAGCCTAAACCGACGTGGAAGTTCTCGTCCGCTAGCGGTCGCCAGGTTTTCTCCCAGCCGTACCCCCCAATCGGTTCCCATTTATTAAACGAGTCTTTAAAGGCCATCAGATAGATGCCATGCCAGTTTCCCTTTTCATCCCAGCGCGACTGGCCAAAACCCGCCCCCCAGGGACGCTCGTTGTATTTATCTGTTTTCTCTTTGTCATAAGCAAAACGCGCATGCCACGTTATCGCCGGAACATAGAGGTCATAATGTTCAGGAGCCGTCCAGGTTTGGGAAACATTATCAGTAAAGGTTGAGAACCAGCCTTTATCCGTCGCGTTGTCTCCTGCCTGTGCAACAGAAGAAAACGTTAACTGCCCAAAAATAAACAACAAAATAGAGAAAAATGTATTACGTACGATCACAATGCAATTACCATTCTTAGTATTCGAGGCAAAGTTTACCATAAAATAGTTGAATCAAAGCTTAACGACATCGGCGCTATTCCTAATTATTCACTCTCTTTTCTGGAATATTCTTAATAAATCCTGGCAGCAAATCTGAATAAGCACATACAGGGTGTGCCTTTTACCACTTTAACCTTCTTTATCAGTAACATGCCCAATTACACAAAACATTAACAATCTGTTATCATTGTAAAGACATGTTGCGCTATTTCTGCTGGTCAAGGCTCGCATGACATAAATGTCTGGATCATGGCAAAAACACCATTGTTCTGTTCTCTAGTCGTCTGTTTATTGATTTTAATCAGCAAGAACGGTCCATTTATTGGGCACATTTCATCCTTCTTTTTTTATTGATTTTTTGTGCTCCAGTGCAGCAAAGATACAGGGGAAATCATGCTTACGTTAATCGAACTCCTTATTGGAGTCGTCGTCATTGTCGGTGTCGCACGCTACATCATTAAAGGCTACTCGGCCACGGGCGTATTATTTGTTGGCGGGTTAACACTGCTGATTATCAGCGCAATAATGGGGCATCAGGTATTACCTGCCAGCGCTACCAGCACCGGTTATACCGCCACTGATATTGTTGAATACATTAAAATATTGCTCATGAGCCGCGGTGGCGACCTGGGTATGATGATCATGATGCTGTGCGGTTTTGCGGCCTACATGACCCATATCGGCGCCAACGACATGGTAGTTAAGCTTGCCTCGAAACCCCTGCAGTACATCAACTCGCCGTATCTGCTGATGGTCGCCGCCTATTTCCTCGCCTGCCTGATGTCTCTGGCCGTGTCGTCAGCAACCGGCCTCGGCGTGCTGCTCATGGCCACGCTGTTCCCGGTCATGGTGAACGTCGGTATCAGCCGTGGTGCGGCAGCGGCAATTTGCGCGTCTCCGGCAGCCATTATTCTCTCCCCGACCTCTGGCGACGTTGTGCTGGCAGCCAAGGCTGCGGAGATGTCACTCATCGACTTCGCCTTTAAAACCACGCTGCCGATCTCGATTGTTGCCATTGTAGGGATGGGCATCGCGCATTTCTTCTGGCAGCGCTATCTCGATAAGAAAGAAAACATCAGCCATGAAATGATGGACGTGAGTGAAATCACCACAACCGCTCCCGCGCTCTACGCCATTCTGCCGTTCACGCCGATTATCGGGGTGCTGATTTTTGACGGCAAATGGGGCCCGCAGCTGCACATCATCACCATTCTGGTCATCTGTATGCTGCTGGCCGCCGTGCTGGAATTTGTGCGCGGCTTTAACACGCAAAAAGTGTTCACGGGTCTGGAAGTGGCGTACCGCGGGATGGCGGATGCCTTCGCGGGCGTGGTGATGCTGCTGGTGGCAGCAGGCGTCTTTGCTCAGGGTCTCAGCACAATCGGCTTTATCCAGAGTCTGATCTCCATTGCCACCTCGTTCGGCTCGGCCAGTATTATCCTGATGCTGGTTCTGGTGGTGCTCACCATGCTGGCGGCCATGACCACCGGCTCCGGTAATGCGCCGTTCTACGCATTCGTGGAGATGATCCCAAAACTGGCCCACTCCTCCGGTATTAACCCGGCGTACCTCTCCATTCCCATGCTGCAGGCCTCAAACCTGGGTCGTACCATTTCGCCGGTATCGGGTGTGGTCGTCGCCGTTGCCGGGATGGCGAAAATCTCACCGTTCGAAGTGGTAAAACGCACCTCAGTGCCGGTTCTTGTTGGGCTGATTATCGTGATTATCGCCACGGAAGTGCTGGTTCCCGGCGCAGCCTAAGCTAAATTACTGATATCCAAAAAGCGCCTGCGGGCGCTTTTTGTGCTTTAATAACCTCCAGAAATTAATCGTGCTCATTCGATCAGGAAATCATATGTTCAGGAAGGATATCGTTATCCCATCTGGCGCCATGGCGCTTGCACTCTGTGTCTTCTCCGCCCAGGCCGAACCGCTCAAGGCAACGCAGTATGGCGATTTCGATCGCTATGTTCTGGCACTGTCCTGGCAAACCGGTTTTTGTCAGAGCATGGTCGAGCGCAACCGCAATGAACCTGACGAGTGTCGCCTGCAAAAAGAGGCCGAAAACAAAGCCGATTTTCTGACCGTGCACGGACTATGGCCAGGCCTGCCGAAGTCTATTGCCTCGCGCGGCGTGGATGAACGTCGGTGGATGCGCTTTGGCTGTGCCACGCGTCCCATCCCGAACATGCCGGAAGTGAAGGCCAGCCGCAAATGTGCTGCCGCCGAAACCGGGCTCTCGCTCTCCGGTGCCGCAAAGCTCAACGACGTGATGCCGGGCGCGGGGGGGAATTCCTGCCTGGAACGTTACGAATATGCCAAACATGGCGTCTGCTTTGGTTTTGATCCCGACGCCTATTTCGGCACGATGGTGCGGATGAATCAGGAAGTTAAAACCAGTGCGGTGGGCAAATTCCTCGCCGATAACTACGGAAAAACCGTCAGTCGCAGCGACTTTGACAGTGCCGTAGCCAAAACCTGGGGCAAGGAAAATGTCAAAGCGTTCAAGCTTACCTGCAACGGCAATCCGGCGTATCTGACCGAGATGCAGATTTCGCTGAAGGCAGACACTATTAATAACCCGCTTTCAGCGACGTCGTTTGCACCGCAGCCACATCCGGGTAACTGCGGAAAACAGTTCGTGATTGATAAAGCCGGTTACTGACCCGCGCCCGGGCGTACCATATCAAACCGGTTTTCATCACTGATGCCATAGTAAGCCGTCGGCCCACCCGCACGCAGGATGGGCTGCGCTTTCGCCGTCTGGTATATCCCCTCTTCCAGCAGCGTTTCGGCAATATGAATACCGACCACTTCCCCCAACACCAGCCACGTATCCACCGGCGTACCGTCGGCTCCGGTCAGCTGAATGCACTGCGACAGGCGGCACTCAAAGTTCACCGGGCTTTCTGCGACGCGGGGCGCGTTAACCAGCTGGCTGGCCACTGGCGTTAACCCGGCAAAGCTAAATTCATCCCGATCGTGGGGAAGCATTGCAGAGGTTTGGTTCATGGCCTGGGCGAGGTCGCGCGTCGCCAGGTTCCAGACAAACTCTTTTGTCTCGGTAATATTACGCACGCTGTCCTTCCAGCCGTTGCTGGAAAAACCGATGATCGGCGGACGATAGTTAAAGCAGTTAAAAAAGCTGTACGGTGCGAGATTCAGCTGACCGGCACTATCGCATGAGGAGATCCAGCCGATCGGACGTGGACCAATAATGGCGTTCAGCGGGTCATGCGGCAGGCCGTGTCCCTGAGACGGTTGGTAGAAATACATAGTTCTCTCTCGTTGGTGGGCAACGCCCGGGTTCAGGACGTTCAGCGTAACGCAATCCGCCGGGAATGCAGACTGAATAAATTTCAGCGAAAATTCATATGGACCATGAATGTGACCTTCATCACTTCAAACTTGCGCGCTCAGCCAGTATCATCGGGAGAGTTAAACCCTCGCTGCCAGACGGCGAGGGTTTTCTTTTGGATTGGTTTCTGCGTGACACGCAGCATTAACGACATGGAGTAAAAATGTCCAGACCTACAATTATCATCAATGAGCTCGACGCAGAACGTATCGACAGGCTGTTAGAAAAAGCAGAGTTTGCCTCACTTCCGGTGGCCGACGCCCTGAATGAAGAGCTTGACCGGGCGCAGATGTGCACCCCTGAGTCAATGCCGCATGACGTGGTCACCATGAACAGTCAGGTAAAATTCCGCAACCTGACCACCGGTGAAGAGCTGACCCGCACGCTGGTTTACCCGTCGCAGATGACGGATAGCAGCGCACAGCTTTCTGTCCTTGCTCCTGTGGGTGCCGCACTGCTGGGGCTGCGCACGGGCGATACCATCCACTGGGAATTGCCGGGCGGCACCTCTACCCATCTGGAAGTGCTGGCGCTGCTGTACCAGCCAGAAGCCGCGGGCGATTACCTGCGTTAACCTCTTCTGAACAAGCGCCCCCGCTTTGCACAGAGGATGCAGCCGCATCCTCTTTCCGCAAATTCACCCCATTTTCCTATATCGCGCGAAAAGGCCTTAATCCACGCTTAATCTGTTTTGGTGCCGCGGGGACGGTCATGAGTGAAATACTGGCTATCACTCTCATTTTTCTGATTTTTGTGGCGATTATCGTCACGGCCGTACTCTACCTTGAACGCCACTGGTAAGCGGGTTTTCTCACGCAACGCCACCCGGGAAAGCATTGACCAGGCCCTTCACTTTTTGCTCTGCGGCCTCAGGCGTTTCTGCGCCAGGAACCAGAATGACCTTCCGGCACTCCTCCTCCCGTTTTTCGAAAATTTTATAGGCGCGTTCCGCATCCGCAAGGGGGAGATAGTGGGTCACGATCTCTTCTGGCGTAAGCAGCCCTTTTTCGATAAGCGGTAGCAGCTCACCCAGCCAGGCGTGGACGTGCGTCTGGCCCATCTTAAACGTCAGCCCCTTATCAAAAGCATCGCCAAACAGGAAGCCATGAATAAACCCGGCGTACACGCCGGGTACGCTGACCACCCCGCCGCGCCGCACGGCAGCAATGCACTGACGCAACGCTTTGCCGCTGCTGCCTTCAATTTTCAGGTTGCTGAGGATCGTTTCCGTGGTGCTGCCTTTCGCTTCGAACCCTACCGCATCGATCACGGCATCAACGCCGCGCTGGCCTGCAGTCTGCCCGATGATTTTTTCCGCTGCGTCGTCGTCGTCATCAAAGTTGATGGGTATCGCCCCGTAACGCGCCTCGGCAAATTGCAGCCGGTACGGGTGGTGATCGATAACAAAGATTTGCTCAGCCCCTAACAGCCGCGCGCAGGCAATGGTCAGTAGCCCCACCGGCCCGGCGCCGAACACGGCTACGCTTGAGCCTTTTTGAATCTGCGCATTTTTTGCCGCCTGCCAGGCCGTAGGCAAAATATCGGACAGGAACAGCGCCTTATCGTCAGAAAGAAGCTGCGGGACCTTAAACGGTCCGACGTTACCTTTTGGCACGCGAACGTATTCCGCCTGTCCCCCCGGCACGCCGCCGTAGAGATGGCTATAGCCAAACAGCGCGGCCGGCGCGGGGATTTGCTTTTTATTCAGCGCCGCGCCCTGCCCGGCGTTGGTATTTTCACAGGCCGCGTACTGCTGCAGGCGGCAAAAAAAACAGTCCCCGCAGGCGATAACAAAGGGGATCACCACGCGATCGCCTTTTTGCAAATTCTTCACCCCGGCACCGCACTCAACGATTTCTCCCATAAACTCATGGCCAAAAATGTCGCCGTGCTGCACCTTCGGGATCTTCCCGCGATAGAGATGCAAATCGGAGCCGCAGATAGCCGTGGCCGTGACGCGCAGAATGATATCGTCGGGCTGTTCTATGATGGGGTCGGGGACATTCTCAACGCGAACATGGTGCGGACCGTGATACGTAAGTGCTTTCATGCGACCTCCGAAAGGTTCCAGGTAAGTGTATAAGGGTAGCTACCCCTGAAGGCCTGCCCGGGAATACGGGTCTTTTGAGATTTATCCTGGCAAGATAAGAAAACTGCCGGGGCGCTTACAGAAACCATTTGTATTTTGTGGTTGAATGAGTTCAGCGTTTATAAACAAGGAGAAACGGGTATGTATCAGAGAATCATTATGCCGGTTGATGTTTTTGAGATGGAGCTGAGCGACAAGGCCGTACGCCATGCGGAGTTCCTGGCGCAACAGGACGGCGTCATCCATCTATTGCACGTGCTGCCGGGTTCCGCCAGCCTGAGCCTTCACCGCTTTGCCGCCGACGTGCGTCGCTTCGAGGAGCATTTGCAGCACGAAGCGGAAACGCGCCTGCAAACCATGGTCAGCCATTTCAGCATCGACCCTTCGCGCATTAAAACGCACGTCAGGTTTGGAAGCGTACGCGACGCGGTAAATGAACTGGCGAACGAGCTGAAAGCAGACGTGGTGGTCATCGGTTCGCGCAACCCTTCCATTACCACCCATCTGCTTGGGTCTAACGCCTCCAGCGTGATCCGCCACACCCACATACCGGTGATGGTCGTAAGATAAAAAAAGAGGCCACCTTTCGGTGGCCTCTCGCTATTGCAGGTGCAGTCTTACTTTCTTTTATTATGCGGTTTTGGTGCGGATCAGGTAGTCAAACGAACTCAGAGACGCCTTCGCACCTTCGCCAGTGGCAATGATGATCTGTTTGTACGGCACGGTGGTACAGTCGCCGGCGGCAAACACGCCCTTCACGCTGGTCTCGCATTTCGCATCGATGATGATTTCGCCCATGCGGTTGCGCTCAATCGCCCCTTCCAGCCAGGTGGTGTTGGGCAGCAGGCCAATCTGTACGAAGATCCCCGAAAGCTGAACGCTGTGAACGTCGCCACTCACGCGGTCGCGGTATTCCAGACCCGTCACTTTGCTGCCGTCGCCCTTCACTTCCGTGGTCTGCGCGTTCAGTACGATGTCGACGTTTTTCAGGCTGCGCACTTTATCCTGCAGAACCTGGTCGGCCTTCATCTCTGGTGCGAACTCCAGCAGGGTCACGTGTTCAACGATACCCGCGAGGTCGATAGCCGCTTCCACGCCGGAGTTGCCGCCGCCGATCACCGCCACGCGTTTACCTTTGAACAGCGGGCCGTCGCAGTGCGGACAGTAGGTCACGCCTTTGGTGCGATATTGATCTTCACCCGGGACGTTCATGTTGCGCCATTTCGCGCCGGTGGCAATGATAATGCTGCGCGCTTTCAGCACCGCGCCGGAGGCGGTTTCAATCTGGTGTAAACCACCCTCGACCGCTGCCGGAACCAGCCTGCTGGCGCTCTGGCTGTCGATCACATCCACGTCGTAATCGCTGACGTGCGCCTTCAGCGCGCCGGCCAGCTTCTGGCCCTCGGTTTTCGGTACAGAGATATAGTTTTCGATGTCCACGGTATCGAGCACCTGGCCGCCAAAACGTTCGCCCATCAGGCCGGTGCGGATCCCTTTACGCGCAGAGTAAACCGCTGCCGCCGCACCCGCCGGGCCAGAACCGACAATCAGGACATCATACGCATCACGCTTGTTCAGCTCTTCTGCGGCACGTTTTTCAGCGCCGGTGTCCACTTTGGCCACGATTTCCGTCAGGGTCATACGGCCCTGGCCAAACTCTTTACCGTTCATGTAAACCGCCGGAACGCCCATCACGTTGCGATCGGTGATTTCATTCTGGAAGGTACCACCGTCAATCGCCGTGTGCTTGATGCGCGGGTTCAGAACCGACATCAGGTTCAGCGCCTGCACCACGTCCGGGCAGTTGTGGCAGGAGAGTGAATAATAGGTTTCAAACTCAAAATCGCCGTCGATATCGCGGATCTGCTCCAGCAGCGCCTGCGCCTCTTTCGACGGATGACCGCCGGTCCACAGCAGCGCCAGCACCAGCGAGGTAAATTCGTGTCCCAGCGGCGAACCGGCAAAGCGCGGCCCCTGGTCAGAGCCTGGGTTAGTTATCAGGAAAGAAGGCTTGCGGACTGCCAGCGTATCATCTTCTTTAAACGTCACCTTCGGTGACAGTTCAGCGATCTCTGCCAGCAGTTCCTTGATCTCTGCCGATTTCGCGCTGTCGTCCAGCGTGGCAATCAGCTCAACGGGTTTGGTCAGTTTCTCAAGGTATGCCTTGAGCTGGGTTTTCATCGTAGTGTCGAGCATTGTTCTTCCCTCTCTTAAAACGTCATCATGCAAGCTGCCTTATACGGGCGGCCTGAATGCAACTTGCATCATGGTGCTGGAATGAAATGGGCGCGGGGGGCGCCCATTGATTGCCGGGTGGCACTTCGTTTACCCGGCCTACGATACTGTAGGCCTGTGCAAGCGCAGCGCCGCCAGGCTTTACAGACTTAGATCTTACCGACCAGGTCCAGGGATGGAGCCAGCGTCGCTTCGCCTTCTTTCCATTTCGCCGGGCACACTTCGCCTGGGTGAGACGCTACGTACTGAGCCGCTTTCACCTTACGCAGCAGGTCAGAAGCATCACGGCCGATACCTTCAGCGGTAACTTCGATAGCCTGGATAATGCCCTGCGGGTCAACGACGAAGGTCGCGCGGTCTGCCAGGCCTTCATCTTCACGCATGTTGTCGAAGTTACGGGTCAGGGCGCCAGTCGGGTCACCGATCATCGCGTATTTGATTTTGGCGATGGTTTCAGAGCTGCTGTGCCATGCTTTGTGCGTGAAGTGGGTATCGGTAGACACAGAGTAAACGTCTACGCCCAGCTTCTGCAGTTCGTCGTAGTGGTCTGCCACGTCACCCAGTTCAGTCGGGCAAACGAAGGTGAAGTCAGCAGGATAGAAGAAGAACACGCTCCAGCGGCCTTCGGTATCTTTCTCAGTGACTTCAATGAACTCACCGTTTTTGAACGCCTGGTTTTTGAAAGGTTTAATTTTGGTATTAATCAAAGACATCTGTACTTCCTCCGTGTTTTCGTTGAGATGTAAGGTAACCAACTTTGCTCATCGGGGCTAATGCGTATGCTTTATCAAATCAATCAGCCAAACCTTACAACCTGAACAAGACAACGTGGTGAACTGAATAAACAAAAGCCCGAAAGTAAAAAGGCCGCCCTGGTGGGCGGCCCTGATACCTGAACTTTCCACAGGAACTTTCAGTGCCGATAATGCTACCGGCGTTGCGTTGCGCTCTACTTACCTTTATATCAAGGCCGTAACAGCCTCCTGATTACAACACCCGTGCCGGCGCAGGGCAATGGATGCAAGGGGCAATCTTATCTATGGCTGTGATAGGTTTTACCAAACGGTGCAGGTTGCGAAGTCGTCATCGCAACCGAGGATTAAATAAAAACGAGTGATGATTTCCTGTCGATATATAATTCACACTACTTTTATTCAATTTTATTTTCTCTTTTAAAGATAAAAATATCTTAATGATTATTGAAGTTCTATTTCATTAATCTATGTTCGTGATATATTAAGTTGGTTTTCAATAACAATTAAGTTAGTTAACTATCATGGATGGTAAATAGTTAACTTAGTTCTATAGTTATCAGTGATGTGATAACGCACCGCAGCGCACTCAGGATGAAACATGGCAAATCTTTACGACCTCAAAAAATTCGATCTCAACCTGCTGGTCATATTCGAATGTATCTACCAGCACCTGAGCATCAGTAAGGCAGCAGAAACGCTCTACATTACACCGTCGGCGGTCAGTCAATCTTTGCAGCGGCTGCGTAACCAGCTCAGCGACCCCCTCTTTATCCGTTCGGGAAAAGGCATTACCCCCACCACGGTGGGGGTCAATCTTCATCATCATCTTGAGCAAAACCTCAATCAGCTTGAGCAGACGATTAACATCATGAATGCGTCTGCGCTACAGAAGAATTTTGTCGTTTACAGCCCGCAGATCCTGACGACGGAAAATTTGCTTTCACCGCTTAAGCTATTGATGAGAAATCATAATTATCAGATAGAACTTCACGATATGCTGCTGACGGCTAATTCCGCCGAAGACCTGCTGGCGTACCGTAAAGCGGATCTTATTTTCTCTATGGCGCCGGTTAACAACCGTTCTATGATTTGTGTCCCATACGCGACCTATTCCATGCTGCTGGTATGCAGTCAGGATCATCCGCGCATGAAGGAGACGGCCACAATGGAGGAGCTGCAGGAGGAGAAATTTACGATATTCCTCAGCGATGAACCCGGCGTGAAGAACTATCAGTCTATGGCGGCAAAAGTGCACGCAGAAAAAAACATCGGTTTTCGCTGTGACTCCATATTCACCATTCTCGCCATGATCAGCGCCTCACATTTAATCGGCTATGTGCCAGAAGTCCTGTATGAAAAATACAAAGACGTGCTGAGATTAAAAAAATTAGATGCGCCTTTTACGCTTCCGCCTTTGGATGTATTTATGATCTATAACCGCTCTGCGCTTAACAGCTCGGTTTTCTCGACCTTTATTGAGCAAATTGCGGAAAAATAAAGATAAAGGGCTGTGTTTCTCTCAGCCCTGTTAGCCACGTTAAAAGATAACCCCCATTTATAGATAATAAAAACATTTTTCTTTTTCATTTACCTGCCCTTATTTTTCACTACTATTATCCTCTCTCTATTATTGACACCCATCCGGTATTTATATCCAGGGAGGAGTTTGGCTATGTCAATGTATAAGTATCCGCTTAATCAAAATGTGCTTGAGGCCGCGAAAGACCGCATTACATGGACGCTTGAGAATCTACCCAGGGTTTGTGTTTCATTTTCAGGCGGGAAGGATTCAACCATAATGCTGCATTTGACGGCCCGACAGGCCCGAAAAATGGGAAAGAAGATCCATCTGCTCTTTATCGACTGGGAAGTGCAGTTCACTTATACCATTCAGCACGTAAATAACATGATCGCGCAATACGCTGATGTCATCGAGCAATATTGGTGGGTTGCGCTACCGTTCACCACGCAAAATGGTCTTACGCAGTTTCACCCCGAATGGCAATGCTGGGAGCCAGGGAAGCAATGGGTGCGCCAGCCGCCCGCAGGCGCCATTACCAATCCTGATTACTTCGATTTCTACCAGCCTGGCATGACGTTTGAAGCCTTTGTTCGCGCGTTTTCAGAGTGGTTTGCCAAAAGCCGTCCGGCGGCCGTGATGGTCGGCATTCGCGCCGATGAATCCTACAATCGTTTTTTGACTATCGCTAACGCGCGTAAGCGCCGCTTTGCCGATGACAAGCCCTGGACCAGCGTCGCCCCGGGCGGCCACGCCTGGTACATCTATCCGCTTTACGACTGGAAAACCGCCGATATCTGGACATGGTTTGCTAAAACGGGTGGATGTTACAACCCCCTTTACGACCTGATGTTCCAGGCAGGCGTTCCACCGCGCTATATGCGCATCTGTGAGCCCTTTGGCCCGGAACAGCGTCAGGGATTATGGCTCTATCATGTTGTCGAGCCCGAACGCTGGGCGGCGATGTGCGAGCGGGTAAGTGGCGTGCACAGCGGGGGAGTTTACGCGGGCCAGGACAATCACTTTTATGGCCACCGTAAAATCCTTAAACCCGACGCGCTCAGCTGGCGCGAGTACGCCATGCTGCTGCTCGACAGCATGCCGCAGACCACGGCGGAGCATTACCGCAATAAAATCGCGATCTATTTGCACTGGTATCAGAAGAGAGGCATGGCCGATATTCCCGACACCCAGGAGGGCGATATTGGGGCAAAAGATATTCCGTCCTGGCGACGCGTGTGCAAGGTATTACTCAATAATGACTACTGGTGTCGTGCCCTTTCATTCAGTCCTAACAAACCAAAGCACTATCAACGCTACAGCGAACGGATAAAGTCAAAACGCAAGGAATGGGGGATCTTATGCAGCAACGATTGATTAAAGAAATGGCGCGCTATCTTCAGTCTCTTCCCGAAGACAAACGCATTGAAGCCATCAACGCCTTTCGCCAGGCCATCCATGAAAACAGCCCTTTTCGCGAGCAGCCCGTCGACTGCGTGCTGTGGATCAAACAGGACGAGATTACCGCTAACGATTACAACCCGAATAACGTCGCACCGCCGGAAAAACGGTTGCTCTGTAAATCGCTGGAGATGGACGGCTTCACGCAGCCCATCGTGGTCACGGAAAGCGATGCTCGGCATTATGAAATCGTCGACGGCTTTCATCGCCACGAAATTGGTTCAAACCGGGCGGTATTAAAGCGTCAGCTGAAAGGCTACCTGCCGGTCACCTGCCTGCGTAAAGCGCGGCAGAAAAAAGGCGACCGGATGGCGGCGACCATCCGCCATAACCGGGCGCGAGGTCGACACCAGATTAACGCGATGTCCGATATCGTCCGCGAGCTGGTTCAGCTTGGCTGGGATGACGAGAAAATCGGCAAGGAGCTGGGCATGGACCAGGACGAGGTTCTGCGGCTCAAGCAGATCAACGGTCTGCTGGAACTCTTTGCAGACCGTCGTTACTCCGAAGCCTGGACGGTGAAATAATCAGAGCGTGTTAAGACGCTCTGCCGCCGCCAGCAGCGTCGATTCCTGTTTCGCAAAGCAGAGGCGAATCAGCTTATGCGGGAAGGGATCGGCGCAAAAGACGGATAGCGGGATCGCCGCAACGCCCACCTCTTTGGTCAACCACTGGCAGAAGCTGACGTCATCCAGATCGGAAATGGCGCTGTAGTCTGCCAGCAGGAAGTAGGTCCCTTCCGAAGGCAAAATCTCCAGACGGCTTTGACTCAGCGCAGACACAAACAGGTCTCGTCTTTCACGGTAGAAACGCGGCAGCTCGCGATAGTGCTCAGGTTCCGCACGCAGCATGTCCGCCAGCGCCAGCTGTGCCGGCGTATTCACGGCAAAGGTCAGGTACTGGTGCACTTTGCGCAGCTCCGCGCTAATGGCGGCCGGCGCCACGCTATAGCCCACTTTCCAGCCGGTCATATGGTAAGTCTTACCGAATGACGACACGGCAATTGCGCGCTCGCGAAGCTGCGGATGGGCCAGCACGCTGGCGTGCCCTTCCTCAGCAAAGCAGATGTGCTCGTACACTTCGTCGCTCAGAACATAGATTTCACGTTCGGCGATGGCCTGCCACAGCGCGGCGAAATCGGCTTTCTGCCATACCGTAGCGGACGGATTGTGCGGCGTGTTCAGGATCACCAGACGGGTTTTATCGCTCAGCAGCGCGGCAAACGCCTGCCAGTCAGGGCGGAAATGCGGTGGCTGGAGCGCCACGCGCTTCACCACGCCGCCGGAAAGTTCGATGGCAGGCGCGTAGCTGTCGTAGCTCGGATCAAAACAAATGACCTCATCGCCCGCACGCACCAGCGCGGTGATGGCGGCATACAGCGCTTCGGTTGCCCCGGCCGTCACCGTGATGTCGGTGTTCGCATCAGGCTTATGGCCATAGAGCTCCGCCGTTTTGTCCGCAATGGCTTCCCGCAGCGCCTGCACGCCGGTCATCGGCGCATACTGATTCGCCCCTTGGGCAACGTGGTACGCCAGGCGCTCCTGCAGATATGACGGCCCGTCAAAATCCGGGAACCCCTGCGAGAGGTTAATCGCATTGTGTTGCTGCGCCAGGGCGCTCATCTGCGTAAAGATGGTCGTACCGAGATTAGGAAGTTTGCTCTGCGGAATCAATGCGTTATTGCTCATTGTGTTGTGCCTGCTTGTAATACTTATGTTGCTGCCACTATAACACGATGTTAGTCTTTGGCAATCAAGACGCTTAGACGTCTAAACAATATGAATATTCCTGGCCGAGAGGGTAAAAGGAAAATGACAGACAACCTGCAACTCACGCATCTGGTCGACGCCTGCCGCTGGATTGGCGCCAAAGGCTGGGCTCCCGCCACCGGCGGCAACATGTCGGTGCGTCAGGACGAACGCCTATGCTGGCTCAGCGAATCCGGCAAAGACAAAGGCAGCCTGACAACGGACGATTTTCTGCAGGTCGAGATCGCCACCAACCGGGCGCCGTCTGGCCGCAGGCCCTCGGCGGAGACCGGGCTGCACACCCTTATCTATCGTCTGTTCCCGGAGGCCAACGCCGTCCTGCACGTTCACACGGTGAACGCGACGGTGTTATCGCGTCTGGTGAAAGAGGCCGAACTGAACATCAGCGGCTTCGAGATGCAAAAATCCCTCACCGGGCAGACCACGCATCAGGATACGGTGGCAATCCCTGTGTTTGATAACGACCAGGATATTGACGCCCTCGCCTCGCGAATCGCCCATTACGCGCAGGAACGGCCGCTTAATTATGGTTTTCTTCTGCGCGGTCATGGCTTAACCTGCTGGGGACGCGACGTGGCCGAAGCCCGCCGTCATCTGGAAGGACTAGAATTCCTATTTGAATGCGAAATGCGTTTACGACAACTGGAGAGAGTATGATTCGCGCCATTGTGACGGATATTGAAGGGACCACCAGCGATATCCGTTTTGTCCACGATGTTTTGTTCCCCTACGCGCGTGAGCGGCTGGCGGCGTTCGTGACCGCCCAGCAGTACGCCGAGCCGGTCAAATCCATTCTGGACAACCTGCGTGATGAAATTGACGCTCCGCACGGCAGCGTAAGCGACCTTATCACTACGCTGTTCACCTTTATGGATGAAGACCGTAAGTCGACGGCGCTGAAGGCCCTTCAGGGAATTATCTGGCAGGACGGCTACGTCAACGGCGACTTTACCGGCCACCTTTACCCGGACGTGCTGCCTGCGCTGGAAAAATGGAAAGCGCAAGGCATTGATCTCTATGTTTATTCCTCTGGCTCCGTTGCTGCGCAGAAACTGTTATTTGGCTACAGCGACGAAGGTGATATTACTCATCTGTTCAGCGGCTATTTTGATACCCACATCGGCGCCAAGCGCGAAGTGCAGTCTTATCAGAACATTGCGGCGCAAACGGGCATTGCCCCGTCGCAGATCCTGTTCCTGTCGGATATTCATCAGGAACTGGACGCCGCTGAACAGGCAGGTTTTCGCACCCTGCAGCTGATTCGCGGTGATGATGACGGTGCAAGCCACCACCATCAGATCCACCAGTTTGACGAGATTAATCCGGAGCAGATCCCTTCATGAGCGCACTAACGATTTACTCTGATAAAGACGCCAGCAAGCATCAGTGGCACAGCACCGACGCGGACGAAATTGCCCAACAGCTCAACGCCAGGGGCGTGCGTTTTGAACGCTGGGCGGCCGATCGGGATTTAGGCCAGGATCCTGCGCCTGAGGTGGTGATCGAAGCCTATCAGCATGCGATCGATAAGCTGGTGGCGGAAAAAGGGTACCAGAGCTGGGACGTGATTAGCCTTCGCGCCGACAACCCGCAGAAAGACGCGCTGCGCGCGAAGTTCCTGAACGAGCACACCCACGGCGAAGATGAAGTGCGCTTCTTCGTTGAAGGCGCCGGGCTGTTCTGCCTGCACATTGGCGATGAGGTGTATCAGGTTCTGTGCGAGAAAAACGACCTGATTTCCGTGCCCGCGGGCACGCCGCACTGGTTTGATATGGGTTCAGAGCCGAACTTTACGGCGATTCGTATTTTCGACAACCCGGAAGGCTGGGTGGCGCAGTTTACCGGCGATGCGATCGCGGATGCGTATCCGCGATTGGCATAATCTTTTCTCCCTCTCCCTATGGGAGAGGGCTGGGGTGAGGGCATCAGGCCGCTCGATCTTCAACGCTTCAATCCCTTCACATACCCCACCAGCTGATCCAGTACAATGCCCCAACCTTCGTGGAAGCCCATCTGTTCATGCTGCTCGCGGATGTCCCTGGTCGGATGGCGCGCTATCGCCGTATAGCGGGTTTTCCCCTCCCCGACGTCTTCCAGCAATAAAATCGCCGTCATAAACGGCTTCTCGGCCGGTTTCCAGCCTTCGGTATAACCATCGGTAAAGACCAGCTTTTTACCGGGATCGATTTCCAGGAAGACACCGCGGTTATCCATCCGCTGACCGTCCACCTCAAACACGGTGTTGAACCGCCCGCCCACGCGGAGATCGAGATCGCACTCGGTCACCTTATGGGGTGCAGGAATGAAGAAATTTTTGATATGTTCCGGCGTAGTCCAGCACAGCCACAGCAGGTCGCGCGGGGCATCCACCACGCGCTCCAGTTTTAAGTCAGTTTCAGGATCGAGCGTCACGATATTGTCCTCTTAAGGGAACCCCTTAAAGGATAGCCGGACTCAGGCGAATTTCCCGTTTGCCACCGCTTCCGGCGTGACCACACCCGTATCCAGCACCCAGCCACTAATCAGCGAGGCAGGCGTAACGTCAAAGGCCGGGTTATAGACCTGGGCGTTTTCCGGCGCCCACTGCACCGCGCCAAAGCTCCCCGCCACGCCCGTGACTTCGCTGGCGGCACGCTGCTCGATGGGGATCGCATCCCCGTTCGGGCAGGCCGGGTCGAGCGTGGTATGCGGCGCGGCGACGTAGAACGGAATACCGTGGAATTTCGCCAGCACCGCCAGCGAGTAGGTACCAATTTTATTTGCCACATCGCCGTTGGCGGCGATACGGTCTGCCCCGACCCACACGGCGTCGACCTGCCCTTTCGCCATCAGGCTGGCGGCCATGGAATCGGTGATGAGCTGATACGGCACGCCCAGCTCGCCGAGTTCCCATGCGGTCAGCCTGCCTCCCTGCAGCAGCGGACGGGTTTCATCGACCCAGACGCTGCTAACATTACCTTCCTGATGCGCACGGGCAATGACGCCGAGCGCGGTGCCGACGCCCGCGGTTGCCAACCCGCCGGTATTGCAGTGGGTCAGCAGACGGCTGCCGGGTTTGACCAGCGCGCTACCGGCTTTCGCAATCGCGTCGCAGAGCTGTTTATCTTCGTCAACCAGGCGCAGCGCCTCAGCCACCAGCGCCGGCACAAAGTCTTCCTGCCACAGCGCCTGCTTCATTCGGTCAAGGTTGTTCATCAGATTCACGGCCGTGGGGCGCGACGCGCGGAGGGTATTCAGCGCCACGGTCAGCTCGTCGCGGCTTATGCCGCTTTCCGCCAGCAGCGCCAGCAGCAGGCTTGCAGAGAGACCAATCAGCGGCGCGCCGCGCACCCGCAGGGCGTGAATATGCCCCACCAGCGCCTCTACCGTAGAGGCGTCCAGCCAGCGTTTATCCTGCGGAAGGGCCTGCTGGTCGAGAATAAAGAGCTGATTATCCGTCACCCGCAGGCTGGTCGTCTGTAATGTCTGCATGTCGTTAATTCCCTGTTGCGTTGTTGTAGCACATTGTGTCAGGATGAAATCCAGATGTATAGACGTCTACATGTCTTTATTAGCAAACCCGTGAGGAACAGGCCATGTCGCAATACCGTACCTTTACCGCCCAGGACGCCGTGGAGTATGCAAAGCAGTTCGGCGGCCTTGACGATCCTTCATCGCTGGTAGAGGCGCAGGAGGTGGGCGACGGTAACCTCAATCTGGTGTTTAAAATATTCGACAGCACGGGCGTGAGCCGCATTATCGTCAAGCAGGCGCTGCCCTACGTGCGCTGCGTCGGGGAGTCCTGGCCGCTGACGCTGGATCGCGCCCGCCTGGAGGCACAAACCCTGGTCGAGCATTACCGGCACAGCCCGCAGCACACCGTGAAAATTCACCACTTTGACCCGGAACTGGCGGTAATGGTGATGGAAGATCTCTCCAGCCACCTGATCTGGCGCGGGGAGCTGATTAAAAATAATCACTACCCGCTGGCCGCGCGCCAGCTGGGGGAATACCTCGCGCACGCGCTGTTCCACACCAGCGATTTCTACCTGCACCCGCACGAGAAAAAAGCGCAGGTGGCGAAATTCATTAACCCGGAGATGTGCGAGATCACCGAAGATCTGTTCTTTAACGATCCTTACCAGATCCACGAGCGCAACAGCTACCCGGCCGAGCTCGAAAACGATGTTGCCGCCCTGCGCGACGACGCCCAGCTGAAGATTGCCGTGGCCTCCCTGAAGCATCGCTTCTTCTCGCACGCCGAAGCGCTCCTGCACGGGGACATCCACAGCGGATCGATTTTCGTGGCGGAAGGCAGCCTGAAGGCCATCGACGCCGAATTTGGCTACTTCGGCCCGATTGGCTTTGACGTGGGCACCGCCATCGGCAACCTGCTGCTCAATTTCTGCGGCCTGCCGGGGCATCTGGGCATTCGCGATGCCGCCGCCGCACGCGAGCAGCGCCTGAGCGATATTCAGGAACTGTGGAATACCTTCGCGGAACGCTTCCAGGCGCTGGCACACGAGAAAACGCGCGATGCGGCGCTGGGCGCTCCGGGCTATGCCTCCGCGTTTCTGAAAAAAGTCTGGCATGATGCCATCGGCTTCTGCGGCACCGAGCTGATTCGCCGCAGCGTGGGGCTTTCTCACGTGGCGGATATCGACACCATTGCGGACGACGCCATGCGCCACGAATGCCTGCGCCACGCTATTACGCTCGGCAAGGCGCTGATTGTCATTGCCGACCGAATCGACAGCGCGGAAGAGCTGGTGGCAAGGGTGCGTCAGTACAGTTGAGTGCCGGCTTTGTGCCCGGTGGCGCTGCGCTTACCGGGCCTACGATTCGAATGTAGGCCAGGTAAGGCGTAGCCGCCACCCGGCAAAAACTCACCCCAGATACTCAATGACCGACAACCCGCCGTTATAATCCGTGCTGTAAATAATTCCCTGCGCATCCACAAACACGTCGCACGACTGAATCACCTGCGGGCGATTGGGCCGCGTGTCCATCATTCTCTCAGGCGCGGCCGGCACCAGCGCGCCGGTTTCCACAGGACGATACGGATTGGAAATGTCGTACGCGCGCACGCCTGCATTCTGGTACGTGGCAAAAATCAGCGTTGAGCTGACAAAGCTCCCCGGCCGGTTCTCATGCAGGTTATGCGGCCCGAAATGCGCCCCTTTCGCCACGTAGTCGATTTCATCCGGCTGCGGGAAGGTAGAAATACTCACCGGGTTCGCCGGCTCGCGGATATCAAACAGCCAGATCAGCTTTTCGCCGTCTTCCTGGTTATCCAGCACCGCTTCGTCCAGCACCACCAGCAGGGAGCGGTCCGGCAGCGGCAGCGCGGTGTGCGTCCCGCCGCCAAACGGCGGGCTCCAGTTGCGATGGCTAATCAGCTTCGGCTGCGCGCGGTCTTTCACGTCCAGCAGCGTCAGCCCGCCGTCGCGCCAGCTGCCGTACGCCGTATCGCCGGCGATAATCGCATGGTGCAGCGCGTAGCGTTTCCCTTCCGGCCAGTCTGGCTGCTCGCCTTCGGCCTGGTTCATGCCCGGCAACCACCAGCGCCCCGCCACTTCGGGCCTGCGCGGATCGGCCAGGTCGATGGTCAGAAAGATGTAGTCGGTAAAACCGTCGATCAGCGCCGAGACGTACGCCCAGCGCCCGCCGACGTACCATATGCGGTGAATACCAATGCCGCTCAGCGACAGAAAGCCGATTTCGCGCGGCTTATCCGGCGTGGAGATATCAAACACCCGCAAGCCCGCGCTCCAGCCTTTGCCCTGCACGTCGCTGACGGTCTCCCCTACCTGGCGGGTGTAGTAGACCTTCTCGTCGGCAAAGCGGGCATCGGCAAAAAGATCCCGGGCGTTGATTACCAGTAGCAGGTCGTCATGCGCCTGCAGGTGCACGTTCCAGGTGCCGGGCGGCGCGGGCACGTAGCCCGCCGCTTTCGGATTCTTCGGGTCTCGCACGTCGACAATCGAAAAGCCCTGCGACACCATATGGCCGATATAGGCAAAACCGCGATGCACCATCAGCTGCACGCCGTCCGGACGACCGCCCTGGTCGCTATGGCCAATCAGCCGCATATTGCGGCTGTATTCAGGGGTGGGTAACTGAGACACCTTATACTCCTTTCGCCGGGTGGCGGCTGCGCCTTACCGGGCCTACCAAACCGTAGGCCCGGTAAGCGCAGCGCCACCGGGCATTATTTTGACCTGGCTTCCAGCGTCGCAAACCACGGGGCGATAAAATCTTCCGTCTGGCCCCAGCCCGGAATGATTTTCCCCAGCGACGCTACGTTCACCGCGCCCGGCTGGGCGGTCAGCAGCGCCTGCGGGATCGCGGCCGCTTTGAAGTCATAGGTTGCCGGCGTCGCTTCCCCGGCAATCTTGTTCGCCACCAGACGCACGTTGGTCGCACCAATCAGCTTCGGATCCACCGCCACGCTCACCTTCCACGGGCTGCCCGGCTCGCGCATCAGCTGCAGATCCTGGTTGGAGATGTCAATGCTGTAGAGTTTGATCTCGGTGCGGCCGTTCTCTTTCAGCGCCTTATAGGCCCCCTGGCTGAAGGCATCCCAGGTGCCCCAGATGGCGTCAATTTTGCCTTTCGGGTATTTCGCCAGGATCGCGCCCACCTTGTTGGCGGTATCGCCCTGCACGTCAGACGATACCGCGCCGATAGACTCCAGCTCTTTGATGTCCGGATACTGCTTTTGCAGCTCTTTATACGCGGTCTGACGACGTTCCATCGGCGGGAAGCCGGCCACCCACAGCTTGACGATATTGGCTTTGCCGTTGAAGTCTTTCGCCAGCTGGCCGAAAGAGAGGTTGGTCAGGGAGGCATCGTCCTGCTGGGTCACGGTCACGCCCGGGATCTCACCGTTAACGGCGGTATCAAATACCGAGACTTTGATCCCGGCATCCACCGCTTTCTTCACCAGCGCGGTGGAGTACGGATCGCGCCCCTGGGAGAGAATAATCCCGTCATATTTCTGGCTGATCGCCTGGTTCACGAAGTCCTGGAATTTGGCATCGTCCCCGTTGCTTAAAAAGGTGCTGACCTTAAAGCCGAGCTTCTTCCCTTCCTGAATTGCCCCGGCAATAAACTGCGTGGTGTTGTCGTCTGAGCCAAGGTTGCGGATCACCGCAATGCGGATCGGGCCGTCATGGTTCGCAATGGCAGCCGGAAGCGGCGCGGGCGTAGCCGCGAAGCCTGGCAGAGCCGTGAGCAACCCAAGTGCCACCAAAGAGAGTGCAATCTTTTTCATTTTTTATCCCGTTGTGTTGTCAGCGTTTTTGTATGTAGGTAATCGCCAGCGCTACCGCGAGCACCAGCCCTTTTATAATGTCCATGGCGTAATACGGCACCGAGAGCATCACCAGCCCGTTCGACAGCACGCCAAGAATGACCGCCCCGACCAGCGTCCCCAGCGCGTTTGGCTTGCCGGACCCGGCCAGCGAGAAGCCGATCCAGGCCGCGGCTACCGCGTCCATCAGGTATCCGCCGCCCGCATTCACCTGCGACGAACCAATGCGCGACGCCAGCAAAATCCCGCCCAGGCCCGCCAGCAGAGAGGCAATCACGTAGGCCGCCACCTTGTAGCGCGTGGTCCGAATGCCGGAGAGGCGCGCCGCTTCCGGGTTACCGCCAATGGCGTACATCCGACGACCGTGGGTCGTCAGCGATAGCCCAAGCTGGGCCAGAATCGTCACCACCAGCATGATGATGACGATGGTTGGCACCTGCCCCAGCAGGCTGAACGCCGCCGGAATAGCGCCTTCCGCCATGTCGCCGCTCGGCAGCACCATGTTTTCGGTAATCGACCCGCCGTAGCTGTAGGTCATCGCCACGCCCTGGATCACAAACAGGCTGGCAAGCGTCGCGAGCATGTCGGGAATACGCAGGATGACGATCAGAAAAGCGTTAAACAGCCCCACCAGCGTACAGAGCGCGAGGGTGATCAGAATCGACTCGGTGGTACCGAAGCCGTGCCAGACAAAAAGCGAAATCACCAGCGCGTTCGCCAGCGACGCCGTTGACCCCACGGAGAGATCGAACCCGCCGATGGTCAGGGAAATCGACACGCCAATCGCTATCACCGTCACGATGGCGATCGAGCGCAGGATATTGATGATGTTGTTCGGGTCGAGGAAGTTGTCCGACGCCAGGCCAAAAACGGCCACCAGCGCGACGACGGTCAGCAACATGCCCCACTTGTAGAGAAAATCAAAAATCTGCTGACGGCCAGACGCCGCCGCGTTCACTGAAAGGGCCTTGCTCACGGCGCCGTTCCTCCGGTTGAATAATAAAGTAGTGTCTCTTCACGGGCCTCGGCCCCGGCGATTTCCGCCACGATGCGCCCGTCCCACAGCACGCAGATGCGGTCGCACAGCCCCACCAGCTCGGCAAATTCGCCGGAGGCGTAAATGACCCCTTTGCCCTCGCGCGCCAGGCCGTCAATCAGCTGGAACAGATCGGTTTTGGCCTTCACGTCCACGCCCTTGGTCGGCTCGTCGAATATGAGCACGCTGGCGTCATTGCGCAGCCATTTGCCGATGGCGACCTTCTGCTGGTTCCCCCCGGACAGACGGCGCAGCACCTGCCCCGGCCCGCGCGCCCGAACGCCAACGCGGGCTATTACCTCTTCCGCCCAGCGCCACGCCTGACGATGGCCGAACAGGCTCCAGCGCGAAAAGCTGTTATCGGCGCATACGGCAAGGTTCATGCTCACCGGCTCATCGATAAAGATCCCCTCTTTGCGCCGCTCCTCCGGCACCAGCGCCAGCCCGCGCAGCACGGAATCCGCCGGGTCACGCGGTTTCCAGGGCTGATGATTCAGCTCACCGCGCGCCACGCGGCTTCTGCTGGCGCCAAACAGCGCCTTGCAGAGCTCGGTTTTACCCGCGCCCGCCAGCCCGGCGATGCCGAGAATTTCACCTTTGCGCAGGTGCAGGGAAATATCTTTCAGCAGCGCGTCGTCGTGCAGGCCCTCCACGCGCAGCAGCGTTTCGCCGCCGTGCGGCGGTCGTGCGGGCGGATAGATATCGCTCAGCACGTGGCCGAGCATCTTCTCGACGATGGCTTCGCCGCTGAGGTCCGCCATCGGGCCGGACTCAATCAGCTTGCCGTCGCGCAGCACCGTCAGGGTGTCGCAGATGGCCTTCAGCTCGTGAATGCGATGCGAGATAAACACCACCCCGATGCCCTGCTGCTTCAAGCGCCTTACCACGGCAAACAGGCGCTCACTCTCGTGCGCATCCAGCGGCGCGGTGGGTTCATCAAGAATCAAAAAACGGCAGTGGTGGGACAAGGCGCGTGCCAGCAAAATCTGCTGCTTTTCGGCCAGCGAACAGCTGTCGATGGAACGGCGTACGTCCAGAGAGACATCCAGCTGCGCCAGCGCCTGTCTTGCCTGCTGGCGGGTCGCGCGCCAGTTGAAGCGATGCCCCGGCTGCGCCAGCTGGTCGAGCATGATGTTCTCGGCGATGCTCAACCCCGGGATCAGCGCTACGTCCACCTCCTGCTGTACGAGGTGGATCCCCAGCCGTTTGGCATCAAGCGGTTCGCGGATCGTCACCGGCTGGTTGTTAATGCTGATCTCACCCTCATAGTGGTTGTGCGTGCCGCACAGCACCGCCATCAGGGTCGATTTTCCCGCGCCGTTGGCGCCGGTCAGCGCATGAACGGTTCCGCCGGTTAAGGTGAAATTCACGCGCGACAGCGCCTGAAAGCCGGAAAAGGCCAGGCTGATACCGCGCATTTCAAGGCGACTGGAAACCATCCGCGTAAATCCTTCATTACTCTTCTGATTTATCGAATTTTTCACAGCTCCGGTTGACTGACAACGACGGAAAAGGCATAAGATAAAGCGAAATATTATTAGCCATCCGGATGTCCAGACATAACATCGGGTTAGCGCTTGCTAAAAAAGGACAACACCATGAGCAACACCGATATCCGCGTCGTGCCTGGCCCGGCGAACTACTTCTCTCACCCCGGAAGCCTTGCGCAGCTGGATAATTTCTTTACCCCGGAACAGCTTTCCCGCGCGGTCTGGATCTACGGCGAGCGTGCTATCGAAGGCGCGCGCCCTTTCCTGCCGGAGAGCTTTAACGCGCCGGGGGCGAAGCACCTGCTGTTTAAGGGCCACTGCAGCGAGCGCGACGTCACTCACCTGGTTAACGAAGCCGGCAGCGGTGCGAGCGTGGTCATTGGCGTTGGCGGCGGCGCGGTGATGGATACGGTGAAAGCCGTGGCGCGTCGTTTAGGCGTGCCGTTCGTGGGTATCCCTACCGTCGCTGCCACCTGTGCGGCGTGGACGCCGCTCTCCGTCTGGTACAACGATGCCGGTCAGGCGCTGCAGTTTGAGATCTTCGACGACGCTAACTTCCTGGTGCTGGTGGAGCCGCAAATCATCCTCAACGCGCCGGCTGAGTATCTGCTGGCGGGGATTGGCGATACGCTGGCGAAGTGGTACGAAGCGGTGGTGCTCGCGCCGCAGCCTGAAAACCTGCCGCTGACCGTGCGTCTGGGCATTAACGGCGCGCTGGCGATCCGCGACGTGCTGCTGGAGCACAGCGAGGAAGCGCTGGCTGACCAGCAGCGCGGCGAACAAACCCAGGCGTTCAGGGACGTGGTGGATGCCATTATTGCCGGCGGCGGGATGGTCGGCGGGCTGGGCGAACGCTATACGCGCGTGGCGGCGGCGCATGCGGTGCATAACGGCTTAACCGTGCTGCCGCAGACGGAAAAATACCTCCACGGTACCAAGGTGGCCTACGGCATTCTGGTGCAAAGCGCCCTCCTCGGCCAGGACAACGTGCTGGGCCAGCTGGTCTCGGCGTATCGGCGTTTTAACCTGCCGACCACGCTTCGCGCGCTGGACGTTGACATCCATAACCGCGACGAACTGGATAAGGTCATTGCCCACACCCTGCGCCCGGTCGAGTCGATTCATTATCTGCCGGTGACGTTAACGCCTGACGTTCTGCGCGCGGCGTTTGAGAAGGTGGAATACTTCAGCCGTTAACCGCCCCGACCGTCTATACCTAATGATGATTCTCACCACTCTCGCAACGAGGTCATCATGCAGATCGATTTAACAGGTAAGAAGGCGCTGGTTACCGGCGCCAGCCGTGGGTTGGGTCGCGCTATCGCGCTGTCGCTGGCGCGCGCCGGTGCCGACGTGGTTATTACGTATGAAAAATCTGCCGACAAAGCCCAGGCGGTTGCCGATGAAATAAAGGCTCTTGGGCGGCACGGTGAAGCGGTGCAGGCCGACAGCGCCAGCGCGCAGGCCATTCAGGATGCCGTCACCCATGCAGCGCGCTCCCTCGGCGGGCTGGACATTCTGGTCAACAACGCCGGGATCGCTCGCGGCGGCCCGCTGGAGTCCATGACGCTGGCGGACATTGACGCCCTTATCAACGTCAATATTCGTGGGGTGGTCATCGCCATTCAGGAAGCGCTGGTGCATATGTCCGACGGCGGGCGCATTATCAACATCGGCAGCTGTCTGGCTAACCGCGTGGCGCAGCCCGGCATTGCCGTCTACTCAATGACGAAGTCTGCCCTTAACTCCCTCACCCGTGGCCTGGCGCGCGATTTAGGTCCGCGCGGCATCACCGTTAACCTTGTTCACCCTGGACCGACAAACAGCGATATGAACCCGGAGGACGGGGAGCAGGCGGAAGCACAGCGCCAGATGATTGCCATCGGTCATTACGGCCAGCCAGAAGACGTTGCGGCGGCGGTGACGTTCCTGGCAAGCCCGGCCGCCGGGCAGATCTCCGGTACGGGGCTGGATGTGGACGGCGGGTTGAACGCCTGATCGCAGATATTGTGCAAGCCTCTGTCGTTCGGCAGAGGCCTTTTCGAGCCGCTTCGACGGTTTGCGTTTTGCCCCTTTTTTCCGCTGTTTGTCGAGTCTACAGTCCCCCATAAGAAATTCGGAATTTATCTAATAGTCTTATTATTTCCTTATATTTTGTGTGGGCGTACAGTGGAGGTACGGATGAAGATTGTCTGGTCCAATGGTGCAAAGAAGGCGTTTTCAAAGATTGAAGAGCGGTATCAGCGACGCATTGAGGTAAAGCTTGCCGAGCTGGATGACCGTTCAGCTCCCCGGCCCGATATCAAAAAAATATCGGCGACAGAAGATCATTTCCGGCTACGCGTTGGCGATTACCGCATCATCTATACGCTTCGGGGCGATCCCGATAACCACTGTTATGTTTTGGCCGTCAAGCGCAGAACTTCAACGACTTACCTGCATGAGGAGAGTGCCAACTATGGCTGTACAGCTAATCAAGGACGATAACGGGAAAACGCAGTACGTCGTTATTCCCTATCACGAATATTTTCGTATGCTCTTACAGATGGCAGAAATTGACGACGAAACCGATGACGATCTTGAGGATATTGAGGTCGAACACGATAGTCTGGATGACGTGGAATTGCCCGGAGAAGTGTGCAGCATCATGACCTGGCAGAACGTCAGCCTGCAGGCCGCATGGCGCATCCTGCGCGGCATGTCCCAGCAGGAGGTGGCGGAGAAACTCGGCATCAGCCAGTCTGCCGTGTCACAGCTAGAGGCGCTGGACTCCCGTCCGCAAAAGCGCACCCGCGAAAAACTGGCGGCCATATACGGCTGTAAGCAGGAGCAGATGAGCCTCTATTTACCGAAAGAGGGTTAACAGCACTTCGCCCCGCCCTTGCCGCCGTAGCGCGCGTCCTGACGATCGCGGAAAAATTCTTCGTACGTCATTGGCGCCTGGTCCGGATGGTTAACCCGCATATGCTCGACGTAGTTGTCGTAGTCCGGCACGCCAATCATCATTTTGGCGGCCTGGCCCAGGTACTTACCTGCTTTGGAAAGGGTGTCGAACATAATTCTGGTCTCACAGAAATGTAGGCCGGGTAAGCGCTAGCGCCACCCGGCACACAGGTTAATGTGCCCCTTTGGCCTGGGTGACAATCTCTTCCAGGTTTTCAGGCATTGGCTCGTAAGGCGTCTCTTTTGCCGTTGGCTTGTCAACTTTCAACGCCGCCAGCGCGGTTTTGAGAGAATACAACGCCAGCACCACGACCACCACCATAAAGAAGATGGTCAGCCCGGCGTCCAGACGGTTGTTAAACACCAGCTGCGACAGCTGTGATTCCGTATACTGCGCCGGGATCTTGCCGCTGTCGATCATCGCCTGGAACTTGTTGGCAATCGCCAGGAAGCCCACCTTGTTGTCCGGGCTGAAGGCCTTCTGCCAGCCCGCCGTCAGGGTACAAATCAGCAGCCACGCCGTTGGCACCAGCGCCACCCACGCGTAGCGCTGGCGCTTCATCTTGAACAGCACCACCGCGCAGAGCATCAGCGCCATGCCTGCCAGCATCTGGTTGGCAATACCGAACAGCGGCCACAGGGTGTTAATCCCACCCAGCGGATCCACCACGCCCTGATGCAGGAAATAGCCCCACGCCAGCACGCACAGCGCCGTTGCCAGCAGGTTAGCCGGGAGCGAATCGGTACGCTTCAGGTTCGGGGAGATCACGCCCAGCAGATCCTGCAGCATAAAGCGCGCCGCGCGGGTGCCCGCATCCACCGCCGTCAGGATAAACAGCGCTTCAAACAGAATGGCGAAGTGATACCAGAACGACACGTCCATCAGCCCGCCCAGCGCGCCATGGAGAATGTAGGCCATGCCCACCGCAAGCGTCGGCGCCCCGCCCGCGCGGGATATGATCGACTGCTCGCCCACCTCATTCGCAATGCTGGTTAACGTGTCTGGCGTAATCGCAAAGCCCCATCCACTCACGACCTGCGCGGCAGACGCGACGACGTCAGCGGTGCCGGCAGGTGCCAGCACCGCCATCGGGCTGTTCATCGCGAAGTAGACGCCCGGGTCGATGATGCAGGCGGAGACCAGCGCCATGATGGCAACGAAAGACTCCATCAGCATGCCGCCGTAGCCAATCAGGCAGGCCTGATTTTCATTCGCCAGCATCTTCGGCGTGGTGCCCGAGGCAATCAGCGCGTGGAAGCCCGACACCGCACCGCAGGCGATGGTGATAAACAGGAACGGGAACAGGTTGCCGGTCCAGACCGGGCCGGTGCCGTCGATGAATTTGGTCAGCGCAGGCATGGTCAGGGTCGGACGCATAATCAGAATGCCGATCGCCAGCCCGACGATGGTGCCGATTTTCAGGAAGGTGGAGAGGTAGTCGCGCGGAGCCAGCAGGAGCCACACCGGCAGCACCGCCGCCACAAAGCCGTAGCCCACCAGCATCCAGGTCAGCTGTACGCCGGTAAAGTCAAAGAACGGTGCCCAGGTCGGGCTTTCCGCTACCCAGCCGCCGGAGATAATGGCGAACACGAGAAACACCAGGCCAATCACCGACACTTCACCAATGCGGCCCGGACGCAGATAGCGGATGTAGATCCCCATAAACAGCGCCAGCGGAATGGTGAAGGCAACGGTGTACGTCCCCCACGGGCTGTGGGTCAGCGCTTTCACCACGATCATTGCCAGCACCGCGAGGATGATCACCATGATCATAAAGGTCGCCACCAGCGCAATCACCCCGGCCGTTGCCCCCATCTCCTCTTTCACCAGCTCGCCCAGCGAACGCCCGTCGCGGCGGGTGGAGACGAACAGCACCATAAAGTCCTGCACCGCGCCCGCCAGCACCACGCCGGCGAGGATCCAGATCATCCCCGGCAGGTAGCCCATCTGCGCCGCCAGCACCGGCCCCACCAGCGGGCCAGCCCCGGCAATCGCCGCAAAGTGGTGACCGAACAGCACTTTTTTGTCGGTCGGAACGTAGTCCAGCCCGTCGTTATGACGGACCGCGGGCGTCATGCGCGTCGCGTCAACGCCTAAGACGTTCTTCGCGATATAGCGGCCATAAAAACGATACGCGATCAGATAAATGCAGACGGAGGCGACAACGATCCACAGCGCGTTGATCTGCTCCCCCCGGTTGAGGGCGATATAGCCCAGGGCAAAGGCTCCCACAACGGAGAGCCCTGCCCATGTAAGGTATTTCCCTGAGTTGTTCATCGTGGTTTTCCGTTGTTGTGAAACAGTGAGATGTTACATTTTGTTTCTAGAACAACGGATAAAATTTAACAACTTTGAAACGCAATTATGCGTGGTCAAACCACACATTTACACCACATTGTTAAGCCGATCACTTTCGTACCGTCACCGGTCACACTTTTGCCTTTTTCGTCCAGGCACTGCCTTACGGAATGATTTGTATCATTTTTTTTGCTTATAACCTCGCCAGAATGATCCTGCGCAATGGCGTGCATACAAGGAAAAGGATATGAACAGTTCAGTACCTCAGGATAGTAAGGTCGGGCCCGGCGCGTACTTCGCCCTGGCGTTTGCAGCCGTTTTCTTCTCTGGCCTGCTGGGCGGAAAAGAGTGGTACGGCGTTTTTGATTTCACCACCCTCAACGGCGCGTTTGGCAAAGTGGTCAGTAAAGCCAGCCTGGAGGATGGCACCCTGACGACCGCCAGCAGCGCCTTTCGCGGCACCGGCGGCAGCGGCGCGATGGACGGGTTTCTCTTCGCGCTCGGTTTAATTCCGGCCGTGATGTTTGCGCTAGGGATGATCAACGTGCTGGAGCACTACGGCGCCCTGCGTGCCGCCCGCAAGCTCTTGACCCCTCTGCTGCGCCCGCTGCTGGGCATTCCCGGCACCACCGGGCTGGCGCTGATTGGCAGCCTGCAAAGCACCGACGTGGGCGCGTCGCTTACCCGCAATCTGTCAGACGAAGGGCAAATCAGCGAAAAAGAGAAAGACGTCTTCGCCATGTTCCAGTTCTCCGCCGGGGCGATGATCACCAACTTTTTCTCTTCCGGCGCCATCCTCTTTACGCTGGTCGCCGTTGACGGCACGGCTGCGGTACCTACCTCCATCGGGGCCTGTATCGCCGTTATGTTCATCATGAAAATCGTGGGCGCCAATCTGCTGCGATTGATCCTCTCTTTCACCGGTAAAGGAGAAGCAGCATGAGCGCCCCACAGTCCAACCCCGTCATTACCGATGTGTTTATCGAAGGCGCGCGCAAAGGCTGGAGCATTGCCACCAGCAGCACCCTGCCCAACGTGGTGATGGCGTTTATCATCATCAAAGCGCTGGAAATTACCGGTGCCCTGAAAGGGCTGGGCACGATCTTCGCCCCGTTAATGGGCCTGTTCGGCCTGCCAGGTGAGGCCGCCGCGGTACTGATTGGCGGCTGGATGTCGATGGGCGGCGGGATCGGCGTCGCCATCGGCCTGTTTGATAAAGGCATCCTCACCGGCGAGCACCTGGCGATCCTGGCGCCCGCCATCTACCTGATGGGCTCGCAGGTGCAGTACCTGGGCCGCATTCTGGGGGTGATCGGCACCCGCGCCAAACGCATTCCGCTGATGATCGCCATCTCGGTCGTCAACGCATTTTTAGCCATGCTGCTGATGCGCATTATTCTCTGAACAGGACGTGAACATGAATCTTGACCATTACATTGAAGAACTGAAAACCCTGGTGAACGTGGACTGCGGAACCCAGACGATTGACGGCGTCGCAGCCGTCGCAGGCATCATGCAGCAGCTCTGGCAGCGCGAGGGCTGGCACACGGAGCAGGTGAATTTGGGCGACAAGGTGGGCCCCGGCGTCTTCGTCAGCAACAAGCCGCAGGCGGAACGGTTCGACGTGCTGCTGGTCGGCCATCTGGATACCGTGTTTCCTGCTGGAACCGTGGCCGGGCGTCCGCTGAGCGAGGACGATACCCGTCTGTACGGCCCCGGCGTCTCGGATATGAAGAGCGGACTTCTGAATATTTTGTGGGCAATGCGCGGGCTCGACGCCGCAGACAACGAGCGTCTCGCGATTGCCGTCGCGATGAACCCGGACGAAGAGACTGGCTCTGTCTATTCCCACGAATGGATTGGCGAGCTGGCTAAGCGTTCCCGCTGCGTGCTGGTGTGCGAGGCCGCCCGCGCCGACGGCTCGCTGGTGAAAGCGCGTAAAGGCATGGCTGGCTATCACCTCACCTTCAGCGGCGTGGCGGCACACGCGGGCAACGACCCGGAGAAAGGCCGCTCGGCGATTACCGCGCTGGCAAACAGCGTCATCGCCATTAATGCGCTGACAGACTGGGATCGCGGCACCACGCTCAACGTCGGCGTGATTCAGGGTGGCAGCGCGGCGAACGTGGTCGCGGACAGCGCCGTGGCAGAACTGGACGTGCGCTTCTGGGAAAACGACGAGTACGACCGGGTGAATCAGGCGCTGGAGGCGTTATGTGAAAAAGGCTTTTTAGACGGCGTGACCACTACGCTCGCGCGGGTGAATCACAAACCGGCGATGGCAACCAGTAAAGCGACTCAGGCCCTGATGCAGCAGGTTGAAGCTGCAGGAAAAGCGGAGGGTATCGACATTACCTGGCAGGCGGTCGGCGGCGGCAGCGACGCCAACCACACCGCTGCGCTCGGCATCCCGACGCTCGACGGCCTGGGGCCGATTGGCGCCGGGTTCCACAGCCCGGCGGAGTGGCTGGATAAAGCGTCGATTGAGCCGAGAATTCGATTACTCAGACGTGTAGTCTCTATGCTCTAATTTTGCACTAAACCGTCCCCTCTCCCTGTGGGAGAGGGTTAGGGTGAGGGCAACAGACCGTACAAAATCAACCCAGCACCATCGTACTTAACCGACACGTACAGCACCGCCGTCCCTGCTCGTCGAAAACCACAATCTCCCAGCTCTGGCTGGAACGCCCCAGATGCAGTGGCTGACACACGCCGCGCACCTTGCCGTGCGACACCGCGCGGTGATGCGTGGCGTTCAGCTCTGTTCCCACCACGCTCTGCCCGTCGCGGGTCATCAGATACCCGGCCATCGAGCCCAGCGTTTCCGCCAGCGCCGCGGAGGCCCCGCCGTGCAGCAGGCCAAACGGCTGGTGGGTACGCGCATCCACCGGCATCTCCGCTTCCAGCGTGTCGTCCCCGATGCGGGTATAGACGATGCCGAGGTGCGCCACCAGGGTGTTCAGGCTGGTGGCGTTCAGCTCCTCGAGCGGTAAGTGACGTTTCCAGATCATCTACGCCCCCAGCGTGGAGCCGCCGTCCACCACGATATCCTGCAGGGTGATATGGCTGGCGGCATCGGAGGCGAGGAACAGCACCGTGCTGGCAATCTCCTGCGGACGGGCGATTTTGCCGAGCGGAATGCCGAGCTTAAACTGCTCGCCAAAGCCGCGAATGCGCTGCTGCTCCGCATCGTCGCTTTTCCACAGGGTGCGCTGCATATCGGTATCCGTTGACCCCGGCGACACCAGGTTGCAGCGCACGCCGCTGCCCGCCAGCTCCAGACCGACGGTCAATGCCAGGCTTTTCAGCGCCGCTTTCGAGGCGCCGTAGGCGCTCATGCCGATGCGCGGCGTATGCGCCGCGTCAGAGGCCACCGTCACAATCGCCCCGCCCTGCTGACGGCGAAACTGGCCCATCGTCTGCTGGAACAGGTTAAACGCCCCGCCAACGTTGACCGCGAAGGTCTGCTGCCAGTCCGCCTGCGAGAGCTGGTCCGTCGCCCCCATGCGCAGAATACCCGCCGCGTTGACCAGCACGTCCAGACGCTCAAGGGTATTAAGCAAACGGCCACACACCTCGCTGACCTGAGCAAAATCCGCCACGTCCAGCGTTTCGATGGCAAACGGATAATCGTCCAGCGGAAACGCCAGGTCGAACCCGGTCACCTGCGCGCCGGCTTCGGCAAACGCCAGCGCCGTCGCGTAGCCAATGCCTTTACCCGCCCCCGTCACCCAGACGGTTTTACCGGTGAAATCAAATCCCATTACTTCACCTCGCGGGAGAGCAGCGCCCACCAGGCGTCGATTGTTGGATTTTTTGCCAGCATCACGAAGTCGATATCGCCGTGCACTTTGCGCCAGCGCGCGGCCAGCGCCATCATGCGCACCGAGTCCAGGCCGTAGTCGATCAGGTTTTCGTCATCCATCGGCTCGTCGGACTCGTCCAGCAGCGGCAGGATCAGCTCGCGCAGCGCGCCTTTGGTCGCCGGAACGGACGGCAGCAGCTCGTCGGTCATCACCACGCGGCCTGAACGCCCGGCCACGTAGTTAAGGGACATCAGGTGCTCGTCGCGGGTGAAATCCGCCAGCGCGTCGGCAATAAAGAACGGCTTGATGTCGCGCATAAAGGCATCGGTGGCAGTGGTCATACAGCCGATGTGGGCATACACGCCGGTAATCAGCAGCTGGTTGCGGCCCGTCTCTTTCAACATCTGCTCCAGCGGCGAGCGGTGGAACGCGCTGTAGCGCCACTTCACCAGCACGGTGTCCGCTTCGTCCGGCGTCAGCTGAGCGACGATACGCTGCTGCTCCGGCGAGCGGGTCAGGCCCGGCCCCCACATGTCGTTGAGCAGGGCGCGGTCCTCGTCACTCTGCTCTTTCGGCTGGGCGGTGTAGTAGACCGGAATATTGTGCGCTTTGCAGTAATCGCGAAGTTTAGCGATGTTCGCCACCACCTGCTGCATCATCGCGCTATTTTCGCCCCAGAAGTTCAGGAAGTATTCCTGCATATCGTGGATCAGCAGCGCCGCGCGTTCAGGCTCAAACGCCCAGTTCACTTTACTGGTCGGCAGCTCTGCGGCGGTTGGCAGCGCGTAAGCGGTTAATTTTGGGATAGCCATACTTTGTTCCTCAGCCCCGGGCGCGTTCAGCAAGCCACAGGCGCAACTGTTTCTTATCGACTTTGCCGACCGGCGTTAGCGGGAGCGCATCCACGCTCTCCACGCGGTCCGGCAGCTTAAATTCGGCAACGCCCTGCTCGCGCAGGAAGCGACGCACCTCGACCGCGCGTAGGGGCTGTTTCACCACCAGATACGCGCAGCTCTTCTCGCCCAGCAGGCTGTCCTCCATGCTCACCAGCGCGGCGTGGATCACCGCCTCATGGCGCAGCAGCAGGTTCTCGATCTCTTCGGCGGCGATCTTCTCCCCGCCGCGGTTGATCTGATCCTTCTCGCGTCCCTGCACGGTGATGTAGCCCTGCTCGTCGATGGCGATCAGATCGCCGGAGCAGTAAAAGCCGTCGGCGTCGAAGGCGCTGGCGTTGTGTTCCGGGCTGTTAAAATAGCCGCGGAAGGTGTACGGACCGCGCGTCATCAGACGCCCGACCTCGCCGCGCGGCAGCGGGTTGCCGTGCTCGTCCGCCACCCACACCTCGTCATCGGGGCACATCGGGCGGCCCTGGGTGTTGATGATGCGCTCCGGCGCGTCGTCGAGCGCGGTGTAGTTCACCAGCCCTTCCGCCATGCCGAACACCTGCTGAAGCTGGCAGCCGATTTCCGCCGGAATGCGCGCCGCGAGCGTGGCGGAAAGGCGCGCGCCGCCCACCTGCAGCAATTTGAGGGACTTAAGCTGCGCAATGCCCGCCCCGTCGGCGATGGCCTGCAGCCACAGGCTGACCGCCGGGGGCACCAGCGAGGTGACGTTAACCTGATGCCGTTCAATCAGCGGGAAGCAGAGCGTGGCGCTCGGATCGTTCGCCAGCACCACGCAGCCGCCTGCGGTAAAGACGCCCAGCGCTCCCGGGGAGCTCATGGCGTAGTTATGCGCCGCAGGGAGCGCGTTCAGGTAACGCGTTTCGGCGGTAATGCCGCAGATCTCGTTGCTGCGGCGAATGCTGTAGTCGTAATCGTTATGCGTGCGCGGGATAAGCTTGGGCGTGCCGGTGCTGCCGCCGGAGAGCTGGAAAAACGCCACCTCGTCGGCGGGCGTCGGGTTGGCAATAAAATTGTCCGCCGGGCGGGTAATCGCCACCTCCAGCGCATGCTCGTCCCCGCCACCGCGAAGCAGGACGACGCGTACCGAACGGTGTTCATCCACGAAAGCGTTGAGGAAGTTATCGCCCGCGAACAGCGCGTGGTCGCGATCGGCGATCAGCACGGCGGGTTTGATTTGCAGGGCGTAGGCGTTCAGCTCGCTGCGCTGGTGGCTGTAGAGCGCGTTGACCGGCGCGACGCCGATTTGCAGCAGCGCGAAGAAGGTGATGTAGAACTCGGCCACGTTGCCAAGCTGCACCAGCGCCGTCTCGCCGCGCTGCAGCCCGCGCGCCTGAAGGGCTGAAGCCAGGTTGTTTACGGACTCATTAAACGCGCGGTAGGTCATGCGACGTTCGCCGTCGATAATCGCCACCGCATCGCTATTCGCCCGATCCGTCAGGATGTGGGTCAGCGGCAGATCCTGCCAGTAGCCTTTTTCACGGTAGCGCCGCGCAAAATCCTCAGGCCAGCGGGTAAAGGGAATGGTCATCAGTCTTCCTTAGTGCAAACCAAAAACGTTGAGCATGGTGGAGAGCTTCACGCCGGTCTCGCGCCACTCGCCCACCGGGGAGGAGGCGGGCACAATGCCCGCGCCGGCAAACAGGCGAACGCTATTCTGATGCAGACGCGCGCAGCGGATGGTCACCACCCACTCGCCGTTGCCTTCGCTGTCGCACCAGCCGACGATGCCGCCGAACAGCTCGCGGTCGAACGGCTCCAGCTCGGCAATCAATTCTTTTGCCGCCTGATGCGGGAAACCGCTCAGTGCCGGCGTCGGGTGCAGCAGGCACGCCAGGGTCAGTGCGTTCTCGTTTTCACGCGCCTCGCCTTCTACCGGCGTCGCCAGATGCCACAGCGTCGGCGTGGTGATGAGCTGCGGAGAGTCAGGCATGCTGAGGCGATGGCTGCGGGGCGCGAGAATGGCTTTCATCGCCTGGGTCACGAGGTCGTGCTCGTGGCGGTCCTTTTCGGAGGCCAACAGCTTGTTGCCCGCCTCGCGATCCAGCACGTCGTCCGGCTGACGGCGCGCGGAACCCGCCAGCGGCAGCGAGCTAAAGTGCGCACCCTCTTTGCGCAGCAGCAGCTCCGGGCTTGCCCCGAGCAGCACGCCGCCGTCTTCCAGCGGCACGTGGAAGTTAAAGCTCGCCGGGTTCTGGGCAATAAGGCGCTCCAGCAGGGCGCCGCTGTCCATGCGTTTGTCGGTCGTGATATCAATCAGGCGCGACAGCACCACCTTGTTCACCTGCGGCGTGGCGGTCAGCGCTGCCGCGCGGGCGACCATCTCTTCAAACACGGGCTGCGGCGGGATCTCGGTGCGTTGTTCCACCTTCAGCGCCTGCGAGCCGGAGAAAAAGCGTGAAGACTGCTGACGCGCCGGGCGAGAAAACGTCTGCCAGCGCTGTGGAATAAACAGCGACGAGGGCTTGCGGGTATCAAACGGGATAGCCCCCACCATCACCGGGTGAGCAATGCCGCTGGCTTTTGCATTCCGGAAGGCCTGGGCTAATTTTTGCTGGAACGGACCCGCCGGATCGTCGCCGCCAACGGCGGGTTCATTGAAGCGGGCAAAACAGCCGGACGTGGTAAAGCTGCGATAAGGCGACATAAAGAAAAAGCGGTCTGATTGCAGCGTGCTCGCGGTGTGCTGAACTTCCTCAGCCAGGGACGTATCCATATCATCCTCCTCAAATGATAAAAGAAGCAATAATGATTATCATTTATATTTTCGAGGCTAACCTAATCCCACATCGCTTCGCTGTCAACCGTCGGGCAAATAACTTGTGCGACAAAAGCTTGCATCCCTTCGCGGCAACCATGAAAATGAGAAGCATTATCTTCAACAAAAACAGGATACCGCGCTGTGAAATTCCCTGCCGTTTGTCGTACTCCCCTGCTTTTATTCGGACTTTTTGTTTTAGGACTTACCTCAGCCGCCGCTGCCGACTGGCCACGTCAGGTGACCGACAGCCGCGGCGTGCATACCCTGGAGAGCAAGCCGACGCGCATTGTCTCCACCAGCGTGACCTTAACCGGCTCCCTGCTGGCGATTGACGCCCCGGTCGTCGCCAGCGGCGCAACCGCGCCGAACAACCGCGTGGCGGACGCGCAGGGTTTTCTGCGCCAGTGGGGGGATATCGCTAAACAGCGCAAGGTCGCGCGGCTGTACATCGGCGAGCCGAGCGCCGAAGCGGTCGCGGCGCAGATGCCGGACCTGATTTTGATCAGCGCCACCGGCGGGGATTCCGCGCTGGCGCTGTACGACCAGCTCTCCGCCATCGCCCCGACGCTTATCATCAACTACGACGACAAGAGCTGGCAGGAACTGCTGACGCAGCTCGGTACCATTACGGGACAGGAAAAGCAGGCCGCGGAGCGCATTGCCGCTTTTGATAAGCAGCTCGCGCAGGTGAAACAGCAGATGAAACTGCCGCCGCAGCCGGTGAACGCCATCGTCTACACCGCCGCCGCGCGCAGCGCTAACCTGTGGACGGAGGAATCGGCGCAGGGCAAGCTTTTGCACCAGCTGGGCTTTACGCTGGCGGACCTGCCCGCCGGGTTACAGACCTCGAAAAGCCAGGGCAAGCGCCACGACATTATTCAGCTGGGCGGTGAAAGCCTGGCAACCGGACTGAACGGCGAAGGGCTGTTTGTGTTTGCCGGCGACCAGAAAGATGTGGATGCGATTTACGCCAACCCGCTGCTGGCGCATCTGCCTTCAGTGAAGAACAAGCGCGTCTGGGCGCTGGGTACGGAGACGTTCCGCCTGGATTATTACAGCGCGATGCTGGTGTTAGACAGATTGAATACGTTGTTCAAGTAGGTATTTTCCCTCCCTCTCCCTGTGGGAGAGGGCCGGGGTGAGGGCATCAGGCCGCACCGTCGTTCAACACACTCTCCTGCCTGAACCGACGCAATTCCGCTAATACCACTAACAAAATCCCGCCAACCATCGCTAATACAAACCCGCTGCTGCTCGCCGACGCCACCGGGGTCATTATCGCCCCCAGGCCGCCGAGGATCGCCGCGCCGATGGCATCGCCCGTCACGTTCTGCGCGGTCCACAGGCCGTTGATGCGCCCGAGCATCCCTTCCGGCGTCTGGGTCTGGATCAGGGTGTACTGTAACAGCGAGCTTATGGCGCTGAGCCATCCGAAGATCACCAGACACATCACCCCAAGCGCCCACACCGGCATCAGGCTGAAGAAGCTAATGGCGATAAACGAGGCCAGCGTGGCAAGCAGCATAATCAACCCCGGCCGCGCGCTTTGCGCCAGGTTGCCGCTGGTCAGTGCCCCGCAGGCCGCGCCGAGCGGAATGGCGGCGTACAGCATGCCAATCTCCGAGGCGCTCATCTGCCACTCTCCCGCCAGCGCCGGGTAGAGCACGCGCACCGCGCTCGCCATCGTCAGCAGGCCGCCGAGCAGCGCAATGCCGCCTATCAGCGGGTTGCTGAACAGGAAACGAATAGCGGCCATCAGCGATTTCAGCGGATGCTCGCGCGGCTGCGGTGGAGGCGGCAACAGCGGCAGGCGCAGCAGGGTCAGGGTGGTGATGAAGGTCCCCGCCGCCGCCAGCCCGTAGTTCCACGCCACGTTGCCGGTCGCCAGCAGCAGGCCGCCCACCATCGGCGAAATCACCGAGCCGAGGCGCACGGTGAGCATGGTGATCGCCCCCGCCTGCATCAGGTTCTCGCGCCCGACCAGCGCGGGCGTTGCCGCCAGCAGCGCCGTCACGCCCAGCGAGGCGAAGAAACCGTCCCACAGCCCCAGCGCGTAAATGGCGATCAGCGACGGCTCCGGCAGCATGGCGTTCAGACACAGCCCGATAAATCCCACGCCGCAGGTGCCGCGCGCCAGCAGGATCAGCTTCTTACGCTCGTAGCGGTCCGCCAGTACGCCGCCGACCATCAGGCCGATGAACATCGCCCCGCCGGTTAAGGTAACCGACAGCCCCACCAGCCAGCTGGAGTGCGTCATGGTCTGGATCTGTACCGGCACGGCCACGCCGAGCAGGCCGAGGGACAAAATGGAGATAAAGCGGGCGATAAAAACGGCGCGATACGCCGGGTGCGTTTTAAGCAGGCTGAGGTTGAGCAGCCAGGATTTTTGATTCATGACAAAGCCTTGAGTGTAATTCTACCCATTCCATGGGCGCACATGCTAACATAGCCAAATAAGATAGATAACGATAATCACTATCATTATCAAATCATGGATGTTGCTATGTCGTTTTCCTCTTCTTCGGTGCGCGCCATTGCCGTGCCCGTTTTATGGCTGATCTTGAGCCTTGCGATTGCACTCAGCCTGCTGGTTGGCGCGAAGCCGCTGCCCGCGTCCATTATCGTCGATGCGCTCACCGGCACCTGCCGGAGCGCCGACTGCGTTATCGTGCTCGACGCCCGCCTGCCCCGCACCCTCGCCGGGCTGCTTGCCGGTGGCGCGCTCGGCCTTGCCGGTGCGCTGATGCAAACCCTTACCCGGAACCCGCTGGCGGACCCCGGTATTCTCGGCGTCAACTCCGGCGCCAGCTTTGCCATCGTGCTCGGCGCGGCGCTGTTCGGCTTCACCTCTCCGTCTGAGCAGCTGGTCATGGCCTTCTGCGGCGCGCTGGCCGCCTCGCTGATCGTGGCGTTTACCGGCAGCCAGGGCGGCGGGCAGCTGAGTCCGGTCCGCCTGACGCTGGCGGGCGTGGCGCTCGCGGCGGTGCTCGAAGGGTTATCCAACGGCATCGCTCTGCTCAACCCGGACGTCTACGACCAGCTGCGCTTCTGGCAGGCCGGCTCGCTGGATATCCGCACCCTTGAAACCCTGAAAGTGGTGGCGATCCCGGTGACAATTGCCGCGGTCGTGGCGCTGTTGTTAAGCCGCGCGCTCAACAGCCTGAGCCTCGGCAGCGACACCGCGACCGCCCTCGGCAACCGCGTGGCGCGCACGCAGCTGATTGGTCTGCTCGCCATCACCGTACTATGCGGCAGCGCGACCGCGGTGGTCGGCCCGATCGCCTTTATTGGCCTGATGATGCCGCACATGGCGCGCTGGCTGGTGGGGGCGGATCACCGCTGGTCGCTGCCGGTGACGCTGCTTGCCACCCCTGCCCTGCTGCTGTTTGCCGATGTGCTGGGCCGCCTGCTGGTGCCCGGTGAACTGCGCGTCTCGGTGGTCAGCGCCTTTATCGGCGCGCCGGTGCTGATCTTCCTCGTGCGCCGTAAGCGCGGAGGTGGCGCATGATGGCCCCGTCCCGCCGTTTACTCACCAGCGTCTCGCTGCTGCTTATCGCCATTGTGCTGCTGGCGGTCTGGAGCCTGCGCAGCGGCGCGGTCACGCTCGATTTCACTCAGGTATTTAACGCCCTGCTCGGCAGCGCGCCGCGCAACATCACTATGGTGGTGACGGAGTGGCGGCTGCCGCGCGTGGCGATGGCGATTTTGGTGGGTGGAGCCCTCGGCGTGAGCGGTGCGATTTTCCAGTCGCTGATGCGCAACCCGCTCGGCAGCCCGGACGTGATGGGCCTCAATACCGGGGCCTGGAGCGGCGTGCTGGTGGCGATGGTGCTGTTCGGTCAGCACCTGACGGCGATTACCTTTACGGCGATGGCGGGCGGCATTCTGACGTCATTACTGATCTGGCTGCTGGCCTGGCGCAACGGCATCGACACTTTCCGACTGATCATCATCGGGATCGGCATCCGCGCCATGCTGATGGCCTTTAACACCTGGCTTTTACTGCAGGCCTCGCTGGAAACCGCGCTCTCCGCCGGGCTGTGGTATGCCGGTTCCCTCAACGGCCTGACGTGGGGCAAAACCTGGCCCGCCGCGCCGCTGATTTTGCTGATGTTTATCGGCGCGCTGCTGCTGGTGCGGCGCATGCGCCTGCTGGAGATGGGCGACGACAGCGCCTGCGCGCTGGGGGTGGGCGTCGAGCGCTCGCGCCTGATGCTGATGCTGGTCGCCGTACTGCTGACTGCCGCCTCTACCGCTATCGCCGGGCCGATCTCGTTTATCGCCCTCGTGGCGCCGCATATCGCGCGTCGCCTTAGCGGGACGGCGCGCTGGGGACTCACCCAGGCGGCGTTCTGCGGCGCATTGTTGCTGCTGGCCGCCGACCTCTGCGCCCAGCGGCTGTTTATGCCTTATCAACTGCCGGTGGGCGTGGTGACCGTCAGCCTCGGCGGGATTTACCTCATCGTCTTGCTCGTTCAGGAGTCACGCAAGAAATGACAGATTCTACAACCCGCTTGCGCGGCGAAAATCTTACCCTCGGCTACGGCAAAAAAATCATTGCCCGTGACTTATCCGTCGCCATTCCGGACGGCCATTTTACGGCAATCATCGGGCCGAACGGCTGCGGCAAATCGACTCTGCTGCGCACGCTCAGCCGCCTGATGACGCCGGCTGAAGGCAGCGTGTTCCTCGATGGAGAGCAGATCCAGCGCTTCGCCAGCAAAGAGGTGGCGCGGCGCATCGGGCTGCTGGCGCAAAACGCCACCACACCGGGAGACATCACGGTACAGGAGCTGGTCTCCCGCGGGCGCTACCCCCACCAGCCGCTGTTCACCCGCTGGCGTAAAGAGGATGACGAGGCGGTGAACCGCGCGATGCAGGCGACGGGGATTACCGATCTCGCCCTGCAAAGCGTGGACACCCTTTCCGGCGGGCAGCGCCAGCGCGCGTGGATTGCGATGGTGCTGGCGCAGGAGACTTCCATCATGCTGCTGGACGAGCCGACGACCTGGCTCGACATCAGCCATCAGATTGACCTGCTGGAGCTGCTGAGCGAGCTGAACCGCACGCAGGGCTACACCCTGGCGGCAGTGCTGCATGATTTGAACCAGGCGTGCCGCTACGCCACGCATTTGATTGCGCTCCGCGACGGTGAGATTGTGGCGCAGGGCGCGCCGAAGGAGATTGTAACGCCGGAGCTGATCGAGCGGATCTACGGCATGCGCTGCATGATTATTGACGATCCGGTGGCGGGGACGCCGCTGGTGGTGCCGTTAGGTCGGCGGTAATTGCCGGGTGGCGGCTGCGCCTTACCCGGCCTACACTCGGCTCCCGTAGGCCCGGTAAGCGCAGCGCCACCGGGCATTTGCACTATACTAAAATTTCCTTCAGTATCGGCCCTATCTTCTCAAACGCCTGCGGTGAAATGATATCCACGTGGGCGCAATCCTGACTATACACCTCAAGCTCCGCCACCCACGGCGACCAGGCCTGCTGCGGGTCCATCGTGCGCGTGCGCTCGGCGACAAACAGCGTCGCTTTACCCTCAAACCGCGCGCTGTACGCCGTGGTCAGTAGCCGCACCGCGTCGGCGTAGTTGCCCTCAATGGCGCTAAACAGTTCACTGGAGCCCTGCCCCTGCCGGGCGGCGATAAACGCCTGGCGCTCGCGCTCGATTTCCGCCAGCACCTCCGGGTCGAGGCCGTTGGCCTCTTTCTCCGCCCAGTTCTGGGTTTCCGGCGGCCAGGTATCCAGCAGGCCGAGGAACGCCACCTCTTCACCCTGCGCGCGCAGACGCGCCGCAATGCCCTGCGCCAGCGTGCCGCCGAGGGAATAGCCGAACAGGTAATACGGCCCCTGCGGCTGCTGCATACGCAACGTATTCAGGTGATATTCGATTACTCCATCCAGGTCCGCGCACTGCTGCATCGGCCCTTCCGGGCGCGGCGACTGAATGCCGGTAATGGACCAGCGCGGGCTGAGGTAGCGCGCCAGCACGCTGAACTGCCACGCGAACCCGGACGCCGGATGGAAGCAGAACAGCGTTGGGCCGTCGCTCTCGCGCAGCGGGAGCAGGGTTTCATACCCCAGACGCTGCGCCTGCTCGTCGCTCATCTGCGAGTCCAGCAGCGCGCTGAGCTTACTCACAGTGGAGGCGACCATAATCTGCCCCGGCGTGAACTTGCGGGAAAACGCCCGGCTGAGCTGTGCCGCGAGGCGCATCGCCAGCAGCGAATGACCGCCGAGGGCAAAGAAGTCGGCTTCGATATCGTTCACCTCGCAGCCCAGCAGCGCGGAAAACGCCTGCGCGACGGCGACTTCGGTTTCAGTCTCCGGCGCACGGCCGGAGGATTTACTCGTCAGCTCCGGCAGCGGCAGCGCCTTGCGGTCGAGCTTGCCGTTCGCGCTGAGCGGCAGCGCGCTGATTTGCAGCAGCACCACCGGCACCATGTGCGGCGGCAGCTGGGCTTTGAGCGACGCCAGCAGCGCGTCGCGATCCAGCGGTAAGCCGGATTCAGAGACGACATACCCTACCAGCTGACGGGCATCGCCGCCGGTTGCCACCGCCTGGTTGAACACGCAGGCGTGGGCGACGGCCTGGGCGACGTTCGGCAGCGACAGCATCGCCCGGTCGATCTCGCCGAGCTCGATGCGCTGGCCGCGAATTTTCAGCTGATCGTCGCTGCGGCCCAGATATTCCACCGCGCCGTTGTCCAGCCAGCGGGCAACGTCGCCGGTACGATACATCCGCTCGCCCGGGGCAAACGGATCGGCAATAAATCGGCTCGCGGTCAGGTCCGGACGGCCCAGATATCCCTGCGCCAGCTGAATGCCGGTGAGGTAAAGATCCCCCGCCACGCCGAACGGCACCGGGCGCATCATCGCGTCAAGGATGCGTAATCCCGTGTTCCACACCGGGAAGCCAATTGGCACGCTGTTGCCCTCCACCGCCGCCAGCTCGGGGCCAAACGCCGGATACCAGCTCACATCCACCGCCGCTTCCGTTGGACCATAGAGGTTATGCAGCGGCACATGGGTCAGCTGTTCCCACTCGCGGCAGAGCCCGGTCGGCAGCGCTTCGCCGCTGCAGAACACCTGCCTAAGCGTTTTGCAGCACGCGACGTTTTCCGGGGTCAGCGAGGCGACAAAGGCTGCCAGCATGGACGGCACAAAGTGGGTGGTGGTCACGCCGTACTGCGCGAAGAAGCCCTGCATCGCCTGCGGGTCGCGGTGCGCGTCCGGCTCGGCCATCACCAGCTTCGCCCCGGCGATAAACGGCCACCAGAACTCCCACACCGACACGTCAAAGCTGCACGGCGTTTTCTGCGCCACCACGTCAAACGCCGTCAGAGGGTAATGGTCCTGCATCCACTTCAGGCGGTTAACGATGGCGGTATGGCCGACCATGACCCCTTTCGGGCGTCCCGTCGAACCGGAGGTAAAGATGATGTACGCCGTCTGCTCCGGCTTCGCCAGGCGCAGCGGTTCAGCACCCGCGGTCGGCAACAGTGTGTTGTAACTAAAGGAGGCAATCGGCAGGTCGCTAAAGCGCGAACGCTGCTCGTCGGTGGTAATAAGCAGGGACGGCTTCGCGTCCTCCAGCATCATCCGCAGGCGGTCGTCCGGGTAGCCGGTGTCCAGCGGCAGCCACGCGGCACCGGCCTCGACGATGCCGTGCAGCGCCAGCGTCAGGAACACCGAGCGCGGCAGGGCCACCGCCACGCTGTCGCCCGGCTTCACGCCGCGCTCGCGCAACAGGTTTGCCAGCGCGACGACCTGCTCGCGCATCTGGCGATAGTTCAGCTCGATGTGCGCATCCGCCAGCGCAGGGGCGTCCGGCGTTTTGCTCGCCTGCTCCGCCACCAGCTCCGCGAGCGTAGTGGACGGCAGCGCCAGCCCGGTATCGTTGATGCGCGCCAGCTGCGCGTATTCCTGTTCAGATACGGTTTCCACTTCGCCGCAGCGCAGGTCAGGGTTGGCGGCAAACTGCATGAGCATCGCGTTCAGGCGCGTGACGTGGCAAGTGAGCGTTGCTTCGTCGTAACGCTGCTTGCTGGCGAGGATCTCAATGCTTAATCCGCCCTGCTCGTCAGGGAACAGCGCCAGCTCCAGATCGTTCACCGGGCCGGTTGCCAGCGTATGGGTGGTGGCCTCCACGCCGTCGATATCCAGCTGATAATCGAAAACCTTAACGTTCAGCACCGGGCCAAATAGCGCTTCGTCGCCTGCGGCACGCCCGCTGTCGCGCACGATCTGCTCGGCGTCGTAGCGCTGGTGGCGGCGCATTTTTTTCAGCTGGTTAGCCAGACGCAGCGCCAGCGCGGGCAGGCTCTCCTGCGGATTGATATTCACCGCCAGCGGCAGGACGTTGAGCACCGGCCCGGTCGCGGTCAGCGCGGCGGAACCCATGCGGCGCATAAAGATAAACCCGGCGGCGTAGTCCAGCCGTCCGGTGAGGCGCCCGAGCCACAGCGCCACCAGCGCAAGCGCCAGATCGGTGCGCTGCGCCTGCCCTGCCGCCTGCGCAAGCTGGCTAAAGGCGCGGCCGTCCATTGCAATTTTCAGGCGCAGAATGTCGGTGGTGGCGGCGCGTCCCGACAGCGGCGCGGAGGAGAGCGAGACCGGCGAAGGCAGCTGCTTGCGCTGCTCGGCCCAGAAGGCACCGTCGCGCGCGTACGCCTCGCTGTCGCGATAGCGCTGATACTCTTCCACCACCTCGGCAAATGGCGTAAACGGGGATGCAGGCGTCGGTTCGCCCTTTTTCCAGGCGGCATAAATCGCGGCAATCTGGCGGGTAATGGCCGGGAAGCTGAAGCCATCCACCACCAGATGATGATAGCGTTGATACCAGTACCACTGACGCTCGCCGACCTGAATCAGCTGGTGAAACGCCAGCGGCTGACCGCTGTCGACGCGCAGGTTCTGGTTGAGATCGGCTTCCATCAGCGCCACGGCGTCGTCGTGAGAGTCAACGCGAACGATGGACGTCTCCGGCAGAATGAAGGTGTCATCCACCCACTGCCACACCTCACCGTTCTCCTCACTGAAACGCATCCGCAGGGTATCGGCCTGCATCATGCCTTCCGCAATGGCTTTCGCCAGCAGCGGCGCGTCAATCTCGCCTTTCAGCTCGGTGTAGTGCGCCACGCTCCAGGCGTTTGGCAGGGAGGAAAGCTGCTCCGCCATCCAGATCCCCGGCTGGGCGGCAACGAGAGGAAGACGGTTCATGCGTTCCCCTCCGCAAAATGGGACGGTACTAAGGTTTGCCAGCGTTCCGCCAGCCATTTCTGGCATGCGTCCTGCGGCTGCGCTTCGCACACCACGCGCCACCCTGCCGGCAGTTCGCACTGCTGCGGCCACAGGCTGTACTGCCCCTGGTCGTTTTGCAAAATGGCGAACTGTCCCTGCGGGTTATCGAAAGGGTTGCTGAATTCCATACAGACTCCGTTATTGAATAAGCGGCTGCCAGAGGGTCATCAGCCCCTGCGTCAGCCCACCGCGCCAGCAAAGCGCATCGTGTCCGCCGTCAACCTGACGCCAGTAAACCTGATGCCGGGCGCGTAGTTCGGCGTAAATCGCCTGACTGGCGTTGAAAATCAGAGGCTCGTTGCGCCCGGCCTCAAGGACGATGCGCAGCCCGCGCGCGGCTATCTCACCTGCTTTAAGCTGTTCGATTAACAGCCCTTCCTGCTGCCCGCCGCGGTGCGGCCACCAGTAAGAGCCGGACTGGCTCAGCACGCAGCCAAAACGCTGCGGCCAGTTCAGCGCGGCATAAAGGGAAGAGAGGCCGCCAAAGCTTTGCCCTGCGACCACCGTCCGGTCGGCGCGGTCGCTGAACGGCGCGCGGTTTTTGACAAGCGGGAGAAGCTCTTCCTGTATCGCCAGCCAGAAATCGGGATTGCACGGCAGCTCGCGGTTGCGATGCGCCATGTCGATAACATCAATTAACACGTAAACGGCAGGCGGCAGTTTGCGCTCGGCGGTGAGCGACGCCAGCGCGGGCCAGACGGGCATGCTTTCGGCCCAGAACTGGCCGTCGAGCAGCACCGCCAGCGGGCGCTGCGGGTTATCTTCCCCGGTGGTGAAAACCCAGACGCGACGGCGGTTTTTCAGGCGCGCGCTTTCCCATTCAATGCAGACCGGCGCGCTGTGGGGCGTATCCTGATAATGCCAGCCCGGCTGAACCGGTGCTTCCGGCATCTCCAGCGCCGAGACGGCATGACCGCGCCCGCCGCGCCAGCTCTGCGGATTCAGCGGGTCAGACACCGCGTGCGGCAGCAGTTTGCGCCAGCCTTCGCGCAGCGCCATGCGGTCCGGCTGCTGGCCTTCAAATACCGCGTCGGCAAAATCGTTTTCATTCACGGAGGGGATAAAGCAGTAGCTGCCGCGCCACTCGGGGCTGAACTCGCCCTGCCACTGCCAGACGTCGGTATCAGGAATGCGTTCGAGGGATTGCGGGCGGGCATTTTGATGGTGATCGGTCACGCCGGTGATATAGAGCCAGACGCGTTTGATCGGTGACGAACGCTGCGTTCCTGCCGGGTCACGCCACCAGAACGTGACGCGATATTGTCCCTTTTCCGGCGTCCATTCAGGCCCGTTTTTCGACTGCCACCACGCTTCACTTCCCGTTGTTAACGTCGTCACCCTTATAACCTCATGTTTAACCGTCTTTTTTGTCTCAGGACAAATTTTATTGATAATATTATTGATAACTATTTGCATTTGCAATAGCGTAGTGCCCGCGCTGTGGGAAGCGCGCTCAAAAAACAATCATGCCCACTTGCGGGTGACACCATGCCGCCTCCTCTCCCCTTCGGGAATGGAGCCAGGGGACGCGGCGCGAAAAGCAGGACGTACAATGAATAAGAAGATTCACTCCCTGGCCTTGCTGGTCAACTTAGGGATTTACGGCGTCGCGCTGCCAGCCCTGGCAGACGACAGCACCGCCTCCGCGCAGCACGAAGACACGATGGTCATCACCGCCGCCGAGCAGAATCTGCAGGCGCCTGGCGTATCGACCATCACCGCCGATGAGATCCGTAAAAACCCGCCCGCGCGCGACGTGGCTGAAATTATCCGTACCATGCCGGGCGTTAACCTGACCGGGAACTCCACCAGCGGCCAGCGCGGGAATAATCGTCAGATTGATATTCGCGGGATGGGGCCGGAAAACACCCTGATCCTGATCGACGGCAAGCCGGTGACCAGCCGTAACTCCATTCGTCTGGGCTGGCGCGGCGAGCGTGATACCCGCGGCGATACCGGCTGGGTGCCGCCAGAGATGATTGAGCGCATCGAAGTGATCCGCGGCCCGGCGGCCGCGCGCTACGGCAACGGGGCGGCAGGTGGCGTGGTGAACATCATCACTAAAAAGTTCGACGACCAGTGGCACGGCTCCTGGAACACCTACCTGAATGCGCCAGAACACAAGGACGAAGGTTCCACCAAACGCACCAACTTCAGCCTGAGCGGCCCGCTCGGCGGCGACTTCAGCTTCCGCATGTTCGGTAATCTGGACAAGACGCAGGCCGACGCCTGGGACATCAACCAGGGTCACCAGTCCGATCGTACCGGTGCCTACGCCGACACGCTGCCCGCAGGCCGCGAGGGTGTAGAAAACAAAGACATTAACGGCGTGGTGCGCTGGGACTTCGCGCCAATGCAGTCCCTGGAGTTTGAAGCAGGCTACAGCCGCCAGAACAACCTCTACGCTGGCGATACTCAGAATACCAACAACGACAACAGCTCCAGCGGCCTGGTAAAGAAAAACTACGGCAAAGAGACCAACCGTATCTATCGCCAGAACTTCGCGGTGACCTGGAACGGCGGCTGGGATAACGGCATCACCACCAGCAACTGGGCGCAGTACGAGCACACCCGCAACTCCCGTCTCGGCGAAGGGCTGGCGGGTGGACTGGAAGGGCTGTTCAACAGCAATAAATTCACCGACACCGACCTGGCCGACGTGATGCTGCACAGCGAAATCAACCTGCCGATTGATTTCCTCGTCAACCAGAACCTGACGCTGGGCACCGAGTGGAACCAGCAGCGCATGAAGGACTCGACCTCCTTCACGCAAACCCAGCAGGGCGGCACTATTCCGGGCATGAGTAACGATCGGAGCCCGTACACGTCGGCAGAAATCTTCTCACTGTTCGCCGAGAACAACATGGAGCTGACCGACAGCACCATGCTGACCCCGGCGCTGCGCTTCGACCATCACACCATCGTCGGCAACAACTGGAGCCCGTCCCTGAACCTGTCGCAGGGTCTGGGGGATAACTTCACGCTGAAGATGGGTATCGCGCGGGCCTATAAGGCACCGAGCCTGTACCAGACCAACCCGAACTACCTGCTCTACAGCAAAGGCCAGGGCTGCTACGCAAGCTCCGACGGCGTGGGCTGCTACATGATGGGCAACGACGACCTGAAGGCCGAAACCAGCATCAACAAAGAGATTGGCCTGGAGTGGAAGCGCGACGGCTGGCTGGCTGGCGTAACCTGGTTCCGTAACGACTATCGCGACAAGATTGAAGCGGGCTACGCGCCGATTGGCCACACCTCTTCCGGTAAGGTGCAGACCGATATCTATCAGTGGGAAAACGTGCCGAAGGCGGTCGTCGAAGGGCTGGAAGGCTCCCTGAACGTGCCGGTCAGTGACACGATTAACTGGACCAACAATATTACGTACATGCTGCAGAGCAAGAATAAGGAGACCGGCGACCGTCTGTCGATCATCCCGGAGTACACGCTGAACTCGACCCTGAGCTGGCAGGTCCATCAGGACGTGTCGCTCCAGTCGACCTTCACCTGGTACGGCAAGCAGCAGCCGAAGAAGTACAACTACAAAGGTCAGCCGGTGACCGGCTCGGAGAAAGACGAAGTCAGCCCGTACAGCATCGTTGGCCTGAGCGCGACCTGGGACATGACCAAAAACGTCAGCCTGACCGGCGGCGTGGATAACGTCTTCGACAAGCGCCAGTGGCGTGCGGGGAATGCCCAGACCACCGGGAATACCACTACCGGTGCGTATATGTACGGCGCGGGAGCGTATACGTATAATGAGCCGGGCCGGACCTGGTATATGAGCGTGAATACGCGCTTCTAGGTAAAAGCAAAACGGCAACTTCGTTGCCGTTTTTAGTGTTTTCTCCCTCTCCCTGTGGGAGAGGGTCGGGGTGAGGGTATCAGGCCGCACTATTTGCTGATAAAGGAAAAACATGCACACCACCCACCGCACGTTCATTCTCGCCGGCCACACCGTCCATCACGTCACCTTCTATCCCACGACCTTCACCGACGCCGATCTCCTCTGGCTTCCGCACCACGCCGAGCTTGCAAACGCAGGACGCAAACGCAAAGCCGAACATCTTGCCGGACGCATCGCCGCCGCCCATGCCTTACCTGACCACGCCGTTCCCGGCATCGGCTCCAGCGGCGAACCGCTCTGGCCGGAAGGCGTTTCAGGAAGCATCACCCACAGCGGCACGCAGGCGATGGCGATTGTCGTTCGTCATCCGACAGCGCTGGTAGGTATTGATTGCGAAGCCATTCTTGCGGAGCGTGAAGCCCGTGAAATCCAGGACGGCATTATCGATGCGCAGGAGGCTATGTGCCTGACGCGTTCGGGCTACCCTTTCGCGCTGGCGCTGACGCTGGCGTTTAGCGCCAAAGAGAGTTTGTTCAAGGCGCTCTTTCCGCAGGTGAAGACGTATATGGGTTTTGACTGTGCGAGAGTCACGGCGTTAGATGAGAAAACAATTTCACTGAAGCTTTCTTACCCGGCTGGAGAATATCCTGAGGATACACGCTTTACCCTCGCCTGGCAGACTCATGATGAGAGCGTGTGGACGTTGCTAAAAGCCTGATGGCGCTACGCTTATCAGGCCTACGGTAAAGCAGTTTGTAGGCCGGGTAAGCGCAGCGCCACCCGGCAACAAAGACGGCTGAATTGTTAATGGCAGATGTTTGTCATCAATCAAACATCCGGGAACATCACGCTATTCCCCGGCGCTTCCCTGTGCAGATGGATAAAGTTCAGGTGCCGTTCATACTGGTCCAGAATGTCCGTAATCACCTGCTCCTTGCTGTAATCCATTAAATCGTTCCCCTGGCTCCCTTCCAGCAGGAAGGTCTCAAGCCGGTAGTAGGTCGATTTCCCGCTGCGCGCCCGGTAGGTAAAACCGGGTACCGAGTACTGCTGCGGCCAGATCTGGTAGACAAAGTTCTGCTCGTCGCCCATGTGCACCAGCAGATCCAGGTGTCCCAGGGTCTCGCCCTCCTCCGGCGGCAGGTTTTTCAGCTCCACGTAAGCACCACGCAGCTTCAGCTCCTGGGCCACCTCTTCCATGGCGGGGAAGCAGACCGTCTCCATCATCTGTTTGGTGTAGCGCGTGCCCGGGTAGTTCATCAGGCGCGACAGGCGCTTCTTCCAGCTCAGCCTGTCCTGCGCGCCCATCGGACGCGGCGCGGTGTCGCGGCTGGCGCTGACGCGGCGGTAGTCTTCCACCTTGAGGGATTTATACAGCCCGGCCATCACGAAGAAGATGACGAAGCTGAACGGCAGCCCCATGATCACCGTGGTGTTCTGCAGCGCCGAGATGCCATTGGTCATCAGCATGCCGAGCGTCAGCAGGCCGATGGCGACGGACCAGAAGATGCGCAGCCAGTTCGGCGCGTCGCTGTTAATGTCCTTCAGCTTCGAGGTGAAGTTGCCCAGCACCAGCGCGCCGGAATCCGCGGAGGTGACGTAGAACAGTAGGCCGGTAATGGTCGCCACGGACGCGCTGAAGGTAAACGCCGGGTACTGCGCCAGCAGGCTGTAGAAGCCGCGCTCCGGGTGCGCCATTGCTTCCTGCGCGAAGGTCGCGTTGCCATGAATGATCTCGTGCAGCGCGCTGTTGCCGAACACCGACAGCCACAGCAGCGTAAAGGTGAACGGGATAATCAGCGTGCCCATCACAAACTGGCGGATGGTGCGCCCACGCGAAATACGCGCCAGGAACAGGCCAACGAACGGCGACCACGCCACCCACCACGCCCAGAAGAACAGCGTCCAGTTGTTCATCCACTCCACCGGGCGGTCAAAGGCGAAGCTGTTCAGCGTCATGCCCATAAAGCGGTTCACGTAGTCCCCCACGTTCAGCACTAAGGCATTGAGCAGGAACGAGGTGTCACCCATAAACAGCACGAACAGGATCAGGCCCAGCGCCAGCGCGACGTTCAGCTCGGAGAGCACGCGAATGCCCTTGTCGACGCCGGAGGTCACCGAAATGGTGGCGATAATCACCGACAGCGCAATCAGCGCCGCCTTCGCCGCCATCGAATCCGGAATATCAAACAGCACGCTCAGCCCATAGTTGAGCTGCACCACGCCAATCCCGAGCGTGGTCGCGATACCGAAGATGGTGCCGATCACCGCCGCGATATCCACGCTGTGGCCAATCGGTCCGTTTATCTTTTTCCCGAAAATCGGGTACAGCGCAGAGCGGATGGTGAGGGGTAAATTATAACGATAGCTAAAGTATCCGAGCGCCATCCCCATCAGGGCGTACATCGACCAGCCGGTCAGGCCGTAGTGGAACAACGTCCAGACCATCGCCTGGCGCGCGGCCTCCATCGTCTGCCCTGCCCCTTCCGGCGGCTGCATATATTGCGTGACCGGTTCGGCCACGGAGAAGAACATCAGGTCGATGCCGATGCCGGCGGCAAACAGCATCGCGGCCCAGCTCAGCAGGCTGAACTCGGGTTTTGACTGCTCGGGCCCAAGCTTCACCGACCCGAAGCGCGAGCAGGCAATGCAGACCACGAAGACGATATAGAGCGTCGCCGCCAGCAGGTAGTACCAGCCAAAGGTCTTCGACACCCAGTTCAGGGTCCGCCCAATCCACTCGGCAGAAAAATCACGAAAGAAGATGGTTGTCAGGGAAAACAACAAAATCAGTCCTGCGGATGTATAAAAAACAACCGGATTGATTTTGTCCTTTTCTCTGTCTTGTGAAAGGTCTGTCATCCAGTATCCCCACTGTTTTTGTAACTATTAAAATCCAAATCCGCAACAATTAAGACACATTTTATATTGAACGTCCAATCAAAAACCGCTTTAATGTATAACCAACGCTGATGAATGGAGTGGCAACAATGCCCAAAGTGGGGATGCAGCCAATCCGGCGCAGGCAGCTTATCGACGCCACGCTGGAAGCAATAAATGAAGTGGGAATGCACGATGCGACGATCGCGCAGATCGCCCGTCGGGCGGGCGTTTCCACGGGGATCATCAGTCACTACTTCAAAGACAAAAACGGTCTGCTGGAAGCGACCATGCGCGACATCACCGGCCAGCTGCGTGACGCGGTATTAAGCCGCCTGCATGCCCTGCCGAACGGCAGCGCGGAGCAGCGCCTGCAGGCGATTGTCGGCGGCAATTTTGATGAGACCCAGGTCAGCAGCGCGGCGATGAAGGCCTGGCTGGCCTTCTGGGCGAGCAGCATGCACCAGCCGATGCTCTACCGCCTGCAGCAGGTAAGCAGCCGCCGCTTACTGTCAAACCTGGTATACGAGTTCCGCCGCGAACTGCCGCGCAAACAGGCGCAGGAAGCGGGCTACGGGCTGGCGGCACTGATTGACGGACTATGGCTGCGCGCGGCTCTGAGCGGCAAACCGCTGGATAAGACGCTGGCCCAGTCGCTTACCAGCCACTTTATCAGCCAGCATTTACCGACCGATTAACCGAGGAGAATTTATGTCCCGAATGGCAGAACAGCAGCTTTATATCAATGGTGGTTATACATCGGCCACCAGCGGTCGCACCTTCGAGACCATCAACCCGGCCAACGGTGAAGTTCTGGCGACCGTGCAAGCCGCCGGGCGCGAAGACGTCGACCGCGCCGTGGAAAGCGCACGGCGCGGGCAGAAGATCTGGGCGGCGATGACCGCGATGGAGCGTTCTCGCGTTCTGCGCCGCGCCGTCGATATCCTGCGCGAGCGTAACGACGAGCTGGCAAAACTGGAAACCCTCGACACCGGTAAAGCCTTTTCCGAAACCTCAACCGTGGACATCGTCACCGGCGCGGACGTGCTGGAGTATTACGCGGGGCTGATCCCGGCGCTGGAAGGCAGCCAGATCCCTCTGCGTGAGACCTCGTTCGTCTACACCCGCCGCGAACCGCTGGGCGTGGTGGCGGGCATCGGCGCGTGGAACTACCCGATCCAGATCGCCCTGTGGAAATCCGCTCCGGCGCTGGCGGCGGGCAACGCGATGATCTTTAAGCCGAGCGAGGTCACCCCGCTCACCGCACTTAAGCTCGCCGAGATCTACACCGAAGCCGGTCTGCCGGACGGGGTGTTTAACGTTCTGCCGGGCGTGGGCGCGGAGACCGGCCAGTTCCTGACCGACCATCCGGGCATCGCCAAAGTCTCCTTCACCGGCGGCGTCGCCAGCGGCAAAAAGGTGATGGCCAACTCGGCGGCCTCGTCCCTGAAAGAGGTGACGATGGAGCTGGGCGGCAAATCGCCGCTGATTATTTTCGACGACGCGGATCTCGATCTCGCGGCGGACATTGCCATGATGGCGAACTTCTTCAGCTCCGGCCAGGTGTGCACCAACGGCACCCGCGTGTTCGTGCCCGCGAAATTTAAAGCCGCGTTTGAGCAGAAAATCGTTGAGCGCGTGGGCCGTATCCGCGCGGGCGATCTGTTCGATGAAAACACCAACTTTGGCCCAATGGTCAGCTTCCCGCACCGCGACAGCGTGCTGCGCTACATCGCCAAAGGCAAAGAGGAAGGCGCGCGCGTGCTGTGCGGCGGCGACGTGCTGAAGGGCGAAGGCTTTGACAGCGGCGCGTGGATCGCCCCGACCGTCTTCACCGACTGCACCGACGAGATGACCATCGTGCGCGAGGAGATCTTCGGCCCGGTGATGTCCATCCTCATCTACGAAACGGATGAAGAAGCCATTCGCCGCGCCAACGACACCGACTACGGTCTGGCGGCAGGCATCGTCACGGCCGACCTGAACCGCGCCCACGGCGCCATTCATCAGCTCGAAGCGGGCATCTGCTGGATCAACACCTGGGGTGAATCCGCCGCAGAGATGCCGGTTGGCGGTTACAAGCACTCCGGCATCGGCCGCGAGAACGGAGTAATGACGCTCCAGAGCTACACCCAGGTGAAGTCCATCCAGGTTGAGATGGGTAAATTCCAGTCCATATTTTAACCGGGAGGTTTATTTGCAATTTGACTACATCATTATCGGGGCCGGCTCTGCCGGCAACGTACTGGCAACGCGACTGACCGAAGATCCGAATACCACCGTCCTGCTGCTTGAAGCGGGCGGGCCGGATTATCGCTTTGACTTCCGCACCCAGATGCCCGCCGCGCTGGCGTTCCCGCTGCAGGGCAAGCGCTACAACTGGGCGTATGAAACCGAGCCAGAGCCGTACATGAACAACCGCCGCATGGAGTGCGGGCGCGGCAAAGGGCTGGGCGGCTCGTCGCTGATCAACGGCATGTGCTACGTGCGCGGTAACGCCATGGACCTGGACAACTGGGCTAAAGAGCCGGGTCTGGAGCACTGGAGCTACCTCAACTGTCTGCCCTACTACCGCAAGGCGGAAACGCGGGACGTGGGCCCGAACGACTACCACGGCGGCGACGGCCCGGTGAGCGTCACTACTTCCAAACCGGGCGTGAACCCGCTGTTTGAGGCGATGGTGGAAGCGGGCGTGCAGGCGGGCTACCCGCGCACCGACGATCTTAACGGCTATCAGCAGGAGGGCTTCGGCCCGATGGACCGCACGGTCACGCCGCAGGGCCGACGCGCCAGCACCGCGCGCGGCTATCTGGACCAGGCCAAAAAGCGCCCGAACCTGACCATCCGCACCCACGCCATGACCGATCGCATCCTCTTCGAAGGCAAGCGCGCGGTGGGCGTCGAGTGGCTGGAAGGCGAAAGCACCATTCCATCCAAAGCGACGGCGAAGAAAGAGTTGCTGCTGTGCGCAGGCGCGATCGCCTCCCCGCAGATCCTGCAGCGCTCCGGCGTGGGCAACGCCGAGCTGCTGAAGCAGTTCGATATTCCGCTGGTGCATGATTTACCCGGCGTGGGCGAAAACCTGCAGGATCACCTGGAGATGTACCTTCAGTACGAATGCAAAGAGCCGGTTTCCCTCTACCCTGCCCTGCAGTGGTGGAACCAGCCGAAGATTGGCGCCGAGTGGCTGTTTGGCGGCACCGGCGTGGGGGCGAGCAACCATTTCGAAGCGGGCGGGTTTATCCGCAGCCGCGAAGAGTTCGAGTGGCCCAATATTCAGTACCACTTCCTGCCGGTGGCGATTAACTACAACGGCTCGAACGCGGTAAAAGAGCACGGCTTCCAGTGCCACGTCGGCTCCATGCGCTCGCCGAGCCGCGGGCACGTGCGCATCACGTCACGCGATCCGCACCAGCATCCGGCGATCCTGTTCAACTATATGTCTCACGAGCAGGACTGGCAGGAGTTCCGCGACGCGATCCGCATCACCCGCGAGATCATGCACCAGCCGGCGCTTGATAAATACCGCGGGCGCGAGATCAGCCCGGGCATCGACTGCCAGACCGACGAACAGCTGGACGAGTTCGTGCGCAACCACGCCGAAACCGCCTTCCACCCGTGCGGCACCTGCAAGATGGGCTATGACGAGATGGCGGTGGTCGACGGCGAAGGTCGCGTTCACGGGATGGAAGGGTTGCGCGTGGTGGATGCGTCAATTATGCCGCAGATCATCACCGGCAACCTGAACGCCACCACCATTATGATTGGCGAGAAGGTTGCCGACGCCATTCGCGGTCGCGAGCCGCTGGCGAAGAGCACGGCGGCGTATTATGTGGCGAACGGGGCACCGGTGAGGCGCTGAAAATATTTCCCCTCACCCTGGCCCTCTCCCCATAGGCTGAAGGATCACCAGTAATTTTTAAGCAGCAGCAATAACGTTGTTTAAGAACGACTGAAGCCTTTCAGCGATGCCCTGGTCCGGCTGTAAATCGCTGAGGCGTTTCCTGCAGGCCGGGGCGAGGCGCATGGATGCGCCGAGAGGGCGGGCTTCACAGGGACGTTACCTCCGCCCGTCCCCGATAAGCCGGAAGGAATAAGCCGAGGGCACCGCGTAGCGGCGATTTACCGCCGGGAGCCCGGGTCGCCAGGGTGGTGGCGACTGAGCCACCCTGGCACGTTCACCGGTTATGGAGTTACAGAGTAGCAAGGAACATAAAGTGAACGGAATGACCACTACAGCTGTATGTTCCCCTCACCTCTCCCCGGAGGGGCGAGGGGACTGTTCCGTGCTGGCATTACTTTGTGGGGCCCCCTCAGCCCCATAGGGGAGAGGGGATTAACCTACCCCTTCAAAAATTTATTTTCATTTCCCTGCATCCAGTTTTCCCCCTGCCCTCGTATGTGAGTATGTGAGCAACGCCTTTGCTCCTTAATCCGAGGATAAATGATGAAAAAGCTACTCAGTGTTGCATTCGTATCCAGCGCTTTACTCTTCTGTGCAGGCGCATCAGCGGCCATGACATCAGGCTCCGTGATGGTGGGCGGAGCGGAAATGTTCCCGAGCAAAAACATTGTTGAAAACGCTGTGAATTCAAAAGATCACACCACGCTGGTGGCGGCGGTCAAAGCGGCCGGGCTGGTAGATACGCTGCAGAGCAAAGGGCCATTCACCGTCTTTGCGCCCACCGATGCGGCATTTGCAAAATTGCCTGCGGGTACGGTCGACAATCTGGTGAAGCCGGAAAATAAAGCGCTGCTCACCAGCATCCTGACCTATCACGTGGTCGCCGGTAATTACGATATGAAAGCGCTGGAGCAGAAAATTAAACAGGGCGGCGGTCACGCGGAGCTTAAGACCGTAAACGGTCAGCCTCTGTGGATCATGAGTAACGGCCCGCACAATATTCAGCTCAAGGACGGTAAAGGTAACGTGGCGAACATCAGCACCTATGACGTCCATCAGAAAAATGGCGTGATCGATGTGATTGATACCGTCCTGATGCCTAAGTAGTTGTCTATACTTCGGAAGTGTGACGTTGCCTTCCGGGAAAAACATGGATAACGCGCTGGCTCAACAGCAGTTGAAATTAATGCAGGCGATCGCTAACGGCGATCGCCGCGCATTTGAACAACTTTACCGACTCACATCTCCTCACCTGTTTGCCGTCGCGCTGCGCATGCTTCATCATCGCGCCTGGGCAGAAGAGATCCTTCACGACTGTTTTGTCACCGTCTGGAGTAAAGCTGAAACCTATAACGCCGCCCTGAGCTCTCCGATGACCTGGCTTACGCATATTGTTCGCAACCGCTGTATTGACTGGCTGCGCAGCGGGCAAACCCGCGCTGTCGCCCGCGAGGAGTCGTATTCCGAAGAGAGTCTGCTGAGCGAAAGCGACGAGCCGAACAGCTGGCACGACGACGCGCAGGCAGCACGGCTCAGGCATTGCCTGGAACACCTGAGCCACGAACAGCGTCAGAGCATTACGCTCGCCTACTATCAGGGCATGTCACACAGCGACATAGCAGACTGGCTTCAGCAGCCTGTGGGCTCAGTAAAAAGCTGGATCCGCCGCGCAATGGATCATCTTCGGGAGTGTGTAGGGCTATGAATGACGCTGAAAAACGCGACGACATGCTGGCAGCAGAATATGCCCTCGGCACTCTGCGGGGAGGGGCGCGGCTTCAGTTTCAGAAAAGGCTTGCCGCTGAACCCGCCCTGGCCGCCCGCGCTGCTTACTGGCAGAACATGTTCAGCACGCTCGATAGCCATCTTGCGCCAGTCCCTCCGCCAGAAACGGTGTGGAAGAGAATCGTCCTCGATCTGCCCTCTACAACGCCTTTGCGTAAAAGCCGTCCTTATATCGGCTGGATGGCCGCGGCTTCCCTCGCTGCCGTTACCGTCATTGCCTGGTATTCCACCCGCACGCCGGAACTCGCTCCGCTGATGGTGCTCAACGATGCCCGGCAGCATGGGGAGTGGGTAGTCAGTGCGGACGCCAGACGCGAGCATCTGAGCATTACCCCGCTCAGACCGAACGCCGTTGCGGCACAACATAGCCTGCAGCTTTGGCTGATCCCTGACGGTCAGGCGCCGATATCGCTGGGGCTGCTGCACATCGCCATACCGACACGCGTTACTCTCAGGAACACAGCACTGACTCCTGACGCCACGATAGCGATAAGCCTTGAACCAGAGGGAGGCTCACCCACCGGCCTTCCCACGGGGCCCGTGCTGTACAGTGGAAAAATATAATCCTCGTGCCTTATTCGCAGGGATGCGAGGGGCACCCAATTTCATTCTGTTCATATGACAGTTACATATAAGAATTAAATATTAGGCTTGCAATTAATTTTATTATTATAAAACGTTATTGACATACTCTTCCGTACTCCATTAAGTTTTAAGCGAACCTTATTTCATGTCAGATATACAATATATCAAAAACGAGAATTAAAGAATTCGCCGTTATTCTTTAATCCTTCCCTGCCTTTTATTTTTTGAATCACACAACAGTGAGATAACATCATGAATAATAGTGCAAACAAGGTTGTCGTTATCACCGGAGCCAGCAGCGGGATTGGTGAGGCCATAGCCCTCCATTTAGCGAATAACGCGTATTCGCTGGTCCTGGTGGCGCGCCGTCAGGACAAAATTAATGCCCTCGTGGACAGGATAATCCAGCAAGGCGGTAAGGCCATCGCCGTCAAGGCCGATGTAACCCGTCAGGAAGAGGTCCACCGCGCCATTGAGGCTGCCATCGCCGCATACCAGCGTGTGGACGTGCTGATCAACAACGCCGGCTTTATGGCTATCGCCCCCCTCAGCGAGCTGAAAACCGACGAATGGGACAAGATGATTGATACCAATCTGAAAGGGGTACTGTACGGCGTCGCGGCCGCATTACCGGTGTTCCAGCGCCAGGGAAGTGGACACTTTATTAACGTTGCCTCGGTAGCGGGCATCAAGGTTCTTGCCCCCGGCGGTGTGGTGTACAGCGCGACAAAATTCGCCGTTCGCGCGCTGAGCGAGGGTCTGCGCCAGGAAGCAGGTAAAACGATACGCACCACGCTTATCTCTCCCGGCGCGGTCGAAAGCGAGCTGCAGTTCGGCAGCTCAGACGAAGAGAGTAAAAAATTTCTCCATGAGTTTTATAAGCAGGCTATTTCGGCTGACGCGATTGCCCGCTCCGTTTTATTTGCCATCGAACAGCCAGGCGACGTTGATATTAATGAAATTGTTGTTCGTCCGACGCAGGAAGAATTTTAGCATGCCTTAAATAATACTGAATGAGGTGTCATTATGATTAAATCATTAACGTCCTTATCAGATTTAAATATGCGCTCCGGCGCCGATATTCTCCTTGAAGTGCTGGAGAGTGAAGGCGTGGAATATATTTTTGGCAATCCCGGCACCACCGAACTTCCGCTCATCGATGCTCTGCTTCGGCATGAAAATATTCACTATGTTCTGGCGCTCCAGGAGAGCAGCGTGGTTGCCATTGCCGACGGCTATGCGAAAGCCTCCGGCAAAACCGGCTTTATCAATTTGCATACCGCCAGCGGTCTGGGGCACGGCATGGGGAATCTGATCAATTCGCGGATCATGAAAACCCCGCTGGTGGTCACCGTCGGACAGCAGGACACGCGGCACTACATCCGCGACCCGCTTCTGTATGATGACATTGTCTCCATTGGTTCTCCGGTCATGAAGTGGGCGCAGGAGGTTACCAGCGCCGACCAGCTCCCGGTGCTGGTGCGCCGCGCGTTTCACGCGGCCAGCTATCCTCCGGGTGGCCCGGTCCTGCTCTCTCTGCCGATGAACGTCATGGAAGAGCTGAGCGACGCCGGGATACAGACGGCGTCCAGAGTGGACTATCACACCGTCGCGGGCTCGCTGGACGATCTGGCGCAGGCGCTCAGCGCGGTTCCCCCCGGCAGGGTTATGATTGTGGCGGGCGATGAAGTTCACTCCAGCGGCTCGACGCAGGAAATTGTCCAGCTTGCGGAAGCGCTCAGCGCCCACGTCTACGGCTCCTCCTGGCCGCTGAATTTGCCTTTTCCCACCCAGCACGCGCTCTGGCGGGGCAACATGCCCACCACCGCAGGAGAAATTGCCAGCGTCATCAACGCCTACGATGCCGTGTTTATCATTGGCGGCAGAAGCCTGATCGCCATTTTGTATAGCGAGGGCGAGGCCATTCCGGAAAGCTGCGCGGTGTATCAGCTCTCGGCGGATATGAACGAGCTTGGCCGCTCGTATGCCACTCGCCTTTCGGTGATGGGTGACATCAAGCTCTCTCTGCGCGACCTGCTGCCGAGACTGGACCAGCACCGGGCTGCCAGCAAGCTGCTCCACCAGCAACTGCTGGCTCAGGCGCGCGAGGAGCGGGAAAACGAGTGGCGGCAGCAGGAAGAACGCCTGGCCGCCGAACGGTTGCGCCCGGCTATCTCCCCGATGGTGGCGGCCTGGGAAGTCATCCGCGCCATTCCGGCGGGCACGACGATTGTCGATGAGGCCATTGCCACGGCCAGACACGTCCGCAGGTTTATTTCCGATCGTCAGCATCAGCGGTACTACTTTATGCGCGGCGGCGGTCTGGGCTGGGGGATGCCCGCGGCAGTAGGCCACTCGCTGGGGCTGGGGCGCGAGCCTGTAGTGTGTCTGGTTGGCGACGGCGCCTCGCTGTATTCACCGCAGGCGCTCTGGACGGCAGCGCACGAAGCGTTGCCCGTCACCTTTATCGTGATGAATAACCTGGAGTACAACATCCTGAAAAACTTTATGAAAGGTCAGCCGGGCTACAGTTCGACGAAGCTGGGGCGTTTTATCGGGATGGATCTGATTAACCCGCAAATTGATTTTCAGTCGCTGGGCACCGCGTTGGGCATTCGCTGCTGCCGGGTCACCCAGGCCGCGGATATCGCCACGGCGGTGGCGCAGGGGCTGCAGTCCGGAAAAACCAACTTGATTGAAATTGCCATTTCCGCGGATTGATCGACCGTTTCAGATGTACCCTACAAAAACACCTATAACCGAAACGCCTCTAACCGCTTAATCTGCCGCCCTTCCCCGTCAAAATTATCCGCCGCCAGCCAGGCGCGCAGCTCCGCGTCTCTTTGCGGCCATTCACCGTCAATAATAGAAAGCATATCGCTGTCGCGGTTGCGACCTTTGCGCACCAGCTTCTGGCGCAGGCGTCCTTCCCAGACAAACCCCAGCCGCTCCGCCGCCCTGCGCGACGCCACGTTCATGGAATCGCACTTCCACTCCAGCCGACGGTAGCCGTGCTCAAACGCATTTTTCAGCAGCAGCCACACCGTTTCGGTGCCGATGCGGGAGCCTTTCATCTTCCGCGACCAGGTCACGTGACCGATTTCAACCGACCCCAGCAGACGCTCGTTGGCCATATAGCTCACCAGCCCCACCGCCCGCTCGGTGCGTAAATCAATGACGGCAAACGGCACCAGCTCATCGTCCATCACCTTCGCCACGATCCAGTGCGCGGTGGCTTCCACGCTCGTCGGCTGCGTGCTGGCAAGCCACGTCCAGTCGCTGTCGTCGCCCAGGGCATACGCCTCATAGAGATCGGCCGCGTGGCGATCGGCATCCAGCACCTCCAGACGGCAGTACTGGCCGAACAGCGGCGTGCGGGTTAAGACGCGCGCGCCCGTCCAGCCAGGTACGATATCGTTAACGGTTTGACCATGTTGATTGATTTCTGGCACGACGTTGACTCCCTGAAAGGTAAGGAGTTTGTTATAGCAGGTTAAAAAGCGGGCGAAAAGCAGCGTATTTTAATAGCCCGAGCGCATGCGATATTCCAGTAAGGCATAAGGAAAGCTGAATTTCGACTTTGCGTAATTTCAGAGACCACCTAACGTAGCGGAGCATAAAACAATCACAATATATTCTTCTCAGGGATCGCTATGACAAAAAAACTGTTGCCGTTACTGGTGCTGGCTGCGCTCTCAAGCGCTGCCCACGCCGCTACTCCGCCCAACACGCTGGTTGTTGCCCAGGGGCTTGATGACATCGTGAGCCTCGACCCGGCTGAAGCCAACGAGCTCTCCAGCATCCAGACCGTGCCGAGCCTGTATCAGCGCCTGGTGCAGCCGGACCGCGATAACCCGGAAAAAATCACCCCGATACTGGCGGAAAGCTGGGACGCCGACGCGGCAGCAAAAACCCTGACCATCAAGCTCAAGTCCGATGCAAAATTCGCCTCCGGCAACGCGCTGCGCCCGGAAGACGTGATTTTCTCGTACACCCGCGCCGTGACGCTGAACAAATCCCCGGCCTTTATCCTCAACGTGCTGGGCTGGGACGCCAGCAACATCGCCAGCCAGTTGAAAAAAGTGGACGACCATACCCTCCAGCTTCACTGGACGGCAGACGTCAGCCCGGCGGTGGCGCTGAATATTCTCTCCACGCCGATTGCCTCCATCGTGGATCAAAAGCTGGTTGCGGCGAACGTGAAGGATAACGACTTCGGCAACGCGTGGCTGAAAATGCACTCGGCGGGCAGCGGCGCGTTCAAAATGCGCGTCTATCAGCCGCATCAGGCCATCGTGCTGGAAGCCAACGACTCCGCCCCCGGCGGTGCACCAAAGCTGAAAAGCATCATCATTAAAAACGTCCCCGATCCGGCCTCCCGCCGCCTGCTGATCCAGCAGGGTGACGCGGACGTTGCGCGCGATCTGGGGGCAGATCAGATTAGCGCCCTGGACGGCAAGCCCGGCGTGAAGGTGCTGAGCATCCCGTCCGCCGAGCAAAATTACCTGGTATTCAACACCGGCAACAGCGCCAACCCGCTGCTGAACAACCCGGCATTCTGGGAGGCCTCGCGCTGGCTGGTCGACTATGAAGGCATCACCAAAAACCTGTTGAAAGGCCAGTATTTTGTTCATCAGAGCTTCCTGCCGGTCGGTCTGCCGGGCGCGCTGGAAGACAATCCGTTTAAATTTGACCCGGCGAAGGCGAAAGCGATCCTCGCCAAAGCGGGCATTAAAGACGCGCACTTCACGCTGGACGTGGAGAACAAGCCGCCGTTTATCACCATCGCCCAGTCGATGCAGGCGAGCTTTGCCCAGGGCGGCGTGAAGGTGGATCTGCTGCCCGCAGCCGGTAGCCAGGTGTACGCCCGCGTGCGCGCGAAGCAGCATCAGGCGGCGATCCGTCTGTGGATACCGGACTATTTTGACGCGCACTCTAACGCCAGCGCCTTCGCGTGGAACGACGGTAAATCAAGCACCGTGGCCGGCCTGAACGGCTGGAAAATTCCAGAGCTGAACAAAGCCACGCTGGCGGCGGTTGCCGAGCCGGATCCGGCGAAGCGTTTGGATCTGTACAAGAAAATGCAGGAACAGCTGCAGCATAGCTCGCCGTACGTGTTCGTCGACCAGGGCAAAACCCAGATCGTGGTGCGCGATAACGTGAAGGGGTATCAACAGGGGCTGAACGCGGATATGGTCTGGTACGATCGCGTTACGAAGTAGCCCTTGTTGCCGGGTGGCGCTGCGCTTACCCGGCCTACGTTCTCGGTTTTTGTAGGCCGGGTAAGGCGAAGCCGCCACCCGGCATGAAGAGATTTCCCATGCCACATCTTTCCAGCCGCGTGCTCCAGGGTCTGCTGACCCTGCTGCTCACGCTTTTCGGGCTGCTGCTCGTCACGTTTGCGCTCTCGGCTTTTTCCCCGGTCGATCGCGTGCTGCAGATCGTCGGCGATCACGCCAGCCAGTCAACCTACGATCAGGTTCGCCACCAGCTCGGGCTGGATCGGCCGCTGCCCGTGCAGTTCTGGCACTATCTGCAAAACCTCGCCCACGGTGATTTAGGCACCGCCAGCGCCACCGGACAGCCGGTGCTACAGGATCTGCTGCACGCCTTCCCCGCCACGCTGGAGCTGGCCACCCTTGCCTTGATCATCGGAGCCGTACTCGGCGTGATTGCCGGGGTGCTGTGCGCCCGCTACGCCGGTTCACCGCTCGATCTCGCCATCAGAACCCTCACCCTGCTCGGCAACTCGGTGCCGATCTTCTGGCTCGGCCTGCTGATGCTGGCCCTGTTCTACGCGAAGCTGCAGTGGAGCGCGGGTCCCGGCAGGCTGGACGATATCTGGCAGTTCACCGTCGAGCCGCGCACCGGCTTTGTGCTCATAGATACCTGGCTTTCCGGCGACCGCGAGGCGTTCCGCAACGCCATCAGCCACCTGGTGCTGCCGGTACTGCTGCTGGCCTATTACTCGCTGGCAAGCATTACCCGCCTCACGCGATCCGCCTGCCTGAGCGAGATGAACAAAGAGTACATCCTGCTCGCCCGCGCCAAGGGTGCCGGGGAGATGACCATCCTGCTGCGCCACGTGCTGCCGAACATTCACGGCACCCTGCTGACGGTGATTGCGCTGGCCTACACCAGCATGCTGGAAGGTGCGGTACTGACCGAAACCGTCTTCTCGTGGCCGGGCATCGGGCGCTATCTCACCACCGCCCTGTTCGCCGGAGACACCACCGCCATCATGGGCGGCACGCTGCTGATTGGCGTCTGCTTTGTGCTGATCAATAACCTTACCGACCTGCTCGTGCGGGCAACCGATCCCAGGGTGCGCTAATGCCGTTTTATCTTTTCTTACGCCGCCTGCGCCGCTCACCCGCCGCCTTTTGCGGACTGATTGCCATCGCGCTGCTGGTGCTGATCGCCCTGTTCGCGCCGTGGCTCGCGCCGCTTGACCCGAACTGGCAGGACGCGGCCGCGCGCCTGCAGGCACCGAACGGCCAGCACTGGCTGGGCACCGACAGCTACGGGCGCGACCTGCTTTCGCGCCTGATTTACGGCACGCGACCGGCGCTCGGGCTGGTGGCATTAGTTACCGTTATCACCCTGCCCGCCGGGCTGCTGGTGGGGATTTTGTCCGGCTACTACGGCGGCTGGATGGAGCGCATCCTGATGCGCTTTACCGACGTGGTGATGTCGATGCCGCGCCTGATCCTCGCATTCGCGTTTGTGGCAATGCTTGGCCCGGGGCTGGTCAACGGCGCGCTGGCGCTGGCCTTAACCACCTGGCCGGCCTACGCGCGTCAGGCGCGGAGTGAAATTCAGCGCCTGCGCCACAGCGACTACCTGGCCGCCGCCGAGATGATGGGCATTCGCGGCCCGCGCCTGCTGGTCGGCCATATTCTGCCCCTGTGCCTGCCGTCCGCGATTGTGCGGCTGGCGCTGGATCTGGCAGGCATTATTCTGGCCGCCGCCGGTCTTGGCTTTCTCGGCCTTGGCGCACGTCCGCCGATGGCCGAATGGGGCGCGATGATTGCCGACGGCATGCAGGTGATTTTCGACCAGTGGTGGATTGCCGCCATTCCGGGCGGGGCTATTCTGTTTGCCAGCCTGGCCTTTAACCTGTTGGGCGACGGCCTGCGCGACGTACTGGAGCCACAGCATGACTGAACAACGCGTCATCGTCGATGCGCTGAACATCGACTACCCCGCCGCCCGCGTGGTCAACGGCCTGAGCTTTACATTAGGCAACGAGCGGCTGGCGCTGGTGGGGGAATCCGGCTCGGGCAAGTCGATGTCCGCCCGCGCCCTGATGGGGCTGGTGCGTAAGCCCGGCATCATGAGCGCGAACCGGCTTAACGTGCTCGGCAACGACCTGCTGACCCTGAGCACACGCCGCTGGCAGGCGCTGCGCGGCAACGGCATTGCGATGGTCCTGCAGGACCCGCGCTACGCGCTGAATCCGGCGAAAAACGTCGCCGCCCAGCTTGATGAAGCGCTGACCCTGCATCAGCGCCTGCCCCGCGCTGAACGCCTGGCGCGCATTCACGACATCATCCGCGCCGTCGGACTTAACGAACATATCCTCCAGCGCTACCCCGGCGAACTCTCGGGCGGCATGGGCCAGCGGGTGATGATTGCGATGGCGCTGATCAACAACCCGCAGGTGCTGATTGCCGACGAACCCACTTCCGCACTGGACGCCCGCCTGCGCAACCAGATCCTCGAACTGCTGGTGCAGCAGTGCGAAGAGCGTCAGATGGCGATGCTGTTAATCAGCCACGATCTGCCGCTGGTAGCGGAGCACTGCGACCGCGTGCTCGTGATGTATCAGGGTGAAAAGGTCGATGAGATGGCGGCAAGCCAGCTCCCGCAGGCGACGCATCCGTATACGCGCACCCTGTGGACCTGCCGTCCGAACGCCAGTACCTATGGACAGATGCTGCCGACGCTGGACCGCTCGCAGCCGTGGAAGGAGGTGAACAATGGCTCTCGTTGACGTAAACCAGCTCCAGGTGAGCTTCGGGGAGAAAACGGCGGTGTCCGCCGCCAGCTTTGCCATTGAAAAAGGCGAAACCTTCAGCCTGATTGGCGAATCCGGCTGCGGGAAATCGACTATTCTGCGCGTGCTGGCGGGGCTGCAGCGCGAGTGGAACGGCCGCATTTCGATCCTGGGAGAAGCGTTACGGCCAGGACGACGTTTTAAAGGCGAGCTTCGCCGCAACGTGCAGATGGTGTTTCAGGATCCGTGGGCCTCTTTGCACCCGAACCACACCGTTGCGCGTACCCTGTCAGAGCCGTTAAACATCCACGGTGAAACTCAGGTTGCCGAAAAGGTGGCGGATGCGCTGCGGCAGGTGGGGCTTTCCGCCGACGCAGGGAAACGCTACCCGCACCAGCTTTCCGGCGGCCAGCGCCAGCGCGTGGCGATTGCCCGCGCGCTGCTGCTGCGGCCACAGCTTCTGCTGCTGGACGAGCCCACTTCGGCGCTGGATATGTCCGTACAGGCGGAGATCCTGAACCTGCTCAACCGCCTGAAAGCCGAGCACGGCATGACCTATCTGCTGGTGAGCCACGACGCGGACGTGGTTGCGCATATGTCCGACCGGGCAGCGTTTATGGCGCACGGTGAGATCCAGAAGGTGTTTGACCACGAGGCAATGTTACGGGGCGAGCACAGGATGGGGTAAGTGCGCGCGGCGGTGCCCGGTGGCGCTGCGCTTACCGGGCCTACGTTTCGTGCCGCGTTGAGGTTTTTTTGTAGGCCGGGTAAGGCGCAGCCGCCACCCGGCAAAAAATCACTTCAGCAGCTTCACCGTGGCATCAATGTCGATTTCATCTTCGGTGAAGATCATCGTCGTATTCTGGAAGGTGGTGATCGCCAGCTTCTTCACCGTGCGCATTTCGCCCGGCTTTTTATCGGACTTCGGCTTGATGCTATTCATCAGCAGCCCTACCGACAGCACCGCGTTCTCTTTGTCGATTTTGGCATCAACCGGCTCTTCTTCGCTGAACACCACGAAGGATTTGATCGAGGTGAGCTTCACGCGCTCGCCCGCAATATAGAGATGCTTGCTTTCGGGGATCACCTTCACCGCATAGGCGGAGAGGCCTTTGTTATTGGTGGTTGGCTCAAAGGTCACCGCGGCATCTTTCTTAATCAGATCGGGGTTCGCGACCTTAATCACATGAAAATAGCGGTTGTCGCCGTTTTCATCTTTGATAAATCCAAAGCCTTTATCTTTAAACCACGTTGTGATTGTACCGTTCATCGCTGTTACCGCCTGTCAGATCGTAATGACTAAAGTTTTGCAGCGCGCAGTGTAATGCACAATGGCGGAGGAGACAAAAAAAAGCCCCTGCACGGAGGCAGGGGAAAACTCATGTCAGAGCTTATTAGTATTACGTTTTTAGTTGAAGACCATCCCACCATCGATGAGCAGCGACTGGCCGGTCATATAGTCAGAGTCTGGCCCGGCGAGGTATGAGACGCAGGCGGCGACATCTTCCGGTTCGGACAGGCGGCCAAGCGTAATGCGTTTGGCAAAGGTTTCGGTCCCGTAGCCGAGCGGTTTACCCGCCGCCTCGGAGACCTGACGGTCGATCTCCGCCCACATCGGCGTTTTGACGATGCCCGGGCAGTAGGCGTTAACGGTGATCCCCAGCGGCGCGAGATCCCGCGCGGCGGTCTGGGTTAAGCCGCGCACCGCGAACTTGCTGGAACTGTAGACGGCCAGCTCCGGGTTACCGGTGTGGCCCGCCTGGGAGCAGGCGTTGATGATCTTGCCGCCGTGCCCCTCTTTGCGAAACGCGTCGATCGCGGCCTGAATGCCCCAGATCACCCCTTTCACGTTGATGTTGTAAACCTTGTCGACAATCTCCGGCGTGATGGATTCGATTGGCGTGGACGGCGCAACCCCGGCGTTGTTAACGATCACGTCGAAGCCGCCCAGCGCGGTGCGGGCCTTTTCCACCGCCGCAAACACCTGCTCGCGGTCAGAGACATCCACCTTCACGGCGACGGCGCTGCCGCCGTTGCGGATGATTTCGTCGGCTACGGCTCTCGCCGTCTCGTCGTTATAATCCGCGATGGCAACGGCAAAGCCATCTTTCACCAGGCGCAGCGCAATCGCTTTACCAATCCCCTGGCCTGAGCCTGTTACGAGAGCAACTTTTTGCATTTCTCTGTCCTTATATTGATTCACAAAATCTGGCTGAGATGGAGCTGGCCCATCAGCAGCGGGTTATCGCTGTAGTCGACGGGAATGGCTACCACCGCGGGGCCGTCGACATCCATTGCCGCGCGCAGCGTCGGCTCAAGTGCGTCCGCGCTCTCCACGGCAAAGCCTTTCGCGCCGAAGGCGTCGGCATACACTTTGAAATCGACCGGGCCGAACTCGACGCCGGAAAGACGCTGGTATTTTTTCTCTTCCTGGATGGCCACCATGTTGTAGCCGTTATCCACCCAGATGATGTGCAGCACGTTGGCGTTGAGGCGCACCGCGGTTTCCAGCTCCATGCTCGACTGCAGGAAGCCGCCGTCGCCGGAAACCGACACCACCTTGCGCCCCGGGTTGACCAGCCACGCGCCGATCGCCCACGGCAGCGCGACGCCCATGGTCTGCTGACCGTTGGAGATCATCACCTGACGCGCCCGGAAGCTGTAGAGGTAGCGGGCGATCCAGATGTGGAAGCTGCCCATGTCCACGGTGAGCGTTACGTCGTTATTCACGATGTCCTGCATGGCGCGCACGATGCGCAGCGGATGCAGGGCAAACTGGTTGAGCGAGGCGCCACGGCGGTCGAGCAGATCGCGTTGATGCTGGCGATCGACCAGAATCTCTGATGCCCGCTGGCTCAGCTCCAGCTTACGATCGATGCGGTTAGCGAGCAGGTTCAGGGTTTCGGCGATGTCCCCCACCAGTTCCAGATCCGGCACGTAGTTACGTTCTTCATAGGCGGGCAGCACGTCAATGTGCACCAGCGTGGCGTCGCCGCTGTTCCACATGGACGGTTCGTACTCCACCGGGCTGTAGCCGATGCAGATAATCAGATCCGCCAGGTGAAGCAGCCTGTCGCCTGCCTGGTTGTTAAAGAGGCCGACGCGTCCGGCGAAGCGGGTGAAGTGTTCCTGGTTCACCGCCCCGGCGGCCTGATAGGTGCTGGTGACCGGAATACGGCTTTTCTCCAGCAGCTTGCGCAGCGCGGCGCTGTTTGCGGGCTGGCTTGCCATCAGGCCAAGCAGGATGACGGGGTTTTTAGCGTTGTCGATAAGCTTCGCCACGTCGTTAATGGCGGATTCCGGCGCCGGGCCCATCAGCGCCGGGCCGCTGGCGGGTAAAATCGCCCCTGTCGCGGGCTGGTCAACAATATCCTGCGGCAGGCTGACGAACGCGCCCCCCGGCCTGCCGTGCTCGGCGGCGCGAAACGCGTTCGATACCACCTCGGCAATGGCGTCCGGTGAACTGACTTCTACAGCGTATTTGGTGACCGGGCTGAACATGGCGACGGTATCCATGCTCTGGTGCACCAGCTTGGCTTTATCCGCCCGCTTCACCGCCCCGCCCAGCGCCACCACCGGGTCGCCTTCGCTGTTGGCGGTGGCGATGCCGGTGATCAGGTTCGAACAGCCCGGCCCGGAGGTGACCAGCGCGACCCCGGCCTTGCCGGTCAGCCGCCCTACCGCCGCCGCCATAAACGCCGCGTTCGCCTCGTGGCGGACGGGAATAATCTCGATGGAGGAGTCCAGCAGGGAGTCAAAGACCTTGTCGATTTTCGCACCCGGGATCCCGAACACCTGCTTCACGCCCTGCGCTTCCAGCTGGCCGACAACCATATCGGCGCCGTGCGCCCACTGACGTGACTGTTTCTCACTGTTCACGGTAGTTCTCCTGTTAGTTTTCGACGGAACGGATCGCTGCATCAAGATTGCTGGGGTGAAGGTTGGCCTGTAAAAACGCGCTGTCGGCGGGCAGGTCAATCATTAGCTTGTGAATTTCACCGAAGGTGAGCACGCCGCTCTCCAGCTGGTAGTCGAGCAGATGTCCGCCGCCCTGACGGTCATCGGTGATGAAATGCTCGTGATAGCCCGCTACGTTAATGCCCTGCATATGCTGCGGCGTGCGGAACCCGACCAGCACCCCTTCGCGCTGGTTAAAGCGGAACACCGGCTGGTCATCCAGCACGTCGGTCATCGCGCGGTACGGCGGCGTCTGGCGCGGTACGGTGCGGGTGTGGGCATGGCGGAAGTTGCCGTCGATGCGCAGCGCGCAGAACAGATTATCGGAGGGAATTTGCTGGTCGATCGCGTCGTGGATCTGCTGACGGCTGACCGGGCCATTGAAGGTTATCCGATACTGGGGCTGGAACCAGGTCATCACCGCGAACGGCGTTTTCTGCTCTGGCTTCGCGGCCCGGGCGCTGCCGTCGGCGCGCAGTTGGTACACTTTGCTGCTGAAGGCAATCATTTCGCCGTCCAGCTCGTTGAAGGTGCCCAGACCAAAATCACCGTGCGCCAGCAGATCGGCGATGGTGGTCTCCCCCTCGTACACGCCGCTTAGCAGGGCGCTCATTAGCGATGTCTGATAGATCACGCTGTCAGGATGCTGGGCGGAGAACCCGCGCAGGGTCTCGCACAAGCTGGCCTCACAGTCGCAGGCAGATGAATGCATCATCACGCTCGTCCTCTTCAACTTTATTTAGAAAGGTTAAATAAATGTTGACCCGATTCAGCAGAGAGTTCCAATATAGAATCCATGGTGGTTTGAGACGTTTTAGATATGGAACTTCGTTATCTGCGGTATTTTGTCGCGGTTGCACGCGAGCGACACTTCACCAGGGCGGCCGAAGCGCTGGGTATTTCACAGCCTCCTCTGAGTCAGCAGATCAAACGGCTCGAAGAGGAAGTGGGCACGCCGCTGTTCAGACGCCTGACGCGGGGCGTGGAGCTGACCGAAGCGGGAGAAGCCTTCTACGAGGACGCCTGCAAGATCCTGGCGCTGAGCGACGCCGCGCTGGAGAAAGCCCGCGGCATCGCGCGCGGGCTGAACGGCAGCCTGTCGATTGGCATCACCAGCTCCGACGCTTTTCATCCCAAAATTTTTGCCCTGATCCGTCAGTACCAGGTGCAGAACATGGCGGTGCAGGTTCACCAGGTGGAAGCCAATATGTCTTCGCTGACGACGATGCTGGCGGAGGGTGAGCTGGATATCGCCTTCGTGCGCCTGCCGTGCGAGAGCAGCAAGGCGTTCGAGTTAACAATCCTCGACCGGGAGCCGATGGTGGTGGCGCTGCATCGCGACCATCCGCTGGCGGCAAGCGGCGATCTGGCGCTGGACCAGCTGCGTGATACGCCGGTGGTGCTCTTCCCGCAGGAGGTCGCGCCCGGCCTGTACGACCGGGTTTACGGCTGCTGCGAGCGGGCCGGGATTGACGTGCAGCACGCGCTGCAGTCATCACAGCTTTCATCCTCCCTGAGCATGGTTTCCGCGGGCGGCGGCTTCGCGCTGGTGCCTAAATCCATGGCGGCCATTTCTCCACCGAATGTTACCTACCACGCGCTGAGCTCGCCGGAGCTTTATACCGATATCGCGCTCTGCTGGCGGCGCTTTGAACGCTCGCGGACGGTGAAACGGTTTCTGGCGATGATGAGCGAGGGGTAGCGGTCGATTTGGTTGGTGGTTGTTGTAGGCCGGGTAAGGCGTAGCCACCACCCGGCAATGCCCTTCTGGAAGCCGCCTCGCAAACCTGCAAGCAACCTTATGTAATTCAGGGGTATCCCTTTTCATCCCTTCTTCACGGTCGTAAAGTGCTTGCGTTGCGGTACATCCGTAACCGGGCGTAGGAACCCGTTAGCATAACATGACACTTTTTTGCACAACGAGGATGCTAAATGGCGACTACACCTAACTTTTCTTATGCGCTCTCTGATGAAAGCGCTGTTCATCACCTCATCAATCTTCAGCTTTGCGATTCCGCAGATCTCTTCGAACTGGCTGACACCTGCGCCGCCTGTGTGAGCGTGCTGGTGGAAACTGACGATCCCGTGACGTTTTCCATACTTTGCGAGCGCTTGCTGGAACTGCTTAAACGCCTGCGTGAACATTGCGATACGGAGCTTCCCCCGCATCTGGTTGAACGGCTCATCGCGGGGGAGAAGATCGTTTCCTGCGTGCCGGACTGCTGGCAGGAGACGGCGTTGCAGGTGGATTATGCTGTGGCGTTAACGCTGGCGGTGATGGGCGGGACACTGCCTGCAAGCGTGGCGAAAGAACTCACTGGGCTACTGCATGATATGGTCTGGCTGCTGGCTGAGTTTGTGAAGGAGCCGTATATTCCGGCACATTAAGGCGGGTGATGGGAGGCAGGGGTTCTGCTGCTGCGGACGGGCGAGGATTTCGGCCAGATACCCCTCTCTTTTCCTGGTAATTGTCTATATCAAAGCATCTGTTACTCTGGCTGGGCTCAATGGATGACAAGGATGAGAGATGCTGAATCCAGGATTCGTTACCCGCAAAGCGCTTGCTCACTGGCGGGACGTTCCCGCTTTTCTACCCCAGTTTCAATTTCATGAGAAACATCGAACGGTCATTCATACTGCTCATCCTGAAACTATTCTGCCATTGATTGCTAACTTTGACGTCCGGCAAGACCCCGTGATTCAGCGGCTAATGTCATTACGTCAAATACCGCAGAAATTTCTGCGCAACCCGCAATCTAACGCGATCGGCGACTTTGGTTTGCACAGCTTTACCCTTTTGAAAAGCTCAGCATCTGAGCTGTGCTATGGCTTAATCGGGCAATTCTGGCGGACAGATTTCGGTCTGGAAGACGTGCCGGATGCCAGTGCTTTTCAGACGCCAGCCGCTCCGGGCAGTGCGAAACTGTTACTTCGCTATCGGATAACGGAACTGGCGCCAGGGCAACATGAACTCTGTACGGAAACGTTCGTCTATTGTCCGGACAGAAGCACTCGGCTAAGGATGACAGCTTACTGGCTGGTAATCCGGGCGGGCAGCGGCTGGATCCGTAAAAGGACGCTGAAGGCGGTCAGAGAGAATATTGAAAGTCAGACGTGAGGTGTACCTGTGAAATGTTCCGAAAGGAAACCTCGCGTGAATATTTTCCTGAATGTTTATGGGTTGAACAATGGAGGTTTTGATGAGTAAGCACGCTATTGCCTGTTTGCTCTTACTCAGTGCATTCGATGTAAATGCTGCTGATGGCGGTAAGGGTGGTGATGGCGGAAACGGTTCTGATGGCACCGCCTCATCTAATGGCCGAGCGGGTTGTCCGGGCGGAACAGATCCGGATCCATCGGGGCATTTTTATCTTCCTGGTACAAAACAGCAATGCAACCCGGGGAAGCAGGATGCAATGAAGAGCGCCAGGCAATGAGAAAAGCATGACAATACGCGAGCTCATCCTGATTCTGTTTCCTTACCTGCCTCCAGCTCCCGGCAAAATGTTTAGCAAGGTAAAAGATAGGCATCCTCCACACTGGACGACACCGACAGATAAGCGTTTGTGGGAAGCTACTCAAGGAAAAACAGAACCACCTGAGCGCTTCTCACGAAAAAATCGATTTGATCTTTTCGGGCAGCACGAGGTTGAAAAGAGCTATCGATCCAGCGTTATTATTACAATAATGTTGACCTTATCTGGGTTCGGTATATTCATCCTTTAGTTAAGCGTCTATTCATTATGTCATTAACATAATGTTCAATCGAAATATTGTGCTCCCGATTAATCTGAGAAATGAATGCGCTAAGATGCTCTTGCGATGCATGAAGAGTAGTGGCGATAAGGTTATCAAAATCGTTCTGAGTGAATCGTTTGTGTCCCTTCAACGTCGAACTCTGGAGCAAAGTGTGTGCGGTCATTTCCAGGACGGCCCGCCGGTAATGATCGGACAGCAGGACGTCAAGATCGGTCTGAAGAATATCAAACTCAAAATGAAAACTGACAAATCCTGATTCAACAGGTAATGAATAAATCAGTTTGTCACCTAATTGCTCAACGTAAGGTTCATATCCTTCTCCCATTACTCGCGTAGCCTGCATATAACCCCTCTTCTTTCATGCATTAGATTAATTCCACTTGAATAAAAACACAGCATTACTCTTTTAAATCTTATTTACAATACCCCATAAGAAAAAAGAGAATATTTCCTCGCTATAAAATGATATTTTACCGTGAGGGTTTCCTTTTTAAAGAAAAAATCTATCCATAAAAATAATTATAAAACGCATTGAAATTTTCATTACCAATAAGAGGCACAATCCTTTCCCGCAGCTCATCAATAAAATCATCTTTTACTTCGTTATTATCATCTGCTATATCAAAGATATCATATTGACCATATACCAAATCAATAAGCTCAGCTAAAGAATATATGAACCCAGAGAGACTACTAGCTATCTGAAACGGTTCAATTACATCATAATCTGCATAAACAGAGGAACTCCCTTCATCGATAACCGCAATTATCGGTTTACCTCCACCTAAATCATCGCCAATAACAAGATAATTATCTGGTAAGTATTCATAACCACTTTGAGCCTTCAAGAGCTCACTGACTGAGTGAAGTTTAATTGGCGTGAAGCCTGTTTCAATCTTTAACTTTTCAGGGTTGTAATTTTCATATAGATATTCCACCTCTGTTGAACGAGGTAGGTTGGATGGGAAGGCATTGTCCAGATCATGGACGCTGCTAAAACTCCCTGACACCGAGTATTTATTGCAAATGACAATAAGTTGTTTTAATGCTTTTTCAATCTCATTCACAATGGTCTCAGACGCATCCATAAATATAGCCCTCAGTAATAACCAATTAATTTAGAATAACATTCTCAGTATGTACTACCTTCAAACAAGCTAAGTAAATCAATTTTCAATTACTCTCTCGATCTTTAAATCAAAGCTCTATGAAATTATCGTTCTCGAGATAAAAATTTAAACCTGATATGAAATCCCCTACAGATGGTTTTTCTCTTTGGATAGAGATATTATGTAATACATCTATAAATTGCTCTCCATAGAAAAAGAGCTCTAACGAATTTTCGACAACAAAATCAGGATATACTTCCTCATCGTCATCACTAATGACAGGATAGCTTTCCAAATAACAAACAAGATCTGCTTTTGCAGATAACTCATATTCTTTTGTATACACACAAAAATTATCCAATGTATACCCACCCATAATTTCATTTATTATATCATCTAAATCATAAGCTTTTCTGTATTCTAACTGACTCATACGCACAATCCTTGAGGTTTATCTTTTATACTTTTTAAAGCAAGCAGTTAATGATAGGATTATAAATTCCATTGGACTGTAATTTAAATTAATTTTTATAATCCGGGAAAATCATTCCCCGGAACATTTTGGCTAATTTAAATCTTACCCATATTAATAAATAGGGTCAACAAAGTCTATTCCTTTCACGTTATGCTTAGAAAGGAACTCTTTAAATTCATTTGAAATAATTACGCAAGATTTATATTCACTACATCTTGCCATACTAAAATCTTCAATAACATTTTCTTTGAAAACTATTTTACTAAACTTCCTTGGACCATTATGTAAATAACTTAATATAGGTTGGCTTTCTGAAGCTTCCATATCGATGCATGAAACCTCTCTTAGTATATTAATTATTTCATACCCTTGATGTTGGGTTTCATTTACAGATACAGTTGCGTCAATAAGTTGAACATCAGTCCGAAAAACATCGTGACAAGAAATTAGTGATGCTAATCTGGATGATATAAATATAGGCCCATCACTATAATAAAAATCATATGCAAGCAGTGCCTTCTCACTCACCTTAGATTTTAATTTAAAAAAATACCCCTCGTTAGTTTCAATTGATTTACATTGAGAAAAAGCACTTCCAGATATGTCAGGGTGCTGGTATTCAAACCAATAACTATTGGGGTAATCAGAAGCAATTCTTAACCAATACATATTTAACGCCTTATGTTTAAAAACATATTTATGAATGCTATATTAATTTTATTTAATTCTAGTCGTATAGCTTTTGTACTCATTTCACTAAACGGGGTGAGTACGATACACCCCGCGACTTTATTTAAAGATAATTAACCTCACATTTTCCAATAATATCGAAAACGTGGTCGTATGTGCTTAGCACTAGTCGTTGCAGATCATCTTCTCTTTCAGTTTCGATTAAATCAAAGCTCGACTGTAAATTCCCATCATAAGGATAATCACCTATTTTATATACAGACATCATTTCGATATTACTGAATAAAACTCAATACGAACATCAGGAGCATCTTTTATACTTGGCTTACAAGAAGATAAGCTTAAAGAAGCTTTTACCAAAAAATTAAAGGGGTAAAGTTTTAGCTCGGTGCCAGATACTATTAAAGCATCACGATCGTAAATCAGACCATATTTTATTTCTAGTGCCTTTACATTCATGTCAACGATATCCTGTCGTGCTTAACGAATTACAATCTTAACCAGTTGAAATTATGCATTTTAAAACATTAACATTTTGGCGGAGATAGAGTTTCAACACGGGTGAACAATTATTATTAAATTATACAAACGTATATTTTTCTGAGGCCTGGCATTAATACCATAATCAATTAGAAAATTTTATAAAAGCAATTAAAAAATAAGAAAGTAAATGCATTATGAATAAAGACATCATCTGTATTATATAAGCCTGAAATAATTAATATTAATCCAGATTTTATTAATCATTTATCTTTACGAGCACTGCCAAAAACCAGCTATAATATTTCCGTCGGATATATTTTTATACAAATACAAAGCACCATAACCAAAGATGTAATCACCATCAAGCAATGCATCTGGATAATAATCTTCATCTATCTGCATGAAAAATTTATAATCATCCTTCTGCAAAGCATCAAAATAATAAGCTTCCGTTTGTATTAACCTTGCTTCTTCGGTTTTAGTGATAAAATCAAACTCTTCATCTTCAACCTTATCATAACCAACAATAACTGCCTTGTTAATGTGTTTTATCGTAAATGCATCATTATTGCTTTCATCAGAATGCGTGTGCGTAAAAACTTTTACTGAACAATTAGGGTAGATTTTTTTATCAATCATATCATCATATCGTTCAGGAGTAAGTATCGTAATATACTCATGTCCATCATCAGGATTCTGAACTGTCAAATAAAACTTATACCCCTGAATCTCATCTAGTTTATCTAAAAATAATTCAGGGATATTTCCACCAATCCTCCCAATGACATTACCATCAGAAAAGATACTTATTTTAGAGATCAGATTATATTTAATCATTTCTTAAACTCCCCCCATAAAAAGTACATTTTCTCTTTCCTAATTCTCATAACCATTTCAGCGAACAAATTCTTAGCATCTTTAAGTCGCATTTATGATTAACTTCAATGTACGTCTCTTTAGGTATAATTGAAAAATATATTAGTAAAAGCCCGAAAAGCTTATTTTCTCCGCAGGCTAATGGATTTAATAGAGCCTGGAGTCTGAGCGTGGTACAACATCTCTTATACCAAGTTGATTCGTTTTTTCAAAAATTAAATCATAGCAATGTACAGTCTCCCCCCCTTTTAATAAATGAACCCCTTCAAGGCTCACTTTATATATTCCTTTAGGAACATCAGTGTTAATCCAACCAGTATAATCCTCCCACTCCCAAAATACTGCCATATCAGCAACGTATAAATCACCAGTTACATTAAGATAGAAATACTTATCTATGAATATAACTTCTCTATCTTTATTGTCGGGGAATTCATTTAAAAAAAGCCTAACAATATAGCCACCATCATCAAGTCCCATAATAGGTAAGGCAATACCTTTATTAAGAACAAGATCCCCTTTGTCTGTGGTGGTGAATTCCTGGAGAATGTTATCTCCATCCTCTATCTTCCCACCAAATGGGGCCAGTATTCCTGGATAATCGAAAATTACTATCCCGTTAAAATCCACATCAATGTCAATTGTTTTAACCACATCTACCTCCTGATGCCTTACCTGTTTCTTGATTATTAACAACGCAAGCATTTTTCGATGTGCTTCTTTGGGAGTGACATTTTGACTAAGATTCCAGCCGTCGAAGGAATCCTTAAATCGTTTGTAATATGTGAAACGGAATCTAAATTACGGCTAGTCACATTGAATGGATCGTCCGCGGATCCTTGCCACGGCCCCTGATTTTTTCCGGTATCATTTTTAATAGCTCTATGTAGTTCTTCATGCATTCCAGCGCTATAAGGACCCGGGAAAAACGTTGGTGTATTTTCATAGTACCAAGATCGGTTGGTCCAATGCTGTTGGCTATTTTTCGTGGCATTAAATGGTATCCGATTCAAATTGGGTTCAATGCCCATGGCATTAACCCTAACATATTTTTCCAAGTAAGTTGGTTGGGAACATATGCGTATGAGTCTAACCCACTATTTAACCCTCTCGCAGCCTGCACAATAAGGTGACAGATCTGCGTATAGCAGAAAAGGAAATATGTTATTAATGAAATAATTGGGCACTCCATCATTGCATTAATGAAGCCCTCTGTAAAAAATAGTGATTAACAAAGCCACCCTCTTACTAGGGTAAGAACCTGTATCACCATGCTTCATCTTCAGGAATTATTTTTCCAATAAAACTTTCAAAATTTGGCTCAAGATAGATCTCCTCCTGGTTTTCCAAATCACAAAAATATACTGCGCCATCATTTATCCCAACACAATAGGGGAACCCACCTCCATCAATTGCGAATGGTATAAAATTTTCTGCAAGAATTTTTTTGTTAATTACTAAATCCTTATAGTAATCATCAACAGTTAATATGCCCGATCTTTTAGTATGTAATATAGGTAAGAAATATTTTATATCATTCTCGTAGTGTTCGCTTTGATAAACACGACGACCTTCGTCCAGTATGCCACCATTACTTATAAGCCATAAAGATTTTAAGGCATTAGAAAAAGTTACGCCCAGCGAAACTTCGATCTTGCCTAGCTCATCAGCAGATACAGCAGGGGAAGAATCTATAAGTTTAATCATCATTTCTCTCCTATTGACAATGTTTAGGAATACGACCTCTCAGCCATCCTTGACTATGAGATATTTTTATAGCTTCAGGAGAACCATACTTCACTCCAAAATGTTTTTCGAACTGAGATACAGACCCCTTATGTGGGAAAGATGCTTTGTGCGCCTCAGTCGTGACCAACTGCATAGTTGACTTACCTGTTTTTGGATCAAAATCATCAAGATGATGCCATGTATATTCGCTTGCATCAGCTTCACTTATGCCTGCAAGTTTGTAGGCTTCTGTGAAATCCCGCCCCCTTGATCCTTGAAGGGTAATTTCAACGATATTTCGTTGTGTCCCAGTAACAGGATAAGGTGATGGGCTTCCACTAAAGTCAACGCCGCTCAATGCCAGACCCATAGGGTCTATCCATAACAGAGAGTTAGGGGCATAGTTATATAAATTTAAGTTTCCACCAGCTAGCCCAATCGGGTCCTGCACATTAAACCGCCCGACCTGCGGGTCGTAGTAGCGGAACAGGTTATAGTGCAGCCCCGTTTCCCCATCAGCGTACTGCCCGGCATAGCGAAGCGGTTGGTGTGCCATCGCCGAGCGATTCACAAGCCGTGAGAACCCTTCGCTCTGGTGGCGTACCTCGCCAAAGCTGCCGTACTGGCCGCTCCAGCGCACCGCGCCGCGCTCGTCTGTCACTTCAAGCGGCGCACCGTTCAGGTCGGTGTTGAACCAGTAAATGTCACAGCTGCTTTGGTCATGAAGATGATCCCCTGTGCCTGCGCGATCTAGGTTTCATTCACGTCGTAAATATAAGTACGGCATAGCCCGGTATCCTGCAGCAGGCGGTAGTCCTGCCACAGGAATGGGTCTACCCGATCGGATAGACATAATTAAATTTTATAAAAATGCTGTTTCGCTACTACCGATTTTCTTCACTTCAAGCCCTTTAAATTTGATGCCAATCCCATGTTCCTCATCTAAATTGGTCGAGAACATGAACCCAAATTCATTGTCCTCATCTGGGGAAAGATAAACTTTCAGCAAAATCAAGTCTTTTGCATCCGCACCATAAATATGCTTGCTATATGCCTGGGTTTCAGTTGCGATTTTCTCGGAAAAATCTTTCTGTTTCTTAATAAGAAAATCGATGTCTTTTTTGATTTTTTCATCGACCGAATCAGATTCAAGGTTTATGCACTGGACGAGAGAAGGACCAAATACCGATAATACTAAATCTACTGAAACACCTTCATCGTCTTCATAAAAATCCAGTTCAAGTGACATTGCGCCCCCTATTTTATTTGCAACTCAATGATTTGGCGGTTTTCTTAGCTTCAACAGACTCGTACTTAACCCCGTGATATTTTTTCGAATTGACTTATAGAACCTCAATGCGGGAAAGACACATCGAAGTGCAGTAATTTTGACTCTAATGGAGCATTAACCATCTGCGGATTAAAAGAAGAGCCGGTAATGATTATTTTCCAACCGGCCACTTACAATACAGAAGTTATTTTCTTGAGAATGGAAAAAGGCATTCCCTAAAAGAACTTTCCTTCACTGCACTTTGAAATTCTCGACCATTTTCAAGTTCTAATTTATCTAATTTAGCCAAAACAAATCTTTCGTTCCCAGCATGACCTTTATTATAAAAATCAATAGATTGCTGCCCTAAATCATCAATCTCTATTAGTTTAGAAAAAATAGAGTTAATCAGAGGACTGCCTGCGTACATGACAGATTCAGTTTCCTCACAGGAAAATTTTAAATACATAATCGCTTTTTTCAAGGCGACTACCTCACCTTGACTTAAAGTCAATTTTTTTTCTTGGTTATCAGCCACACCTATCTCCTCTAGACTTTATTTCCTCCTGATTAGCTTTCTACATTTTTCATAAGGCATTTTAGACTAAAAAAATTATGCAGGTCAGCTACAAGGCCCCATTCAGGTAGTGTTGAACCAGTAAATTTCACCTTTGTTCTGATCAGGAAGATGTTCTACCCTCGCCAGCAGGCTTCAAGTTTCGTTTGGATCGTAAATAAACACAAAGCATTTGCTATATTTAATAAATAAAAAACAAAACCCAGTAAAACTCTATTTAATTAACTGGGTTTAAAAATCATTTAAAACAGTTTACTCACTGAGGTATTTCATCAGGAGCCCAAACTGATCTTTCCCATTTTATATTACCATTCCTTAAAGTTTCCTTTATGAAATCTTCAAAATTGGAATTAAAATAGTCATCAGATGTTATCATTATTTCAAGGCTATAGTTTTCATCGCATAAAAATTCACTTAACCTATCTTCTTTATCTATAAGCGTTACAGTAAAACCATCACACTCAGCTTTAGCGATATAACGCCCCTCATCATCCTCGCAAACTAGTGTTCGTTCAAACACCTGCTCTAACTTTGTAAGCAGCTCTTTAAATGATAAATTTTCAAGCAATACAAAGCTTAACCATCGTTTATGTATACTCATTTTCTCCTAGTTACAGCCGACTTTGTGCTGAACATCACCACGCCTTGCAATGTCGCTTAACTCATGGCTCTTAAAAATTCTGAAACCGAAAGGTTCTTCTCTTAAACCAGGTAGGGTAGAATGTAATTCACTATCTATAGACGCTTCTATTTCGGTCATTCCTGCAATTTTCGATGCATCACGGCGTCTGTTACTAAATACAAGTTCATTAGCTAAATAATCCGATTGAATAAAAGCATCCACATCAAAATTATTGAAATTTATAGGTCTAAAAATATTAGGATCATGTGCTTTACTTATGCCGCTTGCTATACTTCCTCGGTAACCAATAGTTGCATTAGGGTCAACCACTCTGGTAAACGCTCACGAAGAGCAGCATAAATTTGCTATTGAACGCTATTTAAATTTGTTAATCCTAACGGATCAATCCACCCCGACGGATTCGGCACATACTGATAAAGAATCATCTTTCCGTTAACCCAATCGGATCCTGCTCAATAAACCACACAATCTGCGGCTCGTAGTAGAGGATAGATTATTAATTATATCCTTGTTTGTGGTTCAAGAAAGGATTATATCATATCAAAGCTGGACGAATCTCTCACCCGGCCTTCATTCTTTTTAGCTTAAACAGTTTATTACTAGCGAGTCTAACTCTATCCATGCATCCTCTAATTTAAAAGCCAAATCTGGTTTGTTTTCCACTTTATCAAAACTAGCATACGCATTTCTTATCATTTGAGGTATTGTATATAAATACAAAGCTAATTCTTTATCTATGGACCCATTATTTTTCAATAGGTTAGCAAGTTTCTCTAAACCAGAAACCAAGTCATTATACTGCTCATCATTGAAAATCATATTAATCCTAACGTTATTAACAAAATCATTTTCAATTATTTTTTTCTTTACATCACTTAACATAAATGACCTATTAAAATATTATGGTTTCGTGGGATGCCTCACCAAAATTAAAACTTTCTGATGCGCCGCATCAGCATTTCGAGTAAGCAGTGTTTGTAAATTCTCTGCTGATGCCTGGCTTCTGGTGGAGGAAATCCAAGAGTCACGCGAATGCGGAGCACCTGCAACATGTTAGGCTGGTGTTATTTTATGCTAACGTGTTGTTATTATTGTTTTTTAGCCGCTCACATACTCTCTCGTTTTCAGGCGTCACCGCTCTTATGACAGTATTACCATTACATAACCTCCACGGAGCAAACCATCCCAGCGGATTCAGCGCATACTGATAAAGATTCCATCCACCATTCAACCCAATCGGATCCTGCACGATATACAGTCTATCCGAGGAGCGTAGTAGTTATATTAAACTTAATAGGTAAAACAAGCCGGAAATTAAAAAGTACTTCCCGGCGTTTTAGTTAGAATGGAAAAATACAGTTATTAAATGTATGCAAACAATCGTTTCTTGAGATACTCAATAAAATTATCAGCATAGGGTTGAACATTCTCCCCTAATGATACATATATTTTTTCCATTTCATTTGCATCAAAAAAGAACTCTTCGCCAAAATCCGTATTCGATACAACAACTCTTCCTTTTTTTAAATTATCATTTGCTATAGTATTTTGATATACTATATCTCCACCTACCGCCTCATCAAAAGGCAGGCAGTAAATACTATAAATTTCCTCACCACAGATATCTCCGCCACCATAATTGTTTAAAAACCACTTATAGCTAGCAGGAAAAGTCACTGATAATGCTTTTTCGGCAGCATCGATCCAGTCACTTCCTGGAGAATCTTCAGACGTTCCCATGTTGATTAAATCAGAATGTTTATCAAAAAGCTCTACTAATTCTTCTCTGCTCATAGGAAATCACTCGCTCTGTTTGTCCAATATTGTTTACGCCATGTATCAAATACAGATCTATCTATACCAGATGGGATTGTGTTTGGATTTATGTGTATTATTCCATGGTTAGTTTTATGGAATGTTTGACTCATCTCCGCAATTGGGCCATCTTGAGTTTGTAACATATGATGTAAATTAACTGCATTTCCATCATATCCAACAGGTGCACGGCCTGTAGCCATTCGCTCTACGTTCGTTCCCCTGAAAACTTTTCCTTTTTCACGCCAAGTTGTCATCAATTCAGGATCAAATAAATCATCCCGCTGATAAACTTTATTTCCGTTAAATTCTATTGGTTCATTTTTCCAAAACTTCCTGTTTTGCCCAGAAGAATTACAAGCAGCAAGACCCAGCGGATCAATCCACCCCAACGGATTCGGCGCATACTGATAAAGGTTCCACCCGCCATTCAGCCCAATCGGGTCCTGCACAATAAAACGCCCGACCTGCGGGTCGTAGTAGCGGAACAGGTTATAGTGCAACCCCGTTTCACCGTCAGCGTACTGCCCGGCATAGCGAAGCGGCTGGTGAGCCATCGCCGAGCGATTCACAAGCCGTGAGAACCCTTCGCTCTGATGGCGTACCTCGCCAAAGCTGCCGTACTGGCCGCTCCAGCGCACCGCGCCGCGCTCGTCGGTCACTTCCAGCGGCGCGCCGTTCAGGTCGGTATTGAACCAGTAAATCTCACCGCTGCTCTGGTCACGAAGATGATCCACCCGCGCCAGCGGGCTCCAGGCTTCATTCGGGTCGTAAACATAGGTGCTGCACAGCCCGCTCGCCTGCTGCTCCTGCAGCAGGCGGTAGCCCTGCCACAGGAAGCGGGTGTTGGTAGTGCCGTGCGTCGTGGTGACGATTTTGCGCGTGCGGCGGCCCAGCGCGTCGTAGTGATAGCGCGCCTCAAACCGCCCTTCCGGCCCGGTTCCCCGGGCGAACACCAGACGGTTCTCGGCGTCATACGCATAATGCTGTTCATACAGCCCGTTGCGGCGGCTGACCAGGTTGCCCCAGTGGTCGTATTTCATAAATAGCGCCTGCCAGTGCTGCAGGCGGTTATCCGTGACCGGTACCGGATCGTCATTGGCGGCGAGATTATCCGCGGCGTCGTAGCTGAACTGCGCGCGGCTGTGCCCCTGGCGGGCCTCGTAGTGCTTCAGCAGACGCCCTTCGGCGTCGTAGCCGTAGTCCACCTCACCACGCAGGGTGTCACTGACGCCGGAGAGCTCACCGCGCGCGGTGTAGCGGTACAGGCGTTCCAGTAGCGCCTGCTCCGGCAGGGTCACGTCCGTGCTCACTTCGCTGCGCTGCAGGGTGCGTCTGCCGAGGCTGTCATACTGGCGGAACTGCTCGCGCGCGCCCTGGGTGCGGCGCACCTCGCGGTGCAGGCGGTCGCGGGTGAACTCGGTCACCAGCTGCTGCCCGAAGCGGATGGCGCTCACGTGGCCGGAGCCGTAGTGCAGCCAGGCCAGCTTTTGCTCGCCGGGCAGCGTCAGGCCGGTCAGGTTGCTCAGGGCATCCCATTCGTAGCCCACCTCGCCGTTAATGCCGGACTCGCTCAGCACGCGTCCGGCGGCATCGTGGCGGTAAGCGATCTCATCACTTTCGATACCCAGGGCAACGCCTTCGGCGGTTGGCGTGCGGCGGATGCGGGTGATCTGGCCGCTCAGGTCGCGGAAGTAGCGGTACTCCGCGTGGCGCTGAGTGCGCCCGATCAGCAACCCGCTGTCGTCATAGCTGAACTGCTGGACGCGACGGGCGATTCCGCCGTCAGCGGCAGGCCGTCCGTTTTCTTCGAGCGCGCAGAGGAACCCTCGCGCGTCCCATTCCATATGGCGCACGGTCTCGTCCGGGCGCGTTTCGCTGAGCGGGCGGCCCACTGCGTCGTAGGTGAAGCGGTATTCCGCTCCGTTGCCGTTATCGAGTCGCAGCAGGTTACCGCGCGGGTCGTAGCGCCACTGGCGCACGCGGCCAATACGGTCGGTAAGGCTGACCGGGAGGCCGAGCGCGTTATAGGCCCAGCTCACCTCGCTTTCCAGCGGGTCGCGCCAGCCCGTGAGCTGGCCGCGTTCGTTCCACACCAGCGACTCGCGGCTGCCGTCCGGATGGATCACGACGCTCAGCAGCCCGGCACGGCTCCACTCCCGCCGCGTGATATTCCCTTCTGCATCTTCGCTGGCAATCAGTTGCCCCAAGCGGTCGTAGGTGAAGCGGGTGACGCTGCCGGAGCAGTCGGTGCGCTGCGTCAGCAGCCCCTGGTGGTTCCAGACCAGACGCACCACGCCGCCGATGGCGTCGGTAATGCTCTCCGGCAGGTTTTCTTCATCATCGGGATAGTGATACGCGGTGGTGCTACCGGCCGGATCCGTTTCCGACAGCAGGCGACCGCGAAGGTCGTACATGGCCTGCGTTGAAGTGCCGTCCGGGTACACCGTGCGGGTGATGCGGTCGGTCAGGCGATGCCAGTGATACTCCGTGCGGCGGCCCGCCGGGTCCGTCTCGCTGGTCATGCGGCCGTATTTGTCCCACGTGCTGCGGCGCATCGCGCCGCCGGGCAGGATGACGTCGCAGAGCTCGCCGTCGCGGTAAACAAACGTCGTCTGGCGGCCGTCGTAATCCGTGAAGCGCGCGACGTTGTCGTCGTCATCCACCAGCCAGTGCGCCTGCGCGCCGTCTTCACGGGTCGCGCGGCGGGTGCCGTTATCAAAATCGTATTCGAACGTCAGCTGTTCGCCGCCGCTGTGGCGGAAGCCGACCACGCGCGGCAGGCCGTCAATCTCCCGCCAGCGGTATTCGCTCAGCAGGCCGTTGGCGTCCTCGTGGGCGCTCATCAGCCCGTCCTGCCAGCTGAAGCGTCGGCGCACGCTACCGCCCCGGCCGGTCACGGAGACCAGCTGGCGCTGTTCATCATAAGCGTAACTGACCAGGCAGATCTCGTCATCCAGCCAGGCGCCGAGGAGCCTGTCACGGTCGTAGCGGCAGACCACGCGCTGGCCCGCGCTGTCGGTCAGGGCATGCAGGGTATTATCCGCATTCCACTCGAAGAGGATATCGTTGCCGCACGGTTCAGAGATGCGCTGGAGCAGCGACGGGGCATCATCCTTAAGCGGCGCATAGTGCCAGCGCTCGCCGCTGACGTCATACACCGACCAGCTGTCGTCCTGGTGATGTTCAAGCCAGTTTTTTTCACTTTCGCAATAGGTGCGCAGCCCTTTCGGGACCTTCGGGAAGGCGACGTAATCGCCGGACGGTGCGCGCCACACCAGGCCGTCCTGATACGGCTCCAGGCGGCTTTCCCAGAACAGGCTCCAGCCGCGGCCCAGCACGCTGTCGCCGGGGTTGCCGCTGCGCCAGTAGCGCTGCCAGCGCACCGGAAGACGGGAAGGCAGGACGAAGTCCAGCTCATCATCCCCGCTGAGAAACTTCTGTCCGCTGACGATATCCACTGGGCGGGCGATGATCCCCGCTGCCGCCACGCCGGTCATCAGCGTGCCGGCGCGACAGGCGATACGGGCCAGCTTGTTGATGCCGGGGATTTTGCCCAGCAGCTTTGAGAGCGCTCCAACTTTGCCAGCGGCACCGCCCCACCCGCCGAGCAGGCCGGCGAACAGCAGGGTTAGATCGGAGACTTTGTAGAGCCACTCGGGCACTTCAGACTGAATGGGCAGGGTTTGCTGCGGGTCGCCGCCGATAATGACGTTGTCCGAACCGGTCATCACCTTCGCGTCGCAGGTGGTGCGATCCCCGATGCGGGAGGCAGGCTGGCTGTTAATGGAGACGCGCTTAGAGCCTTCGGCCATCTGCTGCGAGCCGTCGTCAGAACAGTCGACGGTGCTATCGGTGGCAAGCGCGGCGGGTTTACCGTTGATAAACACGTTGGGCGAGCCGGAGGTGATGACGCCTTTCTTCGTCATGCTGGATGCCCCGGCGTCCGCGATGCTGTCCCGGGCGGCGGTTGCCAGCTCCCCGGTGTAATACCCCACGGCCAGGCTGGCGCCGACGAGCAGGACGCCCACGCCAAGGCAGGATGCGCCGAGGCCCGCAATAAACATGGCCCCCGCCAGAATGCCCCCGGCGGCGGCAATCAGGCCACCGACAATCGTTCCGGCAATCATCCCGGCCAGCGCACCGGAGTGGCCGATATCATCACCAACGCGTGCTGCTTCAAACATAACAACGGTCCCTGAAGTTAATGGTGGAAGCGGAAGCTCCTGAGAAGATCGCCAAACAGCGCGCCGTCGGCATCGCCCAGCGCGCGGGTGCAGGTCATGGTGAACACCAGAATGTTATCGCCGTCGACGTTAAACACGGCCTGCTGCTGCCAGATGCGTTTCCCGTCGCGCAGGTAGCTGGCATGGACGGTTTCACCCTGTGAAAGGCCGTCGCCCAGCGTCGCGGCGCTGCGCTCACCCTGCTTCCAGCCCTTGATGTGTTTTGCCATCAGGGCGAGCTGGCGATCGATATACGCGGCAAGCGCTTCGCCGGGGTTGAGGGCATCGCGGGAGATGTTGAACGCCGGCGCATCCGCCGCGGGCGGCGCGAATACGTTGACGGTACGATCCTGATAACCCTCAGGAACGTTGATCAGTCCTTCACTGAAAAGGCACTGCGAATGTTGTTCTGACATTGAGCGGGTCCCACCACATATTTTCAGAAGCGGTAAGTTTCGCATATGTGTTTAAGGCTGACTATCCCCAGATTATTGCCCCACCGACACGCTCGCCGACAGGCCAGCCACCAGTTCAATCCCCTGCGGCAGCGTGTCGATATGAATGCGCACCGGCACGCGCTGCGCCAGCCGCACCCAGCTGAAGGTAGGCTCGACGTCGGGCAGACCCAGCCCGCCCGTCTCATCATTGCTGTCCCCAATCCCATGCCCAATGCTCTCCACGTGACCCGTGATGACAGGCTCATACCCCATCAGCACAACCTGCGCGGCATCCCCGACGTGAATTTGGCGCAGCCTGGTCTCCTCAAAGTATCCCACCACCCAGAAGCTGTGGGCATCGACGATGGCAACCTTTGTTTCCCCCGCCGTCGCGTAGTCTCCGGGGCGAAGCCGCAGGTGCGTGACGTACCCCGAAACCGGCGCACGGACGGTGGCGTGCGCCAGATTAAGCTCAGCCAGATCCAGCGCGGCCAGCGCACCGTGATAGTTGGCCGCCGCGACGTTCGCCGCGCTGCCGGTTTGCTGCAAATCCTCGCTGGAGATGGCGTTTTTAATCAGCGTGCGTCGCCGGGCCGCATCCTGGCGCATCAGCATCTCATGGCGTTTCGACTCCACGTCAGCCTGCGCGCTGGTCACCGCCAGCTTAAGCCAGCGCGGATCGATGGTGTAGAGCACATCGCCCCGGTTCACCCACTGATTGTCCCGCACGGCCACGCTGATGACCGGCCCGGAGACGTCCGGCGCAATCTGCACCACGTCCGCACGCACGCGGCCGTCGCGGGTCCACGGCGTTTGCGCATAGTGTTTCCACAGCATAAACGCCAGAAGCGTGGCCGCCGCGACGACGCTTAACGTCAGCGCATAGCGAGCCAGTAAAGAGAGCAGTGATTTCATGACAATAACCCCAACGCGGTCAGGCCCTGCATCAGCAGGAAAAAGGTGACAATCCAGGTAGAAACGTCCAGCAGTGGGCGACACGGCAGGTGCCGGTAGAGCCTGCTGAGAGAAAAAAGCGCGACGAGGCCCAGCGTGCAGACCAGCGCCGCCAGGGCGACCATCAGCAGCCCCGGAATAAAAACGCCGCCGATATTGAGATCGTTAACCATGGTCTGGCTCCCGTAATGCACAGTGCAGATCCACCAGCCTGAAGACAAACTGGCGCGTATGTTCATCTGCCGCAGGCAGGTGCCGCTCGATGATGTCGGCGATGCGTTCGCGCAAGTGGCTGCGGTCTGCGGTAGCGATCTGATGAAAAAGCCCGGCGACCTCCCTGCCGGGCGGTGTTTCATCGTGGCGTAAATGCATAACCGAAAGCCCCAGACGCAGCGCGTGCAGCAGCCGATCGAGCGCCTGCTCTGGCGCATGTTCGCTGCGCTGCAGGCGCGGCAGCAGCAGAGCGGTGCGGTCCATCATCAGGTTGATCCAGTGCGTTTCATCCACCCGCAGCGTGCCCTTCACGCTGCGGCGAATGTCGCGCTGGCACAGGTTCAGCAGGCGCGCGATGGCGGCGTCCGCCTGCACGGTTTGCAGCAGGCTCATACTGACGACGGCAAAGCCGGTGGCGGCAAAGAGCGCAATGGCGGTGTTGGCCGCGACGGCGAAGTCTCCGCTGTAGCGCGCGCCCAGCTCGCACAGAATGGGCAGCGTCAGGGTGATCCCCATCGCCATAAACGTGGTGGGCGGACGCGCCTGAAGCGACCCGGCCAGCAGATACGCCGGGGCAAGCACCGCCACCAGCACCGGGAAATCGCTCACCTGCGGCAGCAGCGCAAAGCTGTAGAGCAGGCTTATCAGCACGCCCCAGGACGAGCCAACGATGTACTTCACAATGTGCGGCGCCGGGGTATCGAAGCTGCCAAACAGCGTGCAGCAGACGCCGAGTATTGACACCGCCGCTGCGCCATCCGGCCACGCAGAGAAGATCCATACCAGGCAGCCGCTCAGGATAATGGCGAAAGCCCCCAGCGCCGTCCGTGCGGCGGTAAGAGGATCGCGGTGGAAAACGTAGCCTTTTGCCGCGCGAGTGGGTACCTCCCCGAAGACCGGCTTCGCGTGGCGGATGGCCCCGGAAAGGCGCTCGCACTGCTGCAGAAGAGCGATGGCCTCCGAGAGGTAGCGGATAAAACTGACCTGCAGCGCGTCGTCAAACGTCTGCGCCTGCGCGGCATACCGATCGATGAGAAGCGCACAGCGGAGCCGCAGCGCCTCTGCCGTGCTGCTGGCACCAGCGCCTTCAGCGGTGAGCCAGACCTGAACGTCGCCCAGCAGCGTTTGCACGTCGGCGGGCAAGGTTCCGATCGCTGGCAGACGATCGTGTAGTTCACAGTTGACGATAACGAGCCGCGCCAGCCGGTCGTGAATCGCTTTTCTGGCCTGCCGCACCGGGGCTGAGAGGGCAAAATCGTACGGAATATGGTGGCTGATGCCCTGCAGGAACTGCAGCGCCAGGGCCAGATGCAGCGGGCCGGAAGCCGCATCGTGTTTGCCCGCTAAGGTATCCGCCACCCGCCCGCGCGCGGCCCGTAGCGTCTGAGATAGCTTAGCGTTGAACTGGCCCGATACCCGCGCGGGCAGCACGTAGCGGTGGATCAGCGCCGCGCAGAAAATCCCAATCGCGATCTCCTGCACGCGGACAATAGCGACGTTAAAGATGCCGCCGGGATCGGACACCGCAGGAAAGCCAATCAGGCTCGCGGTGTAGCCTGCCAGCACGAAGGCGTACGCCCGGGGCGTGCGCTCCAGCAGGGAGAGCCACAGGCAGAACGCGATCCAGCCCGTCAGCACTACGCTGCACAGGATCGGCGTATTCGCGAAGGTGGGCACAATCAGAACGGTCGCGCTGGCCCCGACAACCGTACCGGCCAGCCGGTAGAGGCTTCTGCTGAGCGATGCCCCCACCGACGTCTGCGATACGATGTAAACCGTAATAATCGCCCATGAGGGACGCTCGAGGCCGATCGACAGCGCGATGTAATACGCGAGCATCGCCGCGGCAAAACTCTTCGCGGCGTAGATCAGCGCCCCCGCGTCGTTTCGCAGAGTGGGATGAGAGAAAATGTTTTTCATGCCGGGATTATTACCGGCTTGCAGACCCGCTTAAATACTCTATTCTGTCAAAAAATACCTAAAAGTTGCCAGAATCGTGATACCCCAACTTGCCCATACGCTGTATGACCCTGACTCTAGCGCCTCGCCTGCCGTGGCGCGTCATCTGGACTTCGTGGACTACGCCGCGGAAGTGCCGGTACACACCCACCGCAAGGGGCAGCTGATTATTGCCCGCTACGGCGCGGTCAGCTGCTATGCGCAAAACGATATCTGGATCGTGCCGCCGGACTGCGCCGTCTGGATCCCGGGCGGGATCCCGCACAGCGCGAAAGCGACATGGAACGCGCACCTGAACTATCTGTTTATTGAGCCCGGCGCGGCGGCGCTGCCGGAGAAGTGTTGCACGCTGGCGATCTCGCCGTTGATTAAGGAGCTGGTGGACCGACTGACGCATGAGGGCGTTGATTATCCTCCCGACGGCCACGTCGCCAGGCTGACCCGGGTGACGCTGGACGAGCTCGCCAGCATGCCGCAGCAGAAGCTGAGCCTGCCGGTCTCAGCCGATCCGAAAATTCGCGCCATGGCCGACGCGCTGGTCAGCCATCCTGAGGACAGAAGCACCCTGAAGGCGTGGGCGAAGCGGCTGGCCCTCAGCGAACGCTCGTTTGCCCGCCTGATGCTGCGCGAGACTGGGCTGAGCTTCGGGCGGTGGCGCCAGCAGCTGCATTTGATTATTGCCCTGCGGGAGCTGGCAAGCGGCGTGCCCGTCCAGAACGTGGCGACAGCGCTCGGGTACGAATCCGTGAATGCGTTTATCACCATGTTCAGAAAAGCGATGGGCAGCACGCCCGCGCATTACTTTGCCGAACGGAAAAACAGTGGCCGTTAGCCTGGCCCCTCGCTCCCCGCCGCCAGCAGCGGCACCACCACGTCGCTGATGGGCACCGCAATACCGTGTTTGCGGCCGTAGCGCTGGATCACGCCGTTGCGGATATCCCACTCCATCGGGCGATCGGCCTGACGGTCGGCAAGAATCGAGGTACCCAGGTCCTCAGGTGCGCGCTGGAAGTTCGCCAGAATCTCCTGGGCCACAGCATCGTCCAGCTTCGCCCCTTCGGCGCGGGCGACGGCAAGCCCCTCGCGCAGATAGGCTAGCGAAAGTTCGCTGACATCCTCACGCCTGAACATCCCGGCGCGGCGGTTGGCCAGCACCATCAGCCCGGCCACCGCGTTTTGCAGCAGCTTGCGCCAGGCGACGCTCGCGAAATCTTCCGAGAGCTCAACCGCGCAGCGCGAATCGCGAAGCGCCTCCACTACCCGCTGCGCCTGCGGCACGTCCGGCAGCGTCAGGCGCGGTTTGGCGCGCAGCCATACGGAGGCATCCGGCTCGCGCTGCGCCGGGAACCAGACCACCGACGGCAGCACCGTCGCGCCGTTGACCCACGGCTCCAGCTGGGCTTTCTGCTCAACGCCGTTTTGCAGGGCGCAGACCACGGTGTTTTCATCGCACAGCGCGCGCAGCCACCCGGCGCTGTCGGCATTTTGCGTCGTTTTTACCGCCACAAATACCAGATCGACAGGGCGCGTGATGACGGCCGGATCGGTCAATACCGGACCCGGCACCACCGTTTCACCCTCGTCGTCGCGTAAACGTAGTTCAGGATGCGCGGTGCGTCCGCACAGCAGCGGCGTGCGGCCCGCGTCGTGCAGCACTGCGGCAATGGTGGTACCAATTGCGCCAGGCCCAATCAGCGCAATCACTGGATTGTCAGACATGGTTAACTCCCCTTTTCGCTAAGCCTGCTAACAGTTATACCACCCTGTAAAGTGAGCGCCACGTCGTTGTCTATACTCAACACACAACAGATAACGGAGTGCGCCATGCCTTTACCTGATTTCAAATCCTCTGAACCTTTTACCCTCGGCATCGAACTCGAACTGCAGGTGGTTAACCCGCCGGGGTACGATCTCAGCCAGGACTCCTCCGCGCTTATCGCCGCCGTCAAGGACGACATCAAAGGCGGCGAGGTCAAACACGACATCACCGAAAGCATGCTCGAAATCGCCACCGGCGTGTGCCAGAACATCGACCAGGCGGCCGCGCAGTTCTCGGTGATGCAGCAGAGCATCCTGCGCGCAGCGGCGGAGCAGCATATCCAGATCTGCGGCGGCGGGACGCACCCGTTCCAGAAGTGGCAGCGTCAGGAGGTGTGTGACGACGAGCGCTATAACGTCACGCTGGAGCGCTTTGGCTATCTGATTTTGCAGGCAACGGTGTTCGGCCAGCACGTCCACGTCGGCTGTCGGACCGGGGATGACGCCATCTACCTGCTGCACGGCCTGTCGCGCTTTGTCCCGCACTTTATCGCCCTGGCGGCGGCCTCGCCGTACATGCAGGGTACGGACACGAAGTTCTCCTCGTCACGGCTTAACATTTTTTCAGGGTTCCCGGATAACGGCCAGATGCCGTGGGTCAACAGCTGGCAGGAGTTCGAGGGGCTGTTCCGCCGCCTGAGCGCAACCAGCATGATCGACAGCATTAAAGATCTGCACTGGGACATCCGCCCCAGCCCGCACTTCGGCACCGTGGAGGTGCGGGTGATGGATACGCCGCTGACGCTCGGCCACGCGATTAACATCGCCGGACTGATTCAGGCGACGTCCCACTGGCTGCTGACCACACGGCCCTATAAGCATCAGGAAAAAGATTTTCTGCTGTATCGCTTTAACCGTTTTCAGGCCTGTCGATACGGGCTGGAGGGGATCCTGACGGACGTGCACACCGGCGAGCACAAGACCGTGGCGGAGGATATCGCCTGGCTGCTGGAGCAGGTTGCGCCGTCGGCCGAGAAGCTCGGCGCGACGAGCGCAATCAATGAAATTGCCCTGCTGTTAAAGCAGGGCAAGAGCGAGGCGCAGCGCATGCGGGAGTTTATCGCCGATGGCGGCTCGCTGATTTCTCTGGTTCAGAAGCACTGCGAGCTGTGGGCGACGAGTCCGTAAGGCCGTGGCCCCACTCGCGCAGGCGCTGGAACAGCACGAACAGCGCCGGGATAAACAGGATCCCTACCACGGTCGCCACCAGCATGCCGCTGAACACCGTGGTGCCGATGATGCGGCGGCTCTGGGCGCCCGCCCCGGTCGCCAGCATCATGGGCAATACGCCGATAATGAACGACACGGCGGTCATCATCACCGCGCGGAAACGGCGCGAGGCCCCTTCGCGCGCGGCATCGACAATCGCCATCCCGTCCATGCGCCGCGCGCGGGCAAACTCCACGATAAGGATCGCGTTCTTGGCGGCGAGGGCTATCAATAGCACCAGACCTATCTGCACGTACACGTCGTTGGCGTATCCCGCCAACCACAGCCAGACCAGCGCCCCGCCGATGGCGAACAGCACCGAGAGCATCACGCTCGCCGGGAGCGTCCAGCTCTCGTACTGGGCCACGAGGAATAGCCACGCCATCACCACCGCCGCCAGCACGATCCACATCGCCTGGTTGCCGGTCTGCTGCTCCTGATACGACATGCCGCTCCAGGCATAGTCATATCCGGCGGGCAGATGCTTCGCCAGAATCTCGCCCATCGCCGCCATCGCTGTGCTGCTGCTCACTCCTTCCGCTGCCGAACCGCTTACCGAGACCGACGGGAACTGGTTGTACTGCTGCAGGAACGGCGCGCCGACGGTCGGCGTGATGGTCACGAGGTTGCTCAGGCGCACCCGCTCACCGCTGTTGCTGCGCACGAACAGTTCGCTAATCTGCTCGGCACGCTCGCGCCACTGCATCTCGTTCTGCATGACCACGTGGTAAACGCGATTATTCACGCTGAAATCCCCGGCGCGCGTGCCGCCGAAGGCGGTTTGCAGGCTGCTGAAGATGCGCGACACCGGCACGTCAAGACGGGCGGCGCGCTCGCGGTCAACGGTCAGCGTCAGCTGCGGCACGTTGCTGCTCCAGGTGGTGAACACGCGACTCAGCTGCGGATGCTGGTTGGCTTTCGCCAGCACCTCGCGCGTCACGCGCTCAAGCTCCGCCGGGCTCTGCCCCGCCTGCGCCTGAATGCGCAGGTCGAAGCCAGAGGCGTTGCCCAGCCCCGGCAGCGTCGGCGGTGCGAAGGTCATAATGGTCGCTTCCGGCAGGGCCAGCAGCTGGCGCTGCAGGGTGCCCATCACCTCGTCCAGCGGCGGCCGCTCGCTCCAGTCCTTCAGCATGATGGAGATAAACCCGCCGTTGGAGGCGCTGGTGCCGTTGAGAATGTTAAACCCGGAGACCTGAATCACGTCCTCTACCGCCGGGTTTTTGGCGATAAGCTCGCGCGCGGTGGTCATCACCGCTTCGGTCCGCTCCAGCGACGCCGCTTCCGGCAACTGAACGCTGGCGAAGAAGTAGCCCTGGTCTTCCTGCGGCAGGAAGCCTTTTGGCATCGACGTAAAGCTGAACGCCACCACGGCCGCAGCACACGCGGTAGCCAGCAGCGCCAGCCACGGGCGTAGGTTTAAAACGTTCACGATGCGGGTGTAGAAACCGCGCGTAGCGTCCAGCCCGCGATTAAAGGCGCGATAGAGTGCCGCAGGTTTCTCCGGGCGCGGACGCAGCAGCATCGCGCACAGCGCGGGCGTCAGGGTCAGTGCCACCAGGCTTGAGAGCGTGACGGCCGTCGAGAGCGTCACCGCGAACTGGCGATAAAGCTCGCCGACAATCCCCGGCAGCAGCGCCACCGGCACAAACACCGCCAGCAGCACCAGCGTCGTCGCAATCACCGGCCCGGCAATCTGGCGCAGCGCCAGCGCGGTCGCCGCCGTTCTGCTCTGCCCTTCCGCCATCAGCGTTTCGACGCTCTCCACCACCACGATGGCGTCATCCACCACCATGGTCAGCGCCAGAATAATGGCGAACAGGCTGAGGGTGTTGGCGGAATAGCCCAGCGTGTAGAGCACCGCGAAGGTGCCCACCAGCGACACCGGAATGGCGAGCGCCACAATCAGCGTTGCGCGCCAGCTTTGCAGGAACAGGGAAACGACCACCACTACCGCCAGCATGGTCAGCGCCAGCGAGACGCCGATCTCTTTGATCGTCGCCGCGACAAAGGTGGTGGTGTCGAATTTCACCTCATAGACCAGGTCGTCCGGGAAGCGCGTCGAGAGGCGCTCCAGCTCCGCGCGCACCGCGTCGGCCACGCGCAGGGCGTTGGCGGACGGCGTCGGGTAGATGCCGAGGTAGGCGGAGTCGTGCCCGTTCAGCTGCGCGCCGGAGCTGTAGCTGCGCGAGCCGAGTTCAATGGTGGCGATGTCCTTCAGGCGCACCAGCTGGCCCATCTCCCCGGCGCGAATAATGATGTTGGCAAAGTCGTCGGCCTGGCTTAAGCGCCCCAGCCCGTTGATGGTCAGGGTCTGCTGCTGGCCGTTAAACACCGGCGGCGTGCCGACCTGGCCTGCTGCGCCCTGCACGTTTTGCTCGCGCAGCGCCTGCGCCACGTCGTCGGTGGTGACGTTCAGGGCGTTCATGCGGTCTGGACGCAGCCAGATGCGCATGCTGTAGTCGCGCGCGCCAAACATCTGCACCTGTCCGACGCCCGGCAGACGAGACAGCGCCTCGCGCACCTGGGTGCTGGCGTAGTTGCTGACGAACAGCGGCGTGTGGGTGTTGTTCGGTGAGTAAAGACTTACCCCCATCATCAGGTTGGTGGCCCGCTTGCGCACCTGCACGCCGTTTTGCTGCGCCTCGGCGGGCAGCTGCGCCACGGCCTGCGCCACGCGGTTCTGCACGTCGATGGCGGCAAGGTCCGGATCGGTACCCGCCGCAAAGGTAATGTTCAGGCTGTACGAGCCTTCGTCCGAGCTCGTGGACTCCATATAGAGCATGTGATCCACGCCGTTTAGCTGGGTCTCCAGCGGCGTGGCGATGGCCTCCGCCACGTCAGCCGAGCTGGCGCCGGGCCATGACGCTGACACATTCACGACCGGCGGCGTGATCTGCGGGTACTGCTCTACCGGAATAATCCTCAGCGCGATGGCTCCGAGCAGGGTGATGACCAGCGCAATCACCATCGCGAAGCGCGGGCGTTTGATGAAAAACGTCAGCATGATGGCTCCTTAATTCAGTATCTGGACGGCAGCGCCGGGCTGCACGCGCTGCGCGCCGTCAGTGATTGCTCGCTCACCGGGCTTCACGCCGGAGGTAACCTGGAACTGCTGGCCAATCTGTCCGGCGACCTTCAGCGGGCGCATTTCGGCTTTGCCGTCGGCGTTAACCACCCAGGCAAAGAACCCGTCGCCGTTCTGCTGGACCGCCGCGGCGGGCAGGGTCAGAACCGGCTGCTCGCTTGCCGGGCGCAGGGTCACGTTCACGTTGCCGCCGGGCAGAAGCTGATGGCGCGGGTTGGCAAACTCGGCGCGTAGCATCACGCTGGCGGTGCGCGGGTCGATGCGGTTATCCACGGACGTCAGCTCACCGGGGATACGCTGACCGTTGCTGTCGATTAACGCCTGCCAGGCCTGCTTCATGGCGCTGATATCCGCATGCTGTCCGGCTTTGGTGGCAAACGCCCCCTCTTCGAGCGCAAAGGCGATGCGGATCGGATCGAGCTGGACCACCTCCACCAAAACGCCGCTCGCCGGATTGACCAGGCTGCCGACGTGGAACTGGCTGTGCCCCACGCGTCCGTCAATCGGCGAGGCGATGCGGGTGTAGTTCAGGGTGATGCTGCGGGTGTCGAGACGGGCTTTCGCCTGCTCCAGCGCGGCGCTGGCGACGTCCCGCTGCATGCGGGCGTTATCCACGTCATGACGGCTGATGGCGTTACTGCTGCCCAGGCTTTCAAAGCGGGAAAGCTGCTGCTGTGCCTGACGCAGCGTGGCTTCGGCGCTTTTCACCTCGGCCTGCGCCAGGCGCAGGGCGGCGCGCGGCTCGGCGTCGTCCAGCTCGAACAGCACGTCGCCCTTTTTCACGTACTGCCCGTCGCGGAAGTGGATTTTGGTAATCACGCCTTCCGTGCGGGCGCGGAGCTCAACGGTGTGAATCGCTTCGATGCGACCCGGGATCTGACGCTCGGCGGCGTGGGCGGTCTGCTCCACGGCGGCGACGCGGACGGGAATGGCGGCAGCGAATGCGGGTTGCAGGGTGCAGGCGAGGAGCGCGAACAGGAGTGGGAATTTCATGGGAGTACCTCGGCGTTGTTTTCCCTCACCCCGGCCCTCTCCCACAGGGAGAGGGAGGTCAGAGTTCCCTCTCCCTGTGGGAGAGGGTTAGGGTGAGGGCAAAAAGTTATGCAGCCTTACGGAACCTGCGCGTCAGTCGCTTCTCGATTTCCACGACGAAGAACATCGCGCCCGCCACCGCTAGGGTCACAAACCAGTAGCGCAGCGGCAGCGCTTCGGTGCCGAACAGCATCTGCATAAACGGCAGATAGATAATGGCCGCCTGCAGCAGGAACAGCACGCCCGTTACCAGCCAGATACCTTTGTTCGCCAGCAGGCCGCGGTTAAGGGAGAACCCTTCAGTGTTGCGGCAGTTAATCATGTACACCCACTGGGCGCAGACCAGCATCTGCAGCAGCACGGTGCGGATGAACTCCGCGCTGTGGCCGCGCGGGGCCAGCCAGGCTTCCAGCGCAAAGGCGGCAATGGCAATCATGGTGCCGACGAAGGCCACGCGCCAGACGGCGTAGGCGTCCATCACATGCTGCCCGGTCTGGCGCGGCGGACGGCGCATGATGTTGCGCTCGGCGGCCTCAAAGGCCAGACCGAAGGAGAGCGTGGCGGAGGTCGCCATGTTCATCCACAGAATCAGCACCGGCGTCAGCGGAATGATGTTCCCCGCCAGCAGCGCAATTACAATCAGCAGCCCCTGCGCAAGGTTGGTCGGCATGATAAAGAGGATGGTCTTCTTCAGGTTGTCGTAAACGCGACGCCCCTCTTTCACCGCGCTGGCGATGGTCGCGAAGTTATCGTCCGTCAGGACCATGTCCGCCGCCTCTTTGGTCACTTCCGTGCCTTTGATGCCCATCGCGATGCCCACGTCAGCCTGACGCAGCGCCGGGGCATCGTTCACGCCGTCACCGGTCATGCCGACGATTTCACCTTTATCCTGCAGCGCTTTCACCAGGCGCAGCTTATGCTCCGGGCTGGTGCGGGCGAAAATGTCATACTTCACCGCCGCGTCCGCCAGCTCGGCGTCGTCCATTTTCTCCAGCTGGTAGCCGGTCACCGCCTGCTCGCTGTTGGTGATCCCCAGCATCTGGCCGATGCTCATCGCCGTCTGCGGGTGATCCCCGGTGATCATCTTCACGCGGATCCCCGCCTGCTGGCAGGCGCCGATCGCGTCAATCGCTTCCGGACGCGGCGGATCCATCATCCCGGCGATGCCGAGGAAGATCAGGCCGTGGCTCAGGTCGTCGTGCGTTAATGCCTGCTCGCCGCTGGCCGGCTTGAACGCCGCGGCAACCATGCGCAGCCCCTGACGCGCATAGCGCTCCATTTCAGCTTCCCAGTACGCGTGGTTAAAGGCTTCCGCGCCGTGACGGGTCTGCTGCTGCGCGCACAGGGCGAAAATGACGTCCGGCGCGCCGGTGATCAGGATCTGCTCCTCACCGCCAATCTGGTAGTGGGTGCTCATGTACTTGTACTGCGAGTCGAACGGGATCTTGTTAACCAGCGTGGTCATGACCGGCTCAAGGCTGGCCTTCGCCGCCAGCACCTTCAGCGCGCCCTCGGTCGGCCCACCGGTAATACCCCACAGGCCGCGCTCGTCCTGAATCATCTGGCTGTCGTTACACAGGTCGATGGTGCGCAGGTACTGCTCCAGCACGGTGCCCGGCTGGATCTGCACCGGCTCGTCGCTGCCTTCGAGGTAGATGTTGCCCACCGGCTCGTAGCTGTTGCCATCCACGCGGTAGCAGGCGTCGGCGGTGATGATGGCTTTGACCGTCATTTCGTTCATGGTCAGAGTGCCGGTTTTATCCGAGCAGACCACGGTCATCGCGCCCAGGGTTTCGACCGTCGGCAGCTTGCGGATAATCGCACGCTTGCGCGCCATCGCCTGCACGCCCAGCGAGAGGATGATGGAGATAATCGCCGGCAGACCTTCCGGTACGGAGGCCACCGCCAGGCTAATCAGGGAGAGCAGCAGCTCGCCCATTGGAATTTCGCGGAACACCAGGCTGAAGACAAACAGCGCGGCCATCATCGCCAGGATAATGGCGAAGATCGCTTTACCCAGCTTGTCCATCTGCACCAGCAGCGGCGTGCGGTGCTTTTCGATGCCCGCCATCATCTGGTTGATATGGCCGAGTTCGGTATCCTTGCCGGTCGCGGTGACCACGCCGACGCCGCCGCCCGCGCTTACGGTCGTCCCGGAGAAGACCATATTGGTGCGGTCGCCCAGCGGCAGTTCGCCGCTCAGCGGATTCGTGTGCTTATCCACCTCTGTGGATTCACCGGTCAGAATCGCCTCTTCCACGCGTAAATTATGCGCCTCGATTAAACGCATATCCGCCGGAATACGATCCCCCGCGCGTAATACAATAATATCGCCCGGGACTATTTCAGTTGTAGGGATAGTTTCGTGACTGCCGTTACGAATAACGCGCGCCTCGCTGGAGAGCATATTGCGAATACTCTTCAGGGATTTTTCCGCGTTGCTTTCCTGAATATGGCCAATTAAGGCATTGATCACCGCCACGCCCAAAATAACCAGCGTATCAACCCAGTGGCCCATTATTGCCGTTAATACGGCGGCGGCCAGCAGGACATAAATCAGGACATCATTAAAATGGGCTAAAAAACGCAGCCAGGCGGGTTTACCTTTTTTCTCCGGCAGCGCGTTCGGCCCCATTTTTTGCAGACGCGCCTGCGCCTCTGCGCGGTCCAGTCCGCCGGCCTGGCTCTGCGCGTGAGCGAGCACCTGCTCTACGGTCTGCTGGTATGCCAGCCCGCCGGAAGGCGGCACGTTTGGGGACATTTTTTTTTCGGTCATTGTATTTTTCCTTCAATATCCGGTGAACAGAAGCCTGAATTCCTTTCGGGCTTAAATAAATTCATTTTAAAGTCTTGCGGGGAAAATTGATCTACCGCAATATAATGACTTCTCGATTATTCAAAACTGATTAAAACTATTTCGATGACCTGATTTTTACAAAATATTTCTAAACCAACGCTAAACGAGGGGGAACCATGTTTGGTATTTATCGCGGACGACGCCTGGCGTTATACATTGTCGCAGCCATTGTTATTGCCACGTTAATTGGTTATAGCACCTATACATTTGTAAAATTATTTTCCTGATACGGACATTTATTTACATAACGCGATATTAATATGAACACCGGGTCGTATAGTGTTATTTATTCGCAGTAATAATGTCTTTGTTTTATTCAAAAAGGCCAGCTGGGCTGATATTGCTTTACGTTACAGAATGCCGGACAATGACATTTTTAACTGACGATTAACATTACGATGAAACACCCGTTAGAATCGCTGCTTACGGCGGGGGGCATTTTATTGCTGGCCCTGATCTCTTGCCTGCTGTTACCCGCGCCGTCGCTGGGTCTGGTGCTGGCGCAGAAGCTGATGACGACCTTTCACATGGTCGATCTGAACCAGCTCTACACCATTCTGTTCTGCCTGTGGTTTTTAGCGCTCGGCGCCATCGAATTCTTTATCCTGCGTTTCGTCTGGCGCCGCTGGTTTTCACTGGCGTCGTAAGCCGGTGAAGTCACGCATGCCGTGGATCAGCGCTTCACACCAGGCCGCGTAGTCGTGACCGCTGGATGAGGGATGGAAGCTGACGCGATACCCTTTCTCCCTCAACGCCTGTTCGAAATCCTGCGTAGTGCGATAAATGCCCCCGCCCGGCCCCGTGGTTTCAAACTTTCCGGCCTGCAGCCAGAAGCGTACCGGATACGGCGGCGACTGCTGATATTGCCGCGTCAGCCAGCCGGGAGCCTCCCCTTTCGGTGCCCACCAGTACGAACCTGAAAGACTCAGCACGTTACCAAACAGGCGCGGATAGCGCAGCGCGACCCATGACGACGCGATTCCCCCGTAGCTCGACCCCGCCAGCACCGTTTTCTGCCGCTGCATCGCGATACCCTGCCCGCGCAGCCACGGCAGCAGTTCATGCGCCATAAAGTCGGCGAAATCCGGGTTCGGCGGCAGCTCGTTGCCGCGTCGGGCGTGATCGAGGCTGTCGATAAACACCACGTTAATCGGCGGAAGATGATGGCGAGCGATCAGACCGTCCAGCACGTTCGCGAAATGGTACTCGTCCTGATAAATCTGCCCGTCGAAGAGGATGAGCGTCCAGCGTGCAGGCTGTGCGCCGCGCGGTTTATAGACCATCACCTCGCGGGTATTACCGAGGATATTGCTCCTGATGCTCTGGCGGCTTAATGACCCGTGGACCAGTGGCTGAGCCGTGGCCTGCACGGAGCAATAGCGTGCCGGGCTGAGATCGAGCAGCGAATAGCGGTTCCAGCGATCCGTCTTTTGTTCACCAAAGGTATTCGGGTTGAGCGGATCGGCCTGGGCGCTCACCAGGATCGCGCGACGTTGATCGCGTGAGGAACCCTCGACGATCGGCACATCGGGCGCGAGCTTGTACTGCATCACCGTGTCAGCGGGCACCACATAGCTGCGGAACCAGACGTCGCTGTTGCCCAGGCGGAACAGCGGGTCGTGATCCCCCGCCGGTGAGCCGAGAATAAAGACGTTATCCCGCGCGCCGCGCCACAGGAAGGTGACGCGCTTATGTTCTGCGTCTACTGGCTCCACCATCGGCGTTCCCTGCCGAATCTGCGTCTGCCAGAACGCGTCGGTACTCCCTCCGGCAGCAATCTCTTTTGCCAGCGCCTGAAGCGTCGGGCTTTCAGGTGCAAGCATCTGTACGCGCGGTAGCGCAGATGTCTCTTTCATCCGCCACTGAAAACGCCAGGGTTTACCCGCTTCGCCGTGCAGGACCAGCGAGGTGCTCTGCTTTTCCGGCAGGGCAAAAAGCAGCGTGTGTTCGCCATCGGCGGGCCCATTTTCAACCAACGTACGAATGCGGCGGTTTTGCCCGTCCAGCAGGCGGGCATCCGTTACGCCATGCAGCGTGGCGGAGACATAATTTTCAGCAAGCTCTGGCAGCATAAAACAGACTTCACCGCTGGCATCAAACTTCCCCTGGACGTCTCCCTGCCGGGAAGAGTGTTCGCAGGTTGCCGCCACCGCAGGCAGCACACCTATCCCGAGTAATAATCCGCTCCATACCCTCTTCATTACCGCTTGTTCCCTGACGAAATTTGTTATCAACGCTAATGCAAATGGTAATAATTTGCAATATCATCTAACGCGTTTTAACGGTGTTTTTATGGCGATAGCAACCAAGGATGAGTAGAAAAAATGTTTAAGAATAATAAGATAATGCAACTCTGGCTGCTGAGTCTGGCGACGACCAGCGTGGCGGCTCAGGCTGAAAATAGAGAAGAAACCATAACGGTGACGCAGAGCGTGAGTGAAGAACCCACCGCCCCGGTAAAAGGGATTGTGGCAACCCAAACGCTCTCCGCGACCAAGACCCGCGCGGAGATCGTGAAAACGCCGCAGTCGGTATCGGTGATCACCCGCGATCAGATGAACATGCAGGACGTGACATCCGTATCGCAGGCGCTGCGCTACTCGGCGGGCGTGTTTACCGAGTACCGCGGCTCGTCGAACCGTAACGACGAGGTGTTCGTGCGCGGCTTTAGCTATGTGCCGAAATTCCTCGACGGCCTGAGCTTCGGCGCAACAGCCTCGTCCCAGACGGGTACGATTGACCCGTGGTTACTGGAGCGCGTGGAGCTGGTGCGTGGCCCGGCGTCGGTGCTGTTTGGTCAGGTCAACCCTGGCGGGTTAATCAGCATGACCAGCAAACGGCCGACCGCGGAATCCATCCATAACGTGCAGTTCCGCACCGGCAATAACGATCTGGCAGAAGGCGCGTTTGATTTCGGCGGCAAGCTGAGCGACGACGGCCGCGTGCTGTATCGCGTCAACGGTATCGCCCGTACCCAGCATAATCAGGTGGATGATTATAAAGAGACGCGGATGGCGATCGCGCCTGCTATCACCTGGTACCCGAACGATCAGACCCGCTTTACGCTGCTGACCAGCTACCAGAAGGATCCGGATGCGGGCTACCGCAACTTCCTGCCCGCCTACGGCACGGTCAAAAGCGTCGACGGGAAATACATCCCGCGCGACTTTAACGTCAGCGATCCGAATTACAACCAGTCCTGGCGTGAGCAGACGACGATCGGCTACGAGCTGGAACATCAGTTCGCCGACGACCTCACCTTCCGCCAGAACGCGCGTTACGCCAGCATCAAACAAAAATACCGTTACCTCGTTTACGCCAGCAGCGCGGCCAACAGCACGGTATTGACGCGACGCGCGCAGCATGAAGAGCGCACCACCAACGAATTTGGCCTGGATAACCAGCTTGAGTATCTGATGGAGACCGGCAGCGTCAGCCACACCCTGCTCGGCGGGTTCGACTACAAGACCAGCAAAGATAAACAGCTGCTGGAACGCGGGAGCGGTTCACAGTATGACCTCGACTGGACGAACCCGGTGTACGGCGTGAACGTGGATGAAAGCACCTTCAAAACGGCCACCGACGAGCAGCAAAATCTCGACCAGATGGGGCTTTATTTGCAGGATCAAATGAGCTGGAACAGCTGGGAATGGCTGGTCTCCGGGCGCTACGACTGGAGCGAAGTGCGAACTCATGACTTCACCAACGGCAGCTTAACCCAGCAGAACGACAGCAAGTTCACCTGGCGAACCGGCCTGCTGTACGCGTTCGATTCTGGCCTGTCGCCGTACGTCAGCTACAGCACCTCGTTTGAACCGAACCTGCAAACCAACCGCGCGCCAGGCGTTGCCCCCTTCAAGCCAACCACCGGGGAGCAGACCGAGATTGGCCTGAAGTATCAGCCGGTCGACAGTACGCTGATGACCCTCGCGCTGTACGATTTAACCCAGGACAACGTGGCGACCTACAACAGCGCCGAAGGCTGGTTTGAGAACGCGGGTAAAGTGCGTTCGAAAGGCGTTGAGGCGGAAATCCACTCCACGCTGATGGACAACATCAACCTGATTGGCTCATACACTTACACCGATGCGAAAACCAAAAGCACGACGGTGGCGGGAACAGAAGGCAAAACGCCGGCGCGCATTCCGGCGCATATGGCATCGGCGTTTGCCAGCTATACCGTTCCGGGCGGCGCGCTGAAGAGCCTGACCGCTGGCGTGGGGATGCGCTACATCGGTACCAGCTACGGCGATGCGAAGAATACCTTCAAGGTGCCGTCGGTGGATCTGTATGACGCGATGCTGAGCTACGATCTGGGCGAGATAAACCGCAGCCTGAAAGGGGCGAGCGTGCAGTTCAACGTCAATAACGTTGCGGACACGAAATATGTTGCGTCGTGCGCAAGCGATACAGCGTGCTTCTACGGGATTGGCCGAACGGTGACGGCGACGGTGAATTATCGGTGGTAAGTTATTTGTAGGCCCGGTAAGCGTAGCGCCACCGGGCAATTACGGGCACCGAGCCCACAAAAAAGCCGGGTGGCGGCTACGCCTTACCCGGCCTACACGCGACATGTTAGTGTGTCTGGCTATGATTCTCTTTACGGTACGCACCCGGCGGCTGGTTGAAGGTGCGGGTAAATATGCGGGTAAACGTCTGCTGCGAGTCAAACCCGTAACGCAGGCAGATCTCATACACGCGCTCGTCCGACTCACGCAGATCCCGCGCCGCCAGCAGCAGCTTGCGTTCACGGATATAGCGTCCCAGACTCTCCCCCTTGTACTGCATAAACAACCGCTGCAGGTGCCATTTCGAGTAACCCGCGTGGCGGGCAATCTCTTCTATACGTAATGGCTGATGCAGGTTGTCGTCGATCCATTCGACGATAGTGTCGATGACTTGAGCGGAAATGGTCATACTGCTCTCCCTCTCTGCTTCTTGCTTAAACATTATTCCCACCACGCGCGAAACGTTTGGGTGGTGTCACTCACCCGGACGGGCTCGCCCAGCTCCGGCGTCAGCAGCCGATAATTTTTGTCCTTGCTGGCTTTGGCCAGCTGGATCAGCGGGTCGTTCCAGGCGTGTTTCGCCAGCACGAAGCGTCCGTTATGTCCGGGCACCACGGCTTTGGCATTAAGATCCGCCGAGGCCTGCGCCGTTTCATCCGGCAGCATGTGGATGTACTTCCAGTCCTGGTCGTACTGGCCGTTTTCCATAATGGCCAGGTCAACCTCGCCAAACTGCTCGCCGATGGCCTTAAAGTGCGGGCCGTAACCGGAATCGCCGCTGTAGTAAACCTTCTGCTCAGGCGTGACGAACATAAAGCTGCCCCACAGGGTTCGATCGCGCTTGATGCCGCGCCCCGAGAAGTGGCGCGCCGGCAGAACATGCACCGTCAGTTCATCACTGATGCGCACCGACTGGTTCCAGTCGCGCTCGTCGATAATGTCGGGGTTCATCCCCCAGTAGCGCAGGTGGGATCCGACGCCCAGCGGCGTCACCACGCGCTTCACCTTCGGCAGCAGCGCCCTGATGGTGGCGTAATCCAGATGATCGTAGTGATCGTGCGAGATAATCAGCAGGTCGATCTCCGGCATGCTTTCAGCGCGCCACGGATACTCGCCGGCGAAGGCTTTATTGAGGAACGAGAACGGCGCGGCATAGTTGCCGAGCACCGGGTCAATCAGGATGCGCTTGCCCGCAAGCTGCAGATACCACGAGGAGTGGCCGAGCCACACCAGGGTGTCCTGCTCCAGAGGCAGGCTTGCAAGATCGGTTTTCACCAGCGGCAGCGGCCGGGCCGGACGTGCGTTTTCGGTTTTTTTGGTCAGAAAATCCCACGTCGCGACCAGCATATTTTTGTCGCCGTTGTAGCCCGGCGTCGGCAGCGTATTGTGGAATTTCCCTTCGCGATACTGCGGAGAGGCCTCCACTTCGGTGAGCTGCTCGCCCTGCGGCGGCTGGCCAAATCCGGCATTCAGAACACAGGGTAAAGTTGCAGCTGAAGCAATAATCATGATTAACACCACGCAGATGAAGAGAGGTTTTTTCATATCCTGACCCGAAAACGCGCCCCATCCGATAGTTTGCGCGGGGTAAACTTGATTATGAGTGAGTAAGCACTCATTATAGATATGATGATAAAGTCGTCAAGACGTTTTCGATCTTTGACATTCCGCGTTGCAGCGTGTCAAAGCACGTGTTTCAATCGGGGTTTTTACAATTGACAGGGGGAAAAATTTAGTGGCACGTCCGAAGAGTGAAGATAAAAAACAGGCCTTACTGGAAGCCGCAACGGTGGCGTTTGCACAGTCAGGTATTGCCGCCTCAACGGCGTTAATTGCCCGTAACGCGGGCGTCGCCGAAGGCACTCTGTTTCGCTACTTTGCTACAAAAGACGATCTGCTGAATGCCCTCTACCTGCACCTGAAGCAGGATCTCTGCCAGGCGATGCTGTCCAACCTGGATCGCAGCCTTACCACGCCGAAAGAGCACACGCGAAACATCTGGAACAGCTACGTTGACTGGGGGATCAAAAACCCTCTCGCGCACGCCGCGATTCGCCAGCTTGGCGTCAGCGAGAAGATCAACGCCGAGACGGAACAGGCCGTGAAAGAGATGTTCCCCGAGCTGCATGAACTCTGCCGCCGCTCGGTACGTCAGGTGTTTATGTCCGACGAATTTAAAACGTTCGGCGATGCGCTTTTCCTGTCGCTGGCCGAATCCACGATGGAATTTGCCACCCGCGATCCTTCCCGCGCCGTTGATTTTAAAGCGCTCGGTTTTGATGTGATGTGGCGCGGTCTTGCCTATGAGGACGCCAATGGAGAGTAAAGCCTTACAGGAGCACGCCATGCACGTGGCCCTGGAGCTGCCGTTCGCCGAACACTGCTGGCCGTTTGGGCCGGAATTTGACGTGTTTAAAGTGGGCGGGAAAATTTTCATGATTGTGGCGGTCGCGCACGGGCGGCCGCACGTCAGCCTGAAATCAGACCCGGAGAAATCTCTGCTCAATCAGCAGATCTATCGCGGAATAGAGCCGGGCTACCATCTGAGTAAAAAGCACTGGATCTCCCTTTACGGCACTGACGACGTGACGCCGGAGCTGGTGACCGACCTCATCAATGATTCCTGGAATCTGGTGGTGGATAAGCTGCCCAAAAAAGACCAGAAGTGGATCCGGCCGGCCTGATTGTTCGTCTGAGACGAACAGAGTAAGCGCTCGAATTGCACTTATCTTTTTCCGCGTCCCGCTGTAATCTGCTCACCTTTCGCGCCCGCACGCGGGCGAATTTCATCACCAGGAGTTGTTATGGATATCATTTCTGTCGCCCTGAAACGCCACTCAACCAAGGCGTTCGACCCAGCCAAAAAACTGACCGCTGAAGAAGCGGAAAAAATCAAAACCCTGCTGCAGTACAGCCCGTCCAGCACCAACTCCCAGCCGTGGCACTTTATCGTGGCCAGCACCGAGGAAGGAAAAGCGCGCGTGGCGAAATCCGCCGCGGGCACCTATGTGTTCAACGAACGCAAAATGCTGGATGCTTCTCACGTGGTGGTGTTCTGCGCGAAAACCGCGATGGACGACGCCTGGCTGGAGCGCGTCGTGGACCAGGAAGAGGCGGATGGCCGTTTCAACACGCCAGAAGCTAAAGCCGCAAACCACAAGGGCCGCACCTATTTTGCCGACATGCACCGCGTGGATCTGAAAGATGACGACCAGTGGATGGCGAAGCAGGTTTACCTGAACGTCGGCAACTTCCTGCTGGGCGTTGGCGCACTGGGTCTGGACGCGGTACCGATTGAAGGTTTCGACGCCGCGATCCTCGACGAAGAGTTTGGCCTGAAAGAGAAAGGCTTCACCAGCCTGGTGGTGGTACCGGTTGGGCACCACAGCGTGGAAGATTTCAACGCCACGCTGCCGAAATCCCGCCTGCCGCTGAGCACGATTGTCACCGAGTGCTAATCCCTTCTGGCACGCTGGGTTCCGGCGTGCCTGTTTTCAATAAAGCGTAATCTGCGGATGCTTCACCCCACACACCAGCGCGTAGCGCGTTAACGTATCAAGGCTCGCCCGGGTAATATTCGCTTCCATTCTGGAAACCGTTGGTGCGCTGACGCCCATTCTTTCTGCAACCTGAGCACGCGTCAGGCCAGCCTGGTTTCGCCATTGCGCCAACATTTCGCGCAAGCGCTCTTTACGTTCTTCGGCATCAAAAGAAGCCTGAACGTCTGAATCGCTTAACAGCTCCGCTCTGAGTTCATCCCAGTCAATAATCTTTTTGCTCATCCAACATCTCCTGTTGTCGTTTCAATGCCAGACGGAGTTCAGCAGAGGGCGTTTTTTGCGTTTTCTTGATAAATACCCGCAGCAGAAAAATTGTCTTTTCCCGCTGATAAACGTAGATCCCACGAGTGTGGATCAGCCCGACGGTTCTGATTTCAAACAAACCATAGGGTAAGGGCTTGCTGTCAGGTTCTCTCAGGACTGTCGGGTTAGTGCGTAATTTATCAAGCTGTCGAATCAGCTTCGCCTGTACCCCAGCAGGCAGTGAGAGAATCTCTTCCCTGACCGCCTCATGAACAATAAGTCTGAACACGGTTTTTCATCCCTGATGATATTAGCATGTAAGGCAATTTGCATTAAAGGCTAATTTAGCCTTTCGTGTCTCACCTTACCCGCTTTAAACAGGCAGAACCGGATCCGCGTTGATTCCCTGAAACCGTCTCGCAAAAAACTTATTTCCCTTGCTCCGCCAGCCACGCCATCGCCCGCTCCCCCGCCTCATCTACCGGCAGATAAACCAGCAGCCGCGACCCGTTTCGCGGCGCGGAGTACCAGTACATCTGCTGCAAAGTAAATTCCCCCAGCTCAGGATGGGTAAACAGCTTGAGCTGATTTTCCACGCCGCGCACGTCGTTGCGCTGGTGCCACAGGGTTTTGAACTCTTCAGACACCGCAAAGAAGCGCGCCAGTTTAGCCTCCCACAGCGGGTCGCCCCGGTGTTCGGCCATCGCCGCCCGGAAGTAGGAGACAAATATCGGCAGCACGTCGTCGCGCCTGCCGAGACGCGCGCGCCACGCCGGATGCGTGAGGAACAGGTAAATACAGTTGCGGTCTTCTGGTGGAATTTCATTGAAATCGACGCCCATCAGATGCCCGAAGCTGTCGTTCCACGCCACGATATCGAAGTTCGGTTTCTGGATGCTGGCCGGTTTCGGCAGCAGGGTATCGAGCAGGCGGCGCGTGCCTTCGCTGATGCCCTCGCAGCAGACCGCCTGCGGCGCTTCACCCGGCGGCAACCCTGCCAGCACAAAGAGGTGTCGGGCCTCGGTTGGGGTGCATTGCAGCGCTTTCGCCACCGCCGCCATCACCGCGCTGGACGGATTGACGTCCCTGCCCTGCTCCAGCCAGGTGTACCAGGTCACGCCCACGTCAGCGAGCATCGCCACCTCTTCCCGGCGCAGGCCCGGCGTGCGGCGCCGACCGCTGCGCGGCAGGCCGAGACGCTGGGGGTCGAGGCTTTCACGCCGCGCGCGCAAAAATGCACCCAGCTGTTTTCGTGTGTCGTCCTGACGTGAGGCAACCGGTTCAGACATCAAGGCCATAAATCCCCCTGCATGGTAGTGCCAGTACCAGTATAAGCAAGAACTGGTACCCGTTTATCAGATGGTTGATGCTACGACCATCTGTTGAATGACGCAATGGAGTTACCATGAATACGTCAGTTGTTTCACCGGGTCGCGCTGGCCTGATATTGCTGTTAACCGGCCAGATGCTGCCGATGATTGATACCTCAATCACCAACGTGGCGCTGGACGCTATCACCCATTCACTGCACGCTACCGCCACCGAGCTGGAGCTGATCGTCGCGCTTTACGGCGTGGCCTTTGCCGTCTGCCTCGCCCTCGGCAGCAAGCTCGGGGATAATTTTGGCCGTCGTCGTCTGTTTATGTTGGGCGTGGGGATCTTTGGCCTGACCTCGCTGCTGTGCGGCATGGCGGGCAACATCGAACAACTGCTGGCCGCGCGCATCGTTCAGGGCGCAGGAGCCGCGCTAATCATGCCGCAAATTCTTGCCACGCTGCACGTGACGCTGAAAGGTACCGCCCACGCGAAAGCCATTAGCCTGTTTGGCGGCATCGGCGGGATTGCGTTTATCGTCGGCCAGATGGGCGGCGGCTGGCTGGTGTCGGCGGATATCGCCGGGCTGGGCTGGCGTAACGCCTTCTTTATCAACGTGCCGATTTGTCTGGTGGTGCTTGCGCTGAGCCGCCGTTTCGTACCGGAAACCCGTCGCGAGACGCCGTCCCGCATCGACTGGGCTGGAACCGTGATGCTGGCCATCATGCTTTGCTGCCTGCTGTTCCCGATGGCGCTTGGTCCACAGTGGCACTGGTCCTGGCCGCTGAAGGCGATGCTTTTCGCCCTAATCCCGCTGGCCTGGCTGATGGCGCTGAACGCGCGCAAAAAAGAGCGTAATAATGCCCATCCGCTGATCCCGCCGCGCCTGCTTGCGCTTCGCAGCGTTCGCTTTGGCGTACTGATTGCGATGCTCTTTTTCAGCGTCTGGTCCGGGTTTATGTTTTGCATGGCGCTCACCATGCAGAGCGGTCTGGGGATGGTGCCGTGGCAGTCCGGGAACAGTTTTATCGCGCTGGGCGTGACCTACTTTATTTCCGCGTGGTTCGCGCCGCGTCTGATTGCCCGCTACAGCACCAGCACCATTCTGCTGACGGGTCTGGCGATCCAGATTATCGGCCTGCTGGCGCTGATGGCGACGTTCCGGCTGTGGGGTATGAACAACACCGCGCTGACGCTGGCACCCGCCACCGGGCTGGTGGGCTACGGGCAGGCGCTGATCGTGAACAGCTTCTACCGCATCGGCATGCGCGATATTCAGCCTGACGACGCGGGGGCCGCGAGCGCCATTCTCAGCACGCTGCAGCAGGCCGCGTTGGGGCTGGGTCCGGCCATTTTTGGCGCGATTCTGCTGCACGCGCTACAACACCATCACGGGGATTACACCCAGGCGGTAAACGTCTTCCTGATGGTGGAAACGGCCATGATGGTGGTGCTGGCCCTGGCGACGCTGCGCATGCGCCATCGCCTGTGCCTGCCGGCAGTGAAAGTCTGTCAGGCCGCCAAATAAGTCCGTGAATTTGCATAATAGATCCGCAGCCGCCATTATGGGGCTGCATCAATACAGGAGACGTTATGCAGGAATTAATTGCTCAGGTTGAAGAGTTAGGCATTGAAATTAATCACACCACCTCTTTAGTGATTATCTTTGGTATTATTTTTCTTACCGCCATTATCGTTCATTTTATTCTGCACAAAGTGGTGCTGCGGGCTTTCGAAAAACGCGCGCAGGCCAGCAGCCATTTATGGCTGCAGATCATTACCCAGAATAAATTATTTCACCGTCTGGCCTTCACCCTTCAGGGGATAATCGTTAACGTTCAGGCGGTACTGTGGCTGCAAAAAGGCAGCGAAGCGGCGGAAATTCTCACCACCTGCGCGAAGCTGTGGGTCATGGTGTATGCCCTGCTTTCCTTCTTCTCGCTGCTGGACGTGATTTTCAATCTGTCGCAAAAAATGGCGACCGCGTCGCAGCTGCCGCTGAAGGGGATCTTCCAGGGCATTAAGCTGGTGAGCGCCATTCTGGTGGGGATTTTGATTATCTCCCTGCTGATCGGCCAGTCTCCGGCGATTCTGATAAGCGGCCTGGGCGCTATGGCTGCGGTATTAATGCTGGTCTTCAAAGACCCGATACTGGGGCTTGTGGCCGGTATTCAGCTCTCCGCCAACGATATGCTCAAGCTTGGCGACTGGCTGGAGATGCCAAAATACGGCGCCAACGGAACGGTGACGGACATCGGCCTGACCACCGTCAAAGTGCGCAATTTCGATAACACCATTACCACCATCCCGACGTGGGCGCTGGTCTCCGACGCCTTTATCAACTGGAGCGGCATGTCCGCCTCCGGCGGGCGACGCATTAAGCGCAGCCTGAATATCGATACCACCAGCATTCATTTTCTCGACGAGCAGGAGCAGCAGAAGCTGATTCAGGCGAAGCTGCTGAAGCCCTATCTTGCCGCGCGTCATGAGGAAATTAACCTGTGGAATCAGCAGAACGGCGAAGGCGAATCGGTATTAAACCTGCGCAAGATGACCAATATTGGCACCTTCCGCGCCTACCTGAATGAATATCTTCGCAACCATCCGCGCATTCGTAAAGATATGACGCTGATGGTGCGCCAGCTCGCGCCTGACGCGAATGGTTTACCGATTGAAATATATGCCTTCACCAACACGGTGATCTGGGCGGAATATGAGGAGATTCAGGCGGACATCTTCGACCATATTTTTGCGGTAGTGGATGAATTTGGTCTGCGCATTCACCAGTCGCCGACCGGGAATGATATTCGCGCCCTTGCGGGCGCTGTAGCCAGATAATCAGGCGCTGGCGCGGGAAATAAAGCGCCAGTCCATCATCACTCTTTCCGTGGGCGCATCCGGGTTGTCGATCTTATTTAAGAGCAGATTGACTGCCTTGCGCCCGATATCCCGCGACGGCTGCTCAATGGTGGTGAGCGAAATCATGTCCGCCAGCTCGGTGCCGTCAAAACCGACAACCGCGATATCCTCCGGCACGCGCAGTCCCGCCTGCTGAATCGCACGCAGCGCGCCAGCGGCCAGGGTGTCCGATACCGCAAATACCGCGTCCGGCGGGTTTTCCTTCAGCAGATTTTGCATCGCGGCCATTCCGGCGCGGGAGCTGAGATCGCTCGCGTACTCCACCGCCTGATACGCCAGGTCTTTAAGGTGGATCACGCTCTTGTAGCCGCGCTCGCGCAGGCGGGCATATTTATAGCTGAGGTCGTGGTTGATCATCGCGATACGCGTACGGCCGCTCTCGGCCAGCTGGCTGACGGCATGCTGCGACGCATCGACGTCGTTAATCCCCACGCAGGAGACTGCGCCCGCATCGGCGTATTCGGCGCACTGCACCCACGGCGCGGCACCAATCAGCGCGGCAAGTTCCGGCAGCTTCGAGAAGGCGTCCATGGTGATAATGCCGTCGACAATTTTGCCGGAGAGCAGGCTTAAGCCCGAGCGGGAACGTTCGATGTCCGAGCCGGAATTGCACAGCAGAATGCGGTAGCCGTTTTTCTCAGCCTCTTCTTCAATGCCCTTCACCACCTCGGCGCAGAACGGGTTGGCAATGTTAGAGACCATCACCAGGATCATGTAGCTGCGGGCGGTACGCAGCTGGCGCGCCAGCAGGTTGGGCTGGTAGTTGCTCTCCTGGATCGCCTGCAGGACGCGCTCGCGATTTTTCGCCTTCACGGTGTCGCTGTTGTTGAGCACGCGGGAAACCGTCGCCACGGAGACCCCGGCCAGCTGAGCGATTTTCTGAATTGACATAGCGACGACACATCCTGCGGTTAGCGTTTTGTGCAGGCTACCATAAATTCGCTGCCCGGCGAACCGGGCAACGCGTTACTGCGCCACGCGAACCCAGCGCTGTTGCTGATGGCTTTTTACTATCGCATCAATGATATACATCACGTTCGCGCCATCGTGGAAGGTGGCAAACGCGGGCCGATCCGGCATTGCGCCCGCCTGCACGGCGCGGTAGAACTGCGCCATCATATTTTTAAAGGCGTCCGGCCAGCCTTCAATATGCCCGCCGGGAAAATGGGCGCTGTCGGCCACGTCAGGGTTCATCAGGCTCGGGTCGTCGGTAAGCGTCTGGTTTGCCTGCGCGCGATGGCCAATCCACAGCTGCTGCGGGTTCTCCTGATCCCACGCCACCGACCGCTCGCTGCCGTTGATCTCAAACGCCAGGCGATTTTTGCGCCCCGCGCTCACCTGCGAGACGCTAAAGCTGCCTTTGCTGCCGTCGTCAAAGCGAAACAGCACCGAACCAAAGTCTTCAGTGGTGACCGGTTTGTCCTCATAGCGGGCGTGCTCGTCATGCACGAAGGTCTGATTTCCGGCCACGTTAGCCTTGCGCGTCGGCCAGACGATAGCGAGGTCGGCCATCACCTCGGTGATGCGGCGGCCAGTGACAAACTGCACCGTGTCGCACCAGTGGGAGCCGATATCCGCCACCGCGCGCGACGCACCGCCCAGCGCGGCATCCACGCGCCAGTTATAGTCGGTTTCCAGCAGCATCCAGTCCTGCAGATAACTGCCGTGCGCGGCAAACACCCGTCCAACGCTACCCGCGCGCAGCATGCTCGCGGCCTGGCGCACCATCGCAAACTGGCGATAGACAAAGCTCACGCCGTGCACCACGCCCGCCCGCTCTGCCAGCGCCACCAGCTCGCGCGCCTCGTCCGGAGTCATGCACAGCGGCTTCTCGGAAAAGACGTGCTTTCCCGCGCGCAGGATCTGGCGGTTAATCTCCGCGTGCAGGTGGTTTGGCGTGCAGTTGTGCACCACGTGCAGATTGGGATGTGCGAGTAACGCATCCACGCTGCCGTAGGCGTGCGGGACGTTAAGCCGACGCGCCTTTTCCTGCGCCTGCGCCAGCGTGCTGTCGCACAGCGCGACGACATGGACAAAACCCAACCGCCTGAGCGCCTCGATATGCGCCGGGCCGATAAACCCGCTGCCGATAATGCCGACGTTAATCATGGCTGCCTCCTGCCGCGAAATCGTCAAACGCGCGCCCGGAGACCGGGATAATGTGGCGGCGGATAAACGCGCTGCCCTCACTCGCGCCGGTATCACCGTCCTTCAGGCAGCACTCCCACTCCAGTACCGCCCAGCCGTCGTAGTCGTACTGCGTCAGTTTGCTGAAAATGCCCTTGAAGTCGATCTGCCCGTCGCCCAGCGAACGGAAGCGACCGGCACGGTTGATCCACGGCTGATAGCCGCCGTACACGCCGCTCCGTCCGCTGGCGCGGTATTCGGCATCCTTCACGTGGAATGCTTTGATGCGCGCGTGATAGATGTCGATAAAGGCCAGGTAGTCCATCTGCTGCAGCAGCATATGGCTCGGGTCGTAGAGAATGTTGCAGCGCGGGTGGTTATCCACCAGGGCCAGAAAACGCTCAAACGTCACCCCGTCGTGCAGATCTTCCCCCGGATGCAGCTCAAAACAGACGTCTACGCCCTGTTCATCGAAGGTATTCAGAATCGGCCGCCAGCGGGCTGCCAGCTCCCCGAACGCTTCCTGAAAACGCTGCTCGTTATGCGGCGGCCACGGATAGAAAAACGGCCAGGCCAGCGAGCCGGAGAACGTGGCGTGTGCTTTCAGGCCCAATCTGGCGGAGGCGAACGCCGCCTGCTTCAGTTTCTCCGTGGCCCACGCCCGGCGGGCCGCATCGTTACCGCGCACTGACGCGGGCGCGAAATGGTCAAACGCGTCGCTGTAAGCCGGGTTTACCGCCACAAGCTGCCCTTCAAGATGGGTCGACAGCTCGCTGATGACAAGCCCGCGTGCGGCCAGCGTAGCGGTGACTTCATCGCAATAGGTCTGGCTCTCTGCGGCTTTCTCTACATCAAAAATGTGCGGATGATTGCAGGGGATCTGCACCGCTTTATAGCCCTTATCTGCCGCCCACCCCACCAGGCCGTCGAGCGAGTTAAACGGTGCCTCTTCGCCAATAAACTGCGACAGAAAAATACCGGGTCCTTTCATCGTTCTCATACCACCTCCAGAACGTTACGCCTTGTCATCGTCATACCTGAACGTGAGAAGGAAAATAAGCGCGATCGCCGCGGCGGCCACCGCCGGGATCCACCAGAATGTCACCCACGCCTGCGGCACGGTCTGACCCGCCACCAGGCGGTTGTAGAGCGCCCCGGAAATCTGCGAGCCGAGCAGCATCCCGATACCGTAGGTGAACATCACTATCATGCTCTGCGCCTGGCCTTTTACTTTTTCGCCCGCCACGCGGTCGGTATAGATAAAGCCCACCACAAAGAAGAAGTCATAGCACACGCCGTGCAGCAGAATGCCGATGTACAGCAGGAAGCGCCCCTCCTCGCTCACGCCCAGCGCGAACATGGCGTAACGCACAAACCACGCCAGCATGCCGATCAGCAGCATAATTTTCACGCCCAGGCGGCGGAACAGCAGCGGGATCACCAGCATGAAGACGATCTCCGACATTTGCCCGAACGACATCGCAGTGCTGACGTCCACAATCCCCGCGTCTGCCAGATAAGACGCGGTATAGGCGTAGTAGGTACCGAGCGGCACGGAAATCAGCATCGCGCAGACGGAGAAGACGAAGAAGTGACGGGTTTTAAGCAGCGCGAAGGCATCCGCACAGAACAGATCGCGCACCTTAACCGGCAGCCCTTTAGCGGGGGCCGGGGTGTGCGGCAACGTCAGGCTGTAGATGGCCAGCAGCACGGAGCTGGCCGCGGCCACCTGAAAAATAGTGACGCTTGCGGACACGCCGGTGACGCCAATAAATATACCCGCCGCAATCCAGCCGATAGTGCCGAACACGCGAACCACCGGGAAGGTTTTATCGACGTTTGCCAGGCTGTGAAACGCGATGTTGTTGGTCAGCGCCAGCGTTGGCATGTAGCAGAGCGTGTAGCCAAACAGCAGGCCGATCAGCAGCGCGCCGTTTTCAGCAACGAGCGCGCCCGGAACGAACCACAGAATCGCCGCGCCCGCGAGATGCATCACCGCCATCACCTTCTGCGAAGCGAAGAAGCGATCCACCAGCATGCCGAGCACAAACGGCGAGAGAATAGAGGCGATTGGTCCGGCGGAGAACGCATCGCCAATCAGCAAAGACATGTTGTGCTGGGTCATTACCAGGCCGAGCGTAACCGACCAGCTACCCCAGATAAAAAACTGCAAAAACATCATCAGCGACAGACGCGGAACCAGCAGCCGGTGCTGTGCTATCGCCTTTCCACTACTTTCAGTTGTTGACACCATGATGAGCCTCACCCAGAAAAAGTAATCGATTACAAAACAGTTCAAATAAAAAGTAATCGATTACAAATTAAAGATCCTGTGGATCGAAACAGATTTGGGAGGAGGGTCACGATAAAGGTGGAGTGGTGCTTTATAGGCCCGGTAAGCGTAGCGCCACCGGGCGTGAGGGCATGTGCGGTCTGGTATGGTGCAGTCTGGTGCCCTCACCCCGGCCCTCTCCCACAGGGAGAGGGAGCAAACACTAAAAACGGCAACCAGGTTGCCGTTTTGCTTTTACCTACGCGAGAGCTTAAATGCAATAAACAGGAATACTACCCATACCGGCAGCAGCATCGCCGACAGGCGCATATCATCCATGGTGCACATCAGCACCAGAATCAGCCCGAGGAAAGCGATACAGAGATAGTTCCCCGCCGGGTAGAGCAGCGCCTTGAACTGCGTCTCGCGTCCCTTGCGGCGCATCGCGGCGCGAAAGCGCAGGTGCGCCAGGCAGATCATGATCCAGTTCAGCAGCAGCGTGGCGACAACCAGCGCCATCAGCAGGCCAAAGGCCTCTTTCGGCAGCAGGTAGTTGATCAGCACCACCAGTGAGGTAATCGCGCCAGAGAGCAGCAGGGAGTTGACCGGCACGCCGCGACGGCTGACGCGGGTGAGGAACTTCGGCGCGTTGCCCTGCACCGAGAGGCCAAACAGCATGCGGCTGTTGGAGTAGACGCCGCTGTTATAGACCGACAGTGACGCAACCAGGATAACGAAATTCAGCGCAGAAGCGACCACGTTGCTGTTCAGATCGTGGAAAATCATCACGAACGGGCTGCTGTCGGATTTCACTTCCACCCACGGATAAAGTGCCAGCAGCACCACCAGCGAGCCGATGTAGAACAGCAGAATACGGTACACCACCTGGTTAACCGCTTTTGGAATGCTCTTATGCGGGTCGCGCGCTTCGGCGGCGGTAATGCCAATCAGCTCCAGCCCACCGAAGGAGAACATGATCACCGCCAGGGAGAGGATTAGCCCTTTCCAGCCGGTGGCGAGGAAGCCGCCGTGCTGCCAAAGATTGTCAATCGTGGCGCGCTCGCCGCCGTGGCCGGAGAACAGCAGCCACAGGCCAAAGCCGATCATGCCGATAATCGCCAGCACCTTGATCAGCGCAAACCAGAACTCGGTTTCACCGTACAGGCGCACGTTGACGAGGTTAATGGCGTTAATAATGATGAAGAAGGCCGCCGCCCAGATCCACGTCGGGACATCCGGCAGCCAGTACTGCATATAGATGCCTGCGGCGGTCAGCTCCGCCATCCCTACCAGCACGAACATCACCCAGTAGTTCCAGCCGGACAGGAAGCCTGCAAACGGGCCCCAGTATTTATAAGCAAAGTGCGCAAAGGAGCCTGAAACCGGCTCTTCAACGACCATCTCGCCAAGCTGGCGCATGATCAGGAAGGCGATAACCCCGGCGATACCGTAACCCAGCAGAACCGCGGGGCCGGCCATCTGAATAGCGGGGCCGATGCCGAGAAACAGCCCGGTACCGATCGCGCCGCCAAGGGCAATTAACTGAATATGTCGATTTTGCAAACCACGTTGCAGCGTCGGATTCTGATCCGACGAGGCTTCAGCGCTACCATGGCCTGAAGCGGATGACGCGTCTTTCACGTCCTACCCCTGTCTCTTTTTTAGAAGGGGCACGTTTTAACACTTCATGCTGGAGGTAGCAAGGGATTGGGGCATCCCTGCCCCGGATAACGAGATGGAACGCTTAGAACTCGTAGCCAACCGAGACCTTAAAGGTCCGCGGTTCACCCTGAGTGATGTAGGTACCGGAATCGTCCACGCTGGCCCAGTCGTTTTCGTTGGTCACGTTGTCGATGCCCGCGCGAACCGTCATCTGGTTTTCATTGTGGTTCACCGCGAAGCGATAGCGCATGCCCAGATCCAGCGTGGTATAGCTGTCGAGCTTTTTGCTGTTCGCGAGGTCGGCATACTGCGTGCCGGAGTGGTTCACGCGCGCGGTCGCGGTCAGGCCGTCGATCGGTTTAATGTCATATTCCGCACCCAGCACGGCGTAGAAGTTCGGGACGCCGATCGCGTCATTACCCTGGTTGAGACCGTTGTTGGTTTTGGTCAGCTCCGCCTGTAGCCAGGTGGCGCTGGCGTTGAGGCGCATCCCCAGCATCGGCTCGCCGAACACATTCAGCTCAACGCCGCGGTTGCGCTGCTCGGCGTCCAGGCCGTAATGCTTTGTCTGGCTGTCGAGAATAGCGGACGGCATTTTGATTTCGAACAGCGCCAGAGAGCCGCCCACGCGGCCGAAGTCGGCCTTCACGCCCACTTCGTTCTGCTTAGAGTGAACGATACCGGTGCTCTGCCCGTAGTTAGTGGCGGTGTCAGGCGCGTTTTTACCCGGCTGCAGCGCTTCGGTATGGTTAGCATAGAGGGAGATTTGCTCCCACGGCTTGTAGACCACGCCGTAGGTTGGCATCCAGCGGCTGCCGTCGAAGCCGTCCGCATCGTTTTCCGCACCGGTAATTTTGTTATACCCGCGGATGACCACTTTCTGGTGGCGCGCCCCGGCGGTGAACAGCAGCTTATCGTCCAGTACACCCAGCGTATCGCTCAGCAGCCAGCCCTGGGTGCGGGTGCGTCCGCTGGTCAGCGGATCGCTGTACTTTCCGCCAGAGCCGTTGAAGTTGCTGCTGTCCGGCATATCAACGCCGGTGTTGTGGTAGATGTTGGTCGTCGGGTTATCCTTCGCTGCCGACATCTTCCACGCGATTTTTTCGTTTTTCGTCATCGCCGAATAGCCGACGTTCACCTTATGCGACACGAAGCCGGTAGTAAAATTACCGCGAATGCCCGCCATCCCGCTGACGGCGTCGCTGATGCGGTTGGTGTCGAGGCGGCTGACCGTCGCCTTACCGCTCTTATCGACCAGCTTCGGTGCGCTGTAGGTGCCTTCCTCGTGCGCGTGCTGCGCCCCCAGGCCGGTATAGACCGTCCAGCTGTCGCTGATGTCGTACTCGCTGCGCCACATCCCGAACTCGTTTTCGATATTGCTGTAGGCCCACTTCTGCGAGATGTTGCGATCGTTTTTCGGCGGCTCGGGCACGAAGTCCACCGCCGAAATATTGACGCTGGTCGGGCTGCCGTGGAAGGTTTTCTTCTGATAGCCGAGATCCAGCGAGGTGCGCAAGCGGTCGCCTTTGTAATCGAGACCGGTGGAGAGCAGCGTGGTGCGGCGGCGATCGTTCGGTATGCCGGTTTCCCCTTCGCGGTGCACCAGGTTCACCCGTGCGCCAAACTGGTCGCTGTCGCCATAGCGACGGCCCGCATCCAGCGTGGTGCCAATCTGAGAATCCGAGGTGTAGTCGACCCCGACTTTCGCCTGCGGGAGTTCGCCCGCGTGTTTTGGCTCAAGGTTGATCATTCCGCCCACGCCGGAGCTCGCCGCGCCGTTCATCAGGGCGTTTGCCCCTTTGAAGATCTCAATGCGATCGACCATCTGGGCATCCACCACCTGGCGCGGCAGCACGCCGGACAGGCCGTCAAAGGTCATGTCGTCGCCGTCAAACTTCAGGCCGCGGATGCGGTAGGTTTCCGCGCTGTTGCCGTAGCCCTGAACAAACTGTACGCCCGCGTCGTTGGCAACAACATCAGCAATGGTTTTCGCCTGCTGGTCTTCAACCAGCTTCGAGGTGTAGCTGATGATGTTGAACGGCACGTCCATGGCGTTCTGCTGGCCGAGCATCCCCATACGCCCGCCGTTCGCGACCTGTCCGTCAAGAAAGGCTGGCACAGGCTGGTCGCCGCCGGGTTTAAAATCACCGGCAGGTGCAGACTGCACAACAATGGTGTCTTCTTTTTTATCATCCGCCGCGTAAGCGGAATGTGTCACCGCGCCAACGGCGAGCGCCAGCAGCGTTTTGTGTATTTTGGTGTTGTTCATCGTTAACTCATTTGAAAGTGCGCGCAAAAATGGCCCGTTGTCGGGCCTTAAAATGTATTGGTTGCAATGCAAATGAGAACTATACGCATTATCCATGCATTAGCAAGCGTCAGCGTGTACGAAAGGGAAGCGTGGCGAGAGAAGAGGAAGAACAACCGCCCCCTCATGGGGCGGCTGAAGTGACGTTATTTTTTCTTGTAAATATTGGCCGTACCGTGAATTTTATTGTTGGTATTCCCGGAAGTAAGCACCAGGACATCCGCGCCTTTTTTATCGGCTTTTTCAATCAGTTCTTTTTTTGCATCATCAACCGATACCTCATTTGAGGTGTTTACCGTACCGATTTTTTTATACTGAGACGCAACCTTCTTGAACTCGCTTTTAGTGAGCAGCTGTGCAGCAAAAGCATTGGTCGTAAACAGTAACGCCGTTCCCAACAAAATAGCAGTCGTCTTTTTCATAACCTTTTTCCTTGAGATTAATCAGCAACTACAAAAAACCTCACCCATATGGTGAGGTTTTATGAGCATGGTAGAGAATCTAAGGAAATGCCATACGCTCGGGAAAATTCTTTTATAACAACCCGTTGCATGAAATTACTAACGAATATTAAGAATATTCGAATACCCGCGCGGCGCCAGCAATATCAATACGTACCGCGGTGCCCGGGTTCCAGCCAGGCTGGCTTACGGTCTTCAGAATCACGGGCTGTTGCTCCCCGGCTAACGCAAGGGTAAGCGTCGACAGCTGGCCGGTGAAGTCCACATCAAGAATCGAGATTGGGCTTTCATGCGAGGCACATGCCGTCACGCTCAGCTGCTCTGGCCGCAGCATAACCTTGCCCTGCCCTGTCGCATGGACGTTATCCGTAGGCACTTCGCCCAGCGCGCATACGGCGTAGCCCGCGCTGAGCTCTGCAGGCAGGATCAGCGCATCGCCAAGAAACAGCGCCGTCTCTTCGTCAACGGGACGGGTGTAGACGTCATAAGGCGTTCCGACCTGAGTGAAGCGCCCGGAACGCATGACCGCGACCTGCGTGGCAAAGGACAACGCTTCGTTCTGATCGTGGGTGACCAGAATCGAGGCCACGCCAGCTTCAGCCAGCAGATCGGCCGTGGCTTTACGGGTCATGGCGCGCAGGCCGGTGTCCAGCGCCGAGAAAGGTTCATCCAGCAGCATCAGTGAAGGACGCTGGGCCAGCGCGCGGGCAAGGGCCACGCGCTGCTGCTGTCCGCCGGAAATCTCATGGGGCCAGTGCGTTGCGAGCTGCCTGTCCAGAGAGACCATCTCCATCAGCGCCTCAACGCGCTGGCGCTTCTCGTGGCGGGTACCGTCCAGCCCCCAGGCAATGTTGTCTGCCACATTGAGGTGCGGGAACAGCGCGCCCTCCTGAGGAACAAAACCGATCCGGCGCAGGTGGGCGGGGACAAAGTTGTTTTCATCAAACAGCGTTCTCCCCTGCATGACAATGCGCCCCGTGTCAGGCGTTTCAAAGCCGGCAAGAATACGCAGCAGCGTGGTTTTACCCGACCCGGATGGCCCGACAATCGCCGTCCTGCTCCCCGGCGCAACGCTCAGGTTTAAGCTGTCGAGCACCTGCACGTCAGAAAACGATTTAGAAATGGCGGTTAATTCAAGCATGTCATAGCCCTGCAATTTTCTTCGACTGCATATAGAGAATGGCGGTCAGCGGGAGTGAAATCAGGATCATCAGCATCGCGTATGGCGCGGCAGCCACATAGTCAATTTCACTGGTCAGCGCCCAGAATCCGGTGGAGAGCGTGCGCGTTCCCAGCGGGGAGAGCAGCAGGGAGGCGGTCAGCTCGTTGCTGACGCCAAGGAACACCAGCGCGGCTCCCGCCGCCGCACCCGGCGCGGCCAGCCGCATCGTGACGCTCCAGAGCGCCTTCGCCGGCGTGCTGCCCAGGCTGCGCGCCACGTTTTCAAGCTCGACCGGCGCCTGCGCAATCCCCGCCCGCAGGTTGATGAGCGCACGGGGCATAAACATCAGCAGGTAGGCAAGGAACAGGGTAATTTCCGTCTGGTAAATGGGACGGGCGTAATGAATGGTGACGGTGACCAGGGCGAGCGCCGTGACAATGCCCGGCAGCGAGCTGGTGATATAAATGCACCCTTCCAGCATCCGGAAAATGCGGTGCGGGTAGCGAATGCCGAGCCACGCGATGGGGATCACGCATGCCGTCGTGAGCAGGGCTCCGCCCACGCCGAGCATCAGCGTCTGGCGCAGCGAGTGCCAGAGATCGGCGCTCATCCAGTTTTGCACGCCGCCGAGCCAAATCCAGCGGCACAGAACAATTAACGGCACGCCCAGCGCCAGCACGATCAGCACGATGAAAAACAACTGACCCAGCGCGGCGGCCGCAGGCTTCATCGGCCAGCGTTTCTGCTCGCGCGCGGCCCCGGCACCAATGCGCGCGTAGCGTGCTTTTCCGCGCGTCACGCCTTCCAGCACCAGGATAGCCAGGCAGCACAGAGCCAGCACGCCCGCCAGCATGTTCGCTGCCGGGCCGCTGAAGGTTGACTGGAACTGGTCATAAATCGCCGTGGTGAAGGTATCAAAGCGGATCATCACGTACAGGCCATATTCCGCCAGCAGGTGCAGCGCCACCAGCAGCGCGCCGCCGCAGATAGCCAGCTTGAGCTGCGGCAACACCACGCGGAAAAAGACCCGCCACGGCGGCGTGCCGAGCGACGCGGCAACATCCTCAAGCGTCGGGTCAAGGCGGCGCAGCACCGCCGCAACCGGCATGTAGATAAACGGATAGTAGGCAAGAACGGAGAGGAACACGCCCGCGGAAAGCCCGTGCATTGACGGGACAACGCTCACCCAGGCATAGCTTTGCACAAACGCCGGGATCGCCAGCGGGGCGACCGCCAGCGCAGACCAAATCCCCCGCCCGGCAAGCTGCGTGCGCTCGGTGAGCCAGGCTATGGCCACGCCCGTCACGATGCAGAGCGGCACCGCTAAAGCCGTCAGCCACAGCGTGTTGCTGAGCAGCTCGGCCACGCGCGGGCGGAACACCAGCGCCTTAATGGTTTCCCAACCCGTCTCAATGCCAATGGCAATGATAAAGCCCAAGGGCAGAAGCGCCATCAATGAAAACAATACAGCTAACGCAACCATCGGCAGTGCAGGACGCCTGCGGGCAGGCTCCTGCACTCTGTTTTTTCCGATGTCGAGACTCAGACCAGACATAAGACCTTCACTTCACTCTCAGGATCACAGCAGGCCGGCCTGCGTCATCAGCTCGATCACTTTTTTACTGTTGAGCGATGAAGGTTCAACTTTCGGCGCATCAAGATCCTTCAGCGGAACCAGTTTCGGGTTTGAGGCCGCGTTCACGCCCACGGCATATTCGAAGGCATTGTTGGTACGCAGGCTTTCCTGACCTTCTTTACCGGTAATGTATTTGATGAAGGCCTGCGCCTGCGCTTTGTGTTTGCTGGACGCCAGCACGCCGCCGCCAGAGAGGCTAACAAACGCGCCCGGATCCTGGTGTTTGAAGTAGTAGAGCTTGGTATTTTTGCTGTTTTCGCCCGTTTTGGACTGATCGACAAAGCGGTAGTAGTGATAAATGACGCCGCCATCAATCTGGCCGGCATTGACCGCTTTCATCACGGTGCTGTTGCCTTTATAGGCAACGAAATTGGCTTTCATCGCCTTGAGCCATTCCAGGGTAGCCTGCTCGCCTTTCAGGGCCAGCATTGCGCTCACGATGGCCTGGAAATCCGCGCCTGACGGTGATGCGGCCCAGCGGCCTTTCCACTCCGGTTTTGCCAGGTCCATCAGCGATTTTGGCAGCTGCTGTTCACTCAGTTTTTCCGGGTTGTAGACAAACACCGTGCTGCGGGCAGCGATGCCAATCCAGCGACCGTGCGCCGGACGATATTCTGCCGGTACCTGCTTCAGGGTGTCTGCATCCAGCGGCGAAAACAGGTTGGCATTATCCACCAGCACCATCGACGGCGAGTTCTCGGTCAGGAAGACGTCCGCCGGGGATGCGCTACCTTCCTGAACCAGCTGGTTACCCAGCTCGCTGTCATCGCCGTTACGCAATGTCACTTTGATGCCGGTTTCTTTGGTAAAACCGTCAACCCACGACTTCACCAGGTTTTCATGCTGCGCGTTATAAACAACGATACCTTCGCTGTTATCGGCAGCAACCGACTGTGTGGAAAGGAAAAGTGATGAAGACAACAAGGCAAGCGAGAAGCAGGACAGCAGGCGAGAATTCATGAACATATCCTTAATAGACCAACGGGAGTAACTACTCATAGCTTTGTGGGACAGGATTAAAGCATACAACAACGCTAATGATAATTAGTATCAATCGAGTTTAAACGTAAAAGTGTAAAATTTCTTTATTACGGAGTTTGAAATGATAAAAATCCAGATTTAAATCCGAGATAATATTTAGATTAAGAAAACCTTAAGCCTCCCTGCAATGAAATTCATTAGCCTTCTATTCATTCTGCCGCGAAGTAAAATTTTTTATTTAAGCGCCCAGCATATATAAAAAAGCCCCGATATTTCGGGGCTTTTTATGTTTATCCAGAAGGAGCCAAATTATTAGACCACTATTTAAAAACGCATCACATCGCCGCGTGGGGGGCATACATCGGATAGGTGAAGAACAGTAAATGCACGCAGTTCAGCCCAAAATGGAATAACGTTGCAACCCAGAGCCTGCCGCTCCACATCCACGCCAGGCCGTAAATAATGCCGGAGAGGCTGGCAAAAATAATCAGCAGTAAACCGCCGCTGTAATGCATCAGCCCAAAGATGACTGAGGCAATCAGCAGCGCGGCAACAGGATGAATAATCCGGGACAAGCGCTGCTGCAGGTAGCCTCTGAACAAAGCTTCCTCGGCCAAAGAGACGAAGAAAATATTCGCAAGGGCAAATTGAGCGAACCATTCTGGCGCATGCATCTCAATTCTCAGCCCGCCCAACGCCACAGCCAGAAGTAACAGCGCGGGTATTGCAAGAACCAATATTCCCCAGCCAATCTTGCCCGCTTTATAGTGGGGTTTTGCTACAAATAGCGTTGGCATGCACGTAATTAAAAAGAACGGCACCACCGCCTTGTCCATATTAAAGTACATACTGAACGGTATGCTTTGCGGACCAACAACGACGGCATCCAGCACTTTGGGGTTATGGAAGCCCGGGAGCACATGCATAACCAGGGCAACGGCGATGGCCACGCACAGGCCTTCAACCAGATAAGTATATTTATTATTTTTATTACGTAGCCATTCAACAACAGACCAGCCAATAACGATTGATGCAATCACCAGCAGCGCCGGGGCGTCCAGAACGCCCTGTTTCCAGCCGAGAAATGCCGTTAACCCCAGCAACAGGTAGGCCAGGCTTTTATTAAGGGAAAGTGCGGCAAGTGAAGTTGCGAGTAGATACCACATATTTGTCCTTCATGACCGGTATATACAACAGTGAAAAGGCATGTCGTGCCGGAGGCATCCCGCGGGGAAGCCATAAATATGGTGCCGACTACCGGAATCGAACTGGTGACCTACTGATTACAAGTCAGTTGCTCTACCTACTGAGCTAAGTCGGCGTTGGTCCGCCACCGGAGCCTCGAACCCCGTACTACAACATCCTGGTTGTCGCTCTTCCCGATGAGCTAGTGGCGGTATGGTGGCCCTGGCTGGAACGATGCCAATGGCCGGTCGATGATGGAACAAACGTTCTCACCGACAGGCTCCTGGGCCGGGTGCAGAATGATACACATCTGGAATTAACCATGCAAATCCGACGGTTAAAATCAGGCACAGGGATCGGTAGCGGTTGGTCGGTCAGGGGAAGAATGGGCTGGTTTACACGCTGAGACTAAATGGCACGCCCTGTAGGATTCGAACCTACGACCTACGGCTTAGAAGGCCGTTGCTCTATCCAACTGAGCTAAGGGCGCACTGAGAAGAGTGAACTTCGCGGCGGTGAAACGCGAAGAATTATACGGTCAATGGCAGGTGAGTCAATGCCTTTTCCGTTTTCTGGCCTGATTAGGGCTAGTTGATTGTAAATATGGCTGTTTTTTCTCCATTCCCCCGCTTTTCTCCCGTACAATTTCGTGCTGCGAAAAGGCTTAGTTGCATTTAAGTAACGCCTGCTGTTTTCCTGTACGTCAGCTCGTCACACTAGAGCCTGGTATCCCGGCCGCCTGGAGGCTGACAGACAACAGGACAATGGAGTGACAGCGCAAAACCCGATAGATTCGCCCCCCCGGTTACAGTACGTTTCTCAGGACATCGTCGGCATTAAGCTTGAGCCCATCGTCGCCCTCGCCTCCTTGCGTCAGGTGGGTGTAGAGGTTCTCAGCGTCCTGTCCGCGTCGCGGCACGCTGAGGACTTTTTTTACGATCGCTCTGCACTCTGGTCCATAACGCTGCTTGAAACGCAGCTAGCCGCGTTAAAAAATACGCCGCGCGGTCATAACCTTTTTATTAATCTGCCGATAACCGTCCTGACGGAGCCTGCGTCTTTTCAGCGGCTTATCAGGTTGCCAGCCGCACCGCTCAATATTGAGATTGTCGACCCCGTGGCTTTTTTGGCGCTGTCCGCCGAGCAGAAACAGCGCGCCATTCAGAATCTGCTGCTGCTCAGAAAACAGGGGCACGCAATCTGGCTGGATGACGTGGATGACGTCTTAGTGCAGTCGTTTTTAGCCTGCCGACTCCCGTTAAGCGGCATCAAAATAGATAAGGAAGCATTCTGGCGTTTACGCGATACCCCTGCGCTGAGGCAACTGGTTTCCCTTTGCTTTCAGCTTGCCGGGAAAGTGCTTATCGAAGGTATTGAGACTGAACGCGATCGCACCTGGGCACTGCAGGCAGGCGCAGATCTCGGCCAGGGGTATTACTGGCCGTCCTGGACATGGCCGGAGGATTAAAGCGCCATTTCCAGGAGGGAGGCCATGCGAATGACAGTGCGCCGTTACCGGCGGCGGCGTACGGGAAGTGATGCACTGGGATTTACGCGCTCACCTTTCGCTCCCCCCTTTTTCGACCGGCTCGAATTTTTGAGCCAGTCCATCAGCCAGCCCCGCAAAACAGACGCCCCGTTTATCATTCTGGTGACGGAGGATCACTTCCTGCGCACCGGTTTTCTCAACGGCCAGTTTCCCCTGAGCAGCTGCTGCGACTTTGCCACGCTCGACGACGCCCTTGTCGCCCAGACGCAGTGGCCATCAGCCCGTCTGGTCGTGGATATTGAAAGCCGGTCCACGGGGCTGCTGGAAAAACTGAATCAGCTGAGAAGGCATAGCCTGTTCCCGCCTTTCCTGACGCCCTGGCTGCTCGTCCGGGCCGATAATTACGACACCCGCCTCTTCTGCAAAGCGGCAGGGCCTTTTCATGTGCTCGAACGTCAGCTGAATGCCGCAGCGCTCCAGCACAGCCTGCTGGATACCAGCCCCCCGCTGGGTTCCGACAAGGACTGGTTCTCCCGCAACGAATGGCCCATCCTGCAGGAGCTCTCACGGGGCAGGACATTGCGCCAGATTGCCCTGATGCAGAATCGTCCCTACAGCCGCATTATTTATCGCCTCAGCTGCATCCTGCTGAAACTGGGGCTGAGCCATCGCCAGGAATTGCTACACCTTCTTAATAATCTTTCAGACTGCACGTTTTAACGCACGCTCTAACCCCTTATTTCCTAAAGAGGTTTAGGAAATTACTTACCATTCGCGTTGCAAAAATGTTAATTATTAACAATAAAATCGAAATTATAACTATTCCTAATTTACGGGCTCGAACCTTGTGAAATGCCACAAATTGAATGAACGGCAGCACTTTCCTCCATCCGTTAAGTGAATGCAGATAGCGTTAACAAGATGATAATGATGTAAAAACAAGCAGCTTAGCGAGTTCCCCTGGGAGTAAAAAGCGAAGCGGACAGCATGTTCTCCTGTGCAGCAAACGCTGTTCTCCAGGTCAACCTGAGCACTTTCAGATGAAGGCCTGCCGGCCTGCGAGGGCAATTTTTCACCTGTCCGCTGCGTAGTCGCCCCCTGAAATAAGGCGTATTTTTATTAACAATTGATCAACATACAGAGATATCTGTTATTTTTTGTTATTACATAAAGATGAAAAAATGCGGTAAATGGGATAACAGGATATTTCCGCTAATTTTAAAATAATAGCGATTCAGATCCAGAACATAATACAAACCCATAAGCGGAGATTAATTTACAGGGTTTTCGGAAAAAACTTACCCTGTATAATAAGATGCGTACCAAATCTGAATAAGAAAAACCTTTTTGCCAACACCAGCCAAATGAGATGACCGCGCTGAGGCATAGTTCTTTTCATTACGTAAACAAGGATGCTTTCGCTCTTTCCAGGGAAATACTACGGTATAGGGATCTGCACATTATATCCTTCCGGCATTTCGAGAGTTTTACCAAACTCTGCATAACGCTTTTAACAATCTGAGGCATTAAAAATGAAACCGGCATCCGTTATCATTATGGACGAACATCCTATCGTCAGAATGTCGATAGAAGTCCTGCTACAGAAAAATAAAAATATCGCAGTCAAGCTTAAGTCTGGCGATAGCCATGAAGTCCTTGACTGTATCCGCAATCACCCTATCGATCTGGTGATCCTTGACATTGAACTCACGGGCACGGATGCCTTCGATTTACTGAAGAGAATCAGAAACTTAAACAAGAGCATTAAGGTTCTGTTCCTCTCATCTAAATCAGAGATATTTTACGCAGGTCGCGCCATTCGCGCCGGGGCAAATGGTTTTGTCAGTAAAAGAAAAGATTTAGGTGAGATCTACAACGCCGTAGAGATGATCCTGATGGGCTATTCTTTTTTCCCGTCGGAAACGTTGAATTTTATAAACCATTCGGGTTCAGGAAAAGGAATGGCAACCGATATGCCATTATCGAATCGCGAGGTCACGGTATTACGGTATCTGGCGAATGGATTATCCAATAAGGAAATTGCTGAGCAGCTACTATTAAGCAACAAGACCATTAGCGCGCACAAATCCAATATTTACTCCAAGCTGGGTGTGCAAAGCATCGTGGAATTAATTGATTACGCCAAAGCACACGAACTGCTATAACCTGAATTCACTCCCTGCAGCTTATCTGAGCTTCAGGGAGTGCGGTCAGTGCTAATTATAATTAATCATGAAGGTCGCATCTGCATCAGCCCGTCCGGGCTGAGGATTATCGGCAGTGGCGATATAATTGGCATAAAACGACAACGTTGCATTCCCCTGCGCATCAACCGAAACCGGCTGGCTGGCCTGCTGGAGAGCCAGACGCGTTTTATCCGCATCCCTGATCTCCACGGCGACACGGCTTGCTGTGCTGGCATCATTCAGTGCCAGCAAACCGCTGTTGCTGCCGTCGGCTTTACCCGAAAACGTAATGGACGCCGCCCCCGGCGGGCAGCCGGTCAGCTTCAGCGTAAACGGCATGGGCTGCGTGCGGCTCCCGGTGGAGCCGAGCTGTTTCGTCGGCCAGGTGCCCAGCGTAACGGTCTTGTCGCTATCGCTGCCCTCCGCGACGCAGGTGAAATCGACAATGTTGCCGGACATCTGAATATTGATCTCGCCCAGCGCTGTGGCTGACCACGCGTTTGCCTGAAACATCGCCAGGGCCACCGCAGTGAAATGTCCTTTCCAGTTCCGCATCTCTCCCCCTTAATCGTAATCCACGCGAAGATAGCCGCGAGAGGTGAAGCGGCCTTCTGCGGGTTTATTCCCCGTAATGCTCACCGGCCATACCCGAATCCCTACCTGCGCCTGCGCGCTGTCGTCCAGGCGGAACGGTATTTTGCTGTTCAGGTTGTTAGGCGTCAGAGGGGCGCCGCTGTCGTTCGCCACCACAAAACCCAGATCGGGGTTATCGGAGATCAGCGCGTTGCCAGAGACTTTTTCCGCCTCGATGCGCATCGTCAGATAAGCGTTGGCCTCCACGTTCGTACACTTAATCGCAATGGTTTTACTCTGCGGCGAGACTTTCTGGGGACGATTACCGGCACCCGCCTGGCTGAACAGCGATGCGCCAATATCGCCAAAATCAAACTCCACCACCTGCCCGGCATTTATCGCGCAGCTCTGCGGTACCTGAATGGTACCGCTATAGCTGATGGTATACACCGGCGTATTCAGTGGGTCCGATGTCGTGGTCGTCACATACACCCGGAACATGGTTTGCTGAGGGATCACCACCATATTGATAAACCGCCGCGTGACTCTCAGGCGAAAGACCAGCTTCGAGTCGGTAACCGGAAACGCTTTGTTATTCGGAACGTTAGGGTGCTGCCCCATCTGGATATAGTTGGCTGGCGGGTAGAACGTGCCCGCGAAGTCATCGTGGATCTGCATTGCGCCATCCAGGTAGTCGTTCAGCTGCACATACTTATAGCTATCAATCACCGTCGTTACCGGCAGACTGGTGACGTAGCTGCGCATCGTGGACTTCCCGCTAGTTCCTTTGGGACAGATAGCATTGACGCCAACCAGCCCGGACTTTTGCGCAAGGGTCACTATTTGCCCCGGTTTGTTGTTGGAGCTGTTAAAAACGTTTGAGAGATCGTAGGAGATATCCTTCGCCACGCCAGTGGAGTTCTGGCAAACCGTTGCCCATGCGGGCATCACGCTGCAGAGCAGCGCAAAGCCCATTACGTTGCGTACAATGCGCATCTTTAGAACCTCGTTAACGATCACAGCTTGCCCCCGCCATGGTAATGGCCTGGTTCTGGCTTTCAGGCGATAAGCGATAGTGAGCGCGACACTTGGACTGCGCCCCGTCGCCCCACTGGATCAGCAGTTCGCCTTCCAGCGGCAGCCCACTCAGGTATATTTGTCCGTCATCCCCCACCATGCTGGTCACGCCGCTTTGGGTTTCACGGACCACCGCGCCGAACGGCACGGGCTGGTTACCGCGCGTCACCGTCAGCAGGGCACGCACGCCAATGCGGGTATCGAAGCTGGCGCGCACCAGCGCACCTTTGGTCGGCACCACGCTGCTCACGTTATTTTCGATATCGGTGTTGTTGCTCATGGTGTTGGTATCCAGCGCCACGCGGTTATAGCGGTAGACGGTGGCATACGGCATCACCGCATAGCCTCGCCAGTCGGTTCTCACGCCGGTCTGGTTTTCGACGCTAACGCCTGATGCCCCCGGGGCTTTGATCAGCACGTTGGTGTCGCCCAGCGGCTGGCTAAAGGTCACGCCGTCAGCATGGCCGACCACCCCGCCGGAGAGCTGCCAGTTGAGATCGTGCTGGTCGCGGCTGTAGTTGTAGCCCACGCCCAGCGTGCCGTAGGTCGCCTGCCAGTTGGCGCTGGCGCTCCCGCTTGAGCCGTTGGAGCTAGCGTGTCCCTGGGTCACGCTGTAGTTCAGGTTGCGATCCTCCAGCAGCGTGCCGCTGACCCCGGTCTGCCAGCTTGTGTCGCCATCGCTGTTTCGGCTGGCGGATGCCGTGGCGTAGGCCCTGTCGATAGCGCTGTCCCGGCGATAGCCCTGACGGGTAAAGAGGCTGAACGGCACGGAAACGTTAAACGACGCGATCCGGTCAGTACCGTCGATCCCGACGGATTTGTTCCACGATAACGAAACGGAGTAGTTAACCCCCTTCACGCCACCCGCATACCCCAGCTGATACCAGAGGTTCGTCTCGTCCGTTCCCCAGTAGGTCTGCTCGCTGCCGGAGATGTACACCGAGCCGTAATCTCCCAGCGACTGAGAAACGTTGAGCTGGAAGCGGCCTTTTTTATTCCACGTCAGGTTGTGATAGCTCTGCACGTCCGGCACATCGTTATCGTCCTGGCTGTCGGCATACTGATAGCCTTCCATCGAGCGCCAGGCGACATCGTCCAGGGTATAAAACCCTTTTGTGGAGTAGCGGTAGCCCAGCAGCTGGAAGTTGGTGCCGAAGCCGTTAAGGGATTTCGCGTAGAGGAAGCGCAGAGACTGCCCTTCATGTTTGCTGTCGTCCGCGAGCTGGCTGCGGGCATGGGTGATATCAAGCGAGACCGCGCCCCAGTCGCCGAGGTTTTTACCGGCCCCGATGGCCACCGCGGTATAGCGTGACGCCAGCTGCGTCCCGCCGTAAAGCGTATAGCCGTTGGCAAGGCCGGTAATCAGGGTGCCCTGGGTGAAGAACGGCGTATCCTGATCGCTATTACCGCTGCGGTAATCCCCCGCGACGAGGTCGTACTTCCAGCGCCCTTCACGCTGCAGGAGCGGCACGGTGGAGTACGGCACGGTATAGCGCTGCGGGGAGCCGTCTTTCTCTTCGACCGTCACCTCAAGGTCACCGCTTGAGGAGGTCGGGTTGAGGTCGGTAATGGCAAATGCGCCCGGCTGCACGTAGCTTTGATAGATAACGTAGCCGTTCTGACGCACCACCACCTTGGCGGGCGTCCGGGCAATTCCGCGCACGGTCGGTGCGTAGCCCTGAAGGCTGTCCGGATACATGCTGTCCGACGAGAAGAGCCGACCGCCGCGAAAGCCCACGCTGTCGAAAACGTCATTTCCGGTATTGCTGTCGCCCAGCACCAGTTCACTTTTCAGCGGAATAACGGTGCGCTGCGCCCAGGTGCCAATATTCTGCCACTCGCTGTGCCGCTGCCCGTTATTCTGCGTGTAGCGCCACGCGCCGTTGTTACGTAAACGCCAGGCGCCGTAGTTCAACCCGCTTTGCAGGTTCAGATAGTAGCTATCGTCCTCGCTTCCCCGGTTGCCCGTGAAGCTGTAGTTCACCAGTGCGGCGGGGATGCCTTCATCCCACTGTTCAGGCGGAATGTAGCCCCGGGCGCTGTTCTGCAAAGCCACCTGCGGCAGGCTGACGTTCAAACGCTGCGAGGCAAAGTTGAACACCGTTTCGCTGCCGGGAATGGCCGTAGTCAGCGGAACGCAGGTCTCGCCCTGCACGTTAGCCAGCTCGGGAAACGCCGCGGCATTGACGCCAAAGCGGTCGAGCATCGCGCGGGTAATACACGGCGACAACCCTCCCGCCACCGGCGGCGTGTTGTCGGCCTGCTCAAAACGCACGTCCTGGGTACCGATAAACTCATCGTTACGCCAGATATCCACGCGATAAACGCCGGGTGCCTGCTGGTGTCCTTGTTCAAAACGCGACAAATCCGCCACGCTGGCGGCGTCGTCGGACAGGAAGGCCGGGTTGAAATAACTTTCGCTCCAGCCAGCCTGCGGCCAGAGCGCCGCCATCAGCGCCAGTGCAACTGGGCAGTAACGTCCCTGGTGGTTTTTCATCGCCCTGACTCTGCTCACAGGTTAACGCTACGCGCCGGCGTGATGGCACCGTAGTCATTCACGCTCTGCCAGGAAAGCGTGCCGCCGGCACCGGCTGGCAGCACCTGCTGTGCCGAGCTTTTCGGCGCAACCATCAGGTTATCCAGCGTCTGTCCGCCCAGCTTCACGTTGACCAGGGTGATGTAATACGGAGACGCGTTGCTGACTTTAAGATGGTTGCCGGCACGCTCAAACCGCAGCTGGGAAAGCGCCTCTTCCGGCTGCATCGCCAGGTTGTTCGGGCGCACAAACAGCTTGATGCGCGAGAGGATAGCCAGCTGCAGCACGTTATTGTTTTCAGTTTTGGCTTTATTTACTGACGGGATCGCCTTCACGTTCATGTAAAAGAGCGATTCGCGATCGGCAGGCAGTGCAGGTCCGGCGTAAATAATACGCAGTGTGTTTTCGCTGTCCGGCTCGCTCACAAACAATGGCGGGGTGACGGCAAAGGTTTTTTCTTTTTGCCCGTTCGCATTTTCGATCCATGCGTTAATTAAATAGCGTTCTTGTTTGTTGCTGTTGGTGATAGCCAGCGATGTTTGCTTCGCGTCGGCCGGGTAAATAACGCGCGTGGCCCCCAGCGCAATACCGCCGGACGCATTCGCGCATGCAGAAACCATCATCAAAATAAACGATAAAAAAAGTCCTGGTTTAATTAGGGTATTCATCACAACCGTACCTTTAATATTGTGTTCGCAGGTGTTATGGATAAATCAGCGTAAACCAGACATCCGACTGAATTTTGCCTGGCTCGAGGTGTTCGGAAATAGCCCGATAGCGGGCGCTAAAATGGAACGCCAGCTCGCGGGTATCGACCGGCAGCCAGCTAACGGCCGTGGCATTCGGGATAATCTGACGCTGCTGTTCGTCAAAGAGCGCCAGCCCAACGCCGCTGCTGACAGGTGTTTCACCCGGCCGCGATGTCGCCAGAAAGACCTGCGGATCTTCTGCGGGTGTGACGCCCTGAAACTGGATCCCCACGGTGCGCGAGACATCAACGCTGCAGTCCAGCAGCCGCACGGTGAAAGGCACATTTACGGTGGAAAAGCTGCCCACACCGGAAAATGAATTGGTTCGGTACTGCCCCATGTCGATGCGCATATTCTGGCTATCCGGCGCCACGGCGCAGCCGCCGTTCACCAGTTCACCTCTGAGATGCACTTTGCCGCCTTCGATCACCACGGTATGCGCCGATACCGGGCCAGCCATCGCAAGGGTTAACAGCAGTAGTGTTCCGGTCCTTGTCATCCTTCGTTCCTGGCATTTGCGTATGACGGGCCTCATCCGTGAGGCCTGAACATCCCTGTGCGGAGGAATTACTCGTATTTCATTACGAAGGTGGCGTCAGCGTTCGCCTGGCCTGGCTCGGTGGTTGCAGCCGTTGATTTATAACGCGCGGTGAACTTCAGGGTGTTAGTCCCTTCGATCAGCGTCTGCGCGGCAGAGAAGGTTGCACCGTCCGGCGTCAGAACGCTGGATTTGCTGTCGAGGATCTCGATACCTACGCCCTTCGCGGTGTTGTCGTTGCTGCCGGAGGAGACTGCCAGCAGAGTTTTGTCGGTTGGGTCGATCTGACCGGTGAACGCAACGGCTGCAGTTTTGGCTACCAGCGGATCGCAATCGTTCAGTTCAATATTGAATGGAATATTGGAGGTGGTGTCGCCCACTTTAGTGAATTTCGCGGTACGATACTGACCCAGATTAACGGTCTGCTCGGAAGAATCAGTATTTACTGAACAAGCAGCATTAACCAGCTCACCTTTAAAATGTACGGTACCGCCATTTACGGAAACCGGGGTAGCAGGATCTGCTGCATTTGCGGCACCCGCAACCAGGGCCAACGTAGCAATAACAGTAGAAGCAATGTTGCTGAGTTTCATGTCTATTCCTTTAAAATGTAAATAACCCTTCCCGCGAATAATCGGGAATAAGAAATACGTTCAATTGATTAATTGAAAGCTTATTTCGGAGGAGACAAAGTAGCTCAGGACGCGTTTTTTAAATATGTCAAAACGCTGCCATTTCGCCAGGTCACATCCTAATCCCGCCTAGGAAATTGACCATCCGTTAAGAAGGGTTTTTTCGCCTCACTGATAAAAACGCGTAAAGGGTGACTGACAGCGGCGCTCGCTTCTGACAAAATACATGCAATCCCCCCTTTCAAACGTTACAGACGGAATCTTCTCTCTGATGGCAGCAAAGATTATTGACGGTAAAACGATTGCGCAGCAGGTGCGCTCTGAGGTCGCGGAAAAAGTGAAGGCGCGTAAAGCCGCCGGAAAACGCGCCCCCGGGCTGGCCGTTGTGCTGGTTGGCAGCAACCCGGCATCGCAGATTTATGTCGGCAGCAAGCGCAAAGCGTGTGAAGAGGTCGGCTTCGTCTCCCGCTCTTACGATTTGCCGGAAACCACCAGCGAAGCAGAACTGCTGGAACTTATTGACACCCTGAATGCCGATAAAGAGATCGACGGTATTCTGGTTCAGTTGCCGCTGCCGGCAGGTATCGACAACGTGAAGGTGCTGGAGCGTATCGCACCCGATAAAGACGTTGACGGTTTCCACCCTTACAACGTTGGCCGCCTGTGCCAGCGCGCGCCGCGTCTGCGTCCGTGCACGCCGCGCGGTATCGTGACGCTGCTGGAGCGTTATAACATCGACACCTACGGCCTGAACGCCGTGGTTATCGGCGCGTCCAATATCGTGGGCCGTCCGATGAGCATGGAGCTGCTGCTGGCCGGTTGCACCACCACCGTCACCCACCGCTTCACCAAAAACCTGCGTCACCACGTAGAAAATGCCGATCTGCTGATTGTCGCGGTCGGTAAGCCGGGCTTTATTCCGGGCGAATGGATTAAAGAGGGTGCGATTGTCGTGGACGTCGGGATTAACCGTCTGGAAAGCGGCAAAGTGGTCGGCGACGTGGTGTATGAAGATGCCGCGGCTCGCGCCTCTTACATCACGCCAGTGCCGGGCGGCGTAGGCCCGATGACCGTGGCAACACTGATTCAGAATACGTTGCAGGCATGCGAAGAATATCACGACGTAGAGGACGCGTAAGATGGCGACTTTTTCATTAGGTAAACATCCGCACGTTGAGCTGTGCGATCTGCTGAAGCTGGAAGGCTGGAGCGAAAGCGGCGCGCAGGCGAAAATTGTTATCGCCGACGGGCGAGTAAAAGTCGACGGCGTGGTAGAAACGCGCAAGCGCTGCAAAATTGTCGCGGGCCAGACCGTGAGCTTTGAAGGACAGAGCGTGACCGTTACGGCCTGAGCCGTCTGATGCCCGGTGGCGCTGCGCTTACCGGGCCTACGTACTGTTTCCGTTTGTAGGCCGGGTAAGGCGAAGCCGCCACCCGGCAATTTCTCTCACAATCCCCTCACACCCATCACGGTTATTTATCGATCAACTTCAAATAATCACTATTTCCTCTGTTGAAAAATGAAAATTCGGTTGCGCGTTTTTCACTCTTTGCCCACGATAAGTAGAACGTTCTACTAAAACGTTCTACTTACAATAACAGCGCCAAAAAAAGCGCTTCTCGGGGGAAATCAGCATGAGTCTGATATCAGGGTTTGTTAAATCGCTGTCTAAGTTATCGATGATTGGTCGCGCCTTAATGCTGCCAATTTCACTGCTTCCCGCTGCGGGCCTGCTGCTGGCCTTCGGCGATAAGTTTCATCTGCCGCTGATGATGAACGCGGGTGGGGTTATCTTTGATAATCTGCCGATGCTGTTTGCCATTGGCTCTGCCGTCGGTCTGGCATCGGAATCCGGCATTGCGGCGCTGTCTGCGGCGGTCTCGGTGTTTGTCACGAATATCACCATCAGCACCGTACTGAGCATCACGCCGGAAATGGCCTCTCAGGGCGGAAAATACGCCATGGTCGTCGGCATCCCGACGCTGCAGATGGGCGTCTTCGGCGGCCTGATCTGCGGTATTCTCGCGGCCTGGTGCTATAACCGCTTCCACACCATGCAGCTGCCGGAATTCCTGGGCTTCTTCTCCGGCAAGCGCTTCGTGGCGATTGCAACGGCGTTCCTCTCATTCCTGATGGGGCTGCTGCTGCCGTACGTCTGGCAGCATATTCAGGCCGGTATCGACGCGCTCTCGGTGGTGGTTAACGGCGATAACCAGGCGGCGTCGACCTTTATCTTCGGTCTGGTGGAGCGCGCGCTGATCCCGCTCGGTCTGCACCATATCTGGTACCCGTCTTTCTGGTATTCGTTCGGGGATTACACCACCCAGGCCGGCCAGGTTATCCACGGCGACCAGACCATCTGGTTCAAGATGCTGGAAGAAGGGGTGAAATCCTTCAGCAGCGACACCTATCAGAACGCCGGTAAGTTCATGCAGGGTGAATTCCCGCTGATGCTGTTCGCGCTGCCCGCCGCGTGCCTGGCGATGTATCATGAAGCCCATACGAAGAACAAGAAAATCGCGGCAGGTATTCTGTTCTCCGCGGCGCTCACCTGCTTCCTGACGGGGATCACCGAACCGGTTGAGTTTACCTTTATCTTCGTGGCGCCGATTCTCTACGTCTTTAACGCCATCATGGCGGGTCTGGCGTATATGACCATGTATCTGCTGCATGCGCATATCGCCAAGTCGTTCTCTGCAGGCTTTATCGACTATCTGTCATTCGGGATCCTGCCATCCTTTAACGGTTACAAGACCAACTTCCTGAATGCCATTATCATCGGCATTCCAATGGGCCTGATCTATTACTTCACGTTCCGCTTTGTGATCCGCCGTTTCGACGTGAAAACGCCGGGCCGCACGGAAGTCACCGCCAACGCGGATGAGAAGTCTGATTCCGAGCTCGCAACCGAGATCATCACCCTGCTGGGCGGAGCGCATAACATCGACTCCGTCGGCTCCTGTATCACCCGCCTGCGCCTGGAAGTGGCAAAAAGCGAGGCGGTAGACAGAGACGGCCTGAACGGGCTCGGCGCGCGCGGCGTGGTCTTCGTCGGCGACAATGGTATACAGGTGATTTTCGGTGCCAGAGCACAGTTTATCGCCCAGACCATGTCCACCATGATCGGCAAATAATAAGATGCCTGAAAGACGCGTCTCCTGTACGCTGGGCGACGTGTCTTATCTGGCTGATTATCGGTAAATTTCAGGGAGCGGTTTTGAAGAAAGTCAGCATTATTGATGTCGCAAAGCACGCGGGAGTGTCGGTCTCTACCGTCTCGCTGGTGCTACGCCAGAAAGGGAAAATCTCAGAGGCGACGATCGGGAAGGTCAATGCCGCCATCACGACGCTCGGCTATGTTCATAACGTCGCCGCTGCCAATCTTCGCGCCAACACCTCCAATCTTATCGGCCTGATCCTGCGCGACTTCAGCGACAGCTTTTCCATCAAGGTGATGGCGAGCATCGTCCAGGAGCTGGAAAAACAGGGATATATGGTTTTTCTCGGCCAGCCGCAGAACGACGCAGACCATCTTGAGCGCTGCCTGCTGTCGTTTAAGCAGCAGGGCGTCGCCGGGGTTATCTATCTGGCCTCGGACACCCGCACGTCCACCCTGCCGGAACAGATTCGCCGCTTCCCGCTGCCGCTGGTGGTGGTTTCTCAGTCCCTGCTGGATGAAAAATGCAACCTGGTGATGCGCGATAATCGCCAGGCGGCAAATCTGGCGGTGCGTTATCTTATCGAGCGCGGCCACCGCAATATCGCCTACATTGGCGGGCGTGATGGCTGCCTTATCCGCGAGCAGCGCCTGCTCGGCTTTCGCAGCGCGATGACGCAAAACGGCCTGGTCTGGCGCGATGAATTCTCGCCGGCCTGCAGCGATGACACGCTGGCCGCGGGTTTCGCCACCCGCCAACTGCTGGAAAAAAACAACACCATTACCGCCCTGCTCTGCCACTCGCCGGATGCGATGATCGGTTCCATCTCCGGTATTCATCAGGTCGGACGTACGGTGGGTAAAGATGTGTTTCTGACACAGCAGGTCGCGCTGGTCGGTTTCGAAGATATGCTGCACGTTAACCTCACCTCGCCGTCATTTACCTACGTCTCGTCCGCCAGCGAAGAGACGGGGCGCCAGGCGGCCGGGCTGATTATTCGCACGCTGAAGGAGCCGACGCTGCAAACGCAGCGTATTACGCTCTCCGGGCAGCTTATCGCGCGCGAGTCGGCGTAAATCAGAATTTAACCAGGCTCGGCTGTGTAGCATTCACTGCTATAGTTCCATGATTTGCCACGGATAAATACGATGCCTACCGTTATTACTCACGCTGCTGTTCCGCTTTGCCTGGGCTTAGGTCTGGGAACAAAAGTTATTCCTCCCCGCCTGCTGTTCGCCGGAATTGTCCTCGCCATGCTGCCGGACGCCGACGTGCTGGCGTTTAAGTTCGGCGTCGCTTACGGCAACGTTTTCGGCCATCGCGGCTTTACCCACTCCCTGCTGTTTGCCTTTGTGGTGCCGATACTCTGCGTGCTGATCGGCCGACGATGGTTCCGGGCAAGCCTTACGCGGTGCTGGCTGTTTTTAACCGTGTCATTGCTGTCGCACAGCCTGCTGGACTCCATTACGACAGGCGGGAAAGGCGTCGGCTGGCTGTGGCCGTGGTCAGATGAACGCTTCTTTGCGCCGTGGCAGGTGATCAAGGTCGCGCCGTTTGCGCTGTCACGCTATACCACGCCGTACGGGCACCAGGTCATTCTCTCTGAACTGATGTGGGTGTGGCTGCCGGGTGTGGTGCTGATGGGGTTGTTGTGGTGGAGGCGGAGGTAAAAGCAAAACGGCAACTCACGTTGCCGTTTTTAGTGTTTGCACCCTCTCCCTGTGGGAGAGGGCTGGGGTGAGGGCATCAGCGCGCACCAGACTTACTTACGGCGCCAGGTGGTTCCCTGCGGGCCATCTTCCAGAATGATACCCATCTCGGTCAGACGGTTACGCGCCGCATCTGCCGCCGCCCAGTCTTTCGCCTGACGCGCTTCCAGACGCGCTTTGATCAACGCTTCAATTTCCGCCACTTCACCGTCGTCCGCCTGCGCACCGCTCTGCAGGAACGCATCCGGCTCCTGCTCCAGCAGGCCAAGCACGGAAGAGAGTTTACGCAGGTGCGCCGCCAGTGCATTTGCTGCTGTCATATCCTCTGACTTCAGGCGGTTCACTTCGCGCGCCATGTCGAACAGCACGGAGTACGCTTCCGGGGTGTTGAAGTCATCGTTCATTACCTCAACAAAGCGTGCTTCAAACGCTTCGCCACCAGCGGCAGGAACAGACCTGTCGGTTCCGCGCAGCGCGGTGTACAGACGTTCCAGCGCCGAACGCGCCTGCTTGAGGTTCTCTTCGCTGTAGTTCAGCTGGCTGCGATAGTGGCCGGACATCAGGAAGTAGCGCACGGTTTCCGCGTCGTAATACTTCAGCACGTCACGCACGGTGAAGAAGTTGCCCAGCGATTTAGACATCTTCTCGCGGTCAACCATCACCATCCCGGAGTGCATCCAGTAGTTAACGTACTCGCCGCCGTGGGCGCAGGTGGACTGCGCGATTTCGTTTTCGTGGTGCGGGAACATCAGATCTGAACCGCCGCCGTGGATGTCGAAGTGTTTGCCCAGCTGTTTGCAGTTCATCGCGGAGCACTCAATGTGCCAGCCCGGGCGGCCTTCACCCCACGGGGATGGCCAGCTTGGTTCGCCCTCTTTGGACATTTTCCACAGCACGAAGTCCATCGGGTTGCGCTTCACGTCAACCACGTCAACGCGCGCGCCGGCCTGAAGCTGGTCCAGGTCCTGACGGGAAAGCGAACCGTAGGTGGGGTCGGTCGGCACCGAGAACATCACGTCACCGTTGTCCGCCACGTAGGCGTGACCGCGTTCGATCAGCTTTTCAGTGATGTCGATAATTTCGTGAATATGGTGGGTGGCACGCGGCTCGCTGTCCGGACGCAGAATATTCAGGGCGTCGAAATCTTTGTGCATCTCGACGATCATACGATCGACCAGCGCAACAAAGCTCTCGCCGTTCTCATTAGCGCGCTTGATGATTTTATCGTCGATGTCGGTGATGTTACGCACGTATTTCAGGTTGTACCCCAGGAAACGCAGGTAGCGCGAAACCACGTCGAAGGCGACAAAGGTACGGCCATGGCCAATGTGACAGAGATCGTAAACCGTAATACCACACACGTACATGCCGACTTCCCCGGCATGGATAGGTTTAAATTCCTCTTTTTGGCGCGTCATTGTATTAAAGATTTTTAACATCGAAGATTCCATGTAAACACGTGTGTGGTTGAAAACCGGGTATTCTACCCGTAATTCAAACCCGAAGCAGCACACAATGCAAGGTGATCGCATCCTGTGGTTATGCTATAACAAGCCCCTATATATGACCCGAACGCGGGTCGACGTACCACAATAACGGAACAGGATGCAAAAATGGTTACTTTCCACACTAATCATGGCGATATCGTAATCAAAACCTTTGATGACAAAGCGCCTGAAACAGTTAAAAACTTCCTGGACTACTGCCGCGAAGGTTTCTACAACAACACCATTTTCCACCGCGTGATCAACGGCTTTATGATCCAGGGCGGCGGTTTTGAACCTGGCATGAACCAGAAAGAAACCAAAGAAGCGATCAAAAACGAAGCGAACAACGGCCTGAAAAACACCCGCGGCACGCTGGCGATGGCCCGTACTCAGGCGCCTCACTCTGCGACCGCGCAGTTCTTCATCAACGTGGCTGATAACGACTTCCTGAACTTCTCCGGCGAAAGCCTGCAGGGTTGGGGCTACTGCGTATTCGCAGAAGTGGTTGAAGGTATGGACGTGGTTGACAAGATCAAAGCCGTCTCTACCGGCCGCAGCGGCATGCACCAGGACGTTCCTAAAGAAGACGTTGTGATTACAAGCGTGACCGTCAGCGAGTAATTCGTGGCGACACTCTTTATTGCAGATTTGCATCTGCAAACAGAAGAACCGGCGATCGTCGCCGGTTTTCTGCGTTTTTTACGCGGTGAAGCCAAAAGCGCCGATGCGCTGTACATCCTGGGCGATCTCTTTGAAGCCTGGATCGGCGACGACGATCCTAACCCACTGCACCGTGAAATGGCTGCGGCCATAAAAGCGCTGGTTGATTCCGGCGTCCCCTGCTACTTCATTCACGGCAACCGTGATTTCCTGCTCGGCAAGCGCTACGCCCGCGAAAGCGGTATGACGCTGCTGCCGGAAGAACAGGTGCTCGACCTCTACGGCCGAAAGGTGCTGATCATGCACGGCGATACGCTCTGCACCGACGATACCGGCTACCTGGCGTTTCGCGCCAAAGTCCACACCCCGTGGATCCAAACGCTGTTCCTGGCCCTGCCGCTGTTCATCCGCAACCGCATCGCCGCCAGAATGCGCGCGGGCAGTAAAGCTGCCAACAGCAGCAAATCCATCACCATCATGGACGTTAACCCGCAGGCAGTTGTCAACGTCATGGAAAAGAACCGCGTGCAGTGGCTCATTCACGGCCATACCCATCGTCCTGACGTGCATTCCCTTATCGCCAACGGCCAGCCCGCACACCGCGTGGTATTGGGTGCCTGGCACAGCGAAGGATCCATGGTCAACGTCACGCCTGACGGCGTAGAGCTGATCGCTTTTCCGTTTTAATCCTCGCGCAAAGTTAATTCAATTTAATTGAACAATATCGGCAAATTGTTTCGATTTTAATCAGTCCATGGTCGGTCTATTATTTATCACATCAGGGCAACACGCCCTATCCCAGATAAATTACTTAAGGAATACGACCATGAAATCCATCAAAACTTTCGTTGCAGTTACTGCTCTTTCTCTGGCTTCTTTCGGTGCTTTCGCGCAGAGCGTCAGCGCAACCGGCTCAACCCTTGACCGTGCAGAAGCGAAAATTGCTGCACAGGCCGCTGAACAGGGTGCCTCTTACAAAATCACCAGCGCACAGTTCAACAACCGCGTGCACATGACCGCAGAACTGACTAAATAATGATTGCCGCACAACGAAAACAGACCGCCAGAACGCGGTCTGTTTTGTTATGAATGGATGGCAACAACGGCTCACCTTTTAACCGCGCAACCGTTTTCCTTGCCCGTATAACATGCTATTCTCTGTGCCCTCGAAAGCAGTGTGTTTCGCACCACAGGAGTTTTAAGACGCATGTCTTCCCGCAATAATCCGGCGCGTGTCGCCATCGTGATGGGGTCCAAAAGCGACTGGGCTACCATGCAGTTCGCCGCCGAAATCTTTGAAATCCTGAATGTTCCGCACCACGTAGAAGTGGTCTCCGCACACCGTACACCGGACAAACTGTTCAGCTTCGCCGAAAGCGCCGAAGAGAACGGTTATGAGGTGATCATTGCCGGTGCGGGCGGCGCAGCACATCTGCCAGGCATGATTGCCGCCAAAACGCTGGTGCCGGTTCTCGGCGTCCCGGTACAAAGCGCCGCACTGAGCGGTGTTGATAGCCTCTATTCCATCGTTCAGATGCCGCGCGGCATTCCCGTCGGCACGCTGGCGATTGGTAAAGCGGGTGCGGCAAACGCCGCCCTGCTGGCAGCCCAAATCCTGGCGACTCACGATAAAGACCTGCACCAGCGTCTGACCGAATGGCGTAAAGCCCAGACCGACGAGGTGCTGGACAATCCAGACCCGCGGGGTGCGGCATGAAGCAGGTTTGCGTCCTCGGTAACGGCCAGTTGGGCCGCATGCTGCGCCAGGCAGGTGAACCGCTGGGTATTGCCGTCTGGCCCGTCGGGCTGGATGCTGAACCTGAAGCCGTGCCGTTCCACCAGAGCGTGATTACCGCCGAGATCGAACGCTGGCCGGAGACGGCCCTGACACGCGAGCTGGCGCGTCACAACGCCTTTGTTAACCGCGATGTGTTCCCAATTATTGCTGACCGCCTGACGCAAAAGCAGCTGTTCGACAAGCTCGGCCTCGCGACCGCGCCGTGGCAGCTCCTGTCCGATAAAAGCGAGTGGAATGACGTCTTCGCGATGCTGGGCGAGCTGGCGATCGTGAAGCGCCGCGTGGGTGGCTACGACGGCCGCGGCCAGTGGCGCTTGCGCGCGGACGATACCGCCGAGCTGCCGGATGACTGCTACGGCGAATGCATCGTTGAGCAGGGCATCAACTTCAGCGGTGAAGTGTCGCTGGTTGGCGCGCGCGGGCACGATGGCCGCACGGTGTTTTACCCTCTGACGCATAACCTGCATCAGGACGGTATCCTGCGCACCAGCGTGGCCTTCCCGCACGCAAACGCAGACCAGCAGGCACAGGCGGAAGATATGCTCTCTGCCATCATGCACGAACTCGGCTATGTGGGCGTCATGGCGATGGAGTGCTTTATCACCCCGTCCGGTCTGCTGATCAACGAACTTGCGCCGCGCGTGCACAACAGCGGCCACTGGACGCAAAACGGTGCGTCCATCAGCCAGTTCGAACTGCATCTGCGCGCCATCACCGACCTGCCGCTGCCGCAGCCGGTGGTGAACAGCCCGTCGGTGATGATCAACCTGATCGGCACCGATCTGAACTACGAATGGCTGAAGCTGCCGCTGGTGCACCTGCACTGGTATGACAAAGAGGTTCGCGCGGGTCGTAAAGTGGGTCACCTGAACCTCAACGACAGCGACACGGACCGCCTGAGCGCCACGCTGGAAGCCATGATCCCTCTCCTGCCGCCGGAATATGCGAGCGGCATTGTCTGGGCACAATCAAAGCTTAAATAGCGCGCCCTCCGCCGGGGAGTTGACCTCCTCTTTCCCCGGCGTACAATTCCCGCCCATTGCTGCTTAGCTTTTTTCTGGAATACCCATGAACGATGGAACGGACTATCGCGCGATCCTCGCGTCCGATACCCCTTTAATCGACGTTCGCGCGCCGATCGAATTTGCCCAGGGCGCGATGCCCGCTGCCCTTAACCTGCCGTTGATGAACGACGACGAACGCGCCGCCGTGGGCACCTGCTATAAACGCCAGGGCCCGGAGGCTGCGCTGGCGCTCGGCCATAGTCTGGTAAAGGGTGAGACGCGCGATGCGCGCATCAACGCCTGGCGCGAAGCCTGCCTTGCCCATCCTGAGGGCTTTCTCTGCTGCGCGCGCGGCGGCCAGCGCTCGCATATCTCCCAGGCCTGGCTGAAAGAGGCGGGTATCGATTACCCGCTGATCCGCGGCGGCTATAAGGCCCTGCGTCAGGCGGCGATTCAGGCAACCATCGAGCAGTCGCAAAAACCGATGGTGCTCATCGGCGGCTGTACCGGAAACGGTAAAACGCTGCTGGTGAAGCAGCACGCGCAGGGAATCGATCTGGAAGGGCTGGCGCACCATCGCGGTTCCTCGTTTGGTCGCACCCTCACGCCGCAGCTTTCCCAGGCAAGCTTTGAAAATCACCTTGCCGTTGAGCTGCTGAAAAAAGATGCCGTGCGCTGGGTGCTGGAAGACGAGGGCCGGATGATTGGCTCCAACCACCTGCCGGAATGCCTGCGCGACCGCATGGTTGAAGCCCCTATCGTCGTGGTGGAAGACCCGTTTGATATTCGCCTTGAGCGCCTGCGCGAAGAGTATTTCGACCATATGTGGGCGGACTTTTCTGCCGCATACGGCGAGGAAGCGGGCTGGAGAGAATACAGCGAGTACCTGCACCACGGCCTGTTCGCCATTCGCCGCCGTCTTGGGCTGCAGCGGTATGCTGAATTCACCGCGCTGTTAGATTCCGCGCTGCTGGAACAGCAACGCTCTGGCAGCACGGACGCGCACTTCAGCTGGCTTGCGCCGCTGCTGAAGGACTATTACGACCCGATGTACGGCTATCAGCTGGAGAAGAAAGCGGAGAAGATTGTGTATCGCGGGACGTATGGAGAAGTTGCGGAGTGGCTTGATCGCTGAAAAATAAAGCCGGGTGGCGGCTACGCCTTACCCGGCCTACGTGTTCTATCCGTCTGTTCCCTCTCCCTTTCAGGGAGAGGGTTAGGGTGAGGGTTAGAAGTCGTAACGCAGACGCACCAGGTTCATGTCACCCAGGTTGTCGGTGCTGGAGGTGAACACGTGCTCGTAATCCACGCGGAAACCGTAGTCCAGCTGGAAGCTGATACCCACGCCGTTGTCGATGCGCTGGTAGTTACGGCCGTTCACGTACTCAATGCGGTCGCCCATGAAGTAAGGCTGGATGGATTTAACCGCGTACTGCCCGACTGGGAATTTGTAACCTGCGAAGTATTCAATACCCCACGCGTCACCCGCAAAGTAGTCGTTAACCGACACTTTTTTGGTGGTCAGGAAGTTCTGATACCAGCCGCCGCCTGCGGAGAAGGTCCAGTTATCCGGCGTCCAGCTCAGCGCGGTACCGAGGATGTTCTGGTCGTAGGTTTTGCTGTCGCCGTTGTCCGGGTTACGCATATCCGCACGGGTGTAGTTCCACGCGGCGCCCCAGGTCAGATCGGTGGTCAGGTGGTAATCCAGACCCAGTGAACCGCCGCCTTTACGCTTGTAGCGCAGGCCGTTGCCCGGCAGGTATTCGCTGTCTTCAAACAGGTAGGATGCATAGATATCGGCATCGCCCACGGTTTTCTTATATTTCAGCATCTGGCGTGAACGATAAGAACCGTCGTAGTCGCCGTTGATCCCGTTACCTGGCGCCTGACCAATCATGTCATAGTCCCAGATATCGGTTTTCACGCCAACCACGTCATAGTAAACGCTGTTCTGTTGACCGAAGGTCAGCGTACCCCAGGTGTCGCTCTTCAGACCGGTGTAGAGCATACGACGCGTGGTGTCGTGCGCACCTTCGGCGTAGTGGTGATCCCAGTTAAACTGCGCGGGAATGTTCACACCCAGCTCGTAGTAGCTGATCCAGCTGATGTCATCAAACAGGTAGTAATCTGCTGCGAAACGGAAACGGGTGCCGCCGTCGAAGCCGTTACGCTTGTAGCTGTTTTTACCGTCGTCGCCGGTCATGTTCTGGAACTGAGGACGGATACTGCCGCCAACGGTGAAGTTCAGGCGGCTCAGCGGGTTACCCGCCTGAGGATCCTGCTTAAGAACGGTGATTTCCGCCTGAGAAGCGAAGGTAGTCAATGCCACTGCCGCGCCGATCGTTGCCGCCAGCGCTGATTTTTTTATAGTCATTATTTTTCCTTAATAGACACGCTGCTAAATATTTAGCGGGTGAATATTAACTGGAAATAATCGGGCTGTGTGGTCGGGTTTTTAATGTTTTGTGCTACTAAATGAGTGGGTATTATCACTTTGTGCTATTTAAACACTGCGCACCGGCATTAAAACCCGGCGCGCAATTATCACCGTGCTAAATCAACTCGCAAACTGACGGAACAGGGCTTTGCCCTTTAACAGCCGCGTGCCGAGCCAGCCTCCGCAAAGGGAAAGCAGCACCGCGCCGCACAGAGGCAGTATTAACCAAAGGCGCCAGTCAGGCTCCCACGGGAAGTCGAACACTTTCGTCTGCAACACCGCCAGCGCCGTCTCTGCGCCAATGGCCGCCACCAGACCGGCCACCAGCCCCAGCAGCGCAAACTCGCTCCAGAGCGTCATCCGCAGCAGCCGCTTTCCGGCTCCCAGCGTGCGGTAGACCACCAGTTCCTGATGGCGCTGGCGCATGCCCACCTGCACCTGGGCCAGCAGCAACAGCACGCCGCAGATTGTCACCAGCACCACCATCACCTCCAGCGCGCGGCTCACCTGCTCGAGCACCTGCCCCACCTGCTTCAGGATCGCGCCGATATCCAGCAGGCTGACCGTCGGGAATTCCCGGTTCAGCTGGGTCAGCATGCCGTTACCGTTCTCCCAGCGGAAGCTGGTCAGCCAGCTCTGCGGCTGCCCGTCCAGCGCGCCCGGCGGGAAGATAAAGAAGAAGTTCGGCCGCAGGCTTTCCCAGTCCACTTTACGCAGGCTGGTGACCTTCGCGGTAAACTCCTGGGTATCGCCGGTAAAGGTGACGCTATCTCCCAGCTTTACGTTCAGACGCGTCGCCAGCCCCTCTTCCATCGACACCTCTCCCGCTTTCGGCGGCCAGGTGCCGGCAGTAATCGGGTTGTGATCCGGGCGTTTCTCCTGCCAGGTCAGGTTCAGCTCGCGGTTAAGCGACTCGTCCTTGCTCCCCTCCGTTGGCTGGCCGTTGATCTGCGTCAGACGCGCGCGAACGATGGGATAGAACGACTCAGGGATAATGTGATGCTCCGACAGGAAGCCCTTCAGCGGCGTGACCTGCTCAGGGGCGATATTGATCAGGAAATAGTTCGGGCTTTCCGGCGGCAGCTGCTGCTGCCAGCGGTCGAGCAGATCGCCGCGCAGCACCAGCAGCAGGGCCAGCAGCATAAACGACAGCGAAAAGGCCGAAAGCTGGCTCAGCGTAGACCAGGGCTGATGCAGCAGACGGTTGACCGCCAGGCGCACGGGCAGGGATTTTACCGTCAGTCGCTTCAGGACGTTGAGCAGTATCCAGCCCAGCACGCCGCACAGCAGTGCCAGCACAACCGCTCCGGCCAGCACCGCCCACAGCAGCGTGCTGCCCCCCATCAGCCAGGCCAGCAGCCCCACCGCCACCGCAATAATTACCGGAAGGTAGAACTTCAGCGGCCAGACGTTAGCCACCACATCGTTGCGGAGCACGCGCAGCGGCTGGGTGGCGAGCAGCAGACGGTAGGGCCGTAGCCCCACCAGCACCGAGATTACCGTCATCGCGCCCATCGCCCACAGCCACGGCCAGAAGCTGGCCGGCGGCAATGCGGCCGGGAGCACCGGTTTCAGCATCACCATCAGCAGTTTTTCAAACAGCAGCCCCATTATCCCGCCGGTCAGCGCGGACAGCATCAGCAGCATCAGCCACTGGCCGACAATCAGCTTGCGCAGCTGCGCCCTGCCCGCCCCCAGGGTTTTGAGGATCGCCACCAGGTCGTAGCGGCTGCGGCAGTAGTGCCCCATCGCCACGGCTACTGCCGCCACCGCCAGCAGCAGGGTTAACAATGCCGACAGCAGCAGGAACTGCTGAGAACGTTCAAGTGATTTGCCGAGCGCCCCTTCGTCCTGCTCCAGCCCGTACCAGCGATGTTCCGGCTTGAGCTGCGGCAGGAGCCATTTTTCATACGCATCAAGCTGGGCTGGCGTACCGCCAAACTTATAGCGCCAGGTGACGCGGCTGCCCGGCTGTACCGCATGGGTTGCCGCGACATCCGCGGTGTTCATCAGCAGGCGTGGCGCAAGCTGGAAGGGATTAAAGCCGGAGTCGGGCTCCTGCACCACTTCCCCGGCGATTTTCAGCGTGGCATCACCCACGTCGATACTGTCGCCGGTTTTGAGATTCAGGAGCGCCATCAGCCGCGGGGCCAGCAGCACCGTGCCGGGCTCTGGCTTCAGCCCGGGCGGGCTGGTCTGCAGTTCACCGTACATGGGGTAGATATCATCGACGGCTTTAACGCTCGCCAGCTGCGGCGTGTCGCCCGCGAAGGTCATCGTCTGGAAGGTAATCTGTTCTCCCACCTTCAGCCCCAGCGTGCGCGCCTCGTCAATCCAGCCCGGCGGAACGGCGCGCGAGCTTTGCAGCGCCCGGTCTCCCGCCATAAACTCCCGGCTCTGCTGGCTGAGCCCTTTTTCCATCCGGTCGCTGACGCTGCCGAGCGCCAGCACGCAGGCTACCGCCAGGCTTAACGCCAGCCAGACAATCAGCAGCGAGGGCGAGCGCCACTCGCGCCAGAACCAGCGGGTAATCATGCCTCCTCCTGAAGAATACCGTTAACCAGCCGCAGGCGACGGTCGCAGCGGGCGGCGAGCTGCGGATCGTGGGTCACGAGGATCAGCGTGGTACCGTGCTCGCGGTTGAGCGAAAACAGCAGATCGGCAATCCTGTCGCCGGTTTTACGGTCAAGGTTACCGGTAGGCTCATCGGCAAACAGCACTTCCGGGCGACCGTTAAACGCCCGCGCCAGCGCCACGCGCTGCTGCTCACCGCCAGAAAGCTGCGCGGGAAGATGGTCGAGACGTTTCCCCAGACCGAGCTGTTCCAGCAGCGCCTTCGCGTGAGCGCGGCTTTCACGGCTATTTTCCCCGCGCAGAAGCGCCGGGAGTTCGACGTTTTCCAGCGCGTTCAGGGTCGGGATCAGCATAAAAGATTGAAAAACAAAACCAACGTGACGCGCGCGCAGCGCGGCCCGCGCCTCTTCATCAAGCTGATGCAGCGGTTGCCCGACAAGATGGACTTCGCCGCTGCTGCCGTCGTCCAGACCGGCCAAAATCGCCAGCAGCGTGGACTTACCGGAACCGGATTCGCCAATCAGCGCGATGGTTTCAGCGCGTTTGACAACGAGTTCAACTCCAGTAAGGATGGAAAGCTCGTGTTCCCCCTGACCGACGGACTTCTTAAGATGATGAACTTCAACACTGTTTTCCGCTGGCATTTGCCCTTCCTGTTTTTGATTCTGATGACCTTCCGCGCGGCGGCAGCGGACACGTTACTGGTTCTTGGCGACAGCCTGAGCGCAGGCTACCGCATGGCGGCCAGCGCGGCCTGGCCCGCCCTGCTCAATGACAAATGGCAGAGCAAGACGTCGGTTATCAACGCCAGCATCAGCGGCGATACCTCTCAGCAGGGTTTATCGCGCCTGCCTGCGCTGCTCAAACAGCATCAGCCGCGCTGGGTGCTGGTTGAGCTTGGCGGTAATGATGGCCTGCGCGGTTTCCAGCCTCAGCAAACGGAGCAAACGCTGCGCACCATTTTGCAGGACATCAGAGCGGCAAACGCTCAGCCGCTGCTGATGCAAATTCGCCTGCCCGCCAACTACGGTCGTCGGTATAATGAAGCCTTTAGCGCGATCTACCCTAAGCTTGCCAAAGAGTTTGATATTCCGCTGCTGCCATTTTTCATGGAAGAGGTCTATCTCAAACCCCAGTGGATGCAAGACGACGGGATCCACCCCAATCGCGATGCTCAGCCGTTTATTGCCGACTGGATGGCAACGCGGCTGGCTCCTTTAGTTAACCATGACTCCTGATTAAGCGGAGATCCTGACAGGTAAAGTTATGCAAAAATCGGTCTTAATTACAGGATGTTCCAGTGGAATCGGCCTTGAAAGCGCGCTTGAACTAAAGCGCCAGGGATTTCGGGTTCTGGCGGCCTGCCGCAAACCCGACGATGTCGAACGCATGAACGGACTGGGCTTTACCGGCGTGCTGCTGGATATGGACTCGCCGGAGAGCGTTGAGCGCGCCGCCGATGAGGTTATCGCGCTGACCGACAATCGTCTGTACGGGCTCTTTAACAATGCCGGTTACGGCGTGTATGGCCCGCTGGATACGCTCTCCCGCGAAACGCTGGAGAAGCAGTTTTCGACCAACTTCTTCGGCGTACATCAGCTCACCATGCGTCTGCTCCCCGCGATGCTGCCGCACGGTGAAGGGCGCATCGTGATGACATCGTCGGTTATGGGGTTAATTTCAACCCCAGGCCGCGGCGCCTATGCCGCCAGCAAATATGCGCTGGAGGCCTGGTCCGACGCCCTGCGCATGGAGCTGCGCCACAGCGGCATCAAGGTCAGCCTGATTGAACCCGGCCCTATCCGCACCCGCTTCACCGAAAACGTCAACCAGACCCAGTCGGACAAACCGGTCGAAAACCCCGGCATTGCCGCACGCTTTACGTTAGGTCCTGAAGCGGTTGTCGCCAAAGTGCGCCATGCTTTTGAGAGTGAACACCCCAAAATGCGCTATCCGGTCACGCTGGTCACCCACGCCGTAGGCTGGTTAAAACGCCTGCTGCCGGGCCGGATGATGGACAAAATTTTACACGGCTGAGTTGAAGCGTCGCCGCTCATCCCCATGTAAAGAACAAACCGACAAAAGAGAAAGCCGCATGTCCGTACAGAATATCGTCAATATTACTGAAGCAAACCTGCAACAGACGCTGGAACAGTCGATGACCAAACCGGTGCTGTTCTACTTCTGGTCTGAACGTAGCCAACACTGTCTGCAGCTGACGCCGGTACTGGAGAGCCTTGCCGCGCAATACAACGGTCAGTTCATTCTCGCCAAGCTGGACTGTGACGCCGAGCCGATGGTGGCGTCTCAGTTTGGCCTGCGCGCCATTCCCACCGTCTATCTGTTCCAGAACGGCCAGCCCGTTGATGGCTTCCAGGGGCCGCAGCCGGAAGAGGCAATCCGCGCCCTGCTGGACAAAGTGCTGCCGCGCGAAGAGGAGCTGAAAGCGCAGGAAGGCATGGCGCTGATGCAGGAAGGCAAATACGACGAGGCGCTGCCGCTGCTCAAAGACGCGTGGCAGCTGTCGAATCAGAACAGCCAGATCGGCCTGCTGCTGGCGGAAACGCAGATCGCCCTGCACCGTTCAGAAGATGCGGAAGCCGTACTCAAGACCGTTCCGCTGCAGGACCAGGACACCCGTTACCAGGGCCTGGTCGCGCAGATTGAGCTGCTGAAGCAGGCCGCGGACACCCCGGAGATTCAGCAGCTGCAGCAGCAGGTTGCCGAAAACCCGGCCGACGCCGCGCTGGCAAGCCAGCTGGCGCTGCAGCTGCACCAGGTGGGCCGTAACGAAGAGGCGCTGGAGCTGCTGTTTAGCCATCTGCAAAAGGACCTCGCTGCCGCAGACGGCCAGGCGCGCAAGATGTTCCAGGAGATCCTCGCCGCGCTGGGCACCGGCGATGCGCTGGCGTCGAAGTATCGTCGTCAGCTGTACGCGTTGCTCTACTAACAAAAAAATGCCCGGTGGCGCTAACGCTTACCGGGCCTACAAAAGACGGTTTATTCCGACTTTTTCAACTGCGTCACCACCAGCTGGTGGCGCGCGTTGTAGAACTTCCGGTAGGTCAGGTAGCAGGCAATGATGGTTGACAGACTTGCCGTGGAAAGCAGCATAAACGTCACCATAATCTGATACTTAATCGCTTTTACCGGATCGATACCCGCAAAAATCAGCCCCGACATCATGCCCGGCAGGCTCACCAGCCCAACCGTTTTGGCTGAATCTACCGTCGGGATCAGCGATGAACGAATGCTTTCACGAATCAGCCGCGCCGAGGCCACTTTTGGCGTGGCTCCCAAGCTTAGTTTCTCCTGCAGCTGCTGCTGTTCGCTGCTGAAACGCTGGCCAAGGTTGTTATAACAGAGCCCAACGGCCACCATGGCGTTCCCCGCAATCATCCCCGAGATAGGGATAACCTGCATCGGCGTAAACTCAATTGAGCCGGAGAGTACCAGCACCGCCAGCGTGAGCGCCGTCCCGGTGGTAATCGCGATAAACGATGAGATAAACGCCTTATCAATGTATTTACTGCGCTTTTGCGCATTCCACGCCGCGTTAAAGCAGATAAAGAGCACCATCAGCAGCGTCAGGACCGCGTGGTTGACGTTGAAAATGTACTTCAGCACATAGCCGACGATGATGAGCTGAATCACCGCGCGGCAGATACTCCACACAATATCTTTTTCCAGCCCCAGTTTTTCCCGGTAGCTGACCACAATCGCAATCAGCACCAGCACCATCGAAAACGCCAGGGATTCGTTGGTAATATTATGCTCACCCACGGTTTGCCTCCTGCATTTTTCCGCCGTGCGGCTGAAGCGTAATCACGTCATCCGCATGGGTTATTTCGCTGGCGTCGTGCGTCACCCACAGCACGGCAATATTCTGCTCGCGGACGTAACGATGAATAATCTCGTTAACGTTGCGTTTGTTGGCGTCATCGAGCGCGCTGGTAATTTCATCCAGCAGCAACACCTTGGGTAAAAACTGCAGGTTGCGGATCAGCGAGACGCGCTGCTTTTCTCCGCCCGACAGCGCATTAATGGATTTGGTCAGCGTCTCCTCCGAAAGGCCAAAGCGAGTCAGATCGCGGGTGAATTTTTCCGGCTCCGGCGTTTTTTGACGGATTTGCCACGGAAATATCAGGTTGTCATAAACCGTATCGCCAAAAAGCGCGGGGGTTTGCACACAATAGGAAACCTGCTGGCGATAGCTTTCCGGTGAAAGTGACGCAATATCCTGGCCTTCAAACAGAATGGTGCCCTCTGTGGGGCTGAGCAAGGAGGCCACAATCTTCAGCAGCGTGCTTTTACCGCAGCCTGAAGGGCCCGTTATTAATTTAAACTCGCCCGGCGACAGGCAAAACTCGACGTGCTGAAGGATGGTGTTTTCCCCGACACGAAATCCGACATCCCTGAGATGTATTAAGTTTTTTTTATCGTTCATTGCGCTTCCGTTAACCGCTTTTTGTCATAACCGCCTGTAGCATAATCCTTTCGTGCGCACAGAGCGAATAGCCTCACGCTAAAGCAAGTGTTAAACTTTTTGTTTGTCATTTGTCACCACCATCACTACAGGAAGTATGCAGCATGGCACACATCTTTTATGAGTTCCCTTCCCTGAAGCCTGGTGTTCCTGATGTCGAAACATTAATGGAAGTCATCAAATCTTCGGAACTCACGCGTTTTGTCATTGGTGCAGAGGTGGTCGATTTTGTTAAGAAGGCGCTCATCGTGAACACCACGATCGGCAGTTTCAAAAATTGCTATTTCGCCTTCGACAACGGGACACACTTCCTTGAATTTGACGGCAAAGGAAAATCAAAGCGTTTTAACGAGGTGCCTGACTGGTTCGTCTCTCCGGCTGAATTTTCTCGCACCCAGTGGCTTATCAACCACGACCTTGCGGAAGTGAAAGCGACCCAGTTCATTGACGTCCTGATGACCTACCCGCTGAAAGCCCGCCGCGCGCACTGCAATTTGCTATTTGGGCTGGAGCTGGAAAAAGTGAACGCGGTGCCGAGCGCGGCGTCTGCGGCAGGTAAAATCGGCAATAAAAACGGTAAAACGACCAAGCCCCGCGTCACCGATCTGGGCTCGTTTGAGCTGTTCAGCCAGTTCTTTGCGCGCATGAAAACCGCCGTGATGTCCGATGAGTTCCCCACCCTGCAAGTCCTGACGGGAATGGATAATCTGGCAAAAGCGCCGCACAGCTTAAAGCAGGGTATCAGAACGTGGTTCAAAGCCATCGCGGGCGACCTTCCACCTAACAACAAGCGCGTTGAGGCGGGGAATGCCGTACTGTTCTGCGCCCCCATTCGCGAACAGATCCAGCATATCGAAGCGCTGGGGCTGGAGAATTACTACCAGGGATTATCCAAAGCCATCGCAAAGGCGGGTGATGGATTCATCTCTGACTTTACCTATACTTACGAGCAATAAACACACACTTTCACTCGTCACAGCATGCAAAACAGGAGGTTTTTATGCTTATCGTTATTCCCGTCCTTATTTTCGTTACGCTGGTTATCGTGGGCGCAGGCGTCAAAATTGTGCCGCAGGGCTATCAGTGGACCGTCGAGCGTTTCGGCCGCTATACCAATACGCTCCAGCCTGGCCTAAGCCTGATTGTTCCGTTCATGGACAGAATCGGCCGCAAGATCAACATGATGGAACAGGTGCTGGATATTCCTTCTCAGGAAGTGATCTCGAAGGATAACGCCAACGTCACCATTGACGCCGTCTGCTTTATTCAGGTGATTGACGCGCCGAAAGCGGCCTATGAGGTCAGCAACCTGGAGCTGGCGATCGTCAACCTGACGATGACCAACATCCGTACCGTGCTGGGCTCGATGGAGCTGGACGAGATGCTTTCCCAGCGCGACAGCATCAATACCCGCCTGCTGCATATTGTCGATGAGGCAACGAACCCGTGGGGGATCAAAGTCACCCGTATTGAGATCCGCGACGTGCGCCCACCGGCGGAGCTGATTGCCTCCATGAACGCGCAGATGAAGGCCGAGCGAACCAAACGTGCCTACATTCTGGAAGCCGAAGGGGTACGTCAGGCTGAGATCCTCAAAGCGGAAGGGGAAAAACAGTCGCAGATCCTGAAAGCGGAAGGCGATCGTCAGTCCGCGTTTTTGCAGGCGGAAGCGCGTGAACGTTCAGCCGAGGCGGAAGCCCGCGCCACCCAGATGGTGTCAGAGGCAATTGCCGCCGGTGATATCCAGGCCGTGAACTACTTTGTCGCGCAAAAATATACCGACGCGCTGAAAGAGATCGGCTCCGCGAACAACAGCAAAGTGGTGATGATGCCGCTGGAGGCCAGCAGCCTGATGGGCTCTATCGCCGGTATTGCCGAGCTTATCAAAGACAGCGGAAACGAGCGTAAAAAATGATTGAGCTCATCGTCGCACATCCTCACGCTTTCTGGCTAAGCCTCGGGGGTTTACTGCTGGCCGCTGAGATGCTGGGCGGCAATGGCTACCTGCTCTGGAGCGGTGTCGCCGCGGTCATTACCGGGCTGCTCGTGTGGATCCTGCCGCTTGACTGGGCGTGGCAGGGCGCGTTGTTTGCCGTGCTGACGCTGGTGGCCGCGTGGCTGTGGTGGCGCTGGCTTAACCGACGGGTTAGCGAGCAGAAGCCGGTGGACGCGCATCTCAACCAGCGCGGACAGCAGATTGTCGGCCAGCGGTTTACGCTCGACGCCGCGCTGGTAAACGGACGGGGACATATGCGCGTAGGCGACAGCTCGTGGCCGGTGGTCGCCGACGACGACCTCAGCGCCGGCACGCGGGTCGAGGTCATTGCGGTGGAAGGCATTACCCTGCGGGTTAAAGCCTGCTAAGCAGAAGCCTTACGATGACAGCAGCCGGCAAGATTATCGATAATCGGGCAGTCGGCGCTGTCATCCCCCGGACAGGATTCCGCGAGCTGTAGCAGCTGTTTGCGCATCGCCTGCAGTTCGGTGATATGGCGTTCAATCTCGGCTACTTTTTCCAGGGTGCGTTTTTTCACGTCTGCGCTGTGACGCTTCGGATCGTTGAACAGGTTAACCAGCTCGCCGCACTCTTCCAGATTAAAACCGACCTGTCTTGCCTGGCGCAGCAGCGTCAGTTCATCCAGATGCAGCTGCGTGTAGCTGCGGTAGCCGTTTTCACTGCGCAGCGGCGGCGTCACCAGCCCCTTCTCTTCATAAAAGCGAATCGCTTTGCTGGTTAAACCGGTTTTTTTTGCCACATCGCTAATATTCACATTTCCCCCTTGACCTTCCCCTTGATGGAAGGTTTAACCTTCATAACAGTTAGTGAAAAGCGTTACTCCGGTCAACAACTGACCAAAATATTATACGGGAGTTTTGTTATGTCTCACACTATTGACCTGACGCTGGACGGCCTTTCCTGCGGCCACTGTGTCAAACGCGTTAAAGAAAGTCTGGAACAGCGCCCTGATGTTGAAAGCGCTGAAGTCAGTATCGATCGTGCCGCCGTCATCGGCAGCGCCAGCGCGGATGCGCTGATTGATACCATCAAGCAGGCCGGCTACGGGGCGGCGCTAAGCCACCCAAAGGCTAAACCGCTGGCAGAGTCATCATCCCCGTCGGAAGCGCTGACAGCGGCCACTCCTGAGCTTCCGGCAGCTGATGATATTGATGACAGCCAACAGCTGCTGATCAACGGCATGAGCTGCGCCAGCTGCGTCTCCCGGGTACAAAACGCCTTGCAGGCGGTACCGGGCGTCGCGCAGGCACGGGTCAACCTCGCGGAGCGCACTGCGCTGGTGATGGGCAGCGCCTCCGCAGCAGATTTGGTGCAGGCCGTTGAAAAAGCGGGCTACGGGGCGGAGGCCATCGAAGATGACGCCGAACGCCGCGAGCGCCAGCAGGAAACGGCTATCGCCACCATGAAGCGCTTCCGCTGGCAGGCGATTGTCGCCCTGCTGGTGGGTATTCCGGTGATGGTGTGGGGGATGATCGGCGACAACATGATGGTCACCGACGACAACCGCACGCTGTGGCTGGTGATTGGCGTCATTACCCTGGGCGTGATGATCTTCGCGGGCGGCCATTTCTATACCAGCGCCTGGAAGAGCCTGAAAAACCGCACCGCGACGATGGATACGCTGGTCGCCCTCGGCACGGGTGCGGCATGGCTGTACTCCATGAGCGTGAACGTCTGGCCCCAGTGGTTCCCGATGGAAGCGCGGCATCTCTATTATGAAGCGAGCGCGATGATTATCGGCCTGATCAACTTAGGCCATATGCTGGAAGCCCGCGCCCGCCAGCGATCCTCGAAAGCGCTGGAAAGATTGCTCGATTTAACCCCGCCAACCGCGCGCGTGGTCACGGACGCAGGAGAAAAGAGCGTTCCGCTGGCCGAGGTTCAGCCCGGCATGACGCTGCGCCTGACCACGGGCGATCGCGTTCCTGTTGACGGTAAGATAACGCAGGGCGAGGCCTGGCTGGATGAAGCGATGCTGACCGGCGAGCCTATCCCCCAGCAGAAATCAGACGGCGACGCCGTTCATGCCGGGACGGTGGTACAGGACGGTAGCGTGCTGTTCACCGCCAGCGCCGTCGGCAGCCACACTACGCTGTCGCGTATTATTCGCATGGTGCGCCAGGCGCAGAGCAGCAAGCCGGAAATCGGCCAGCTCGCTGACAGAATTTCCGCCATTTTTGTGCCGGTGGTGGTCGCCATTGCCCTGCTGAGCGCGGCGATCTGGTACGTTTTCGGCCCTGCCCCGCAGATTGTTTATACCCTGGTGATCGCCACCACGGTGCTGATCATCGCCTGTCCATGCGCCCTTGGCCTGGCGACGCCGATGTCGATTATCTCCGGCGTAGGCCGCGCCGCCGAGTTCGGCGTGCTGGTGCGGGACGCGGACGCGCTGCAGCGGGCCAGCACGCTCGACACGCTGGTGTTTGATAAAACCGGCACGCTGACCGAAGGCAAACCGCAGGTGGTGGCCGTTGCGACCGCAGGCATTGCCGAAGGGGACGCGCTGCGACTTGCCGCCGCGCTGGAGCAAGGCTCAAGCCATCCGCTGGCGCGCGCCATCCTTGATAAAGCAAATGATGCTGCCCTGCCTCAGGTCAGCAACTTCCGTACCCTGCGCGGGCTCGGCGTAAGCGGTGAGGCAGAAGGTCACGCGCTGCTGCTGGGCAACCAGGCATTGCTTAATGAAAACGGTATTGATACCTCCGCGCTGGAGAGCGAGCTGAAAGCGCAGGCGTCGCAGGGCGCCACGCCGGTTCTCCTTGCGGTAGATGGCAAAGCCGCCGCGCTGCTGGCCGTTCGCGATCCGCTGCGCCAGGACAGCGTGGATGCCCTGGAGCGTCTGCACCGCGCGGGCTATCGCCTGGTGATGCTCACCGGGGATAACCCGACCACCGCCAACGCCATCGCGAAAGAAGCAGGAATTGATGAGGTCATTGCGGACGTGCTGCCGGACGGTAAAGCGGACGCCATTAAGAAACTGCAAAGTCAGGGGCGTCAGGTGGCGATGGTCGGCGACGGCATCAACGATGCCCCGGCGCTGGCCCAGGCGGACGTGGGGATCGCCATGGGTGGCGGGAGCGACGTGGCTATTGAAACCGCCGCCATTACGCTGATGCGCCACAGCCTGATGGGCGTTGCCGACGCGCTGGCCATTTCGAAAGCCACGTTGCGCAACATGAAGCAGAACCTGCTGGGGGCGTTTATCTATAACTCGCTCGGTATCCCGATTGCTGCCGGCATTTTGTGGCCGCTGACCGGCACGCTGCTTAACCCGGTGGTCGCGGGTGCGGCGATGGCGCTCTCCTCCATCACCGTGGTGAGCAACGCCAACCGGCTGCTGCGCTTTAAACCGAAAGATTGAACCTTGTACTCGTACGCGCTAGCATGAACCTTTCCATTCATGGAGCGCGTATGGGTCTGTTTAATCGTATAAAAACATCGTTTCGCGCCCTCTTTCCTCGCCGTTACGCCTGGCCGGGCCTGGATATCTCCCTCCCCGGCGGGCAGCACCTGCACCTGGTGGGCAGTATCCATATGGGCACGCAGGATATGTCTCCCCTGCCGCCCGCGCTGGTTAAACTGCTGAAACGCGCCGATGCGCTGGTCGTTGAGGCAGACATTTCGGGCCACGAGTCGCCGTTTGCCGGACTAGAAAGCGATCGCTCGCTGGCCGAACGTCTGGATGAAACCCAGCTTGCGGAACTGACCCGCGTCGCCGATGAAACGGGCGTCTCGCTCTCCATGATTGACACCCTGCCGCTCTGGCAAATTGCGATGGTGCTGCAGGCCACGCAGGCGCAACGTCTGGGCCTGCGCGGTGATTACGGCATTGATTACCAGCTGCTGAACGTAGCAAGGGCGCGCCGTCTGCCCATCATCGAGCTGGAAGGGACGGACAGCCAGATTGCGCTCCTGCGGCAGCTTCCCGACGACGGCCTTATGCTGCTGGACGATACGCTGACCCACTGGCACACCAACGCGCGCCTGCTGCAGACCATGATAGGCTGGTGGCTGGATGCGCCGCCTGCGGACGGAAAGCTGGCCTTACCGTCGACGTTCAGCGAATCGTTATATGATGTGCTGATGAACGCGCGCAACAAAGCCTGGCGGGAAACACTTCATGCTCTGCCTGCGGGGCATTACGTGGTGGCGGTTGGGGCGTTACATTTGTACGGAGAAGGGAATTTGCCGTCGCTGCTGAAATAAAAAAATGGCCAATATTTCTATTGGCCCGTCAAAGAGGAATTTCATCGTTTTTATTATGCCGAAGGAGACCTTCGGTTGAGCCGATTGTCGCTCAAAGTGACCATCACTGCCAATACTATTGCGCAAGATGGTGCTATTTTTTAGACAAACGTCAGGCGTATGCTGTTGGCATGATTTGTCTGTCGTAAGAAGGATAGCTATGACTCCCGCCGTTAAATTACTCGAAAAAAACAACATTTCTTTCCGGATCCACACTTACGATCACGATCCGAATGAAACCAACTTTGGCGATGAAGTGGTGCGCAAGCTGGGCCTGAACGCGGACCAGGTTTACAAAACGCTGCTGGTTGCGGTAAATGGCGACATGAAACACCTCGCCGTCGCGGTCACCCCGGTGGCGGGACAGCTGGATCTGAAGAAAGTCGCCAAAGCCCTGGGGGCGAAGAAGGTGGATATGGCCGATCCGATGGTTGCGCAACGCACCACGGGCTACCTGGTGGGCGGGATCAGCCCGCTCGGGCAGAAAAAACGCCTGCCGACGCTGATTGATGCCCCTTCACAGGAGTTCGAAACCATCTTTATATCCGGCGGCAAACGCGGGCTGGATATTGAGCTGGCCGCGAACGATCTGGCAAAAATGCTGGACGCGAAGTTTGCGGATATTGCACGCCGGGATTGAGAAAATTGCCCGGTGGCGCTGCGCTTACCGGGCCTACGATTCGAATGTAGGCCGGGTAAGGCGTAGCCGCCACCCGGCAAAACAACCGCACTACTGCCAGCTCACCTCACCTTTCGGCTCATACGCATTCACGTCAATCGGCGAATTCTGCTCGATGAACTGCTTCAGGACTTCCGCATCAATAAAGCCGGTATTCACATAGCCCGGTTTATTATCAATATGCGGATAGCCGTCACCGCCGGTGGCGTTAAAACTTAAGGTCGCCAGACGGTAGGTTTTGGCAGAGTCGACCGGTTCGCCTTTGATCTTAAGATCGTTTAGCTTGCCGTCTTTCGCCACAAAGCTGACGTTGGCAAACTGCGGGTAAGCCCCGGAATCCGGCTTCATCTGGGCCACGGCGGTCAGATAGTCAATGACCTCTTTCCCGCTCATGTCGGCATAGACCACCAGGTTACCGAACGGCTGGACCTTCAGGACGTCTTTGTAGGTGATGTTTCCGCCTTCGATAGAGTCACGAATGCCGCCGCCGCTCATCACGCCGAAGTCAGCGCCGGTGCGCGCCATTTGCGCCGCCAGCACCAGGTGGCCCATGTTGGTCTGCACGAAGCGAACCTTACTGCGGTCCCCTTCCAGACGACCGTTCAGCGTGCCGATTTTCACGTCCAGCTGCGCCTTGCCTTTGTTCTGGAACGGCGTCAGCAGAGAGAGCATCTGCTGGTTTTCTGGAATCTCTGGCGTGTAAAGTACGCGCTCACTTTTCCCGTCAGGGTACGTAACCTTCTTCTTCAGGTTGACCGGAATGAGCTGGTAATGGACCAGCTTCATCTCGCCGTTACGGAACTCGAAGTCCGCGCGGCCCACGTATTTGCCCCACTCGTGCGCCTGTACAATCCAGATACCGTTCTGACGGTCTGGCGCGCACGGCGTGCCCGGCACGTAGTCGACCTGTTTTTTGTTCTCCGAGGCCATACACACCGGATCCTGTGAGTGCCCCCCCACAATCATCGCCAGCGAGCCCGCAGGCAGGCTGCGCGCCATCTCCACGTCGCCGGGCGCGTTAGAGCCGTGCTCGCCGTTGTCGTAATGCCCCATGTGCGTGGCGGCAATTATCACGTCCGGCTTTTCGTTTTGCTGCAGCTCCTGAATCACCAGCTTCGCTTCGTCTGCCGGTTTGCGGAATTCGATATCGGTAAAGAACTCGGGGTTGCCAATTTTCGCCGTATCGTCGGTGGTTAAGCCAATGACCGCGATTTTTAGATCCTGACGCTTAAACAGCGCCCACGGTTTAAACAGGCGCTCGCCGGTGCTTTTCTGGTAAATATTGGCGGAGAGGAACGGGAATTTTGACCACTTCTCCTGCTGGCGCAGCACGCTCAGTGGATTATCAAACTCATGGTTACCGACGGCCATCGCGTCGTAGCCAATCAGGTTCATGCCGCGAAAATCGGGCTCGGCGTCCTGTAAGTCGGATTCCGGCACCCCGGTATTGATATCGCCACCCGACAGCAACAGCACGCTGCCGCCCTGGGCTGCCACCTCTTTGCGAATGCTATCCACCAGCGTTTTTTGAGCAGACAGGCCATATTCGCCGTATTCACTGCGCCAGAAGTGACCGTGGTGATCGTTAGTATGCAGAATGGTGATTTTATAGGTTTTGTCTTTTTCATACGCCTGCGCGGGCAGGCTTACCAGGCCCCATGCGGCGATGAGCGCCAGCGCGACGCCCCGCTTCATTAACTTCATCATCTCTCTCCCTGACCAATAGACAAAGGCAAAAATTACAGTGACTAACAAGAATAGACAAATAAGTTTTCAGAATTGCGACTTTCTTCAAATGTCCCGGGCGGGTATGTTAGTCGGATAATAATTACACCCTGCATTTCTAATAACTAAAGACGTGGTAATTCTCTCTATGGCAATCAGTGAATCAACCCAGCCCGTTCCGGGCGCGCCGGCGTCGCCGCCAGCATCGCGCACCTCCTTTAAAGTATTAGGCGCAATCAGCCTCTCGCACCTGCTCAACGACATGATCCAGTCGTTGATTCTGGCCATTTATCCGCTGCTGCAGTCCGAGTTCTCACTCACCTTCGTGCAGATCGGGATGATCACCCTGACCTTCCAGCTGGCCTCCTCGCTGCTGCAGCCGGTGGTGGGCTACTGGACGGACAAATACCCGATGCCGTGGTCGCTGCCGATAGGCATGTGCTTTACCTTAAGCGGGCTGGTTCTGCTGGCCATGGCGGGGAGCTTTGAGGCCGTGCTGATTGCTGCCGCGCTGGTGGGCACCGGCTCGTCCGTTTTCCACCCTGAGTCTTCCCGCGTGGCGCGTATGGCCTCTGGCGGTCGTCACGGTCTGGCGCAGTCGCTCTTCCAGGTAGGCGGTAACTTTGGTAGCTCTTTGGGCCCGCTGCTGGCCGCGGTGATTATTGCCCCTTACGGCAAAGGCAACGTGGCATGGTTTGTCCTGGCCGCGCTGCTGGCCATTGTCGTGCTGGCGCAGATCAGCCGCTGGTATGCCGCTCAGCATAGGGTGAATAAAGGTAAACCTAAAGCGAAGGTTATCAATCCCCTTCCGCGCAATAAGGTTATCCTGGCGGTTTCCGTGCTGCTGGTGCTGATTTTCTCGAAATACTTCTATATGGCGAGCATCAGCAGCTATTACACCTTTTACCTGATGCAAAAATTCGGATTATCGGTACAGAATGCCCAGATTCACCTGTTTGCCTTCCTGTTCGCCGTCGCGGCCGGCACGGTCATTGGCGGGCCCGTGGGGGATAAGATTGGGCGCAAATATGTTATTTGGGGCTCTATCCTCGGCGTCGCGCCGTTTACCCTTATTTTGCCGTACGCCAGCCTTGAATGGACGGGGATTTTAACCGTGATTATTGGTTTTATCCTCGCATCCGCCTTTTCCGCCATTCTGGTCTATGCCCAGGAGCTGCTGCCTGGGCGTATCGGTATGGTTTCCGGGCTCTTTTTCGGCTTCGCCTTCGGCATGGGCGGGCTTGGTGCCGCGGTGTTAGGGATGGTTGCGGATCACACCAGCATCTTCCTGGTTTATAAAATCTGCGCTTTCCTGCCACTTCTTGGGATGTTGACCATATTCCTGCCTGATAACCGCCACAAAGCGTAAATTACCGGTAGCCAAAGTTAAACTTTGGCTACCTGATACCCTGATGCCATAAGGGTTTCTTCTTCATCTCCTCGCTGAATTTATCAAAATGCGCTTTTTTGGGTGCATATTGCTGTTTTATTCAAAATTCAACAATTATTCATAAACACAAGAGTAAAAATTGTCATAAACTATTACTCGGTTTTTTGGTTTTTCACCAAAAAGGAACACCCACAACGAAAGGAGACGGAATGCACCACGCCACACCGCTTATCACCACCATTGTTGGTGGACTTGTGCTCGCTTTTATCCTCGGCATGATTGCTAATAAACTGCGTATTTCTCCTCTTGTCGGCTATCTGTTAGCGGGCGTACTGGCGGGACCGTTTACGCCAGGCTTCGTTGCGGATACCAAACTGGCCCCTGAGCTGGCGGAATTGGGCGTGATTCTGCTGATGTTTGGCGTCGGCCTGCATTTTTCCCTGAAGGATTTGATGGCGGTAAAGTCGATTGCCATACCCGGAGCGATCGCCCAGATAGGGGTGGCGACGCTGCTGGGGATGGCGCTTTCGGCCTTACTGGGCTGGTCGTTAATGACCGGTATCGTATTTGGGCTGTGTCTCTCAACCGCCAGTACCGTGGTGCTGCTGCGCGCGCTTGAAGAGAGGCAGCTGATAGACAGCCAGCGCGGGCAAATCGCGATAGGCTGGCTGATTGTGGAAGACCTGGTCATGGTGCTGACGCTGGTGCTGCTGCCTGCCGTCGCCGGCATGATGGAAAAAGACAATGTCGGCTTCGCTTCGCTGGCGCTGGATATGAGCATTACAATCGGGAAAGTGGTGGCGTTTATCGCCATCATGATGCTGGTAGGCCGCCGTCTGGTACCGTGGATCATGTCCCGCAGCGCGGCGACCGGCTCACGCGAGCTGTTTACCCTCTCCGTGCTGGCGCTGGCGCTGGGTATCGCGTTTGGTGCCGTTGAGCTGTTTGACGTCTCCTTTGCCCTGGGCGCGTTCTTCGCCGGGATGGTGCTGAACGAATCCGAGCTGAGCCACCGCGCGGCGCACGACACCCTGCCGCTGCGCGATGCCTTTGCCGTGCTGTTCTTCGTCTCCGTCGGGATGCTGTTTGATCCGATGGTTCTGATTCACCAGCCGCTGGCGGTGCTGGGCACGCTGGCGATCATTATCTTTGGTAAGTCGCTCGCCGCCTTCTTCCTGGTGCGAATGTTTGGCCACTCCCCGCGCACGGCGCTGACCATCGCCGCCAGCCTGGCGCAGATTGGCGAGTTCGCCTTTATTCTGGCCGGTCTGGGCATGGCCCTCAACCTGCTGCCGCAGGCCGGACAAAACCTGGTGCTGGCGGGCGCGATCCTGTCGATTATGCTGAACCCGGTGCTGTTTGCCCTGCTGGAAAAATACCTCGATAAAACCGAAACGCTGGAAGAGCAGACCCTGGAAGAGGCCATCGAAGAAGAGAAGCAGATCCCGGTGGATATTTGCAACCACGCCCTGCTGGTCGGCTTTGGCCGCGTGGGCAGCCTGCTCGGCGAGAAGCTGATGGCGCAGGGTATTCCGCTGGTGGTGATTGAAACGTCGCGCACCCGCGTCGACGAGCTGCGCGAGCGCGGCATTCGTGCGGTGCTGGGCAACGCGGCGAACGAAGAGATCATGAACCTGGCGCATCTGGACTGCGCGCGCTGGCTGCTGCTGACCATACCAAACGGCTATGAAGCGGGCGAGATCGTGGCTTCCGCGCGCGAGAAGTGCCCAAATATTGAGATTATTGCACGGGCGCATTATGACGACGAGGTGGAATACATTACCGAGCGCGGTGCGAATAAGGTGGTGATGGGCGAGCGTGAGATTGCGAACACGATGCTGACGCTGCTGGAGAATCCGCCGGTTGAAGAAGGGGTGACGGGGTAATGTGGTGCGGCCTGATGCCCTCACCCTAACCCTCTCCCACAGGGAGAGGGAACAAACACTAAAAACGGCAACCTGAGTTGCCGTTTTGCTTTTACCTGTCCCAGTACGCCTCTTCGAGGCTGTCTTCCCGTTCCGGCAGGCCACGCGTTAAGCGCGGTGAGTGCTGGTTCAGCACCTGATAGCTTACGCGGTTCGCGTATTTGCACACCTGCGCCAGCGACGAATAGGTCAGCCAGCTGAACTTGTGCTTGCTGGAGTTCGGTACGTTGGTTTTGTGGTAGGCATTGGCGGTAATATCGTGCAACAGCGCGGCCAGCGCGCCGTCGCCCGCGCCGTTGGTGTTCATGATCTTCTCCGGTCCGCCCATGTATGGCGCGATGTGAGAGTAGATCCGCAGCGGGTTGATGCAGTCCTGATGGCGCATACCGCGGCTGAACTCGTACTGGTTGAACTCGGCAATCGCGCCAGGCAGCAGCGGGTGCTGGGTTTTGCGTTTGCTCTCTTCTTCCGTAAAGCCTGCCATATACAGACCGACAGGGCCGGCGGTGCAGAGCACCAGATCCACCCAGTCCAGCGCTTTATCTGACGCCAGCAGCGGATCGCTCTCGCCGGTCAGCGCTTCCGCCTCTTCTTCATTCATTGCCAGAATGGAGACGTGCTCTTTCAGGAAGGTCTGCCACCACTCTGGGTTATCGGCAATCACGAATTTGGTGCCCAGCGTCAGAACGACGGGCACGTTGTATTTCTTCGCGTACTCAATCGCCTTCATGGTCGCCTCAGGCATTGGCTCGCCCGGCTTGCAGCGCACCAGGTACGAGGTCAGCACCAGCGCCGAGGCGCCTGCGATCACCTCTTCCGGAATACTCTCGGCACGCAGCTTGTTCATATGCCCCGGGCTGATGGCAAAGGTGCGCTCGCCGGACTCTCCGATAAGCGTAAAGCAGCGGCCAATTGGCCCGTCGACGCCCTGAAGGTAGTTCAGATCGGTGCGGCTGGAGGTGTTACACAAATAGCGGTAGGCGTAGCCGCCAATTTCAATATTGCTGCACATCACGCCGAGCAGGACCGAGCGGTCATCGGCCAGCACGGAGTAGTTGTGCATGGTATTGCCGATGGTGCCACCGGCGAACTGATGGGTGATCAGATTTTCACGCACCAGCTCCTGATAGAGCGCTTCGGCAACGTCGTCTTCAATCACCAGCGAGTGTCCGGCGCTCAGACCGTAACGGGCGACAAACGCATCATCCACTTTCGCTTCAATGTCCACCAGCGTCTGATCGATACCGACGACCCATGCCGCGCTGGTTTCATTTTCTGGCTGGATTTGCTGCAAGAGCGGATCGCGGGCATCAACGGGGAAGTAGTGTTTAGATTTACGTTTACCGGGAAATTTCATGGTCTGGACTGTGCAAGGAATAGAAGCCGGGAATGGTAGCACAAACCCGGCCTCAAGCGCGATCAGCGGCTATTCGTCACCAGCGAGACCATCATGTCGATATGCTCAGGGGAGTCGTTAAGTGCCGGAATGTACTCGTACTTCTCACCGCCGGCCTCAAGGAAGAATTCCCGGTTTTGCACCGCGATCTCCTCCAGCGTTTCCAGGCAGTCTGCCGAGAAGCCCGGCGACATCACCTGAATATGCTTCACGCCCTTCTCCCCCAGCATTTTGAGGGTTTCATCGGTGTACGGCGTCAGCCACGGCTCGCGGCCGAAGCGCGACTGGAAGGTCATCATCACCTTCTCCGGCGGCAGGCCGAGGGCGGAAACCAGCTCGCGGGTGGTATCGCGGCAGCGCTGCGGGTAATCATCCCCTTCGTTGGCGAAACGCTGCGGGATCCCGTGGTAGGAGAGCAGCAGCAGATCCGGCTCGCCGTGTTTTTCAAACGACGCGCGCGCGCTGTTGGCAAGCGCCTTGATGTAGAGGTCGTTATCCGCGTAATCGCGAATAAAGGTCACGCCCGGTATACGGCGGCGGGTCGCCAGAATGCGCGCCAGCTCATCCCAGACGGCAGCCACCGTCGAGCAGGAGTACTGCGGATAGAGCGCCAGCACGACGATGTGGTCCACGCCCTGCGCCAGCAGGGATTCCACCGCGCTTTCGAGGGACGGTTTTCCGTAACTCATGCCGAGCGCGACGGGCATATCCGGCAGGCGGGCAGCCAGCGCCTTTTCCTGGCGACGGCTGTAGACCATCAGCGGAGAACCCTCTTCCATCCAGACGGACTGATAGAGTTTGGCGACGCGCGGAGAACGGATCGGCAGAATGACGCCACGCAGCAGCGGCCACCACAGCAGTCGCGGAAAATCCACGACGCGCGTGTCGCTTAAAAATTGTCGCAGGTAGCGTTTTACCGCGTCTGATGTAGGTGCTTCTGGAGTGCCCAGATTGGCAAGCAGGATGCCGGTTTTCGCCTGACTCATTCACGCCTCTTAACCATTTGAATGGTTGTCAATTGTAGCGGAAATGCGTTTAAACGGAACCCATTGCTGTAATAGGTAAGATGAGAATATTTCTCACCCGGGGGCCCGGGTGAGAGGCGCGCGATTAGCCGAGGATTTTTTCCAGCTCTGCACGAACGTCAGCAACGGCTTTGGTGCCGTCAACTTTAGCGTATTTAGTGTTACCCGCCTGCGCTTCTTTGGTGTAGTAACCGATCAGCGGCGCGGTCATCTGATGGTATTCCACCAGGCGTTTACGCACGGTCTCTTCCTGGTCGTCTTTACGGGTGGTCAGCTCTTCGCCGGTCACGTCGTCTTTACCTTCAACCTTAGGCGGGTTGAATTTGATGTGGTAAACGCGGCCAGAAGCAGCGTGTACGCGACGACCAACGATGCGGTCAACGATCAGCTCGTCCGGTACGTCGAACTCCAGAACGTAGTCCACGTTGATGCCCGCTTCTTTCATGGCATCAGCCTGAGGAATGGTGCGCGGGAAGCCGTCCAGCAGGAAACCATTACGGCAGTCTTCCTGAGCAATGCGCTCTTTGACCAGAGCAATAACCAGCTCGTCGGTCACCAGCTTGCCTGCGTCCATGATGTCTTTCGCTTGTTTGCCCAACTCGGAGCCAGATTTAACAGCGGCGCGCAGCATGTCACCGGTGGAGATTTGCGGAATACCGTATTTCTCCATGATGAACTGAGCCTGAGTTCCTTTACCCGCGCCCGGAGCGCCAAGCAGAATAATACGCATTGCGAAAATCCCCTCAAATGTCGTTTCAATTTTTCAAAAGCGCTAAACAATACCACCAGAACGGGTGCGGCTCAAGGAAGGCGGGAAGGCTGAAACGGTTAACGGGGGGAGATTATTTGGGTTAGTGCGGTCTGGTGCCCTCACCCCGGCCCTCTCCCACGGGGAGAGGGAGAAGACCAGGGGAGGCGTGGTCAGTTACGCCAGCAGCAGCGCATTCACACGTTTAATGAAGAGGTTAGGATCTTCCAGCGTGCCGCGTTCGGCCAGCAGAGACTGGTCCAGCAGCAGCTCAACCCACTCGGCAAAGCGGGCTTCGTCCTGGGTATCCGCCGCGCGTTTCACCAGAGGATGATCCGGGTTCAGCTCAAAGATATATTTCACTTCCGGCACCGCCTGGCCCGCAGCAGCGAACAGTTTCGCCATCTGGGTGCTCATTTCATCGGCATCGGTGGTGACGATGGCCGGGGTGTCGGTCAGACGGTGGGTGAAACGCACTTCCTTCACGCGCTCGCCCAGCAGCGTTTTCACGCGCTCAATGAATGGCTCCAGCGCCTTCTCGGCTTCTTTCGCGCTTTCGTCCACTTCATCCGCCAGCTTGTCGATGGACTCGTCCGCCTTAGCGACTGACTGGAACGCCTTACCGTCGAACTCGGTCAGGTAGTTCATCATCCACTCGTCGATGCGGTCAGAAAGCAGCAGCACTTCGATGCCTTTCTTGCGCAACAGCTCGAGGTGCGGGCTGCTCTTCGCCGCCGCGTAGCTGTCCGCGGTGATGTAGTAGATCTTCTCCTGCCCTTCCTTCATGCGCGACACGTACTCTTCCAGCGACACGGTCTGCGCGGAGGAGTCGGTGTGCGTAGAGGCGAAGCGCAACAGTTTGGCGATCGTTTCAACGTTCGCGGTGTCTTCAGCCGGACCTTCTTTCAGCACCAGGCCGAACTGTTTCCAGAAGGTCTGATATTTTTCCGCATCGTCTTTCGCCAGTTTTTCCAGCATCTGCAGCGCACGTTTGGTCAGGGCGTTGCGCAAGTTACGGGTGACGGTGCTGTCCTGCAGAATTTCGCGGGAGACGTTCAGCGGCAGATCGTTGGAATCTATCAGGCCGCGCACAAAGCGCAGGTAGTTCGGCATGAACTGCTCGGCATCGTCCATGATGAAGACGCGCTGCACGTACAGCTTCAGGCCGTGCTTATGATCGCGGTTCCACATGTCCCACGGTGCCTGTGCCGGAATGTACAGCAGGCTGGTGTACTCCTGCTTACCTTCGACACGGTTGTGGCTCCAGGTCAGCGGGTCGGTAAAGTCGTGGGCGATGTGCTTGTAGAATTCGTTGTACTCGTCGTCTTTGATCTCAGACTTGTTGCGCGTCCACAGCGCCTGCGCCTTGTTGATTTTCTCCCAGGAGACCACGGTTTCACCGTCTTTCTCTTCCTGTTTTTCAATCTCTACCGGCAGCGCGATGTGGTCGGAATACTTGCTGATGATGGAGCGAACGCGCCAGTCATTCAGGAAATCATCTTCCCCTTCACGCAGGTGCAGGGTGATTTCGGTGCCGCGATCCGCTTTGGTGATGTCATCAACGGTGTATTCACCTTCACCTTTAGACTCCCACAGCACGCCGTTCTCGGCGCTGTCGCCCGCGGCGCGGGTGCGCACGGTGACTTTATCCGCCACAATGAACGCCGAGTAGAAACCGACGCCGAACTGACCGATCAGCTGGCTGTCTTTCGCCTGGTCAGAACCCATGGACTCAAGGAACGCTTTGGTACCGGATTTCGCGATGGTCCCGAGGTGGTCGATCACCTCGTCGCGGTTCATCCCAATGCCATTATCAGCGATGGTCAGGGTGCGGTTCTCTTTATTAAACGAGACGCGCACGCGTAGCTCACCGTCGCCTTCGTACAGATCCGGGTTGGACAGCGCGCGGAAGCGCAGCTTGTCCGCCGCATCCGAGGCGTTGGAAATCAGCTCGCGCAGGAAAATTTCTTTGTTGGAATACAGGGAATGGATCATCAGGTGCAGAAGCTGTTTTACTTCTGACTGGAAACCACGGGTTTCTTGTCCTTTCATCTATGTCGACCTCAACAATGCCATTTAATGGGGTTTTAAAACGTTGAGTGAGAGATGGGGATAAGGGGAGAAATTTTCAAGCGGAGGCGGCTCGCGCAGCCTCCGTTTGGTCAGAAAATAATCTTGTGACGTCCGGCCAGAGAGTGGGACAGCGTGGTGCCGTCCACCATCTCCAGCTCGCCGCCCACCGGCACGCCGTGGGCTATGCGGCTGGCGTCAACGCCGTACTGCGAGCACAGCTCGGCGATGTAGTTAGCGGTCGCTTCCCCTTCCACCGTGGGGTTGGTGGCGAGGATAACCTCTTTGATCGTTTCGGACTCAAGGCGCTGTTCAAGGCGGTCAAGACCAATATCGTCCGGGCCAATACCGTCCAGCGGGGAGAGATGCCCCATCAGCACGAAATAGCGGCCGGAAAACTGTCCGGTTTGTTCGATGGCGTAGATGTCCGCAGGACTCTCCACCACGCAAATCTGACCGTTTTCCTGACGACGCGGGTTCGTGCAGATGTTACAAACATCCTGCTCGGTGAAGGTACGGCAATCCGCACAGTGACCAATTTCTGACATGGCGCGGGTTAAAGCCTGCGCCAGGCGCATCCCGCCGCTGCGGTCGCGCTGCAATAGCGTAAACGCCATGCGCTGCGCCGACTTCGGGCCAACGCCCGGCAGGCAGCGCAGTGCTTCCATTAACTGCGTGAGCAGCGGACTGGTTTGCATCAGAATGGCATCTTGAAGCCAGGCGGCAGCTGCATACCGCTGGAAACAGAGGCCATTTTCTCTTTCTGAGTTTCGTCGATACGGCGCGCAGCATCGTTAAACGCAGCGGCAACCAGATCTTCCAGCATCTCTTTGTCGTCTTCGAGCAGGCTCGGGTCGATTTCAACGCGACGGCAGTTGTGCGCACCGTTGATGGTCACTTTGACCAGACCGGCACCGGACTCACCCGTGACTTCCATCTGAGCGATCTCTTCCTGCATCTTCTGCATTTTTTCCTGCATCTGCTGAGCCTGCTTCATCAGGCCACCCAGACCGCCTTTTCCACCAAACATAGGCTTCTCTCTTCTTTCACGTTTAAGGATTACAACCGTAAGTCAGACTCACGATCAAATGGGGCGAATACTCTCTTCATCCAGATCGGCGTCGAAGAACCGGCGCAGGGTCTGAATGTTGTTATCCGCAATAATCGCCTCGCGCGCCTGCGCGAGCTTTTCTTCATAAATGGCCTGACGCCACTCCAGCGGCGTTTTCACTGCCGGATTATCATCTTCAATGATAGTCAATTCAACCGGTGAACCCTGTAAAGCGGCCAGCGCCTCGGCCAGCGCCTTTTGCGCACCGGGTGAATTCAGGTGGCGTTGACCCGGACGCAGGTGCAAACGCACCTGATTGCCGTCCTGCTCTTTCCAGGCATTCAGCGCGACCTGCTCGACCAGCTTCGGCAGCTGGAGTTTGCTGACCTCGGCGGCCCAGGCGTCGCGCGCAATGGACTCTTCGGCAAGCTTCGCGGAAAGCTCCGGCGTTTTCTCATGCTCCAGCGCCTTTTTCAGCGCCTTAGGCGTGGCGACCTCTTCCTTCACCGTTTCGATGATGGTGGTCGCCTTCCAGCGGTAAGCCTCTTCTTTCACCGGGGCTTTCTGCTCGAGCGCGGACGGTGCAGGACGCGACTGTACGCGCTCCGTTACCGAGGCCAGTCGTTCAAGCGCGGCGTTGTTCACCGGCCGCGCTCTTCCTGGCGCTGCCGGTTCACTCTTTTTTGGTTTGGTTACTCCCTGCGCGCGCTGCAGCTGGCTGCGTGCGGCAAGCACCGAACTGGTGGCATCCGACAGCGGCACGTTTTGCGGCGGCGGCGTCGGCTGCGGCGGTACCTGCTGCGGCGACATCACCGCCGTAGGGGCGACCGGCGCGAAAGACTGCCGTGGCACCTCAGGCTCTGGCAGCGGCATCCGCGGATGGAACGCCAGCGCGCGCAGCAGCGTCATTTCAACGCCCATCCGGGGATCCGGCGCGAACGGTAACTCTTTGCGGCCAATCAGCAGCGTCTGGTAATACAGCTGCACGTCGGCAGGCGGCACGGTGCGGGCGAGCTCACGCATCCGCTGTTCAATGGCGGCCATATCCGCGCCAATGGCTGACGGAGAAAGCTGCAGCATCGCCACGCGGTGCAGCAGGCTGAGCATCTCAACCAGCAGCCCTTCCCATTCAATCCCCCGGGCAGCGGCCGCATTCACCAGCGACATCACGCGCTCCCCGTTGGCGGCAATCATCGCTTCGATAAGCGAAAGCGCCTGATCGTCATCCAGCGTACCGAGCATGGTGCTGACCGCCTCGGTGGAGAGCTTGCCGTCACCGCTGGCAATCGCCTGATCGGTCAGGCTGAGCGCATCACGCAGGCTGCCGTCCGCCGCGCGGGCCAGCAGCTGCAGGGCGCGCGGTTCGTGGACAATTTTCTCTTCATCAAGAATGTGCTCAAGCTGCGCGCGGATCTGCTCAACGTCCAGCGCCTTCAGGTGGAACTGCAGGCAGCGCGACAGGATCGTGACCGGCAGCTTTTGCGGATCGGTGGTCGCCAGCAGGAATTTAACGTGCGCGGGCGGCTCTTCCAGCGTTTTCAGCAGGGCGTTGAAGCTGTGGCGCGACAGCATGTGCACTTCATCGATCAGGTAGACCTTGAAGCGGCCGCGCGCCGGAGCGTACTGAACGTTGTCCAGCAGGTCGCGGGTATCTTCAACTTTGGTGCGCGAGGCGGCGTCGATCTCGATCAGATCGACAAAACGCCCCTGCTCGATCTCGCGGCAGTTATCGCACACGCCGCACGGCGTGGCGGTGATCCCGGTTTCGCAGTTGAGACCTTTTGCCAGCAAACGGGCAATAGAGGTCTTACCGACGCCGCGGGTGCCGGAGAAAAGATAAGCGTGATGGATGCGACCTAGCGACAAGCCGTTCGCCAGGGCCGTCAGCACATGCTCCTGACCGACAACGTCAGCAAAGGTTTGTGGTCGCCATTTACGGGCTAACACCTGATAACTCATGGGCAGGCTCTGCAACGCTGGAAGGTGAATTTATGGAGGGGAATGCTATCACAACCTCACCCATTGAGCGAGGTTGTGAAAACCGGGATTAATGACCCGGGAAAGGCACCAGGCTGTAGCTGGTAATGCCCTGTTTTTCCAGGCGCTGTTCACCGCCGAGATCGAACAGGTTGATGATGAAGGCCGCGTCGGTCACTTCACCACCCAGACGACGGATCAGCTTCACGGTCGCTTCGATAGTGCCGCCGGTTGCCAGCAGATCGTCAACCACCAGCACTTTGTCGCCCGGCTTGATCGCATCAACGTGGATTTCCAGCTGATCGGTGCCGTACTCCAGCTCGTAGCTCTCCGCGATGGTTTCACGCGGCAGTTTGCGCGGCTTGCGCACCGGCACAAATCCCACGCCCATTGCCAGCGCAACCGGTGCGCCAAACAGGAAGCCACGGGCTTCGGTACCTACTACTTTGGTGATCCCGGCGTTTTTATAACGCTCTACCAGCAGTTCAATGCTGAGCGCGTACGCTTTCGGGTCTTCCAGCAAGCTGGTGACATCACGGAAAAGAATGCCAGGCTTTGGATAGTCCTGGATGCTTTTGATGCTGTTTTTCAGATATTCAAGCTGCTGTGCAGTTGCGGTCATCGGTTTGTGCCTAAATGAAACAGTGTTACTCACGGCGCGCAACGAGTCGGCCAAGGCAACAATTGTTTAACCTTTGACCAGGCGCACCTGTGCTCGAAAACGGTCGAATTTACTGGCTGCGCGTGATAATTGCAACAGCCATGATGAGGCTTCAGTGCTTTTGTTGCTTTTCATCAACCACGGGGATCCGCCACATGAAGATAAGCAGACAGGTCAGGATGACCAGCAGCAGGATCCGCACCCACATCATTTTCACCATCCATAATGAAATAGCGAAGGTGATGAGGATCACCGCGATCGCGCGCGGCTTCGCCCCGGGCGGCATGGCCCGGTGTTTTTGCCAGTGCCGCAGATAGCCGCCAAACCATGAGCGGTACAGCAGCCAGTGGTGAAAACGCGGCGACGAGCGGGCGAAGCACCAGGCCGCCAGCAGGATAAACGGCGTGGTCGGCAGTAAGGGTAAAACCACACCCAGCGTGCCAAGCACTACCGCGAGCCAGCCAATGATGATTAAAATAGTACGCTGCATAATGCGAATCGTTATCAAACTGAACGGCTACTTTACCACTGGAGAGCGCCTTGAAAACAGACTTGCTTCTGGAGATGCTGCAAAAACAGCTGACCACTCTGCGAGCCGAGGCCACCCCTCTGCTGGGGCACGCCACGCTGAAGCCGCGCTTTGACCGGCAGCTTTTTCGCACCCGCAGTACGGTAATCGAGGATTATATCGCTGAAGCGCAGACCCATCTCGACGAGCTTCGCCATGCCGTTGAGCGTGAACAGCACGAACAGGTGACGTGGCTTGCGGAGCATCTTACTGAGCAGATCACCGCTCTGCACCGCGAAATTGCCGCCTGGCCGCTGCGCGCCTGGGACAGCGCCTCGCCAGGGCTTGCCAAATGGCAACGCAAGCGGCTGGAGAACCAGGAATTTGAACGCCGGCTGTTTGAGATGAAGCGCGAACGCGAAGTGCGGCTGAACAACAGCGAAACGCTGGAAGAGCAGCAGCTATTGATGCGCGAGATTAGCGCGCTGGAAGGACGCATCGTCCGCTGCCGTCAGGCGCTGGATGAGATTGAACGCGTCATTGAACGTTTGACCCGTTAACAGGAGCTCTACTCATGTCACTGGAAAATGCACCCGATGAGGTCAAACTGGCCGTCGATTTGATTATGCTGCTGGAGAATCATGAGATCCCCGCCGAGACGGTGCTTAAGGCGCTGGAGATTGTGCGGCGGGATTTTGAGGGAAAACTACCCTCACCCCAGCCCTCTCCCTGAGGGAGAGGGAGAAAATCGTTCCCTCGCCCCTGAGGGCAGAGGGAAATAGATTAGGCAGGAGTGGGATCGTCACCCTTAATCTCACGCTTCACTTCCGTATGCTCATCGCCTTTCTCGTTGCGGAGATGAACCTCAAGCTGGTTGAAGGCGATATTAATATCGTTTTCACGACACAGGCGATCGATAGAACGGTTCAGTTCATCTACCGTGTAGCTGCGATCGCGCAGCTCGCGCACGTATAAACGCAGCTCGTGATCCAGCGTGCTCGGCCCAAAGGTGGTGAAGAACACCGCCGGGGCAGGATCGTGCATCACTTTCGGATGTTCTGACGCCGCCTTCAGCAGCACCTCTTTCACCTTCTCCAGATCCGATCCATAGGCGACGCCCAGGCGGATCACCACGCGCGTTACCGTATCGGAGAGCGACCAGTTGATTAGACGCTCGGTCACAAACGCTTTGTTCGGGATGATCACCTCTTTGCGATCGAAGTCGGTGATGGTGGTAGCACGAATACGGATCTTGCTGACCGTACCGGAGAAAGTGCCGATAGTGACGGTATCGCCGATACGAACAGGACGTTCAAACAGGATGATCAGGCCGGACACAAAGTTACCGAAGATCTCCTGCAGGCCAAAACCAAGACCAACCGAGAGGGCGGCCGCCAGCCACTGCAGTTTATCCCAGGAGACGCCAAGTGAGCCAAAGACCGTCATCGCCCCGGCAATGATGATGACGTAGTTGAGGATCGTGGTAATGGCGTACGACGCCCCCTGACGCAGGTTCAGACGCGACAGGACCAGCACTTCCAGCAGGCCTGGCAGGTTGCGAATCAGCGCCCAGGCCACGACCGACGACACCAGTGCAAACAGCAGGCTGCCCATGGTCACGCTTTTCATTACCGCCGCACCGGCTTCGGTTCCGTTGTATTGCCAGAGGGTAATACTGTCGAGATAGGCGAAAACGGTAATAAGATCGGACCAGATGGCCCAGAACATCACGGCAAACAGGGCAATCATCACCAGCATGGTGATACGCAGCGTCTGCTGGTTAACCTGCTCCAGCGCGATGGTCGGCTCTTCCTGCGGCTCTGCCCCTTCGGCCCCCTCTTTCACCTGATGCTGACGACGCGCGATGGCGCGGCGATAGGCAATGCGGCGCGCTGCCACGCTCAGGCCGCGCAGTACGGTCTGATAGAGCAGGTTCCAGACGATGACCAAATAGACCGTTTCAATCCAGCGCCCGGACAGGCGCAGCGTGGTGTAGAAGTAGCCCGTTGCCGTGAGCACCATCAGCGCCAGCGGAATGATCGCCAGAACCGTCACGGTGGCCAGACGAATATTGTGGGACTCTTTATCACGCCAGCTGTCGCGGCACATCGGCCACATCAGGATAGCAATCAGCAGCAGGTTCAGCAGGATCACCAGCTGGCCCAGCACGTCATCCATCAGATGCAGCGGGGAAAGTTCAGAGACAACCGACCAGAAGTGCAGCGGCAGGAGCGCCAGGCTGATGCGCACAATCTGACGACGCCAGTGGCTGGTCAGCTGTGCAGGCATATTGAAATGGCGCACGGCCACGCCGTCTTTTTCCAGCACCTTCCAGCAGACGCCGAACACCAGCCAGAACAGCGCAAGTTTTTTACTGAACGCCCACAGCAAATCGCTGACGTTGAGCTGCATGGTGAGCAGAATCAGGCCCACAGCCAGAATAATCAGGCACACCGGCAGGGCGCGAATGAGATCGATCAGAATCGCTTTTGGCGTATGGAGCTGGCTATCGTTTCGCAGCTGCCCCACTTCGGAGGCCAGCTTTGCCTGGTATTTTTTCAGCCAGCCCAAACGCCAGCGAATCAGGCCCGCAATCAGCAGCAGCGGTAACCCCGCCAGCAGGGCAATCGTCACCGCGGGCCAGGCTTTCTCCCAGTTCACGGTAATCTTCATGCTCTTGATCTGCGTTTTCAGCGTCTCAGGGAAGGATTTAATCCAGTCCCAGTCCATCGGTTTATTGCTGTTTACCCAGAAAATCTGCTGGGTCAGGATCTCCTGCAGACTTTTCGAAACGCTCACCAGCTGCTGCTGGTTGATCTGCAGGTTAATGGCCATCATCAGCTGGTTACCCAGCTGTTTGTTGAGCTGGTCCAGCAGCTCGCGACGCATATCAACGACCTGGAGCAGCGCGTCGTGCACTTCCGGGTTCACGTCGCTGGAGTGCCCCTCTTCAATTTTGGCGACAAAGGCATCGCTCTGGAAAAGGGCATCGCGCTGCTGGTTGACGTCAAATTGTTCAAGACGTAAATCCGCAATGCGGTTGGTCATGTCCTCCAGCTCATCGGCGGAGGGGAGCGTCTGCTGCTGCTGGTAGAGAATACGCGACAGCAGAAGGCTGCCTTTCAGGACCGCGATCTGCTCTTTGATATTGCGTTCCGCCTGCAGCGCGCGGTCCAGCCAGTTTTTGACTTTGATATTTTGCTGGACCAGCGAGTTGCCGCTTTCCGTCGCCACAATCAGGCGCTGGCTAAGCTGGTGGTTAGCCTCGAGCTCCTGCTTCACCAGCGGATTCGCCTGAATACGGGCGGTTTCGTCAGGCGATACGGCCTCCTGAGCGGTTTTTTCCGTCAGCGTCAGGCGTTTACTGTTAACCGCCTCCTGCAACAGCTGGAGCTGGTGTTCGAGGCGATTAATATTCGCGGTGACGTAATCACGCTGTTTCTGCAGCGTATCCTGCAGCACCGTATTCCCTTCCAGGCTTTTACGCTGCTGTTCGATTTGCGCGTTGAGCAGCGTCTGCTGAACCAGCAGCAGGGTTTGCTGCGTCGGGCGCAGCGTGCCTTCCCCTACCGTTGTGCCGTTCAGGCGGTTGCGGACCTGCTGCAGCTGCTGAGACGCGGAGTACATCAGATTTTGCACGCGCTCCGGCTGGGTTTGCAGGGAGACAAGCTGACTGTTATACGTTGCGAGGTCGGACTGCGCGGTTTGCAGGTCGTCGAGTAACTGCGCGACGCGCGACTCCAGCTGGCGTAAAGAGAGCGTCGAGAGCGTCTTGCGCGTTTCGTCGTCGTTATCCACGTCGCTCAGGGCGTTCAGCGATTCCGTCGCTTTGCGCATGTTTTCAGGGGCCTGCGCCACCTTCTGGCGAAGCTGGGCGGTTTCTGCTTTGATGCGCTCGATTTTATCCAGCGTTTCCAGCGTTTCCGTCAGATCCTGCTGGATGAGTTTATCCAGAGGAGAAAGCTCTTTTTGCTTGTTCAGCGTGTCGAGCTGCGACTGAACATCGCTGCGCGAGGGGATATCATTGCTGTTATCGGCGCGGGCCCAGGTCAGCGGCGCCGTAGCGAAGAAAAATAGCATCGCAAAGAGCAATGCAATTACAGGATGTTGCGAGCGATTGATGGGCAGCATAGTTGTGAATGATGTCAGAAGACGACCGAAAATAGTCCGGCGTGAAGAATATCACGCTCGCCTGAAGCAGAATAGCGCGAACGTGAGCCTCTGAGATAAATCCTGGAACCGCTCAGGCAGTGAGAGAAGATGTATCACTACGCAGCGTGGGGCAGAGCTGAAGCATTTCCAGTAAAATTGCCACGTAGCTGCGGGCTTCCTCTTTCAGGTCAAAGGATTGCGGGGAAAATAGCCAGTTTTCCATTAGGCCTGAAATGTAGCTGCGCATCAGGATAGCCGCCCGGCGGGTCAAGAGATTGGCCGGTAACAGATTTGCCTGCATGCACAGGTTCAGATTCTGTTCAATGCGGTCATAGCTCTCCAGACTAAGGCTACGTTGCGCCTGCTGCACCACCGCCATTTCGCCAACGAACTCGCATTTATGAAAGATAATTTCCATCATTAATCTGCGACGTTCTTCAACTACCGTCGCTTCAAGGATATATACTAATATTTCTCTCAATACTGAGAGTGGATCGTCGGGGAATTTTGCCCGATACTCACTCTCGAGATCGCTAATGCTGGACTCTGAAAGCTCCCAGATTTCACTGAACAGATCTGACTTGTCTTTAAAATGCCAGTAAATCGCTCCCCGCGTTACACCGGCAGCCTGAGCAATCTGCGCCAGCGAGGTTGACGAAACACCTTGCTGAGAAAACAAACGTATTGCCACATCCAGAATGTGTTGTCGGGTTTCCAGCGCTTGTTGTTTGGTTTTTCGTGCCATAGGTGAGTGAATTTACAGGAGTCAGATTTACATACATTTGTGAATGTATGTACCATAGCATGACGATAATATAAACGCAGCAATGGGTTTTAGACTCAGGACCCTTGATCAATTTGAAATCGGACACTCGAGGTTTATATATGAACAAAAACAGAGGGTTAACGCCTCTGGCGGTCGTTCTGATGCTCTCAGGCAGCTTAGCGCTAACAGGATGTGACGACAAACCGGCTCAACAAGGAGCTCAGCAGGCGCCAGAAGTAGGCGTCGTGACGCTCAAATCTGAACCTCTACAAATCACCACCGAATTACCAGGCCGCACAAATGCGTACCGCATTGCGGAAGTTCGTCCTCAGGTTAGCGGCATTATCCTGAAGCGTAACTTTACCGAAGGCGGTGATGTGAAGGCCGGTGAGTCTCTGTATCAGATTGATCCAGCAACCTATCAGGCATCGTATGAAAGCGCCAAAGGTGACCTGGCAAAAGCACAGGCTGCGGCCAAAATTGCCCAGCTGACGCTGAACCGCTATCAAAAACTGCTTGGTACCAAATACATCAGCCAACAGGACTACGATACAGCCCTGGCGGATGCCCAGCAGGCTAACGCGGCCGTAGTGGCAGCCAAAGCGGCAGTCGAAACCGCCCGCATTAACCTGGCCTATACCAAAGTGACCTCCCCTATTAGCGGTCGTATTGGTAAGTCTTCCGTCACGGAAGGGGCACTGGTGCAGAACGGTCAGACCACTGCGCTGGCAACCGTGCAGCAGCTTGATCCGATCTACGTCGACGTGACGCAGTCCAGCAATGATTTCCTGCGCCTGAAACAGGAGCTGGCTAATGGCACCCTGAAACAGGAAAACGGCAAAGCCAAAGTGGAGCTGATTACCAACGACGGTATCAAGTTCCCGCAGGAAGGTACGCTGGAATTCTCTGACGTGACGGTCGACCAGACCACCGGTTCCATCACCTTACGTGCGATTTTCCCGAACCCTGACAAAAATCTGCTGCCAGGTATGTTTGTTCGCGCGCGTCTGGAAGAAGGAACGAATCCAACCGCCCTTCTGGTTCCACAGCAGGGTGTGACCCGTACGCCACGCGGCGATGCGAGCGCACTGGTTGTTGGGGCAGATGACAAAGTCGAAACGCGCAATATCACCGCTACCCAGGCGATTGGCGATAAATGGCTGGTGACGGAAGGTCTGAAAGATGGCGATCGCGTGATTGTTACTGGTTTGCAAAAAGTTCGTCCTGGCGCGCAGGTTAAAGCACAGGAAGTGAAATCTGACGATAAACAACAAGCTTCGGCCGCTGGCCAGTCAGAACAAACCAAGTCTTAACTTAAACAGGAGCCGTTAAGACATGCCTAATTTCTTTATCGATCGCCCCATATTTGCATGGGTGATCGCCATTATCATCATGCTGGCCGGGGGACTTGCGATCCTGAAGCTGCCTGTCGCGCAATATCCAACGATTGCGCCACCGGCGGTGACAATTTCCGCAACCTACCCGGGGGCTGATGCGAAAACGGTGCAGGACACCGTCACTCAGGTTATCGAACAGAACATGAACGGTATCGATAACCTGATGTACATGTCCTCAAACAGTGACTCTACCGGTACAGTTCAGATCACCCTGACCTTCCAGTCAGGTACTGACGCTGACATTGCGCAGGTTCAGGTGCAGAACAAACTGCAGCTGGCGATGCCTTTGCTGCCGCAGGAAGTACAACAGCAGGGCGTGAGCGTCGAGAAATCGTCCAGTAGCTTCCTGATGGTTGTCGGCGTTATCAACACCAACGGCACCATGACGCAGGAGGATATTTCCGACTACGTAGGCGCCAATATGAAGGACGCTATCAGCCGTACTTCCGGTGTGGGTGACGTGCAACTGTTCGGTTCCCAGTACGCGATGCGTATCTGGATGGACCCGAACAAACTGAACAACTTCCAGCTGACCCCGGTTGACGTGATCAGCGCGATTAAAGCGCAGAACGCCCAGGTGGCAGCCGGTCAGTTAGGCGGTACGCCGCCGGTAAAAGGCCAGCAGCTTAACGCCTCAATCATCGCGCAGACCCGTCTGACCTCGGCCGATGAGTTCAGCAAAATTCTGCTGAAGGTGAATCAGGACGGTTCGCAGGTTCGCCTGCGCGACGTGGCGAAAGTGGAACTCGGCGGTGAGAACTACGACATCATCGCGAAGTACAACGGCAAGCCGGCTTCTGGTCTGGGTATCAAACTGGCGACAGGCGCTAACGCCCTGGACACCGCTACGGCCATCCGTGCAGAACTGAAGAGAATGGAACCGTTCTTCCCGTCAGGTCTGAAAATCGTTTACCCGTATGACACCACGCCGTTCGTCAAAATCTCGATTCACGAAGTGGTTAAAACGCTGGTCGAGGCGATCATCCTGGTATTCCTGGTGATGTACCTGTTCCTGCAAAACTTCCGCGCGACGCTTATCCCAACGATTGCCGTGCCGGTGGTATTGCTCGGGACCTTTGCGATCCTGTCGATATTTGGCTACTCGATAAACACCCTGACGATGTTCGGGATGGTGCTCGCCATCGGCCTGCTGGTGGATGATGCCATCGTGGTGGTAGAGAACGTCGAGCGCGTCATGGCGGAGGAAGGTCTGCCGCCGAAGGAAGCAACCCGTAAGTCAATGGGTCAGATCCAGGGCGCGCTGGTCGGTATCGCGATGGTACTGTCTGCGGTATTTATCCCGATGGCCTTCTTCGGTGGCTCCACCGGTGCGATTTACCGTCAGTTCTCCATCACCATCGTTTCTGCGATGGCGCTGTCGGTACTGGTGGCGTTGATTCTGACGCCAGCCCTGTGTGCCACCATGCTGAAGCCGATTCAGAAAGGCGGCCATGGCGAGCATAAAGGGTTCTTCGGCTGGTTTAACCGCATGTTTGATAAGAGCACGCACCACTACACCGACAGCGTAGGCAACATCCTGCGCAGCACCGGTCGTTACCTGCTGCTCTATATCATCATCGTGGTGGGCATGGCTTACCTGTTTGTTCGTCTGCCAAGCTCCTTCCTGCCGGACGAAGACCAGGGCGTGTTCCTGAGTATGGCCCAGCTTCCGGCGGGTGCGTCGCAAGAGCGTACCCAGAAAGTGCTGGATGAGATGACCGATTACTACCTCACCAAAGAGAAAGCCAACGTTGAGTCCGTGTTTGCGGTTAACGGCTTTGGCTTTGCGGGTCGCGGTCAGAACACCGGTATTGCCTTCGTTTCTCTGAAAGACTGGTCTGAACGTCCGGGCAAAGAGAACAAGGTTGAAGCCATCACCGGCCGTGCAATGGGCACCTTCTCGCAGATTAAAGATGCGATGGTCTTCGCCTTTAACCTGCCAGCGATTGTTGAACTGGGTACCGCGACCGGCTTCGACTTCCAGCTGATTGACCAGGGCGGTCTGGGTCACGAAAAACTGACGCAGGCGCGTAACCAGCTGTTTGGCGAAGTCGCTAAGCACCCTGACCTGCTGGTCGGCGTGCGTCCAAACGGCCTGGAAGATACGCCGCAGTACAAAATCGACATCGACCAGGAGAAAGCCCAGGCGCTGGGCGTGTCCATCAGTGACATCAATACCACGCTGGGCGCAGCCTGGGGCGGTAGCTACGTTAACGACTTCATCGACCGCGGTCGTGTGAAGAAAGTGTACGTGATGTCAGAGGCGCAGTACCGTATGTTGCCGAACGATATTAACAACTGGTTCGTGCGCGGCAGCAATGGTCAGATGGTTCCGTTCTCGGCGTTCTCAACGTCACGCTGGGAATACGGTTCACCGCGTCTGGAACGCTATAACGGTCTGCCGTCTATGGAGATCCTGGGCCAGGCAGCGCCGGGTCGAAGCACCGGTGAAGCCATGAACCTGATGGAAGAGCTGGCGAGCAAGCTGCCTTCGGGTATCGGCTATGACTGGACCGGTATGTCCTATCAGGAACGTCTGTCCGGTAACCAGGCCCCTGCCCTGTACGCCATTTCACTGATTGTGGTCTTCCTGTGTCTGGCGGCGCTGTACGAGAGCTGGTCGATTCCGTTCTCCGTAATGCTGGTGGTTCCACTCGGGGTTATCGGTGCGCTGCTTGCGGCAACGTTCCGTGGACTGACCAACGACGTTTACTTCCAGGTAGGCCTGCTGACAACCATTGGCCTGTCGGCGAAGAACGCGATACTTATCGTTGAATTCGCCAAAGATCTAATGGAGAAAGAAGGCAAAGGCCTGATTGAGGCGACGCTTGAGGCGGTTCGTATGCGTCTGCGCCCAATCCTGATGACGTCACTGGCGTTTATCCTCGGCGTACTGCCGCTGGTTATCAGCTCTGGTGCGGGTTCCGGTGCGCAGAACGCGGTAGGTACAGGCGTTATGGGCGGTATGATCACCGCGACCGTACTGGCTATCTTCTTCGTACCGGTGTTCTTCGTGGTGGTTCGCCGCCGCTTCAGCCGTAAGAATGAAGATGTTGAACACAGTCATTCGGTAGAACCTCACTGATACCGGTTTCACATGATAAAAAGGCCGCATTAGCGGCCTTTTTCATTTTCAGAAAAAATCATAAATTACGCTTATTGTAGTTCTATTTATTTTCTGCCATCTTAATTAGACATATCATAATTAACTGATAACTTAATCGGTGAATTCAGGATTTTTTTAATTTCATTTCCCCGCTTAAGCTATTAGGAATATTCCTAATAAGAAGTTCAGACAAAGAAAAGTCCGAATCAGAACTTTTCTCATCATTTAAGCTAAGCCAATGAAACGTAAGGAAGCGATAAAAATCCATTGTTAATTTGGATAAAAAAGTTCAGTCCTGGACGAACAATTGCCTGTACGCTCGCAGTCTGCGGTTTTATTTGTAATTTTTCGTAATAGCGCGATGAAATCTTGAAGCGAGTGGCTTATAGTTAGAGTTATCAGGAACACAGCACCCGTGCGGCTAAGTATGTTGTATCCATCCCGACATTGATGTTCGGTGAGTAAGAAATCACTCAGAAGGGGATGCGCTATGGACGAGTACTCGCCAAAAAGGCATGATATCGCGCAGTTGAAATTTCTCTGCGAATCCTTGTACCATGACTGCCTTGCCAATCTTGATGAAAGTAACCATGGCTGGGTAAACGACCCAACGTCTGCCATCAATTTACAGTTGAATGAGCTGATAGAGCATATCGCAACCTTCGCACTTAATTATAAAATTAAGTACAATGAAGATAATAAGCTCATTGAGCAAATTGATGAATACCTGGACGACACCTTTATGTTGTTCAGCAGTTACGGCATTAACGCCCAGGATTTGCAAAAATGGCGTAAATCGGGAAACCGGCTATTCCGCTGTTTCGTCAACGTGAGCAGAGCTAACCCGGTTAGTCTTTCCTGTTAAAATTATTACAATTACTAAGGTGAATTTATGTCTGATAAACCACTCACAAAGATCGATTATTTGATGCGCTTGCGACGTTGTCAGTCAATTGACACGCTCGAGCGCGTCATTGAAAAGAATAAATACGAGCTTTCTGATAATGAACTGGCGGTATTTTATTCAGCCGCTGACCATCGTCTTGCTGAGCTGACAATGAATAAGCTGTACGACAAAATCCCTACTTCTGTGTGGAAATTTGTCCGTTAATGTTTGAAGGGTGTCTGTAGAGTTCTACGCCACGTTCTAAGCTATATATACCTATCCCGTTATGCTCCCTGTGCCCAGGCCAGGTTTCCGTGTAAAACGTGTTCTTCCGCAACAATGTTGTGACGCTAGTCACATCGGCTTTCCGGGAACGTTCCCCTTCCAGCCTGTTACGATTACCCTGCGGTAATGACATCCAGAGAGGTTTCGCATGAGCGTAGAAAAACAGAAAATGATTGCCGGTGAACATTACCGCCCCGGTGATGAAACATTACGGGCTGACCGACTTCGGGCCCGCCATCTGATTTACCGCTATAACCACACCGCACCTGATGAAAAAACAGAACGCCAGAACATTCTGGCGGAGCTTCTGGGGCAAAGCGAAGGGGCTTATATAGAACCGAGCTTCCGCTGCGACTATGGATATAACATTTATCTGGGTACAAACTTTTACGCTAACTTCGATTGCGTGATGCTGGACGTCTGTCCTGTTCATATTGGCGACAACTGCATGCTCGCGCCAGGTGTGCATATTTACACGGCCACCCATCCCCTGGATGCGGAGGAGCGTAATAGCGGCGTGGAGTTTGGAAAACCCGTCACCATTGGTAATAATGTCTGGATTGGTGGCCGGGCGGTCATTAACCCTGGCGTCACTATCGGTGATAACGTGGTGGTCGCCTCCGGTGCCGTCGTGACGAAGGACGTCCCGGCAAACGTCGTCGTTGGCGGCAATCCGGCAAAAATCATCAAAACGCTGTGAGGTTCCGGGGAGTCAACTGTTATGGTCTTTTAGCGCCAGACTGTTACTTTTTTCAGCCTGATGGCTCCCCTAAAATTGGCAGACACCCTGTATTGTCAACTCTCATGAAGGCAAATAATGACCGAGATACAGCGCCTGCTTACCGCCACCATCGACGATCTTAACCTCCGCGAAAAGCGCGATAATCGCCCGCGCTTTAGCATTAGCTTTATTCGCAAACATCCTGGGCTGTTTGTCGCAATGTATGCCGCCTGGCTGGCGACGCTTATTGTGATGCTGAAGTCCGAAACGCTGGTGGACTCCGTCTGGCTGCTCGTTGTGCTGTTTGTCGTCTTTAACGCCTTTTTCTTTTTCGACGTGAATCCGCGCTACCGTTACGAAGATATCGACGTCCTCGATTTCCGGGTCTGCTATAACGGCGAATGGTACAACACGCGCTACGTGCCTGCGGATCTTATCGAGAGCATCATGCACTCGCCGGCAGTGGAAACCGAACAAAAAGAGAAGCTGCAGAAAATGGTCTCCACCAAGGGTCAACTCTCTTTCTATGACGTCTTTACCCTTTCCCGCCCTGCTGCTGCGTAATTAACGCCTGCAGGCGTCGGATCCCCGGCACAAACTGAGAAGCAGAGGTATTTCCGTAGCCTAAAACCAGACCGGTTTGCCACTGCTTCGACTCCAGGTAATACCCGCTCAGTGCAGCGGGTGCCAGCTGAAACGCCCTTGCCTTCTCCACCAGCCCCCGGTCGTCAATACCGTCTATCGCCAGCGTCAGATGCATCCCGCCTTCGCCCGCCAAAATGCGGTGCGGCGTATGTAGCTCCGCGCCCAGCACCTCCCGCAGCTGGCGGTAACGCTTACGATAGAGCCGACGCATGGCGGCAAGATGACGGGCATAGTGACCTTCTTCAATGAACAGCGCCAGAGTACGCTGCTCAGCACGATGCCCACCGCGCAGCAGCGAGCCGATGGCCGGGCGCGCCGCTTTGTCCAGCGCTGGCGGCAGCACCATGAACCCCATTCTTAGCGACGGAAACAGCGTTTTACTGAACGTCCCGAGATAGACAACGGGCGCGTTAGCGACCATTCCCAGCATGGCCGGCACCGGCTCACCGGTATAGCGGAACTCGCTGTCGTAGTCGTCCTCAATAATCCACGCGTTATGCTGTCTGGCCAGCTCCAGCAACGCCAGGCGCCGCCGTGCACTGAGCACGCTCCCGTAGGGGAACTGGTGTGAAGGTGAGGTAAAAATCAGCGAGGGTGAAGGCGCATCCCCCCCTTCCCAGCACATCCCCTCCTCATCAACCGGTATTCCCGTCATTTTCAGGCCGGCTTTAACAAACGCGCTCTTTGCCCCGCTATAGCCGGGGTTTTCTACCCAGGCGACATCGCCTGGCTCACTCAACAGCATCGTGCACAGGTTAACGCCCTCAAGCGCCCCTTCCGTGATCACAATCTGGCTGGCGTCGCAGTCAATGCCGCGGGACAGAGCCAGGTGCCGGGCAATCGCAGCCCGCAGCGATGGCTCACCGGCCGGGTCGCCGTACCCTAACAGGGCATATCCCTCCTCCCGCATCACGCGATCGTACAATCGCCGCCACAGCGGCAGAGGAAAATAGTTGATGGCCGGCGTTCCTGGGGTAAACGCCAGAACCGGCGTGTCCCGGATCACCTGCGCAGGCAGCAGGCCGACCCGTCTGGCAAGTTTGATGGTAGGGTCCGGCAATGTCCGGGCGACAGCGCGGTGAGCGAGCTGTGCCACCCGCGTGCCCTGGCGGTTACGCTGCAAATACCCTTCAAGCGTGAGCTGGTCCAGCGCTGCATTAACGGTATTGCGGGAAAGGGAGAGCTGCTGAGCCAGCGTTCGCGAACCGGAAAGCTGGCTGCCGGAGCGAAGCCTTCCGCACAGTATGGCCTCCCGCAAAGCAAGATAGAGCGCGCGCTGGAGCGTCTCTTCCCCACGTTTTTTCAGGGCTGCATTGAGCAAGGTATAAAATTCATCACCCGGTATATTCATCTCACCTCCTCGTGGCACCATCAAAACATAGCCTGATGGTTCTTTTTTAGGAACCAGCAATTTACTAGTCTGGAACTCTTTTCAACGTCACGGAAATTAAGATGAAGACATTCAATCAGTTCGGACAGCCAGTGGGCGAACCCCTTCACGACTGGCAACCTCGCCAGCATCCGTCCCGAGTGGTGCTTCAGGGTCGCTATTGTCGGCTTGAGCCGCTGCGCGTTGAGCATGCCGACGCGCTGTTCTCCGCGTATTCCCTGGCCGAAGATACCCGCAGCTGGACGTGGCTACTGCGCGAGCCCGATGCCACCGCAGAGGAATTTGCCGGATGGGTGGCGAGCGTGAGTGAGTTATCCGATCCCATTCACTTTACCGTTATCGATAACCAGACCCAATCTCCGGTCGGGACGCTGTCCCTGATGCGGATCGATCCCAAAAACGGCGTCGTGGAAGTGGGGCACGTTCACTTTTCTCCGCTGTTAAGCCGCACGCCCATGTCGACAGAAGCGCAATATCTGCTGATGCGGTATGCGTTCGATACCCTTGGCTACCGCCGCTATGAATGGAAGTGCAACAGCCTGAACGAGCCTTCCCGCAAAGCAGCACTGCGTCTGGGCTTTCAGTTTGAGGGGCGTTTTCGCCAGGCGCTGGTCATAAAGGGTCATAACCGGGATACCGACTGGTTTTCGATTCTCGAGAAAGAGTGGCCGGCGCTGGCAAGCGCCTTTGAAAGCTGGCTTGCCACCGACAATTTTACTGCCGATGGCAAACAGAAAAGATCCCTGGAAAGCTGGCGAGAAACGCGCGTTTAGCGTCTTTTTTTACGTCCCTGAACCGCCTTAAAGCGCGGGTTGGATTTGCAAATCACGTATAAGCGTCCCTTGCGTTTGACTATCTGGCAATCCGGGTGACGCTGTTTTGCACTGCGCAATGAGTTAAGTACCTGCATGGTTAGCCCCGCTTCGCATTGAGAAAGCCGCCAAAACGCTTGCGGAAGCGCGCCGTGCTGCCATCCGTGGAGAACGTTTTCTGCTTACCGGTATAAAACGGGTGCGATTTTGACGAGACGTCGATGGTGATGTACGGATACGTTTCGCCGTCGAGTTCAATTTCGCGCTCGGTCTTAATGGTTGAGCCCACTTTAAAATATTCATTGGCGCTGGTGTCGTGGAAGACCACGGTACGATAAGCGGGATGGATATTTGGTTTCATCATAAACCTCTTATGTTTTGTTATAACATAACAAAATAATATCCAGGCTCGTCTGAAAAAACAACCCCTCTCATCTGCCGATATTTTTGGGTTTGCCTGAGATAAAATGATAGCCAGGCCAACCACGTGCTATAACTATATCATTTCGCGGTAAAATCTTTCTCTTCAGGCAGGGAACTCAGTGCCCAGGAACGGGTATACGAGGAAGGAAACGACAGCATGAAAACTCGACATCTGGTCAGTCTGGTGACTGGCGTACTTATCTTTTCCGTGCTGGTCCCCATTTGCCTTAGCATCTGGCTGGCCCATCGTCAGGCGGAAGATAAATTTGTCGATGCGCTGGATAACTATGCCTCACGCGTGCTGGTACGAACAGACAGGGTCGTGGAGCAGGCAAAAGAAGCGCTCAATCACCTGGAGGCCTTTGAGGGCGTGCCGTGTAGCCCTCTGCAGTTAAGAGAGATGCGCCGCGTCGCTTTCTCGTGGCGATATGTCCAGGAAGTGATTTATATCGATAACCTTAAACCGCTCTGCTCCTCCCTGGAGCAAACCAGCCACGCGGCCCCTTTCCCGCCGCCGATGCGCATTACTGAAGATGGCTACAGCGCATGGCTGACCACGCAAAACGATCTTGGGTTTAACCGCTACATGGCCGTGCTGGGAAAAGGTCATTATCTTGTCATGGTCGATCCAGCCTCACTGGTGGATGTGATCCCTTTCGGTGAGATAGCGATTGACGCCGCACTGGTAGGAAGTACAACCCACCGCATATTCGCCAGCAGCAATAAGCTCGATCCGCATATCCGTGACACGATCGAGGGTCATGAAGTGAGAAGCGTCCAGTACAACGGCTCAATGTACGTGATGAAGCCCGTTCCTGAGCTGGGATTTACCGTCGTTGCATGGGCGACGCTCAAGCCGCTGGCTGAAACCTGGCACCGGCAGCTGCTGCTATGGCTGCCCTTTGGCATCCTGATGAGCCTGCTTGCCGCGCTCTTTGTCCTGCGGATCCTGCGCCGTATACAGTCGCCGCGCAATCGCCTGCTTGACGCCATTAACAGCCGCGATTTTGTGGTTCACTATCAGCCCATCGTGGCGCTGTGTAGCGGAAAAATTGTGGGCGCCGAGGCGCTGACGCGCTGGCCCCAGCCAGACGGAAGCAGCCTTTCACCTGACATCTTTGTTCCTCTTGCTGAGCAAACGGGGCTCATCTCGCAGCTAACGCAGTTAGTCATCGAAAAAGTATTTGAAGATATGGGCGGCTGGCTGCACCTTCACGACGATCAGCACATCTCCATCAACCTCGCGCCCGCCGATTTAACCTCCGGCACGCTGCCGGCTCTGCTGAGCCAGTTGCTGAATAAGTGGAAGGTCCATCCCAAACAGATCGCCCTTGAGTTAACCGAACGCGGCTTTGCCGATCCCCAGATTAGCGCACCGGCTATCGCCGCATTCCGTCGCGCGGGCCACCCTGTCTATATTGATGATTTTGGCACGGGCTATTCCAGCCTGAGCTATCTGCAAGATCTGGATGTCGACACGCTCAAAATTGATAAATCGTTCGTGGACGCGCTGGAGTATAAAAACGTGACGCCGCACATTATTGAAATGGCGAAGTCGCTGAAGCTGGCGATGGTAGCGGAGGGTGTCGAGACCGCAGGACAGCTCGCCTGGCTGCACCGGCACGGCGTGCAGTATGGGCAGGGTTGGTACTACAGCAAAGCGCTGCCCAAAACGGAATTTATTCTTTGGGCCGAAAATAACCTCGAAACGCACTCTACTTAAGATAGGATTTGATCACCTGCAGCACTACGCCAAGATCGGCTTCACGCTGCGCTTCTTCAGGCTCTTTCACCACGTGATCGGTCAAATGCCCTTCGATCACCTGCATCATCATGCCGTTGACCGCCCCGCGGATCGCCGCCAGCTGCTGTAACACCTCGGCACATTCGTGATCGCTATTCAGCATTTTCTCCAGAGCGTTACTCTGCCCCTGAATTTTCTTCAGGCGAGTCAATAACATTTTCTTGTCGCGAACGGTATGTGACATCTCTGCATCCCCTCTCTTTTTGGCTTTGAAAGCATATCACGCTCTACTCCCCCTGAGTATTTTTCTACTGGGGGGTAGTATTAACCTACTGGGGGGGAGTAGTATCGGGGCACGCTTTCCACTCCGGAATTTCCCATGAACGATTTTGCTTCACTCCTGCAGCAGGGCAATGCCTGGCTGTTTGTCCCCAGCGCTATTCTGCTCGGTGCATTACATGGCCTGGAGCCGGGCCACTCAAAAACAATGATGGCCGCCTTTATTGTGGCTATCCGCGGCACGCTGAAACAGGCGGTACTGCTCGGTCTGGCGGCAACGCTTTCCCATACGGCGGTGGTGTGGATTATTGCCATGGCAGGATTGTGGTTTGGTCGGGGCTGGGATGCGCATACCTCAGAACCGTGGTTCCAGCTGATCTCTGGAGTGTTGATCGTCCTGATCGCCCTGTGGATGGCGTGGCGCACCTGGAAAGAGAGCCAGCCGCACGATCATCATCACGATCATGACCATGACCACCATCACGATCGTCATCACGACCACGACCACCATCACGACCGCCTGCTGGATGAAGAGGAGTGGCAGGACGCCCACCAGCGCGCGCACGCGCAGGATATTAACCGGCGTTTCAACGGTCAAAACGTCACCACCGGACAGATAGCGATGTTTGGCCTGACCGGCGGGCTTATTCCCTGCCCGGCGTCCATCACCGTGCTGCTCATCTGCCTGCAGCTTAAGCATTTTGCCCTTGGCGCGACGCTGGTGTTCAGCTTCAGTATTGGTCTGGCGATTACCCTGGTCGCTTCCGGCGCGATTGCTGCCTTAAGCCTCAAACATGCGACAAAACGCTGGCCCGGATTTAGCGAATTTTCCCGCAAAGCGCCGTGGATCTCAGCGGCACTGATTATCATGGTAGGAATTTACATGAGCCTGCATGGCCTGAGCGGAATTCTGGCGTAAGCATGCGGCCACGCCGTGTGGCCGCATCTCAATGGTCAGTTAAGGCGCTGCTGCCAGCTGAAGGTATAACGAAGCTGGCGTTGCTGGAGGATAAATTCTGGCGAGACGCTGGGGCTCCAGGAGTCGTCGCCGCCCACGCCCATATGGAACGCATCGAGGCAGAGCCAACTTCCCGGCTCTTTCTTCAACAGATGATGATGGCTTGTCTCACGCAGCTGCTGCTGGCCGTAGCGGCTCACCGAGAAATGGAACGCGCCATTCAGCTGATGCGCACCCAGCACGAGTTCCCGGGTATCGCAGCGCAAACCATTTTCCGTCGGGAAGATATACGGCGTATGCATGGCCTCCAGAGGTAATGTCCAGCGCCCCTGCTCTGCCGCCAGCTTTCTGTCAGGATAGTTTTCATGCGGCCCCAGCCCCAGCCAGTGAACGTCTTCCGGCGTTTCGGCAAGATGAACGCTCAGGCCTACGCGCGCGGGTTCCGGAATATCAGACGCAACATCAACCTGAATATCACCGTGCAGCCTCCCCTGGTCGTCCACCCGCCAGGTTTTGCGGCTCAGGAACAGCGCTTTACCGTGATACTCCCCGACGTGCAGGGTAGTCACCACCACCTCGCCCGCATGCTGCTCTGCCTCACAGTGCAGAACGCGCGAGGTGTAATCGTACATGCCCGCCGCTTTCCAGCGCTCAACCCACGCGTTCGGATCGATCTTCGTCGCTTCACTCACGCCAATGTCGTTGTCCAGCGGTGCGCGGCTCACGTTATCCGTCACCGGTGCGAGCAGCGTTTCCCCCCCCTCGCGCCACCATTGCGTCAGGTTGCCCGTGGTGAGATCGAACTGCCAGCGCTGTTGACGATGCGTGACCTCCAGCATGCGCTCGTTCTGCGTCAAAACCGGCGGCTCGCCCGCAGGCGCTGGCGGCGCAATAAAGAGCGGAGCCGGAAGCGGCCACTGCTCCCACGCGCAGCGATGGTTAGCCGGTGACCACGGCGTTGCCCGGGGCTGGCGAACTTCAACGTTCAGCCAGACCTCTCCCGGTTCAGCCGTCATCTCTGGCAGGGCAATCTCCAGACGCTGAGTGCCTCCAGGCGTCATCGCGAGCGTCACCTCGCCTGAGGCCAGCGTTTCCCCGTCGCGGGCAACCGTCCATCTCAGCACTTCGTTATCGGTGCGGCGGAAAAGGTAGCCGCTTTGTACCTCTATCACCAGCGGAGACGTGCTCACCCGGGTAAAGGTAAAAAACTGCTGCGCGCGTTGCGCTTCGTACAGCGCCGGGTGCGGCGTGCGATCGGGGAAGACCAGGCCATTGAGGCAGAACTGCCGATCGTTCGGTTTGTCGCCAAAGTCCCCGCCGTAGGCCCAGAACGCGTTGCCGTTTTCGTCTTTCTTCGTCAACGCCTGATCGACCCAGTCCCAGACAAACCCTCCCTGCAGGCGAGGATGGCTGCGAAACGCCTGCCAGTATTTCGCGAACCCACCGAAGCTGTTACCCATCGCGTGGGCGTATTCGCAGAGGATCAGCGGACGCGTTTCGTCCGGCATGCCGATCCACTTTTTGATTGACCATTTCGGCACCGCCGGGAAGGGCTGATCCCGATCGACCCGGGCGTACATCGGGCAGACGATGTCGGTCGCCGCCGTATTTGCCCCTCCGCCTTCGTATTGCACCGGGCGCGTCGGATCGGTGGACTTCACCCAGCGGTACAATGCATCGTGGTTAGCGCCGTGGCCAGACTCATTACCCAGCGACCAGATGATAATTGAGGGATGATTACGATCGCGCTGCACCATGCGGGTCACGCGCTCGCTCATGGCGGGCAGCCAGCGCGGATCGTCAGCAAGGCGGCTCATCGGCACCATGCCGTGGGTTTCGATATTGGCCTCGTCAACGACGTACAGCCCGTAGCGATCGCAAAGCCGGTACCACAGCGGATGGTTCGGGTAGTGCGAGCAGCGCACGGCGTTGAAGTTGTGCTGCTTCATGATTTCGATATCGCGACGCATTGTCGCTTCGTCCATCACCTGGCCGTTTTCCGGATGATGCTCGTGCCGGTTAACCCCGCGGATCAGCAGCGGCTTACCGTTAAGCTTCAGCAGGCCGTTGCTGATTTCAACCCGGCGGAAGCCCACGTCGCACGCCTCAATCTCCAGCATTTCCCCCTGCGGGTTAAGCAGCGCAATCGTCAGGCGATACAGCTCCGGCGTTTCCGCGCTCCAGAGCGCAGGGGCCTCAACGGGGATCGTTGCCGTTAAGCGCTCGGCCCAGCTGCCGCGTTCGTCAACAATGGCCGACCCCGGACGCTGAACTACGCTGGCGCATTTCTCCCCCTTGCGCCACAGGGTAAAGGCCACTTCACACGCTGAAAATTGCGCTCCCTGCAGGGAGACGTCAACCTTCAGCGCCGCGCGGTCCAGCTCCGTATTCAGGTCTGTCACGACGTGATAATCGGCAATCTGCGTCTCGGGTTTATGCAGCAGCGTCACATCGCGGAAAATGCCGCTCATGCGCCACATGTCCTGATCTTCCAGATAGCTGCCGTCGCACCAGCGCAATACCATGACCGCCAGGCGGTTCTGCCCGGGGCGCAATGCCGCCGAGAGGTCAAATTCGGCGGGCAGCCGACTGTCCTGGGAATAGCCTATCCACTCTCCGTTGCACCACAGATGAAACGCCGAGTTCACACCGTCAAAGATAATGCGGGTTTGCCCGCCCTGTAACCAGGCGTCCTCTACGTTAAATGTGAGCGAGTAACAGCCGGTAGGGTTTTCTTGCGGCACAAAAGGCGGGTTAACGGGTATGGGATAGGTCACGTTGGTGTAGATGGGCGTATCGAACCCCTGCATCTGCCAGTTAGACGGCACGGGCATTGCAACGGCATCGGCGCAATCTTCGGCTACCCATGCCTGAGGAACCTGCTCGGGTGCCGCAAAAAAACTGAATCGCCACACCCCGTTAAGACTATGCCTGCTGGCGGATCCGGCGTCGTCCCGGGCGGATTGTTCATTACGCCAGCTGTGTAACGGCGCGTGTGCGGCCAGGCGGTTCCATTGGGTAACTCCCGGATTTTCCCAGTCTCGTCGGGCCAGGATGGCGCTGAGGGTCAGCGATGGGGTATTGGACATATCAACCTCTTTGCGAAGCGCTCACAATTTTGGTTAACATGCCCTGGCGATCGGCGACGGTAAAGCGTTCGATCGCGGGGTAGCGAGTCAGATCACAAAAGTCCTATTTGCGGGCAAGCTGCTCGGCCATCAGCGCCAGGCTTCTGAGCTGCCGCGCCAGCTCCTCTTGTTCGGCCTGCCGGGGTGAATGGCGCGCGCTGGAATGGCGGGTAACCAGCGTAACCGGCAGCTGAACCTGCCAGCACGCTTCGCCTCCGGAGGGCGCCAGCAGCCACTCCACGCTGCGTTCGCCCGCGTCGCGAAAGGCCTGACGAATGGTCGTCAGCGGCGGGGAGAACCAGGCGCTGTCAGCCGTATCGTCGAACCCGACCACGGAAATCTGGCCCGGAACCGCTATCCCTTTTTCCGCACAGGCGCGCATCACCCCAAGCGCCATTTGATCGTTCGCCACCAGAATCGCATCCGGTAAGACCGCCCCAGACAGCAGCAGATGCCCCTTCTCATATCCGCAGGCCGCGCTCCAGTCACCGAAGGCAACCGCAGCGGCGTCAAGATCCGCGCGTGCCAGGGCGGCTTTCCAACCCGCCAGACGCGCCCGCGCAGAAACCGAGCTTTCCGGCCCGCTCAGCAGGGCAATGCGCTGATGCCCCAGTGAAAGCAGATGCTCAACGCCCAGACGCGCGCCCTGTTCTGCGTTAAACACCAGGCTGTTTACCTGCGCGGAGGGCGATACATCAAGGAACAGCACCGGGACAGGCGACGCCAGGGCCCTGAGCTGTTCGGCATGTTCATCGTCAAGCGGAACATTCACCAGCAGGGCCTCCACGCGCTGCGCCAGCAGCGCCTGAAGCGCGGCCTGACACTGCTGCGGCTGCTCCACCATGGAAATGAGGACGCTCGCCCCCTTTTCGGCGGCACGGGATTTTACCGCTGAGACAATTTGCGAAGGCGCGTGCAGAGCCAGATCGGTGGTGATGAGCCCCAGCGTTCGGGTGCGTTTGCCCGCCAGCTGCTGCGCGCGAAGGTTAGGAACGTAGTGCAGCTCCGCCATCGCCTGCTGCACCTTTTCCCGCGTGCGGGCAGACACATGCTCCGCGTCGTTAATGACGCGGGAGACGGTCTGATAAGAAACCCCCGCAAGGAGGGCGACATCATAGAGAGTGATAGCTTTCATGCATTCTGGCATCGCGTGTTTGGGAGTTCCTATTCTGGCACAGCGACGCCATTAAAGCATGTGAGCGCTTCGCAAAATTAGACAACCCGCTCCGGCTGAGGAATTTCCGCAATGCGCGGCTTCTGGCGGAACCAGGGCAGACAGAGCTGGATAAGCGGGCCAATGGTCAGGGCATACAATACGGTTCCCACCCCAAACGTGCCGCCAAGCACGCAGCCAATCAGCAGGACAGACATCTCAATAGAGGTACGCACGCTGCGAATGGACCATCCCAGCCGGGCATGAATGCCGGTCATCAGACCGTCGCGCGGACCAGGCCCGAAACCGGCACCGATGTACATGCTGGTCGCAATCGCGTTCATCACGATGCCCCCGACCAGCAGCGTGATGCGAAGGGGCAAGGAACTCAGTTCAGGGATAAAGGCCATGCTGGCGTCCGCCGCCAGACCGATACAAATCACATTGCTGATCGTGCCCAGCCCCGGCATCTGACGCAGTGGGATCCACAGCAGCAGTACCGCAGCGCCGACTAAAATGATCACCGTCCCGATGCTCATCCCCAGCTGCATCCCTACCCCAAGATGAAACACATCCCACGGATCGACGCCCAAATCGGAACGAATAAACATCGCGGTGGAAAGGCCATACAGCCCTAAACCGACATAAAGTTGCAGCAAACGACGCACCATTTTTATCTTCTCCAGTGAACCAGGCTTTCATCCTGACCTAAAATGGCACTATGATTAATGTCCAGTTTTCAAATAGTGGACTGCATATGTCATCACGCCGCTTCGGAAGCCAGTCTCTGATACGCCTTTTAGGCCACTGGCAGCAAACCTCGTCCCGCACTCCGCTCTGGCGTCAGCTGGCCGATGCATTGCGTCTGTTAATCCTTGATGGCCGGCTGGCGCTGAATACGCGGCTGCCGGGCGAGCGTGAGCTGGCCTCTGCGCTGGACGTAAGCCGGACCACCGTCAGCAGCGCCCTCGCCCATCTGCGTGAGGAGGGTTACCTGGAAAGCCGTCACGGCAGCGGGTCGCGCGTGATCCTCCCGGACACGCGCGCCGTTCCTACCCTTTCAGCAGCGAGTGCCGCGCTGGATCTCTCCACAGCCGCACTGAATGCCGGGCCGGAGATCCACCAGGCGTATACCCATGCGCTCACGGCCATTACGCAGCACCTTTCGCTGACGGGCTACGATCAGCTTGGGCTGCTGGCGCTGCGGGAGGCCATCGCTGCGCGCTATACCGCACGCGGTCTTCCCACCCGCGCGGAGGAAGTGATGGTGGTTAATGGCGCCGTCAGCGGCTTTGCGCTGGTGCTGCGGATGATGACCGGGCCGGGGGATCGCGTCGTGGTTGACCATCCCACCTACCCGCTGGCGATTGCCGCCATTCAGGGGGCGCAGTGTCGGCCCGTGGGTGTGTCGCTGCCGGAGACCGGCTGGGATACGGACGGCTTCGCGGCAACGCTTGCCCAGACCGCGCCGCGGCTGGCGTATCTGATGCCAGATTTTCATAACCCAACCGGGCGATGCATGGATATCGCTACCCGTCAGGCCATCACCGATATTGCTGCGCAAACCCGTACGGCGCTGGTGGTGGATGAGACGATGGTGGATCTCTGGTTTGACTCGCCTCCCCCGCCGCCGCTGGCCTCCTTTAACCCGCAGGCCACCGTCATTACGTTAGGCTCTGCGGGAAAAAGCTTTTGGGGAGGGCTGCGTCTCGGCTGGATCCGCGCCTCCTCGCGTACTATCGCCACGCTCGCCCAGACGCGAGACACCCTGGATTTAGGATCGCCGCTGCTGGAACAGCTGGCGATGCTGTGGCTCATGAATAACAGCGAGACGTTTCTGCCCGCGCGCCGGAAGATGCTGGCGGAACGACGCGATCGGTGCGGTGAACTGTTGCGCGAACATTTTCCGGAGTGGACGTTCCATGAAGCGGAGGGCGGGCTCTCTTACTGGATAGAACTCCCGGGCATGCTGGCGACTCAGCTTGCCGCGCGGGCTGAAATTCTGGGGATTAATCTGGGGACCGGGACGCGCTTTGGTTTATCTGGCGCGTTTGACCGCTATTTACGGATGCCCTTCTCGCTCGAACCGACAGAGCTTGAGCAGGCGCTGCTGAGGATCAAACCGCTATGGCTTGCTTTGAATAAAAACGTGCCATCGGTAAAACGCAGCGTGATTTAATATTGAAAAGTTTGAAGGCGATCATAAAAAAATAAAAACTGCTGACTGTCACGGAGGCAGTCAGCAGTTTTCACCGTTCTGAAGTTAATGCTGAGCAGGAATAGGAAAACCTTTTAGTGAAATAACAAAGTTTTCACCATCTTTCTTTATTTTTGCGCCGGTATCACACCAGTCAGACGCAATACGAAAGAACTCATCACTTCCGACATTCCAGCCAAGACGTACATGCTTCACGTAGCCTGAACGCAACAGATCGCAGGCTTCTTTGTAGTCACTGGCAGTTGACAGTTGTTGTTTCATTTTCTCTTCTTCAGAAGTTTACGTAGCGCTTTGATTTCTTTAGGAGTAAAAGGAGAAACGCTCTCTTCTTCCGTATGCTGATTATCAATATCCTCTTCCGATACTCCCGCCTCTTCTACTGCTTCAAACGCCAGCAGCAGCAGTTTCTCTGTCGTCACGCTTAAATTCTCGTTATTGTCTTCCGCATAGTGGCGAAGTCTTTCTTTTAGCGCGTCATCGATCTTAACGTTTAATACCGCTGTAGCCATGTTTGTCACTTCCCTTCGGAATAAGTACTTTATTTAATACACGAAGTTAACAATGTTATCCAGATATATATTTTTTTGAATTATGGTAGAAAATAGACATCCGAATATAAAATGGCAGTCTATTATTACAGGTTTATGACAGTAATATTTCAAAGCGATGAAATATATATTACACGATATAAGCTTAATCTTATTGTGGAATAACGCTAAAGGAAGGGTAAAAAACAGGGAAGAAGGTATGAGTCCAGAAATGGGTGGGGGCCCTGCCAGCTACATCCCGGCACACACGTCGTCTGCCCTGGCTGCTTCCTTCCGGACCTGACCTGGTGAACAGAGTAGCGTTGCGGGAGAACCAACAGAGCCCCCATTGAGAGCGTTGATAACCAACGCGCTGGCGCATTATCCCTATGCTAACGCCCAATTGCAAGCTGCCAGGAACCGGATGCTGGTTTCTTGCGCAAACAGGCGCAGCAATCATCACGATCTTCGTTTACCATGGCTCTCCAGAACATCCCCACAGGTGAAGGTATGGACGAGCACGACTCCTTTCCACAGCGCGTATGGCAAATCGTGGCTTCAATCCCTGAAGGCTATGTTACCACCTATGGTGAAGTCGCACGCCTGGCCGGTTCTCCGCGCGCGGCGCGACAGGTCGGCGGCGTTTTGAAACGGCTACCGGAAGGAAGCACGTTGCCCTGGCATCGGGTGGTGAATCGACATGGCGCCATCTCGCTCACCGGACCGGATCTCCAGCGTCAGCGTCAGGCGTTACTTTCAGAAGGGGTGCAGGTATCAGGGTCAGGGCAAATCGATTTGCAGAAGTACCGCTGGGTGTATTGATCCCCCTCTCCCGGAGGAGAGGGGGAACACAATCATTACATCTGAGTTGGTGGGGTTGGCAGGGACGGCTGATTGGTCTGCGGCGCGACCGGCACTTCGGTCTGCTGCACAGGCACAAGGTTCAGGTCGACTTTTGTTCCACCGTTGTTGATCGCTTCCTGGACCGTATCGGTGATAAACACCAGCTTACCGTTGATCGTTACCGCTGCACTCAGCAGGATACGGGCATTAGGCTGCACGTCCGATGGGTTATACGGTAATACGAAGCTAAACGGCGCCTGCTTACCTTCAGTACGGACGGCGCGCTGGGCCACAACCTTCGATGGCGCGTCGGCCAGGGAAGCATCAGACAGCGTCACCGTTAATACCGCATCCGGCGGTAACGCGACTTTCTGTTTAATCCAGATGGTACCGGAAACGTTAGGCTGCTGAATGGATTGCTGTGAAAGGGTATTAATCCCGTTCGGATCGGCTGCTGGTACAGGCACCTGGGCGCTCTTACCGGCACAGGCGGACAACGCCACCGCAATAGCTACACCACTTAGCATGGGCACGAGTTTCATTGAAGTCTCCTTATCATCAATGCACCAGCGGGATCGATCCCATCCGATGTCGTTTCAATCACATAACGTATACAAGTGTGGCACAAATCACTGATTAATGCCTGAAATCGTCCCGATATTCAGATTATTCTACCCATCGGACCACTTTCATTTCTGCGTTATACTCTGCCTATCTTTCGCTACGGCGTTTATTGAGGACAACTATGAGTCAGGCACTGAACAATCTGCTGACATTATTGAATCTGGAAAAAATTGAGGAAGGACTCTTTCGCGGACAGAGCGAAGATTTAGGCTTACGCCAGGTCTTCGGCGGGCAAGTCGTTGGACAAGCGCTGTACGCAGCAAAGGAGACTGTCCCGGCAGACCGTCTGGTGCACTCATTCCACAGCTACTTCTTACGCCCCGGCGACAGCGCAAAACCGATCGTCTATGACGTTGAAGTCCTGAGAGATGGCAACAGCTTCAGCGCGCGCCGCGTCGCGGCTATCCAGAACGGTAAGCCGATCTTTTACATGACGGCCTCTTTCCAGGCTCCAGAACCCGGCTACGAGCACCAGAAAGTGATGCCCCCGGCGCCGTCGCCAGACGAGCTCAAATCAGAGACCGATATCGCCCGTGCGCTGGCGCATCTGCTTCCGCCACAGGTCAAAGAGAAGTTTCTCTGCGATAAGCCGCTTGAGATCCGCCCCGTCGAGTTCCACAACCCGATGAAAGGCCACACCGCGGAACCGAAGCGCCAGGTCTGGATCCGGGCTAACGGTACGGTGTCTGAGGACTTCCACGTGCATCAGTATCTGCTGGGCTATGCGTCAGATTTCAACTTCCTGCCGGTGGCGCTGCAGCCGCACGGCGTCGGGTTTCTCGAAAAAGGGATGCAGGTCGCGACGATCGACCACTCCATGTGGTTCCACCGTCCGTTCAACATGAACGAGTGGCTACTCTACAGCGTGGAGAGTACGTCGGCATCAAGCGCTCGCGGCTTTGTGCGTGGAGAGTTTTATACGCAGGATGGCGTGCTGGTCGCCTCGACGGTGCAGGAAGGGGTGATGCGTAATAGAGGTTGATGTTGCCCTCACCCTGGCCCTCTCCCACGGGGAGAGGGTATACACACTAAAAACGGCAACCGAAGTTGCCGTTTTGCTTTTACCTTAGGCGTTATACGCATTCTCGCCGTGGCTGTTGACGTCCAGACCTTCGCGTTCCTGCTCTTCCGGTACGCGCAGCCCAACCGTCATGTCCGCCAGTTTGTAGCCAATGAAAGCGACAACGGCAGACCACACCACGGTGACAGCAATACTTTCCAGCTGCACCAGCACCTGATGGGCCATGGTGACGCCTTCTGCGTAGCCCACGCCACCCAGCGATTTCGCTGCGAAGATACCGGTCATGATACAGCCGACAATGCCGCACACGCCGTGCACGCCAAACACATCGCAAGGGTCATCAACGCGCAGAATACGCTTCAGCGCCGTCACGCCCCACAGCCCCGCCAGACCCGACACCAGGCCGACCAGCAGCGCGCCACCCACACCAACATAACCACACGCTGGAGTGATACCGACCAGACCGGCAATCGCCCCCGAACAGGCACCCAGCAGAGAAGGTTTACCGCGCACCGCCCACTCGCCAAAGACCCAGGAGAGGATTGCACCCGCCGTGGCCACAACGGTGTTCACGAAGGCCAGCGCGGCGATTTCGTTCGCGGCACTTGCTGAGCCGGCGTTGAAGCCAAACCAGCCAAAGTAGAGGATCGCGGTACCGGTAAAGACCATCGGCAGGTTGTGCGGTTTGAATGCTTCTTTACCAAAGCCCACGCGTTTGCCAATCAGGTATGCGCCAACCAGGCCCGCTACCGCGGCGTTAATGTGCACAACGGTACCGCCCGCGAAGTCCAGCGCGCCGTGTGTTGCCAGCAGACCGCCACCCCAGACCATGTGCGCAATCGGCACATAGGAGAGCGTCAGCCAGACCACCACGAAAATCAGGACCGCTGAGAAACGAATACGTTCGGCGAGCGCGCCCACAATCAGCCCGACGGTAATACAGGCGAACGAGCCCTGGAAAGCAACGTGAATATACTGGTAGAAGCTGCCCATCAGCGCGGTCAGCTCAATATTTTTCAGCATCACCCAGTCGAAGTTACCAAAGAACGCGTTGCCGGTACCGAAAGCCAGCGAGTAACCGTAAACCACCCACAGCACGCAGACCAGCGCGAACGTTACGGCAACCTGCGTCAGCATGGAGAGAACGTTTTTGCCACGGATCAGACCGCCGTAGAACAGCGCAATGCCCGGAATGGACATGAACAGCACCAGCGCGGTGCTGATCATCATAAAGGCGTTATCGGCTTTGTCTGCCACCGCAGGTGCAGCAGCCAGCGCCAGGCCCGGCAGCAGTGCCAGCGAACCCAGACCCGTTTTAAGTGTTGCTATCTTCATTTTCTCGATCCCTATCACTGTGTGCCAGGCGTTAATTACAGTGCCGCTTCGTCAGATTCGCCGGTACGGATGCGAATGACGCGCTGCAGTTCGGCAACGAAAATTTTGCCGTCGCCAATTTTGCCGGTGTAGGCCGCTTTGCTAATGACATCAATGACTTCATCAAGCTGATCGTCAGCAATCGCGACATCAATTTTTACTTTTGGCAGAAAGTTAACGCTGTATTCCGCCCCGCGATAAAGCTCGGCATGACCCTTCTGACGACCAAAGCCTTTCACTTCGGTGACAGTCAGTCCCTGAATACCCATTGAAGAGAGCGCTTCACGCACGTCTTCGAGTTTGAATGGTTTGATTACAACCGTAACCAGCTTCATAGATCCCCTCCAGTCAGAATTCGGTAATGGCCGCAGCTAACGTAGAAGGTATTGCAAGGGGTGTGCCAGAAATGAAAACCAGAGGGAATAGCGGTGCGATGAGCGTTACGCGCGCCTGCTAAACGCACCGGTGAAAAAAAACGCACCATGCCGGTGCAGGGTGCGTTTCAGTTTTGCACCAACAGGAATGACTGTTAGCGCGTCGCCTCATTTTAGTGCATCAGGCGCTAAGCGACTCTTCATCGCGCACGCTGGCCGCCAGCTCTTCGCCCGCCAGCTGCAGCTGATACATCTGCCAGTAGCGCCCTTTTGCTTCCAGCAGTTCGCGGTGCGTACCGCGCTCAACGGCCTGTCCGCGATGCAGCACCAGAATGGTGTCCGCGTCAACGATGGTCGAAAGTCGGTGAGCAATCACCACCAGCGTCGTATGGTCGCGGACGGCGGCCAGCGCCTGCTGGATGGCCTGCTCGGTGCCGGAGTCAATGCTGGCCGTGGCTTCATCCAGAATCAGTATCTGCGGCGTTTCAATGAGCACCCGCGCCAGCGCCAGGAGCTGCTTTTGTCCTACGGAGAGATTGTTCCCCTGCTCGCCGAGTTTCGTATTGATCCCGTCGCTAAACCCGCGCGCCAGGGCTGCCAGCTGCACTTTCTCCAGCACCTCCCAGACCTGCTCCTGAGAGTAGTCTCGCCCCAGGGTCACGTTGGCGTAGAAGGTATCGGCCAGCACGACCGGATCCTGCTGCACCATCGCAACGCCTTTGCGTAACACACCGTGACTGAGAGCCGCGAGCGGGCGTCCGTCGAGACGGATTTGCCCCCGGCTGACCGGGTAATACCCCATTAACAGGCTGGCGAGCGTGCTCTTACCGCTGCCGGTATGCCCCACCAGCGCCACGAACCCGCGTGAAGGAACATCAAGCGTGATGTCCTGCAGCACCAGCTGGTCGTCGCGATAGGCAAAGGAGACGTTATCAAAGGCAATGGCCCCGCTTTGCAAAGGACGCTCGTCGTCGCCGTAGGTCTGACGCGGCCTGTCCATCAGCTCGAACACGCGCTCCCCTGCCACCACGGCCTGTTGGAGCATCGACTGTTGTGTCGTCAGCTCAATCAGGGGTTCGTTAAGGCGGCCAAGGTAGCTGATAAAGGCGTATAAAACGCCAACCTCAATGGTTCCTCGTGTGGTCAGGCCAAAGAGCATCAGCAGCCCGCAAAGCACCAGCGCGGAGAAGAGGCTCAGCAGCGGGCGTAACAGGAACCCATCAAGCCGCAGGGTCTGCATGCGCGCCATGTAGTGCGAACGGCTGGCTTCGCCCATCCGCTCGCCAAAACGCGCCTGCTGGCGGAACTGCTGGATGACGCTCATGCCGTTGATCACTTCGTTGAAGCCATCATTGATGTCGGCCAGGTAGGTGCGCACCCGACGGACAATCGGCGTGCTGTAGCGTTGATAGATAACCATCACGATCAGCACCGCCGGGAAGATAGTGATTGCCACCAGCGCCATGCGCCAGTCGAGGCTGAACATCGCCACCAGCATCGCGCCAATCAGCGCTGCGCTGCGCAACACGGTTGCCACCACGGTGACGTACAGATCGCGGATCACCTCCGTATCGTTGGTCACCCGCGAAATCACCTGCCCGACCGGCTGAGTATCAAACTCGCTGAGCGGCTGGCGAAGCGCGGCGTCCATCACGTCCGTACGCAGCTGCTGTACAACGCCCACGGCTGCACGGTTGAACAGCAGAGACTGGGCATAGTGCAGCCCTGCCGCAGTCAGCTGTAACCCAACGTAGGCCACGCCTAAGCCCGCCACCAGCCCCAGCGGCAGGTAGCTTTTAGCGACCATATTGTCGATGAAGTAGCTGATGAGCAGCGGGCCGCTCACCTCGGCAATCGCCGCAATCCAGAGTAAAAGCACGGCCACGGAGAGCGGTTTACGCCACGGCGAGCCGTAGGCCAGCAGACGCTTAAGCGTCGGCCACATCGTTCCGAGCTTACGCATGGGTGGCCTCCTCTGCGTGTTCCGGCGCATCGTCCAGCGCCGCTTCAAGCTGCTGATAGCGATACATATCGCGATACCAACCCGGCTGCTCCGCAAGCGTTTCATGCTGCCCGCGCTGGGCAACGTGCCCGTGCTGCAATACCAGTATTTCGCTGGCTTCGGTAAGCGCTGACAAACGATGGGCGCTGATAATCACCGTGCGTCCGTCGCCCCACTGGCGCAGGTTATGCAGGATCTGGTGCTCGGTACGGCCATCCACGGCGGAAAGCGCATCGTCCAGGATCAGGATTTCCGCATTGAGCAATAGCGCGCGGGCAATGGAGATACGCTGTTTTTGCCCGCCGGACAGCATGACGCCCCGCTCCCCGACTTCCGTATCGTAGCCCTGCGGCAGACGCAAAATATCATCATGTACGCTGGCTAACCGCGCCACATGCTCTATCTCTTCCTGCGTTGCCGACGGACGTCCGAGGGCAATGTTGTTCGCCACGGTGTCCGAAAAGAGAAACGGCGTCTGGCTCACCACCGCCAGACGGCCTCGCCACTCATCCAGCACCAGCCGGGTCAGGGGAATATCATGGAAGCGAATATCACCCTGCGTGACGTCAAAGTGGCGCTGGAGCAAAGAGAGCACGGTACTTTTGCCGGCGCCCGTCGGGCCGCAGATGCCGAGCATCTGGCCTGGCTGAAGCGTAAAGCTAACGTTCTCCAGTACCGGATGTTCCGTTTGCGGATAGACAAACTGACGGACGTCGACTTTCATGACGCCGCGCCCTTCCGGTACCGCTTCGCTCCCGTCATTGACCACTGGCGCTTCGGCCAGCATGGCGCGAATGCGGCTATAGGCGGCGCTGCCGCGCTCCACGATGTTAAACATCCAGGCCAGCGCCAGCATCGGCCAGATCATGAGCCCCAGATACATCGCAAAGCTGGTCAGTTGCCCCAGGGTCAACGCGCCCTGCACCACCATCCAGCTTCCGCCGCCAATCGCCAGCAGGTTTGCCATGCCAATCGCGATATAAATCGTCGGGTCAAAACGGGCGTCAATACGCGCGACGCGCATGTTCTTCGCTCCCGTGTCCGCGGCATCGGCCGCAAACAGCGCGGATTGTCGGTCTTCCAGACCAAACGCTTTAATCATACGGATGCTGGTCATGCTCTCCTGCGTGCGGTCGTTCAGGGAAGAAAACGCCGCCTGGGCAAGCTTAAAGCGTTCGTGCAGCTGTTCGCCGTAGCGATTGATCGCCAGCGCCATCAGCGGCATCGGCAGCAGGGCAAGCAGGGTCAACTGCCAGCTGATCTGCGTGGACATGACGATCAGCACCGCGCAGCCCATCACCAGCGAGTCCACCAGCGTCAGCACCCCTTCCCCGGCGGCAAAGACCACGCGATCGACGTCGTTAGTGGCGCGCGCGATAAGATCACCGGTGCGATGGCGCAGATAAAATTCGGGATGCTGCCGGCTCAGCTGGCGGTAAAAATCCTCACGCAGCTCAACGGCCAACTGATAGGACGCGCCAAACAGCAGCACGCGCCAAACGTAGCGCAGCAGATAAACAATGACGGCCGTCAGCACCAGCGTGCCAACCCACATCAACACCCGTGCGGTGGTGTAATGCTGTTCGGTGACGCCATCCACGACGTATCCCACCACTTTCGGCGGGATCAGCTGCAAAATGGCAATGATAATAAGCAGGAATACGGCGCCGAGATAGCGTTGCCACTCCCGACGAAAGTACCAGCTTAATTGGGCAAATAATCGCACGCGGTTTGTTCCTGAAGGTATTTTACGAAGTTATTCAATAGGTAACGCTGTGGTGTATTTAATCTGTTCCATGGCGAAGCTTGAGGTTACGTCCGATAACCCCGGTACGCTGTTCACCAGTCGCTTGTAGAAATCATCATAGCGCTTCATGTCTGCGACCTGAACGCGCATCAGGTAGTCGTACTCGCCGGCCATACGCCAGAAGCCGAGCACCTCTGGCATTTCGGACACCTGCGTGACAAAGCGGCTATACCACTCGCTGCTGTGATGCTGAGTTTTTATCAGGACAAACGCCGTTAATCCAAGCCCCAGTTTTTCGGGATCCAATAACGCGACGCGTCCCAGCAGAATACCGTCATCCTCAAGCTTCTTGAGGCGCTTCCAGCACGGCGTGGTGGTCAGATTAACGGCATCTGCCAGCGCCTGCAAAGAGAGGGTACAGTCACTTTGCAGTAATGACAGGAGCTTGCGGTCAATTTTATCTAGCATAGCCACCTCACAGAGAAAATTTTTCTCCCTTCATTCTATTTTAAAGGCCAGATAGCAACAATTTTTTCTGTGCTTTTCGCTATCCTAGGCACAAAATGACAAACGGATAACTACGATGAATAGCACTTGGGTTAAACATGCGATCAGCGAAATCAATGCCGACTATCAGCGCTCGGCAGATACGCACCTGATTCGCCTTTCCCTGCCGGGATTTGACGGTATTCAGCTCTATCTGAAAGATGAAAGCACCCATCCTACCGGCAGCCTGAAGCATCGTCTGGCGCGCTCACTGTTTTTATACGGTTTATGTAACGGCTGGATTAAAGAAGGCACCACTATCATTGAATCCTCATCCGGTTCAACGGCGGTGTCCGAAGCCTATTTTGCTCGCCTGCTGGGCCTGCCGTTTATCGCGGTGATGCCTTCCTGCACTGCCAGACGCAAAATCGAACAGATCGAATTTTACGGCGGTCGCTGCCACTTTGTGGAAAGCGCATGCGAAATCTACGCCGCTTCCGAAATGCTGGCCCGCGAGCTCAACGGCCACTATATGGACCAGTTTACCTTCGCCGAGCGCGCGACGGACTGGCGCGGCAATAACAACATTGCCGACAGTATCTTCCGCCAGATGACCCACGAGCCGCACCCGGTTCCGTCGTACATTGTAATGAGCGCCGGGACGGGCGGCACGTCAGCCACTATTGGACGTTACATTCGCTGCCAGGGCTATGATACCCAGCTGATGGTGGTTGATCCGCAGAACTCCGTGTTCCTCGACTACTGGCAAAACCGCGATGCCGGTCTGCGCAGCCCGGTAGGCAGCAAAATTGAAGGGATTGGCCGCCCGCGCGTGGAACCATCGTTCATCCCGGACGTAGTGGATGAGATGATGCGCGTGCCGGATGCCGCAAGCGTGGCAACGGCGCACTGGCTGGAAACGCAGCTGGGCCGCAAAGTCGGCGCGTCGACGGGCACAAATATGTGGGGCGCACTGCAGCTTGCCGCACGCATGCGCGAAGAGGGCCGCACCGGCTCTATCGTCACCCTGCTGTGCGACAGCGGCGAGCGCTACCTGGAAACCTACTATAATGCGGAGTGGGTGCAGGCCAACATCGGCGATATCGCCCCGTGGAAAGCCCGGATTGCAGAGCTGCTGAAATAAAAAAAGCCAGACCGAGGTCTGGCTTGCTGGAAGGGTCTCACTATTCGGGGGAATATGGGAGGTTGTTGTTGTCCAGCCAATGCGTCAAAAAATGAGACACCGCTTCGTTACCGCAGTGCCCAATAACCGGCAGATGGGGAAGTTCTGCTTTTAGCTGCGCCATCGCATTCCCCATAATCAGACCGCGGCCGACGCTGCCCAGCATCTCCCGGTCGTTCATGGCATCGCCAAACGCCATACAGTCCTGCAGCGTTAAGCCCAGGTGGTCGCTCAGTACCGCCAGGGCAGAACCTTTGTTACAGCCCACAGGTAAAACCTCCAGACAATCCACCGCCGAGAAGGTCAGGTGCGCCCGATTACCCAGCGCCTCATTCAGTTGAATGCGTAAGCGGCAGAGATCGTCGTGATCGCCGCAGAAGCAGATCTTGGTCACCGCATGGGCGGGGATCCGACGCAGATCGACAAGCTGATATTTAAAACCGCTGTAGACATGCGCATGCAGCAGTTCCGGAATTTCACGCCCGGTAAACCAGCCCCGATCGTTAAAGACGTGGATGCTGGCCTGCGTGTCCCAGGTGCTGTGCAGCACGATATCCGCCACTTCCGGGTTGAGATCCTGACGGTGCAGCACATCGCCTTCTACAGAATGAATTCGCGTCCCGTTGCCCGTTATCAGAAAGGCGTCGAGGGAAAATGCGCCCAGCAGATGACGCATTTCCAGCACATGACGCCCGGTAGCAAACGTCAGGGTGACATCACGCTCGCGCAGACGCTTCAGCGTGTTCAGGGTTTTCTCCCCCAAACGGTGATCCGGCATTAACAGCGTACCGTCCATATCAAATGCAGCGAGCCGAGCCATGTTTACTCCCGAAATGTGATGCGATTAACTTGTGCATCAGTATCGTGTGAGATATACGGAAGTAATAGTGAATAGATGATAATTATTGTTCCGGGTTTCTCATGCGCCAGCTTAATCGACTTAATCAGTATCACCGCCTCTGGCAGCCGTCCGAGGGTACGACCCAGCAGGTCACCATCAGCGAGCTGGCGGCCCGCTGTTTTTGTAGCGAGCGGCATGTTCGAACGCTGCTGCGTCAGGCCCAGGAAGCGGGCTGGCTGAGCTGGCGAGCGCAGTCTGGTCGCGGTAAACGAGGTGAACTGACGTTCCATGTCACCCCGGAGTCGCTGCGCAATGCGATGATGGAAGAGGCGTTAAAGCGTGGACAGCAGCACAACGCGCTTGAGCTGGCCCAGCTTGCACCAGACGCGCTGCGGTCATTGCTGCATCCGTTTCTGGGCGGACAGTGGCAAAACGACACGCCGACGCTGCGCATCCCCTATTACCGCTCTCTGGACCCGCTTCATCCGGGTTTTCTGCCCGGTCGGGCGGAACAGCATCTGGCCGGACAGATTTTTTCCGGGCTGACGCGCTTTCACGGCAGCTCCAGTGAACCCACGGGCGATCTCGCCCATCACTGGGAGGTGTCGGAGGACGGCCTGCGCTGGCACTTTTATATTCGATCCACCCTGCACTGGCATAACGGCGATAAGGTCGAGACCGGACAGCTTCAGCAGAGCCTGACCGCGCTTTTTGCCCTGCCCGCCCTGCGCAAGCTGTTCCAGAGCGTCTTACGCGTTGACGTCACTCACCCTCAGTGTCTGACATTTACCTTGCACCAGCCGGATTACTGGCTGGCACACCGCCTGGCCACCTACTGCAGCCGTCTTGCCCATCCCGAACAGCCCATGACGGGCAGCGGGCCCTTCAGACTCAGCGTGTATGAACCCGACCTGGTTCGTCTGGAGAGCCATGAACAGTACCATCTCAGCCATCCGCTGCTTAAGGCTATCGAATACTGGATCACGCCGACGCTGTTTGACTCTGGGCTGGGTACCAGCTGTCGTCATCCGGTGCAGATTGCCATTGGCGAGCCGGATGAACTTGAGAGCCTGCGCCTGGTCACCAACAGCACCAGTCTGGGCTTTTGTTATCTCACCCTGAAGCAAAGCCCGCGCCTGAGTGAAATGCAGGCGCGGCGGCTCATCAATATCATTCATCTCTCATCGCTTCTGCATACGCTTGGGCTAAACGAAGGGCTGATTAACCCAACGGAGGAGCTACTGCCCGGCTGGGCGATCCCCCAGTGGCCGGATTTAACGCATGTCCCTCTGCCGAAGAAATTAACCCTGATTTACCATTTGCCGGTTGAGTTACACACGATGGCCCGACAGCTCAAACAGTACCTTGCACAACTGGGCTGCGCGCTTACGGTTATCTTTTACGATGCGAAAACCTGGGATGGATGCCAGCAACTGGCGGACGCGGACATGATGATGGGCGACAGGCTGATTGGCGAAGCCCCGGAATACACGCTTGAGCAGTGGCTGCGCTGTGATCCTCTCTGGCCACACCTGCTGAGCGCGCCTCAATACGCTCATCTGCAGGCCACCCTGGATGCGGTACAGACTCAGGCCGATGAACAGGATCGACATGCTGGCCTGAAAGCCATTTTTAGCCAGCTTATGGAAAACGCGGTCATTACACCGCTGTTTAACTACCAGTATCAAATCAGCGCCCCGCCGGGGGTCAACGGCATTCGCCTTAATACCCGCGGCTGGTTTGATTTTACCGAAGCCTGGCTGCCCGCCCCCAAATCGTGAAGAAGCTGGTCGCCGTCGTGGTCAGGCGGTAACATAACGTTTTTACGTAACTGTCGAGATGATTTATGAAACGTGCCGTCGTCGTGTTCAGCGGAGGACAAGACTCTACTACCTGCCTGGTCCAGGCCCTTCATCAGTATGATGAAGTTCACTGTGTCACTTTCGATTATGGTCAGCGTCATCGCGCTGAAATCGACGTCGCCCGTGAACTGGCCCTGAAACTGGGCGCACGCGCGCACAAGGTACTGGATGTTACGCTGTTAAATGAGCTGGCCGTGAGCAGCCTCACCCGCGACAGCATTCCCGTCCCGGACTACGAACCCGATGCTAGCGGCATTCCGAACACCTTCGTGCCGGGCCGTAATATCCTCTTCCTGACCCTGACGGCGATTTACGCCTACCAGGTAAAAGCCGAAGCGGTGATAACCGGCGTATGTGAGACAGACTTCTCCGGTTACCCGGACTGTCGCGACGAGTTTGTGAAAGCGTTAAACCACGCCGTCAATCTGGGGATGGCGAAAGAGACGCGCTTTGAAACCCCTCTAATGTGGCTGGATAAAGCAGAAACCTGGGCGCTGGCGGACTACTGGGGCAAGCTGGATTTGGTTCGCAGCGAAACCCTCACCTGCTATAACGGCATCAAAGGCGACGGCTGCGGCCAGTGCGCCGCCTGTAACCTGCGCGCTAACGGGCTGAATCATTATCTTGCCGATAAAGTCGGCGTGATTGCCGCGATGCAGAAAAAAACCGGGCTTAAGTAGGGCTATTTAACCGTGCTGTCGAACAGTTTTACGCCGGCAGCACGCGTGACTTTCATCAGCGTGGTCAGCGTTGGGTTGCCGTTGTCAGACAAGGTTCGGTATAGCTGCTGACGGGAAAGACCTGCTTTGGTAGAAATTTCTCCGATACCGCCTCGCGCTTCGATGACCTGACGGAGTGCAATGAGATAGGCAGGGATCCCCTGGTCTTCATAGATCTCTTCCAGGGCTGTTTGCAGATAACGCTGAGCGTTGGAAGGATTCTCTCGCAGCATTTTCACAACAGCATCATGGTGGCTAACAGAGCTCGAATATTTTCGTTCAGCGGCGCTCATTGGAATGTCCTTTTGTTTGATGATCTTTCCAGTAATCTATTGCCAGTTTGATATCTGCTTTTTGGCTCTTTTTGTCACCACCGATCAGTAACAATAAAACCTGCCGATTCTCTACTGAAAAATAGATTCTGTAGCCGGGGCCACTATCGACTCGCATCTCCCAAACACCTTCCCTGAGATACCTGTAATCGCCAAAATTACGTTTTATCGCACGGTTAATCCGCATAAGGATCCGGAAAACCATATCCGGATCCTTTCGATTCATTCTGGCTACCCACTCCTCAAACGGCACTTTTCCGTCACGGGTTCGGTAACGTTCAACAACGTAGTCCCTGTCCATTATTCTATCCCTGAAAAGTTCCTTTGTCTTTTATAAAAGACAAAATTTCTAAGCGATCATCAGCTCCAGCTTTTCCCGCAACTCCCCTTCCAGCGGCAGCGCCTTCTGGGTTTTCAGATCGATACAGACAAACGTAATCAGCGCATCAGCCACTACCTGTCCTTCCGGGTCGAGCGTCACCACCTGGCTTAACACTCCGCTTTTGCCACTGAGCTGCTGTACCTGACTGGTCACGGTGAGCACATCACCCAGTACGGCCGGACGGCGGTAGTTGATGTTGATATTGACGACCACGAACGCGATGTTGTGCGCGGTCAGCCACTGAAAGCTTTCGCTATTTTCGAGCCCGTCCCAGCGCGCTTCTTCAAGAAACTCAAGATAGCGGGCATTGTTCACGTGCTGGTAAACGTCGAGGTGAAAACCGCGTACTTTGATTTTTGTCTGCATAGCGCAATAGCCTTTACTGTTATTGTAGGATTAGAGGTCATAACTGGTATGACCTCTTTATCCTGGCAAATTATCGCTGCAGTGCAAGTAAATGTGGGATTACAACGTCAGGTGTGAGAGGTTGCGCTCAACCAGCGCGCTGCCCATACCCGGAACCTGTTTGAGATCGTCGACAGTTTTGAAAGGACCGTACTCTTCGCGGTAGCTGACGATAGCCTGCGCTTTTTTCAGGCCAACGCCATTCATCGCGCGGGCCAGGTCTTCTGCAGAGGCCGAATTGATACTCACCCGCGTACCGTCATCATCCGCGTTTTTACCGGCGTCAGTCGCTTTGGTTTGCCCCTGCACCGGCGCGGCTGCGTCGGTCTTGCTCTGTATCGTCTGTGGTTTGGCGGCAGGTGTCGCCGCCAGCGCGCCAGCGCTCATCCCGGTGGTGGCAATAGCCAGCGTAATTAACAGTGCTTTGATTCCACGTTTCATGCTGTTAGCTCCTTGTTTGTTGACAGCCACGTCACGATAGCCGTCGAAGAAAACAGGCACAAACAGCAGATTGCAGAAATGGAAAAGGCCGCGAAAGCGGCCTTTAGTTTTTGCAGAGCGTTACGAAATTCTGCGAGCAGATACGTAATTATTGCTGCTGAGTTATCACATCACCCAGCTTAATTTTGGCTTCTTTACGCAGGTTGCTCATCATGGCTTCGAAAGCAATCTGGGCATTGTTCTGGGTAATGCCCTGAACCATCGCTTTCTTCTGCGCTTCTGGCAGGGTGCCGGCTTTCACTTCATCCAGCGCCAGCAGAATGACGTTACCCTTCATATCGGTGGTGGTGCCGAAGCTTGGTTTATCTTTTGCCGGCAGGTTCAGACCAAACGCCGCCTGACTGACAGGATCCTGACCGGTACGGCTCAGCGTTTTCGCCTCACCGAAGCTCAGGCCCGCCGCTTTCAGCGCGTCCTCTTTGCCTGCTTTTAGATCAACCAGAATCTTCTCAGCATCCAGTTTCGCCTGCTGTTCCGCTTTGTTGTGCTTAACCTGAGCGACGACCAGATCCTTCACTTCCGCCAGCGATTTGACCGCTTCAGGCTTGTGCTCGCTGACGCGCAGAACGAACGCACGATCGCCGTCGACGGTAATGATGTCAGAGTTGCTGCCTGGCGTGCCGTTTTCGCCGACCAGACCACCGTTAAAGATGGCATCAGAAACCGGTTTGAAATTCAGCTCTTCCGGCAGGTTGTCACGACCAAACCAACCCGTCTCAACCGCTTTCACTCCAGCCGCCTGCTCTGCACCCGCCAGCGACTCATTGTCGTTGCTGGCTGCATCGCTCACTTTCTGCTGCAGCGCGTAGTAGGCATCCAGCGCTTTTTCCTGCTTCACTTTCGCCGCGATATCATCATGAACCTCAGCCAGCGGCTTGGTTTTTGCAGCGATGATGTCGTCCAGACGGACAACCAGGAAACCCACGGAGGATTTGATGGCGCCTGACAGCTGGCCTTTGTCTTTCAGACCGGCATTTTTCAGCTCATCCGGCGTGGTTGCCTCTTCCAGCCAGCCCATATCACCGCCGTTTTTCGCAGAGATAATGTCGGTGGATTTTGCTTTCGCGACGGTCGCGAAATCAGCGCCTTTGTTCAGCTCATCCAGTACCGCTTTGGCATCAGCCTCGGTTTTGGTCTGAATCACGCTGTAGCGGTTACGCTGCGGCTGAGTGAACTGATCCTGATGCTGGTCGTAGTAAGACTGGATTTCCGCGTCAGACGCGCTTTCCTGCAGCGCAGCCGCATCCAGCTTGATATAGCTCACGCGGAACTGTTCCGGAGAAACAAAAGTATTCTTGTTCTGCTCGTACCAGGCTTTAACGTCAGCGTCGCTTACCTGCTGTTTTGCCGCCAGGGCAATCACATCAATCGTGGCTTCACGTACAACGCGTTGCTGCGCCACCAGCGCGGCCAGTTCATCCGTTTCACCTTTGAGCATGAAATCAGTGCCCACAACGGCATTGATGAGCTGCTGGGTGGTCAGTTGATTACGCAGCGCCTGAGCGTATTGATCGGCAGTCATGCCCATCTGATTGACGATGCTGTTGTAGCGCGCGTTGTCGAATTTACCGTTAGACTGGAAGGCTTGCGTGGAGAAGATGGCTTTTTTCACCTGCTCATCGCTGATGCCAAGGCCCAGTTTTTTGGCATACTGATCCAGCAGCGCTTCGTCGATAAGACGGTTCAGGGTCTGTTGGCGCAGGGTCTTCATGTACCCTTCGTTCGCTGCCAGTTCAGAGAATTGGTCGCCCAGCTGTTGCTGCATACGGTTACGTTCACCGGCAAAAGCATTCTCGAACTGACCACGGCTGATTTCCTGGCCATTCACTTTTGCGGCATAGTTCGCGCCACCGCCAATAAGGTAACTGCTCACGCCGGTCAATATGAACGACACGATAATGATACCGAAAATAATCTTGAGCACGAGACTGTTAGCAGCCGTGCGTAAGCTGTCCATCATGGTGTAACAACACTCCGCTGTAGGTGACTGGTTACCTGACGCTGACGGAAAATCCTGCCCGTCGCGCGTAAGGTCGTATTGTGACAAGAAAACGGGGCGATTGTCAGCCCACAACTCGCATAAACTCGCACAAATCAGGTCTGGACAAACAAAAAAGGCACATCAGAAGATGCGCCCTTGTACTATACGGCTTCCCTGAGACGGGAAAGCAATCAGTTTACTGCGTCTTTCAGCGCTTTACCTGCACGGAAACCCGGCACTTTAGCGGCAGCAATGGTGATCTCTTTACCGGTCTGAGGGTTGCGGCCAGTACGGGCAGCACGCTCTTTAACAGCAAAAGTACCGAAGCCTACCAGTGCAACGTCGTCCCCAGCCTGCAGAGATTCAGTAACAGAAGCAATTAATGCATCTAACGCACGTCCAGCTGCAGCTTTAGAAATATCAGCACCAGCAGCAATTTTGTCAATCAGTTGAGATTTATTCACTGTTCTCTTCCTCTCTTTATAATTTATATCGCGCCTGAATCCTTCACAACGCGACCGCGCAGCAGTTATATCAGGCCTGCCATGACCTTACAACACCCGTTGTTGATGGCTGACCTAATCAGCAATCTAAATTAGCTATACAAAAAAAGGCTGGCAAGTGCGAAATGACTTACCAGCCTTGTTTTTATTGACGCTCTTTGCGCGAGGTCACTATTTTGCGGTTACAACCTGCATTCCGGACGGTTCATTCTGCAATGCGAGACTAAGAACTTCCTCAATTCGCTTCACAGGATGGATCTGCAGATCGGCAATCACGTTGTCCGGAATCTCTTCCAGATCGCGTTTGTTTTCGTAAGGGATCAATACAGTTTTGATCCCACCGCGATGTGCCGCCAGCAGTTTTTCTTTTAAGCCGCCAATCGGCAGAACCTGACCACGCAGCGTAATCTCGCCGGTCATCGCCACATCGGCGCGTACCGGGTTACCTGTCAGACAAGAAACCAGAGCGGTACACATGGCAATACCCGCGCTTGGGCCATCTTTCGGCGTCGCCCCTTCAGGTACGTGCACGTGGATGTCGCGTTTTTCGTAGAAATCCGGGTTAATCCCCAGTTTTTCCGCACGCGCGCGCACCACGGTCAGTGCCGCCTGAATGGATTCCTGCATCACTTCACCCAGAGAACCGGTGTAGGTCAGCTTGCCTTTACCCGGTACACAGGCGGTTTCGATGGTCAGCAGATCGCCGCCCACTTCCGTCCATGCCAGGCCGGTCACCTGACCAACGCGGTTTTCGTTGTCCGCGCGACCGTAGTCGAAACGCTGAACGCCGAGATAGGCATGCAGGTTGTCGCCGTTAATCACAATGTGCTTCAGGCTCTTATCCAGCAGCAGCTGTTTCACCGCTTTACGGCACAGTTTAGAGATTTCACGCTCAAGGCTACGCACGCCCGCTTCACGGGTGTAGTAGCGGATGATGCCAATAATCGCGCTGTCCTCTACGGTCAGCTCGTTGGCTTTCAGCGCGTTACGCTCAATCTGTTTCGGCAGCAGGTGCTGCTTAGCAATGTTCAGCTTCTCATCTTCGGTGTAACCGGAGAGACGGATCACTTCCATACGGTCCAGCAGCGGAGCCGGAATGTTCATGGAGTTCGACGTCGCCACAAACATGACGTCGCTCAGGTCGTAATCCACTTCCAGGTAGTGATCGCTGAACGCCACGTTCTGTTCTGGATCAAGCACTTCCAACAGCGCAGACGCAGGGTCGCCACGCATGTCCGACGACATTTTGTCGATCTCATCGAGCAGGAACAGCGGGTTTTTAACGCCCACTTTCGCCATCTTCTGGATCAGTTTACCCGGCATAGAACCGATGTAGGTACGGCGGTGACCGCGGATTTCCGCCTCATCGCGTACGCCACCCAGCGCCATACGGATATACTTACGTCCGGTCGCTTTGGCGATGGACTGACCCAGAGAGGTTTTACCCACCCCCGGCGGTCCAACCAGGCACAGAATTGGGCCCTTAATTTTGTTCACACGGCTTTGTACCGCGAGGTACTCAAGAATGCGGTCTTTCACGCGTTCCAGGCCGTAGTGGTCGGTATCGAGGATTTCCTGCGCCTGACGCAGGTCTTTTTTGACCTTGCTGCGGGCGTTCCACGGAACCTGCACCATCCACTCAATGTAGCCGCGGACAACGGTCGCTTCAGCCGACATCGGAGACATCATTTTCAGCTTCTGCAGTTCAGCTTCCGCTTTCTCTTTTGCCTCTTTCGGCATCTTCGCCGCGTCGATCTTGCGCTTCAGCGCTTCGTTTTCGTCCGGCGCGTCGTCCATCTCACCGAGTTCTTTCTGAATGGCTTTCATTTGCTCATTCAGATAGTACTCACGCTGAGATTTCTCCATCTGCTTTTTCACGCGGTTGCGAATACGCTTCTCAACCTGCAGCAGATCGATTTCAGACTCCATCATCGCCATCAGGTATTCCAGACGTTCGTTAACGTCGGACATTTCCAGCACGGACTGTTTGTCAGCCAGCTTCAGCGGCATATGGGCAGCGATGGTGTCCGCCAGACGTGCAGGATCGTCGATGCTGTTCAGCGACGTCAGCACTTCTGGTGGGATTTTCTTGTTCAGCTTGATATAGCCTTCAAACTGGCTAATCGCGGTGCGAACCAGCACTTCCTGTTCGCGCTCATCAAGTTCAGGCGAATCAAGGTACTCTGCCTTCGCAGAGAAGTGTTCGCCGTCGTCTGACAGAGTGGTAATACGCGCACGCTGCAGGCCTTCTACCAGCACCTTGACGGTGCCGTCAGGCAGCTTCAGCATCTGCAAAATAGAGGCCACGGTCCCGACGGTGAAAAGATCGTTTACACCCGGCTCATCCGTTGATGCTTCTTTCTGCGCCACCAGCATGATTTTTTTATCATGATCCATAGCGGCTTCGAGGCAACGGATAGATTTTTCCCGCCCTACAAATAAGGGTATGACCATGTGCGGATAAACCACCACATCGCGCAACGGCAATACGGGGATTTCAATGCGTTCAGAACGCTCAGGATTCATAGAGCTCTCTCTTAGTTAGTGTCCGCCAGGTAAGCTGGTCATGTCACTGTGCTTCACATAACCATTAACATGTATCCAGTATATGGGGATGTTTCCCACACATTCAACGCTATGAATAAGGAAAAAGTAAAGGGGAGATAAAATCCCCCCTTTTTGATTAACTGCTTGTATGATTTGGTGAATTATTCGCCAGATGCCTGCTGCGCTTCCGGTTTACCGTAAATCAGCAGCGGCTTGGTTTGACCGCTAATGACGGACTCGTCAATCACCACTTTCTCAACGTCTTCCATCGACGGCAGATCGTACATGGTGTCGAGCAGCGCCGCTTCAACGATAGAACGCAGGCCGCGCGCGCCGGTTTTGCGAATCATTGCTTTTTTGGCAATGGCATCCAGCGCTTCGTCACGGAATTCCAGGTCAACGCCTTCCAGATTGAACAGCGCCTGATACTGCTTGGTCAGCGCATTTTTCGGCTCTTTCAGGATCTGGATCAGCGCGTCTTCACTCAGTTCATTCAGCGTTGCCACAACCGGCAGACGGCCGATGAATTCAGGGATCAGACCAAATTTGATCAGATCTTCTGGTTCAACCTGTGACAGGAGCTCGCCTTCGTTCGGTTTTTCGGACGTTGATTTCACCGTTGCGCCAAAACCAATGCCGGAGCCGGTTTCAACACGGTGGGAGATGACTTTATCCAGACCGGCAAACGCACCACCACAGATGAACAGGATCTTGGAGGTATCAACCTGCAGGAACTCCTGCTGCGGATGCTTACGGCCTCCCTGCGGCGGAACGGCAGCAACCGTACCTTCGATCAGCTTCAGCAGTGCCTGCTGTACGCCTTCACCCGATACGTCGCGGGTGATGGACGGGTTGTCTGATTTACGCGAGATCTTGTCGATCTCATCGATGTAAACAATCCCACGCTGGGCTTTCTGCACGTCGTAATCGCATTTCTGCAGCAGTTTCTGGATGATGTTTTCGACGTCCTCACCCACATAACCGGCTTCGGTCAGGGTGGTGGCATCCGCCATGGTGAACGGAACATCCAGCAGGCGTGCCAGGGTTTCAGCCAGCAGCGTTTTACCGGAACCGGTTGGGCCGATAAGCAGAATGTTACTTTTACCCAGTTCTACGCCATTGCTGGTATCGCCGTTACGCAGACGTTTGTAGTGGTTATATACCGCTACTGCCAGCACTTTCTTGGCCTGTTCCTGACCGATGACATAGTCGTCAAGGTGATGACGAATCTCATGCGGCGTTGGCAGCGCACTACGTTCGCGGTGTGGCGCGACTTCTTTAATCTCTTCGCGAATGATGTCGTTACATAAATCGACACATTCGTCGCAGATATACACGGACGGCCCGGCAATCAGTTTACGCACTTCATGCTGGCTTTTGCCGCAAAAAGAGCAGTACAGCAGTTTGCCCGAACCATCTTTGCGTTTATCTGTCATGAGTCCAAACCTCTTTTTAAGTTCTTTGTGCCGCACATGACGACGCAAATGCCATTCTAAGACGCAAGCTGCTCTCAGGCAGAGTGCCGCCTTACCTTAGTATAGCGGCACACTCGCGTCGCGGGCATCAATTACGATGGGTCAACACGGAGTCGACTAAGCCGTACTCAACTGCCTCTGGAGCAGAGAGGAAGCGATCGCGCTCGGTATCGCGCTCGATCTGCTCGAGTGGTTGACCCGTATGCTGCGCCATAAGTTCATTCATGCGCGCTTTTACTTTCAGAATTTCGCGGGCGTGGATTTCAATATCCGTCGCCTGCCCCTGGTAACCGCCCAGCGGCTGGTGAATCATCACGCGGGAATTAGGCAAGCAGAAACGCTTACCTTTAGCCCCTGCTGTTAACAGGAACGCGCCCATAGATGCAGCCTGACCCATACAGATAGTGCTTACATCTGGCTTGATGAATTGCATGGTGTCATAAATGGACATACCTGCTGTAATCACGCCACCCGGGGAGTTAATGTACAGGTAAATGTCTTTTTCCGGGTTTTCCGCTTCCAGAAACAGCATCTGCGCCACGATCAGGTTAGCCATGTGGTCTTCCACCTGGCCTGTCAGAAAGATAACGCGTTCCTTGAGCAGACGGGAATAGATATCAAAAGACCGCTCACCACGTGAGGTCTGTTCAATAACCATTGGCACCAGAGCCATATGGGGTGCAAAGTTATCTCGTTCGCCACTGTATGACATTTCCGTCTCCTGGATCAAAATTGAAAACACCTGCTGTACTGATTGTAACCTTACGGACGGATTATCAGCCAGTCTCATTCATCGTGATTACGTACTTATGGGGTTCACAGTGCCCTATTTCAAGCATAACAACCTTTTGTTGTTACGCTAACACCGAAAGGGCGTTTTAGCACTCTTCCTGGGCTAAAGCTGCGATAAAAAAAACCCGCTGCCGCAAGGCAACGGGTTTTCTGTTCAAACTTTAAACCGTTGGGGCGAAATTACGCCTGCTGGTTCATCAGTTCGTTGAAAGAGGTCGCTTTTTCGGTCACTTTCGCTTTCGCCAGTACCGCTTCAACAGCCTGCTCTTCCAGGGCAACATTGCGCATGTTGTCCATCAGCTCTTTGTTCTTACCGTAGAACTCGATCACTTCTGATGGATCTTCGTATGCAGAAGCCATCTCTTCGATCAGGCCTTTCACACGCTCTTCGTCAGCTTTCAGCTCGTGGGTACGAATCACTTCGCCCAGCAGCAGGCCAACAACAACGCGGCGTTTAGCTTGCTCTTCGAACAGCTCGCGCGGCAGTTCCATCGCTTGCTGCTGGTTGCCACCGAAACGCTGTGCAGCCTGACGGCGCAGCACGTCGATTTCGCTGTCGATCAGGGCAGCTGGAACGTCGATTTCGTTGGCTTTAACCAGACCGTCGATCGCCTGAGATTTAACACGGTTACGCACAGCGCCGTTCAGCTCGCGCTCCATGTTTTTACGGACTTCGGTACGCAGGCCCGCAACAGAACCATCTTCCACGCCGAAACGCTTGATGAATTCTTCAGTCAGTTCTGGCAGTTCGCGCTCTTCAACTTTCTTCAGGTTGATGACGAACTTGGCTGCTTTCCCTTTCAGGTTTTCAGCGTGGTACTCTTCAGGGAAGGTCACGTCGATGGTGAACTCTTCGCCCGCTTTGTGGCCTTTGATACCGTCTTCGAAGCCTGGGATCATACGACCCTGGCCCATTGCCAGTACGAAGTCAGACGCTTTGCCGCCTTCGAACTCTTCGCCATCTACAGAACCGGTGAAGTCGATAGTTACACGGTCTTCCGCGTCAACAGCGCCTTCTTTCTCTTTCCAGTTCGCCTGCTGCTTGCGCAGGGTATCCAGCATGCCGTCAACGTCTTCGTCAGTCACGGAAACAACTGGTTTTTCAACTTCGATAGATTCCAGACCCTTCAGCTCAACTTCCGGGTACACTTCGAACTCGACGGAGTAGGTGAAGTCTTCGCCCAGCTTGTATTCGCCTGGAACGTAGTTCGGCGCGCCGGCCGGATTGATTTTTTCTTTGATGATCGCATCGATAAAGTTGCGGCTCATCAGTTCACCCAGCACATCCTGACGCACGGAAGCGCCATAACGCTGAGCAACAACATTCATTGGTACTTTGCCCTTACGGAAGCCGTCAATACGTACTTTTTTTGCTACGTTGACCAGCTCGCTTTTCACAGCAGTTTCGATGCTGTCAGCAGCGATAGTAATCGTTACACGGCGGCCAAGGCCTTGAGTGGTTTCAACTGAAACTTGCATCTTGTTACCTCAAAAAAATCACAGTGCTCGGTCAACTCTGAATCTGTCTGTTATACCGGGATGCTCTCTTAGTGCAGATTCACATTCCCTGTCGCCAGAATCATCCCGAAGACATTCAATAAGACGCGGCATTATAGCGGCATCACTTAGGTGAGTCGAGAACGGTTGGGGCATGTTGCTGCGGCTTTTTTCACACTTTAAGGCTATTTTTAGCCTTAAAATCGCTCCATCCGCTCAAAACTCAGACAAAACAAAACGGCCCGGAGGCCGTTTTGAGGAAATCTGTTAGCAACATACTGGAAAAGCTCCAGCCGTTGCAAATCCGATTTATCAGGCGATGGTGCCTGCACCGCGACAAGGCGGTGACGCAAAAACCGTATCCTGCAAACCTTCCCATTCCTTAATGGTGTAAGTGTGCAATGCCAGAGCATGTACGGTTGTGGAGAGTTCTTCCGTCAAGGTGCTGTAGATCAAGCGGTGTCGGTTCAGGAAACGTTCTCCCGTGAAGCGATCGCTAACCAGAACCACTTTGAAGTGGCTTTCAGAACCTGCCGGCACGTTATGACGATAGCTTTCGTCGACGACTTCGAGGAACACAGGGTTGAACGCTGCCCTTAATTTATCTTCTATCTGCTCACGTATCATCATGAAATTACTCCTCCGACAACGCCAGGATGTCACCCATCCCTTTAAATGTTAGCCGCTTTTACCGTTTCCATTACATCAAGACAACAAATATTTAGCTTTCATCTGATTTTCTCATTCAAAGGAATGAAGTTCACTGTGAGACTCATACCTTTTGTCATTCACCGGAGAAGAAAAAGGGTGCGCTGGTCAGTTTTCAGACAACACGATGAATTTACATGCGTTGACCACTTCCCCTGACCGTTGGCGATGTTATGATGGCGGCAATTTTTCTCTCTCTATGCTTACGATTCGTGAGAACCTTAAAATGTTAAAAAAACTCTTCTTCCCATTGGTAGCCCTTTTTATGCTGGCAGGCTGTGCTACCCCGCCTACCACCATTGATGTCTCACCAAAAATTACCCTGCCTCAGCAGGACCCAAGCCTGATGGGCGTCACCGTGAGCATTAACGGTGCCGATCAGCGTCAGGATCAGGCGCTGGCAAAAGTGACCCGCGATAACCAGCAGGTTACGCTCACCGCGTCCCGCGACCTGCGCTTCCTGCTTCAGGAAGTGCTGGAGAAACAGATGACGGCTCGCGGCTATATGATTGGCCCAAGCGGCGCGGTCGATCTGCAGATCATCGTGAACAACCTGTACGCTGACGTTTCCCAGGGGAACGTGCGCTACAACATCGCGACCAAAGCCGATATCGCCATTATTGCCACCGCGAAGAATGGCAACAAGATGACCAAAAACTACCGCGCCAGCTACTCCGTTGAAGGTGCTTTCCAGGCCTCTAACCAGAACATTGCTAACGCAGTGAACAGCGTGCTGACCGATACCATCGCCGATATGGCGCAGGACACCAGCATTCACGACTTCATCAAGCAAAACGCGCGTTAATCCTGCTAACTGACCCGGTATATCGCCGGGTCAGTTTTATAAAAACATGTCCAGTCACTACTTACGCATTTTCCAGCAACCGAAATCAGCCATTCTGCTGATCCTCGGCTTTGCCTCGGGTTTACCCCTCGCGCTCACTTCCGGCACGCTACAGGCGTGGATGACTGTTGAGAACATCGATCTTAAAACCATTGGCTTCTTCTCGCTTGTCGGTCAGGCCTATGTCTTTAAGTTCCTGTGGTCGCCGGTCATGGATCGCTACACCCCGCCTTTCCTGGGGCGGCGTCGCGGCTGGTTAGTGATGACCCAGATCCTGCTGCTGCTGGCCATTGCGGCGATGGGTTTTCTTGAGCCCACCACGCAGCTGCGCTGGATGGCCGCGCTCGCGGTGGTGATTGCCTTCTGTTCCGCTTCGCAGGATATCGTGTTTGACGCCTGGAAGACGGACGTGTTACCTGCGGAAGAGCGCGGTGCCGGTGCGGCAATCAGCGTGCTGGGCTATCGCCTCGGGATGCTGGTCTCAGGCGGACTGGCGCTGTGGCTGGCCGACCGTTACCTCGGCTGGCAGGGCATGTACTGGCTGATGGCGGCCCTGCTTATCCCCTGCATTATCGCTACCCTATTCGCACCCGAACCGAGTGATATCATCCCGGTCCCCCGCTCGCTGGAGCAAGCTGTCGCCGAACCGCTGCGCGACTTCTTTGGCCGCAACAACGCCTGGCTGATCCTGTTGCTTATCGTCCTTTATAAGCTGGGCGATGCCTTTGCGATGAGCCTGACCACCACCTTCCTGATCCGGGGCGTCGGTTTTGATGCCGGTGAAGTGGGCGTGGTGAATAAAACGCTGGGGCTGTTTGCGACCATCGTCGGCGCGCTCTACGGCGGCGTATTGATGCAGCGCCTGACGCTGTTCCGCGCGCTGCTGATCTTCGGCATTTTGCAAGGCGCCTCAAATGCAGGCTACTGGCTGCTGTCGGTTACCGATAAACATACGATCAGCATGGCCGCCGCGGTGTTCTTTGAAAATCTCTGTGGCGGTATGGGGACAGCGGCATTTGTCGCCCTGCTGATGACCCTGTGCAACAAGTCGTTTTCCGCCACGCAGTTTGCTCTGCTCTCGGCGCTCTCCGCCGTTGGCCGCGTCTACGTGGGTCCGATTGCCGGCTGGTTTGTTGAAGCTCACGGGTGGCCTACGTTTTATCTCTTCTCGGTCGTGGCTGCCGTGCCGGGGATTTTATTGCTGCTTGTCTGCCGCCAGACGCTGGAATATACCCAGCGGACAGAACACTTTATGCCGCGAACTGAATATCATCGCGCCTACCGTTTTGCCTTACGTCTGTTAATGGTGGGCTGCGCTGCGCTGGCGCTCTGGCTTGTGGTGCTCATTATTAATGCCAGCACGTCACTGGCGCTTCCTCTCGAAGCCCTTCTGCTGGACGCTGGCGCCCTGCTGGCCGTCGCTGGGATCCTGCTCGGGGGTCTGCTCGATTTCATGGCGTTGCGTAAAACGCAGATGACCTGAAGAGAAATGCGAAAGGTTATTTCCCGTTGTAATCACTAACCGAAATTATAACGGCGAAATAGCCGACAACTGGTAAAAAAAATATTTGTTGTTTTGTGCGGGATAGGATTTGGAAATTATTAGCTCCTTTTCCAAAACGCTATTTTTCATTAAACGATTCAGCAGAGGAGAGTTTGATTTTTCGTTTTTTAGATGTCTTTTTATTGATAATTAATTGTTAATTTTTTGTTTATTTTCAACAATGGTTATACCAATTGCCCCTTTTAAGGTATGCTTGGGGGTCCTTTCGTTATAAAGCCCACGCCATGCGGCTTCGGTCATAAAGACCGACATAATTTGCAACACTTGTGACACGTGCGGCAGAACCCGGTAACACCTTCCTGACACAGGCCTAATGATGTTTACAGTAATGTAACCTTCCCGTAAAATGCCCCCACACTTTAAACGCCACCAGACTCCGTGGAATTGAGGTCGTTAAATGAGACTCGGGAAATACAATAAAAGTTTGGGATGGTTGTCATTATTCGCGGGCACTGTATTACTCAGTGGCTGCGATTCTGCACTACTAGACCCCAAAGGACAGATTGGACTGGAACAACGTTCACTGATATTGACGGCTTTTGGCCTGATGTTGATTGTGGTTATTCCTGCCATTTTGATGGCTGTTGGTTTCGCCTGGAAGTATCGTGCGAGCAATAAAGATGCGAAGTATAGCCCCAACTGGTCACACTCCAATAAAGTGGAAGCTGTGGTCTGGACGGTACCTATTCTGATCATCCTGTTCCTTGCCGTACTGACCTGGAAAACCACTCACGCACTTGAGCCAAGCAAACCGCTGGTTCACGATGAGAAACCTATTACCATTGAAGTGGTCTCCATGGACTGGAAATGGTTCTTCATCTATCCAGAGCAGGGTATTGCTACCGTGAATGAAATCGCCTTCCCGGCGAACACTCCGGTTCAGTTCAAAGTGACCTCCAACTCCGTAATGAACTCCTTCTTCATCCCACGTCTGGGTAGCCAGATTTACGCGATGGCCGGTATGCAGACTAACCTGCACCTGATCGCGAATGAAGCAGGCACCTATGATGGTATCTCCGCCAGCTATAGCGGCCCGGGCTTCTCAGGTATGAAGTTCAAAGCTATTGCAACGCCAGACCGTGCCGCTTTCGACCAGTGGGTTGAAAAAGCGAAGCAGTCTCCAAACACCATGTCTGACATGGCGGCGTTCGAAAAAGTGGCTGCACCAAGCGAATATAACAAGGTGGAGTACTTCTCTAACGTGAAACCTGATTTGTTCAAAGACGTTATTGGCAAATTTATGGATCACGGCAAGAGCATGGACATGACCCAGCCTGAAGGCGAGCACAGCGCGCACGAAGGTATGGAAGGCATGGACATGAGCCACGCGGAAACCGCTCACTAAGGGGCCGAGGAAGAAAATGTTCGGAAAATTGACACTGGATGCAGTGCCCTACCATGAACCGATTATCGTGGTTACGGTGGCTGCAATTATCATTGGTGGCGCGGCCTTACTGGCCTTAATCACTTACTTCGGTAAGTGGAGCTACCTGTGGAACGAGTGGCTGACTTCGGTTGACCACAAAAAACTCGGTATCATGTACTGCATCGTCGGTATCGTCATGTTAATTCGTGGCTTTGCGGATGCGATCATGATGCGTAGCCAGCAGGCACTCGCTTCTGCGGGCGAAGCCGGCTTCCTGCCGCCGCACCACTACGATCAGATCTTTACCGCCCACGGCGTTATCATGATCTTCTTCGTGGCGATGCCGCTGGTTATCGGTCTGATGAACGTTGTCGTTCCGCTGCAAATCGGCGCGCGCGACGTTGCGTTCCCGTTCCTGAACAACCTGAGCTTCTGGTTCACGGTTGTCGGCGTAATCCTGGTTAACCTGTCACTGGGCGTGGGCGAATTCGCACAGACCGGCTGGCTGGCTTACCCACCGCTGTCAGGAATTGAGTACAGCCCGGGCGTTGGCGTCGACTACTGGATTTGGGCGCTTCAGCTCTCCGGTGTCGGTACTACCCTGACCGGTATCAACTTCTTTGTGACCATTATCAAGATGCGTGCCCCTGGCATGACCATGTTCAAGATGCCGGTATTTACCTGGGCATCTCTGTGCGCCAACATCCTGATTATTGCCTCCTTCCCAATTCTGACTGTCACCATCGCGCTGCTGACCCTGGACCGCTACCTGGGCACCCATTTCTTCACGAATGATATGGGCGGCAACATGATGATGTACATCAACCTGATTTGGGCCTGGGGTCACCCGGAAGTGTACATTCTGGTTCTGCCTGTTTTCGGCGTGTTCTCCGAAATCGCGGCAACCTTCTCGCGTAAACGTCTGTTTGGTTACACCTCTCTGGTGTGGGCAACCGTGTGTATTACCGTTCTGTCGTTCATCGTTTGGCTGCACCACTTCTTCACCATGGGTGCTGGCGCGAACGTAAACGCCTTCTTCGGTATTACCACCATGATTATCGCAATCCCTACCGGGGTTAAGATCTTCAACTGGCTGTTCACCATGTACCAGGGCCGTATCGTGTTCCACTCAGCAATGCTGTGGACCATCGGCTTCATCGTCACCTTCTCCGTAGGTGGGATGACCGGCGTACTGCTGGCTGTACCGGGTGCTGACTTCGTTCTGCACAACAGTCTGTTCCTGATTGCGCACTTCCATAACGTTATCATCGGTGGCGTGGTCTTCGGCTGCTTCGCTGGCGTAACCTACTGGTGGCCAAAAGCGTTCGGCTTCACGCTGAACGAAAAATGGGGTAAACGCGCGTTCTGGTTCTGGATCATCGGCTTCTTCGTGGCATTTATGCCGCTGTACGTGCTGGGCTTCATGGGTATGACCCGTCGTCTGAGCCAGCAGATCGATCCGCAGTTCCACCCAATGCTGATGGTTGCAGCGGGCGGCGCCGTGCTGATTGCCTGTGGTATCGCTTCTCAGCTGATTCAGTTCTACGTGTCTATTCGCGACCGCGACCAGAACCGTGACCTGACCGGTGACCCATGGGGTGGCCGTACGCTGGAGTGGGCGACCTCTTCTCCACCTCCTTTCTATAACTTTGCCATTGTGCCGCAGGTTCATGAGCGCGACGCATTCTGGGAAATGAAAGAAAAAGGTGAAGCATACAAGCAACCTGCTCATTACGAAGAGATCCACATGCCGAAAAACAGCGGTGCGGGCATTGTCATTGCCGCCTTCGCAACGGTATTTGGTTTCGCAATGATCTGGCACATCTGGTGGATGGCGATTGTTGGCTTCGCCGGCATCGTAATCAGCTGGATTGTGAAGAGCTTTGACGAGGACGTGGACTACTACGTACCAGTCCGTGAAGTTGAGAAGCTGGAAAATCAGCATTTCGACGAGATTTCTAAAGCGGGGCTGAAAAATGGCAACTGATACTCTGGCGCACTCGACTGCCCACGCGCATGAACATGCGCACCACGATACAGGACCGACCAAAGTCTTCGGTTTCTGGATCTACCTGATGAGCGACTGCATTCTGTTCTGCTGTCTGTTCGCGACCTATGCCGTTCTGGTGAACGGCACGGCGGGCGGCCCGGCTGGCAAGGATATCTTTGAACTGCCGTTCGTTCTGGTTGAAACCGCACTGCTGTTATTCAGCTCCATCACCTACGGCATGGCGGCTATCGCCATGTACAAAAACAACAAGAGCCAGGTAGTTTCCTGGCTGGCGTTGACCTGGTTGTTTGGTGCTGGGTTTATCGGGATGGAAATCTATGAATTCCATCACCTGATCATGGAAGGCTTCGGTCCGGATCGCAGTGGCTTCCTGTCCGCGTTCTTCGCGCTGGTAGGCACCCACGGTCTGCACGTAACCTCTGGTCTGATCTGGATGGCGGTACTGATGTTCCAGGTATCCCGTCGCGGCCTGACCAGCACTAACCGTACCCGTATCATGTGCCTGAGTCTGTTCTGGCACTTCCTGGACGTGGTGTGGATCTGTGTGTTCTCTGTTGTATATCTGATGGGGGCGATGTAATGAGTCATTCAAACGATCATGGCGCTTCCCACGGTAGCGTAAAAACCTACATGACAGGTTTCATCCTGTCGATCATCCTGACGGTGATCCCGTTCTGGATGGTGATGAGCGGCTCTGCGTCTAAACCGGTTATTCTGGGTGCAATCCTGGTGACCGCGGTGATTCAGATTCTGGTGCATCTGGTTTGCTTCCTGCACATGAACACCAAGTCCGATGAAGGCTGGAACATGACGGCCTTCATCTTTACCGTGATTATCATCGCTATCCTGGTAGTCGGTTCCATCTGGATTATGTGGAACCTCAACTACAACATGATGGTTCACTAAGAGCGGCGAGTATGTTTAAGCAATACCTGCAAGTAACGAAACCAGGCATCATCTTTGGCAACCTGATCTCCGTGATCGGAGGGTTCCTGCTGGCCTCCAAAGGCAGCATTGATTACACCCTCTTTATTTACACGCTGGTCGGTGTGTCACTGGTTGTTGCGTCCGGTTGTGTATTTAACAACTACATCGACATGGATATCGACAAGAAGATGGAAAGGACCAAAAATCGGGTGCTGGTGAAAGGCCTGATCGCCCCTTCCGTCTCGCTGGTGTACGCCACCTTGCTGGGTATTGCTGGCTTTATGCTGCTGTGGTTTGGTGCTAACCCGCTGGCCTGCTGGCTGGGGGTGATGGGGTTCGTGGTTTATGTGGGCGTTTACAGCCTGTATATGAAGCGTCACTCCGTCTACGGCACGCTGATTGGTTCTCTCTCCGGCGCTGCGCCGCCGGTGATTGGCTACTGCGCGGTCACGAACGAGTTCGACAGCGGTGCGCTGATTCTGCTGGCTATCTTTAGCCTGTGGCAGATGCCGCACTCTTATGCCATCGCGATTTTCCGCTTCAAGGATTATCAGGCAGCGAACATCCCGGTTCTGCCGGTCGTGAAAGGCATTTCCGTTGCTAAAAACCACATAACGCTCTACATCATCGCCTTTGCTGTTGCAACGCTGATGCTCTCTCTGGGCGGTTACGCTGGATACAAATATCTGGCGGTAGCGGCTGCGGTGAGCGTCTGGTGGCTCGGTATGGCGCTGCGCGGTTACAAAGTGGAAGATGACAAAGTCTGGGCGCGCAAACTGTTTGTGTTCTCGATTGTCGCCATCACCTCTCTGTCCGTTATGATGTCCGTGGACTTCATGGTGCCGGATTCACACAACCTGCTGACTTACGTCTGGTAAGCCACAACAGGTGAATAAAGGGTGCTTCGGCACCCTTTTTTATTCACCGAATCTATTAATAACGCATGTAATATTTGTTAAATAACCCTTTATTTACCCCGCCCCTTCCCCGCACTACACTATGGCCTGCTTTTGAACTGAGGTGGTAATGAACGATTATAAAATGACGCCAGGCGAGCTTCGCGCGACCTGGGGCTTAGGGACTGTCTTCTCGCTACGGATGCTTGGCATGTTTATGGTCCTGCCTGTTCTGACCACGTACGGTATGGCGCTGCAGGGAGCCAGCGAGGCGCTGATTGGCCTGGCCATTGGCATTTACGGTCTGGCGCAGGCGGTATTCCAGATCCCATTTGGCCTGCTCTCTGACCGGGTGGGTCGAAAGCCGCTGATCGTCGGCGGGCTGCTGGTCTTTGTCCTCGGTAGCGTCATTGCCGCCCTCTCCCACTCCATCTGGGGCATTATTCTCGGCCGCGCCCTGCAGGGCTCTGGCGCGATTGCCGCCGCGGTGATGGCGCTGCTCTCAGACTTAACCCGCGAGCAGAACCGTACTAAAGCGATGGCCTTCATCGGCGTGAGCTTTGGCGTCACCTTTGCGATTGCGATGGTGTTGGGCCCCATTATTACCCATGCGCTTGGCCTGCACGCCCTGTTCTGGATGATTGCCGTGCTGGCGACCCTCGGTATTGCCTTAACCCTGTGGGTGGTGCCGGACAGCAAAAACCACGTCCTCAACCGTGAATCGGGGATGGTAAAAGGCTGCTTCAGCAAAGTGATTGTTGAACCACGCCTGCTGAAGCTCAATTTTGGCATTATGTGTCTGCACATCCTGCTGATGTCGACCTTTGTCGCCCTGCCTGGCCAGCTTGCCGCTGCGGGCTTCCCGGCGGCAGAGCACTGGAAAATTTATCTGGTCACGATGCTGATTTCGTTTGTCTCCGTCGTGCCGTTTATCATCTACGCCGAAGTGAAGCGCAAAATGAAGCGCGTCTTCGTGGGCTGCGTGGCAGTCCTGCTGATTGCCGAGATCGTGCTCTGGGGTTCCGGCCCGCACTTCTGGGAACTGATTGCCGGCGTCCAGCTCTTCTTCCTGGCCTTTAACCTGATGGAAGCCCTGCTCCCGTCGCTGATTAGCAAAGAATCCCCCGCCGGTTACAAAGGCACGGCAATGGGCATTTACTCCACCAGCCAGTTTCTCGGCGTGGCGATCGGCGGCTCGCTTGGCGGCTGGGTGGACGGGCTGTTTGATTCGCAAACCGTGTTTCTTGCAGGCGCGCTGCTGGCGACAGTCTGGCTGCTGGTTGCCAGCACCATGAAAGAGCCGCGCTACGTGAGCAGCCTGCGGGTAGAAATCCCGGATGATGTGGAAATTAGCGATGCGCTGAAGCAGCGTCTGGAAGCAAAAGAGGGCGTGACCGAGGTGCTTATTGTTCCGGAAGAACGCAGCGCTTACGTCAAAATAGACAGTAAAATGACCAACCGCTTTGAGGTCGAACAGGCGCTCAAAGCCTGAAAAAAAGCCCGGTTAAACCGGGCTTTTTTATGTTAATCGCGGAAGTTTTTAAACTGGAATGGTTGTCCCAGATCGCCGCCGCGCACCAGCGCCATCACGGACTGCAGGTCATCGCGGGACTTGCCGGTGACGCGAATTTCTTCACCCTGGATCTGCGCCTGCACCTTCAGCTTGCTGTCTTTGATGAGCTTAACGATCTTCTTCTGCACCGCGCTCTCAATGCCCTGCTTCAGCTTGGCTTCAACAAACCAGTTTTTACCGCTGTGCACAAACTCTTCGGGAACATCCAGAGACGTCCCTTCAATGCCGCGTTTTAACAGCTTGGCGCGCAGAATGTCGAGCAGCTGATTCACCTGGAAATCAGACTCGCTCAGCACCTTAATAGTCTTATTTGCATCGTTCAGCTCAAACGACGCCTCAACGCCACGAAAATCGAAACGTGACTCAACTTCGCGGGTTGCGTTCTCTACGCCGTTGCGAACTTCCTGGATATCAACTTCGGAAACAATATCGAAAGATGGCATCTTTTCTTCTCCCTTCACTTTTGTTGCGTTGCATAATACCCGCTACGAGGCATAACTCAACAGAAGCTTAGCTGTATAATTAAGCTGTAACACCTGGCGCAGTTGCAGGTGAGGAGGAACAATGAAAATTACAGTGCTCGGATGCGGAGCGCTTGGCCAGTTGTGGCTGACCGCGCTGTGCAAGCACGGACATGAGGTTCAGGGCTGGCTGCGCGTGCCCCAGCCCTATTGCAGCGTGAATCTGATTGGTGAAGACGGAAGCATCTTTAACGAATCGCTTACCGCCAACGATCCAGATTTCCTGGCGCAAAGCGACCTTTTGCTGGTGACGCTCAAGGCGTGGCAGGTCTCAGACGCGGTGAAAACACTGGCCGCGCAGCTCCCCCCCACTTCCCCCATACTGCTGCTGCACAATGGCATGGGGACGCTCGATGAGCTGAAAAGCGTCCCGCAGCCCCTGCTGATGGCGACGACCACACACGCCGCCCGCCGCGACGGAAATATCATCGTGCATGTCGCCAGCGGCGTAACGCACATCGGCCCCGCCAGAACGCAGGATGGGGACTACAGTTATCTTGCCGATGTTCTGCAGAAGGTGTTGCCGGACGTGGCCTGGCATAACCATATTCGTCCTCAGCTCTGGCGCAAGCTGGCCGTAAACTGCGTGATTAATCCGCTGACGGCGCTGTGGGACTGTCCGAACGGGGAGCTAAAAAATCATCCGCAGGACGTTGCGACGCTGTGTGCGGAAGTCGCGGCGGTCGTTGAGCGGGAAGGCCTGCATACCTCAGCGGACGATTTACGCTGTTATGTTGAGCAGGTTATTGAGAGTACTGCAGAAAACATCTCCTCGATGTTGCAGGACGTTCGGGCATTACGCCACACGGAGATCGACTACATTACCGGCTATCTGCTAAAACGCGCCCGCGCGCACGGTATCGCCGTGCCGGAAAACGCCCGTCTGTATGACCTGGTTAAACGTAAGGAGAGTGAATATGAGCGCGTCGGCACTGATCTGCCTCGCCCCTGGTAGCGAAGAGACAGAAGCGGTCACCACCATTGATTTAATGGTGCGCGGCGGCATCACCGTGACAACCGCCAGCGTCGCCAGCGACGGTAATCTGGCCGTCACCTGCTCGCGCGGGGTGAAGCTCCTCGCGGATGCCCCGCTTGTGCAAGTGGCGGACGGGGATTACGACATCATCGTCCTGCCGGGTGGCCTGAAGGGTGCGGAGTATTTTCGCGACAGCCCGCTGCTGGTCGAGACCGTGCGTCAGTTCCACTTATCAGGTCGGATCGTCGCAGCCATCTGCGCCGCCGCCGGCACGGTTCTGGTTCCGCATGACATCTTCCCCATCGGCAACATGACCGGCTTCCCGGGGCTGAAAGAGACCATTCCGGAAGACCAGTGGGTGGATAAACGCGTGGTCTGGGATCCGCGCGTCAACCTGCTGACCAGCCAGGGGCCAGGTACCGCGATTGATTTTGGCTTAAAGATTATTGACCTGCTGGTCGGGCGTGAAAAAGCGTACGAAGTGGCGTCATCGCTGGTGATGCCGGCGGGAATTTATAATTATTACGAATAAAAAAGCCGGGTGGCGGCTACGCCTTACCCGGCCTACACGTGCTCATCTTTTCTCCCTCTCCCCGTGGGAGAGGGTCGGGGTGAGGGCATCACGCCACACTCCCCCGCAAGAAACTACGGGCGATACACCTTCACATTGGCAAAGCCCTGCTCGCGCAGATACAGCGCCTGCAGGCGGCTCATCACCCCACGCTCGCACCACAGCAGATATGTTTTGCTCTTGTCGAGATCGCCAAATTTCGTGCTCAGCTTGTAGAACGGCAGAGAAACCACCTCAACGCCTTCGACGTTCAGCGGGCTGGCGTCCTGTTCATCGATAGAACGAATATCCACAATCACATCGCTGGCACCAAAACCGCTCACGGTTTCAACTTCAACGACTTCCTGCTCGGTCTGCTGGGCAATCTCACGGATATCAATGTTGGAGGCTTCCTCCACCACTTTGTCCAGGATGGCAAAATCGAAGTTCTCTTCTTCCGCTTCGATCTTCGCCTTCACCGCTTTGACGGTCGGGCTTTTTGAGATCACGCCGCAGTATTCCGGCATGGTGCGGGCAAAATCTTCGGTGCCGATTTCGCGCGCCAGATCGATGATGTGCTCTTTGTCGTGGGAGATCAGCGGACGCAGGATCAGGGTATCAGACACGTTGTCGATCAGACGCAGGTTGGTCAGCGTCTGGCTGGAGACCTGGCCCAGCGCTTCGCCGGTGACCAGCGCCTGCACGCCGTAGCGCTCGGCCACTTTAGAGGCCGCGCGCACCATCATGCGCTTCAGGATGACGCCCATCTGGCCGTCGTCCACTTTCTCAAGGATTTCGCCAACCACAGGTTCGAAGTTGATCGCCACAAAACGCACGCGATGGGAGCTGCCGAAGCGGTTCCACAGGTAATGCGCCACCTGACGAACGCCGATTTCGTGCGCCGCGCCGCCCAGGTTGAAGAAGCAGTAATGCACGCGGCAGCCGCGACGCATCAGCATATAGCTGGAGACGCCGGAGTCGAAGCCGCCGGAGATCAGAGACAGAACATCTTCCTGAGTCCCGATCGGGAAGCCGCCGATACCTTCATAGCGCCCTTTCACCAGCAGCAGGCGATCGTTTTCGATCTCCAGATTGACGGTCACGTCCGGGTTGGTCAGACGTACGCGCGCAGACTCGACGTGCTGGTTCAGACCGCCGCCAACATAACGTTCCACTTCAATGGAGCTAAACTCGTGCTTACCGCGACGCTTCACGCGTACGCAAAAGGTTTTGCCTTCGATCTGGTCGCGGTACTGGACCAGCGCTTTCTCGAAGATGTCGTGCATATCGCTGAACGGGACGTCTTCCACTTCCAGAATATGGTGGATCCCCGGAATACGGGTCAGGGCGTCGCGAATATCCTGACGTTTGTTTTCGTCTTTCGCACGGACCTCAACGTGGTCCCAGTGGCGCACCACGGCGAGGGTCTCGTCGTAGTGCTTTAATACGTTACGAATGTTCCCGGTGAGAATTTTAATAAAGCGCAAACGCACAGATTGGCTTTTGATGGTGATTTCAGGGAACAATTTAATGATAAACTTCATGGCGGCAATGTTTCTTAGGCAAGCGTATTAAGGCTTGTAATGGAAAAGAGTACAGCAGCCCACACCCGTGGCTGCATCCAGGCGCGCAAGTATACCACCATCGCGCCGCTCCTGTGCACATTGCGCGTTATTTGATAATTGCCCTGAGTCCGTTACCATGTCGGGGCGAAGAATATAAGAGTCAATTCACTATGCCGAAGAAGAACGACGCACCGGCCAGTTTCGAAACTGCGCTGAGTGAACTGGAGCAAATTGTCACCCGCCTTGAGAGCGGCGATCTCCCGCTGGAAGAGGCGCTCAATGAATTCGAGCGCGGCGTGCAGCTGGCGCGTCAGGGGCAGCTCAAACTGCAGCAGGCCGAACAGCGCGTGCAGATCCTGCTTTCCGACAGCGAAGACGCGAAAACCACGCCATTCACACCGGACGCCGAGTAAATGGATTTTGCCAACGAGCTTCAGGCGCGCGTCGTGCGCGCCAACGACGCCCTGCGCCGTTTTATTGCGCCACAGCCTTTTCAGAACACTCCACTGGTTGAAGCCATGCACTATGGCGCACTCTTGGGTGGAAAGCGTCTGCGCCCGTTTCTGGTCTACGCCACAGGCAGTATGTTTGGCATTAGCGATAACACGCTGGACGCCCCAGCAGCCGCCGTTGAGTGTATCCACGCCTACTCGCTGATCCACGATGATTTACCGGCTATGGACGACGACGATTTGCGTCGGGGTCAACCGACCTGCCATATCAAGTTTGGCGAGGCGAACGCCATTCTGGCGGGTGATGCCCTGCAAACGCTGGCATTCTCGATTCTGAGCGACGCGCCGATGGCTGAAGTGGCTGACCGCGACCGCCTGGCGATGATCTCCGAACTGGCAATGGCCAGCGGCGTGGCCGGCATGTGCGGCGGCCAGGCCTTGGATCTGGACGCGGAAGGACGTCAGGTTAATCTGGAACAGCTGGAGCGTATTCATCGCCATAAAACCGGGGCGCTGATTCGTTCAGCCGTACGCCTGGGCGCGCTGAGCGCGGGTGAGCAAGGGCGCAAAGCCCTGCCGATTCTGGACAGATACGCAGAAAGTATCGGTCTGGCGTTCCAGGTTCAGGATGACATTCTGGATGTGGTGGGCGATACTGCAACATTGGGAAAACGTCAGGGTGCGGACCAGCAGCTTGGCAAAAGTACCTACCCCGCCCTGCTGGGCCTTGAGCAAGCCCAACGTAAAGCCCGGGATCTGATAGAGGATGCCCGCCAGTCTCTGAATCAGCTGGCCGCGCAATCGCTGGATACCTCGGCACTGGAAGCGCTAGCGGACTATATAATCCAGCGTGATAAATAAACACACTATCTCGATGAGCCTTTGATGAGTTTTGATATTGCCAAATACCCGACACTGGCGTTAGTTGACTCCACCCAGGAGTTACGTCTGTTGCCGAAAGAGAGCCTGCCGAAGCTGTGCGACGAACTGCGTCGCTACCTGCTCGACAGCGTTAGCCGCTCCAGCGGCCATTTCGCCTCCGGGCTTGGCACGGTTGAGCTGACCGTGGCGCTGCATTACGTCTATAACACGCCGTTCGATCAGCTGATTTGGGACGTAGGGCACCAGGCATATCCGCACAAAATTCTGACCGGACGTCGCGATAAAATTGGCACCATTCGACAGAAAGGCGGCCTGCATCCGTTCCCGTGGCGCGGTGAGAGCGAGTATGACGTGCTGAGCGTCGGTCACTCCTCCACCTCCATTTCTGCGGGTATCGGTATTGCCGTTGCCGCCGAAAAAGAGAACAAACAGCGCCGCACCGTCTGCGTGATTGGCGACGGTGCTATCACCGCAGGTATGGCCTTTGAGGCCATGAACCACGCGGGCGACATCAAGCCGGACATGCTGGTTATTCTTAACGATAACGAAATGTCGATTTCCGAAAATGTCGGCGCGCTGAACAACCATCTGGCTCAGCTGCTCTCCGGCAAGCTTTACTCCTCGCTGCGCGAAGGCGGCAAGAAAGTTTTCTCCGGCGTACCGCCGATTAAAGAGCTGCTCAAGCGTACCGAAGAGCACATAAAAGGCATGGTCGTGCCGGGCACCCTGTTTGAAGAGCTGGGCTTCAACTATATCGGCCCGGTTGACGGCCATGACGTGCTGGGTCTGGTGACCACGCTCAAGAACATGCGCGACCTGAAAGGCCCGCAGTTCCTGCACATCATGACCAAAAAAGGGCGTGGCTACGAACCGGCGGAAAAAGATCCGATTACCTTCCACGCTGTACCTAAATTTGACCCGTCCAGCGGCTGTCTGCCAAAAAGCAGCGGCGGCATGCCGAGCTATTCAAAAATCTTTGGCGACTGGCTGTGCGAAACCGCAGCGAAAGACAACAAGCTGATGGCGGTCACCCCGGCCATGCGCGAAGGCTCCGGCATGGTGGAGTTCTCTAAAAAATACCCGGACCAGTATTTTGACGTGGCCATTGCCGAGCAGCACGCGGTGACGTTTGCAGCGGGTCTGGCCATTGGCGGCTATAAGCCGGTTGTCGCTATCTATTCCACCTTCCTGCAGCGCGCCTACGATCAGGTGATCCATGACGTGGCCATTCAGAAGCTACCGGTACTGTTTGCTATCGATCGTGCGGGCATCGTCGGTGCCGACGGCCAGACTCACCAGGGCGCGTTTGACCTGTCGTTCCTGCGCTGTATTCCCGATATGGTTGTCATGACGCCAAGCGACGAAAACGAATGTCGTCAGATGCTGTTTACCGGCTACCACTATCAGGATGGTCCAAGTGCCGTTCGCTACCCGCGCGGTAATGCGGTGGGCGTTGAGCTGCAGCCGCTGGAAAAGCTGGCGATCGGTAAAGGTCTGGTAAAACGTCGCGGTGAGAAAGTGGCAATTCTGAACTTCGGTACGCTGATGCCGGAGGCCGCGAAAGTGGCTGAAACGCTGAATGCCACCCTGGTGGATATGCGCTTTGTGAAGCCGCTCGACGAGTCTCTGATCCTGAGCATGGCGCAGACGCATGACGTGCTGGTCACGCTGGAAGAAAACGCCATTATGGGCGGTGCGGGCAGCGGCGTGAACGAGGTGCTGATGGCAAACCGTAAAGCCGTTCCGGTGCTGAACCTCGGCCTGCCGGATCATTTCATTCCGCAAGGTACCCAGGACGAAGCCCGCGCGGCGATTGGCCTGGACGCCGCCGGTATCGAAGCCAAAATCCGCGCCTGGCTGGACTAATCCCTCCCCTTTTCCGCTCCTGCTATGCTTAAACCTGGTGTTTAAACAGCAGGAGCGGACCGTGCAATACACTACATTAGGAAAAACCGACCTCAAGGTTTCCCGACTTTGTCTGGGATGCATGACCTTCGGCGAGCCCGATCGGGGAAATCACGCCTGGACGCTGCCGGAAGAGAGCAGCCGTCCGATTATCAAACGCGCCATTGAGGGCGGCATTAACTTCTTTGACACCGCCAACAGCTACTCCGACGGCAGCAGCGAGGAGATTGTTGGTCGCGCCCTGCGCGATTTTGCTCGTCGTGATGAAATCGTCGTCGCCACCAAGGTGTACTACCCGGTGGGCGACCTGCCTCAGGGCCTTTCTCGCGCGCAGATCCTGCGTTCCATTGATGACAGCCTCAGACGCCTGAACATGGATTACGTCGATCTGCTGCAAATTCACCGCTGGGATTACAACACGCCGATCGAGGAGACGCTTGAAGCGCTCAACGACGTCGTAAAGGCCGGTAAAGCGCGCTACATCGGCGCGTCGTCTATGCACGCGTCGCAGTTTGCACAGGCGCTGGATCTCCAGGCGCAGCACGGCTGGGCGCGCTTTGTCACCATGCAGGATCACTACAATCTGATCTATCGTGAAGAAGAACGAGAGATGTTGCCGCTGTGCCATCAGGAGGGCGTCGCGGTGATCCCGTGGAGCCCGCTGGCACGCGGCCGGCTGACCCGCCCGTGGGGAGAAACCACGGCCCGCCTGGTATCGGATGAAGTGGGAAAAAACCTGTACGAAGGAACAGAGGCCAGCGATGCGCTAATCGCCGAACGCTTAGCCGGGATCGCCGACGATACCGGAGCAACCCGCGCCCAGGTGGCACTGGCGTGGCTGCTGGGTAAGCGCGGCGTTGCGGCACCGATTATCGGCACATCCCGGGAAGAGCAGCTGGATGAGCTGCTGAGTGCAGTGGATTTATCCCTGACACCGGAGCAGGTTGCCGAGCTGGAGACGCCGTATCAGCAGCATCCGGTGGTGGGGTTTAAGTAAATACTTGCCGGGTGGCGGCTTCGCCTTACCCGGCCTACGCTCTCACCCTATTTGTAGGCCGGGTAAGCGCAGCGCCACCCGGCAATACAGAACACACAAACTTACGCGAAGTGATCGTACCCTTTCCAGTCCAGCGTCACAGGCGTACCGTCTTTCACAAACTTCAGCCCTTCGCTTTCCGGCATGATCTGACCGATACAGGTAAACTTCGCGCCGAGATGCGCTAACGCGACATCCAGCGTCCCACGGTTCAGCTCCGGCACGGTGAAGCACAGCTCATAATCTTCGCCACCGGAGAGCGCCCAGCGCAGGGCCTGCTCAGGCTCCACATGGCGAAGCAGTTGCTCTGACAGCGGGAACAGGTCCAGGTCAACGCGCGCGCCGACGCCGCTGGCCTTCAGAATATGGCCGAGGTCTGAGATGAGACCGTCAGAGAGATCGATAGCCGAGCTTGCCCGCTCGCGCAGCGCCTGGCCGTGCAGAATACGCGGCGTCGGGCGCAGATGGCGTTTAACCAGATATGCCGCATCGTCAGCGTCTTTCACGGTTAAGCGATCCTGCAGAATAGCCAGCCCTGCCGCGCTGTCACCAGGCGTACCGGTCACGTAAATCCAGTCGCCGGGTTTTGCGCCTGAGCGCTTCAGCGCGCGACCGAGCGGGACATAGCCGTGGATCGCCAGCGTCATCGACAGCGGCCCGGCAGTGGTATCGCCGCCAATCAGCTGCATATCGTAGTAGTTGAGCTGCTCAAACAGCGCATCGCTGAAGGCTTCAAGCCAGGCTTCATCTACCTCAGGCAGCGTCAGAGCCAGCGTCAGCCACGCGGGATCGGCACCCATTGCCGCCAGATCGCTAACGTTAACCGCCAGCGCTTTATACGCCAGATCGGCAGGATCGATATCCGGTAAAAAATGACGTCCGCACACTAAGGTGTCGGTGCTGATTGCCAGCGTCTGTTTTTCGGGAATATTGAGAAGTGCACAGTCATCGCCAATGCCGGTTTCAACATCAAGACGAGAGGTTCTGACACGGTCGAAATAACGGGCAATCAGGGAGAATTCGCCGCATGCCATACGTTATGCCTCAGCAAATAAAAGAAAAAACCGGAGCCGCACTGCCCGTCAGGCAACGCAGGACTCCGGTTTGCGGATCACTTTTTGTGGGGACGGATCGCAGGTGCTGCTTTATCAAGTACGCCGTTTACAAACTTATGGCTGTCTTCAGCGCCGAAGGTTTTCGCCAGTTCGATCGCTTCGTTGATGGCCACTTTATACGGCACATCATCACGTTTGGACAGCTCAAACAGCGCGATACGCAACACTGCTTTTTCTACCTGACCCAGCTCTTCGAGCAGACGGGACAGGTAAGGTTTCATCAGACCATCGAGATACGCGCTATTAGTCGCCACTCCCGACAGCAGTTCACGGAAGTACAGAACGTCAACATCTTTCACGTCCTGTTCTGACAGGAACTGGTACTCAACATCAGCGATGTCGTTCTGGGACAACTGCCAGGAGTAAAGTGCCTGGACGGCACATTCACGGGCGCGGCGACGAGCAGCAGGTTTCACGGAATTCCCCTTACGAAAAAATCAGGCCTTGATGGCTTTCAATACATTAATCATTTCAAGCGCGGTCAGTGCAGCTTCTGCACCTTTGTTACCGGCTTTGGTGCCAGCACGTTCGATGGCTTGTTCAATACTTTCGGTGGTCAGCACGCCGAACGCGACAGGAATTTCAGCGTCCTGCGCAACGTGTGCCAGACCGTTGCTTGCACCGCCCGCAACGTATTCGAAGTGCGCAGTGCCGCCACGAATAACGGTACCCAGTGCAATCACCGCGTCATATTTACCGGTTTTCGCCAGCGCGCCCGCCGCCAGTGGCAGTTCGTAAGCGCCTGGAACCCAAACAACGGTAATGTTGTCATCTTTAACCTGGCCGATACGTTTCAGGGCGTCAATGGCACCTTCCAGCAGGCTGTCGTTGATGAAGTTGTTGAAACGCGCAATGGTGATGGCGACGCGAGCGTCCGGGGTAGCTACAGCAGCTTCAATAATGTTCATACTCTTCCTTTACGGGTTCATTTGGCCCCGCAGGGGGGCGGATTTTATCATAATACTTTGCGCACTGCTTCCCTATTTCGGGAGCAATTACGCTGTCGTTAAGTGGAGGCAGACATCCGGACCCACCGGACGAATCTCGCTAAATTTGAGTTGTGGTGCATCGGCCAGTTTTTCAAGGCCGGGCAGCACAAACAGGCCGCGCGCGTCGTGACCTAACAGTTTAGGCGCAACGTAAACAATCAGTTCATCCACCAGCCCGGCCTGTAAGAGCGCACCGGCCAGCGTCGGGCCCGCTTCGACCCAAATGCTGTTCACCTGTTGCTTGCCGAGCAGCATCATCAGCACCACGAGATCCAGATGACCGTTATGCTCCGGCACCATGATGCTGCGCACGCCTTCCGGCCATTCGCGCGTATCTTCCCTGGTGCGGGCAATCCAGGTTTCACCCGGCTGCTGGACAATACGGTGCTCCGGCGTCACGCGGTTCTGGCTATCAATAATAATACGCAGCGGCTGACGCAGGTTCTCCTGCGGATAGAGCGCCTGGGTATCGGCATTCAGCTCATCCCAGCGCACGGTCATGGCCGGATCGTCAGCGAGCACGGTTTCACTGCTGGTGAGGATAGCATGGCTTTGCGCACGCAGACGTTGCACATCGCGCCTTGCCTGCGGCGAAGTTACCCACTGGCTCTCGCCGCTTGCCATCGCCGTACGTCCATCCAGCGAGGCGCCCAGCTTGAGCTGGATATACGGGAACCCCGTGCGCATACGCTTCAGGAAGCCTTTATTGATTGCTTCCGCGTCCTGCATCATCAGACCATGGCTGACCTCAATGCCTTCCTGCTGCAGGCGATACAGACCGCGTCCGGCCACCTGCGGATTCGGGTCCTGCATCGAGGCGACCACGCGTGAAACACCGGCGGCAATCAGCGCTTCGCAGCACGGCGGCGTACGCCCGTGATGGCTGCAGGGCTCCAGCGTAACGTAGGCCGTGGCACCGCGCGCCTTCTCGCCAGCCATGCGCAGCGCATGAACCTCAGCATGCGGCTCGCCTGCACGATAGTGAAACCCCTCCCCCACAATCTCGCCGTCTTTGACGATCACGCACCCGACGTTTGGGTTGGGATGGGTAGTAAAACGACCGCGCTGCGCCAGCTTCATGGCGCGCGCCATGTACATCTCATCGTGCATGAGCTTAATCCTGTAAGCGGGCGATCTCTTCGCCGAACTCTTTGATATCTTCGAAACTGCGGTAGACAGAGGCGAAGCGGATATAGGCGACCTTATCAAGTTTTTTCAGCTGTTCCATCACCAGGTTGCCGATCATCTTGCTGGGCACTTCACGCTCGCCCAAACCGCGCAGGTAAGATTTTATGTGGTTTAACGCCATTTCGACGTCATCCGCGCTGACGGGCCGTTTTTCGAGGGCCTTTAGCATCCCGCTGCGCAGTTTCTCTTCGTTGAACGGCTCGCGCACGTCGTTACTTTTTACCACGCGCGGCATTACCAGCTCTGCAACCTCAAAGGTCGTGAAACGCTCGTTGCACACCAGACACTGCCGACGACGGCGTACGGATGACCCCTCGCCCACAAGACGAGAGTCGATGACTTTGGTATCCACAGCGGAGCAGAATGGGCAATGCATACGGTATCCCTGTTATCCGGTTAACTGATTTTCATTTTACCCTGATCTGGCCTGACAACAAAGGAAGAGCTTTTTGAGATAAAGGATCTATGTCTGACGCAATGATGCTGGCTATCATTAGAGCGATCCGTTATTTCAAGGAAATAAACGCAATGACAAGACGTTACCTGAAAATTTTGCTGGTGGGGAGCCTCTTCACCCTTAGCGCCTGTGCACAGCAAACCGAAGTCCGTCAGATGAAACAGAGCGTGAATACGCTCAATACGGCGTTGGACAAACTGAACAAAGAAACGGTGAAGATCACCCAGCAAAACGCGCTGAACGCCAAATCCAGCAGCGGAGTTTATCTGCTGCCGGGCGCGAATACGCCTGCGCGCCTGAACAGCCAGGTCGGCACGCTGAAAATGTCGCTGGTGAACGTGGCGGCGAATGCCGATGGTACGCGCGCAACATTACGCATCCAGGGCGAATCCAACGATCCGCTTCCAGCCTTCAGCGGTACCGTGGAGTGGGGACAAATCCAGGGCACCACGGAGAATTACCAGGAGGTGAACGTGAAGAATCAGCTGTTCACCGCCCCGGCCAGCGTTTTAGCGCCCAGCGATGTGGAAATACCGCTTCAGCTAAGCGGCCTTACGCCGGAACAGTTAGGCTTTATCCGCATTCACGACATTCAACCTGCCGCGCAGTAATTCCATCCTCTTAAGCGGAGTGAAATGTCACTCCGCTAACATTTACATTTCGTATGGATTGGCAACATAAATGATTGCCGCTACAATCCCGGCCGTTTAAAGTACGCAAACGTGAACGCAATCGATTACGCGTGTGAGAGATATGTGAAACAACACATATTTTTGTGAGCAGGGATTCCTATAATAGGCACCGCAGAAACACGAAATATTTAGAAACGCAATTCGCGCATTTTTCACTCCCGGAAGGGAATTTCAATCAGTGGCATGATTATGAAAAAAACATTACTCGCAGCTGGCGCCGTGCTGGCACTGTCCTCCTCTTTCACTGTTAACGCAGCGGAAAACGACAAACCGCAATACCTCTCCGACTGGTGGCACCAGAGCGTTAACGTGGTTGGCAGCTACCACACCCGCTTCGGACCTCAGATCCGTAACGATACCTACCTGGAATATGAAGCGTTCGCCAAGAAAGACTGGTTTGATTTCTATGGCTATATGGATGCACCGGTCTTCTTCGGTGGTAACACCGACGCGAAAGGTATCTGGAACCACGGTTCCCCACTGTTCATGGAAATTGAACCACGCTTCTCTATTGATAAGCTGACCGGTACCAGCCTGGCGTTTGGTCCGTTCAAAGAGTGGTACTTCGCGAACAACTACATCTACGACATGGGCCGCAACAAATCCGGTCGCCAGAGCACCTGGTACATGGGTCTGGGTACTGACATCGATACCGGTCTGCCAATGAGCCTGTCTCTGAACGTGTACGCTAAGTACCAGTGGCAGAACTACGGTGCCGCGAACGAAAACGAGTGGGATGGCTACCGTTTCAAAGTGAAATACTTTGTGCCAATTACCCAGCTGTGGGGCGGCAACCTGAGCTACATCGGCTTCACCAACTTTGACTGGGGTTCAGATCTGGGCGACAACGACTTCCGCGACCTGAACGGTAAGAAAGCGCGCACCAACGACTCCATCGCCTCCAGCCACATCCTGGCGCTGAACTACGATCACTGGCACTACTCTGTTGTTGCGCGTTACTGGCACAACGGTGGCCAGTGGAACGATGACGCGAGCCTGAACTTCGGCAACGGCGATTTCAGCGTCCGTTCTACCGGCTGGGGTGGTTACCTGGTTGTGGGTTATAACTTCTAACCTGACGGTTAGTGCCGGGTGGCGGCTACGCCTTACCCGGCCTACAAAACCTGTAGGCCCGTGCAAGCGCAGCGCCGCCGGGCAAAAAAGCCAGCTCAAGAGCTGGCTTTTTACTGCCTCACCTTGCGCAAAAAATCCGCCAATGACCTGTCCGCACTCTCGCTAAATCGCCTCTCCGTCGTCACAATATTGAGGCATCTGTCGAGCCGGAAACAGCGATAGTCATCGCGCCGTTCGCACCACGCCGCCAGCAGCCAGCGCTCACCCCAGAAGAACAGCCCCAGCGGCTGAACCTCACGCTTAGAGAGCTGTCCGGCTTCATCGCGGTAATGCAGCGCCAGCACGCGCTGGGCGGAAATCGCCTGATGAATCATGTCAAAATGGCTGCGGGAGTGACTTTGCATGCAAAAGTCCGGGGCGTAGATACGCGCCTGCTCCGCCTTTCGCCGACTCTCCTCCGGCAGGATAGCCAGCACCTTTTCCTGAGCCGACTCCAGCTCGCGCGACAGCGACTCACCTCCCCAGGTTTTGAGCAGGCGAATCGCGACGATCAGCGCCTCTGACTCCCTGTTTGTCAGCATCAGCGGCGGCAGGTCAAAACCCGACATCAGCCGGTATCCGCTTCCCGCCTCACCTTCCACCGGCACGCCGGAAAGTGACAGGTCGCGGATATCGCGGTAGACCGTGCGCTCGGACACGCCAAGCCGGTCCGCCAGATGCGCTGCCGTTGTCAGACGCCTGCCCCGCAGGATCTGCACAATCTGGAACAAGCGGTCAGCGCGTCGGGTCATATCCTAATTAGCTCTCAGGCAGGTTGATGGAGGCCGACGCGATTACCTTCGCTGTCGGTAAACAAAGCGATAGTGCCAATGCCATGCGGCAGTTCCAGCGGGCCAAACACGCACTCACCGCCCGCAGAGGCGATGCGATCGAGCGTGGCCGCCAGATTGTCAGTATGCAGATAAATAATAGCGCCCTGCTGCGACGGCGTAACGCCGTCAAATTTCGCCAGCGCGCCGCCGGTTGCCGGGTCTTCGTGCGGGAAAATCGCCAGCTCTGCAATATCCATTTGCTCGCGCTTCAGCGTAACCTGCATTACCGGTTCATAAAATTTGATGGCGCGATCCATATCGGCGACCGGAATTTCAAACCAGTTAATCACACTTTTCATACTTCCTCCTGCCTGTTGTTTGGGTTCGAAAAGAGTCTACGACAGGGCTCCTGACAGCATACTGTCAGGAGTGTTTGTCAGGAGCAGATAAAAAAAATCCCGGCCAACAGACCGGGATTTCGATAACACCTAAGACAATGTCTTACGGCAGAATGGACGGCTGATCCGCCCCTTCTTTCTCGACTTTCTGCTGGAGCAGGTGCTCGCGCTTCATGCCGAGTTTCAGTGCCAGAGCGGACGCGACGTAGATAGATGACGCCGTACCGATGGTGACACCAATCAGCATGGTCAGCGAGAAGCCTTCCAGCACCGGGCCACCGAAGAGATACAGCATCAGGATAACCATCAAGGTCGTTCCGGATGTGATCAAGGTACGGTGCAGCGTCTGGGTCAACGACACGTTAAAGATTTCGTACGGCGTACCGCGACGGATCTTACGGAAGTTTTCACGAATACGGTCAGATACCACGATACTGTCGTTCAGTGAGTAACCGATAACGGACATCAGGGATGCCACAATCGTCAGGTCAATCTCAATGTGGAACAGCGACAGTACGCCCATGGTGATCACCACGTCGTGCGCAAGAGCGATAACTACACCTGCCGCCAGGCGCCACTCGAAGCGGAAGCCAACGTAGATCAGGATGGAGATCAGCGCCACCATCAGCGCCATCGCACCGGTTTGCGCCAGATCCGCGCCCACGCTCGGGCCGACGAACTCAATACGCTTCACCGCCGCATTCTGGCTGGTCGATTCGTTGATGACCTTGAGAACCTTGCTACCCAGCTCCTGGCTGCCGTTGGCATCGTGTACCGGAGGCATACGCACCATGATGTCGCGGCTGCTGCCGAAGTTCTGCAGCAGCGGCTCTTCGAAGCCCGCTTTCTGCAGCGATTCGCGCATCTGGTCCATATCGATCGGTTTTTCCAGGGAGATTTCAATTACCGTACCGCCGGTAAAATCGAGGCCCCAGTTAAAGCCTTTCACGCCCATGATGGCGATGGACACAATCAGCAGAAAACCTGAAATGCCGAAGGCCCAGTAGTCCCAGCGCATAAAGTCCCAGACTTTACGGCCGTGGTTTAATTGTTCAACAGTATATTCCTGTGCCACAACGCACTCCTCAGATAGACAGCTTTTTGACGCGCTTGCCGCCGTACAGCAGGTTCACGATGGCACGGGTGCCGACAATAGCGGTAAACATCGACGTTGCAACACCGATACCGGTGGTAATCGCAAAGCCTTTGATAGCGCCAGTACCCACTGCATACAGGATAAGAACCTTAATCAGTGTTGTTACGTTCGCATCGAAGATGGAGCTGAACGCCCCTTTATAGCCTTCCTCAATCGCCTGTTGCACAGAGCGACCGTTGCTCAACTCTTCTTTGATACGTTCGTTTATCAGTACGTTGGCGTCGACCGCCACCGCAAGGGTCAGAACGATACCCGCAATACCTGGCATGGTCAGCGTCGCACCCGGCAGCAGGGACATGATGCCGATGATCAGCACCAGGTTAGCCAGCAGCGCGGACGTCGCGATCAGACCAAACTTCTTATAGAAGAAGATCATGAAGAGGATGGAGACCACCAGACCGGCCAGACACGCTTCCAGACCCTGCTGGATGTTTTGCATCCCCAGAGTAGGACCAATGGTACGTTCTTCAACAATCTGAATTGGCGCAATCAGCGCACCGGCACGTAGCAGCAGAGAGAGCTGACGCGCTTCGTTCGGGTTGTTAATACCGGTAATACGGAAGCTGTTACCCAGACGAGACTGGATGTTGGCGATGTTAATCACCTCTTCCTCTTTCACCAACACCGCACGACCGTTTGCGTCTTTCTTACCGCTGTCTTTGTACTCCACGAACAGGGTCGCCATCGGTTTGCCGATGTTGTCCTTCGTGAAGTTGGACATGATGTTACCACCCGCGCTATCGAGCGAGATGTTAACCTGCGGCTGGTTGTATTCATCCTGGCTGGAAGTGGAGTCAGTGATATGGTCACCGGTCAGGATCACGCGTTTGTACAGCACAACCGGCTGACCTTCGCGGGTCTGTTTCACTTCGGAGTCACCCGGAATACGGCCTGCGGCAGCGGCGGACTGATCGACATTGGTGTTAACCAGACGGAATTCCAGAGTCGCGGTTGCACCCAGAATCTCTTTCGCACGTGCGGTATCCTGGATACCCGGCAGTTCTACCACGATACGGTCAGCACCCTGACGCTGTACCAGCGGCTCAGCCACGCCAAGCTGGTTTACACGGTTACGCAGAATGTTGATGTTCTGCTGAACGGCGTATTCACGCGCTTCGCTCAGACGCGCATCCGTCATCACCGCACGCAGCTGGTTGCTGCCCTGAGAGGTAATCACCAGATCGCGGTGACGCTGAGACAGGTAAGTTACAGCCTGGTCGCGCGCCGCGCTGTCGCGGAACGTGATGCTCAAGCCGTAGTTATCTTCTTTACGCACGGTAGTGTACGCAATGCCTTTCTCACGCAGATCGCTGCGCAGGCTGTCGATGTTCTGTTCCTGCAGCTTGCCGAGCGCGGTATCCATATCCACTTCCATCAGGAAGTGAACGCCGCCACGCAGGTCAAGACCCAGTTTCATTGGCTCTGCGTTCAGAGCAGCCAGCCAACGCGGGGTTGCAGGAGCAAGGTTAAGCGCCACGACGTATTTATCACCCAGCACGCCCATCAGCGCTTCACGAGCGCGGAGCTGCGTGTCGGTGGTGTCGAAGCGAGCAAGAATAGCGCCCTCTTCCAGTGCCACAGACTTAGCGGTAATTTTTTCTTCTTGTAACGTTTTCTGGACCTGGATCAGCGTTTGCTCACTGGCGGCGACACCGCGCGCGCCAGTGATTTGAACGGCCGGATCCTCACCATACAGGTTGGGAAGTGCGTACAGCAGGCCGACGAGAATCACGACGACCAGCATGATGTACTTCCACAAAGGATAACGGTTTAACACGGCAGTTCCCTTTGGGAAAAGTTGGGATTACAGCGCCTTCATGGTGCCTTTCGGCAGAACGGCAGCTACGAAGTCACGTTTGATAACCACTTCAGTGGTGTCATTCAGGGCGATAGCAATGTAGCCGCTTTCCGCTACTTTGGTCACGCGACCCACCAGGCCACCGTTGGTCAGTACTTCATCGCCTTTCGCGATAGAGTTCATCAGGTTTTTGTGCTCTTTGGTGCGCTTCTGCTGTGGACGCAGGATCATGAAGTAGAAGATCAGACCGAACACAACCAGCATCAGAATCAGAGACATCGGGCTGCCCTGAGAAGGCGCGCCAGTTGCTGCTACCGCATCAGAAATAAAAAAGCTCATTCAAATTCCCTCATTATTAAAATTAATCAACGTTCAAAGGTGGGACATCCCGGCCCTGACGTTGGTAGAAATCGGTCACGAAGCTCTCTAATTTACCCTCTTCGATAGCCTTACGTAAACCAGCCATTAAGCGCTGATAATAACGAAGATTATGAGTGGTATTGAGACGCGCACCTAAAATCTCGTTGCAACGATCGAGATGATGCAGATACGCGCGAGAATAATTGCGACAGGTATAGCAATCGCACTCGGCGTCGAGCGGACTGGTGTCACTTTTATGCTTCGCGTTACGGATTTTCACCACGCCATCGGTAACAAACAGATGACCGTTACGCGCGTTGCGGGTTGGCATAACGCAGTCGAACATATCGATGCCGCGGCGTACGCCTTCAACCAGATCTTCTGGTTTACCCACGCCCATCAGGTAACGGGGTTTATCTGCCGGGATTTGCGGGCAAACATGTTCCAGAATACGGTGCATGTCTTCCTTCGGTTCACCCACAGCCAAACCGCCGACAGCGTAGCCATCAAAACCTATCTCTACCAGACCTTTAACAGAGATATCGCGTAAATCTTCGTAAACGCTGCCCTGAATAATGCCGAACAGGGCATTTTTGTTCTGCAGGGAGTCAAAACGATCGCGGCTACGCTTCGCCCAACGCAGTGACATCTCCATAGAGCGCTTCGCGTAGTCCCAGTCGGCCGGGTATGGCGTACATTCGTCGAAGATCATCACGATGTCAGAGCCGAGGTCGTACTGAATCTCCATCGATTTTTCTGGATCGAGGAAAATAGGATCGCCGTTGATCGGGTTACGGAAGTGCACGCCCTGCTCGGTGATCTTGCGGATATCCCCCAGGCTGAAGACCTGGAAACCGCCGGAATCGGTCAGGATGGGGCCTTTCCACTGCATAAAATCATGGAGATCGCCGTGAAGCTTCATGATCTCCTGACCCGGACGCAGCCACAGGTGGAAGGTGTTACCGAGGATGATCTGCGCGCCAGTGGCTTCAACTTCTTCCGGCGTCATCCCTTTGACGGTGCCGTAGGTACCCACAGGCATAAACGCGGGGGTTTCTACCACGCCGCGATCAAACACCAGGCGACCGCGACGCGCGCGGCCATCGGTGGTATCGAGTTCAAATTTCATTTTCTTTCCTCTGTGCCGGAAAAACAGTCCGACACATTATTCTGGTGCCGCGGACTTATTCCCCGACACGCTCATTCAAAGCCAGCGGATTGTACGTGATAAACATCGCGTCCCCGTAGCTAAAAAAGCGATATTTTTGTTCTACCGCAGACTTGTAGGCATTCATCGTATGCTGATAACCCGCAAACGCGGAGACCAGCATAATCAGCGTCGATTCAGGCAGATGGAAGTTGGTCACCAGCGCGTCAATCACTTTGTACTGGTAGCCCGGGTAGATAAAGATCTGCGTATCGCCAAAGAACGGCTCGATAAGATCATTTTTTGCCGCCTGCGCGGCACTCTCCAGCGAGCGCACCGACGTCGTGCCGACCGCAACGACGCGGCTACCGCGCGCTTTCGCGGCCAGCACCGCATCCACCACGTCCTGCGGCACTTCGGCATATTCGGAGTGCATGATGTGATCTTCGATGCTGTCCACGCGAACCGGCTGGAAGGTTCCCGCGCCGACGTGCAGCGTGACAAACGCCATCTCAATACCTTTCGCGCGCAGCTTTTCCAGCAGCGGTTCATCAAAGTGCAGGCCTGCCGTCGGCGCCGCGACCGCGCCAGGCTTCTGGCTGTAGACGGTCTGGTACAGCTCGCGGTCGGCCTCTTCGTCCGGACGCTCAATGTACGGCGGCAGCGGCATATGGCCGATGGCGTTCAGGATGTCGAGCACCGAACGCTCGTCATCGAACGCCACTTCAAACAGCGCGTCGTGACGCGCGGTCATGGTCGCTTTGATGCTCTCGTCATCGCCCAGCAGCAGCTCAGCGCCCGGCTTCGGCGCCTTAGACGCGCGAATATGTGCCAGAATACGTTTATCATCGAGCATACGTTCGACCAGCACTTCAATCTTGCCGCCGCTGGCTTTACGGCCAAACAGGCGCGCCGGGATCACGCGGGTATTGTTAAAGACCAGCAGATCGCCAGGGTTGAGCTTGTCGAGCAAATCGGTGAAAGTACCGTGCGTCAGCTCGCCCGTTGGCCCATCCAGTGACAGCAAACGACAGCTGCTGCGCTCAGGCATTGGGTAGTGAGCAATCAGGGATTCAGGTAGTTCAAAGGAGAAATCGGCGACGCGCATGACGTATACTCGTGACTTAAAAACAGGCGGCATAGTCTAGTGCTCACACCCTTTTGCTGCAACAACTAGCCGCCCCCGGACAAATAAAACGCATGAATTTTCTCGCTCACCTGCATCTCGCACACCTCGCTGACAGCTCCCTTTCCGGCAATTTGCTGGCCGATTTTGTACGCGGCAACCCCGCAGAAGCGTATTCCCCTGAGGTTGTCGACGGAATTTTTATGCACCGCCGCATCGACGTGCTGACTGATAACCTGCCGGAGGTGACGGAAGCCAAAGCGTGGTTTCGCCCTGAAACCCGCCGCGTTGCGCCGATCACGCTCGACGTAATGTGGGACCACTTCCTGTCGCGCCACTGGGAACAGCTGTCGCCGGAGATGCCATTGCCCGAATTTGTGCGCTATGCCCATCAGCAGGTGTCGATTATTTTGCCCGACTCACCGCCGCGCTTTGTGAATCTGAATAACTACCTGTGGTCGGAACGCTGGCTGGAGCGCTATCGCGAAATGGATTTCATCCAGAACGTGCTGAATGGGATGGCAAGCCGCCGCCCGCGGCTTGATGCGCTGCGCGACTCCTGGTATGACCTGGATGAGCATTACGAGGCGCTGGAAACGCGTTTCTGGCAGTTTTACCCGCGCATGATGACCCAGGCGAAAAACAAACAGCTGTAACAGAATTCACATTGATAGGTAAAAGCTGGCGGAACGATTGTCACCACCTCTTTGTCTTATCCATGAACACTCTCTATACTGGCTCGCGTTGCGTTCCAAATAACCTTAGTATCTACAGGAGAATCATATGGTTCTGGTAACTCGTCCGGCTCCGGATTTTACAGCTGCAGCAGTTCTGGGCAACGGTGAAATCGTTGAAAACTTCAACTTCAAACAGCACACCAACGGTAAAGCGACCGTTCTGTTCTTCTGGCCAATGGACTTCACTTTCGTTTGCCCGTCTGAGCTGATCGCATTCGACAAACGTTACGAAGAATTCCAGAAGCGTGGCGTGGAAGTTGTTGGCGTCTCCTTCGACTCTGAATTTGTACACAACGCATGGCGTAACACCCCTGTCGAAAATGGCGGCATCGGTGCGGTGAAATACGCAATGGTTGCGGACATCAAACGCGAAATCCAGCAGGCTTACGGTATCGAACATCCGGACGCTGGCGTTGCGCTGCGTGGTTCTTTCCTGATCGACGCAAACGGCATCGTTCGTCACCAGGTTGTGAACGATCTGCCGCTGGGTCGTAACATCGACGAAATGCTGCGCATGGTTGACGCGCTGCAGTTCCACGAAGAGCACGGTGAAGTGTGCCCGGCTCAGTGGGAAAAAGGTAAAGAAGGCATGAACGCGTCTCCAGACGGCGTTGCTAAATACCTGTCCGAGAACGTATCCAGCCTGTAATTGGCACGGTTTACGAAAAAGGCCCGCTTATGCTGGCCTTTTTTTATGCCTTACGCTGCGTCTCCCGCCAGATACGCCAGGCCATGCCCGCCAGCAGAACCACGCCCGCAATCAGCACGCCCCACACCAGCAGCGTGTTCATCCTGCTCTCCCGCTCGGCCGCGGAGGTGGCGGTCAGACGCCCTTCGCCGCCTAACGCGACATTATCCTGAATGTCAGCCTGCGGCAGATTTGCCACATCATAGGTTTTACGCAGGTCGGCAGGGATCAGCATGTCGGGCTCCACGCTGGCAGGCTTCGCCGCGCCGTTGCCCCAGGCGAGCACGTACGGTGCTTTCCCCTGCGCGTTGAACACCAGGTCATAGCGGTCGCGATGCCCCGTGACGCCCGGCAGGTATTTTGGCAAACGCGCATTCAGCGTCGTGATTTTCACCGCCTGCACAAGGCCCACGTTAAGCGAAACCGGTGGAGACGTTTTCCCCTCCAGACGGTAAAGAACCTCTTTTTTCAGAAGGTGCCATACGTCTTTTTCGGTACTCCGCCACGCTATCTCCACGGGAAGAACGCCGTCGCCATTCAGTGAAATGCTGACAGCGCTCAGGGGCTGCGGTCGCGCCCAGTGCCACTGCGCTTCACTTGCCGATAACGACTCCCCTTCGCCTTCCAGGTTAACCTCTTCCGGGGCCGCCTGCGCGGGTGCGCTAATTGCGCTTACGCCGGTCAAGTTTATCCCCTGGCTTTTTGTATTCAGCACCACCATGAGATAGCGATTCGCATCGGGAGATAAAACCGTATCAACATCGATCCGATCGAGCTTAAGGCGATCCTGGCCGCTGACAACGTCCAGCAGGGGCATATCCTCGCGCAGGGTATACCAGCGCTTAAGATCCTCGCTGTAATAAACCGACGCCGTTCCCTGCCACGACGTCTGAGGGGTATTCCAGAGCAGCTGCAGTTGGGACAGGCTTATCTCGCCCGTAGCCTGCTCCGGCAAGGTCAGCAGATAATGTTGCCCGGCTGCGGCGGCTTTTTGCCCCTCAAGCACAATCTCCACGCCGTTTCCGGAACGGAGCAGGATCTTATCGCTATCACCACCGTCTCGCGAAGACGCAAGCGGCGAGGCGTCCAGAGGAAAGAGGCGCAGTGCCGTGGATTGCACAGGCGCCTGCGGACGCGTCGCGGTGAGCAGGCTGAAGGGAACCGGCTCGCCCGACTGGTTAAAGACGCGTACATCGTGCAACTCTGGTGACGTGCTCTGCTCATAGACGGCGAGCGGGAGCGCGACCCGATACCACTGGGAAGGGACAGACGTGTCCAGGGAACGACCAAAGGCATAATCCCGCGGCGATTCCGTTTGTCCCTCGTCGCAGAGCGCCGGGCCGGAAAGCGCCAGCAGCGCGGTACACGCTACCGCTTTCATCCATTTCATTTTTCTTCTCCTGTTTTGGGCGGCAGCGGCGAGAAATACCCCACGATCAGAACCAGTATCGCCACGCCGATAAACGCCACCGCGCGCGACAATCCACCTCCGCCCGCGCTGTCTACCAGCATCAGTTTAACCATCACCACGCCCAGCAGCGCCGCGCCGCAGAGCCACTCCTGTCGGGAAGCCCGGCGGGTGGCATGGATCATGACCACCAGCGCGCTCAGCATCCAGAACAGGGCAAAACTGGTCTGGACAAGCCGCGAATCCCATAGCGATTCCATATTCCATGCCACGTCACCGTACCAGGCCAGCGCGCGCATTAGCGCACCGTTAAGCCACCAGAAGCCAAACGCCATGAGCGCGACGGCGGGCCACGGACGGGCTTGCGAAAGCAGCGCGGGGTAGTAGCGCTCCACCGCGCGATAAAAGATGACCAGCCCCAGCAGTGCGAACGCGGCACCTTCCTCAAGCGGGTTCACCAGCGGCAGCCATGTCTGGCGATAGACCACACCGTCCTGGAAATTGGTCACGACCAGCAACACCAGCAGCGCCGCGACGGCAGGGATCGGGGCCAGGCAGGCGTAAAGCGCGGGCCATTCCCGGAACGGCCACCCGCGACGCCGTACCGCGGCAGAGAGTGCCATAATCAAACCGCCACCTGCTGCCATCACCAGTCCACTTCCCCAGGCCGCCATCCCCCACGGAAGTGACCGGGCAAACCAGTAAAGCTCGGCGGCCAGCGCCAGCAAAATCATCCAGAACAGCGACAGATGCAGCCCCATCGCGAGGCGCGGCAGGAGCCTTTGGCCGTCGCGCCACAGCAGCATCAGCGCGGCAGGAAGCACAACGCACCAGGCCAGATTTGCCCAGCCGGCGGCAAAGACCTGCTGATGCGAGAGCTGATAACCCACCATCAGCAGCATAAGCGGCCACAGCAGCCATTTGCTGGCATCCAGCTCCCGCCATGCCAGACGAGCGGCAGCCTGACGCCAGCCCCAGACCGAGACGGCCGAGAGCGCCAGCACGCCTGCCAGAACAGCTAATTCCTGCTTCAGCATCAGCTGCGACGCCCCCAGCAGCGCCACTATCCAGAACAGCAGCCCGCCGGCCAGCAGCGCCCAGCTGACCGGCAGAGCGATTTTCCGCCACAGCCAGGCCGCAGCCAGCCAGCAAAGGCTGAGGACGCCGAAGATAAGCAGCAGGCTCAGCGACGTCACACCGTTCATTTGCGCCCACAGCGCGCTACCCAGCGCCAGCACCAGCAGCGCCGTCCCGCTATAGCTCATGCGCCGCTGCTGCTGCTGCACGCCCAGCCAGAGGATGCCCAGCCCCTCCAGCGCCCAGGCCATCGCCGTCCAGCGCGCCGACAGTGCCAGCGGAATGGCGAGCGTGGCAAACCCGCCGCCGATCGCCAGCGCCGCCATGACCAGCGGTCGTCCGATAGAGGGATAGCGCCGCAGCGCAAGGAACGCGAGAGTAAGATAAAATGCGCCGTATCCCAGCGAGCTCAGGGCCGGGCCATATTCCCAGTGCCGGGTCATGCCGTACTGCATTCCGAAACCGATCAGCGGCGGGGCAAACAGCAGCACGCCGTCAACGATCTGCTTCCCTTTCTCCTGCGCCCGCAGCGACAGCGCCACGCTCAGCACGCCGAATATCAGCGTATTGGCAATCAGGAACAGCTGGCAGACCCCATAGTCTTCAGGCCGGTAGTCGCTCAGCCCCCACAGACCGCCGACGCCGAACGTAAACAGCAGTCCGAGCAGATTCAGCTCGCGCCAGTGCTGCCAGATGCTGATCGCGAGAATGCCGATAGAAAGCAGGAGATAGAAAGAGAACAGCGCCACAAAGCTGCCGCCTCCGGTAGACAAGACCAGCGGCGCAAGATACCCGCCGAGGCTCGCCAGCATGGCAAGGCTCAGCGCCTTCTGCAGCACCGCCAGCCCGACGCTCGCCGCGCAAATGACCACCAGCAGCGCAAAGGCCAGCGTCATCGGCAACATCTGCCAGAGCCGGAAGGCGCCAAAGACGGTCAGATAGAGAATGCCTGTCGCCCCGCCCTGGAGAATCAGCGAATAGACGCGCTGTTTGTGCCGTAGCCGCCACCCGAGGACCAGCAGGACCATAGCAAACAGCGCCGTCGCGGCCAGGCGCAGCTCAAGCGGGAACAGGGAGTGTTCGACGGTATAGCGCAGCAGGAAAGAGAGACCGAGGAAAAGCAGCAGGATGCCCAGTTTCGCCAGCGGGTTACCCTGCATGAACCAGCGCACCAGCGACGTCAGCATGCCGCCAAAGGCAGAAGGCTGTTTTGCCGCGGGCGCAGGAGCGGGATTGGGTGCTGCCGCGGCAGCGGGAATATCCGGACGCCAGGGGTCGACAGGCGCGGGGACGTCCTCAGCCACCGGCTGGGCCACTGCCGGCGGCGCGGCGGCCTGTTCAGGCGCCGGCGCTTTCTCCGCGACGCCGCGCTGCTCGAGCGCTTCAATGCGCTGGCGCAGCCGGGCGATCTCCTGTTTCGCCGCCGTGCTTCGGTTAAAGCCGATAACCGCAAGCACCGGCGCAACGCCCAGCGCAAAAACCAGGAACAAACAGCCAAGGATGTAGAGCTCGTCCATGTTTCCACCTTCACCGTAAACGATCCGTTAAGATTGACACAAATAGTTGCATTTGCGCCATCTTAAAAGGTGAAAACCCTTCCGCCCGCGATTAACTGGCGAACCAGACCGCAGCGGAGATCGCCGGAAGCATGAGCACGCCATCCTGGAACGTTGCTTTACCCTCTTTGCTCTTCCACGTTTTTCCCGCCAGCAGCGGTGAATCTTCCAGCACCACCTCGCAGGCCTCGCCCCGGTTAATCGCCACCAGCACGCGCTGCTGATTATAGATACGGACAAAGACCACCACGTTATCGTGGGCGTACACCACCTGGCAGCCGCCGTAGCGCAGGGCGAGACTCTGCTTACGCAGCTTCGCCAGCCGCTGGTACAGGCTGAACAGAACCTTGTCCTGTTTTTCTGGCGCCCACGGGAAGGTTTTGCGGCAGAACGGATCGTTGTTGCCGTCCAGCCCCACCTCGTCTCCGTAGTAGATGCACGGTACGCCCGGCCAGGTGAAGAGCCAGGTGACCGCCAGCGGCAGACGCGCGACGTCCTTGCCGAGCAGAGACTTAAAGCGCGCGGTATCGTGGCTATCGAGCTGGTTAAACATCCGCAGCTGCTGCTGATGCGACAGGCCGGCGCGGTAGTTCTCCATCCACGCCATGCAAGTTTCCGCGTCAATATGGTTCGGATCGTAGGAGATATCGGTATTGGCGAGGAATCCCCACAGCGGGAAGGTAAAGCCGCGATAGTTCATCGCCGCATCTTCTGCATCGTTCTGCAGCCACTGGCGCGCGTCGCCAAAGTGCTCGCCAAAGACGAACGCCTCCGGCTGGGCCGCTTTCGCCGAGCGCGTAATCCCGGCGACGTGCTGAAGGTTATCCCGCGCCCCGCCCGCTTCGCCGAGCATATGCACCACGTCCAGACGCCAGCCGTCCATATTCCACGGCGCCTTCAGCCAGTGACGCACGATGCTGTCTTCCCCGCCGTAAATCTCGTTCACAAGCGTTGGCGACTGGAAATCCAGCTTCGGCAGGCTCGGGTAGCCCAGCCAGTCCAGGGCGCGGCCCTCCTCGTTAAAACTGTACCAGTCCCGCTGCGGAGAATCCGGGTTATGACATGCCCCGCCCATCGACTGATTATGACGGTCAAACCAGGCGTGCGAATCTCCGCTGTGGTTGAACACGCCGTCAAGAATGAGGCGCATGCCTTCGTTTTGGGTGTTCTTACGCAGGCGCAGCAGCGCCTCGTCACCGCCAAACCGGGCGTCAACGTGGCGATAATCTTCGGTATCGTATTTATGCACGCTTGGGGCTTTAAACACCGGGTTGAGGTACAGCGCCGTCACGCCCAGTTTTTTCAGATACGGGAGCTTCTCGCTAATGCCGTCCAGATCGCCGCCGTAGAAGGTCGAGCCGCCAGCCTGCGCGGTTAGCGGCTCATCCCACTCTTTCAAAATAATGTCGTGGCCCGCGGCGTGGTGGTAATAGACCTTATCCTGTTCGGCAGTCCGCTTCTGGCTGCGGGCAAAGCGGTCCGGGAAGATCTGGTAAAAGACCTGCTCGTTAACCCACTGCGGGCCGTTATCCGGGTAATCGACCGCAAACTGCTCCAGCCGTGCGGGCGGGAAACGGCTAAACCCCTGCGGGGTAAACCACAGCTGGCGGTTATTCCACAGCAGCTTAAAGCTGTAGCGGCGGCGAGGCTGTCCGCTACTCAGGTCGATGTTCGCCCGCCACGCCGTGATCCCCGGCTGCGGCTGGCTGCGCTGCTTGTGCATTTTCAGCGACGTTTCTTCGTTATCCACTTCGGCGCGGAGCGTCACGCGTTCAGGCTGGTTTTCCCCCGCCAGCCAGAGCGTAATCACAAGGTTGTCTTTGTTTTGCTTAACAAATGGGGCAACCGGAAGGTGCCAGGCGTTTAACATCACGAATCCCCTTTGATGAAATTGACGTCACCTTGCCACAGGGTGGTTAAGGATAGCTCATCACGACAGGGATTATTGGGGGAGGAGAACGGAGGAGGAGTCATCAGTGCGGCCTGATGCCCTCACCCCAACCCTCTCCCACAGGGAGAGGGAGAAAAAAGATTACTGCGCTTCCGCCAGCTGACGGTCGCGGCGGCATTTAAACATCCAGCCCACCAGCAGCAGCACGATCCACGCACAGCCCACGTACAGGGAAATGCGGGTATCCGGGTGATAGCCAATCAGGCCAATGATGAACACCAGGAAGATCAGCCCGACGACGGTCGTTGCGACGCCGCCCGGAACTTTGAACTTCAGCGCTTTCGCCTCTTCCGGCGACAGGCGACGGCGGAAGGCAATCTGCGACAGCAGGATCATGATCCACACCCAGACGGTTGCGAAGGTCGCGAGGGACGCAATCACGAGGAAGACGTTCTCCGGCATGATGTAGTTCAGGTAAACCGAGAACAGCAGCGCAACGGTCATGACCACGACGGTCACCCACGGCGTGCCGCGACGCGACGTTTTGGCAAACACCTTCGGCGCACTGCCCTGCTCCGCCATGCCGTGCAGCATGCGGCCCACGCCAAAGACGTCACTGTTGATTGCCGAGAGCGACGCGGTGAGCACCACAAAGTTCAGAATACTGGCCGCAAACGCAATGCCCATATGCTGGAAGGTCAGCACAAACGGGCTACCGTTGGTACCCACCTGGTTCCACGGGTAGATGGACATAATCACAAACAGCGTACCCACGTAGAACACCAGAATACGCATCGGCACGGAGTTGATGGCGCGCGGAATAGATTTCTCCGGGTCTTTCGCTTCACCGGCGGTAATACCGATAATTTCGATACCGCCATAAGCGAACATGACCATCTGTAGCGACATGACCATCCCGAGCCAGCCGTTGCTGAAGAAGCCCCCGTTGCTCCAGAGGTTATGGATACCGGTCGGCTGCCCGCCGTTGCCAATACCCCAGATGATGATGCCGAAACCGGCCACAATCATGATGATAATGGTGGCGACCTTGAAGAAGGAGAACCAGAACTCCAGCTCGCCGAACACCTTCACGCTCATCAGGTTAACGGCGCAAATGATCAGCACCACGCTCAGGACCCAAATCCAGTGCGGCACCGCCGGGAACCAGACGCCCATGTAGATGCCAAACGCCGTCACGTCGGCGATCGCCACAATCAGGATTTCAAAGCAGTAGGTCCAGCCGGTGATAAACCCGGCCAGCGGGCCAAGGTTTTCCTGCGCGTAGCGGGAAAACGAGCTGGCGGACGGGTTGTGAACAGACATTTCACCGAGGGCGCGCATGATGATATAAGCCGCCACGCCGCCGATGATGTAGGCCAGCAGCACACTGGGACCGGCCATTTTAATGGCATCTGCCGAGCCATAAAAAAGACCGGTACCGATAGCAGAGCCCAGCGCCATAAAGCGGATGTGGCGCGTGCTCAGTCCACGTTTAAGTTTGTTAGTGCTTTCCATTTAAATCTTGCCATTCAACACGAAAAAAACAAAAAACCACGGGGCCTTAAGCCCCGTGGTTAAACAGTTTGTTGCCGTTGATTAATGGGCGTTCGATGCGACCTGACGCCCTGCGGCACGGTCCCAGATAATCGCCAGAACCAGTGCAACAACGGTAGGCATCAGCCAGGCCAGACCCTGCTCGGACAGCGGCAGACGCTGTGTCCATGCAGGCAGTATTCCTGCGAATGCTGATGCTTTAATGCCGTCAAGGATACCAAAAATCAGGCTGATAAACATGGCTGGCGCAATAATTCGTGAGGAGTTGTTCCACCACGGGCGGGTGAAGCTCAGCACCACCAGCACGATACACGGCGGATAAATCGCCGTCAGCACCGGAATAGAGACCTGAATCAGGTGGCTCAACCCGAGGTTGGACACCGCCATAGAGAAGATACCGAGGATAAACACCAGGGTGCGGTAAGAGAGCGGCAGATACTGTGCAAAGAACTCTGCGCAGGCACAGGTCAGGCCAACCGCCGTCACCAGACACGCCAGGAAAATAAGCGCCGCCAGCAGCATGCTACCCGCACCACCGAAGGTGTGCTGAACGTAGGCGTGGAGGATAGCTGCACCGTTCGCGTTCTGATCGACCAGCATGGCGCTGTCGGAACCCAGGCGGAACAGTGCCAGATACAGCAGCGTCAGACCCACGCCGGCCATCAGGCCAGCCCAGATGGTATAGCGGGTCAGCAGGCGCGCTTCGGTCACACCGCGGGAACGCGCGGCGTTAACGATAACGATACCAAACACCATGGCGCCCAGCGTATCCATCGTCAGATAGCCGTTCACAAAGCCGTTAGAGAACGCGGCGTTTTTATAGGCGTCCATCGCGTCGCTAATCGGGCCGGCAGGCCAGACAATGGCAGCCACCGCCAGTACGATCAGCGCCACAATTTTCAGCGGAGCCAGGAAGTTGCCCACGGTATCCAGCAGCTTGCCCGGATAGAGGGAAACCAGAATCACGATCGCGAAATAAATCAGGCTGTAGATAAACAGCGGCATCGCACCGTCACCGGTCAGGGGAGCAATACCCACTTCGAAGGAAACGGTCGCCGTACGCGGAGTTGCGAACAGCGGGCCAACGGCCAGATAGCAGACGGTTGCCAGCAGCACACCCGCCACTTTGCCAATAGGGGTGCTGAGGCTATCCACGCCGCCACCGACTTTCGCCAGCGCGACGACGGTCAGTACCGGTAGGCCCACGGCAGTAATCAGGAAACCAAACGCGGCGGTCCAGACGTGTTCACCCGCCTGTAAGCCAACCATTGGAGGAAAAATGATGTTGCCTGCGCCAACGAACAGCGCAAATGTCATAAAGCCCAGCGCGATGATGTCACGCGATTTTAAGTGATGGGTCATAAAACCTTACTGCCTGTGGATGTGGTGTTGAAAACATTGAGATTTCCGGCTTCCCTGACGGGACGATACAGCCGAAAACTTGCTCAATTTCAGCGGGAAATGCTCCCGTCCTGGCGTGGAGAAGAATAGTTTTTCGATTTACCACGCAAATACAGTCGGTCTGACAGTATCTGGGGGGCAATTTAAACGCTTATAACGTTTAAAGGCAAGGAGGGATCGTAAAACCAGAACAATATGCCATCATGAAAATACGCACCAGCATAATACGCTATTTATAAGAAAAACCCATGGCTAATCATGCGAACAAAAAACAGACAGCCGTATAAAATTCATCCGCGTTTCGCTTGACTGCAAAGCAAACGGGCCAGCTGACGCTGACCCGTGGAAAGGTAAAATGACACACCTGCTGTCAGGCGATCTTTTTGGCAATTAATCGTTCCGGGATAACGAAGCTGAAGCGGGTTCCTTTGCCCAGCGTACTCTGGATTTCGAGACGGCTTTCATGGTGATTCACCGCGTGCTTAACAATCGCGAGCCCCAGGCCGCTTCCTCCCGTCTGCCGCGATCGCGCTTTATCCACGCGGTAGAAACGCTCGGTCAGACGCGGAATATGCTCCGGTGCGATACCCGGCCCGTTGTCCTCCACGCTAAATTCGGCTCCCGTTGGGCTGTGGTGCCAGCGCACCAGGATTTCCGTCCCTTCCGGCGTATGATTCACCGCGTTATACACCAGGTTGGAGATGGCGCTGCGCAGTTCATCTTCACTGCCCAGCACCTTCAGCGCGCTGTCGACCTCAAAGGTCAGGTGGTGCTTTTTGTGGCTTAACGTCTGCGCTTCACGCTCCACTACCCGCAGCATCATCGGCACGTCAATGGTGTCATTCAGCGCAAGTGTGGGTGCCGCTTCAATCTTCGAGAGCGTCAGCAGCTGCTTCACCAGGCCTTCCATTCGGTAAGTTTGCTCGCGCATCGTGTGCAGCGCTTTTTCACGCGGCGCCCCTTCAAGCGTTTGCTCCTGCATCATCTCCAGGTAGCCCTGAAGCACGGTCAACGGGGTTCGTAATTCGTGGCTAACGTTCGCGAAGAAGTTGCGGCGCGCCCCTTCCAGCTGGTGCATCTGGGTGACATCGCGCGCCACCATCAGCCACTGCTTATCGCTGTAGGGCATCACGCGGATTTCCAGATGGCGACCGTTATTGAGCTTCAGATTGTGCGGACGGGTAAAATCACGTTTTTTCAGATACAGCGTGAACTCGGGATAACGTAGAAGGTTGAGGATATTCTGGCCATTATCGTCCGGCCAGCGCAGGCCCAGCAGCTGTTGCGCCAGGCCGTTACACCAGAAGATGGTCCCTTCTTCGGTGGTCAAAATGACCGCATCCGGCAGCGATTCCGCACCGCTGCGAAAACGCTTAATCAGGCTTCCCAGCTCGCGGCGACGCTTCTTATTACGCATCTGCATCTGATGCAGACCGTACAGCAGCGGCTCCCAGCTGCCGCTTCCCGGCGGCGGCGTCATGCTTCGGTCAACCCACAGCCACCAGGAGAGGCGCAGCAGGTTCCAGAAGTGCCAGATCAGCAGCCCGGTGACCGACGCCAGCAGAAACCACGGCAGATGTCCAAGAAAGGCCCCCAGAATGAAGGCCGGAATACAGCATAAGATCAGTTCAAAGACGAGCCTTTTCCATGACAGACGTTCCAGCACGCGTCACACTCCTGTCATTGTTCAGAAACGGGTAGAAAAACGATAACCCGTGCCGCGGACCGTCTGCACCATGCGATCGTGGCCGCTCAGTTCCAGCGCTTTTCGCAGGCGGCGGATATGGACGTCAACCGTCCGGTCTTCGACATACACGTTAGTTCCCCAGACGTTATTCAGCAACTGCTCGCGGCTGTAAACGCGTTCCGGGTGCGTCATAAAGAAGTGCAGGAGCTTAAATTCCGTAGGCCCCATATCGAGGGGATTTTCACCGGTCATCACGCGGTGTGAGGTGGGGTCAAGGCTCAGCCCCTGCATCTCAATCACCTCTTCCACCGCCATCGGCGAAATACGGCGCATCACGGCTTTAATGCGGGCCACCAGCTCTTTTGGTGAAAACGGTTTGGTAATGTAATCGTCCGCGCCGGTCTCCAGACCGCGCACGCGATCCTCTTCTTCACCGCGCGCCGTGAGCATCACCACCGGTATATCGCGTGTTAGCGCTTCACGCTTCAGATGTTTGATAAACTGCAGTCCGGAGCCGCCGGGCAACATCCAGTCCAGCAGAATCAGATCGGGCCAGGGTTCATTTAGCTGGTTCACTGCGCTGTCATAATCTTCCGCTTCAACCGGCTGGAAGCCATTTTGCTCGAGCACGAAGCACACCATTTCACGAATTGGAGCTTCATCTTCTACGACCAGAATACGTCTCGCCATACTTTGCCCTGTCTTATCTTATTTAAGTTACAAGTTTGTAATTCGGCGCCATTATGCGTCAGATTTATGACAGATTTATGAAAAACAGTACCACGATAACGGGCAAACCGTTGTTTTATTACAGCGGTTATTTTCCCTTCTCTGAAGGTTTATAATCCGGCTTTCTCTTTTTTGCCACGGATCAGCTATGCGCATACTTCACACCTCGGACTGGCATCTGGGTCAAAATTTTTACAGCAAAAGCCGTGCGGCTGAACATGAAGCGTTCCTGGGCTGGCTGCTGGAAACGGCCCGGACGCACGAGGTGGACGCGATAATTGTGGCGGGTGACATCTTTGATACCGGTTCTCCCCCCAGCTATGCGCGTGAACTGTATAACCGCTTCGTGGTGAATCTCCAGCAAACCGGCTGTCATCTGGTGATTGTCGCCGGCAACCATGATTCCGTCGCGACGCTCAATGAATCCCGCGACATCCTGGCATTTCTCAATACCACCGTTGTCGCCAGCGCCGGGCACGCCCCGCAGATCCTGAAAAAACGCGACGGTACGCCGGGGGCGGTGCTGTGTCCGATACCGTTTTTACGTCCGCGGGACATCGTGCAAAGCCAGGCGGGGCTGTCGGGGGCGGAAAAACAGCAACATTTATTACAGGCCATCACCGACTATTATCACCAGCAGCACGCCGAAGCCTGCGCTCTGCGCGGCGAACAGCCGATTCCGGTGATTGCGACCGGGCACCTCACCACCGTCGGGGCCAGTAAAAGTGACGCCGTACGTGACATCTATATCGGCACGCTGGACGCCTTTCCGGCGCAAAACTTCCCGCCAGCCGACTACATCGCGCTCGGGCATATCCACCGCGCGCAGGTTATCGGCGGCTGCGAGCACATCCGCTACTGCGGATCGCCCCTTTCGCTCAGCTTTGATGAAACGGGCAAAGCCAAATCCGTGCATCTGGTGAGTTTTTCCGACGGAAAGCTTCACGCCGTCGAGACGCTGGAAGTCCCGGTCACCCAGCCGCTGGCGGTGCTGAAAGGCGATCTTGACGCCATTACCGCCCAGCTTGAGCAGTGGCGCGGCGCGGCGCTTAACCCTCCCGTCTGGCTGGATATCGAAATCACCACCGATGACTACCTGCACGATATGCAGCGAAAAATCCAGGCGCTGACCGAAGATTTGCCGGTTGAGGTGTTGCTGGTCCGCCGCAGCCGCGAACAGCGCGAGAAAATTCTGCTCAGCGCCCGGCGCGAAACCCTCAGCGAGCTGAGGGTAGAAGAGGTGTTTGAACGCAGGCTCTCGCAGGAGGAGATAGACGACGCGAAGCGTGAAAGGCTTAGCGAGCTGTTCACCCATGCCCTGCATGCGCTCGATGATGAGGACGAAAACGCATGAAAATTTTGAGCCTGCGCCTGAAAAACCTTAACTCTCTCAAGGGCGAGTGGAAAATTGACTTTACTGCTGAACCCTTTGCCAGCAACGGGCTGTTTGCTATAACCGGCGCGACCGGAGCAGGCAAAACCACCCTGCTCGACGCCATCTGCCTGGCGCTTTATCACGAAACCCCACGCCTGCAGAAGGTCTCTCAGGCACAAAACGACCTGATGACGCGCGACACCGCCGAGTGTCTGGCCGAAGTGGAGTTTGAGGTGAAAGGCACGGCCTATCGCGCCTTCTGGAGCCAGAACCGGGCGCGCAATCAGCCTGACGGCAACCTGCAGGCACCGCGCGTGGAGCTGGCGCGCTGCGAAGATGGCAAAATCCTGGCCGACAAAGTGACGGATAAGCTGGAGCAAACCGCCGCGCTCACCGGGCTGGACTACGGCCGCTTTACCCGCTCCATGCTGCTCTCTCAGGGGCAATTTGCCGCCTTCCTCAATGCCAAACCGAGCGATCGTGCAGAACTGCTGGAAGAGCTGACCGGCACCGAGATCTACGGCCAGATTTCCGCCATGGTATTTGAGAAACATAAAGCAGCCCGCAGCATGCTTGAAAAGTGCGAGGCGCAGGTTGCAGGCGTCGTGCTGCTGAGCGAAGAGCAACAGCAGCAGTTACAGCAAAGTTTGCAGGCACTTACTGACGAAGAGAAAAGCCTGCTGGTACAGCAGCAAAGCCAACAGAGAGATTTTCAGTGGCTTACGCGCCACGATGAGCTTGTACGCGAGCAACAGCGCGTCACCGCGATGCAGCAGCAGGCGCAGCAGGCACTGACGGACGCAGCGCCTGAGCTGGCAAAACTCCAGCTTGCCCAGCCCGCCGCCCAGCTTCGACCGCTTTGGGAGCATCAGCAGGAGCAAACCGCGCGCCTGACGCAAACGCAGCAGCGAATTGTCGAAGTAAATACTCGCTTACAAGCTAAAACCGTGCTGCGCGCACGGATCCGCACCACCGCCCTGCGTAACCACGAGCAGCTACAGACCGAACTGACGGCGCTGGCGCAGTGGCTGGCGGAGCACGAGCGTTATCGCCTGCTGGGCCAGGAGATTGCCGGCTGGCGCGCGCAGTTCTCGCAGCTTAACCGCGATAAAACGCAGTTAGCCTCGCTTGCTGCGCGGATGCGTGAATTACGCAACAAGCTGGCAGAGATGCCGGAAAATGCGCTGACGCTGACGGCGGACGAGGTCAGCGCGGCACTCGAGCAGCAGTCCCGGTCACGCACGCTGCGCCAGCGGCTAACGTCGCTTCATGCCCGCTATCAGCCGCTGCAAAAGCGCCTGCTTCAGAATTCGGAAAGTCTGCAAAAAGCGCAGGCGGAACAGGGTAAGCTCAATGAAACGCTGGCGCTGCGCCGCCAGCAGTACAAAGAGAAAAACCAGCACTATCTGGACCTGAAAGCGCTGTGCGAAACCGAAGCGACAATCAAAAAGCTGGAACATTATCGTTCGCAGCTTGAGGCGGGCAAACCCTGCCCACTGTGCGGCGCAAGCGAACATCCCGCCGTGGAGACATACCGGTCGCTTGAGCTGACGGAAAACCAGCGCCGCCGCGACGCCCTGGAAAAAGAGGTCGCCTCACTCAAAGAGGAAGGCCTGCTGGTGCTGGGACAGGTTAATGCCCTGACGCAGCAGATCCAGCGTGAGACAGACGAAGCGCAGACCCTGGCTCAGGAAGAGCAAGCGCTCACTAAAGAGTGGCAGGAAGTCTGCGCGTCCCTGAATATCGCATTGAATATTCAGGAAGATATCGCTCCATGGATGAACGAGCAGGAACGCTACGAGCACCAGCTTTATCAGCTCAGCCAGCGTCTGACCCTGCAAAACCAGCTGAACGAGCAGGAAGTGCAGGAACGACAGTATCAGCAGCAGCTGGCGGCCGCGCGCCAGGCGCTGGAACACACCCTGCTCTCGCTATCGCTTAACGTACCTGAAGAGGGTAATGAAGCCGCCTGGCTGCACGCCCGTGAAGCCGAGTTCGCGCAGTGGCAAGAGAAGCAAACGCAGCACGGCGTGCTTCTGGAACGTATGAACGCCCTGAAGCCGCTGCTCGACGCGCTTCCGGAAACGCACAGCGAAGAGGCCGAACCGGCTATTCCTGATGACTGGCGCGCCATCCACGACGAATGCGTGTCGCTGCAAAGCCAGCTCACCGCGCAGCAGCAGCAGGAAGCGCTGGAGCAGGAGCGCCTGCAGCAGTCGCAAACGCAATTCACCGCGGCGCTCTCAGCCAGCTGTTTTGCCGACCGGGACGCGTTTCTTGCCGCGCTGCTGGATGAACCGACGCTTCGTCATCTCGAACAGCTGAAACAGTCGCTGGAAAACCAGCTACAGCAGGCCGCGACGCTGTGCGGGCAAGCTCAACAACAGCTGCAGTCTCACCTGGCACTGCGACCGGAAGGGCTCGACGCCGACGCTCCCACTCTGCAAATCCAGCTGCAGCAGCTGGCGCAGCGGCTTCGTGAGAACACCACCCATCAGGGCGAGATCCGTCAGCAGCTTAAGCAGGACAGCGATAACCGGCAGCACCAGTTGGCGCTAATGCAGCAAATTGAAGAGGCCGCGCGTCTGGCAGACGACTGGGGGTATCTGAACGCGCTTATCGGCTCCAGCACCGGCGACAAATTCCGCAAGTTCGCTCAGGGATTGACGCTGGACAATCTTGTCTGGCTCGCCAACCAGCAGCTTACCCGCCTGCACGGGCGCTATCTGCTACAGCGTAAGGCCAGTGACGCGCTGGAGCTGGAAGTGGTCGATACCTGGCAAGCGGATGCGGTTCGCGATACCCGCACGCTCTCCGGCGGCGAGAGCTTCCTGGTCAGCCTGGCGCTGGCGCTGGCGCTTTCCGATCTGGTGAGTCACAAAACGCGGATCGATTCGCTGTTCCTGGATGAAGGGTTCGGCACGCTTGACAGCGAAACGCTGGATACCGCGCTGGATGCGCTCGACGCGCTGAACGCCACCGGGAAAACCATCGGCGTGATCAGCCACGTTGAGGCGATGAAGGAGCGCATTCCGGTGCAGATCAAAGTGAAAAAGATTAACGGGCTGGGGTACAGCAGGCTGGACAGGGAGTTTGCGGTGCCGTAAAGGCCCGCTCCCTTCTGTAGGCCGGGTAAGGCGCAGCCGCCACCCGGCTTTTTTATTACGGCTGCCTGAATTCGCCCGGTGGCGCTTCGCTTACCGGGCCTACAAATTTACCGGCCATAACCACGCCGCGCCGCGCACGCCGCTGGAGTCACCGTGGACGGCTTTACGGATTGGGGTTTCGCACTCGCCGCCAAACACCCACTGTTTCACCAGGTTCGGCACCGTGGCGTACAGCCGGTCAACGTTGCTCATGCCGCCGCCCAGCACAATTACGTCCGGATCGAGAATATTCACCACGTGCGCCAGGGATTTCGCCAGACGCATTTCGTAGCGGCTCAGGGCCAGCTCGGCCACCGGATCCTGCTCTTCGACCAGCCGCATGATCTCGTTGCCCTTGAGCGGCTGGCCGCTCAGACGGTGATAATCGGTCGCAAAACCGGTGCCGGAGATAAACGTCTCTATACAGCCTTGTTTACCGCAGTAGCACGGAACGTCGGTGCGGTATTTAAGTTCGTCTTCATCCATCCACGGCAGTGGGTTATGTCCCCACTCGCCCGCAGTGCCGTTACCGCCAATATGGGCGCGCCCGCCGAAGGCCAAGCCCGCGCCGCAGCCGGTGCCGATAATAACGGCAAACACGGTCTGGGCACCCGCTGCCGCGCCGTCGATGGCCTCAGAGACCGCCAGGCAGTTGGCGTCGTTAGCCAGACGGACTTCCCGGTTCAGGCGCGCGCTTAAATCTTTATCAAACGGCTGGCCGTTGAGCCAGGTCGAGTTGGCGTTTTTAACCACCCCGGTATACGGCGAGATCGACCCCGGGATCCCCATCCCGACGCTGCCGATTTGTCCTGTCGCCTGCTCTGCCATCTCGACCAGCCGGGCAATCGTCTCGATAGTCTGGTGATAATCATCGCGCGGCGTAGGCAGACGGTGGCGGAACAGCTGTTCCCCCTGCTCGCTCAGCGCGATGACTTCTGTTTTGGTGCCGCCCAAATCAATCCCAATACGCACACGACTCTCCTCATTATTTTGATTATCAACAGAGTAGAAGCACGCTTCCCGATTAGCAATGCAAGCGATGCGACAATTCGTTATCATGCCCGCTGATTTAACGACAAGGCCGTGGAAATTATCATGCTGTGGTTCAAAAATTTGATGGTTTACCGTCTCAGCCGCGACGTTTCGCTGCGTGCAGAAGAGATGGAAAAACAGTTAGCCGCTTATACCTTTTCCCCTTGCGGTAGCCAGGATATGGCAAAAACCGGTTGGGTTCCGCCAATGGGTTCTCAAAGCGATGCACTGACCCACGCCAGCAGCACGGGTCAAATCATCGTCTGCGCCCGTAAAGAAGAGAAAATACTGCCTACGCCGGTGGTTAAGCAGGCGCTTGAAGCGAAAATTTTCAAGCTGGAAGCCGAGCAGGGCCGCAAGCTGAAAAAAACCGAAAAAGATTCGCTGAAAGATGAGGTTCTGCATTCACTGCTGCCGCGCGCCTTCAGCCGCTTCAGCCAGACCATGATGTGGATCGATACCGTTAACGGGCTGATCATGGTGGACTGCGCCAGCGCGAAAAAAGCGGAAGATACGCTGGCCCTGCTGCGTAAAAGTATCGGCTCTTTACCGGTCGTTCCGCTGGCGCTGGAAACGCCAATTGAGCTAACGCTGACCGAATGGGTACGCAGCGGCGCTGCGGCGCAGGGTTTCCAGATCCTTGATGAAGCCGAACTGAAAGCGTTGCTGGAAGACGGCGGCGTGATCCGCGCGAAAAAACAGGATCTGGTGAGCGACGAGATCGCGGTACACATTGAAGCGGGTAAAGTGGTCACTAAACTGGCGCTCGACTGGCAGCAGCGCATTCAGTTCGTGATGTGCGACGACGGCTCCGTGAAGCGTCTGAAGTTCTGCGACGAGCTGCGCGATCAGAACGAGGATATCGACAGGGAAGATTACGCTCAGCGCTTTGACGCGGACTTCATCCTGATGACCGGCGAGCTGGCCGCGCTGATTCAGAACCTGGTGGAAGGTCTCGGCGGCGAAGCGCAGAGATAGTCTCCCCTCACCCTAACCCTCTCCCCAATGGGGAGAGGGAAAAAAATCATTTCAGATAGCGGCACAGATAAGAGGTCGGTTCAGCAACCTGCAAATGGAACTCGCTGTGGCCAGGGACGTTGAAAACTTGTCCGGCGGCGTAAACTTTCCATTCCGTTTCCCCCGGCAGCAACACGTTCAGCGCGCCGCTCACCACCGTCATTTCTTCGGCCTCCGCCGTGCCAAAGGTATATTCCCCTTCAGCCATTACGCCAACGCTGGCGCGGCCAGTGCTGCTGCTGGTAAAACCAATGGATTTCACTTTACCGGAAAAGTATTCGTTACTCTGAAGCATGAACTGGCCCTTATATTTTCAGATAAAAATTCACTATAGGGGCCATGCTCATCACCTGTCACGTAAAATCATTACATCAGAAGCTCCGAGGCCAGGCGCGCCATCAGAACGTTGGATAACAGTACGGGCACATCCAGCGCCTTTTGCAGCAAATCACGATGGTGCTGGTGGAAACCCAGACAGTCCAGGATCAACACATCAGCCCCTCTCTCCAGCAGCTCCTTCCCGGCGGCAATGAGTTTGGCCTCACTGTCCCAGAACGGATTTGCCAGCGCGTACAAGGGGACTTTTTCGAGCACCTGCCATTTCGCCTCCTGGTTGTCCATGAGCTCCTCGATAGGAACAATCACCCCAACCTGATGGCCATCGACGATGGAGGCCACCAGCGGCGGTATGATCCGCATCGGCTCCAGCAAAATCGCATTGCGCGCCATGAGTCCCTTAATGGGCGCGGTACTCATCAGCAAAATAACGTCATAACCTTGATTATCGAGCACTTCTATCACGCCCTGCAGCGAGCGCTCGATTTTCTGGCGTGATACATGCGCCAGTTTACCGTCGCTTAATAACGTCGCCAGGGGATCCTCCCCCGCCTCTACAGCGTAGTCTTCCATGACCTCTTCCCGACTCATCTTCCCCAGCAGGCTGAGGTGCGTTATCTGTTGTTCAGATACATGCTCGGTTAAGAGCGGTAACACTTCGCTTACAGGGACCACACCAATGGTGAGGATCGCCAACGTTGCCTTCATCTTTATCGCCTTCCATTACTCCAACATCGTGCACACAGGTACAGGCTCACTACGCTGCACAGTTCATTTTTTCAACAAAACAGCACCAAGCGTAGCAGGCGATCCCGACATAGAAATGTAAAGATCGCCTGCCGATACCGGAGTTACTTGTAATAACTAAATATTAACTCCGGCTTAACTTTCTCGGTGAGTAAAAAGTGTGATTCAGGCACGATATTGGAGCGTTTAGGAAAACTGTCAGGTTTTGTCGGGATCTTCGTAGCGCCGTTTCGCATCCAGCGCTTCCTGTTCAGTCTCGTGTTCACTGATCAGCGAGTCCGGTTTTGGATGATCGGCACGCAGTTGATACCAGGTCACGGTGTGACTCGTCTGGCCTTTTTCAACGGTAACAATACGCGCTTCACGCGGATAGGGAGGTCTGGTTGGCATAGCTCATCCTTTTTTTATGTCTGAGCTATAAGTATAGACGCCGGTTAGCTTGCACAAGCCAAACGCAGGGCGGTAATAATCTGAATCACAACGTCTTCGGGAGACGCCGATGCATCCACCACGTGGTGAGCCGCTTCGCGGTATAACGCATCGCGTTCGGCCAGCACTTCACTCACCTCTTCGCTGAGCGGCCTGGAGGTCAGCGCGGGGCGTTGCCCCTCTTCAGGAAACGCTTCCAGTCGCCCGACCAGCGCCGACACCGGCGCGCTGAGATAAATCACAATCCCCTTTTCGCGCATAAAGTGACGATTGCACTCCGCCAGAACGATGCCACCGCCGGTCGCAATTACGGCTGACGGCGTGGTGACCGCTTTCAGCGCGGCCGTTTCGCGTGCGCGAAAGCTCTCCCACCCTTCCTGCTCAACAATGTCGGCGATGGTTTTTCCGGCCTCGGTTTGCAGCCAGTGGTCGGTGTCAACAAACTGGCGATGACACACGCGTGCCAGCTCCAGGCCAACGGTGGTTTTCCCACAGCCGCGGGGGCCAACTAAAAAGATGGGTTGGGTCATAGCCAGGTGTTCCCCTTGATGCCGGATGGCTGAAGAGTGTAAAGAAATAATTGCAGAAGATGTTGCGATTACTTTACTGCAAAGCGGTACGGGATGACAACCCTGTGGAGGCCACACTGTACCACAAATTGACAATAATTATCATTACGCAGTGCGGCGCTTCACTTCCAGCAGCCATTTATCCAGTTCGGCAGCGAACTGCTGACGGTCGCGCTGGGACAGGCTGTCCGGTCCACCGGTCTGCACGCCGCTGGCCCGCATCGTATCCATAAAATCACGCATGGTGAGCTTCTCGCGAATGGTCGAAGGCGAGTAACGTTCACCGCGCGGGTTAAGCGCCGCCGCCCCTTTCTCCAGCACTTCAGCGGCCAGCGGAATATCCGCCGTGATCACCAGATCTTCCGCACTACACAGGCGCACAATTTCGTTATCCGCCACGTCGAACCCGGCCGGAACGCGCAAAGAACGGATGAACCGCGAAGGCGGTACGCGGATATTCTGGTTCGCCACCAGCGTCATCGGCATCTGGACGCGCTCGGCGGCGCGAAACAAAATCTCTTTAATCACATTCGGACACGCGTCCGCATCAACCCAAATCGCCATATTGTCTCCCCATAATGAGTCTGCCGACTATTGTCGCCTGCATTTCGTTGTTAAGCTATCAATCAGAGAAAACAACGCACAATGACGGAGAATCGTGATGGACAAGAAAATCGGGTTTATCGGCTGCGGTAACATGGGCAAAGCCATCCTGGGCGGTCTGATCGCCAGCGGGCAGGTGCTACCGGGTCAGATTTGGGTCTATACCCCGTCACCGGACAAGGTCGCCGCGCTGCGCGATCAATACGGGATCAACGCCGCCGAAAGCGCGCAGGAAGTGGCCCAGGTTGCCGATATCGTCTTTGGCGCCGTTAAGCCAAACATCATGATCAAAGTCCTGAGCGATATCACCTCCAGCCTGAACAAAGAGACGCTGGTCGTGTCGATTGCCGCTGGCGTCACGCTCGATCAGCTGGCCCGCGCGCTGGGTCACGACCGTAAAATCGTCCGCGCCATGCCTAATACCCCCTCGCTGGTCAACGCCGGCATGACCTCCGTGACGCCTAACGCGCTGGTGACCTCAGAAGAAGTGGCCGATGTGCTGAACATTTTCCGCTGCTTCGGTGAGGCGGAAGTGATTGCCGAATCGATGATTCATCCGGTGGTCGGCGTGAGTGGTTCTGCGCCTGCGTACGTCTTCATGTTTTTAGAAGCGATGGCCGACGCCGCCGTGCTTGGCGGTATGCCGCGCGCGCAGGCGTATAAGTTCGCCGCGCAGGCCGTCATGGGCTCCGCCAAAATGGTGCTGGAGACCGGCAAACACCCTGGTGAACTGAAAGATATGGTCTGCTCACCGGGCGGTACCACCATCGAAGCGGTGCGGGTGCTGGAAGAGCGCGGGTTCCGCTCGGCGGTCATTGAAGCGATGACAAAATGCATGGAAAAATCAGAGAAGCTGAGTAAATCCTGATCGTCTCAGCCGGGCGTTATGCGGCCACTTCGGTGCGGCTGCGCCCGGCATTTTTCGCCCTGTACAGCGCCACGTCAGCCGCCTTCAGCCACTCCCGATAATGCCCAAACTGCGGCCCCCAGGGGGCAACGCCCACGCTTATGCGCAGCGCTTCTTTTGGCGCGCACGGTAGCGACAGTTTCTCCAGCCGCTCGTGCACCCGTGACATCACGGCGATGGCGCTTTCAGCCGCGGTCTGCGACATAATCACCGCAAACTCATCCCCGCCAAACCGGCCGATAGCATCGCCTGAACGCACCGACATCTGGAGCTGGCGCGTAATGGCGATGATCGCCTCGTCGCCCACATCATGCCCCCAGGTATCGTTGATGTTTTTAAAGTGATCGATATCAATCAGCAGTATCGTGGCGGTGATGTGGCTTCGTCGGCACTGCTCAAATTCATTTCGCAGCAGCATTTCCCAGTGCCGGCGATTAAAGACCCCGGTCATTCCGTCGCGGGTGCTCATCATTTCCAGCCGCCGCTTATGCTCCGCAAGCCTGACGGCCGTTCGGTGGCTGAGCCAGGCAAAGAGCATGGGATAAAGTACGAGTACGGGAAGCGTGAAGCCCCACTCCACGGGGTCGGGGTTGAAGGCAGCCACCCTCCCGAAGAATGGCAACGTCACCAGCGCAGAGAGCAGGGTCAACATTATCCCCGGGATAAACAGGCGGCAGCCGCCGGAACCCATCATATTCATCCCCACCATCATCACCAGCGCTGCGGTAGGTAACGCATTCATCCCCATCACGCCGATCCAGAGCCCGGCAATAATGGCATCGATCTTAAGATTGAAGATTTCCTGCTGATGAGGCGACGTGGCGCGGTAGGATAATTGCCAGGCGAAATGAGGCCAGATGAACGACCACCCCACCAGTATAAGCCACCAACCGCCGGGTAAAAAATGGGTGACCAGCATCCCGGCGATGGGGAAAAACATTGCCGCCAGCCCGGCTGCGCGTGCCAGCCGAACTCGCCGGGCAAACTGAATGCCGGCGCGGTGAGGGTCATCCTGAGAAAGGGTTAAATTCCACTCTTCCCGAATGCGCTTTTTGTTGTAATAGGTTTCATCATTCATCATTTTTGGGAATATTCTGAAACATTTTCCCAAATTATAGAGAGGAGGTCTGCGGGGAAAGTATGAAATTTCGGGTGAGCCGCCGGAGCCGCTCACCCGATAGGACTACACTTTTTTCTTCAGGCAGGCACTCATGAACTTGCTGCGGTCATCCCCCTTCAGGGACTGCTCGGTTGCCTTCGCATTACACTCGCGCATTTTTTGCTGCTGCGGCGTCAGGCTTTTTTCAGCGGGTTTCGAGGCGCCATTTTTGAGGCAGTCGCTCATGTAGGTCTTACGGGCGTCCCCCTTCAGGCTCTGAGACGTCGCCTGTTGGTTACACGTAGTCATACGCTGCTGTTGAGGCGTTAACGTTTTCTCTTCCGCGTTCGCCGATGCGACCATGAACAGGCCAGAGAGCAGAGTAACCAGTAATGTTGTTTTCATTGCACCATCCTTTTGTGAACATTCCCTGTAAGTCTGGTTCGTGACGGGAAAAAAACCACCCGGCAGATGTGATTTCCGCCGGGGTTTTATCATTTAAGACCCAGCGCCGCCTTCATGGTGTAGAACAGATCCGTTTGATCGGTCAGGCCCACCACGTTTGCCGCATGCGGACCGTAGGCTGCAATGCGCAGCTGGGTGCCCGTGTGCTCCATGGACTCTTCTTCAGAGTTGCCATAGCTCATCACCATGACGGCGCCATCTTTGGTATTCAGCGCCTGCGTAAGCCCCGGTGCTTTGGTATCAGCCGGGATGATCTGGCTGGCGTGCGCATGATCCGCGGTGACGATCACCAGGGTGTTACCGTCTTTTTTCGCGAACGCCAGCGCCTTCTGCACCGCTTCGTCCAGATCGACCGTTTCGCCAATCTGGCCGCACGGGTTGGCAGCATGATCCTGTTTATCGATCGACGCGCCCTCCACCTGCAGGAAGAACCCTTTTTCGCTCTTGCTCAGCAGAGAGATCGCTTTATCGGTCATCGCCGCCAGCGTCGGTACGCTGTCGGTGCGTTTCGGGTTAGGCGTACAGGTTACGGCAGGCTTATCAATGTTGCCGTGATATGAGGCTTTTGGACCTTCCCAGCGCACGGGCATGTTGCCGTCGGAGAAAAGCCCCAGCAGCGGTTTGTCCTGGCTCGCCTCGGTTATCGCCGCCAGAGAACTGGCATCACTCACCAACTGATAGCCGCGAGCCTGCGCCTGCTCGCGCAGCGTTTTGCCCTGCCACTCGCCGGCCGTCGCGGTTTCCGCGAAGGTTTTCGCGCCGCCGCCCAGCGTCACGTCAGGGCGCGCGTTCAGCAGCTGTTCCGTAATCGATCCCTTGCCGCCTTTTTCCAGCGCGTTCGTTGGGCATTTTTCGCTGGTCACTGACGGGCCGTAGCATTTACGTGAGGTCACGTGCGCCACCAGCGCCGCAGGCGTTGCATCCTGAAGCTCAGCAGTAGAGACGTTGCCGGTCGCCAGACCCGCCGCTTTTGCCATCTCGAGAAGGGTTTGATGATCTTTTTCGTGAATATCCACGCCCAGCGCACCGTTATAGGTTTTCACGCCAGTGGACCACGCCGTGGCAGAGGCCGCTGAATCCGTTACGTAATCCGGTTTGCCGGTTTTTTTATCCAGCGCGTAATGGGTATATTGTCCGGTCAGCGGTAATGCGTCGATACCTTTAAAAAAGCCGCCCGCACCCTCAGCATAATTTCGCGCCGCCGTAATTTCGGAATCACCCATTCCATCGCCAATGAGCAGAATAATGTTTTTTGCCGGTTTCTCATTCAGCGAAGCGCGAATAGCGGCGGTTTGATCTTCCGACAATCTGCGGGCGCCGCCAGGCTCGGTGATATCACCTTTTGCAGCACGATTATCCAGCACGCTGGTTTGGACTGTGTCCGCATAAATGGCCGGGGTAATTAAAAGGGGAAGTAATGCGATGAAAAGTGCGCTCTGTTTCAATTTATTTTCTCCATGTACAAATACATAAAAATAAAAACAGAGCGACTATAGGCATCCTGCATGACAATTCTATGACACGTCGTTACGTCCGGTGACGGTTTAGCTGCGCGGATGCCTTAACAGCTTCTTTACGTACTGGTGGAGCATCTCCGCATCCTCAACCGGCACCTGCGATTCAGGCCTGACGCTGTCCAGCGCACCTTCCACGCTCTCAATCAACGCCTGTTGATCGGTTTTCGCCATCTGCCGCAGCAGCGCGGTAACCACAATTTCCAGCGCTTCGACCTGAGCGACCAGTTCTTTTGACTCTTCTTCCTTTTGTGCAAGCTTGACCAGCAATTCAGCAATCAGATTTTTCATCGTGCTATTTCCTTATCAGTTTTTTCTGAAGTTAGCATTCTGAATCCGTTATGCAAAGAGAAGAAATATATTATGGTATGCAAAAGTGATGCAGGAACGAAAATAAACGTCCCACGTCGTCAGCGAAACGTTTTTCTATAAAAAAACGCCGCATTTTGTTATATAAATATGCGGCTACCATAAGAATATATAATACATTAGCGAAACGGTTATCTCCCTGATTTCGCCACCTCCATTTGCCTGCGGCGACGCAGCGCAATAGCCAGCTGGATAATATTGATTAAAACGACAATCGCCGTAGCAGCAAATACCCAACGAAAACCGGCCATTGCGGAAACGGAAGCACCAATAAGCGGACCGGCAACATTCCCCAAATACATAAATGACTGGTTATATCCAAAAATACGCCCCGTCACCTGGTCGCTGGAATATTTAACCAGCAGGGTCTGCACCGCAGGCAACATTGCGCCATCGGCAAAGCCGAGCAGAAAACGCAGTACGCCAAGCTGAAGCGGAGAGGTGACAAACGACATGGCGAAAAAGAGCACCACGGCAAAGATCAGCGTCGCCATCAGAATGCGCGCCGTGCCGATCCTGTCACCCAGTTTTCCAAGACGCGGCGCGGAAATCAGCGCGGATACGCCCGGCACGGCGGCAATCATGCCGCTCAGAAACGCGATATTGTTACTCTCCGGCTCCATCGACTTAATAAACAGCGCCAGAATCGGACCAACCGAACCGTTACAAAGCTGGATAACCATGGTGGTCACGAACAGGCTGATCATCAGCCCCGGATAAGGCAGCGAGGCGAAAACGGCCCTGCCGCTGAGGCGTTCAGATTTACTGATAACCGGGCGGCCTCCCTCTTTGATAAGAAAGAGCGTCACCAGAAAACTGACCACCAGCAGGATCGCGGTGATGATAAATACCGCGCGCAGCCCGACGTGGTCCGCCAGAAAGCCCCCCAGCAGCGGGCCACCGATAACGCCGCTTATCTGCGCCGTGGAGAGCGTGCTTAGCGCCCAGCCGCTGCGCTCGCGCGGTACCTGAGAGGCGACCAGCGCCATAGCGTTGGGAATATACCCGGACGTCAGCCCCATCACCGCTCTCAGGAAAAAGAGCTGCCAGACGTTGGTGGCAAAGGCCTGCAGCAGAATGGCTATCGCCATCCCGAGCGAGGCGCGCAGCAGCATCAGCTTCCGGCCCTTCCGGTCGGCCAGGCTGCCCCACATCGGTGACACAATGGCGGACACCAGAAACGTGACGCTGAACGTCAGACCGGACCACATGGAAAGCGCTTCATGGGAGGTCACACCCAGCTGTGAAACGTATAGAGGCAGGAACGGCAAGATCTGGCTGATGGCAAGCCCGGTAAAGAAGCAGCCGAACCAGACCGAGATGAGATTTACTTTCCAGGATTCCATAAAGAAATAGTCTTCATTTTTAGGCGAATTCGCAGACAGATTAGCAAGTTACGCGTGTTGACGTCGCACCAGAGATGCGGCCTGAATGACTTTGGTGTTTTATCTTCCCAGTCATCATATTTGTGAAATAAGTCACAAATCATCCATTTTCTGGCGGAATATTATGCTTCAGCGGCAGAGCCCAAAACCGCGCATCCCCAGATGAAAGTGGTTGGCATGCGCCGCGTTATACTCAGGCCCCAGGCCGTTCCCGTAGTAGCCACAGCTTGCCGCCAGCATTGCCTTCAGCCATGGCTGCGTGTTGGCCGCCTTCCAGCCTTTTAGCACCGTGACGCGTTCACCGTTCGTCAGCCGAAAGGCGGCGATATCCAGTGCCTCTGCCGTGGCATGTTCACTGCGTCGCGCGTCAGGGCGGTGGTAAATATTGCGGCAGGCATAGCTGCCGAGGTGATCGATCCGCGCCAGGTCGCTGCCCATATAGCGTTTTGCCAGCGGCCGGGCCTGCTGGCTGATAAACAGCGCAGAGCTGAGCGCCAGCGGACAGCTGGCAAGAAAACTGCCGTTGAGGCTGACCGGGCCGAAGCTACGCACGCGAACGACATTGTTAAGCGGACACGCCCCGCCGCTGTCAGCCACCGGTTGGGTGCGGATAAGATCTCTTTGGTTAGCCTGGGATAACAGGCTGGCGCAAGCCTCGGGGGTTAAACGCCGAAGCTTATACTGGGTGATTCGGCCAGGCGGGTCGTCAAGCGTCAGCGGGATGAAAGGGTTGTAGTCAGGCGGCAACCAGCGGTAACCCACCGTTGCGACGGCCACAATAATCAAAATGGTCAGCAGCGTTTTTCCTTTCACACTCCCCCCTCAACATTCCCCAAAATAGTATGGCAGAAGGTCGCGAAACCCGCCGGGCATCGTGGTATGTTATTGGCTTTTCGTCAGACTGGAAGAGAGTGAGATGGCTAAGCAGCGCGTAGGTATTGTCTTTGGGGGAAAATCAGCGGAGCACGAAGTTTCATTGCAATCGGCCAAAAATATCGTTGATGCGATCGATAAAAGCCGTTTCGACGTGGTGCTGCTGGGCATTGATAAACAGGGGCAGTGGCACGTTAACGATGCCAGCCAGTATCTGCTTAACGCCTACGATCCGGCACATATCGCCCTTAATCCTTCGGAAATTAGCGTCGCGACCGTACCCGGCGTGGTGAAAGGGCAGCTCATCGACGCTGGCAATGCACAGGCTCTCGCCCAGATTGACGTTGTCTTCCCAATCGTACATGGCACCCTGGGCGAAGATGGTTCCCTGCAGGGAATGCTGCGCATGGCCAACCTGCCGTTCGTCGGTTCAGACGTCCTCGGCTCCGCCGCCTGCATGGACAAAGACGTCACCAAGCGCCTGCTGCGCGATGCCGGGCTGAATGTTGCGCCGTTCGTCACTCTGACCCGCGCCAACCGCGACAAGCACGGTTTCGCGCAGATTAGCGAACAGCTGGGACTGCCGCTGTTTGTGAAGCCTGCAAACCAGGGTTCTTCCGTGGGCGTCAGCAAAGTGACAGACGAAGCACAGTTCACCGAGGCCGTCCGCCTGGCGTTTGAGTTCGACCATAAGGTGGTGGTTGAGCAGGGTATTAAAGGCCGTGAAATTGAATGCGCCGTACTGGGTAACGATTTCCCACAGGCGAGCACCTGCGGCGAAGTGGTCTTAAACAGCGACTTCTACTCGTACGACACCAAATACATTGATGACAAAGGCGCTCAGGTTGTCGTTCCTGCGGATATCGATCCGGCAATCAACGATAAGATCCGGGCGATCGCCATTCGCGCTTATCAGACGCTCGGCTGCTGCGGCATGGCGCGGGTGGATGTGTTCCTGACGCCGGAAAACGACGTGGTGATCAATGAAATCAACACGCTGCCGGGGTTCACCAACATCAGCATGTATCCGAAACTGTGGCAGGCGAGCGGGCTGGGCTACTCGGAGCTGATCACCCGCCTGATTGAACTGGCACTGGAGCGTCACGCCGCCGACAGCGCGCTTAAAAGTTCCGTAAACGGTTAATCGGCTCGCTTCGCCGCTTCCGCCTCATCCGCTGTCGTCTCTTCAGGGCGACGGCGGATAATCAAACCCGCCAGCCAGAAACTGATTACCCAGGTCACCAGCCCGACGGCATACGTTTGCCACCCTTTGGCTTCAAACCCCAGCAGGCCCACGACGCCGTTCAGAATAAAGATAAGCCCAATGGCAAAGGCATAGTAGTGCCAGTCACGGCGTAGTTTGGACGTGAGCTTCATAACATCTCCGGCAGGAAAAAAAGACATCCTCTCACAGTTTTATGGCCAGGTCTGTGGTTGATACGGAAATTCTGAAACGCGACGCAATTTCACTTAAGTGATGAAATTGTGATGTGCTGCAGAATTCAACAATCCAGGAGGATTCCGGCGGGTAAATTACCACGATTCTGATATTGACAAATGCGATGACCTGTCAAACTCACCCTGTACGACGCGTATTGAAACAGAGTGATATTTCGGGAGGTCTTATGGCTGACTTTACATTGTCGAAACCGATTTTTGGCGGCAAACCAAAAACCTCCACGGCGGGTAATATCGCTTATGCCCTGTTTGTCCTGTTCTGCTTCTGGGCCGGCTCGCAGCTGCTCAATATGTTGGTCCATGCACCGGGCGTTTATGAACACCTGATGCAGGTCCAGGACAACGGACGCCCGCGGGTTGAGATTGGTTTTGGTGTCAGCACCCTGTTCGGCCTGATTCCCTTTCTCACGGGATGCATGATTCTTGGCGTTGTCGCGTTAGTTCTGCGCTTTCGCCGTCGCCGTTAAAGCCCCATACAGCGAGCCCGGCGATCGTCCACGCGTTTAGCAAACCAGGCTGTGGTCAGGTTACGCGTGATCTTCGGGCTTTCCAGCTGGATCCCCGGCAGGATAGCCCTCGGTAACGTTTTTCCGCTTTTCTGCTCTGCGAGCGCAAACACCTTCCTGTACAGATCCGTTTTCTCAAATGCCAGGCTGTCGCCTTTCTCAAGCTGACGGCGAATGTCGCTGTTGCTCAGGCCAAGCGTTGTCGATAATTTCCGTACTGCCTGCTCGGTGCTTCCCGCCTCGCTGCTGCCGTAGGCGATAAGATCGCCGTCCAGCGCCAGCTTAACCCCGCTTGCGCGGCTGACCGCACTCTGAAATGCCGCGTTACGGCTGGCATACCAGCCCGCGTTAAAGTCGGCAAAGCGGTAGAGCGGCTCATTGTAGTTCGCCGGATAGTTCAGCAGATGATACGTGCCGAACCACAGTCCGCCGCGCAGGGAGAAGACCTCCTGGCGCACCGTACCGTCGATTTTCCACGGGTAGCCGTCGGTATGTTTCTCCGCGAACGCGATGCTCACCTGCATCGGGCCACCGGTGTGTACCGGGTTAAGCGAGCCAAACAGCTTCTGCCCCATCGGGACCATGCTGATGAAATCATCAAAGATGGCGCTGAGCTGCTTTTCGGTTTTCACGGAATCCAGCCGCTCGCTGTAGCTTTTACCGTTTGGCGAGTTGATTTTTAGCGCGGTGTGCACGAGGAACACCGGGATGTGCATGGATTCCGCCCGGCGGTCGATCTCTTTCCAGGCAATTTTGTTCAGGCCCGGCACGGCCGGATCTGACTGGTACATCGACTCCTGCTGCGCCACCGCCAGCACCGAGCAGATGTTCTCCTCGGTCGGCGCGATCTTTTGGCTTTCAAAGGTTTTTGCCAGCGCATCTGCCCACGCATTGCGATCCTTCACGCTCGCGGGCATTTTCTGCCGCACAACGCTTGCCACATCAACGGGCTTCTCGCCCTTTTTGAGCGGAGCGGCCCCCTTTTCGGCACAGCCCGCCAGCACAAGAGCGGCCAGTAAGGACAACGGTAACGCGCGCGGTACGGCAAAAGTCATAGCAACTTCCTGTATTAGCTAAATGTATTGGTAACTTCCTGCAGGTCACGATCGTCCAGCTCGCGTTCAAAACTGCGCAGACGTTTGTAGATGGACATCAGTTCTACCAGCGTAGTCCATGAGCTGATCAGGTACTGGAAAGAGCCACGAACCTGACCGAAAACGTTGGTGATCTGCGTCATCAGACCGAGCGTAATCGTACCCGCAACAATCGACGGAAACAGCAGGAACAAACCGAAAACGTTGTCCACCTGCAGATACAAAATACGCGCGATGTTGAAATACATATAGTGGAAGTAGAGACGGAAATAGTTACGACGCACGGCGCCAAACAGCTCGCGGACGGTCGGCGGCGAGGCGCGGTTGGCATCATCTTCGCCGTAAACCAGCTCTTTACGGTATGCGGCTTCGACGCGTTGATTTTTAAACTCCAGGCCCGGCAGTTTGATCCCGACCACCGCCAGCAGGCCTGTTCCCATCAGCGACCAGACAATTGCGGCAATCACCAGACCATACGGCAGGTGACCCACAATCGGCAGATCCGGCACATGCGCGGAGAGCGTCACCAGTACGGGCAGGAAGGCAATCAGCGTCATAATGGCGTTGATAAAGCTGACGCCCATGTCTTCAAGGGTGGAGGCGAAACGCATGGTGTCTTCCTGCACACGCTGCGCGGCACCTTCGATATGGCGCAGGTGCTGCCAGTGCGCCATGTAATGTTCGTTCATTGCGGTACGCCAGCGGAAAACGTAGTGGCTGACGAAGAAGTTGTTCATCACGCCGATGATCACCGCAATAAGGGCGATACCGAGGAAGATCCCGACTTCATGGTAGAACTGGTTAATGGTCACTTTGTGCGGCGAACTCAGCGCAGTCTGGATCAGATCGTAGAACGGCGCATACCAGGCGTTAACCGCCACGCCCACCTCCACGAGGAACCAGGTCACAAAGATAATCAGGGATGTGCCGAGAATAGACCAGTACTGCCAGCGGTGCGGAGAATAAACAAACCAGAACAGCGCAAACAGCCCCACGCATACCGTGTAGTAAGCATAAAACAGCAGATAGCTCAGCGACCAGAAGCGCGCGGCGCTAATCGGTACATCGCCCGTTGCCCCCGTGATGCGCGTCAGCCATGCGCCGCCGCCCGCCTGCCAGAAAATGACAGCGATGAGTGCCCAAATAAATGCCGACAGGAAAAAAGGCCCCGGCTTTGGGAAAAAAGACTTAAACATAATGCTTCCTTCTTGTTGTTATGGCTGTTGCTGTGCACAACACATCACCACACGAAAATCTGCCTGAGCCAGCCTGGCGGCTCAGGCAAAAAGGTCAGACCCGAGGGTTGATTATTAGTTCGCTTTCCAGTTTTCGAGAATTGTTTCGGTGCGTTTCACCGCGAGAGGATTCGCGGGTGCGATGAAGTCGCGCCAGACGTCGTTGTAGTGGTTAATCAGAACCTGCGCATCAGCCGCCGGGCGATTGGCGGTGGTATGGGCATCTTCCGCCACGGTAATGTGGTAGCCCCGACTGACGCCGTTTTTAATGGTCGCGTCGACACAGTAATCGGTGGCGCAGCCGCAGATGACAAACTCGCGAATGCCCTGCTCACGCAGCAGCGCCTCAAGCGCGGTGTTATAGAAGGCATCACAGGCGGTTTTGGTCACGTAAAGTGCGTCAGCCGGCTGATTGAGCTCAGGCAGTAGCGCAAACCCTTCACTTCCCTCTTCCAGCCCCCCGGTCTCGGTATGCTGAATAAAAATCACCTTGTCGGCTGCCTGCGTAAGCTGGTTGATCAGAGAGACGCACTTTTCGCGCTGATGACGCGGGGTTTCAAATACCCCGTTCTGCATATCGACAACCATAACCACACGCTTTTCAGACATACCGTTCTCCGTAAGATTGAGTGACACTGGTGCCTATCATAAGCCCGATGTCACAAAATGGGAGATGGCTCGCAAGTAAATTGTTCATATTTACCCATGGTTACGTTTTTCTCGCTATCGTTATGCAATTCTGGGCATTGCGCGGTACCGATTAGTAGTATAAATACCCATTACTTTCCTAATTCACTTCATGGATGCTTTTCGTTGAAACGTTGTCTGCTCTCTTTTGCCGCGCTGTGTGCGGTGAGCTTTTCTACCGCCCAGGCAGCCCAACCGCTGACGGCGCCCGTTTTAGCTTCAGACATTGCCGATCGCTACGCGAACCTTATCTATTACGGTAGCGGCGCGACCGGGATGGCGATGGTTGTCATCGACGGCAACCAGCGCGTGTTCCGCAGCTTTGGCGAAACGCGCCCAGGAAATAACGTTCACCCGCAGCTGGATTCCGTTATCCGCATCGCGTCCTTAACCAAGCTGATGACCAGCGAAATGCTGGTAAAACTGCTCGACCAGGGCGTGGTGAAACTCGACGACCCGCTCAGCAAATACGCGCCGCCAGGTGCCCGGGTTCCGACATATCAGGGCACGCCGATCCGGCTTGTGAACCTTGCCACCCACACCAGCGCTCTGCCGCGCGAGCAGCCTGGCGGGGCAGCGCATCGTGACGTATTTGTCTGGCCAACGCGCGACCAGCGCTGGAGCTACCTGAGTACCGCCACGCTGAAGGCGGCCCCAGGTTCGCAAGCCTCTTATTCAAACCTGGCGTTTGACCTGCTGGCGGATGCCCTCTCGACGGCGGCTGGCAAACCCTACACGCAGCTGTTTGAAGAGCAGATAACCCGTCCACTGGGCATGAAAGACACCACCTTTACCCCGTCCCCGGATCAGTGCCGTCGCCTGATGGTGGCGGAGAAAGGCGCAAGCCCCTGTAATAACACGCTGGCTGCCGTAGGCAGTGGCGGAGTGTATTCCACCCCTGGCGACATGATGCGCTGGATGCAGCAGTTCCTCTCATCGGATTTCTACGCTCGCAGCAGCCAGGCCGATCGTATGCAGACCCTGATTTATCAGCGTACTCAGCTGCACCGCGTTATCGGGATGGACGTGCCGGGTAAAGCCGATGCGCTCGGCATGGGCTGGGTCTATATGGCGCCGAAAAATGGCCGTCCGGGTATTATTCAGAAAACTGGCGGCGGCGGCGGGTTCATTACCTATATGGCAATGATCCCACAGTCAAACGTGGGCGCGTTTGTGGTGGTCACCCGCTCCCCGCACACGCGCTTCGTTAATATGAGTGACGGTATTAATAATTTAGTGGCTGAACTGAGCGCCAACAAAGCACAGGTTCTCACGGCGTCTAACTAAATCTAATATTCCGTGGGCAAGCGGTTAATGCTGACCAGCTTGCCCCGGCTCATATTGATGTAATTTCCTTGCCGCAGGGCCGCGAGCACCTCTGCCACCACTGAACGTGAAATACGCGTGCTTTGTTGAATATGATTCATCACACCAATTTTTGAGCGCAACGTTTCATCCCACTCCGCCATATTCAACAGCATGGCGCGGATCTGGTGATAGGAATTATTTCCCACCAGCTGCATATCGCGTTTTTCAAGAATGTGATTTATCCAGGATAACCAACAGAATGCCTCTTTCCACAGAGCATGCTGTTGTATCAGTTGACGAGTGGTTTCAGTGGGCAAATAAAAACCCGTGCAGGGTGTTTTGGCTATCACTCTGTATTCCTGACAGTGGTTAATCATCAACGTGGAAAGTCCCAGAATAAAAGGGGCCCTCGCAATGCCCACCAGCAATTCATCTGAATGTCGATGGATTTCCATGACACCGGTTTGTAATACGATAGTGCGGGGTTCATCACGCTCGCCGGAAGTAATTAATTGTTGCGGTGCAGATTTAAAAGGCGTACTGGCTGCTATCAGACACTGTTCGAGCCGGCGTAATTCAGAAAGTGGTTTCGCATTAACGTTCATGCAGACCTCAAGGCATCCGTATTTGTCGGTTCACTATTATTTTTATCGAAAAAAAAGCGGGGGATATTCTCCCCCGCTTTTATGCATTACCAGGTATATTTCACACCGACATTGGCGCCCCAGTTCTGATCAACGTCGCCGCCGCCCAGATAAGTGGCATCAGTGTACGCACTGAAGTTTTTGGTGAAGCTGAACTGAGTACCCAGCCCTACACGTACGGCTGAACCTTTCACGCCGTTATCAATGCTGTCACCGTTAATGTCAGCACTGTTATCGGCATCGTCATAGACGTAGGCCAGTTTAAAGTAAGGCGTCAGAGCCTGATCGCCGCCGTAGTTGAAGGTGTAACCCGTATCAACACCGAGCTCATATCGCAGGCTATCGTAAGATTGCCCGTCCATGCGCATGTCATTACTCAGGCGATAATCATCACCAGACTGGAACAGGCCAGACACAGCTGCGTATGGCGTAACATAGCCAGAGAGGTTAGGTTTCCAGTCATAGCCCAGTTTCAGACCAAAACCAACAGCATCGCTGGTGGTATTGCCGTCAACATATTGGCCGTTGCTCATATTAGCGGAGAGATCGCTGTTGAAGCGGGTGTAGCTCAGTGAGCTGTCGAGGAACACATCGTTCGCAAACTTCGCCGACGCATAGAGCATCGCCGTCTGGCTATCCTGATCGACCTGACCGGTACGATCGCTGATATCACCCTTCGCAAACCCTGCCGCACCACCGACGATCCACTTCGCGTTATTACCGTCAATCTGGGTATCCAGACCCACCATAATACCGCTCACGTCCTGATCGTAGCTGATAACGCCATTGTCACCGTCGAAGTTGCCGCCGAAGTAGCTTACCCACGCCCCGCCGTTATCCGCCAGGCCGTGACGGCTGTTGGTCAGACGCGTGCCTACGGTATCCTGCTGCAGGTTCCAGATATTGGTATTGGCAGAAGGAATGCTCAGCGCCATGTTGGCGTAGTCAGTCAACTCTTTCTGCTGCAGAACAACGGTGTCACCCTGCTGCTTCGCCTGGTAGGTATAAGCACCTAAATCGGCTTTGTTTGCAGCAGTAAAGCTGGCATTGGTGTCCGCGTTATTGTCATAGACGCGGATAATCTCTTTATTTTTGTAATCAGCAACGGAACCGGCACCGGTCGCGTCGTCGATACGGACTTTGTAGTTGCCTGCGACATCACCGTTCACCGCCAGATGGCCGTCAGAGTTAATCGCCACAACGCCGTGGTCGTAATCAGCCTGGTGAATATCGTTGGTGATATAGCGTGCGTTGTTCAGATCGCTGTTCAGCACGTAATCACGGCTGGCAACGTTCAGCACACCACCATCGGTCAGAACCATATTGTGCGTATCAACCTGACCCAGCCCCAGCGCCAGCTCTGCACCGTTATCCACGGTGATGGTGTTAGCATACAGTTCGGCCGTTTCTTCCGTCAGTGCCGCACGGCTATAGCTGTCCAGATACAGATGGTCGGTCGCCACGCCGCCGCTGTCACCAATGTTCAATGATGAGGAATTGGTCAGGGTGATGGTATCCGCCAGCAGTCCAGAGTTTTCAACATTGACCTGAGAGCGGTTGTTTACCGTCAGCGCGTCGATGTTAGACAGCTTGCGGGTATCCCACTCAGAGCCGTTATCCAGCGCGATGTTAAACAGACCGCTCTGGTACACCGCTTCACCCGCAACGTGCCCGTTGCTGTCATAGGTGGAATCCGGCCAAATGCTGTTAGGGGACAGACTACTCCAGTCTACGTTGCTGTAGCCCAGGCCATACATCTGCGCCGTGCCGATAGCCTCGACGCTGGACTGAGCGGCACCCACCCACTTGCTGCCGTTGGTCAGGGTGACATCCAGCTTATCGGTGCCATCCCAGCCGTTGGTGGTTGGGTTATACACGCCGTCCTGAGTGGTATCGGTTGCCGGGTCACCGTTCGGGTAGAAGTTGTTATCGAAGGTGCTGGAGAAAAGAATATCGCCAGTCACGGTGGAGTGATCAAACGTTGCGGTCGTTTGCATCGCGTTATCAGACGCGCCAGCGGCCACGATCAGCGCCGCATCATCTGCCGCTGTTGCGTTGGTTTCACCGTAATCGCTCGGTTTCGCGGTTTGGCCGTAGAAGCCGCTGGTGCCTAAATCACTGTAGGCGCCAGAGGTCAATACAGAATCTTTCACCAACAGCGTGTCGGTAAAGACGTTGCTGCTATTGGCTACGCCTTCAACACCGTCGTACGGGGTATTATCCAGCTCCTGATAACCCTGCGTCAGGGTTATACCGGCGACGTGTGAATTATTCTGGATAACAATATCTGATTCCACATCCAGGGTAATCGCATTACCCAGACCATATGTGTCCAGATAGTGTTTTTCCGTGTTTTCCCCATTCACGTCATCATACGCATAATGCTCGTACGTATCGTTAATGGTGGAATTATCGACGGTCAGGCTAAAGCGATCGTACTGAGAATGATTGGTGCCGTCAGTATCCAGGCCGTCAGCACATGTTGTGGTCATGCACTCTGAGGTAATCATGCCATTAATGGTGCTATTGGAAATGCTCAATGCATTCGCCCGACCATTGATACCATCATCCAGATAATACGTTGAAATAACACCATTCACGGTGGATTTATTAATCACCGGGTAAATATCACCGTCATGACTGACACCGGAGTAATTCCAGTCAGCATAACCATAATACCAGGGCGTAGAAGCGGTATTATCATATCCAAAAGTATTATATGTCGTTCCAGAAATATCTTTCGCATTGGCCTGAGAAGCGATAGCCAGGGTGCAGGCTAATGCAAGTTGAGATACAACCAGTTTCTTTTTCCATGTTTGCATTGGGTCATCCCTCCTCAGGGACGTAAGCAAGTTTGTCCATCAAATCATTTGGCAATATTTAATTGCGGAGGGAATTATGCATTTTCATTTCGAAAAGGTTCAATGAATGTTTCCATTAAGTCCGTATCCAGACAAATAACACTCTGAAACCACGAAACGATAAACCACTACAAATAAACATTATCAAAACAGAAACTTAAAATACGAGAAAAGCCATGCAAAAAATATCACAAGAAATAATGGATCATTTTTAATTATATATTCACTCCAATATAGAAGCAGCGCGAATATCTCATCATTCTTTCAGAGTGATACTTCCCTGAATTATATATTGATGAGATAAAGCCTGACCTGCCGCATTTTGCAAAAACAAAAAGCCCACTTTCGTAAAACCACAGCCTCCACTTTGAGGTACACTAGCCTTCTTTGTTCCACAAACATCAGGCATACCATGACCGATTTAATTGCACGCCCCCGCCGCCTGCGCAAGTCACCTGCACTGCGCGCCATGTTTGAAGAGACAACCCTGACCTTAAACGATCTGGTGTTGCCGATTTTTGTCGAAGAAGAGATTGATGACTATAAGGCCATCGAAGCCATGCCGGGCGTAATGCGCATTCCGGAGAAACATCTGGCACGTGAGATCGAACGTATCGCCAACGCGGGGATCCGCTCGGTGATGACCTTCGGCATTTCTCACCATACCGACGCCACCGGCAGCGATGCGTGGAAAGAAGATGGCCTCGTCGCCCGCATGTCGCGTATCTGCAAAGAGACCGTGCCGGAAATGGTGGTGATGTCAGACACCTGCTTCTGTGAATATACCTCACACGGCCACTGCGGCGTGCTGTGCGATCATGGCGTGGATAACGATGCTACCCTGCTTAACCTTGGCAAGCAGGCTGTCGTTGCGGCTGCTGCCGGTGCGGATTTCATTGCGCCTTCTGCCGCGATGGACGGACAGGTTCAGGCGATTCGTCAGGCGCTGGATGCGGCGGGCTTTACCGATACCGCCATCATGTCCTACTCCACCAAATTCGCCTCCTCCTTCTACGGCCCGTTCCGCGAAGCTGCCGGTACGGCACTGAAGGGCGATCGTAAAACCTATCAGATGAACCCGCTGAACCGCCGGGAAGCGATCCGCGAATCCCTGCTCGATGAAGCCCAGGGCGCAGACTGCCTGATGGTGAAACCAGCGGGCGCGTATCTTGATATCCTGCGCGACATCCGCGAGCGCACCGAGCTGCCACTGGGGGCTTATCAGGTCAGCGGCGAGTACGCGATGATCAAATTCGCTGCTCTGGCCGGTGCGATTGACGAAGAGAAAGTGATCCTGGAAAGCCTGGGGGCGATCAAGCGCGCCGGCGCGGATCTGATCTTCAGCTACTTCGCACTGGATCTGGCAGAGAAGAAAATCCTCCGCTAATCTTCACCAAACTGCAATACAACCGACATCTCCTCCTTCTACTGTCTGGGCAAGACGGCAGGAGGAGTGACCATGTTTAGCCTCGATAGCGTTCTCGACGATCTTTGGCCTCAGGCGAGGCCTGCACCCTGGCAAAAAAGTCTGTTAAAAAGACTGTTTTACGAAGACGAGTTTCAGCAGTTTGCCGCAGCACACCGCCACCTGAAAGGACTGGATATGGTGGAGCAAGTTCTGGAACATCTTGATATTCTCTGCACCGTTTCCGCCCGCGATCTCGAACAAATCCCCGAACATGGCCCGCTGGTCATTATTGCCAACCACCCGACGGGTACGCTGGACGGGCTGGCGCTGATGTACGCCGTCTCCCGCGTACGGCGCGACGTTAAAGTCGTGACCAACCGGATGCTGACCCACCTTGAGCCCCTCAGCTCGCTGTTTATTCCGGTGGACAATATGGGCGGCAGGACGGCGAAATCGTCCCTGATCCAGATGGAACAGCATCTGCAAAACGCAGGCGTGCTGATCTTCTTCCCGGCGGGAGAAGTTTCCCGGCCGACGCGAAAAGGCGTCCGCGATAAAAAGTGGCACTCAGGCTTTATCAAACTCGCCGGCAAGCTGCGCGCCCCGCTGCTGCCGGTGCATATTCAGGCGCATAACAGCCTGCTCTTTTATGCCAGCACGCTGGTGTCGCCGACGCTGTCGATGCTGCTGTTGATGCAGCAAATGTTTCGCCGCCGCCACAGCCAGCTGCCGATTAAAATCGGCCAGCAGATTGCGTGGCATCACTGGCATAGCGCCACCCTTTCGTCGCGTGAGATGGCCGAGCAGTGTCGTCAGCACGTGATGCGTCTTGGCAAGGGAGTGCCTGGCGTCTTTAGAACCCAGTGCGCCATTGCCCGTCCTGAAGACCGGGCTATGCTGAGGCGTGAACTGGCGCAGGCCGAGTGCCTGGGGAAAACCAGCGACGGCAAAACCATCTACCTGTGGCAGCGCAACGGTCAGGAAGATGCCCCGCTGCTGCGCGAACTGGGCCGCCTGCGCGAGATTGCCTTTCGCGCCGTGGAGGAAGGGAGCGGCAAACGCCGGGACACGGACAGCTATGATGACGATTATCTGCACCTGATCCTCTGGGATGAAGAGGATCTGGAGATCGTCGGCGCATATCGCTTTATGCCGACCGCAAAACAGGTTGAACGTCGCGGTCTGGAAGGGTTGTACAGCTATAGCCTGTTCCACTACGACGACAAAATGCAGGACGTGCTGGAACACGGTATTGAACTGGGGCGCAGCTTCATTCAGCCGCGCTACTGGGGACGCCGCGGCCTGGATTATTTATGGTCCGGGATTGGGGCTTATCTGGCGCGTTATCCGCACTACCGCTACCTGTTTGGCCCGGTCTCCATCTCCGGTGGCTTACCGCCTGCCGCGCGGGATCTGCTGGTGGCATTTTACCGCCTGTGGTTCCCGGCAAGCCATCCGCTAGCCGCCTCACGTCAGCCGTATCCCGCATCGCTTCCGGACGTGCTCGCGCAGTTTGGCGGCGTGGATTACGTGGACGATCTGACGAAGCTGAAATCCCTGCTCGGCAATCTGGGCTGCGGCATTCCGCCGCTCTACAAGCAATATTCCGAGCTCTGCGAACCCGGCGGCGTGCAGTTTATTGATTTTGGCAGCGACCCGGCATTTAACGACTGCGTCGACGGGCTGGTGCTGGTGGATTTGTGTTACCTGAAGGCGAACCGCTATCAGCGGTATATTGAGGCGCACCTTTAAATGTGCGGTTTTTGTAGGCCGGGTAAGCGCAGCGCCACCCGGCAAGAACGGTGCACAATTGCCGGGTGGCGGCTACGCCTTACCCGGCCTACGGGTGCGACGGTTCAAGGACGGTAAAACGGCTTATCCCCCAAAATCGTCGCCCGCTGCATAATCCGGCGCTGCGGAAGATAGTCCGCATTGGCATAGTGCTGTGTTACCCGGTTATCCCAGATCGCCAGGTCGTTCTCCTGCCAGCGCCAGCGCACCTGAAACTCCGGCTTGGTGATATGCGCGAAGAGGAACCCCAGCAGCGCCTCACTCTCTTTCTCGGATACGTCCACGATGCGCGTTGTGAACCCTTCGTTCACAAACAGCGCCTGCTTGCCCGTGACCGGATGGGTACGCACCACCGGGTGCAGCAGCGGCGGGTGTTTTGCGACAGCCTCCTGCCAGCGCTGATGTTCCTCTTCCGTTTTACGGTACTTGTACTCCTGGAACGATTTTTTGAAGTCGTGCTCTGCGCGCAGCCCGCTCAGCAGCGTCCGGAACGGCGCGGAGAGCGCCTCAAAGGCCGCAATGCCGCTGGCCCACAGCGTATCGCCGCCCGTCTCCGGCAGCAGCTTCGCCGCCAGAATCGCCCCGGCCGGCGGCGTCTCGATAAAGGTCACGTCGGTGTGCCAGTTGTCGTTATCCGGCGGGTTATCGTTGTGGGTGTCCAGAACGATAATCTCCTCCACGCCTTCCGCATGCGGATAGACCGGGTGGATATGCAGGTCGCCAAAACGCAGCGCCAGCGCGCGCTGCTGCTGCGGGGTGATCGCCTGTTCGCGCAGGAACACCACCTGATGACGCAGTACCGCGTGGTACAGCTGCTCGAACTGGTTATCGCTCAGCGGACGGGTCACATCCAGGCCCGACACCTGCGCGCCAATGTACGGCCCCAGCGGGGTAATGGTCAGACGTTCACTCATTGTATTTCTCCATGCCAGGGCGTCAGGCGGCGCTGTAACGCGCGCAGCCCCAGTTCTAATCCAAAGGCGATCGCGGCGATCACCGCGATCCCTGCCAGTACCACGTCAGTCGCCAGGAACTCTCCCGCCGACTGCACCATAAACCCTAACCCTCGCGTGGCGGCAATCAGCTCTGCCGCCACCAGCGTTGACCAGCCCACGCCAAGGCCGATGCGCAGCCCGGTTAAAATTTCCGGCAGTGCGCCCGGTAAAATAACGAACAGCAGCACCTGCGTGCGGCTGGCTCCCAGCGACTGCGCCGCGCGGATCCGCACCTGCTGGGCGCTCTTCACGCCCGCCAGCGCCGACATGGCGACCGGGGCGAAAATCGCCAGGTAGATCAGCAGGATTTTTGACGTCTCGCCGATGCCGAACCAGATAACCATCAACGGCAGATACGCCAACGGCGGCACCGGGCGGTAAAGCTCAATCAGCGGGTCGAGGATACCGCGCACCGTCGGGCTCAGCCCCATCGCAATGCCCACAGGAATACCGATGATGACCGCCGCCAGCAGCGCCACCAGAATGCGCGTCAGACTTGCCCCAAGATGCTGCCAGAGCGTGGCATCCATAAAGCCCTGCGGCCCGGCGATGGTAATGAGTTTGGTCAGCACCTGTCCCGGCGGCGGCAGAAACAGCGGGCTGACCCACTGCTGGGCAGCAACCGCCCACCATACCGCCAGCAATACCAGCAGCGTGCCGACGCTGAGGGTTAACTGACGAGAGAAAGGCCAGCGCAGCGCCAGACGCGTGCGGCGCGTTTTTTCACTGAAGACGATGCTCATGAGAAAGCCTCCCGTTGTTCAAACACGCGGCTTAAGACGTATTCACGCTGTTCGATAAACAGCGGATCGGATTTGATGCTGCGCACGGGTTCTCCCGCGACGTAGCGGCGGGCGAAATCCAGCGGCAAACGCTCCAGCACGCGGCCCGGCCCCGGCGAGAGCAGCACCAGTTCGGTCGCCATAAACACCGCCTCTTCGATATCGTGGGTAATCAACAGCACCTGCTTGCCCGTCTCATGCCACAGGCGCAGCAGCAGGGTTTGCATCTGCTCGCGGGTGAAGGCATCCAGCGCCCCGAAAGGCTCGTCCAGCAGCAACAGCTGCGGGTTTGCGGCCAGCGCGCGGGCAATACCTACGCGCTGCCGCTGGCCGCCGGAAAGCTGCCAGATAAAGCGTTTTTCCGCCCCTTCCAGCCCCACTTTTTTCAGCATCGCCCGTGCCGTTTCCAGCCGCAGTTCACGATTAACACCCGCCAGCTGCAGACCAAACGCCACGTTTTCCTGCACGTTGCGCCAGGGGAGCAGCCCTTCATTCTGGAAGACCACGCCGCGCTCGGCGCCCGGGCCTTCAACCTTTTTGCCTTCCAGTTGAATGGTGCCATGCTGATAAGGGACAAACCCGGCGATCAGATTCAGCAGCGTGGTTTTTCCGCACCCGGACGGGCCCAGCACCACCAGCAGCTCACCGCTGTCCAGCGTCAGGTTGATGTCCTCCAGCGCGGGTTTACCACCGTAATCGGCATACAGGTTCGTAATATTCAGCATGGCGAACTCCTTATTTCACAAAACGATCGGTCACGTACTGGCTGTAATCCGCCGCCACCGCGGGCACTTTGCCCTGCTCTTTCAGGAAGGTGGCCGTATCCACAATCGCTTTGTTCACCGGCCCCGTCAGCTGCTGTACCTGCTGTGCGGGTGTCAGATAGGTATTGCCTTTCACCAGTCCCGGCACGTCCGCCTCCGGCACGCCGCTCAGGCGGGAGAGTTTTTCCAGGTTGGCGGGCTGCTTCAGCCATTCATCCGGATTGCTGATGTACGGCTGCTGGGCGTCAATCGCGCTTTTCGCAAAGGCTTTCACCACCTCAGGATGTTTCTCGGCAAAGTCTTTGCGCACGACCCACACGTCGAGGGTTGGCGCGCCCCACTGGCCCACTTTTTCAGAGTCAGTCAGCACGGTGCCGTCTTTTTCCAGCTCGTTCACCGCCGGCGCCCAGACGTAAGCCCCGTCAATATCGCCGCGCTGCCAGGCCGCGATAATCGCCGGCGGCTGGAGGTTGAGAATTTGTACCTGACCCGGCTTGATGCCCCAGTGTTTCAGCGCCGCTAGCAGGCTGTAGTGGGTAGTGGAAATAAACGGCACGGCGATACGTTTGCCGATCAGGTCTTCCGGTTTGGTGATGTTTTTCTTCACCACCAGCGCTTCAGAGTTACCGAGCTGCGAGGCAAGCAGGAACACCTCAATTGGCACCTGCTGGCTGGCCGCGACCGCCAGCGGGCTGGATCCGATATTGCCGATCTGCACGTCGCCGGAGGCTAACGCACGCACCACGGACGCCCCGCTGTCGAACTTACGCCAGTCGACTTTCGCCCCGCTCTCTTTCGCAAAGGTGTTATCCGCCTGCGCGACTTTCGCCGGTTCCGCAGAGGTTTGATACGCGACGGTGACGTCCACCGCCTGCGCCTGAAAAGCCCACAGCGCCAGTGCGCCGAGTAATGTGATTCGCGATGAAATTGCCATAGTGCCTGCTCCCCTTGTTGTTATGAGGGCAGTATTTCCGGCGCGGGAATTTTGATAAAGGAATAAAAAGGTATCGCTCATTCCGAATCGTTTTTAGAAAAAAACCGGCAAAGGATAGTTAAAAAGTGGACTGTGGCTTTATTGCAATTTTGTTACATCGGTTACATAACCGCAGCCGCAGGATTGCCAGCCCGCCGGCAACGGGCATCATAGGTCAACTAATGAGCAAAAGGTGTCGAGATGATTAAAGTGGTGCTGGTGGACGATCACGTGGTGGTGCGTTCCGGTTTCGCCCAGCTGTTAAATCTGGAAGAGGATGTGATCGTTGAGGGCCAGTTTAGCAGCGCGGCGGAGGCGTGGCCCGCCTTGTCGCGCAACGATATCGATGTGGCGGTGATGGACGTCGCAATGCCGGACGAAAACGGCCTTAGCCTGCTCAAGCGCCTGCGCCAACAGCGGCCGACGTTTCGCGCCATCATCCTGAGCATCTACGACACCCCGGCCTTTGTGCAAAGCGCCCTCGACGCGGGTGCAAACGGCTACCTGACCAAGCGCTGCGGTCCGGAGGAGCTGGTGCAGGCCGTGCGCACCGTCGGCATGGGCGGGCATTACCTGTGCGCCGATGCGGTAAAAGCGCTGCGCGGCGGCGAGCCGATGCCAAAAGCGCTTGAGGCACTCACCCCGCGCGAGCGCGAAGTGTTTGAGCTGCTGGTGAAAGGCGAAAGCGTGAAGGAGATTGCCTATACGCTTTCGCTGAGCCATAAAACCGTTCACGTCCATCGTGCCAACGTGCTGGGCAAGCTTCAGTGCAGCAGCACCATCGACCTGGTGCACTTCGCGCTTGATAACCAACTGCTCACGGGCCACTGATGCGGCGCGCTGTCCGGCATCTGATCCTGTCCCTGTTCATTATGCTGGCCTGGGGAACCGGCTGGCTGATGCTGTGGACGCTGAGCTTCTACCTTACCCACAACGGCCAGCAGGCGGTGCTGTTTCTGCCGCAGGGCGTGTGGCTGGCGCTGATGATTTTACTTTCACGTCGCTACTGGCCTGCATTAATTCTTCCCCCCCTTGCCGCCATTCTGTGGCTGCACGGTGAGCAGCTCCTCACGCGTTATCTAATGCTGGCCGTGCCGCTTATCGGCATCGTCAGCGCCTGGCTGGCACAGAGGTACTGGCACCGCTTCCCGCTCTACTGGCAGCGGCTGTCGACGCTGATTGCGGCGGTGACGGTGAATGCCCTGCTGCAAACCTTGCTCCTGTCGCCCTTTCTGGACAGCCCGGCCACGCTGCTTTTGCTCGGCTCCTTTACCGGTGGCGTACTGCTTACGCCGTTCGTCTATCTGGTCTTCGAATTTTTACGCCAGCAGCATCGTTACCATCTGCTGGGGCTGGACACCAGCAATCCGCCGCTGCGCACCTCGCTGATTATCTGGTGCAGCCTGTTTTTCATTATCGGCATCGGCACGCAGATGGTGCTCTCCCCCGCGCTGGAGCGGCTACTGCTGATTGTCGTGTTCCTGCCCAACGTGGTGATGGCGTGGAAATTCGGCTGGCAGGGCGGTGTCCTTTCCGGGCTGCTCGGCAGCATGATGATCACCATTGCCCGCCAGGTGGGCGTCGGGTTTAGCGACCTTCTCGAACTGGAAATTTTTCTCTCTACCCAGTCGCTGCTGGGGATTGGCCTGGGGATCGCCATCAGCCGCCAGCAGCATCTGGCGATGAACCTCGAACGCTATCGCCACCGGCTTGAGAGTGAACTTCAGGCCAGACGGGCGCTGGCGGAAAAGCTGATCCATTCCGAAGAGGACACCCGCAAGCAGCTGGCGCGCGAGCTTCACGATGAAATCGGCCAGAACATCACCGCTATCCAGATCCAGTCTCAGCTGGTGAAGCGGGCGAGCGATACGCCGCTCGCCATTGAGGCCGCCGGACAGATCAACGACCTCGCGCGGCGTATTCACCACTCCACGCGCCAGCTGCTGCGCCAGCTCCGCCCACCCGTGCTCGACGAGCTGTCGCTCCAGGAGGCTCTGCACCACCTGGTCAACGAGTTCGCCTTCGCTGAACGCGGGATCCGCTGCCGTTTTGACTACCGGCTTCCCACGCCGCCGGAAAGCGAAACGCTGGTCTTTACGCTGTATCGCCTGCTACAGGAGCTGCTCAACAACGTCTGCAAACACGCCAACGCCAGCGAAGTCACGATTCTGCTCTGCCAGCGTCACGCGCGGCTGTACCTCGAGGTGCACGATAACGGCAGCGGCATCAGCCCGCAGCAGCAGCCCGGCTTCGGCATTCAGGGCATGCGCGAACGCGTCTCGGCGCTCGGCGGCGAACTGACGCTGGAATCCCGTCTCGGGACGCGCGTAATTGTTAACCTGCCCACAAATTTGCAACAAACGCCGCGCTGACCAGGAAAAAGTCTTAGTCACTCCAGACTTTGTCTCATCCCATTTATGCCGCACTTCCCTACAGTCATCTCAAACGGAGAACGCCATGCACGCACTGTCTGCTGAAGAGGTTTCACAACGTTACCGGGCGCTGCGCCCCAGACTGCTCCTTTGTATGGTGATTGGCTACGCCGCGTTTTACCTGACGCGAAAAAGCCTGAACACCGTTTTACCCGCGCTGCAGCTGGATTTGGGGCTCAGCAAGGGCGATATCGGGCTTATCGGCTCGCTGTTTTATCTCAGCTACGGGCTGTCCAAATTTGCCGCCGGACTCTGGCACGACAGCCACGGACAGCGCGCGTTTATGGGCATCGGGCTGCTGGCAACGGGCGTGCTGAACGTGCTGTTCAGCTTTTGCGATGCGTTCCCGCTGCTGCTGTTTATCTGGACGCTGAACGGCTTCTTTCAGGGCTGGGGCTGGCCGCCCTGCGCCAGGCTGCTGACCCACTGGTATTCGCGCAACGAGCGCGGCTTCTGGTGGGGCTGCTGGAATACCTCTATCAATATAGGTGGCGCGATTATTCCGTTGATTTGCGCCGTTGCCGCCCACCGATGGGGCTGGCAGGCGGCGATGCTGACACCGGGGATCATCAGCATCGTGCTCGGTCTGTGGCTGACCACACAGCTGCGGGGCACACCGCAGGAAGAGGGTCTGCCCACGGTCGGGGAGTGGCGGAGCGATCCGCTGGAGCTGCGCCAGCAGCAGCAAAGCCCGCCGATGGGGCTATGGCAGATGTTGCGCACCACCATGCTGCAAAACCCGATGATCTGGCTGCTCGGGGCGTCGTATGTGCTGGTGTATCTCATCCGCATCGCCCTGAACGACTGGGGCAACATCTGGCTGGCAGAAAGCCACGGCGTGAATCTGCTCAGCGCCAACGCCACGGTGATGCTCTTCGAAGTGGGCGGCTTACTGGGCGCGCTGTTTGCCGGATGGGGATCAGACCTGCTGTTCAGCGGCCAGCGTGCACCGATGATTTTGCTGTTCACGCTGGGGCTGATGGTGTCTGTCGCCGCGCTGTGGCTGGCACCGGTTCACCACTACGCCCTGCTGGCGATGTGCTTTTTTACGGTCGGATTTTTCGTCTTCGGTCCGCAGATGCTCATTGGCCTTGCCGCCGTTGAGTGTGGACATAAACAGGCGGCAGGCTCGATTACCGGCTTTCTCGGCGTATTTGCCTATCTGGGCGCATCGCTGGCCGGGTGGCCGCTGTCACAGGTGATTGAACGCTACGGCTGGTCGGGGATGTTCAGTTTGCTCTCGATTGCGGCCGTCCTGATGGGTTTATTACTGATGCCCTTGCTGATGGCGGGCATCACCGCTTCTCGCAGTCACATAACGTCATAAAAAGGGCTGAATAATGAAAACAACGCTTCTCTCTACCCTCATTGCTTCCGGGATCGCGCTGGCTACCTTAACCGGTGCCGCACAGGCCAAAGGCCGTCTGGTGGTGTACTGCAGCGCCACCAACGAAATGTGCGAAGTCGAAACCAAAGCGTTCGGTGAAAAGTACGATGTTAAAACCTCGTTTATCCGCAACGGCTCCGGCAGCACGCTGGCGAAAGTGGATGCCGAGAAGAAAAACCCGCAGGCCGATGTATGGTACGGCGGCACGCTCGATCCGCAGTCCCAGGCCGGTGAAATGGGGCTACTCCAGCCCTATAAATCGAAAAACCTGGAACAGATCATGGAGAAATTCCGCGATCCGGCCAAGGTGAAGGGCAACCTCTCCTCAGCGGTTTACGTCGGGATCTTAGGTTTTGGCGTCAACACCCAGCGCCTGAAAGAGAAAAACCTGCCGGTCCCAAAATGCTGGAAGGATCTGACCAAACCGGAATACAAGGGTGAGATCCAGATCGCCGATCCGCAAAGCTCCGGCACCGCCTATACCGCGCTGGCAACCTTCGTCCAGCTGTGGGGGGAAGACCAGGCCTTCGACTACCTGAAACAGCTGAACGGCAACGTATCTCAGTACACCAAATCCGGTATTGCCCCGGCGCGTAACGCCGCGCGCGGTGAAACCGCCATCGGCATCGGCTTCCTGCACGACTACTCGCTGGAAAAAGAGCAGGGTGCGCCGCTGGAGCTGATCTCTCCGTGCGAAGGCACCGGGTATGAGATTGGCGGCGTGAGCATTCTGAAGGGCGCGCGCAACGAAGAGAACGCGAAGCTGTTCGTGGACTGGGTGCTCTCCAAAGAAGCGCAGGAGCTGGCGTGGAAGAAGGGCAAGTCCTACCAAATCCTGACCAACACCACGGCGGAAACTTCGCCGAACTCGCTCAAGCTCGATGACCTGAAGCTCATCAGCTATGACATGGACAAGTACGGCTCTACGGACGTGCGTAAAGCGCTGATCAATAAATGGGTCAGCGACGTGAAGATGGGTAAATAAGCCCGCGAACAGTGGTCATCGCCCGGCTGCATTCCTTTGCCGGGCATCCAACACCCGGAAAACTTATGTCACAAACACTTCCTCTTCATCCCGCGAAAAAACGGGATGCGGTATTCCTGTGGGTTTTACTCGGCTGGCTGGCCTTTGCCCTGCTGCCGAGCTGGAGCCTTGATTACGGCCTGCTGGAATCTACCGGGGATGAGATCCTCGACGCCTACGGCTGGTCCCATTTCAACGTCAGCTGGCTGTGGTACCTGCTGCCGAGCCTGCTGCTGGTGCGCCCGTTTAACGAAGCAAAGCGCGAGCAGCGCAGCCGCCACTACCTTGACGCGGGCTGGGCGCTGCTGTGCATGGCCTTTATAGTCATCAGCGCCACGGTGGAAGGACGCGGCTTAGGCTATGCCACCATCATGCTGTTTGTTGCCCTGGGCGCCATCATGACGCTGGCCCTCACCCGCCTGGAGTGGCTGGGCGGCGATCGCTTTGTCATCGGCTCGCTGATTACCATCGTGGCGCTGATCGGCATTTTTATCGTCTGGCCGAGCATCGCCATTTTCATTCCGATGTTCACCAACGACGCTGGCGAATTCGCCCCGCTGGCCTTTATGAACGTGCTGTCGCAGGCGCACATTATCCAGGTCATCATCAACTCGATTCTGCTGTCGATAGCCGTCGGGGTCGGCTGCACCTTCTTTGGCCTGGTGCTGGCGATTTACACCACGCGCATCGCTAAACGCAGCGCCATCATTGGACGTATCTTCTCGATTCTCCCCATCGTGACCCCGCCGTTTGTGGTGGGGTTGGGCGTTACGCTGATGATGGGGCGCTCTGGCTATATGACGGAGCTGATGGTGGACTGGTTTGGGTTAACCAATACCAACTGGCTGTACGGCTTCACCGGCATCTGGCTGGCGCAGGTGCTGGCCTTCACGCCGATGGCCTTTATGATCCTCGACGGCGCGATCAAAACCATCCACCCGTCGCTGGAAGAGGCCTCATACACCCTGCGCGCCAGCCGCTGGCAGACCTTTAACGGCGTCTTCGTGCCGCTGCTGAAGCCGGCGCTGGCGAATGCGTTCTTAATCGTGATTGTGCAGTCGCTGGCCGACTTCAGTAACCCGCTGGTGCTGGGCGGGAACTTCGACGTGCTGGCCACGCAGATCTACTTCTACATTACCGGCTCACAGCTGGATTATCAGGCAGCGAGTACCCTTGGGGCCTTCCTGCTGCTGTTCTCGCTGCTGGTGTTCTGCATTCAGTACATGTGGATCGGCAAGCGCTCCTACGTCACCGTGTCCGGTAAATCGTACCGCGGCGACGTGCAGCCGCTGCCGGTGACGCTGGTGTGGAGCGTGATCGCCCTGCTGGCGGTGTGGATCGCCTTTAACGCCCTGCTCTACGGCAGCATTTTCTACGGGAGCTTTACCGTCAACTGGGGCGTGGATTACACCCTGACGCTGGATAACTTTATCAAGCTGTTCGGCCAGGGGATGAGCGACGGTGCGTGGCCTTCACTGCTCGATACTCTGCTTTACGCCGGGATTGCCGCGCCGATCACCGCCGCCTTCGGACTGCTGATTGCCTGGGTTGTGGTGCGCCAGCAGTTCCGGGGTAAAAAGACCATCGAGTTCACCACCATGCTGTGCTTTGCCGTACCGGGTACCGTGGCGGGCGTGTCGTACATTCTGGCCTTTAACAGCGCGCCGGTGTACCTCACGGGCACCGCCGCCATCGTGATTATCTCCATGGTGATGCGTAACGTGCCGGTGGGCATTCGCGCCGGGATCGCGGGATTAGGGCAGATCGACAAGTCGCTGGACGAGGCCTCGCTGAGCCTGCGTGCCGGAAGCCTGCGCACCATCACCCACATCCTGCTGCCGCTGCTGCGTCCGGCCATTTTATCGGCGCTGATTTACAGCTTTGTGCGCGCCATCACCACCGTCAGCGCCATTGTGTTCCTCGTCACGCCGGACACCCGCGTGGCAACGGCCTACATTCTGAACCGCGTGGAAGACGGCGAATACGGCGTGGCGATTGCCTACGGCTCGATCCTGATTGTGGTCATGCTGGCGATCATTTTCCTCTTTGACTGGCTGATCGGCGAGGCGCGTATCTCCCGTTCAAAAGCCAAAAACCAGGCGTAACGCTATGACTGAGAAACATTTTGTTGAACTGCGCAACGTGACCAAACGCTTTGGCGCAAACACGGTAATTGAAAACATCAACCTGGCGATCCCGCAGGGACAAATGGTAACGCTGCTCGGCCCGTCCGGCTGCGGTAAAACCACCGTGCTGCGCCTGGTTGCCGGGCTGGAAAAACCGACCGAAGGGCAGATTTACATCGATGGTGAGGATGTGACCCACCGCTCCATTCAGCAGCGCGATATCTGTATGGTGTTCCAGTCCTACGCGCTTTTCCCGCATATGTCGCTGGGCGAGAACGTGGGCTACGGTCTGAAGATGCTGGGCGTTTCGCGCGCAGAGATAAAAACGCGGGTCAAAGAAGCCCTGGCGATGGTTGACCTGGAGGGGTTTGAAGATCGCTACGTGGATCAGATTTCCGGCGGCCAGCAGCAGCGCGTGGCGCTGGCCCGCGCTCTGATCCTCAAACCCAAAGTGTTGCTGTTCGATGAACCGCTGAGCAACCTCGATGCGAACCTCAGGCGCAGCATGCGGGACAAAATCCGCGAGCTGCAAAAGCAGTTCAACATCACCTCGCTGTACGTGACGCACGATCAAAGCGAGGCATTTGCGGTTTCCGACACCGTGCTGGTGATGAACAAGGGCAACATTATGCAGATTGGCTCGCCTCAGGATTTGTATCGGCAACCGGCGTCTCGCTTTATGGCGAGTTTTATGGGGGATGCCAACCTCTTCCCGGCCCGCTTCAGCGAGGATGTCGTGGAAATCCACGGCTATCGTCTGCCGCGTCCGCTGCACTTTACTACCCAGGGCGAAGGCACCGTCGGCGTGCGTCCGGAGGCGATTACGCTCAGCCAGCACGGCGAGGCGAGCCAGCGCTGCACTATCCGCCACGTCGCCTATATGGGTCCGCAGTATGAGGTGATTGTCGACTGGCACGGACAAGAGATTTTACTGCAGGTTAACGCCACGCGCCTGCAGCCGGACGTGGGCGATGCGTACTATCTTGAGATCCATCCGTACGGGATGTTTGTATTGGCGGAGGCGGCATGATGTGTGCCGGGTAAGGCGCAGCCGCTACCCGGCAAAAGACTCAGCGCTGCGCGTTCAGCTCAGCAATATCTTTTGGCGTGGTGCGGCAGCACCCGCCAATCAGCTTCGCTCCGGCTTCCAGCCACTGCGGCAGATACCCCGCCAGCGTCTCGCACGCTTCGCCGTGGTGGTGCCAGGTTTTGGTTACCGCGTCATAGTGCTCGCCCGAATTCGGATAGACCACCAGCGGCAGCGCGGTCAGGCCTTGCAGATGCTTCAGCGCCGCCGTGGTGTTTTCCAGAGCGATGCAGTTAATGCCCAGGGCAACAATGTGCGGAGAATTCGCCAGTACGCTGACCACCTCACGCAGCGGCGTGCCGTCGCTCAGGTGTTCACTGTCTCGCAGGGTAAACGAGAACCACGCCCGGGCGCGAGGATACTCGGCCAGAAGTGCCGCCAGCGCCTTGATTTCCGCAAAGGACGGCAGCGTTTCACACGCCAGCAGATCGGCACCCGCATCCAGCAGTGCCTCCACGCGCGGGCGGTGAAAAGCAGTGAACTCTTCAGCACTGCGCACATAGTCGCCGCGATATTCAGATCCATCCGCCAGATACGCGCCGTACGGCCCCACGGAGCCAGCAACCAGCAGCGTGCCCGCATGCGGGTTTTCGGCCAGATACGCTTCGCGCGCGTTACGCGCCAGCTCTACGCTTTTGCCGATCAGCGCGCGAGACTGCGCCTCGTCCAGACCGCGCGCGGAAAAGCCCGCAGGCGTGGCCTGATAGCTGGCGGTGATAGCCACCTGCGCACCAGCCCGGTAGTAATCAAGATGTACTTCGCGGATGAGATCCGGGTTTTCAACCAGCACTTTGGCAGACCAGAGGCTGTCTGCCAGGTTACAGCCGCGCGCTTCCAGCTCCGTTGCCATCGCGCCATCCAGCACTACGAACGGCTGTTTTTCGAGGATGGCGGTAAGCGGATTATTCTGCGACATGTTCAGGCTCCTGCGATGTCATATTTCGGGTCAGATAGTAGGCACCATAGCACAGGGCAACGAACGGAAGCCCGCAATAAAGGGCAATGCGCTGGCTCGGGTCAAACCACAGGCCGACACAGGCCACCACGCAGAGGATAAAGCCGAGCACCGGCACCAGCGGATACCACGGCGCTCGATACTGCAGCGCAGAGAGCGGCTGGCCGGACTGCAGATAACGACGACGGAACACGAAGTGCGACGCGCAGATGCTGATCCAGACCGCCACCACGGCAAAGCCAGAAATCGCCGAGAGCGCAACGAACACGGTGTCCGGAGCCACGACGCTTGAGAACAGCGCCAGCACGCCGCCGAGCATGGAAACCGAAAGCGCCGTAAGCGGCACGCCGTTTTTGTTGACGCGGGCAAAGCAGCGCGGCAGCGTTTTCTCATTCGAGAGCGACCACAGCATGCGTCCAGACGCGTACAGACCGGAGTTCGCCGCCGAGAGGATCGCCGTCAGGATCACAAAGTTAAAGATGTCCGCCGCATAAGGAATACCGACCTTTTCGAACACCAGCACGAACGGGCTTTTTTCCACACCCGCCTGCTGCATCGGGATCAGCGCCGCCAGTACAAACACGGTACCGATAAAGAAGATAATCAGCCGCGCAATGGTGGTACGGATAGCGACCGGAATCACCTTGTGGGGGTTTTGGGTTTCACCCGCCGCGATACCGATAAGCTCCGTCCCGGAGAAGGCAAAATTCACCGCTACCATGGTCATCAGGATCGGCAGGCCGCCGTGCGGGAACCAGCCTTCGGCCGTAATGTTGGTTAAGCCCGGCGCGGGCGTACCGTCCTTCATCGGGATAAAGCCAAAGACCGCCGCGCCGCCCAGGATAATAAAAGCGATAATGGTGATGACTTTCACCAGTGAGAACCAGAACTCACCTTCCGCAAAGAAGCGCGTCGAGATGACGTTGAGGCTAAAAATCACCGCGCAGAAGACCACACACCAGGCCCAGACGGGCACCTGCGGGAACCAGTACTGCATGCAGAACCCGGCGGCGGTAAAACTTGACCCGAGCGCCACCGTCCAGGTGAGCCAGTAGAGCCACGCCACGGTGTAGCCCGTGGCCGGGCCAAGATAGCGGGCGGCGTAGACGTGGAACGCGCCGGTTTCCGGCATCGCCACGGAGAGCTCGCCCAGACACTGCATCACCAGCCAGACCACCAGCGCGCCTATCAGATACGCCAGCAGCGTACCCGCCGCCCCGGTCGTCGCAATGATGTATCCGGTATTAAAGAATAACCCTGTCCCAATCACGCCGCCCAGCGAGAGCATAATCAGGTGGCGCGTTTTCATGGTGCGCTTAAGCTGTCCATTTTCTTGTTGTGTTTGCATATTACCTTCTATACGTATGGACATCTAAACATCCAAAGAAGGTGTGTTATACCGCGGTTGTTAATAAAAAGCTAGATGACCAGACGCAAACGGGCGCGCCGCGCGCTGAGTCTGGGGTGGGTTGTGAGGATCACATAGAGAATTGGACGCCAGGCCATAAGCACCTCCGCAAGCAGATACTTACAGCATGGTGCGGACGACGTCGATCCTGGGTCAGACAAAAGTCGTATCTTTTCCCTACCAGCTAAACCCTCTGCATGCCTCGCGCAGGCGAATTAAAAACTGGCGCGCGTTAGTGGTCATCGCCGATTTCTGCGACCACACCGCGCAGTACTGAGCCGACGGCAGCTGGGCGATGGGCAGCGCGACCAGCTTGTCATCAAGCTGCAGCGGCTGACACATTGCCCGAGCAACCACCGTCAGATAGTCCGCGTTGAGCACCATACTCAGGCCGGTGATAACAGAATCCGTACGCAGCGGCGTCACGTCGACCTGTCGGTAAAAATGGCTGAGCTCGTTTTGCAGCTGCTGGTAGTAACCCATTGATGACTCCGGCAGCAACCATTTAGCCTGACGCAGCGCCATCAGATCGCGTGCGTCAGCCAGCGGATGTCCTTTGCGCGCGACGATACAAAACGGCGAGGTGAACAGAGGTTCGATCATCACCCCTTCTGGCGGCGCCATCGGATCGACAGAACCGATGGCGATGTCAATTTCACCGTTGCGCACGCCGGGTAACAGCGAGGATAACTGCCCTTCTTTTACCGTCAGCAGCACCTGCGGCAGCGTCTCCTTAAACGCCTCGGCCACATCGGGAAACACCGTCAGCGCAATCAGTGACGAGAACCCCACGGTCAGCCGTCCGTGGGTGTAATGGTTAATCTGTTCCACTTCATCTGCCGCACGGCGCAACTCCTCCAGCACCCACTCCGCGCGGTGGGAAAAGGCCATTCCCGCCTCGGTCAGGGCGATGCCCTCTTTGCTGCGCAATAAAAGTTGCGTGCCTAAAGTTTGCTCAAGCTCACGCAATGTTCGGCTCAACCCGGGCTGAGAAACGCCCAGCTCGCGCGCGGCTGAACGAATACTGCCGCTGCGTGCCACCTGACGAAAGGCCTGAAGATGCCCAAGCTTTGGCAAATATCTCATCACTCACCCTATAACAAAAAAGCATCACCTATAGAAAAATTATATCTTCCCGGGTCTCAGGTAAACCCCTAGATTCGGAGTACACACAACACTCCTCATCACACTCTGACGTCAGGCGGAAAATAAAATGAAAAGCCAGTCACAGATGATTTTTTTGCTTTTTGTCGGCTATGTCGTGGTCTATATCGATAAAACCGTCATGGGGTTTGCCCTGCTGCCTATCGAAAAAGAGTTCGGCCTCACCAGCGCGGAACTGGGCTACATCACCGGCATTTTCTTCCTGGCCTATTCTCTCTTTCAGGTGCCCGCGGGCTGGCTGAACGACAGGCTCGGCTATAAAACCATGCTGATCCTCTCCCTGTGCGCGCTCGGGATCTTCGCCCTGTGCTTCGGTGCGCTGGGCATGAGCTTTGGCCTGCTGCTGCTGTTTCGCTTTCTCTCCGGAGTGGGGCATTCCGGCTACCCATGCTCTTGCGCGAAAGCGGTGGTCAGCAATTTCTCGCTGGAAAAACGCACCTTTGCGCAATCGGTTTTGCTTTCCTCCGCCGGGCTGGCAATGACCGTGGGGCCCATTGTGGCCGTCTCTGCGCTGGAGCATCTGGGCTGGCACGCGTCGTTTGTGGTGCTGGGGATCGTTGCTTGCGCCATCGCCGCGCTGATCGCCGTGCGCGTGCCCTATCAGAAACCTGCGCCGCGCCCGCAGTCAGGTGAGCAAAACGGCGCCCTGTGGCGTAACCCGACGGTGGTGCTACTCTTTGTCTCTGTGTTCTGCGTCAATATTCCCAGCTACGGCCTGATGGCCTGGCTGCCAAAATTCTTCGTCCAGAGCAGGGGGATGCCGCTGGAAATTTCCGGCTATATCGTCGCCGTCGGCGGCGCGGGGATTTGGCTCTCGTCCTTGTGCACCGGCTGGTTCGTCGGGAAATATTTCCACAACCGCGAGCCGCAGGTGATTTTGATCTGCGCGCTGATCGGTGCTGCCGCCATTTTCGGCATCTTCCATACCGCTACGGCGCTGACGGCCAGCGTCCTGCTGTTCGTGGGGGAGATCTTCCTGATGGCAACCTTTGTAACCGCCTTTACCCTGCCGATGAAACGCCTTCCGGAGAACATTATGGGATCGGCTATCGGCCTGATAAACACCGGCGGAACGCTGGGAGGCTTCGTTTCGCCTGTCGTAATTGGCTATCTTGTCGGGAAAAGCCACAGCTACGAAAGCGCGTTTATTTTCCTGTCACTGGCAATGGTCTGCGCGGGGGCGGCGATAGTACCGCTGATAAAAAAACCTGTGGCCACGCTGCCGGTGACTGACTGAAGGAGACCGTCATGAAAAGTACCACTGAAAACCTTATCCGCGACGTTAATGAAGAGGTGATCCGCTGGCGCAGGCATATTCACGCCAACCCGGACCTCTCGTTTCAGGAAAAGCCCACCGCTGATTTTATTGCCCGCGAGCTGGGGAATCTGCCGGAGCTGGCGATAAGCCGCCCGCTGGAGAACAGCGTAGTAGCCGTATTGCAGGGCGAAAAACCCGGCCCAACGTGGGCGCTGCGGGCCGATATCGACGCGCTACCGCTACAGGAAGAGAGTGGAGAATCATTTAGCTCCACTCGGCCCGGCGTGATGCACGCCTGCGGTCACGATGCCCACACCGCCATGTTGATGGGGGCAGCGAAAGTGCTCTGCCATCTGCGCAGCCAGCTTTGCGGCAGCATTAAGTTTATCTTCCAGCCTGCCGAAGAGGTGCCGCCGGGCGGCGCACGCGAGCTGGTGGAGAAAGGGGTCGTTGACGACGTCGAAAAGATTTTCGGCCTGCACGTATTCCCGAACAGCCCTACGGGAAAAATCACGCTGAAAGAGGGCGTTTACGTTGCCTCCAGCGATAACTTTGACATCACTATTTTTGGGCAGGGCGGCCACGGCTCAATGCCGCAGTTCTGTATCGATCCGGTGGTAATCGGCGCTGAAGTGGTTACCGCCCTGCAAAACGTGGTCGCACGTAATCTTGACCCGATCAACGCCCCGGTGCTGACCATTGCCACCTTCCAGGCCGGTGATAGCTATAACGTCATTCCGGACAGCGCCCGTCTGGCAGGAACGGTGCGAACCCATAATCAGCAGGTTCGTGAACAGGTTCCCCGGCTGATGCAGCGTATTGTTGAAGGCGTAGTGAGCGCCCACGGGGCGCGCTGTGAGATCCGCTGGCAGCAGGGTTATGCCGTCGGAAATAACCATGCCGACACCAACGCCATCGCCAAAAAAGCCATTGCGGAGCACTTTGGTGACGGGACGCTGCAGCTGGCCGATCGCGCGCTGTTCGGCAGCGAAGATTTCTCATCCTATCAGGAGAAAATTCCCGGTTCGTTCCTGTTTATCGGCTGCGGCAACGAGGAAAAGGGTGCGGTATGGAACGTCCATAACCCACACTTCCGCATTGATGAAGCCGCGCTCACCGTGGGCGTTAAGGCACATATTGCGCTGGTAAGCGCGTTATTTGAGGCGATTTAACGCCTCACCAACCATTGCACCTTACCCGGTGCAATGGTTGGTAATTCTCACAATCGGTTCTATAGTCGTCACAGTTTCTTAGTAACCAGGACTGACTGATGCGCTTTAACGGACTGACCAAAGGCTTCTTTATTTTCATTCTCGCCCTTGTGACCTGGGCCTTCTTCGACGTGCTCTCGCCCTACTTCTCCGCGATACTGTGGGCCGCGATTCTGACCGTCATTTTTAACCCGGTAAAAAACAAGCTGCGCACCGCGCTGGGGGAGCGCAACGGGCTTGCCTCGCTGTTGACCATCGGCATTATCTGCCTGATCGTCTTTATCCCGCTGATGGTGATCCTCTCCTCGCTCGCCATTGAGCTGAACGTGGTTTACACCAAACTGCAGGAGAACAACACCCAATTCCCTGAAGTGGTGGCGAGCATCTTCAACCACCTTCCAGGCTGGGCCAGCGGCTTCCTGGCGGATCACAACCTGACCAACGCGGCGCAGATCCAGAAAAAACTCTCCGATGTCGCCCTGCAGGGCGGGCAATATCTCGCCGGCAGCGCGTTTCTGATTGGCAAAGGGACGTTTGGCTTTGCGATTAGCTTCGGCATCATGCTTTATCTGCTGTTCTTCCTGCTGAAAGATGGCCCGTATCTGGTGCGCCAGATCCTCGACTCCCTGCCCCTGTCTGATTTCGCCAAGCAGCACCTGTTCGCTAAATTCGTCGGCGTGTCGCGCGCCACGGTAAAAGGAACGGCTGCGGTGGCCGTGGTTCAGGGCATACTCGGCGGAATTGCGTTTGCAATTGTGGGTATTGACGGCAGCGTGCTCTGGGGCGCGCTGATGGCGTTCCTCTCCCTGGTGCCCGCCATCGGCTCGGCGATTGTCTGGGTGCCCGCCGCTATTTTCCTGTTCGCCACGCATCAGATCTGGCAAGGGCTGTTTATTGTCGGCTTCTTCGTGATCGTCGTCGGGCTGGTGGACAACATCCTGCGCCCGCTGCTGGTGGGGAAAGACACCAAAATGCCGGACTACCTGATTCTGATCTCCACCCTCGGCGGTATGGAGCTGTACGGCATTAACGGCTTTGTCATTGGGCCGCTGATTGCCGCGCTGTTTATCGCCTGCTGGAACCTCTTCTCCGGGCGCGATCACGAAGGTAACGCCGAAGAGCTGGACGCGGATTTCATCGAAGAAGGAAAAAATCCTCCAGATTTGTAGGGATGTGACGATAAAGACCACACGAGGCGGCACTGTGCCGCCTTTTTTTTCACCTTAAATCAAACGTTTTCTATAATTTGAAGAACGCCATCCTACTCATGCCGTAAAAGGATCATCTGGTGCGAATCGCGACGATAACCAACTGGGCCTATGGTGCCACGGTCTGCCTGACCATCGCCTCCGGCATCATTATGCTGATGGCGTCCAATGCCGATACCATCGAGCGTCAGGCCGTTGAACAACGGCAGAAATTTGATCAGCTTACGGAAGATATCGAAACCGATGTCTGGGCGCAGTCTGATTTAGCACGGCTGTACGTCATTAAAAAAGATCCGCAGATTCTCAAGGAATATAACCAGGCAGAAAAGAGCCTGAAGAGCATCGAGCTTCGGCTGGAAAAGTTGCAGGATAATGGCGCATCGGATGAAGAACTGTCCCTGCTGCATGAAGGGGTAAAAATCGTCGATGAGCTGCAGGACGAACAGCAAACCGCACTCGCCAGCCTTGAGCAAGGCGAAGACGCTCAGGCCGTTGCCCTGCTCTATGGCGCCCCGTATGAGCAGGAGCTGGAGCGCGCGCAGAACCAGATCGATCACTTTCGCCAGATACTCGACAAACGCGTCATCGCCTCCGTTCAGGAAGCGACAAAAAAATCGAAAGCGCTGCGTACCGCCTCTGAGCTGACGGTCGGCCTGACCGCCCTGCTGTTCCTGTTTGTTCTTGGCTTTATATTAAAACGCCGCGTGCTGCGCCCCGTGGTGCGACTGAGCGACGTGGTGCACCGCCTGGCGTCACAGGATTACGCGGTTGAAACGCCCAATTTCAACCAGATTGATGAGATCGGCGATATGGCGCAGGCCATCAGCATCTTCCGTGAAAACGGCCTTGCGCGACAGCGTCTGGAAAGAGAGCGCGATGCCGACTGGGCCATCCGCGAGCTGCTGGCGCGCATGACCCAGCGGCTGCAGGGGTGTGAAAACTTTAACGATGTGATTAACGTGGCGGAGCTGTTTGCGCCCAACATTGCACCGGGGATAGCGGGCCGGCTCTACATTCTTGACCGTGAACCGTGGCAGATGCGCTGCGTCGCACACTGGCTTTCACCGGTGGGTGAAGAGACGACCTTCCACCCGGACGAGTGCTGGGCCGTACGTCGCGGGCAGAGCCATCCGCCGGTAAACGGTGAGCCGGATATCGCCTGCTACCATCTTCCCGCTTCACAGGCGGAAACCGCGCTGTGCGTGCCGCTTATCGCCCAGGGAGAGGCCATTGGCCTGCTCTCCTTCCAGAATATCACGGCAGACAATGCCCCTTCCCGCGCGTATCTGGAACTGATGGCCGAAGCGCTCGGGCTGGCGCTGGCCAACCAGCGTCTGCGCGACGCGTTGCTGGAAAAAGCCTTGTTTGACCCGCTCACCGGCCTGCGTAATCGCCATCATCTGGAAGATACCCTGCAAACCCAAACGGCACAGGCGATTCGCAGCGGCGAGCCGTTAAGCTGCATGATGATCGATATCGATCACTTCAAGAGCATTAATGACCGGTTCGGCCACGAAGCGGGCGACCTGGTTATCAAAACCGTGGCGTCGATTGTTCAGCGGGCCACACATGACAACGGACTGGCGTTCCGCTACGGGGGCGAGGAGTTTCTGGTTCTGCTTTCCGGTGCCGATGAAGCAGGGGCATACGCCTGCGCGCAGAAGATTTACACCGGCGTGCATGAGCTGTCGATTCGCTACGGGCTGACCGAGATTGGCCCGGTAGATGTGTCGATAGGCATTGCCAGCTACCCGCAACATGCCCAGACTGACAACCTGCTGCGCGCCGCGGATGTGGCCCTGTACCGCGCGAAAGAGCTGGGCCGGGCGCGGATTGTGAGTTTTGGGATGCTGGAGGCGGGTTAGCTATTATTTTCACGCCACTGCTTTACCATCTCATCCGTCACTTCATTTTTATAACAAATCGGAGCATAGCCTCCTGCTTTGCTCCATGCGCTGCGTCTTCCGCAGGCGCTTCCGTTCCTGGCCCGGTTAAAAGGACAGGCGCATACCCCGGGATAAGATGCAATTGACTCTGCAATAACATTCTCTTTAACCTGTTCACTGGAAACTGAACTGTTTTTTGCCACGGCAATGTCCGCAGCAAAAAAACAGCACACAGCGAAAAGCACCATCAAGGATGGTCTTTTTTTCATTTTTTTGACTCGTTTTAAGTAAGGGGCCTGCACACGATAAGCGGCGAAAGAAAGAGATATAATGATTCAAGTCAATGGTAATACATTTGAAAAAGACAAATTTAGCTGTGGTAAATTTAATAAAGAAAAAACGACCACTGTTTCCCCTCTGCGAATTAAAGAATGTCCGGTATAGATCGAGGCACACGTCGCCAGACATCATTACTCAAAGTATGATAGCGCGGCACCTGTACGGACACCGTATCGCAACGCCCACTGGAGCCGTCATCGGCACGTCCTGTCCTGACGTTTAGTCACTAAAAAATGATTTTCATCACAGATAAATCTGTGATGCGTAAAACGACAATCCGTAAAAACGATCGTTTTTTAAACGGCTGGGGAGCTTGTTCAAGTAACCTAAGCGGATTTCAAAAAAAGAAGCGCAGACAGACAATCAAAACCCGCAGATTCGGAATTGCGCAACCCATTGATTACAATGAGTTTAAACGCAACCATTCTTTAAAAACCATAGCGTTCCAACAAAATATATAAACTAGTAGGATTACTAAATTATAATTCTTATACTTCTGTTAAAAAGTGGAGGCAAAAATGCGATTAACCCTACTGCTGTTATGCTGTCTGGTACCTGGTGTAACCTGGGCTGGCGAACTGCCAAAACCAGTTGGTAAACCCATTTTAACGATTTACGGTAATATAGAAAATACCAATGAAAATGGAAAAGCAGTGTTTGATCTCGCCAGCCTTGAAAAACTGGGTGTGGTGAGTTTCGAGACGACCTCCCCCTGGTATAATGGACGTACTAAGTTTGAGGGTGTTCCCATGAGCAAACTCATGGATTATGTGGGTGCGAAGGGCTCTAACGTGAACGTTATTGCGCTCAATGATTATTCCACGATCATCCCTCTCAGCGATTTCAAAAAATACAACGCCATTCTCGCCTTAAAGGTCAATGGCGAATATATGCGCATCCGCGATAAAGGTCCATCATTCATTGTTTACCCCTATGACAGTATTCCGGAGTTGAATAATCAAATTTATTACTCGCGATCAGCATGGCAGGTTAGCAAAATGAAGATTGAGTAGCAGTTCAGGAGAACATAATGAACAGGATACTGGTTGGTATCATTTTTTCTCTTTTTATCACGACAGGATATATTGCATACCTTGTTTACGATCGTCAGCAAGAGTTGCAAAAACTGACTCAATACACTGAGTCCTGGTCCGTGGCACAACTGGTATCAGAGTACTACCGATTTGAATCATGGCTTGGTCTATACGCAACCGATACCGACGACGTTACGATAGACCAGGTCCGCATGCGCCTCGAAATTATGTTAAGCCAAAGTGACTTAATGAAAGGGGGAGATTTAGGTCGCTATATTGACAGCGATAAACTGCACCAGGCGCTCGCTTCACGCTTAGAGCAAATACTGGCCTATCTGGATGCTAATCTTGAAAAAATGAGCCATTCAGAGTTACAGGCATACCTGACAAATATGCACGAACTCGATGCGCCGCTAAGCCAACTTTCTGCAACGGCATTAACAAAAGATATTAATACCGTTAATGAATCCAATAATAAAATACAGATTCTTTATTATATTTATTCGGCACTTTCGTTACTTCTGGTAATACTAAGTTTCATCCTTGGTTTCTTAATGATCTACCAGAATAAAAATATTCTCAAAGCGCACATGCAGGTTAAAAGTCTTGCTGACGAGCTTCAGATATCAAAAGAAACGCTGCAAATCCAGAATGCGAAGCTGGAATATGATGTTTACCATGATTCCCTCACCGGCATGAAAAACCGCCTTTTCTTCTGGGACGACCTCAACAAAATTAATCTTCAGGCCGATAAAAACCACATCCCCGTCACGGTGATGTTATTTGATCTGGACCGCTTCAAAGAGGTCAACGATACCTATGGCCATGATGCCGGTGATTTGCTGTTGAATCAGGTTTCCCGGCGACTGACCTCGATGAGCAGTGCTTCCGATACGTTTTACCGTTTGGGGGGAGACGAGTTTGCCCTTCTGTCCAGCGGCTTGACCGAAAGCGCGGCAGTTACGCGCGCAAAAGAAATCAGCGATCAAATCAGCCAGCCCTATACGATTAATAACCAGCTGATAAAAATTGCCACCTGCGTGGGTATCGTTTTGTCTGATAATGAACGACGCTCTGATTATCTTTATAAATTTGCCGATCTGGCCCTCTACGAAGCCAAAAAAGAAGGCTCACAGCAGATAAAAGTCTTCCGTCAGTGGATGCTGCAAAAGCTGCAGGAAAGCCGAACTCTTGAACATGATATGGCATTGGCGCTGGATAACCATGAGTTCGTTGTTTATTACCAGCCGATTGTCGATTCATTCAGTAGTGAAATTTACGGCTACGAAGCGCTTATTCGCTGGATGCACCCGGTGAAGGGAATGCTGTCGCCGGATTACTTTATTTCTGTTGCTGAAAAAACAGGGATGATCAATGAGATTGGTAAAACGGTGCTTGAGCTCGCCTGCCGGGAAGCGGTTTCCTGGGCGGTTCCGGCAAGGATCTCTGTGAACGTCTCACCTATTCAGTTGGGTAACAAATTGTTTACGACGATGGTGCAGTCCATCCTGAAAGAGACAGGGCTGCCTGCTAGCCGACTTGAGTTAGAGGTGACGGAGTCTTCGCTCTTCAGCGACAGCAACACGCCGCTTACTATTCTCAAAAAGCTACGAGCGCTGGGTGTGAAAATTTCCATCGATGATTTCGGTACCGGATATTCGTCGCTCTCAAGATTGAGCGAGCTTAATTTTGATAAAATTAAGATAGACAAATCCTTCGTGAACCCGATATCCACGCAAGATGATGCGCTTAATATCGTTAAATTGATTACCGGTATGGCCAAGAGCCTCAATATGAGAGTCATTGCAGAAGGCGTTGAAACCGAAGCGCAGCTTGAACGTCTACAGGTGCTTGGCTGCGATCTCGTACAGGGTTACCTTTTCGGAAAACCGCAGCCTGAGGTTGAAAGGAAGATCAGATACGGTTGAAAAGGTTTTGCGGTTGTTTCAGGCCCAACACCTTTCAGATGATTGCGAATCAAGGTTAAACATGAAAAAAACCATCCCAGAATATACGCCTGTTGACTTATCTCGTTGGCCAAGGAAGGAGCATTTTGAGGTATTTCAGTCATTTGCTGAATGTACCATTAACCAAACTGTTCTGATCGACATTACCGCGCTGCGAAAACATATCAAAGAGGTTGGCTGGAAGTTTTATCCAACGATTATTTTCCTCCTCTCTAAAATCATGAACCGACATTCCGAGTTCCGTATGGTCATGAAGGACAATGAGCTTGTCGTATGGAATGAAATTCATCCCAGCTATACGATTTTCCACCCTGAAACGGAGACGTTTTCGTCATTGTGGAGCCATTATGATGGCAATATCCATCACTTCCAGAACACATATGCAGAAGACGTTGCCCACTATGGAAATACCCTTTCTTACTGGCCGAAGGAAGAGTCCCGGGAAAATGTCTTTTTCGTATCGTCTATTCCCTGGGTAACGTTTACGAACTTTACTATGAACATTGCTCACATGAAGAACTTCTTTTCCCCGATGTTCACGTTTGGCAAATACTACGAACAGGATGGAAAAGTTCTGTTGCCTATGGCGGTGCAGGTTCATCACTCCGTGTGCGATGGTTTCCACGTGGCAAGGATGTTTAATGAGCTGCAGGAGATGTGTGATGGTTTGCCGGAGGTGTCGGGGGAACGTAATGGCTGATGCGCCAGATTCCTCTATTTAAAAAGGCAAATGTTGTTTATTTAAAAGCTTTTAAAAGATGGTGCGATAATAGGAACAAAAGGCAATACCTAAATAATTGTTTTTATTGTTTTTTGCTATAAAAAAGCGAAGAGGTACCCCCAAAGATACCCCCATGTGTTCACTTCTAAAGATTTTTTGAATGTTTTTTATGCAGTGAACTTTATATTACTAGCAAAAAACGTTAGCAATTTCGTCTAACATCTTTGTTAATAGCCTTTTCAGGCCACCATGTTGGATTGATACCTAAGGCTAGTTCGCTTTGGCAATGTTGTTGAAGATCTTGCCAGAACATTACTATTGCTGAACTGAACTCGTCAAAATCGGATTCTGTTATTTGTAGATTCTCATGGCTAGTTAAAGCTTCTCCAAATAATTGCTGGTAATACTTTGGATACCGTTGCAACAGGGTCTCATGACCCACCCCATCTCCATGTTTATATACATTTACAACAAGGCGGCAGGCATCTAGTAGATGAAAATATGGTTTATTTTTCACATCGAAACCTATCCACTCCATCAATTCTATAATTCGCTCAAAACTAGTACGCCAGACAATATCTTTTATAGCTTTTAACTTATTCCAATGACGAAATTCTCGAAGAATTAAATCACGTAACTGTTTATCGAACCTGTGGTACATTCCAGCATTCATAGCTAGAGTGACAGTATTTTTCATATCCATCAATGAATGCATATGTGCTATACCTATTTGTGTCGCATTTTCGCAAGCCTCTGCTGGATCATCTCTTTCAGGGTCAAAGTTTTTAGCCGTACGTTCGAGATATCTTTCCTCTTCCAGGTCACATTCAGCACTAAGATCTGAAAATTGTGATAAAAGTCTAGATTTAGCTTGCCCTACGTAAAAATTATGCGGATTAAGGACAACTCGAAGATCGAAGCAATCAAATGAAAAAATATTCATACCATCCTCAAAATTTTGTAAGTATAAATTATATCATTGTAATAAAATCATTATCTCGAAACTTAAAGGATTTAATTAATCATTACAAAAACATCTCGTCAGGATAGCGCTTATAATCGTACAAACTAACTAGTCTTTTATAGTCTGAAGGTAGAATTTCAAGTGCTACCCCCTCTCGCAGATAATCGGCCACATTATCTAAATTAATATTATTCACGTAAATATTGTAGAAAAGAATGCGCACAGTTTTATAAGTTTTAAATCCTAAAGCAAGTATTTCATCAACTGTATCGCAATCAATTTTCTCTGAAGGATCAATTGAGTCAAAATAAGTATTTAAGTTCCTTTCTTGGTTCTCTTTTAGATCTTCAATACCTTGAATTTCGTTACAAATGGTAGAAAAACCACGAGCGGTAAAGTACTGATTACGCGAAACTTTTATTTTATTCAACAACAATATTAGAGCATCATTTCTTGAATCCATTATATCAAAGTAATTCATAACCATTTCTGAAGCTGATTGGTAATGATATGTAATTTTCTGAACTGAACCAACTGCCATAACTAATTCATCATTAGATAAACTATCCAAATCACCTACAATTTTTACTTTTACAGAACCTCCTTCTTTAATTTTTCTCATTACACTTTCAACTTTCCTAATATCCATAGATGAAACAGGAAGTTTAAGCCCTACCAACTCTTCAAAAACACCACTGAAGTTATCAGTTTTTATTTTATTAATTTTTATATTGCCGATATTTTCAATAACTACGTCATGTTCTAAAACTTCTAGAGAGTCACTACCTTCTTCACGTTCTATCAAAAGGAAATTCTTTCTGACTTTATCTGCCAAATCAGAATCCTTTGAAATGTACGAGAAAATAGTTTTTAATATATCTCTAATATTTTCATCGCTAATACTATAACCGATGAAAATAATTGGGTTGTGAATGAATAATGAAATTAATTGAGCCCTAATTAAATGATTGCTAACGCGAAATCTTTCATAATCCGATTCAGAGATTACAATTGACTCTGGATGAGATACACAGCCATGTATTTTATAAACAGACCCGTAAGGGTTGCTTAATAAAATATCGTTACCAATAATAGGTTTAAAACCAATTAGAGTCTCAATGAATCTATCATAATTTGTTGTGATAATGGACCCTATATTTCTACTAGCCTTAGCAAATAACTCCATTTCTGTTGCATAACTTTCATTATTGTTTGTTTCATGGAGATCAACAAGCTCAGATATAAATATTTTTATTCGACTAGCCGAGTAGTTTCCAGAAGCAGCATATTCATAGTATCGGTCATTTATGGATTTAAATTTCCCGTTCCTATCTGACTCTAATAATCTGTTAAATTCAATTTCTATTTCACTTGCCACCTTTGGAAGATCAACCTCTCCCAATGAATTTGCATTCCTACCAGCCGAATCAAAATAGAAGTCATAGCTGCCTTTCATTTCATAAACAATTTTTTTTAACAGTTCAGGCCATGAGTACGTACCAGTTAAATATCGGCGACTGAAACCTGCACCAACAAACACAACTGGATGATTTACGTATGATCCCATGAACTCACTAAGTTTCATCTATCGTTCTCCTAAGAACAATTTCTGTAATTGATTTAACACAAAGCAACATTTTCAAGTGCATACAATTCTACTAACTAGCCTTCTACATCAGCTAATCACATTTTGATGCTTAAGACGCAACTTTTTACGATAAAAGTTGTGCATTAGGTCTTAAACTTTTATCCGCTTTAATCTCAGTTACACTGCATAAATCAGTTCATCTGGCTTATCGATTAGTAGTAAAAGAGCCAATCTTGCTCTAACTTCAGTAATGATAACTGTTTGAAGCAACTGTAACTTAGAGCGCGTTCTGCCAAAAATCCCCGCTGGCGCTGCCGGTGGGTGACAACTTTTGACAACTCAATCTGAACGCCAGCGTCCGGGCAAACCAGAACACCGATCTCAAAGAGGCTCGAGGATGATTGCAAAGGGGGAGTGCTTAACACCTCCCCTTCACGAGTTCGTGTACCTGAAGTTTTCTGAAGCGGTAGCAGTTGACACTTCCCCCTAGTTTTCCCTAGTAAGGCATAACAAACCATAACAGGCTGACACCTGCCCTGCTTCGCATCAGGATTAACAAAAGTTAACAGCCAAGGCTCAACAAATCTCAACGCCAGCCCTTTACACTTCTGCTGTAGCTGCTGTTCGTAGGCGTCAGGATCCGTTAGGTTGGGTTGACACTTTTCCCAGTTTCTCGTGAAAAAGTGTCAAGTTTGAGGGGCTGGGGGGTTTACAGTTTTTCGCCGTCCAGCAGGCAGAGTGACATTAAACCAGTTTTGTTCCAGTCATCCAGCGTATCGGGGTGCATTGTGGCAACGTAAGCCAGCTCAGAACGAAGAAACCGTAAAGCGCCTGCTACACGGTCTTTGCCATAGAAGCTGTGGGTTTCTTCATCCGGCCGGAAGAGAATCAGCAATTGTTCATCGGGCTCGTGCTGAACATCAAAACCCAGCTCAGCGGCTGCTGCCTCTATACGCTGGCCAGCATCAATATCAGCCGGCAACTCTTTCCCGCCGTCATGCTTCCATACCCATGCGGCGGCCAGCTCCCACGTCATTTCAGTCTGGCGTTCGCCAGCACCAGCAGAATTTTGTTTAGCCTGCGATGCGTCAACATCCACTTTATCGCCTGAAATTACAATATCACCGCGGGCTATCCAGCCGTAAACAGTTTGCCGGCTAACGCCCATATGCCTGGCGTAGGCTGATTTACTTAACAGCATCGTGTGTTTCCCTCTGGGCAGAAAAATGCCGCCCTCAGGCGGCCTGCTTCTCTTCTGAATGTGTCTGCCGCTGGCTGCCTTTGAGCATCGCGCTGACATGTTCGCTTAACTGGTCAAGGCCGGTCATGCGTGGCTGTACGTCTGATGGATCGTCGTTCTTCCCGTAGACGAGATTGTTATACCAGGTTCGTACGGCTGTAATTTGTGCGACGTCTTTTCTCACCGCATCGACCAGATCGGCAACAGCGCTAATCACCTGCCCGTTCTCTGATGCAATACGGGAGAAGCCGAGACGTTTTAGCTGTTCCGTATCGAGTCCCGAACACACTGCGTGCGCCCTCAGTAAGGCGTCCGCCAGCTCCTGATGCTTTCCACTGTGCATCGACAGCAACATTTTTTCCTGGCTGCGGCGATCCAGTCGGGCGAATGCCTGACGCATTTCACTGTCACGCATGAATCCCTGAACATCATCAGATGCCAGTGGACTAACCGGAGCGAGCTTGTTCTTCAGGTAATCGAGAATGTTTGCGGCCTGCTCGCTTACCGCTGCCACCCCGCGGGTAAAGTCTTTGAGCGTGTCCGGGTTCCGGGCTTCACCTGCCCTGCGGTTTTTTGCCTGTTCGTTCAGATCCGGATCGTTGCGGATAACGTCCAGCAAATCCGCCTCAGCTTCGGCCTGCTGCGCCGTTGTCCTCAGGCTGGTGAGTTCGCCCGCCATACCACGGAATAAAGCGGCCATCTGAGTATTTGGCGCAACAACCTTACCGGCATAACCTGCCAGCTCGATGCTGTGTTTCCCTATTTTGATTGAGTAGCTCACTGGCCAGCCTCCATTTTTGATAGCCCTGCATCAAATACCTTGCGCGCAACAGCATGGATTGACGGCGCGATCCCCATGCCCGACTTCTGGCGCTCCCTCTCCTGAATGGTTTTCAGAGCCTGAATCTGTTCCCCGTTCAGCAGAACGGGCTTAACGTTAACCTTGCTCATGATGTCCCCTGTAATAGCGACCGTTAAAGTTCCATAAATCGCAACAATCAAATAATCAATTGCGATTTATGAAACGATGTTAATGAAATTGCAGGGGTGCACAACGTGAAAAGGGTGGATGCGTTTTAAAGAATTTGCCCTCAAGGTATACATGGTGTTCATAAAGAGAATAAATCACTTATAAAACATGGCATTAACCTATGAACACCAGCCTACATTTTGGGATTTCAGGTCTACACGGTATACATCATTCTGTTTAATAAACCATCAGATGATTAATGAGAGAATGAACACCATGTACACCCTGTGTATACCTGAAAACAAGGTATACATGGCTTATTTCACTGATTTATATATAAATTATTCTCTCGATGTATACCATGTATACCTTTCTCCATATTTATCTGAACTTCATTCTTTATGACCGGCTACAGGATGCGTCTGAGGTAACCAGTCTTCCGCACTTTCCGAAAGTTCGACGTTAGTCACCATGCCACGGGCTCTCCGTTCCTTACGGTACTCGTGATTAAACTCCCTCATCGCGCTTTCCATCCCCTCTGCGAATTTATTCAGCGTCAGCGGTTTGTCGAAACCGTTGGCCTCAAGGAATGCCAGATAAGCGTGATAGAGATAAATTCGCGGATAGTGAGGCGGATTGCGGTTTCCTACCATCATTCCCGCACAATCAGCCAGCCGCTCAAGGTGAGCGCAGAAGGCATATAGCGGATCTGTTTTCTGCTTCACCTCCAGTGCTTCTTCGCTGTTCCGTTGCTCCAGTAGCAGCGCCCGCGCTTTTTCCGGGTTCGCAAAGTTCGCCAGCAGCCGGCGAACAACCACCGGAATTTCAGCGGATATCTTTTCTGCCAGGTCGGGATCCTTATCCTCTTCGCTGACGCGCCGGTTAAACTGGAAAATTACGCGGCGCCGGGAAACGCCGCCGGCGCGTTCGGTGAAAATCATCGGCGTGTTGTTCGTGGCCACAACCACCGCCCGCAGAACGGCGGTGTACTGATGCTCGTGTTTCGGGTCGATCTCCACGGCATCCCCGCCGGTTATCGCTTTTATCCCGGTACCCTCTCCTGAATATTTGGGCTGATCAGGAAGCGTTATCATGCTTTTCCCGACGAACTGCGCCCGCCCGCGCGCGCTGTCGAGCGCCGCCATGTTCCCGCTGGCGGTGTTATGCGCGCCGGCCAGCATCGTGGCGATATGTGTAAAGACGCTTTTCCCGCTGCCGCCCTCACCGGTTATCTCGAGGAACAGCTGCCAGTCGTACCGGTTCGCCAGCACCATAAAGAGCGCTGCAGCGATGCGCTGCATCTTAATTGCGTCTCTATCTGATGCGTAACTTAGCCATTTATGGAAGTTCGGCGCGTGGTCGCGGAGGTTTTCGCCCGGCACCGCCGGCGTGTAGGTCACGCCGTTATGGTTGGTCAGCCAGTTATCCTGGCTGTGTTCGGAGAAAACGCCGGTTTCCATATCGTAGACGCCATTAGCAAAGGGGATCAGGCTGCGCCGCGGCTCCCCCATTACCGGGATAACAATTTTCAGGGCGTCGATAACGTTGTTAATCGCGCGCTTGCTGAAGTTGGTTTTGTTCTCGTTGTAGATAGCCACCATTTCGCGGCTCAGCTCGAGCAGAGACGTTTTCTCCCAGATGCCGGTACGGTAGACGTATACGCCTTCGCTGTTTTCATTGATCGCAATGCCGGTGTAACGCGCGGCCAGTATGAGCGCCTTTTCGTTATCAGCCAGGTCGCGAAGGTTTACATCCGTCAGCGGTTTGCCGATCACCATGCTTTTGCCAGCTTCTGCATCGGCTTTCAGGCGCGGCAGCTGTGGCGTCCAGTCCTCCAGAAGCTGATAACCTTCAGAGTAGAATTGCGCGCGCTCCACGCCGGCCACCGCCAGCTTTGTAGCGAGAATGGTTATCTGCCGTTCGGTCAGATGCCCGCCACGACAAACGCGGGCATAGAGCCGGCCATCATCCACAATCCGGATATTCTCCAGCTCCGCCAGCTGCTTTTTATCCAGCACGACCGGCGGCACGGTGTCGCCAATCGGGTTCATTTCCTGCCATGCTTTAGCGAACGTCCAGGCATCGGCGCCGGCAAAGATAATTGACTCCTCCATGAGATCCGCCGGCTGCTTTTTAAGGTTTGGTGCATTCTTCATTTTCTGTTCCCTCGCTCCCTGATGATTTCCCGCATAACCCGAATTCGTTCGATGCCCTGTACCCGCATAATCCGATCGATATCTTTCTCGCCGGTAACCGGCGCGGAAGAAACAAATTCAAACTCCCGCACCAGTCTTTCGGGCGTACAAAAACACGGTGAGCTGTACTCTTCACGGCAATATGTCACTCTGTCGAATCGGTAACTTTCGATAATTACGATGTTGCCCCGCCCGTCCTTCCATTTATCGCCCGGCCTGATTTCAGGGTGAGCGCGGCCACCAGCAGCTAAGCCGGAATTTTTAATCGTCATAATTTTTTACCTCACGCCGCTGGCGGGATTACCTGATAACCAATTTTCTTCAGAAAGCGCGCGGCACTCTCCACCGTAAAAATGATCTCGTCGTCCATAAGGGGGCGCATCGACTGAAGACCGTTTGACGTGTCCACCAGATAGCGGCCGCCGGCCGGGAAACTGAAAACGTTTTTGCCGTCGGCCCGGCGAACCAGATCGTAAACAGGAGTCATAATTTCTCCTCCCCGTCCCTTAATGACTGGCGGGCAAAACAATATCGCGCGCTATTTAATTGCTCAGATACGTGATCGAGAAAAGCACCGAGACGGCAAAATTGGATAACCATTTTCATACAGATACCTCCATGGCCAGACGGGATTGAATGGCGGAGGCCTTACTGCCTAACTGGAGGTAAGTTCGGGTGATTGCCGGGTTACTGTGCCCGAGCATTTCAGAGGCGACCAGCAAGCCCTGTTCGCCGCCGGCGGACATGAGATTAAAGGCGGCAATCTTGCGGCTGGAATAGGCACTCAGGCGCAGACGCGTGTTTACCACGCGGGTAAACCACAGCATTACGTTGTGCAGTTTCTTCCAGATCGTCTGGCGGCTCACGCTACCTTCCAGAGACTGGCAACGGTTACTTTCAATCTGGCTGCGGGAAAATACCAGGTCGTCACCGATAAGATTGCGCTCCATGCGTTCACGCAGCCGTTTGATGATGCCCGGCGGCAGCTGTTTGGTGTCGTGCTTCACTTCAGCCTTTGCCACCAGCTCAAACACGATCGCCTGTTCTTCTTCCGTCATGCCGGCGGCCAGCTCGTCGCAGCTCACGCTATCCCAGTGCATGTACCCAATGTGATCGCCAGCAAGCCGGGCAGCGTCCTTGCGCTGCTGGCGAACAATCTCGATCCCCTTCCGGGTCGCTCTGGCTTCTGCTGCTTTGGTCTGCTTCGCTACGATAATTGTTGCTATGCCGGTTTCCCAGTTGATGCAGGAGTAACGGAAGTTGCACACGTCGCTGGTACGCCAGCCGGTAACGGTCGCAATATCCCACCAGAGTAAAACCCAGTCCGGCTGGGTCTGCTGGATGCGTTCGCGCAGTTTGCGCTGCTCTTCCCGTTCGTAAACAGGGGTCATGGTGCGGGTGCCCTTCGTGGTAGTGGCTTTTACCACGTTGCCGCGCAGCTCGCGGGCTTTAGCTGTCAGGGTCTGGAGGTTAAACATGCTGCACCTCCTCAACGCGAAAACGACACGCCAGAATACAGACACATCCTGCGGGCGTTTTTTCGCGTGCTTCGCGCTCGGTGGAAGCAGTAACATTGACGATCTGATATGTGAATTCGCCCACGGTGAGAAAACGCCATGTAAATTCAGGGCGTGTTTGGGTAGACTTAGTGCAAGCCATAATGTTACCTCAACTAACGTTTTGGTTAGACGCCCCGGTACTGCTCCAACAGTCTGGGGCGTTGTCTTTTCAATGTACGCCGTGCTAACGTACGTACATAACAAAAACCATACTATGAGGTTATGTACGTACGTGTCAACTGCAAAACGAGATAAAACACCTAAGGGTGAGGGCTGGTCGCCTACTTTCCAGATTCGAATTAATCCAGAACTGCGCCAGCAATTGAATGAAGCAGCTGAGCGCGCGGGTATGAGCCTTGGTAATTGGATGAAGGAACTTGCCCGCGCTGAGCTCCGTAAACAAGGCATAGAGCCTAAAGGCTGATCCATCACCCTTTGAGCCGGGTAAAAATCCCGGCGTCTTTCCGCCTTTTTATTCATCGCCATTTTCCTTCAATAGCTCGGGCTGATACTTACGCCACAACTGAATCTCTTCCCGCTCAAGAGCTTCTTTTGCCCCCTTACACTGCTGCAACTTATACCCGCGTTTGCTGGCCTCCTGCTGATAAGCCGCCATGCGCCGGCTAAAGTCGTTCAGGAACGCGAACGGCACACCATAAGAGCCAGTTTTGCGGATAGAAGGGATAACCTCTCGAAATACCCAATTACTGAAACGATGGGCGAATGTGCCCGGCGTAATAGCTTTACGGCTGCGGGCGATCAGCTTGTAGAAACCAGATTCAGAGACAGCGCTATGATTTGGGTTCCCGCGAATACCGTAAGTTAAAGTTACGGTATTTCTCTCGTCATCATCCAGAGCCTGCAACGCCATGCGCGAATTGGATAATTCCAGCGCCGCGCAAACATCTTTTGCAACGAACCACGGTTCACCGTTGATCTTAACAATACGGACTTTCGCGGCCTCAAATTTAATGACCGAAATATCATCGCTGCTGTTTTCAGGTTGAGCGAAACCCTGCCCGGCTAGGGCATTTTTGTTAGTCATAATAAATTTCCCGGGCTAAGTTACAGTTGAGGTTTTGTGGAAATTAGAGCATCACGCTCTTCAATGCGCCGGCTTATCCATTCATCAACTTCACTTTCTACAAATGCGACAGCTCGTGCCCCAACTTTGACGGGGCGAGGGAAGCGGCCTTGAGATATCAGCCTGTAAATCCAAGCTTTTCCATTGCCGGTGCGGCGCATAACTTCAGGCATTTTAATAAGGCGTACTGACATCTATCCTCCTGTTTACGTGTGGCGTCATCGATAGACGCCAATAGATTACAGGAGGAATTATGTCGTTAGTGTGGGGTAAGGATAAGGCACAGTAAACCTACTGTACCCGTAGAGTGAATTTACTCTACCCCTTGTTATTTGCTGCAGCTCTCAGATGTCTTAGTATCACATCTTCATTTGTGATTGGTAATGGAGGTATCTCATTTTGACGAGCCATAATGCAATCACGCCATTTTTCAGGACTTATTTCCTTGCGTTCGCCTCGACATTCCTCAGGATATTTCGATAATAAGCTTATCGCATATTTGTATAGTTTCTCACGATTAATTGCATGACGTTCAGCGCTTTGGTTGTTTTTGTTTACTTTTTTCACCAAATCGGCAGTTAGGAAAGTCTCATTATCACTACACTGAGGTAGATCGCTGTAGTCACCATTATGATTTAGTAATTTTCTCACCTGTTCTGATGTTATCCACAAGTCATTTGCAGTTATTTCGACATCTGGATAATTTTCTTCACATTCATCGCTATCATCCTCATCATCAATATCGTTACTATCGGAGTGTATCGGCAAAGGAATTAAACATAAACCTGGTGTATTTTCATCTGTACGATAAAGGCCTAAAGACCCCCACAAAAGAGAAGAACGTCCATAGTTCATTATCGAATTTATTACCGGCAACTGAGGAACCCAGAGACCATAGGCTCTTCCGCTATGACTTTGGGATTGATTGCCTGATGGATTGCCCTTTGCATCTAAACTTTGATAAAACCTTGGATGAAAGATACATTGTTCATTCTCTTCATCGTAAGAAAGTCGATCAATGGAAAACGATGTGTATTTCGATAAATAAAATGCAGCAGCTAATACACTGCCATCATTTTTTAAAGATAAATACCATTCATCCAACTCATCGGGTTTACCATCGACCAAAAGTACTGAATTTAAACCATCTAACCTAACGCAAAGGATTATTTTCTCGGATAATGCAAGGCTAAGTAGATCCTCATTACTCATCCCTAAGAAATCAGCAGCTCTATTTAATCGACAAAATGAAAAGGGTATAGAAATATTTTCAGACATTACACCACCTCATCCCTCTGATTATTCGGATATGTCAGCCCGCATAGGTGTGCGGGTTTTCGGTGACCAGCCTAGACTATGCCTAATTATTGTTCGTCTACAGAAGTCTACTACTGTCAATTAGCACTGTCTATACATACAGTTAAGCGCTTTTCCCAAACGTTCCGTGCACTACATTTTCGCCGTTTTCCAACGCCTCCATATAGTCGGCATACCACTGGAGCATTTCGCGGCGGCCATCCAGATACTGGGCGTGGTTGTACGTTCCTCGTATAGAGTTTTTGTCGACGTGTGCCAGCTGCGTTTCAATCCACGCGGTGTTGTAGCCCTGTTCGTGCAGGATGGTACTCATGGTGTGCCGGAAACCGTGCCCGGTGACTTTTCCGTTATAGCCAATCCGCTTAAAGACTTGGTTTATGCTGGCTTCACTCATTGTTTTTCGCGGATCGTTACGGCCTGGGAACACAAGCGGGTAATTGCCTGTTAGCTCTTGGATCTGACCAATAAGCGTAAGAGCTTGCCTAGACAATGGCACCACATGAGGGCGACGCATTTTCATGCGTGAGGCGGGTATTTCCCAGACCGCCTTACTGATATTGATTTCATCCCAAAATGCCCCACGGAGTTCGCCGGGACGCAATCCGGTGATAATCAGTAAACGAGCAGCCAAAACTACTAACTCGCTTCCTGAATATCCTGACAACGCATTGAAGAAATCAGGCAATTCTTTAGGTGTGAGGAAAGGAAAATGATTGGACTCGTGCCCTTGCATCGCGCTGGTGAGATCCGGGGCGGGGTTATACTCAGCTCGACCGGTGACTATTGCGTAACGGAAAACTTCCCCACAGCGCTGCCTAACTTTTCTTGCCTTTTCGGTAGCGCCGCGCCCTTCAATGCGCCGTAGCACATTCAACAGTTCAAGCGGTTTGATTTCGGCTATTGGTTTTTTGCCAATGTATGGGAACACATCTTTATTGAAGGCTTCGAGGATGTCTGAAGCATAACCAGCAGACCATTTTTTTAGTTTGCTGCTGTGCCATTCAAGGGCAATATCTTTGAAGGTGTTGTTTAACTGAATTTCACGGGCAATCTTCTCCTCCCTTTTCGCTTCCATAGGATCGATACCCCCAGCGATACCCCTTTTCGCTTCTTCACGTTTTGCCCGAGCATCGGCCAATGTGACTTCAGGATACACACCAAGCGCTAACAGCTTCTCTTTGCCGGCTACACGATACTTGAGCCGCCAGTATTTGCCGCCATTAGGTTTAATCAGGAGATACAAACCACCACCATCAGCCAGCTTGTAAGGCTTATCTTTAGGTTTGGCGGCATCCACCTGCCGGGCGTTTAGTTTCACTTGGGGGTACCTCCTCTAGACCGAACAGCATATACCCCCATAAGTACCCCCAAACGACCGTAGATTTCAGGGAACTTTAGTAGACGTAGAAATACTAAAAGGGGCTGTAAAGCGCAGAGTATAAGGGGTTTCAGTGAACTTTAGTAGACTTGGGGAGACGTTAAAATGGTGCCGATAATAGGAGTCGAACCTACGACCTTCGCATTACGAATGCGCTGCTCTACCAACTGAGCTATATCGGCCCTGAGAGGCCGGTTACGAGCGTAACCACGGGGCAAAAGGTTAGATCTATCCGGGTGATGCGTCAATGCCCTTTTGAATCAAACGGCTATTTTTGCATCACCCGTGATTATTTACGCACGAATCGTATCGTCGCCGAAGCCGATCCACTTGTAAGTGGTGAGTGCTTCGAGGCCCATCGGACCACGCGCGTGCAGTTTCTGCGTGCTGACCGCCACCTCAGCGCCGAGGCCGAACTGGCCGCCGTCGGTGAAGCGCGTTGAGGCATTGACGTATACCGCGGAAGAATCCACCTCGTTCACGAAGCGATCGGCGTTGCGCAGCGTGCGCGTCAGGATAGCGTCGGAGTGCTGCGTTCCATGTTCACGAATGTGCGCAATGGCGTCGTCGAGATCGGTAACGATTTTCACGTTCAGGTCCAGCGACAGGAACTCGTCGTCGTACTGCTCCGCTTTTACGGGTACGACATTCGCCGGGCCATCCTGCAGCAGCGCGAGCGCGTTGGCGTCAGCATGCAGCGTCACGCCGCTCTCCGCCATCTGCTTGCTCAGGGTCGGCAGGAAGGTATTCGCAATACCCTGATGCACCAGCAGCGTTTCTACGGTGTTACAGGTGCTTGGGCGCTGTGTTTTCGCGTTCACGATAATCTTCAGCGCCGGTTCAATCTCAGCGCTGTCGTCCACCACGATATGACACACGCCGATACCGCCGGTGATCACCGGGATCGTCGACTGCTCGCGGCACAGCTTGTGCAGGCCCGCGCCGCCGCGTGGGATCAGCATGTCGATGTACTTGTCCATGCGCAGCATTTCGTTGACCAGCGCGCGGTCAGGGCTCTCGATCGCCTGCACGGCACCCGCGGGTAAGCCACACTCTTCCAGCGCCTGCTGAATGACTTTCACCGTCGCGGCGTTAGTGCGCCAAGTCTCTTTCCCACCGCGCAGGATAGCGGCGTTACCGGTTTTCAGGCACAGGGAGGCCACATCAACCGTTACGTTTGGACGAGCTTCATAAATGACGCCGATGACGCCGAGCGGCACGCGGCGGCGCTCAAGGCGTAAACCGCTGTCGAGCAGCCCGCCGTCGATCACCTGCCCCACCGGATCGGCCAGATTGCACACCTGGCGGACATCGTCGGCGATGCCTTTCAGGCGCGCCGGCGTCAGCGCCAGGCGGTCGAGCATCGCTTCGCTCAAACCGTTACGGCGGGCTTCCAGCAGATCCTGCTCGTTGGCGAGCAAAATTTCCTGGGACTGGGATTCCAGATAATCAGCGATTTTTTCCAGCACGCGGTTTTTCTCGCGGCTGGAAAGGAGCGCCAGTTTGTAAGAGGCGGCCTTCGCGGCGGCGCCCATTTGTTCCAGCATGTTCTGGCTCCTTAACGAATAATCATGTCATCTCGGTGCACGGCAACCGGGCCATATTCATAGCCCAGAATGGCGTCGATCTGCTGCGAGTGGTGACCCGCAATGCGGCGCAGCGCGTCGCTGTTATAGCGGCTTACGCCGTGGGCGATGTCGCGACCTTCGAGGTTACGGATACGGATCACTTCACCACGGGAGAAGTTGCCTGTCACGCTTTTAATTCCTTTAGGAAGTAATGAACTTCCTCGTTCCAGAATCGCAGCTGTTGCCCCTTCATCAACGACGAGTTCGCCTGCCGGAGGCGCGCCAAATATCCAGCGCTTACGGTTTTCCAGCGGGGATTCCTGGGCGTGGAAACGCGTGCCGACGGAAATACCTTCCATCACGTCGCCAATCACGCCAGGACGGCTGCCCGCCGCAATGATGGTGTCGATACCGGCGCGGCACGCCACGTCAGCGGCCTGCAGCTTGGTTCCCATGCCGCCCGTTCCCAGGCCAGACACGCTGTCGCCGGCGATGGCGCGCAGCGCATCGTCGATGCCGTGAACGTCGGTAATCAGCTCGGCTTCCGGATTAGAACGCGGATCGGCGGTGAACAGCCCCTGCTGATCGGTCAGAAGCAGTAATTTATCGGCACCGGCCAGAATCGCGGCCAGCGCAGAGAGGTTATCGTTATCACCTACTTTGATTTCAGCGGTGGCAACGGCATCGTTTTCGTTAATAACGGGAACGATATTGTTGTCCAGCAGCGCGCGCAGGGTATCGCGGGCGTTCAGGAAGCGCTCCCGGTCTTCCATATCCGCGCGCGTCAGCAGCATCTGCCCGACGTGGATGCCATAGATAGAGAACAGCTGTTCCCAGAGTTGAATGAGTCGGCTTTGCCCCACGGCGGCCAGCAGCTGTTTGGAGGCGATCGTCGCGGGGAGTTCGGGGTAACCCAAGTGTTCACGCCCGGCAGCAATCGCCCCGGAAGTCACTATCACAATACGATGCCCTGCGGCATGCAACTGAGCGCACTGACGAACAAGCTCAACAATGTGGGCGCGATTTAGGCGGCGCGATCCGCCTGTTAAAACACTGGTACCGAGTTTTACCACCAGCGTCTGGCTGTCACTCATGATTCTCTGCCGTTCAACGATAAGGGAAAGTAATGTCGAACGAACGTTTTAACAGGAGTCAGCCCGGTTGCCAACTGCCTTAGCACATCGCGAAACACTTTGTTGCGCGGGATCAGGAAGCGTAGCGGGAGAATTTGACACATTTATTACCGAAATAATAAATCACAGTTTTTTAAAATTATTCTTAGTTTGTCATAAAAGTTTCACTCCAGAACGATAAAACCCTTCCTGTTTTTTCACGGGACTTAAGCATGAGCTTATCGTCCAGCGAATTTTTTAGCGCGTTTATAAGACAGGATCGAAAATGAAAAAGAGCACTCTGGCATTAGTGGTTATGGGCGTAGTGGCTTCTGCATCCGTTCACGCAGCTGAAGTTTATAATAAAGACGGTAATAAACTGGACGTGTACGGCAAAGTTAAAGCCATGCACTACATCAGTGATGACGACACTAAAGACGGCGACCAGACTTACGTTCGTTTCGGTTTTAAAGGCGAAACACAGATTAACGATCAGCTGACGGGCTATGGCCGTTGGGAATCCGAATTTGCGGGCAACAAAGCCGAGAGCGACTCCTCTCAGAAAACCCGTCTGGCGTTCGCGGGCCTGAAGCTGAAAAACTTTGGTTCTCTGGATTACGGCCGTAACCTGGGTGCCCTGTATGACGTCGAAGCATGGACCGATATGTTCCCTGAGTTCGGCGGCGACTCTTCCGCGCAGACCGATAACTTCATGACCAAGCGTGCGACCGGCCTTGCCACCTACCGTAACACCGACTTCTTCGGCGCGGTTGACGGCCTGGACATGACCCTGCAATACCAGGGCAAAAACGAAAACCGTGACGCCAAGAAACAGAACGGTGACGGTTTTGGTACCTCTCTGTCCTATGACTTCGGCGGCAGCGATTTCGCAGTCAGCGGCGCTTACACCAACTCTGACCGCACCAATGCTCAGAACCTGCTGGCGCGTGGCCAGGGGCAGAAAGCAGAAGCCTGGGCAACCGGTCTGAAATATGACGCCAACGATATTTATCTGGCCGCCATGTATTCAGAAACCCGCAACATGACCCCAATTTCAGGTGGTTTTGCAAATAAAGCGCAGAACTTTGAAGTCGTTGCACAATATCAGTTCGACTTCGGTCTGCGTCCGTCCCTGGGTTATGTCCAGTCGAAAGGCAAAGATATCGAAGGTATCGGTGACGAAGATCTGGTGAAATATATTGACGTTGGCGCGACCTATTACTTCAACAAAAATATGTCCGCGTTTGTTGATTATAAAATCAACCAGATTGACGACAAAAATAAACTGGGCGTGAGCAGCGATGACATTGTTGCTCTGGGCATGACCTACCAGTTCTGATTATGCGAATAAGAAAATCCCGGCAGATAAGCCGGGATTTTTTTGCCCGGTGACGCTGCGCTTACCGGGCCTACGGGATAGTGCATTTTGTAGGCCGGGTAAGGCGAAGCCGCCACCCGGCGTCGTGACACCATCAGGCAGTCAGCTTCACCGCTTCGCTGGAAAAGTCATCCGCTGGCTCGAACTTGAGATCCAGGGTTGCCAGCAGCGCGCTTGCCTTCGCGTGGAACTCTTTCAGCGTATATTCCAGGCGATCGATCACTTCCTGGTCTTTAATGGTGGTGGCCTGCCAGTTGCCGTCTTTGTTAAACAGGCCAAACTGGTAGCTATACGTAAAACGTTTTTCCTCTGCTTCCATTTCCATCCACCAGCCCCAGAATTCACGTTTTTCGGGTGCAGGCTTCACGTTGACGCATACAGCCAGGCAGTCGAAAAAAAAGCGATTCTCTTCACACTGCTCTTCTCGAATATACGGGCCGAGAGCCATAAACTTCTTAATCAGTCTACTTTTCGGGTGTCCACTCGGTAACGTCATTGCGATCTCCTTTTGTGAAGCCACTGTTTTACCAAACCAGCAAAATTTAGCAAACTATTAACACAATCTCTGAGCGATCCAGCGCGTAATCTCTTTCAGTGCTTTGTCGAAATTCTGATAGACCGGGCTGAACGGCACCTCAAGCAATTTGCCATCCGCAGATGACGACGTGATTAAGCGCGATTCTTCTTCTGGGCTAAATGGATCGTTTTTCCAGAACCCCGACAGCATCGGCGTTGGGCAGCGACGTCCCAGTAAACCCTGCGTTTTTAACGAGTAGCGATTGAGCTCAACGCGCAGCGCTTCGTCTGATGCATCATGCATGCCAAGGCGGCTGGCCAGCACGTCAAGATACATTTCAGGTACGCTCCCCTGACGCGCGGGATCGCTGAGCAGGGCGTGAACGACCGGCCCAAGGCAGGCGACGGCTTTCAGGCGAGAAGCTTCAAGGTAGGCCAGACGCACCGCGACGTTCGCGCCAAAACGGAAGCCAAATGCCGCCACGCGGGTGTGGTCAACCCACGGAATGTTTTCCAGCGCTTTTAGCGCATGCTGGTGCAGCAGGCTCGAATCCTGAGTCAGTTTCCATTTGGATGAGAAGCCAATTGAAGGCATATCAAGCGTCAGCATCGCGATCCCTTTTGGTGCGAAGTAGCGCTCGTACAGGCTGTAATAGTCGATCTGCAACGAATCCAGCCCCCCGCACATCAGTACGGTCGGGAATGGGCCTTCCCCTTCAGGCATATGCAGGAACCCGGTAACGGGCGCGCCACCCGGAATGGTAAACTCAAGTTCGCGCATCTGGCCCGGCAAGCGTTGAGCCGCCTCTTCATAGGCGCGATTCGCCAGCGCCTGAGCCTGCTCGGCCAGTTCATCGCCTTTTAAATGCGGGTAGGCGGCAATCCCGTAGAGGTTAGCGGCATGCAGCCAGTGCTTGCCGCTGAGCGTGGCATCCTCTTCCTGGCTGGCTTTTTGCTGCCAGAGCATCGCCTGCTTCGACCATTCATAGATCCAGTTGCCGCCGCGATAGCCCACCACCGTATCGTAGAGTTCGCTGTCGGTACGTTCGGCTTCACTCATTACGATACGCGCCTGCACGTCGAGGATTTCACGCGGATCGATACCGCGCCAGACCCACATCAGGCGGTTAATCATGCGATACCAGTGAGGCACGTTTTTACCGTCTAACGCAGACTGGACGGCAGGCTGGGTACCCGGATTAAAGCGGCGCACCAGCGTCGACGTTTCAGGGTGTTTGAAACGGGGTTTGAAGAGAGTTTCGGTGAGATTCGCCTGCGTCATTGCGTTGCCTCCATGGATACGTCGTATAGAGACTATTGTAACGCGGTGCAGGCTAAAAAGAACAACGCCCGGCATAGCCGGGCGTGTAAAGTTACGTACTGCTATTAACGGCCTGAAATAGGCGGCACAAAGACCACGCCCATATCCCATGGCTGTTCAATCCAGGTATCCTGCGGGATATCAATCACGTAATCGTCAACCAGTGGGCGGCCCGCCGGTTTCGCGAAGATAGTCACGAAATGCGCTTTTGGATACATTTCGCGGATGGCAACCGCAGTACCGCCGGTATCTACCAGGTCATCAATAACGATGAAACCTTCACCGTCGCCTTCCGCGCGTTTCAGTACGGTCAGCTCGCGCTGGTTGTCATGGTCATAGCTGGAGATGCATACGGTATCGACATGACGAATGCCCAGCTCACGTGCCAGCAGCGCCCCCGGTACCAGACCGCCACGGCTGACGGCAATAATGCCTTTCCACTGTTCGGAAGGCATCAGACGCGCAGCCAGTTTGCGTGCGTGAATCTGCAACATGTCCCAGGTGACGACGTATTTTTCGCTCATGTGAAGTGTCCCAGCCTGTTTTTATACGGCTTAAAAAGTGTTCGAGGGGGAAATAGGTTGCGCGAGATTATAGAGATCTGACGCACTAAAAACCAGTGTTTAGCGCCCTCTGCCTGAGTTTTTACATGCTTTATGCTACCAGCCAGCAGAGAAAGTGGTATTCTCAGTTTCATCTCGCAAGCCTGACTTGTGGTAACTATTAACCTGCTAACCCTGTGACCTGCAACCCTGTTTGCAGCGCCTCGACAAGGAGACTTATCGTGTCTGAACTGTCTCAATTATCTCCGCAGCCGCTGTGGGATATTTTTGCCAAAATCTGCTCCATTCCACACCCTTCCTACCATGAAGAACAGCTTGCCGAACATATTATGGGTTGGGCGAAGGAAAAAGGTCTGCATGCTGAACGTGACCAGGTTGGCAACATTCTGATCCGCAAGCCCGCTACCGCAGGCATGGAAAACCGCAAACCGGTTGTGCTGCAGGCGCACCTGGACATGGTGCCACAGAAGAACAACGACACTGTTCACGACTTCACCAAAGACCCGATTCAACCGTACATCGACGGCGACTGGGTGAAAGCGCGCGGCACTACACTTGGCGCAGATAACGGGATCGGCATGGCCTCTGCGCTGGCCGTGCTGGCTGACGACAGCGTTGAGCACGGTCCGCTGGAAGTGCTGCTGACAATGACCGAAGAAGCGGGTATGGACGGTGCATTCGGTCTGCAGGCTAACTGGCTGCAGGCGGATATTCTGATCAACACCGACTCCGAAGAAGAAGGCGAAATCTACATGGGCTGCGCGGGCGGGATTGATTTCATCTCTACCCTGCCGCTGTCGCGCGAAGCGATCCCTGCCGGTTTCCAGACCTTCAAGCTGACGCTGAAAGGGCTGAAAGGCGGCCACTCCGGCGGTGATATTCACCTGGGCCTGGGGAATGCCAACAAACTGCTGGCGCGCTTCCTGGCAGGCCATGCGGCAGAGCTGGACCTGCGTCTGGTCGATTTCAACGGCGGTACGCTGCGCAACGCGATCCCGCGCGAAGCGTTCGCCACCGTGGCGGTGCCGGCGGCAAAAGCGGACGAGCTGAAAAAACTCTCCAGCGTGTACCTGGATATCCTGAAAAACGAACTGTCAGCAAAAGAGAAAAACCTGACCGTGGTACTGGAATCCGTCTCCACGGATAAAGCCGCGCTGACCGCAAAGTCTCGTGACACCTTCGTTCAGCTGCTGAACGCGACGCCAAACGGCGTGATCCGCAACTCTGACGTGGCGAAAGGCGTGGTGGAAACTTCACTGAACGTTGGCGTAGTAACCATGAGCGACGACAGCGCGGAAATCATTTGCCTGATCCGCTCGCTTATCGACAGCGGTAAAGAGTATGTGGTGAGCATGCTGGAATCTCTGGGCACGCTAGCGGGTGCAAAAACCTCCGCTAAAGGCAGCTACCCGGGCTGGCAGCCGGATGCAAGCTCTCCGGTGATGGCACTGGTGCGCGAAACTTACCAGCGTCTGTTCAACAGCACCCCGAACATCCAGGTGATCCACGCCGGTCTGGAATGTGGCCTGTTCAAGAAGCCGTATCCGGACATGGACATGGTTTCTATCGGGCCAACCATTACCGGACCACACTCGCCGGATGAGCAGATTCATATCGAAAGCGTGGGCCATTACTGGACCCTGCTGACTGAACTGCTGAAAGCGATTCCTGCTAAGTAATACCCTCACCAAGCCCTCTCCCAAAGGGAGAGGGTGTACAACGTCGTGCCACCGGTCTTTTTACAATCCCAATACCAGCTGTCGTTCCAGCTGCGGGTCCAGCAGCGTGACGTGCAACCCCACCAGCCTGACGCCGCGCCCTGCCCGCCGCTCTTCCCATGCCTTTTTCGCCGTCGCAATGAGATCGTCTTTATTCAGACGCGGCCAGACGTGTTCCTGCGTGGTCTGCTGGAAGTCGTTGAATTTTAGCTTGATACCCTGACGGGCAATGAGCAGGTCCGGTTTTACTTTAATTAAGCGTCGTTCCAGCTCCGGGTAGAGCTGTTCTGTGATAATGAATTCGCATTCGGACCAGTCATGAATATCTTCACTGAGGGTTCGCTCAACGCCAACGGATTTCCGTAACCGTTCGCTGTTTACATCGCGATCGTCAATCCCCTGGCTGCGCTCCCACAGCACGCGGCCAAACTTGCCAAAGCGCTTGAGCAGCATGGCGAGATCGCTTCGCTGCACATCTTCGCAGGTGCGTAATCCCATGCTTTCCAGCTTTGCGGCGGAGACTTTTCCCACCCCGGGGATTTTGCCGAGCGGCAGCGTTTTTAAAAATGCAGGCACCTCTTCCGGCGTAATGACGTACTGGCCGTTGGGCTTATTCAAATCGGAGGCAATTTTGGCGAGGAATTTAACGGGCGCGACACCCGCCGATGCGGTCAGATTCAGCTCGTTGAAAATCGTCTGGCGGATCTCCTGAGCCATTAGCGTGGCGGAGCCGTGACAATGCACGCTGTCGGTAACATCCAGATAGGCTTCGTCCAGCGACAGCGGCTCAATCAAAGAGGTATAGCGGGAGAAGATTTCGCGAATATGAACCGAGGCTTCCTTATAGGCGTCAAACCGGCCTGGCAGGAGCGTGAGATGAGGGCAAAGCTTTAAGGCCATCGCCGTCGGCATGGCGCTACGCACGCCAAATATGCGCGCAGGGTAGTTTGCGGTGCTGATGACACCCCGCTGCACGCGGCTGCCGCCAATGGCGATGGGAATATCCCGTAGCGCCGGGTTGTCACGCATCTCCACTGCGGCAAAAAAACAGTCCATATCAACATGGATAATTTTGCGCATAGTAAGCCCTCACTCATTACTGGATAAGTATACAGTAAATAAATGAGAATTGAGAAGCGGATCGAAGAACGCCGGGTGGCGGCGTTGCCTTACCCGGCCTACAAAAACTCAAATAATGCGCTGCTGTTCGCGGGCCATTCTTTTTTTCCGCGCATCGCACGGTTCCGGGCAGTCGCACACCTTCTCCATCCCAATGGAAGAGATGCCGCCGCAGCTGCCCTGGAGGCTTTTCCGCTTAACGATCCAGCCTAACGACATGCCGAAGATGACAAGCACAAAAACCGCAAAGGTTGCCAGAAACGTCAGCATCATCAGCCTCCAAAGTCATCAAGCATGATGTTCTCATCTTCCACGCCAAGATCTTTCAGCATCTTAATCACGGCGGCGTTCATCATCGGCGGCCCACACATATAGAACTCGCAGTCCTCGGGTGCCGGGTGCTGTTTGAGGTAGTTTTCGTACAGCACGTTGTGAATGAACCCCGTGTATCCCGTCCAGCTATCTTCCGGCTGCGGATCGGAGAGCGCCACGTGGAAGGTAAAGTTCGGGTTTTCGCGCGCCAGCTGTTCGAATTCATCATCATAGAACATCTCGCGCAGCGAGCGCGCCCCGTACCAGAAGCTGATCTTACGCTGGCTGCCGAGCCGCTTAAGCTGGTCAAAGATGTGCGAGCGCATCGGGGCCATACCGGCTCCGCCACCGATAAACACCATTTCAGCCTCGGTATCTTTGGCAAAGAACTCGCCGAACGGACCGGAGATCGTCACTTTGTCGCCTGGCTTAAGGGACCAGATATACGACGACATCACGCCCGGCGGCGCGTCCGGCACGTTCGGTGGCGGCGTGGCGATACGCACGTTGAGCATGATAATGCCCTTCTCTTCCGGGTAGTTGGCCATCGAGTAGGCGCGCAGCGTCGGCTCTTTCACCTCGGACACAAAGCGGAAAAGGTTGAATTTGTCCCAGTCGGCGCGGTACTCCTGCGGAACGTCAAAGTCCGCATACGCCACCGTGTGCTCCGGGCACTCAATCTGAATGTATCCCCCGGCGCGGAACGGGACATCTTCCCCTTCCGGCACCCGCAGCTTCAGCTCTTTAATAAAGGTGGCTTTGTTATCATTAGAGATAACCTCGCACTCCCATTTTTTAACGCCGAATATCTCTTCCGGCAGCTCAATCTTCATGTTCTGCCGCACCGCGACCTGGCAGGCGAGACGGCAGCCCTCTTTTGCCTCACGTTTTGTGATATGCGCCAGTTCGGTTGGCAGAATATCGCCACCGCCCTCTTTCACCGTCACGCGGCACTGCCCGCAGGAGCCGCCGCCGCCGCAGGCTGAGGAGACAAAAATGCCGTTACCGGAGAGCGTATTGAGGAGTTTATCCCCCGCCGGCGTGCGGATCTGATGCTGCGGCTCGTCGTTGATATCAATCACCACGTCGCCGGAATTCACCAGCTTCGCGCGCGCCGCCAAAATGAGCCCTGACAGCACCAGTACAATCAGCGTGAACATCACCACGCCAAGAATAATTTCCATCTGTAAGCCCTTATAGCTGCACGCCGGAGAAGGACATAAAGCCCAGCGCCATCAACCCGGTGGTGATAAAGGTGATCCCTAAGCCACGCAGCCCAGCAGGCACGTTGGCATATTTCATTTTTTCGCGGATCCCCGCCATGGTGACAATCGCCAGCATCCAGCCGATGCCGGAGCCGAAGCCGTAGACGACGGATTCACTGAAGTTGTAATCACGCTGAACCATAAACGAGACGCCGCCGAAGATGGCACAGTTCACCGCGATAAGCGGCAGGAAGATCCCCAGCGCGTTGTAAAGCGACGGGAAATACCTATCCAGGATCATCTCAAGGATTTGGACCAGCGCCGCAATTACCCCGATAAAGGTGATGAAGTTCAGGAAGCTGAGATCAACGCCTTCCACCAGCGCGCCGTCCCGCAGCACAAAGTTGTACACCAGATTGTTAATGGGCACGGAGAGCCCGAGCACGACCGTCACCGCCACGCCCAGTCCAAAGGCCGTCGACACTTTTTTGGAAACCGCAAGGAACGTACACATGCCCAGGAAAAACGCGAGCGCCATGTTTTCAACAAACACCGCGCGCACAAACAAACTCAGGTAATGAGCCATCGTCGGTTACTCCTTTTCCTGCTGTTCTGGTCTTAACGTACGAATCAGCCAGATCAACAAACCGATAATGAAAAATGCACTAGGAGCCAGCAGGAACAGGCCGTTTGGCAGATACCAGCCGCCGTTCTGCACCGTGTCCAGCACCGTGATGCCAAACAGCTTGCCGCTGCCAATGAGCTCACGCAGGAACCCAACGGTCAGCAGGATCACGCCGTAGCCGAGGCCGTTGCCGATACCGTCCATAAAGCTCGCCAGCGGCGGCATTTTCATGGCGTAGGCTTCCGCACGCCCCATGACGATACAGTTGGTGATGATAAGCCCGACAAACACCGAAAGCTGTTTCGAGGTTTCATAGGCGAAGGCGCGCAGCAGCTGATCGACCACGATCACCAGCGAGGCGATGATCGCCATCTGCACGATGATCCTCACGCTGTTGGGAATGTGGTGGCGGATCATTGAGATAAACATGCTGGAAAACGCGGTTACCAGCGTTACCGCCAGCGTCATCACGACCGCCGTTTCCAGCTTGGTCGTTACCGCCAGGGCTGAACATACGCCCAGCACCTGCAGCGTGATCGGGTTATTGGCGAGCAGTGGGCCAACGAGCACCTTTTTGACTTCTTTCAGTTCACCGGTATCAGCCATTGTTCAGCGCTCCTTCACGTACGTTTTTCAGGAAAGGACCAAAGCCCAGCTCGCCCATCCAGAAATCAAAGCTGTGCTGCACGCCTTTTAATGTGAGCGTGGCGCCGGAAAGCCCGTCGACGGCGTAGTCGTCACCGGGACGAGCCGCCCCTTTCATCACCTTCAGCGCGGGCAGACCGTTATCGTCGAGCACTTTTTTGCCGACGAACTGTGCCCGCCAGTTAGGGTTCTCAACTTCGCCACCCAGCCCCGGCGTTTCCCCCTGGTCATAGTACGTAATGCCTTTTACGGTGCGGCCATCCGTATCAAGGGCCACAAAGGCGTACATCATCGACCACAGTCCGTTGCCGTAAATCGGCAGCACCATTTCCTGCACGCGTTTTTGCTCATCTCGCACCAGGTAAATTTCGGCGAGATTGCTGCGGCGCTTAATACCGGCGGGATCTTGCGATGCCTCAAGCGTCAGGCTCATCTGCGGATCTTTCAGCGCCAGCGCCTGGTTGAATTTTGCCGGGTCTTTATCCAGCAACTGGCCGGTTTTTAAATCCACCAGACGCGCCGAAATACGTTCAGCAAAGACGGCCGAAACATCATCTGCGCTCATTCCTTCCTGCATCAGCCCGGCTACGGCCAGAATGTTGCGCTGTTTATCCAGCGCGCGTTGCTTCTGCTGCAGAGGTTTTAACCCCACGGCAGAACCGGCCACGACAATTGAACAGACCAGACACAGCACCAGCACCACCAGCAGCGTTTTGCTGATGCTGTCGTTATTTTTAACTTCAGCCACGCGCCTTCCTCCGCTTAATGTTGGCCCGCACCACCAGGTAATCGAAGAGTGGCGCAAACAGATTGGCAAACAGAATGGCCAGCATCATCCCCTCCGGATACGCCGGGTTGACCACGCGGATCAGGACACACATCGCGCCAATGAGCACGCCATAGCTCCATTTGCCTTTATCCGTAAACGAGGCAGAGACAGGGTCGGTCGCCATAAACATCATGCCGAACGCGAAGCCACCCAGCACCAGATGCCAGTACCACGGCATGGAGAACATCGGGTTGGTGGTCGAACCGATAACGTTGAACAGGGTGGCGGTCAGCACCATGCCGATCATCACGCCTGCAACAATGCGCCAGGAGGCCACGCGACCGAAAAGAATGATCGCGCCGCCCAGCAAAATCATCAGCGTAGAGACTTCCCCGATGGAGCCCGGAATGTTGCCAATAAAGGCATCGAACCAGGTGACAGGCTGTCCCGTCGCGTTGTTCACCAGCGCTTCACCGCCGCGTGCCGCCCACTGCGAAAGCGGCGTCGCGCCGGAAAAACCGTCTGCCGCCGTCCACACCAGGTCGCCCGAGATTTGTGCCGGATAGGCAAAGAACAGAAACGCACGCCCCGCCAGCGCCGGGTTGAGGAAGTTCCGCCCGGTTCCGCCGAAGATCTCTTTGGCAATCACCACGCCGAAACTGATGCCCAGTGCTGCCTGCCAGAGCGGCAGCGTTGGGGGAACAATCAGGGCAAATAGAATGGAGGTCACGAAGAAGCCTTCGTTGATCTCATGTTTACGGATGATGGCAAACAGCACTTCCCAGAAGCCGCCCACGATAAAGACCGTGATGTAAATCGGCAGGAAGAAAACCGCGCCCAGGGTCATCATGCTCATCCAGCCTGCGTCTGCCGAGAAGCTCACCCCTAACAACTGGGCCAGACGGTAGTGCCAGTCAGACTGAAGCACCTGCGCCAGCTGCTGTGCATCGTACATGTGGTGCAGCGCCGGTATGGTCTGCAGGCCGACGTTGTACATCCCCCAGAACATCGCCGGGAAGACCGCAAACCACACCAGGATCATCATCCGCTTGAGGTCGATGGCGTCACGAACGTGCGCCGCCCCTTTCGTCACCAGCCCCGGCGTGTAGAAAATGGTCGCCGTGGCTTCATACAGCGGGTAGTACTTTTTGAGCTTCCCTTCGGTAAAGTGAGGCTCAATCTTTTTAAAGAGGTGTTTTAAGCCCATCGGTTATCCTTCCTGCTCAATGCGGGTTAACACCTCGCGCAATACGGGTCCGTATTCGTATTTTCCCGGACACACATAGGTACAGAGCGCCAGGTCTTCTTCGTCCAGCTCCAGGCAGCCCAGCGCCTGCGCGCTGTCGGTATCGCCGGCGAGGAGATCGCGCAACAGCATGGTCGGCAGAATATCCAGCGGCATGACGCGCTCGTAGTTGCCAATCGGGACCATGGCGCGCTCTCCACCGTGCGTAGTGGTCGAGAAGTTAAACAGCCGGTTACGCAGGAAGTGACCCAGCGTGGTCCGGGTGACGGAATATTTCTCCGCGCCGGGCAGCACCCAGCCGAATAGCTCTTTCTCGCGGCCTTCCTGCACAATGCTGACCTGCAAATGGAAGCGTCCCAGATAGGCGTGCGCATCAACAGCATGGCGGCCGCTGAGCACCGAACCTGAAATGAGGCGGTTTTCGCCCTCTTTTATCTCACCCACCAGCAGTTCATTGATGTCCGCGCCCAGCAGCGTCTTCACCAGACGCGGGTGGCTCGCCTGAGGCCCGGCGATGGCGATAGTCCGTTCAGCGCTCAGTTCACCGGTGGTGAAGAGATGACCAATGGCGATAACGTCCTGATAGTTAAGGTGCCAGACCTGTTTCGTCAGGCTAACCGGCTCAAGGAAGTGGATGTGCGTCCCGACCAGCCCCGCCGGATGCGGGCCAGCAAACTCGTTAAACGTGACCTGCCCCTGCGGATGCCCGCCGAGCTTGCCGCCGCCGGCCTGACAAACGTGAACTTTCCCCGACGTCAGGCGGGTTAAAAGGGTCAGCCCGGCATCAAAGGCTTTGCGCTGCGCCAGGATAACCGGCTGCGGGTCCACGCTAAGCGGGTTGGTATCCATTGCCGTAACGAAGATCGCGGCCGGTTCCGTGCCTGGAACAGGGGATTTACTGAAGGGACGCGTACGAAGCGCGGTCCATAAACCCGACGCCAGAAGTTGAGCCTGAACAGCGTCACGGCTCAGCGACGCGAGGTCTGCCGCGTCGTAATGGGTGAATTCACGCTGTTCATCGCCTTCAATGCGGATAACCACCGATTGCAGAACGCGCCGTTCGCCGCGGTTGATCGCTACAACGATGCCGCTCGCGGGTGCCGTGAACATTACGCCGGGATTTTTTTTGTCCTCAAAGAGCGCCTGTCCTTTGATAACGCGATCGCCTTCCTGTACCAGCATTGACGGCCGCATTCCCAGGTAGTCGTCGCCCAGGATGGCGACATGACGGACACTAACGCCTGTCGAAACGTGCTGTTCGGGCACGCCTGCAATCGGCAGATCAAGTCCTTTTTTGATTTTAAACATGTGGTTAGCAGGTTTCCATGAACAACAATCCAGTGGGCGCGAAGTGTAACATTTTCCCCTTCCCGCGGGCAGGGAATCCGCCGTCGCTCGCGCCAAATTGCGAGCTAATACGCAAAGTTCCTGGAGCCATCGCGATTTTGATGGTTTATAACGTAAAACTAATTTGTAAACTCACCGCCCGGCTCTTGCGAAAATCTCTGGCGGTGCTAATGTGAGCGCTCCTAACAGAATAATCTGATTTCGGGTCTCTTTTGCCGTCCTGGCAAGTTGGTCATGGTTTTATCAAGGAACTAGTAGTATGCGTAAAATCGCATTGTTCATTGCGATGCTTCTGATTCCGTGCATGTCGTTTGCCGGACTGCTCAGCAGTAATAGCTCAACGACGCCGGTCAGCAAAGAATATAAACAGCAGTTAATGGGATCGCCGGTTTATATTCAGATCTTCAAGGAAGAACGCACTCTCGATCTGTTTGTAAAAATGGGTGAGACTTATCAGCTGCTTGATAGCTACAAGATTTGTAACTACTCCGGCGGGCTGGGGCCAAAACAGCGTCAGGGCGATTTCAAAAGTCCGGAAGGGTTTTACAACGTTCAGCGCAGCCAGCTCAAACCCGACAGCCGCTTCTATAAAGCCATTAACATCGGCTTCCCGAATGCCTATGACCGTGCTCATGGTTATGAAGGTAAATACCTGATGATCCACGGTGCCTGCGTGTCTGTCGGCTGTTATGCGATGACCGACTCCGGCATTGATGAGATTTTCCAGTTCGTGACCGGCGCGCTGGTCTTTGGGCAGCCTAACGTTCAGGTCAGCATCTACCCGTTCCGCATGACGGACGCCAACATGACGCGTCACAAGTACTCATACTACGCGGATTTCTGGAAACAGCTTAAGCCGGGTTACGACTACTTTGAGCAGACCCACAAGCCGCCGGTGGTCTCTATCGTAGATGGCCGTTACGTGGTCAGCAAACCGCTGAGCCACGAAGTCGTCCATCCACAGCTGGCGTCAAATTACACGGTCCCCGAGACAAAATAGTACCCACTCGCCTGGCATAATCTTTTGCCAGGTTTCGTTGCCCGTCAGCGGCTGCGTTGCAATGACAGTGACCACATCGTTCGGTGTGGTCTCCTTCTGAAAGTCTATCTCCACATCCTGATCGAGTAGCGTCGCAACGCCAAACGGCGCACGGCGGGTGATCCAGAACAGATTCGTCGAGCAGAACGCCATCACGTAGCGCCCGTCAGAGAGCAGCATGTTGAACACGCCTTTTTCGCGTAGCTCCGACGCCAGCGTCGCGATGTATTTAAACACGGCGGCCATATTGCCTGGCGTGCGGGGATAGCGCTCCGTCAGCTTGTGCAGCAGCCAGCAGAAGGCTTTTTCACTGTCGGTTTCGCCAACCGGGCGGAAATTGCCCGTCTCCAGCGACTTATAACCCGTAAGCTGCCCGTTGTGCGCGTAGGTCCAGTTACGGCCCCACAGCTCGCGGGTAAACGGATGGGTATTTTCCAGCGCGACTTCGCCACGGTTTGCCTGGCGAATGTGGGCAATCACCGAGCGCGACTTGATGGGATAGTCCTGCACCAGTTTAGCAATCGGTGAGTTAAAGCTGGGCTGTGGATCTTTGAACGTGCGACACCCTTTGCCTTCGTAGAAGGTAATGCCCCAGCCGTCTTTATGCGGCCCGGTTCCCCCACCGCGCTGCACCAGCCCGGTGAAACTAAAGCAGATATCGGTTGGCACATTGGCGCTCATCCCGAGCAGTTCGCACATACGTCACCTCCACAACAGCGGGGGCAAAAGTGCCCCCAGCGAAGTCTTACTTAACCATCTCTTTTTCGATCAGCTGGATCAGGATGTGGATCACTTTGATGTGAATTTCCTGAATGCGGTCAGCATAACCGAAGTGCGGCACACGGATTTCAACGTCCGCGCTACCGTCCATCTTACCGCCATCTTTGCCCGTCAGGGTGATGACTTTCATCCCTTTTTCACGCGCGGCGGCGATCGCTTTAATCACGTTTCCGGAGTTGCCGGAGGTGGAGATCCCCAGCAGCACGTCACCTTCACGACCGACCGCTTCAACGTAGCGGGAGAAGATGTAGTCGTAACCAAAGTCGTTGCCCACGCAGGAGATGTGGCTCACGTCGGAAATCGCAATCGCCGGGTAGCCCGGACGGTTTTCGCGATAGCGACCGGTCAGCTCTTCTGCAAAATGCATCGCATCACAGTGGGAACCGCCGTTACCGCAGGAAAGCACTTTGCCACCGGCTTTGAAACTGTCGGCCAGCAGGACCGCTGCGCGCTGAATAGCGTGAATATTGGCATCATCTTTCAGAAAGTTAGCCAGCGTTTCCGCCGCTTCGTTCAGTTCGTTACGAATAAGATCCTGGTACATGAGGATAATCCTTCAGTATTGATGAAATAACACAGTGGAGTGTACCGGATAGCGGGAAAAGCGAGAAGCTAAAGCCATACGAATCGCCCGGCGTTTTGCTTTTTCGTGCCGGCGAAAACGCGAACAATGTGAACCAGGTTGTAATTATTTTGTAAACACATTGCTAAAGGAAATAACATCAACTACAACCATATCATCACAAGTGGTCAGACCTCCTACAAGCAAGGGAGCTTTTCTTTATGATGATTTTGAGCATTCTCGCAACCGTTGTTCTGCTCGGTGTGCTGTTCTATCACCGCGTCAGTTTATTCCTGAGCAGCCTGATTCTTCTGGCCTGGACCGCTGCGCTTGGCGTCGCCGGTCTCTGGAATATTTGGCTTTTAGTCCCTCTTGCCATCATTCTTCTGCCGTTTAACTTTGCCCCGATGCGTAAATCAATGATTTCCGCGCCGGTATTCAAAGGCTTCCGTAAAGTGATGCCGCCGATGTCGCGTACAGAGAAAGAAGCGATTGATGCGGGCACCACCTGGTGGGAAGGCGATCTGTTCCAGGGCAATCCTGACTGGAAAAAGCTGCATAACTATCCACAGCCGCGTCTGACAGCTGAAGAACAGGCCTTTATTGATGGCCCGGTGGAAGAAGCGTGCCGCATGGCGAACGACTTTGCCATTACCCATGAAATGGCCGATCTACCGCCAGAGCTGTGGGCATACCTGAAGGAGCATCGCTTCTTCGCGATGATCATTAAGAAAGAGTACGGTGGTCTGGAATTCTCCGCCTACGCTCAGGCTCGCGTCCTGCAAAAGCTGGCGGGCGTTTCCGGGATCCTGGCGATTACCGTTGGCGTGCCTAACTCCTTAGGCCCGGGCGAACTGCTGCAGCATTACGGTACGGAAGAGCAGAAAAATCACTACCTGCCGCGTCTGGCACGCGGTCAGGAAATCCCTTGCTTCGCGCTGACCAGCCCGGAAGCAGGCTCCGATGCGGGCGCAATTCCGGATACCGGCGTGGTCTGCATGGGCGAGTGGCAGGGCGAGCAGGTGCTGGGCATGCGCCTGACCTGGAACAAGCGTTATATCACGCTGGCACCTATCGCCACCGTGCTGGGTCTGGCCTTTAAGCTCTCTGACCCTGAAAAACTGCTGGGCGGCGAAGAAGATCTGGGCATTACCTGCGCGCTGATCCCAACCTCTACCCCTGGCGTTGAAATTGGTCGTCGTCACTTCCCGCTGAACGTGCCGTTCCAGAACGGCCCAACCCGCGGCCAGGATATCTTTGTGCCGATTGATTACATCATCGGTGGCCCGAAAATGGCCGGTCAGGGGTGGCGTATGCTGGTTGAATGTCTGTCGGTGGGCCGCGGCATTACCCTGCCGTCGAACTCAACCGGTGGTCTGAAGTCTGTGGCGATGGGGATTGGTGCGTACGCCCACATCCGCCGTCAGTTCAAAATTTCCATCGGCAAGATGGAAGGTATCGAAGAGCCGCTGGCACGTATCGCGGGCAACGCCTACGTGATGGATGCCGCTGCTTCCCTGATTACCTACGGCATCATGCTGGGCGAAAAACCGGCCGTGCTGTCCGCCATTGTGAAGTACCACTGTACCCACCGCGCGCAGCAGTCGATCATTGACGCGATGGATATCGCGGGCGGTAAAGGCATTATGCTCGGCGAAGGCAACTTCCTGGCGCGCGGCTATCAGGGCGCACCGATTGCCATCACCGTTGAAGGGGCAAACATCCTGACCCGCAGCATGATGATCTTCGGTCAGGGGGCGATTCGCTGTCATCCATACGTGCTGGAAGAGATGGCTGCCGCGCAGAACAACGACGTGGATGCCTTCGATAAGCTGCTGTTCAAACACATCGGTCACGTGGGCAGCAACAAGGTGCGCAGCTTCTGGCTGGGCCTGACGCGCGGTCTTACCAGCGCGACGCCAACCGGCGATGCCACCAAACGTTACTATCAGCACCTTAACCGTCTGAGTGCCAACCTGGCGCTGCTGTCCGACGTCTCTATGGCGGTGCTGGGCGGAAGCCTGAAGCGTCGCGAACGTATCTCCGCCCGTCTGGGTGACGTGCTGAGCCAGATCTTCCTGGCCTCTGCGGTGCTGAAACGCTACGACGATGAAGGCCGTCAGGAAGCGGATCTGCCGCTGGTGCACTGGGGCGTGCAGGATGCGATGTATCAGGCCGAACAGGCGATTGACGACCTGCTGGCGAACTTCCCGAACCGCTTCGTGGCGGGCGCCCTGCGCGCGGTGATCTTCCCGACCGGCCGTCATCATCTTGCGCCGTCGGACAAGCTGGACCACAAAGTAGCGAAGATCCTGCAGGTACCGAGCGCAACCCGCTCCCGTATCGGCCGCGGTCAGTATCTGGCGCCAACGCCGCATAACCCGGTAGGCCTGCTGGAAGAGGCGCTGCTGGACGTGATGGCCGCCGACCCGATTCACCAGAAAATTTGTAAACAGCTGGGCAAAAACCTGCCGTTTACCCGTCTGGACGAACTGGCGAAACAGGCGCTGGCAGGTGGCATTATCAGTAAAGATGAAGCTGCTCTGCTGGTGAAAGCCGAAGAAAGCCGTCTGCGCAGCATTAACGTGGATGATTTCGAACCGGAAGAGCTGGCGACGCAGCCGGTAAAGCTGCCGGAGAAGCACCGTAAACCTGAAGCGGCGTAACGCGTTTCGCCTGCACAAACCCCGCCTCGCGCGGGGTTTTTTATTGCCACATTTTCTCGTTATGTCGTGCTACAGTGTCAAAAAGCGGTCGTTTGAGGAGTCTGAATTGTGCCTGGTCTGAAGATTTCTATTTTGCAGCAACCTTTAGTGTGGATGGATGGCCCCGCCAACCTGCGCCACTTCGATCGTCAACTGGAAGGCATTACCGGGCGCGATGTGATTGTCCTGCCGGAGATGTTCACTACCGGCTTCGCCATGGAAGCGGCGAAACAGTCGATGCCGCAGGATGAGGTGGTCGCCTGGATGCATGCCAAAGCGCAGGAGACCAACGCGCTGATCGCCGGCAGCGCCGCGCTGCAAACCGACCGCGGGCCGGTGAACCGCTTCCTGCTGGTCGAGCCGGAGGGGAAAGTGCATTTTTACGATAAGCGCCACCTGTTCCGTATGGCGGATGAGCATCATCACTATGAAGCGGGTAACGAGCGCGTGGTGTTTGAATGGCGAGGCTGGCGCATTCTGCCGCTGGTCTGCTACGACCTGCGCTTCCCGGTATGGTCACGCAACCGCAACGATTACGACCTGGCGCTGTACGTCGCCAACTGGCCTGCGCCACGTTCCCTCCACTGGCAGTCGCTGCTGGTGGCGCGCGCGATTGAGAACCAGGCGTACGTGGTGGGCTGTAACCGGGTGGGTACAGACGGTAACGGGCATCACTATCGCGGCGACAGCCGGGTGGTGAATCCGCAGGGCGAGGTTATTGCCACCGCCGAGCCGCATCAGGCGACGCGCATTGATGCCGAGCTGTCATTGACGGCGCTGAAGGAGTATCGAGAGAAGTTTCCGGCGTGGCAGGATGCGGATCCGTTTAGCATTGGCTGAAAAATGCCGGGTGGCGGCTACGCCTTACCCGGCCTACAAAAAGCATAGCGTAGGCCAGGTAAGCGCAGCGCCACCGGGCGTTAATTAACTCACCAGCGCCTGTCCATCTTTGCGGCTTTCCGTCGCGGCCACGTAGTGCCCTTCCGGCATACGGTAAATCACCTGCGCACCGCCGAAGTTGTAATCCTGAAGCGGATCTTCCACCACGATCTGATGCCCGCGCTCGCGCAGCGCCGCGATAGTATTGCGATCGAACGTCGATTCGACGATCACCTCCCTGCCCTGCACCACGCGCCAGCGCGGGGCATCAATCGCCGCCTGCGGGTTTTGCCCGTGCAGCATAATGCGCAGCGCCATCTGCATGTGCCCCTGCGCCTGCATCGGCCCGCCCATTACGCCAAAGGACATCAGCGGCTTGCCGCTGCCGTCCATCGCAAATCCCGGAATGATGGTGTGGAACGGGCGCTTGCTGCCCGCCAGAGCATTCGGGTGCTCGGGGTTCAGCACAAACCCACAGCCCCGGTTTTGCAGGCTGATCCCGGTGTCCGGCACCACAATGCCTGAACCGAAGCCCATAAAGTTGGACTGAATAAACGAGACCATCATCCCGCTGGCGTCCGCGGTGCTGATGTAAACCGTGCCGCTCTGCGTCGGGGAACCGTAGACAAAATCAGAGGCGCTATCGTGGTTAATAAGCGCCGCGCGCGACTTCAGGTAATGGTCGCTCAGCAGCTCTTTCGCTGCGAACGCCATGTGTTCTTCATCCGCCACGTAGCGGTCGAGATCCGCCAGCGCCAGCTTCATCGCCTCGATGGAGAGATGAAGAGACTGCACGGAGTCCGGGTGATGCTTCTCGATGCCGCACTGCTCCAGGATGCCGAGCGCGATCAGCGTGGCGATCCCCTGACCGTTAGGCGGCAGCTCCTGCACCGAACCGCCCGCGAAGTCCCGCGACAGCAGGTCTACCCAGTCCACGCGATGGTTTGCCAGATCCTCTACCGTCAGGTGCGCGCCGTGCTCTTTGGCGAAGGCGGCAATTTTCTGCGCCAGTTCGCCGCGATAAAACGCGTCGCCGTTGGTTTTCGCAATCAGCTCCAGCGAGTTCGCCTGCGCCGGGTTACGGAAGATTTCCCCCACGCGCGGGGCGCGGCCTTCCGGCGCGAAGCAGGCGCTGAAGCCCGGCTGATCTTTCAACTTGTTATAGCCGCGCTGCCAGAGATGGCCAATCAGCGGCGAGACCGGGAAGCCGTTGCGCGCGTAGTCAATGGCAGGCTGCGCCAGCGTGGTCAGCGGCAGCGTGCCGAAGCGTTCCGCCAGGGCGACCCAGCCGGACACCGCCCCCGGCACGGTCACCGCGTCCCAGCCGATTTCCGGCACCGCGGTTTTACCGGCAAACAGATCCGCATGCCAGCTGGCAGGCGAACGACCGGACGCGTTCAGGCCGTGCAGCTTTTCACCGTCCCAGACGATGGCAAAGGCGTCGCTGCCGATCCCGTTGCCGGTCGGCTCGACCACCGTCAGCGCCATCGCGGTGGCAATGGCCGCATCGACGGCATTCCCGCCCAGCTGCAGCATTTTCATCCCCGCCTGCGCTGCCAGCGGCTGTGACGTGGCAACCGCGTTATGGCCCAGCATCGGCGGGCGTCGTGAAGCGTAACCGGAGGTAAAATCAAGCGCTTTGGTCATCATGACTCCTTAGTCGTGGCGCGGATCGAGCGCATCGCGCAGCCCGTCGCCAAGTAAATTAAAGCCCTGCACGGCAAGGAAAATCGCCACGCCGGGGAAAACGGACATCCACGGCGCCTGCTCAAGAAACCCTTTCGCGGTGTTGAGCATGGACCCCCAGGACGGATTGGGCGGCTGCTGTCCCAGCCCTAAAAACGACAGGCTGGCTTCGGCGATAATCGCCGAGGCAATCGCAAGCGTGGCCTGCACCAGGATCGGCGACATCACGTTGGGCAGGACGTATTTAATGATGATCCAGCGATCCGGCAGGCCAATCGCCCGCGCGCCGTCGATGTACTCTTCGTTGCGAATGGCGATCACCTGGCCGCGCGTCAGGCGGGCGAAGATCGGCATCGCCGAAAGGCCTATCGCGATCATCGCGTTGGTGAGGCTCGGGCCCAAAAATGCTCCCAGCGCGATCGCCATGATCAGGAACGGACAGGCCAGCAAAGCCTCAATAAAGCGTGAGATCACGCCGTCCCACATCTTCTGAAAGTAGCCCGCCACCAGCCCCAGCGGCACGCCGATAACCACCGCAATAACGACCGACATGCAGCCCGCCATCAGCGAGGTTCGCGCCCCCCAGATAATGCGGGACAGGATATCGCGCCCCAGCTCGTCGGTGCCGAACCAGTACATCGCCGACGGCGCTTTGCGCACCGCCAGGAAGTTGGCTTTAACCGGGTCGAACGGGGCAATCCACGGTGCCAGCAGCGCCAGCAGCACAAAGAACCCCACCACCACCGCGCCAATCACCGCGCTTTTATTGGCGAGGAATTTCTTCAGCACCCGGTTCTGCGCGCGCGGCAGCGCGGGGGCAACGGTTTGCGTTGTCAGTTCCGCCATGGTTAACCTCGAATTTTCGGGTTGATAAGGACGTAGAGCACGTCGGCCAGCAGGTTGAGCATCAGGAAGCCAATCGCCACGATCAGCACCACACCTTGCACCACCGCGTAGTCACGGTTGAATACCGAGTCGACGATCATCTTGCCGAAGCCCGGAATGGTGAAGACCTGCTCGGTCAGCACCGCGCCGCCCAGAAGCTCGCCGAACAGCAGCGTGGTGAGGGTGATCACCGGCACCAGCGCGTTGCGAAACGCGTGCTTCAGGATCACCGCCTTCGGCAGCAGCCCTTTCGCCCGCGCGGTGCGGATGTAATCCGCCTTCAGGACCGCAATCATCGAGGCACGGGTGTGCCGCATCAGCGTTGCCGCGAGCCCCGTTCCGAGCACGGACGCGGGCAGCAGCAGCGTCCGCAGGTTCTGGATCGGATCTTCACTGAACGGCACGTAGCCGGACGCGGGCAGCCACTGCAGGTTTACCGAGAAGACCAGAATCAGCAGGATCCCCAGCCAGAAGTGCGGGATCGAGATCCCCGAGATCGCCACGAAGTTCGCCCCGTGATCGACCCAGCTGTTTTTGTTCACCGCCGCGAGGATCCCCATGCTGATGCCGAATACCAGCGCGATAATCATCGCCAGCAGCGACAGCTCCAGCGTAACCGGCAGCTTGCTGGCAATGAGCTGCGTCACCGGTTCATGCGTGCGTAAGGAGACGCCCAGATCGCCCTGCAGCGCCCGCGTCAGCCAGTGGAAATACTGCACGGGGATCGGCGCATCGAGGTTCAGCTCCGCGCGCAGCTGGGCGATGACCGCCGGATCGCGCTCCTCCCCGGCCATGGCGATCAGCGGGTCGCCGGGCAGCAGCTTTTGCAGCCCGAAGACCATCATGCTCACCAGCAGCAGCGTCGGAACGGCCAGCAGCAGACGTTTGCAAATCAGTTCCAGCATGGGTTCTCCTCAGGACGTTTATTTCGCCAGCGTCAGGCCGGCCAGACGCACGATACCGTCCGGATAAGGCTTAAAGCCCTGCACTTTCTTGTTCAGGCCAAAAATGCGCGGCTCGAAGTAGAGATAGGCAATCGGCATGTCGGTTTGCAGCTGCTTCACCACCTTGTCGTACAGCGGCTGGCGGGCGGCCTGGTCGGTGCTCTGACGCGCCTGGGTCAGCCACTCATCAACCTGCGCGTTGCTGTAGCGACCGTCGTTCAGCGTGCCTTTACTGTGGATAAAGCCGTAGATGCTGCCGTCCGGATCCGGACGACCCGACCAGCCGGAGAAACTCAGCTGATAATCACCGCTCTGCTGGCGATCGAGCAGCGTGGCGAATTCGGTCATCTGCAGGTTCAGGTTAAAGCCCGCCTCGGCGACCATCGCCTGCAGCACCTGACCGACCTGCTGCGAGGTTGGGTTGTTCGGCACCAGCAGGTTGACGGTCAGCGGCGCGGTGACGCCTGCCGCTTTCAGCAGCGCTTTGGCCTTGTCGACGTCGCGCGGTGGGACCGGCAGGTTGACGTGATACGGGCTGACCGGCGAAAACGCCTGGTTTGCCGGGGTGTACAGCCCCTCAAAGACCACCTGGTTTAACGCATCGCGGTCGATGGCCTGAGAAAACGCCTCGCGCACGCGGGCATCTTTGATCGGATCGTTGGCCGGCACCTTGCCGTTGTTGATATTGAAGGTGATGCCCTGATAGCCCAGGCCGGTCACCTTCGCCAGCGCCAGCTTGCTGTCGGCTTCGACGGTTTTCACGTCGCTGGCGGCGATGCCTTCAGTCAGGTCGAGATCGCCCGCGCGCAGGTTCGCGAGGCGCACGGAGGCATCCGGGATCGGCAGATAGATAATTTTGTCGAAGTGGTAGGCGTCTTTGTTCCAGTAGTTGTCGAAACGGGTCAGAACGATGCGGTCTTGCGACACGCGGCTGTCGAATTTATACGGGCCGGAACAGACCGGATGGGCGGCAAAGTCAGGCTTTTTCGCCGCTTCGGGGGCCATCATTGCGCCCGCACGGTCCGTAAGCTGCATCAGCAGCGCGGCATCCGGCGTTTTCAGGTGCAGCGCAATCTGCATCGGGCCGGTGACGTCAACGGATTCAACGGAGGAGATCTCGCTCTTACGCAGGGAGCCTTTCAGGGTCAGGGCGCGGTCGAGGTTATATTTCGCGGCGGCGGCATCGAATTTCTCACCGTCGTGGAAGGTGACGCCTTCACGCAAATTCAGGGTCAGGGTTTTACCGTCGTCGCTCCAGGCCCAGTCTTTAGCAAGTCCAGGGACAACCTTCAGGTTTTCATCCACGTCCACCAGCCTGTCGCACAGCGAGGCAAACACGAAGCGGCCATAGTAGGTGCGCGCCAGATGCGGGTCGAGCATGTCCGGGTCAGCGCCCAGACCGACACGCAGCACGCTTTCTGAATGGGCGGGCAGCGCCGCCCCAAGCAACATAACACTTCCCAGTACGGTCAAAAGAGAATTACGCATTGTCATTATCATGAGTTCCTTGAAGGAAGGGAGGAGTGAGTGGCCGCGTGTTCAAACAGCGCGCGGCGGCGCAGAAAGGCGGCGGAGGGCGGCGCTATCTGGATAACGCTGCGATCGCGATTAATGTCCTGCCAGCGATGGCAGGCCACCTGTCGTCCGCCGTCCAGTACCTGATTTATCGGTTCCACCTGGCGGCATTCGTCGGTGACGTACGGGCAGCGGGTGTGGAAGCGACAGCCGGACGGCGGGCTGGCCGGGTTGGGCAAATCTCCCTGCAGCAGCGGCGCATCGCGTTCCACGCCGGGCTGCATCTGCGGCGCCGAGGCGATCAACGCCTGGGTATAGGGGTGCAGCGGTGCGTCAAAGATTTCATCGACGCTGGCAAGCTCGACGATTTGCCCGAGGTACATGACCGCCACGCGGTCGCTCATATGGCGGATAACCGCCAGACCGTGGGCGACAATCACCATCGTCAGGCCGAACTGATGCTTCAGGCTTTCCAGCAAATTTACCACCTGCGCCTGTACGGACACATCCAGCGCGGAGACGGGTTCATCCCCCAGCAGCAGTTTCGGCCCGGAAGCCAGCGCGCGCGCAATGCCGATACGCTGGCGCTGCCCGCCGGAAAACTCGTGCGGATAGCGTCCGGCCCAGGCGGCAGGCAGGCCAACGGTCTTAAGCAGCTCGGCAACGCGATATTGCCGGTCAGCTTTTTTCATGTTCTGGTGCAGCCACAGCGGCTCACCAACGATCTGCTCCACCGTCATGCGCGGGTTGAGCGAGGCAAAGGGATCCTGGAAGATAATTTGCAGCTCGCGCCGGAGCTGGTTCAGACGCGCTCCTGATGCGTGGGTGATCTCTTCCCCCTGATAAAACACGCGCCCTTCGCTGGCGGCCAGCAGGCGCAGCAGCAGACGACCGAGAGTGGATTTCCCAGAACCCGACTCCCCCACAATCGCCAGCGTTTCGCCCGGCATCACGGCAAGCGAAACGCGATCGACCGCCGTGACAAACCGCGCCGGGGTAAAGAGTTTTTTAGGGCCGGGGAACAGCTTGCTAAGATCGCGGGCTTCAAGAATGGGCGTGGTCATGCGGTCTCTCCCAGGGCAATGTGGTGTTCGAGCGGCACGCGGAAGCAGGCGACCTGATGGCCGGCCCCCAGCGTGGCGAGCTGCGGTTTTTCATCATGGCAGCGCGCCTGCGCAAACGGACAGCGGGTGGCAAAACGGCAGCCCTTCGGCATGAATTCCGGCAGCGGCACAGAGCCGGGAATGGTGGAAAGCGGGCCTTTACGCGCGCCAAGGGAAGGGATCGACCCCATCAGGCCGATGGTGTACGGATGCTGCGGGTCGGCAAATATCGCCTCCACGCTTCCCTGCTCCACTACCTGCCCGGCATACATCACCGCCACCTGCTGGGCGACTTCTGCTACCACGCCTAAATCGTGGGTAATCATCAGTACCGCCGTGCCGGTCTCTTCTTTGAGGGTGTTGAGCAAGGCGAGGATTTGCGCCTGGATGGTGACGTCGAGCGCGGTAGTCGGTTCATCCGCAATCAGCAGTTTGGGATGGTTAATCAGCGCCATGGCAATCATCACGCGCTGGCGCATCCCGCCGGAAAGCTGGTGGGGGTAAGCTTTCAGCCTCATCTCTGCGGCCGGGATCTGCACTTTCTCCAGAACCTGTAGCGCAGCCTGCATCGCCTCTGCTCGTGAGACGTTCTGATGGCGCATGACCGCTTCACTCAGCTGATCGCCCAGCGTAAACGCCGGATTAAGCGAGGTCATCGGCTCCTGGAAAATCATCGCCAGCTCGCTGCCGCGCAGATCGGCATACTCCCGCGGCGAGAGCTTGCGCAGATCGTGACGACGAAACTGCATCTCACCGCTGACAATCTGCGCGCTGGCAGGCAGCAAGCCCATCAGCGCTAGAGACGTGATGCTTTTCCCGCAGCCTGACTCCCCCACCAGCGCCAGCGTTTCGCCCGCTTTGACCGTCAGGGAAATGCCGTCCAGTACGCTCACCGGAGAGCCGGAAAATTTGACGTTGAGATTATTCAGCCGCAGTACAGGCGTGGAGTCCTTAAACGGGATCGTCGTCATAAGGTGAAGTCGTCCTCAAGGTGGATCGCATGAATCAGGGCGGTTTGCAGGCTGAGCAGATGTTCGCGCATGGCGGCCGCTGCCTCGTTAGGCTGGCGATGGATAATCGCAGCCATGATCCTGTGATGGTGGTCGTTATAGCTATCGACGCGTTCGGGCGTGCGGGCTAATTCACGCAGATGCTGCCAGCCCGGTTCACGTCTGACGGCATCAATGGCGTCAAACAGGCCGAGCATCAGGCGATTACCCGCCGCCTCCGCAATGGCGCGGTGAAAGGCGCTATCCCACAGTTCGTTGAGATCGCGGTCGTCCGGGCTGACCTTATCAATGCGTTCCAGCATACGCTGCATGAGCGCGAGGTTTTCCCTGGTGGCACGCAGTGCCGCAAGCCGGGCTAAGCCGGGTTCGAGCTGCAGACGAGCTTCCATCACTTCCAGAAGGTTGGTTTGCTGAACCAATCCCTGAAGGGCCAGCGGTTCAACGGGTGCAGCCGGGCCGATAAAGGTCCCTTTGCCCTGCTTACGCCAGATGCGCCCTTCTTCTTCCAGCACATCCAGCGCGCGACGCACTTCGCGTCGTCCTACGCCGAGAGTCTCCGACAGCTCACGTTCTGTGGGCAGCGGAGTGCCTGGTGTTGACTCGTGCTGGTTGATTAGCCCGCGCAGCTGTTCTAGCGCTGTGCTGGAATTTGCCAGAAACCGTGACGGTTTTTCCATATTGGTTCGCTCGCTTTCATCATTGCTTTATTTTTATTAACGATAAGTTATTGATATGGAATGACGCTTATCGTGCTAATGATTAAGCAATAACCAAACCAATACGTAATTGGTTCGGGAGGTTTTTGGAAAGCAGGAGATAAGAGGATGATTTTTCGTGATTTATATTTACAAAAAGTAACACCCTGACTGACGTCAGATGCGGCACAGGCAGATTAAATGCACAATTTCAGTGCAAATAATGCACTAATGTTGTGCATATGTTAATTATCTGCACCACGTTATTTAACTTTTTGTTAATAAAAAAGAGGAAGGAAATTCAGAAATCTGAAACGACGAAGGCCTGAATCATTTCTGATTCAGGCCTTCTGAATAGTGGCGGAACGGACGGGACTCGAACCCGCGACCCCCTGCGTGACAGGCAGGTATTCTAACCGACTGAACTACCGCTCCACTGTTCCCGTTTGGGGAACGAGGCGCATATTACGGTGTGCCTCCGATCTCGTCAACGCTTTTTCTCACGTTTTGAATCGTTTGCTGCAAAAATCGCCCAACCGATGATTTTACAGACATTCCGGCGTTTTTTCAGGCGCGCCACATACAGCTTCCGCCCTTCTTCTGCACCAGATCAAGCCGGGATTCGTGGTTGAGAAGCTCTTCTTCACTGGCTGAAACTACCCGCAACCGGCTTGCCTGACGGACAATGCGCTGAATACCCGCTTCGCCCTGCGTCTGCTGGGATTCATTTTCCATGCTGAACTTCATTGACGTCTGGCCGCCGGTCATCGTCAGATAAACATCGGCCAGGATCTGGGCATCGAGTAATGCCCCGTGCAGCGTTCGCTTGGTGTTGTCTATTTCGTAGCGCGAACAGAGGGCATCAAGGCTGTTACGCTTGCCGGGGAACATTTTCCTCGCCAGCGCCAGGCTGTCCGTCACCTTACAGAAGGTGTTTGTCTTCGGGATATCGCGATTAAGCTTACTGAATTCATAATCCATAAAGCCGATATCGAACGAGGCGTTATGGATGACAAGCTCGGCGCCCTTGATGTATTCCAGGAACTCGTCAGCGACATCCGCAAACGTCGGTTTATCCAGCAAGAACTCATCGGCAATACCGTGAACGCCGAACGCTTCTGGATCTACCAGCCGATCGGGTTTGAGGTAGACGTGGAAGTTGTTCCCCGTAAGACGACGGTTCACCACTTCAACGGCGCCGATCTCGATGATCTTATGCCCTTCGTAGTGCGCGCCGATCTGGTTCATACCGGTGGTTTCGGTATCGAGAACAATCTGGCGAGTAATTGCAGTGCTCATAGCGGTCATTTATGTCAGACTTATCGTTTAACTGAACGTTTCGAATACAGGAAGTCTACCAGAGATGCGTAAACAGGTAGAAATTTTCACCGATGGATCTTGTCTCGGTAACCCGGGCCCCGGCGGCTACGGTGCGATTATGCGCTATCGCCAGCACGAAAAAACCTTTAGCGAAGGCTATTTTCTAACCACCAACAACCGGATGGAGTTGATGGCGGCCATTGTGGCGCTGGAGGCGTTAAAAGAACATTGTGACGTGGTGTTAAGCACCGACAGCCAGTACGTGCGTCAGGGGATCACCCAGTGGATCCACAACTGGAAAAAACGCGGCTGGAAGACCGCCGACAAGAAGCCTGTCAAGAATGTCGACCTCTGGAAACGTCTTGATGCCGCGCTGGGACAACACCAGATTAAGTGGGAATGGGTAAAAGGCCACGCTGGCCATCCGGAAAACGAACGCTGCGACGAACTGGCGCGCGCTGCGGCATCCAATCCCGCTCATGAGGATGCGGGCTATCAGCCCGACGCCTAATCGGTTTTTTTGTATTGCCGCGTGGCACCCACGGTCTGGCGGATGGGCGTTTTCGACTTGCTCTGCTTCATCGGATTAAGCGTAAGGGGAATGGTTCGCTTACGCGCGACGATAAACTGCAAACAGCCCAATGCGGGCAGATGGGTGCTCAGCACGACGCCCCCCTTCCGCGACCAGGGCAGCACCTGAAAACCCCCGTAGCAGAGCACTTCAAAGTTCAGGAGTGAAAGCCAGTCGAGCTGGCGCATCATGGTGAACATCCGGCTGTTGTAGGGCGGAGTCCGACGCAGCACCGGTACCAGCTTACGCAGGCCCATCAGGCTGAGCGGATTGAATCCGCTCAGTACCAGCCAGCCGTCATCAATGAGCACGCGATCGGCTTCGCGAAGCAGACGGTGCGGGTCGCTGCACCAGGGTAACGTGTGTGCGAGCAAACACGCGTCAACGGACTTTTCCGCAAACGGCAGATGTAGAGGGTCTGCTTTCACCTGTACCGGCGATCCGCCGAGAGAGACATTGACCTGATGCGAGATAGCGCAGCTTTCGGTATTGATTTCCGCGCTGAGATTGCCAATCTTAAGCAGGTGAAAGCCATACATTTTCGCGAGCCAGGGCTTTAGCTGTTGTTCTAACGCCTCGCGATAGTATTCACCCCAGGGCAATTCCGCCCAACGTTCCGGTGCTGCGACAGTCTGAGGTATCCTTGCCGGTTTCATCAACACACCCGCCACGCTATAAGAGGTAATGTATGAATCTTATCAGTATTCCTGCTTTTGAGGACAATTACATCTGGGTTTTGGTTGACGACGATCGTCGATGCGTCATTGTTGACCCCGGAGAATCCCCCCCCGTTTTGCATGCCATCAAGGAAAATGGCTGGAAGCCTGAAGCCATTCTGTTGACCCACCATCATCACGATCATACTGGCGGTGTGCCCGATCTGCGCGCCCACTTTCCGCATCTTGTGGTTTACGGACCGGCAGAGACACAAGATAAGGGAACAACTCAAGTAGTCGAAGAAGGCGTAAATATCCTCATACGCGAGTGGGAGTTTTCCGTATTTGCTACACCGGGTCACACTTTAGGACATCTGTGTTTCTACAGTAAACCTTATCTTTTTTGCGGCGACACGCTGTTCTCAGGGGGCTGCGGAAGATTGTTTGAAGGCACGCCTGAGCAAATGTACCTGTCTTTACAGAAGATTAATGCGCTGCCCGATGAGACGCTCATTTGTTGCGCCCATGAGTACACATTAGGGAATATGAAGTTTTCCGTGAGCCTCTTACCGGAGGATCGGGCGATTCAGGATTATTATCACAAAGTGAAGGAGTTACGTGCAAAAAACCAAAAAACACTCCCCGTAATTCTGAAAAATGAGCGCCAAATTAATTTATTTTTACGAACAGATGATATTGATTTAATTAACAAAATTAACCAAGAAACAAATTTGCAACAACCAGAACAGCGATTTGCATGGTTAAGGTCAAAGAAAGATAACTTCAGATAATTGCGGGTTGCCTTTTCAAAATTTCGCCGTTATCATCGCTCGTCTTTTAAGCAACTATTGACACACACATGAAGGCAAAAGCGATATTACTCGCCTCTGTCCTGCTTGTAGGTTGCCAGTCGCAGAACGGCAGCAACGTACAACAGCACGCACAGAGCCTTTCTGCAGCTGGTCAAGGGGAAGCAGGGAAGTTTACAAGTCAGGCGCGATGGTTGGACGATGGGACATCTTTCGCGCAGGAACAAGACTTGTGGGCCTCTATTGGCGACGAGCTAAAGATGGGAATTCCGGAAAATACCCGGATTCGCGAACAGAAACAGAAGTATTTAAGAAATAAGAGCTATCTCCACGATGTAACGTTACGGGCAGAGCCGTATATGTACTGGATAGCCGGGCAAGTTAAGAAACGTAACATGCCTATGGAGCTGGTACTCCTACCCATAGTGGAGAGCGCTTTTGACCCACACGCGACGTCTGGCGCCAATGCCGCAGGCATTTGGCAGATCATTCCGAGCACCGGGCGAAACTATGGTCTGAAACAGACCCGCAACTATGATGCGCGTCGCGATGTTGTCGCTTCAACGACAGCCGCTCTCGACATGATGCAACGTCTGAATAAGATGTTTGACGGCGACTGGCTGTTAACGGTCGCAGCGTACAATAGTGGCGAAGGTCGTGTACTGAAGGCAATGAAAGCGAATAAAGCACGGGGTAAATCCACCGATTTTTGGTCGCTCTCACTGCCACAGGAAACAAAGATTTACGTACCGAAAATGCTGGCATTGAGCGATATTCTCAAGAACAGCAAGCGTTACGGTGTACAACTGCCAACACCAGACGAAAGTCGTGCACTGGCGCGCGTTCGCCTCAGCAGTCCGGTTGATATTCAACAGGTCGCTGATATGACGGGTATGTCGGTAAGTAAATTGAAAACCTTTAATGCTGGCGTTAAAGGCTCAACTCTGGGGGCAAGTGGTCCGCAGTATGTAATGGTTCCGCAGAAACATGCCGAGCAGTTACGTGAGTCTTTGGCTTCTGGTGAAATCGCCGCCGTTCAGTCAACGCTGATCGCGGATGCATCATCAGTCAACAGCCGCAGCTATAAGGTTCGTTCAGGTGACACGCTTTCTGGCATTGCAACACGTCTTGGCGTGACGGCAAAAGATCTGCAGCAGTGGAATAATCTGCGCAGTTCAGGCCTGAAAGTTGGTCAAACGCTGACGGTGGGTGCAGGTAGCAGCGCACAGCGTCTCGCCAGCAACAGCGATAGCATTACCTATCGCGTGCGCAAGGGCGATTCACTGTCCAGTATCGCAAAACGACACGGCGTGAACATCAAAGATGTGATGCGCTGGAACAATGATACTGACAATCTGAAACCAGGCGACCAGCTGACGCTGTTTGTGAAGAACAACGCTACGCCAGACTCCTGATAACACGATCGAAAGATAAAAAGGCACCGATTCCCCTCGGTGCCTTTTTTGTTTATCCCGCTTTTTGCGCTTCAGCCATGATGGTATCGCTGGTAAAAGAGCCATCGTCCTGCAGTTCAAAGTACGCCTTCACCTCTGCAGACGCACTCTCCTGATACAGCCTGATTGCCTGGCTCAATGCTTCCGGGGTGCGCATACGCGCGATCCACGAGCTGAACTCCAGCGGTAAGCGGTCAGTAATCAACGCGCGCGCAATCAGCCCCGCGTCAGTGATAAATGAAAACCACTCTCCGCTGGAGTAGTTTTGCACATGCGAGGTGTCGCGCAGCGCTTCCACCGTCTGCAGCCAGATATTGCGCACCGGATGCCCGGGCGACATCACATCCATAATGATGAAGATGCCACCCGGCTTCAGGACGCGTTTGACCTCACGTAATGCCTGACCGACATCATGCCAGTGGTGCGCGGAATAACGGCTGATCGCCACCTCAAACGACGCGTCATCAAAAGGTAAGGATTCGGCATAGCCCTGGCGCGTATTAATGTTGTCCAGTCCTTTCGCTTTCGCCGCTTCAGCAACCACCTCCAGCATCTGGCTGGATAAATCATACGCGGTAACCTGCGCCACCTGCTGCGCAGCCGTAAAGCTGGCATGCCCGGCTCCACAGCCTAAATCCAGCACGTGCGCCTGCGGGAATGCCGCCAGGCGTTCACCGAGACGGACCAGGTCGCGGCCTGAAGCGTGTACGGCGCTGCTCAGATAGGCATTTGCCTGAGAACCAAACTGTTTTTCTACGTTGTCATGATGGGAGCGTGTTGTTGTCATCGTACTGTCCTTTGTGAGTTTAAAATAAAGGGCAGTACCCGCGCAGGCCTGCCCCACGGCAGACCTGACACACCATTATTTATCAGGTTTGCCGGGACTGAATTCAACTAGTAGAGGATTGTGATCGGAGGCGCGCGTCACCAGAACAGAGGCGTCGTGCACGCTCAAACCACGATAGAAGACAAAATCGAGAGGACGACCAAAGGCTTTTTTGCGCTGGTCATCGTTAAAACGAACTTCACGCAGCGACATTTCGCGCGCAAAGCGATACAGCGCATTCATGCGCGGACGGCTCCAGGCATTGAAATCGCCGGCCATAATGATGGGCCCGCTGTGATGCGCAATCTGATCGCCAATGGGAAGTAACTGCTTACTATACACATCCACACCCAGGCTGAAATTTACCGCGTGGATATTCACGACCATCAGCATTCGGGTATCCGGCAGCGGGTAGACCGTCACCAGCGCCGATTTCGCCAGACGCAGGATAGGCTCGCGTTCGCGCAGCGGACAGCAATAGACGGGATGTGCTGCCGAAAGCGTCATCACGCCTGAAGGATGTTGAGGCAGAACAAATGCAGGCACCTGGTCGGCGGCAAGGTAGTTGGTGGTCGCAAACCGCACCAGTTCAGGAGTGGTTTGCGCCTCCTGGAGCAGAACCAGGTGGGCATCTTTTCCAAAGTTCTTGAGCACCGATAACCACTCTGCACGCTGCTGCTTAAAGATATTCCACACCAGCACGCGAATTTTTTCATCGCTGCTTAACGGAGTGCCGGCGGGTAATGCCTGGCTTATGCTCGCAAACGACCCCGGAGGCAAGATCCTCTCCGCGGGCATTCCGGCAACATAACGCATGGCATAGGTATTTTTTCGCACTTTTGGAAACAGCCTCTGTAACATGAACCAGCCCGGAAAACGGACTGGTTCTAATGTTATAGGGACTTTAGGTCACACTTTCAACGCAATTTCTGAGAAACCGCTTTCCAGTTTTGTAAGCAAGCGCTTACTGATGTTATCCCAGCGCTACGCGAGCAGGTTTATCCAGTCGTCCACTCAGGCCAATCAGCAGGAAGGCCACCAGGACAATCACCGCACCAATCCACGGTGTCTGGGTTAATCCAACATGCGCTACGGTTTGCCCGCCTATGATGGAACCCAGCGCGATGCCAATATTAAATGCGGCAATGTTCAGACCCGATGCCACATCCACCGCATTTGGCGTATAGAGCTCGGCTTTCTGGACAACATAAACCTGAAGCCCGGGCACATTACCAAAGGCAAAGATCCCCATGACCAGTACCGTGACCAGCGCGGCGTAGTGCATCGAAGCCGTGAACTGGAAAATCATCAGCAGAACAACCAGGGCGGCGAAGATGAACTTCAGCGCCGGTACCGCACCGTGCTTATCGGCAAGCTTGCCGCCCCAGATATTGCCAATGGCAACGGAAATACCATATCCCAGCAAAATCCAGCTCACGGCGTTGGGTGAGAAACCTGCCAGGTCCTGCATCATCGGTGCCAGGAAAGTGAAGGCGGTGAATACCCCACCATAGCCCAGTGCCGTAACCGCGTAGATGATCAGCAAACGCGGATGCGTGAGCACCTTCAGCTGATCGCGCAGGCTGGCGCTCGCCCGGCCAGGAATATTTGACGGTACCAGCAGCAGGCTGGTCACCAGGGCGATGACGCCCAGTAAGGAGACGGCCAGGAAAGTTTCACGCCAGCCGAAATGCTGTCCGATAAACGTGCCCAACGGTACGCCCGTGACGAGTGCAACGGTCAACCCACCAAACATGATCGCAATGGCTGAAGCCGCTTTCTCTTTGGGTACCAGGCTGGTTGCAATGGTGGAGCCAATCGAGAAGAACACACCGTGTGCAAGGCCGGTCAACAGACGGGCAATCACCAGAGTGGTGTAGTCCGGCGCCTTCCAGGCCAGAATGTTGCCGGCAGTGAACAGCACCATCAGCGCGACTAACAGCTGCTTACGTGGGAAGCGCCCGGTCAGCGCCGTCAGGACCGGCGCACCAACGGCGACGCCCAGGGCGTAGATAGATACCAGCAGCCCAGCTGAGGGCAGCGAGATCGCAAGCTGGTTAGCAATGGTAGGAACCAGTCCTACGATAACAAATTCGGTCGTGCCAATTGCAAAGGCACTGATCGTCAGGGCAAGTAGCGCCAGTGGCATAAAATACTCCGTATCATCAGGATTAAGATGACAGGCAGTATGCGCCAGTGCTTAAATAACAAAAATGGTCAAAATATCAATTGAATTTTGCAGGTGGTGCAACAATGAAAGCAACGTCTGAAGAGCTGACAATCTTTGTCGCCGTCGTCGAAAGCGGCAGTTTTAGCCGGGCCGCCGAACAGCTGGGGCAGGCCAACTCCGCCATTAGCCGCTCGGTAAAAAAACTGGAGATGAAGCTGGGGGTAAGTCTGCTCAACCGAACGACGCGGCAGCTGAGCCTGACGGAAGAAGGAGAGCGTTATTTCCGCCGCGTGCAGTCGGTACTGCAGGAGATGGCCGCAGCGGAGACGGAGATTATGGAGACCCGCAGCACCCCGCGTGGGTTGCTGCGCATTGATGCGGCCACGCCGGTTGTGCTTCACTTTCTGATGCCGCTGATCAAGCCTTTCCGCGAACGTTATCCGGAGATGACGCTCTCTCTGGTCTCCTCAGAGACGTTTATCAACCTCATCGAGCGAAAAGTGGATGTGGCCATCCGCGCGGGAACCCTGACAGACTCAAGCCTGCGTGCCCGCCCTCTGTTTGCCAGCTACCGCAAAATTATCGCATCACCAGACTATATTGCCGAACATGGTAAACCGGAGACGGTTGAAGAATTGAAGCAGCACCTGTGCCTGGGCTTTACGGAGCCTGTGTCGCTGAACACCTGGCCTGTCGCCTGTCATGATGGCCAGCTGCATGAAATTACTTGCGGGTTATCGTCGAACAGCGGGGAAACGCTAAAACAGCTGTGCCTCACCGGTAATGGCATCGCCTGTTTGTCGGATTACATGATTGATAAAGAAATTGCGCGCGGTGAGCTCGTGGAGATAATGGCCGATAAGCGTCTACCGGTAGAGATGCCTTTTAGCGCAGTGTATTACAGTGACAGAGCGGTAAGCACGCGCATCAGGGCCTTTATTGACTTCCTGAGCGAGCATATAAAAACAGCTCCCGAAGGAGCTGTGTGAGGGTTTAGAGTACAGAGGGGGGGTTAATATCAATCCCAGTCAGGCGCTAAGCCTTCCGGGCTAACCAGACGATCGTTGCACTCCAGGGCTGCGATCGCTTTTTTATCGTCAGCATCCAGCTGAAGATCCGTTGCTAACAGGTTGCTGGCCAGGTTTTCACGTTTAGTTGAAGATGGGATCACGGCATAACCTTCACCCATCGCCCATGCCAGAATGACCTGCGCGGCAGTCGCGTTGTGTTTCTCAGCGATACGCGTAATCACTTCATCTTTCAGCGCTTTACCATAGGCCAGCGTCATGTATGAGGTGATGTGGATATCGTGCTGTTTTGCCCAATCCACGACTTTGCGGTTCTGCAGGTAAGGAGACAGTTCAATCTGGTTGGTCGCAATATTTTCTGCACCTACAGCGGCAATGGCTTTTTCCATCAGCGGAATGGTGAAGTTGGAGATACCAATTTCACGGGTCAAGCCCTGAGCTTTTGCTTCCAGAAGGGCCTGCATGAATTCTTCCACAGAAACGGCATCGTTCGGTGATGGCCAGTGAATCAGCGTCAGATCCACATAGTCGGTGCGCAATTTCTTCAGGCTCTCTTTCAGGCTCGGGATCAGCTTGTCTTTGCTGAGGTTTTCAATCCAGATCTTTGTAGTGATGAACAGCTCATTACGCGGCACACCGCTCTCTTGGAGAGCTTGTCCAACGGCAGCTTCATTTTCATAGATCTGTGCCGTATCAACTGCGCGATAGCCCAGTTCAAGTGCGGTTTTAACCGATGCGATCACAACGTCGTCTTTCAGGCGGAATGTGCCCAGACCAAATGCAGGGAGAGTCATATAATCCTCGTTATTCATAATGTTTGTTAACTGAGGAGAATTATCGCTGCAGCGGTTATGAAGAAAAAGATCGTAAAACGCAGAGGATTTTTGCTGATTTAGCAATAATGAGGCAACAGATAAGAAAAAAGCCCTGAGCGTTAACTCAGGGCTTTTAATAAGTGGCGGAACGGACGGGACTCGAACCCGCGACCCCCTGCGTGACAGGCAGGTATTCTAACCGACTGAACTACCGCTCCACCGAAGACTGCTTGTAACCACCGGATTTATGCACCGGCTTACTACTTAATTTGATGCCTGGCAGTTCCCTACTCTCACATGGGGAGACC
>NZ_JBYTBA010000004.1:240953-474422 GCF_058788735.1 Enterobacter sp. FW301-JW81 | reverse complement strand
TCAGTTGGTAGAGCACGACCTTGCCAAGGTCGGGGTCGCGAGTTCGAGTCTCGTTTCCCGCTCCAAAATTTGAAAGTGCTTCCACAGCACGGACCACCCAAGCGGGAATAGCTCAGTTGGTAGAGCACGACCTTGCCAAGGTCGGGGTCGCGAGTTCGAGTCTCGTTTCCCGCTCCAAAATTTGAAAGTGCTTCCACAGCACGGACCACCCAAGCGGGAATAGCTCAGTTGGTAGAGCACGACCTTGCCAAGGTCGGGGTCGCGAGTTCGAGTCTCGTTTCCCGCTCCAAATTCTTCTTTATCTATAAAATATCCACAGCGAAAAGATTCACTGGGGACGTTTTCTATTGCATCTGAAATACTCTTGTAAACAGAGTTATCCACAGAAACTGCGCTTTAGCGGAACAGGACCAAAACTTAGCAGGGTGAATAGTATCTTTGTATTCCCTTGTATTTTAAGTATAAATTTTCATTTCAAAATGTTATCGAGATCACTTGATCTTTTCTCAAGCCCAGATAGCGCTTGAGTTTGTAATTTTATTCACAGGCTGTGAATAGTTCAGGCATCCCGCGTAAGCCCTTTCTCTATCACTCTCACCAGACGCTGTTTCTTCGGTAGCTGCACCTCCACCACGCAGGCATTACGCTTCTCGATTTGCTGCGTAATCGCCCATTCTATGTGTTCATCAAGAAGTGGGTGCTCACCTCTGCGGCTTTCAAGCGCCCGGATATTCGCTTCATCCCACGGAGCATTCCCCAGCGCAACGGCAACATTACGCAGCCAGCGCAGATGACCGATGCGGCGAATGGCCGAACCTTCCGTCACTTTCAGGAACCAGGCTTCGGTCCAGGCGAACAGTTCAATGAGCTGCGGCGCATGCAGCGCCTTACGCGGGCTGAAATCCTCTTCATCCGTGAGCTGCGAATAGCGGTTCCACGGGCAAATGAGCTGGCAGTCGTCACAGCCGTAGATCCGGTTTCCGATAAGCGGTCGAAATTCTTCAGGGATCGCCCCTTCCAGTTCGATGGTGAGGTAAGAGATACAGCGTCGTGCATCAACGGTATAGGGCTCAACGATGGCACCCGTCGGACAGATGGTCATGCAGGCCACGCAGCGTCCGCAGCCTTCCTCTACCGGGCCGTCTACCGGCAGCGGTAAATCAATCAGCAGTTCACCCAGGAAGAAGAACGATCCGGCGTCGCGGCTAAGGATAAGTGAGTGCTTACCTGTCCAGCCAAGCCCGGCTTTTTCAGCGATCGGGCGCTCAAGAATGGGCGCAGAGTCGACAAAGGGTCTAAAATTCAGCGAAACACAGTGCTGCTGAATAGTTTCCCCGAGTTTTTTTAAGCGGTTACGCAAGAGCTTATGGTAATCACGCCCCAGGGCGTACCGGCTGACGTAACCCAGAGAGGGGTTTTTTAGCGTGCGCGCAAAGGCCGCGTTGGCGGGCAGGTAGTTCATGCGCACGCTGATGACGCGTAACGTGCCCGGCAAAAGCTCGTGTGGACGGGCGCGCATCATGCCATGACGCGCCATCCATTCCATTTCGCCGTGGTATTGTTTATCCAGCCAGTCCTGCAGTTTCGGCTCGCTGGCGGAGAGGTCGGTATCGGTAATCCCCACTTTCTGGAAGCCGAGCTCAGCACCCCACTGTTTAATTTTTTGCGCTAACTGATTGAGATCGAGGGGCTGTGACATGACGGACCATACGGTGAAGAAAAACCCCGCAAGTATACCACATTCCATCTGGCATGCGGACGCGCTCCGGCATGCCGAAAAAGAGGCTGCGGACAGTCTCGGCATCACCCTTTATGAACTGATGCAGCGCGCAGGAGAGGCGGCGTTTAACGTTGCCGGCGGCGCGTACCCGCAGGCCGTTCACTGGCTGGTGTTATGCGGGCACGGCAATAATGGCGGAGACGGCTACGTCGTTGCCCGTCTTGCGGTTGCAGCAGGTCTGCGCGTTACGTTACTGGCTCTTGAGAGTGATAAGCCGCTGCCGGAGGAGGCCAGCGCGGCGCGAGACGCATGGCTGAATGCAGGCGGTGTGATTCACGCGGCTGATATCGTCTGGCCAGAGGATGTTGATCTGATTGTTGATGGCCTGCTCGGCACCGGCCTGCGCAGCGCGCCTCGCGAGAACATTGCCGCGCTCATTGCACGCGCTAACAGGCATTCCGCGCCGGTGGTCGCGCTGGATATTCCGTCGGGCCTGATTGCACAAACGGGGGCGACGCCGGGCGCGGTAATTCAGGCTGCGCATACGGTAACCTTCATCGCCCTGAAGCCGGGTTTACTGACCGGCAAAGCGCGGGATGTGGTCGGCGCGTTGCACCACGCTGCGCTGGGGCTTGAGAGCTGGCTGGCCGGGCAGGATACGCACCTCGCGCGGTTTGATGCGTCGCAGCTTGCCGAGTGGCTTCCGCCCCGACGTCCGACGTCCCACAAAGGCGATCACGGCAAGCTGGTGATTGTTGGCGGTGACCAGGGCACGGCGGGCGCTATCCGCATGGCCGGTGAAGCGGCATTGCGAAGCGGGGTCGGTTTAGTGCGAGTACTCACTCGCACTGAGAATATTGCGCCTATAATCACCGCCCGACCGGAGCTGATGGTCCATGAGCTTACGCTTCCGACCCTTGAGGAAAGCCTTGAATGGGCGGATGTGGTCGTCATTGGGCCTGGGCTAGGGCAGCAGGCGTGGGGTAAACAGGCCCTGCAAAAGGTCGAGAATTTTCGTAAACCGATGCTGTGGGATGCCGACGCGCTGAACCTTCTGGCAATCAATCCGGATAAGCGTCACAATCGCATTCTGACGCCACACCCCGGCGAAGCCGCGCGGCTGCTTAACTGCAGCGTGGCAGAAATTGAAAGCGATCGCTTACTTTCTGCTCAGCGTCTGGTAAAACGTTACGGAGGTGTTGCTGTTTTGAAAGGGGCAGGAACCGTTGTCGCCAGCGATGAGGCACAGGGCATTATTGATGCCGGAAATGCGGGCATGGCGAGTGGCGGAATGGGCGACGTGCTTTCCGGTGTCATTGGCGCGTTGCTTGGACAGAAACTTCCCCTTTATGATGCAGCCTGTGCGGGCTGCGTGGCCCACGGCGCCGCGGCAGATACACTGGCTGCGCGTTACGGTACACGCGGTATGCTGGCCACCGATCTCTTTTGCACGCTGCGGCGTGTTGTTAACCCGGATGTGATTGACGTAGAAAATGACTAATCGAGCGATTCTTTTACCTGATGAACAAGCCACTTTAGAACTCGGCAAGCGCGTGGCGCAGGCCTGTCAGGGGGCAACCGTCATTTATCTGTATGGTGATTTAGGTGCGGGTAAAACCACCTTCAGCCGGGGTTTTTTGCAGGCGTTAGGGCATAACGGGAATGTGAAAAGCCCAACCTACACGCTGGTAGAACCGTACACCCTTGAAAATCTTATGGTGTACCACTTCGATTTATACCGCCTTGCGGATCCTGAGGAGCTGGAATTTATGGGGATCCGTGATTATTTTGCCAATGATGCCATCTGCCTGGTGGAGTGGCCGCAACAAGGTGCGGGTGTGTTGCCTGACCCGGATGTCGAAATTCACTTAGATTACCAGGCACAAGGGCGTGAGGCACGCATCAGTGCAGTTTCCTCATCAGGCAGTTCCTTACTGGCCCGTCTGGCCGGTTAAGCGTAGGGATGACGGGATGATAAATCGCGTTAAAGGTTGGTTGTTGGCTGCCACGGTGCTGCTGTGCGCGCAGGCCGGGGCCGCAAACCTCTCAGATATTCAGGTATCAAACGGCGAAAGCCAGGCCCGGATCACGTTCAGCTTTATGGGCGATCCTGAATATTCGTTCTCACAGCCAGACAGCCACAGCGTGGCGCTGGATATCAAACAGACGGGCGTGATCCAGGGGCTGCCGCTGCGCTTCAGCGGTAACAACCTGGTGAAAAGCATCCGTTCGGGAACGCCGCAGGATAGCCAGTCGTTACGCCTGGTGGTCGATCTGACCGAAAAGGGTAAAACGAAGGCGGTGAAGCAGCAAAACGGGGCGAACTATACGGTGGTCTTTACGATCAATGCCGACGCGCCTCCACCGCCGCCGGTCGTCGCGAAGCGCGTGGAAGAACCGGTGTATACGCCGCGTCCTTCTGAACCTGCGCGTAATCCGTTTAAATCGCAGAACGATCGCATTACTGCGGCAACCAGCAGCAATACGGTGACGCGTCCGGCGGCCAGCGCGCGACGCGCGACGGTCAGCGGCGACAAGGTGATTATCGCTATTGATGCGGGTCACGGCGGGGAAGATCCGGGGGCGATTGGCCCGGGCGGCACGCGGGAGAAAAACGTCACAATCGCGGTGGCCCGCAAGCTCAGGGCGCTGTTAAACGACGATCCGATGTTTAAAGGCGTGTTAACCCGCGACGGGGATTACTTTATCTCCGTAATGGGACGCTCGGACGTGGCGCGTAAGCAAAACGCAAACTTCCTGGTCTCCATCCATGCGGATGCCGCACCGAATCGTAGCGCGACCGGCGCCTCGGTTTGGGTGCTGTCGAACCGTCGCGCCAACAGCGAAATGGCAAACTGGCTTGAAGAGCATGAGAAACAGTCTGAACTGCTGGGCGGTGCGGGTGATGTGCTGGCTAACAGCCAGTCTGACCCGTATCTCAGCCAGGCGGTGCTGGATTTACAGTTCGGTCATTCCCAGCGCGTCGGGTATGATGTCGCCACTAACGTACTGAACCAGCTGCAGGGCATCGGGGCATTGCACAAGCGCCGTCCGGAGCATGCGAGCCTGGGGGTTCTGCGTTCGCCAGATATTCCATCGATCCTCGTGGAAACGGGTTTTATCAGCAATAACAGCGAAGAGCGTTTGTTGGGCAGCGACAGCTATCAGCAACAAATTGCCGAAGCGATTTATAACGGCTTGCGCAAATATTTTGAGGCGCATCCTCTGCAGTCCGCGCCGCAGGGCGGAGCTGCCCAGACGGCCAGTGCCGCGCTGCCGGGCGAGATGACAGCGACAAACTAAGGAGAATTCATGCCGATTCAGGTTCTACCGCCGCAGCTTGCGAACCAAATCGCCGCCGGCGAGGTGGTGGAACGCCCTGCGTCGGTGGTGAAAGAGCTGGTGGAAAACAGCCTTGATGCGGGCGCGACCCGCATCGATATTGATATCGAACGCGGCGGTGCGAAGCTTATTCGCATCCGCGACAACGGGTGCGGCATTAAAAAAGACGAGCTGGCGCTGGCGCTGGCCCGACACGCCACCAGCAAAATTGCCTCTCTGGATGACCTGGAAGCGATCATTAGCCTCGGTTTTCGCGGTGAAGCGCTGGCCAGTATCAGCTCGGTTTCGCGCTTAACGCTGACCTCCCGCACCGCTGAACAGCAGGAAGCCTGGCAGGCTTACGCCGAAGGGCGCGATATGGATGTGACGGTCAAACCCGCCGCGCATCCTGTCGGTACGACGCTGGAAGTCCTGGATCTGTTCTACAACACTCCCGCCCGACGCAAGTTTATGCGTACCGAAAAAACCGAATTCGGCCATATCGACGAGATCATACGTCGCATCGCGCTGGCGCGTTTCGATGTCACCATTAACCTCAGCCACAACGGCAAGGTGATGCGCCAGTATCGCGCGGTGGCAGAAGGCGGGCAGAAAGAACGCCGTTTGGGGGCAATCTGCGGTACGCCGTTTCTGGAACAGGCGCTGGCCATTGAGTGGCAGCATGGCGATCTGGCGCTGCGCGGGTGGGTGGCTGACCCGAACGCCAGCAGCGCGGCGTTCGCGGAGATTCAGTATTGCTACGTAAACGGACGCATGATGCGCGACCGTCTTATTAACCACGCCATTCGCCAGGCCTGCGAAGACAAGCTCGGGGCCGATCAGCAACCCGCTTTCGTGCTGTATCTGGAGATCGACCCGCATCAGGTGGATGTGAACGTTCATCCCGCCAAGCACGAAGTGCGGTTCCACCAGTCGCGGCTGGTGCATGATTTTATCTATCAGGGCGTGCTGAGCGTGCTGCAACAGCGGGTTGAACCCACGTTGCCGCTGGAAAACGCAGAGCCTGCACCGCGACCGTTCCCGGAAAACCGCGTCGCCGCGGGTCGTAACCATTTTGCTGAGCCTGCCGCCGCGCGTGAGCCGGAAGCCCCGCGTTTCTCCTCGGCAGGGGCCGCACCGCGCCCGACGGGAGCGAACTACCCGAATGCCCAGCCTGGCTATCAAAAGCAGCAGGGGGCGTTGTATCGCAAACTGCTGGAAACGCCGGCCGTGGAGCGTAAAGAATCCATTCCGGTATCGCCGCCGTCGCTGGACGGTCACAGCCAGAGTTTTGGCCGGGTACTAACAATTATTGCGCCGGATATGGCGCTGCTTGAACGTGACGGTAAGTTGATGCTCCTGGCACTGCCGGTCGCTGAACGCTGGCTCAAACAGGTGCAGCTCACACCGGGTGCAAATGCGGCCTGCGCGCAGCCGCTGCTGATCCCGGTTCGTCTGAAGATATCCCCTGAAGAAACAAGGGTATTGCAGCGCGCCGAGCCACAGCTGGCGCAAATGGGTATAGAAATGGTGCTTGAACCACAACATGTGACAATTCGTGCAGTGCCTTTACCCTTACGCCAACAAAATTTACAAAACTTGATTCCTGAACTGATAGGCTACCTGGCGCAGCAAACGTCGTTTGATGCCGCTAACACCGCGCAGTGGATCGCCCGCCATCTGGCAAGCGAACACGCGCCGTGGAGTATGGCACAGGCCATTAGCGTGCTGGCGGAGGTGGAACGCCTCTGCCCGCATCTGGTGAAGACGCCGCCGGGTGGATTATTACAACCTGTTGATTTACAAACGGCGATGAACGCCCTGAAACATGATTGACGTAAGTAAGGCGAGCCTGCCTAAGGCAATTTTTTTAATGGGCCCAACGGCCTCCGGCAAAACGGCGCTAGCCATTGAGTTGCGTAAAGTTTTGCCTGTAGAGTTGATTAGCGTCGACTCCGCCCTCATCTACCGAGGGATGGACATCGGCACGGCGAAGCCTGACGCAGAAGAGCTGCGCGCGGCACCGCACCGTTTGCTGGATATTCTCGACCCGGCTCAGGCCTACTCCGCAGCGGATTTCCGCCGGGATGCCTTAGCCGAGATGGCCGAGATAACGGCGGCGGGACGTATACCGCTGTTGGTTGGCGGAACCATGCTCTATTTCAAGGCGTTGCTGGAGGGGCTTTCTCCTTTGCCATCAGCGGACCCGGAAGTAAGAGCGAAAATTGAGCAGCAGGCGGCAGAGCAGGGTTGGGACGTTTTGCATAAGCAACTGGCGGAGATTGACCCGGTTGCGGCAGCGCGAATCCATCCAAATGATCCGCAAAGGCTTTCCCGGGCACTGGAAGTTTTTTTCATTTCGGGTAAAACTTTAACGGAACTGACGCAAACGTCAGGAGACGCTCTGCCGTATCAGGTGCATCAGTTCGCCATCGCCCCGGCGAGCCGTGAACTGCTCCATCAGCGAATTGAGCAGCGTTTTCATCAGATGTTAGCTTCAGATTTTGAAGCAGAAGTGCGGGCGCTATTTGCCCGTGGAGATTTGCATACGGACATGCCTTCCATTCGTTGTGTGGGATACCGCCAGATGTGGTCGTATCTTGAAGGTGAGATTTCATACGATGAAATGGTTTATCGAGGTGTTTGCGCCACGAGACAGTTAGCGAAGCGCCAGATCACCTGGTTGCGCGGTTGGGAGGGGGTTCACTGGTTAGACAGTGAAAAACCACAACAGGCGTTAAACGAAGTGATTGAGGTTGTTGGTGATATCGCTCACTGAATGTGTACAATTGAGTCGTATCGTGCGCAATTTTTCAGAATCGCAAGGTTCTAAGTACAAAACAAGCATATAAGGAAAAGATAGAATGGCTAAGGGGCAATCTTTACAAGATCCGTTCCTGAACGCATTGCGTCGGGAACGTGTTCCAGTTTCTATTTATTTGGTGAATGGTATTAAGCTGCAAGGTCAGATTGAGTCTTTCGATCAGTTTGTGATCCTGTTGAAAAACACGGTCAGCCAGATGGTTTACAAGCACGCTATTTCTACTGTTGTTCCGTCTCGTCCGGTCTCTCATCACAGCAATAACGCTGGCGGCGGCACTGGTAGTAACTACCATCATGGCAGCAACGCGCAGGGCTCTTCTACGCCAGCGCAGGACAGCGAAGATACCGAGTAAGGTTTCGCGCTGTTATCCACACGGGGAGCCAGCGATCCTGCGTTCCCCGCTGATCTTTTTTGAGGATTATACGCTTGTTTGACCGTTATGATGCCGGTGAGCAGGCGGTGCTGGTACACATCTATTTTTCGCAAGACAAAGATATGGAAGACCTCCAGGAGTTTGAATCTCTGGTCTCTTCCGCCGGTGTCGAAGCAATGCAGGTGATTACCGGTAGCCGTAAAGCGCCGCACCCAAAGTATTTTGTTGGTGAAGGTAAAGCAGTTGAAATTGCGGATGCCGTAAAAGCAACCGGCGCGTCAGTCGTGCTGTTTGACCATGCGCTGTCTCCGGCTCAGGAACGTAACCTGGAACGTCTTTGCGAATGCCGTGTTATCGATCGCACGGGTTTGATTTTAGATATTTTTGCTCAGCGTGCACGTACCCACGAAGGTAAGCTGCAGGTTGAGCTGGCGCAGTTGCGCCATCTGGCGACGCGGCTTGTGCGTGGCTGGACCCACCTTGAAAGACAGAAAGGCGGGATTGGTTTGCGCGGTCCGGGTGAGACCCAGCTCGAAACCGACCGTCGTTTGCTGCGTGGCCGTATTACCCAGATCCTCTCACGTCTGGAACGCGTTGAGAAACAGCGTGAGCAAGGGCGCCGCGCGCGCTCAAAAGCCGACATCCCGACGGTGTCGCTGGTGGGGTATACCAACGCCGGTAAGTCCACCCTGTTTAACCAGATTACTGAGGCCCAGGTGTATGCCGCAGACCAGCTGTTTGCGACCCTGGACCCAACGCTGCGTCGTATCGACGTTGCGGACGTCGGCGAGACGGTGCTGGCGGATACCGTAGGGTTTATCCGCCATCTGCCGCACGACCTGGTCGCGGCGTTTAAAGCGACCCTGCAGGAGACGCGACAGGCGACCCTGCTGGTACACGTGATTGACGCTGCAGACGTCCGCGTGCAGGAGAACATCGACGCGGTAAACGTGGTGCTCGAAGAGATCGACGCCCACGAGATCCCAACTCTGTTGGTGATGAACAAGATCGATATGCTGGAGGATTTCGAGCCGCGTATCGACCGAGATGAAGAGAACAAACCGATTCGGGTCTGGCTTTCTGCCCAGACCGGTATTGGTGTGCCACTGCTTTTCCAGGCTTTGACAGAACGTCTTTCCGGTGAGGTAGCCCAGCACACGCTGCGATTGCCGCCACAGGAAGGCAGGCTGCGCAGCCGGTTTTATCAGCTTCAGGCGATAGAAAAAGAGTGGATGGAGGATGACGGCAGCGTGGGGATGCAGGTGCGTATGCCGATCGTTGACTGGCGTCGCCTCTGTAAACAAGAACCTGCGCTGGTCGACTATATCGTCTGATCAGAAAGGGGATGCCTGAATAATTCGCCCTTGCATAACAAATATGGAGCATATACATGGCGTGGAATCAGCCCGGTAATAACGGACAGGACCGCGACCCGTGGGGAAGCAGCAATAATCAAGGCGGCAACTCTGGGGGAAATGGCAACAAAGGTGGTCGCGAGCAGGGGCCGCCGGATCTGGATGATATCTTCCGCAAGCTAAGCAAGAAGCTTGGTGGTCTTGGCGGAGGTAAAGGCTCTGGCTCAGGTGGAAATTCCACCCAGGGGCCGCGCCCGCAAATGGGTGGCCGCGTGGTGGGCATTGTTGCCGCTGCCGTAGTAATCATCTGGGCTGCTACCGGGTTCTACACCATTAAAGAAGCGGAACGCGGCGTCGTTACGCGTTTTGGTAAGTTCAGCCATCTGGTTGAGCCGGGCCTGAACTGGAAGCCGACCTTCATTGACGACGTGACCGCGGTAAACGTGGAATCTGTCCGTGAACTGGCGGCATCGGGTGTGATGCTGACGTCTGATGAGAACGTGGTGCGCGTTGAGATGAACGTGCAGTACCGCGTCACCGATCCTGAACGTTATCTGTTTAGCGTGACCAGCGCCGATGACAGTCTGCGCCAGGCGACCGATAGCGCCCTGCGCGGGGTAATCGGCAAGTACACCATGGACCGTATTCTGACCGAAGGTCGTACCGTTATTCGTAGCGATACCCAGCGTGAGCTGGAAGAGACCATTCGTCCGTACAACATGGGTATCACTCTGCTGGACGTTAACTTCCAGGCCGCTCGTCCGCCGGAAGAGGTGAAAGCCGCGTTTGATGACGCGATTGCTGCCCGTGAAAACGAACAGCAGTACATCCGTGAAGCGGAAGCGTACACCAACGAAGTTCAGCCGCGTGCTAACGGTCAGGCGCAGCGTATTCTTGAAGAAGCGCGCGCGTACAAGACCCAGACCATCCTGGAAGCCCAGGGTGAAGTGGCGCGTTTCGCGAAGATCCTGCCGGAATATAAAGCGGCTCCGGAAATTACCCGCGAGCGTCTCTATATCGAGACCATGGAAAAAGTGCTCAGCCACACGCGTAAAGTGCTGGTTAACGACAGCAAAGGCGGAAACCTGATGGTCCTGCCGCTGGACCAGATGCTGAAGGGCGGTTCTGCACCGGCTGCGAAAGACACCAGCGGTGCGAATAACCTGCTGCGTCTGCCACCAGCCTCTTCAGGCAGCGCCAGCGCGAACACAACGCCTTCTTCGAACGATGGTGACATTATGGACCAACGCCGTGCTAACGCGCAGCGTAACGACTACCAGCGTCAGGGGGAATAAGGATGCGTAAGTCAGTTATTGCGATCATCGTCATCGTACTGGTCGTGCTGTATACCTCGATCTTTGTGGTTAAAGAAGGCGAGCGTGGGATCAAATTCCAGTTCAGCAGCGTCGTCCGTGACGGTGACAAGCGGCCGGTGATTTATGAGCCGGGTCTGCACTTCAAGGTGCCGTTCATTCAGTCGGTGAAAACGCTCGATGCGCGTATCCAGACGATGGATAACCAGGCCGACCGTTTCGTAACGAAAGAGAAGAAAGACCTGATCGTTGATTCCTATATCAAATGGCGCATCAGTGATTTCAGCCGTTACTTCCTGGCGACAGGCGGCGGCGACGTTTCTCAGGCGGAAGTGCTGTTGAAACGTAAGTTCTCTGACCGTCTGCGCTCTGAGATTGGTCGTCTGGATGTGAAAGATATCGTCACCGACTCCCGCGGTCGTCTGACGCTGGAAGTGCGTGATGCGCTGAACTCCGGTACAGCGGGCACGGAAGATGAAGTCTCAACGCCGGCTGCAGATGATGCGATTGCCAAAGCGGCAGAACGCGTTCAGGCTGAAACCAACGGCAAAGTGCCGGTGATCAACCCGAACAGTATGGCCGCGCTGGGTATCGAAGTGGTTGACGTGCGTATCAAGCAGATCAACCTGCCGGTGGAAGTGTCCGAGGCGATTTACAACCGTATGCGCGCCGAGCGTGAAGCGGTAGCCCGTCGTCACCGTTCACAGGGTCAGGAAGAGGCTGAGAAGCTGCGTGCCGCAGCGGATTACGAAGTCACCAAGACGCTGGCAGAATCTGAGCGTCAGGGCCGTATTCTGCGCGGTGAAGGTGATGCGGAAGCCGCGAAGCTGTTCGCTGATGCCTTCAGCCAGGATCCCGACTTCTACGCCTTTATCCGTAGCCTGCGCGCCTATGAGAATAGCTTCCAGAGCAACCAGGATGTGATGGTGCTCAGCCCGGACAGCGATTTCTTCCGTTATATGAAGACGCCGACTAACGCAACGCGATAAACTCAGGCTCGTTTGAGTATTCAAACCACCGCTCCCAACGGAGCGGTGGTTTTCTTTTATAAGGATTAAAAATGAATTCAACGATCTGGCTGGCACTGGCGCTCGTTTTAGTCCTGGAAGGACTGGGTCCGATGCTTTATCCGCGCGCGTGGCGTCGTATGATCGCCACAATGAGCCAACTTCCGGATAATATTTTGCGTCGTTTTGGCGGCGGTCTTGTGGTTGCTGGCATCGTTATCTACTACATGTTGAGGAAAACGATTGGCTGATCAAAAAGTGGTCGGATTTGGCGTACTTTGAGGTCAAAAAGTGCTGTATATCTGAAAAAGCGATGGTAGAATCCATTTTTAAGCAAACGGTGATTTTGAAAAAAATGGGTAACAACGTCGTCGTACTGGGCACCCAATGGGGTGACGAAGGTAAAGGGAAGATTGTTGATCTTCTGACTGAACGGGCTAAATATGTTGTACGCTACCAGGGCGGTCACAACGCAGGCCATACTCTCGTAATCAACGGTGAAAAAACCGTCCTCCATCTGATTCCATCAGGCATTCTTCGCGAAAACGTCACCAGCATCATCGGTAACGGCGTTGTGCTGTCTCCAGCTGCGCTGATGAAAGAGATGAAAGGTCTGGAAGACCGTGGTATCCCTGTTCGTGAGCGTCTGCTGCTCTCTGAAGCCTGCCCGCTGATCCTGGATTATCACGTGGCGCTGGACGTTGCGCGTGAAAAAGCACGCGGCGCGAAAGCGATCGGTACCACCGGTCGTGGTATCGGCCCGGCTTATGAAGATAAAGTTGCACGTCGCGGTCTGCGCGTGGGTGACCTCTTCGACAAAGCAACTTTTGCTGAAAAACTGAAAGAAGTGATGGAATATCACAACTTCCAGCTGGTGAATTTCTACAAAGCTGACGCTGTTGACTACCAGAAAGTGCTGGATGACGTCATGGCGATTGCAGACATTCTGACCGGTATGGTTGTTGATGTATCCGATCTGCTGGACCAGGCGCGCAAGCGTGGCGATTTCGTCATGTTTGAAGGTGCGCAGGGTACGCTGCTGGACATCGACCACGGTACCTATCCGTACGTAACCTCTTCTAACACCACCGCAGGTGGCGTGGCGACCGGCTCTGGCCTGGGTCCACGCTATGTGAACTACGTTCTGGGCATCATCAAAGCGTACTCCACTCGCGTGGGTGCGGGTCCATTCCCGACCGAGCTGTTTGATGAAACCGGCGAGTTCCTGTGCAAGCAGGGTAACGAGTTTGGCGCGACCACCGGTCGTCGTCGTCGTACCGGCTGGCTGGATGCGGTTGCCGTGCGTCGTGCAGTGCAGATTAACTCCCTGTCTGGCTTCTGCCTGACCAAGCTGGACGTACTGGACGGCCTGAAAGAAGTGAAAATCTGCGTAGGCTACCGTATGCCAGATGGCCGCGAAGTGACCACCACTCCGCTGGCAGCTGACGACTGGGAAGGCATCGAGCCAATCTACGAAACCATGCCGGGCTGGTCTGAGACCACCTTCGGTGTGAAAGAGCGTAGCGGCCTGCCTCAGGCGGCGCTGGATTACATCAAGCGCATTGAAGAACTGACCGAAGTGCCGATCGACATTATCTCAACCGGCCCGGATCGTACTGAAACGATGATCCTGCGCGACCCGTTCGACGCATAATCTTCGTGAATGCTGGCCTGCGGGGTGACCCGTAGGCCGGATAAGCGTAGCGCCATCCGGCGACCGCTCCTGGATCTCCGCTTTTTCGCCCCGTCTGTCAAATAAATTAGCCGCCAACTATCTGGCTGGTTTATCATCATTAATGAATATCTCTGCGGTTTGTCCGCGATTTCCCTTTTTCCTGAGGTTGATGTGCAGTTAACAAGTTTCACCGATTACGGCTTACGTGCGCTGATCTACATGGCGTCGTTACCCGATGGGAAAATGACCAGTATCTCTGAAGTGACAGAGGTCTACGGCGTATCCCGTAATCATATGGTCAAAATAATCAATCAACTTAGCCGTGCCGGATACGTTGCTGCCGTCCGCGGGAAGAATGGTGGGATCCGTCTCGGTAAACCGGCACAGAGTATTCGTGTTGGCGATGTGGTACGTGAACTGGAACCGCTATCTCTGGTGAACTGCAGCAGCGAGTTCTGCCACATTACGCCCGCTTGTCGCCTGAAACAGGCGCTTTCTAAGGCCGTGCAAAGTTTTCTCATGGAACTGGATAACTACACGCTGGCCGATTTGGTTGAAGAGAATCAACCGCTTTATAAATTATTGCTGGTGGAATGAAGAAAATTTCCACCGGAGCTGACAACGGAGGAACCGACATGTCACACGATCCTTTCCAGGAACGCGAAGCCGAAAAATACGCGAATCCTATCCCCAGCCGCGAGTTCATCATTGAACACTTAACAAAACGCGAAAAACCCGCCAATCGTGAAGAACTTGCCGTTGAATTAAACATTGAAGGTGAAGAGCAAATTGAAGCCCTTCGCCGCCGCCTGCGCGCAATGGAGCGCGACGGGCAGCTGGTCTTTACCCGCCGCCAGTGCTACGCGCTGCCAGAACGCCTCGATCTGCTGAAAGGGACCGTTATTGGTCACCGCGATGGCTTCGGCTTCCTGCGCGTTGAAGGGCGTAAAGACGATCTGTACCTTTCATCTGAACAGATGAAAATGTGCATCCACGGTGACCAGATCCTGGCACAGCCGCTGGGCGCCGACCGTAAAGGTCGCCGCGAAGCGCGCGTCGTGCGCGTTCTGGTGCCAAAAACCAGCCAGATTGTTGGCCGCTACTTTACTGACGCGGGCGTGGGCTTCGTGGTGCCGGACGACAGCCGTCTGAGCTTCGACATCCTGATCCCACCTGAAGAGGTAATGGGTGCCCGCATGGGCTTTGTGGTGGTGGTGGAACTCACCCAGCGCCCAACCCGTCGCACCAAGGCGGTAGGTAAAATCGTCGAAGTACTGGGCGATAATATGGGCACCACGATGGCCGTTGATATGGCGCTGCGTACCCATGAAATTCCATATGTCTGGCCGAAAGCGGTTGAAGAGCAGATCGAAAGCCTGCGTGAAGAAGTGCCGGAAGAGTCCAAAGTGGGCCGCGTGGATCTCCGCTCCCTGCCGCTGGTCACGATCGATGGTGAAGACGCCCGCGACTTCGATGACGCCGTCTACTGCGAGAAAAAACGCGGCGGCGGCTGGCGTCTGTGGGTGGCTATTGCGGACGTCAGCTACTACGTCCGTCCGCATACCCCGCTGGATAACGAAGCGCGCAGCCGTGGCACCTCAGTGTACTTCCCGTCGCAGGTTGTCCCTATGCTGCCGGAAGTGCTGTCTAACGGCCTGTGCTCCCTGAACCCGCAGGTTGACCGTCTCTGCATGGTTTGTGAGATGACCATCTCCACCAAAGGGCGCTTAACGGGCTACAAGTTCTACGAAGCGGTAATGAGCTCGCACGCGCGTCTGACCTATACCAAGGTCTGGCATATGCTGCAGGGCGACCAGGAGCTTCGCGAGCAGTATGCGCCGCTGGTCAAACATATTGAAGAGCTGCATAACCTCTACAAAACGCTGGACCAGGCGCGCGAAGAGCGCGGCGGGATCTCGTTTGAGAGCGAAGAGGCGAAGTTTATCTTCAACGCTGAACGCCGCATTGAGCGTATCGAACAGACCCAGCGTAACGATGCGCACAAGCTCATCGAAGAGTGTATGATCCTGGCGAATATCTCGGCGGCACGCTTCGTCGAAAAAGCCAAAGAACCGGCGCTGTTCCGTATTCACGATAAGCCGACCACGGAAGCCATTACGTCGTTCCGCTCCGTGCTGGCCGAACTCGGTCTGGAGCTGCCGGGCGGCAACAAGCCAGAGCCGCGCGATTACGCCGAGCTGCTGGAGTCCATTAGCGATCGTCCGGATGCAGAAATGCTGCAGACGATGCTGCTGCGCTCAATGAAGCAGGCGATTTACGATCCGGAAAACCGCGGCCACTTTGGCCTGGCGCTGCAGTCTTACGCCCACTTTACGTCGCCGATCCGTCGTTACCCTGACCTCTCCCTGCACCGCGCGATCAAGTATCTGCTGGCGCAGGAGCAGGGCCACAAAGGGAACACCATCGAAACCGGTGGCTACCACTATTCGATGGAAGAGATGCTGCAGCTGGGTCAGCATTGCTCCATGGCCGAACGTCGTGCCGATGAAGCCACTCGTGACGTGGCGGACTGGCTGAAGTGTGACTTTATGCTGGACCAGGTCGGTAACGTCTTCAAAGGCGTGATTGCCAGCGTGACCGGCTTTGGTTTCTTCGTTCGTCTGGACGAGCTGTTTATCGACGGTCTGGTGCACGTTTCCAGCCTGGATAACGACTATTATCGCTTCGACCAGGTCGGCCAGCGCCTGATTGGTGAATCCGGCGGCCAGACCTATCGTCTGGGCGACCGTGTGGAAGTGAAGGTCGAGGCCGTGAATATGGACGACCGTAAAATCGACTTCAGCCTGATCTCCAGCGAACGCGCGCCGCGTAACGTCGGTAAAACCGAGCGTGAAAGGGCGAAAAAAACCGGTAACGGTAAACCGGGCGGCAGTAAACGTCGTCAGGCGGGCAAGAAGGTAAACTTCGAGCCGGACAGCGCCTTCCGCGGCGAGAAGAAGCAAAAGCCGAAGGCGGCGAAGAAAGAAGCTCGTTCAGCGAAAAAGCCTTCTGCTAAGACCCAGAAAATCGCTGCCGCCACCAAAGCCAAGCGCGCGGCCAAGAAAAAGCAGGCGGAGTAATTTTCCCCTCACCCTGACCCTCTCCCCACCAGGGAGAGGGGTAATATTTATTACGAGAACCATCAATGAGTGAAATGATTTACGGCATCCACGCGGTGCAGGCCCTGCTGGAGCGCGCACCGGAGCGTTTTCAGGAAGTGTTTATTCTGAAAGGGCGTGAAGACAAGCGTCTGATGCCGCTGATCCACGCGCTGGAAGCGCAGGGCGTGGTGATCCAGCTGGCAAATCGCCAGTTCCTGGATGAGAAAAGTGAAGGCGCGGTTCACCAGGGGATTATCGCCCGCGTGAAGCCGGGCCGTCAGTATCAGGAAAACGATCTGCCGGATCTGATCGCCGAACTGGAGAATCCGTTCTTCCTGATCCTCGATGGCGTAACCGATCCGCACAACCTCGGCGCGTGTCTGCGCAGCGCGGATGCGGCGGGCGTGCATGCGGTGATCGTGCCGAAAGATCGTTCTGCACAGCTGAATGCGACGGCGAAGAAAGTGGCCTGCGGCGCGGCGGAAAACGTTCCGCTGATCCGCGTGACCAACCTGGCGCGCACCATGCGTCTGCTGCAGGAAGAGAACATCTGGATCGTCGGTACCGCCGGTGAAGCGGATCATACCCTGTATCAGAGCAAAATGACCGGCCGCCTGGCGCTGGTGATGGGGGCTGAAGGTGAAGGTATGCGTCGCTTGACGCGTGAGCACTGCGATGAGCTGATCAGCATCCCGATGGCGGGCAGCGTGTCGTCCCTGAACGTTTCCGTTGCGACGGGCATCTGCCTGTTTGAAGCGGTGCGTCAGCGGGGATAGCCTGTTGTGCCGGGTGGCGGCTTCGCCTTACCCGGCCTACAAAGGCACGGTACCGTAGGCCCGGTAAGCGCAGCGCCACCGGGCATTAACCTCACTCCTCTAACGACCGCAAATGGTCATCCTTCCTCAGCGTCAACAGCGCGACAATACTCACTACCGCCGTCGCCATCACGTAATACGCCGGAATATCCAGGTTCCCCGTCTGCTTAATCAGCCCGGTAATGATTAGCCCCGCACATCCCGAGAAAATCGCGTTCGACAAAGAGTAGGCCAGCCCCAGCCCCGTATAGCGCACGCGCGTCGGGAACATCTCCGAAAGCATCGCGGGACCCGGACCTGCCAGCATGCCCACCAGACCACCGGCAATCAATACCACGACCGCTTTCACCGCCAGCGTGCTGGACTCCGCCTGCAAAATTTTCAGCAGCGGCAGGGCGAGGAGCAGCAGCAGTACGGTAGCGATAATCATCACCGTACGGCGGCCAATCCTGTCACTCAGGATCCCTGACGGGATAATCGTTAGCGCAAAACCAATGTTCGATATCACCGCTATCAGCAGCGCCTGGTTAAACCCGGTGTGCAGCGCTGACTGCAGATAGGTCGGCATAATGACCAGATAGGTATACCCCGCCGCGGACCAGACCATTACGCGGCCAATCCCCATCATGATGGCTTTGACCGTGGCGACGGTATCCGCCTGAGCAACGAGCGATTTTTCCTGCTGCTGCACAAAGCTTGGCGTCTCCTCCATACTGACACGCAGCCACAGCGCCACAACGCCCATGGGCAGCGCCAGGAAGAACGGAATGCGCCAGCCCCAGTCATGCAATGCCTCAGGCATGAGGAGGACGGAGAGCAGCGCCACGATGCCTGCGCCCGCTAACAAGCCCAGCGCCACGGTAAAGGACTGCCACGCGCCATACAGGCCGCGCTTGCCGCGTGGGGCAAATTCCGTCATCAGCGAGACCGCACCGCCGTACTCGCCGCCCGCGAACAACCCCTGCAGGATACGCAGCAGCGTGATAATCAGCGGCGCAGCGATACCGATGCTGGCGTAGACCGGCACAAGACCGATGGCGGCGGTAGCGAGCGTCATCAGCACCAGCACAATAATCAGCGTCGGTTTTCGGCCGATGCGGTCACCGATGCGGCCAAACACTACCGCACCCAGCGGACGGAAGAAGAAAGCGATGGCAAATGAGGCGTAGGTAAGGATCAGGCTGGTGAGCCCCGCTTCCCCTTCAAGCTGGAAGAAATTCTTCGCAATGACGGTCGCCAGAAAACCGTAGACCGCAAACTCATACCACTCGATAAAGTTACCAATGGAGCCTGCAATTAATGCTCGTTTGTGCGCGTCCGGTTGCATAACTTTCCTCACTGAAAGGGGGGGAGAATAAATTATTCAACAAAGCCGAAGGGATGAAATAGTTTATTCTTATGTTCTGTGAGCCATTTCACGAATGATATCAGCGGGATCGCCACTGTGTGACGTCACTCCCATGCAGCGTTAACGGGGTCTGTCCATACTTACCTTCATTGCCACTGAAGGAGGGAGACAGCATGCACTGGCAAACGCATACCGTTTTCAATCAACCCGCACCGCTCTCTAACAGCAACCTTTTCCTCTCGGATTGCGCCCTGCGTGACGCGGTGACGCGAGAAGGAGCCGAGTGGGATATCGAACTTCTCGCCAGTATTGGCCAGCAGCTTGGTACGGCAGAATCACTGGAGCTGGGCCGATTGGCTAACGTTAATCCGCCGGAGCTGCTACGCTATGACGCCACCGGAGAGCGGCTGGATGACGTCCGCTTTCACCCGGCCTGGCACTTGCTGATGCAGGGGCTGTGTGCCAACCGCGTACATAACCTGGCATGGGAAGAGGAGGCGCGGAAAGGCGCGTTTGTCGCCCGGGCCGCGCGTTTTGTCCTGCATGCTCAGGTTGAGGCGGGCACGCTTTGTCCCGTCACCATGACGTTTGCCGCGACGCCGCTGTTGCAGCAGGCGCTTCCCAAAGCCTTTCACGACTGGCTAACGCCATTGATGAGCGATCGTTACGATCCTCATCTCGCCCCCGGCGCGCAAAAGCGCGGCCTGCTGATCGGCATGGGGATGACGGAGAAGCAGGGCGGCTCGGACGTGCTCAGTAACACCACCAAAGCGGAGAAATGCAGCGACGGCAGCTACCGGCTGGTGGGGCACAAATGGTTTTTCTCCGTCCCGCAAAGTGATGCGCACCTGGTGCTGGCCCAGGCGAAAGGCGGGCTATCCTGCTTTTTTGTGCCGCGCTTTTTGCCCGACGGACAGCGCAACGCCGTCCGGCTGGAGCGCCTCAAGGACAAGCTCGGGAACCGCTCCAACGCCAGCAGCGAGGTGGAGTTTCTTGATGCCTCCGGCTGGCTGCTGGGGGAGGAGGGCGAAGGGGTTCGGCAGATACTCAAAATGGGCGGACTGACGCGCTTCGACTGCGCGCTGGGCAGCCACGGGCTGATGCGGCGGGCGCTCTCGGTGGCGCTGTACCATGCCCATCAGCGTCAAACCTTTGGCAAAAACCTCATCGATCAGCCGTTAATGCGCGAGGTATTAAGCCGGATGGCGCTGGTGCTGGAGGGACACACGGCGCTGCTGTTCCGCCTGGCTCGCGCGTGGGATAAACGCGCCGATCCGCAAGAGGCTGCCTGGGCGCGGCTGTTTACCCCGGCCGCGAAATTTAGCGTGTGTAAAGCGGGCATTCCGTTTGTGGCTGAAGCGATGGAGGTACTGGGAGGAATCGGGTACTGCGAGGAGAGTGAACTTCCCCGCCTGTACCGCGAGATGCCGGTGAACAGCATCTGGGAAGGATCCGGCAATATCATGTGCCTGGACGTGCTGCGCGTACTGGCGAAGCAGCCAGGTATTCACGACCTGCTTGCCGATGAGTTTGCACAGGTAAAAGGGCAGGACAGACACTTCGACCGCAGCTGGCGGCAGCTTCAGCAAAAGCTGCGTAAGCCGCAGGAGGCACAGGGCCGGGAGATTGCTCAACAGCTCTTTTTACTGGGCGCCGGCAGCCAAATGCTGCGGCACGCATCGCCCCCGGTGGCGCAGGCGTGGTGCCATATGATGCTGGACACCCGTGGCGGTACGCTGATGAGCGAGCAGGTACAAAGTGACCTGCTGCTGCGCGCCACGGGCAGGGTTGGCTAGCTTTTAAGCTGGAACAGGCTCACCAGCTGGGTCAGGTGTGAACCCTTCTCGCGCAGCGTTTGTGCGGTTTGCTCGCTGCGCGAGATACGATCGGCATTGATATGCGACGCTTCGCCAATATGGGTCATGGCGAGATTCACCTGGCCTATGCCTGCGGATTGCTCGCGTGACGCATGGTTAATCTCGGTGACCAGCTGGCTGATGTTATCGATATGAATGATGATGTCATCCATCGCCAGGCGCGTCTGTTCAGACAGCGCATGGCCCTCACTCACTTTTCTGAGCGTATCGCCGATCAGCTGTTCAATCTCCTTCACCGCGTTAGCGCTGCGTCCTGCCAGAGCACGAACTTCCTGCGCGACAACGGCAAACCCTTTTCCGTGCTCGCCCGCGCGGGCCGCTTCCACTGCCGCATTCAGCGCCAGAATATTCGTCTGGAAAGCGATGGACTCGATCACGCGGGTGATGTCTTCGATGCGTTTTGACGCTTCGCGAATGTCGTCCATGGTCGACACCGCGTGGGTGACCGTTTCACCGCCCTGATGGACCGCGAGCGAGGTTTCGCCCACCAGCTGCTGGGTTTGCTCCATGTTAGCGGCATTTTGCTGTACGGTCGCGGCCAGCTGCTCCATGCTGGCGGAGGTCTCTTCCACGCTGCTGGCCTGCTTGTTGATCTGCTCTGAAATCTCGCCTGTATCGGAGGCCAGCGCGTTGGTACCCAAATGGATCTCGCCTGCGGCCTCGCGAACCTGCAAAACAATTTTTTGCAGGCCGCCGCCGATGCCGTTGATGGCATCGATCAGCTGGCCGACCTCGTCCTGGCGCGTCACGGGCAGGCTGGAGCGGAGATCGCCTGCGGCGTATTGCCGGGCAAGATGGATCACATTACGCAGCGGTCGGGTCAGCACGCGGCGAATAAGAATCACGAACAGGCCAGCAAAGAGGATGGATAAGACCACGCCGGCCAGCAGGAAACGGTCGCGCATGGCGGTGACGCTTGAGAGCAGCACCGATTTATCCACTTCACCCACGATAGTCCAGTTCCAGCCTGGCAGCGGGGTATAAGCCATCTTCAGCGTGCGACCGTCGTCGCTTGTGCGTTCCAGCGTGCCGGGCTTATCACCCAGAAGCTGCTGCTGCGTCGCGCCATCCCACTTCGGCAGTTGCCCTTCTTCAGTGGCGTGGAACAGGTATTGCCCGCGCGTTTTACCGCTGCTGCGATCCAGCACAAAGAAGTGACCGCTTTCGCCCAGGCGGCGGTTGAGGATTTTCTCGCGCATCACATTCCAGGAGTGGGTAATGTCCACTCCGACAAAGACAATCGCAATGACCTGTCCTTCGGCGTTTTTCATGGGCTGGTACTGGGTGATGTAGCGTTTGCCAAACAGCAGCGCCAGGCCACGGTAGACGTCACCTTTGTTGACGGCGGCAAAGGCCGGGCTGGAGGTATCCAGAACGGTACCCATTGCCCGTTCGCCATTCTCTTTGCGAAGAGACGTGGCCACGCGGACAAAGTCGTTACCGCTGCGTACAAACAGCGTCGAAATGGCTCCCGTACGGTTCAGGAACTCGTCAGACAGGGTGTTGTTTTCATGCAGCCCGGTTTCGCCACCTTTCAGAAGTGGAACGCTGAGCCCGTTAATCGTCTGGGGTTGGGAATTATCAATATTCAGCGGCTGCGGTAAAAAGGTGGTAAACAGCCGGGTATAACTCTCAACCTCTTCACTCAGACTGGTGTTAAACATCTGCACCATGTCGACCATGCCGGTGGACTGATTATGCAGGTCTTCTACCGCAAGGGCTTCAAGCTGCTGGCTGGCTTTTTGGCTGAGCAGAAAAGTGAAAAGCAGAAACAGCGTGGCGACACTGACGCCCGTCAGCAGCGATAGCTTCGTCCCCAGTCCTGCACGGCGAAAAACGTTGATCATAAATTGCTCATCATTGAAAAGGTATGGTTCTTCAACGGCAGAGCGGAGATTACGTTTACTTAATTAATGTAACAAAATGTTATTTTATTGTTCTTGATTGGTTTTCTATAAGATAAAAAATTTGCAAAAACGAAAAGCCACTAAAAATAAGTGGCTTTTATCAGGAGGGATATTACACGTAGAGAATGGCCTGTACCCGCCAGTGGTCGATATGGTTATCTTCCTGCATCTGGATGATGCGATACCATGAAGCACCCTGCTCATCGGCCTTTAATGCCACGACACGTTCAACGTCCTGCGGACTCCCCGAGATATTATTCACGGAGATCTGGCCAATTTCATTCAGGCCAGTCACACAGTCAGCACTGGCGAATTCTGCTGACTGCGCGGTGGTGCTCACAAGGCCTGCAGAGAGCAACAGTGAGGTCAAAGCAAGAGTTCGTTTCATCGTCAGCTCCATTTCACATATCTCCGGTATCCGCCGGGCAATCCTTCGCGAATAAACTCCTTTCCATTGACGCGGGCATGGAGTTTATTGTGGACAGGAAAATGTCTATGGACGCAAAGCAGTGTAAATGTCGTTCAAATGAAAACCATTATTTACGGTACAAAATAGCCTGCGAGTACCACTGTCCCGTTATGATGGTTTCATCGATCATAATGATGACGTAATAATCTGCTTTGGCGGCGACGGCCTGTGCTTTTATTGCCGCTTCTGCGTCATCCGGAGAACCGCGAACCAGCGCGGAGACGGTGCCCATTCGTTGTAATCCTTCCGTCTGATTACGACGAATCTCCTGTGGATGATCGGCGACCGGTGGAGCGGGTTGCGGCGTTCCCTGAAGCGCGCTACAGCCACTAAGCAGAAACACCAGCAATAAAGCAGCAAACCTGCGCATAACCATATCTCGTTTCCTGATAGCCATAGTGTAGTTGTCTGTGAATTTAGTTTTGGGGGAATGTTCCCGAAGTGTTATCTGGGACGTATATTTCGAATGAAAATGGCGTGAAAGCGTAACCCAGTTCTCAACATTATGAATCATACATTCGCACAGGGTCGACAATGATTGAAATTGAAATACGCCACCTCGGCGACCATGAAATTTTACACGCGATGCCCGCGGGAAAACGTGATAAACCGCTGCCTGTTGTCGTTTTTTATCATGGCTTTACGTCATCGAAGCTGGTCTACAGTTATTTTGCGGTGGCGCTGGCGCAGGCGGGTTTTCGGGTAGTGATGCCGGATGCTCCCGACCACGGCGCACGCTTTGCGGGCAATGAACAGGCGCGGCTTGGGCGGTTCTGGCACATTCTGTACGGTAGTCTGACCGAGTTTGCCGGGTTGCGCGATGCGCTTTATGAGGCCGGGCTGGTGGCCGATAATCGGCTGGCAGTCGCCGGGGCGTCGATGGGCGGTATGACCGCGCTGGGAATTATGACGCATCATCCTGAAGTGAGGTCCGTCGCCTGTCTGATGGGCTCGGGCTATTTTACGTCGCTGGCGAAGACCCTATTTCCTCCTCAGGATATAGCGGAAATCGCCGCGACGCTGGAAGGGTGGGAAGTGACCCGGGCACTGCCGCGCCTGGCCGATCGCCCGCTGCTGCTGTGGCACGGTGATGCAGATGATGTGGTCCCGCCCGACGGAACCTTCCGCCTGCAGCAGGCGCTGCAGCACGAGGGGCTGGATGGCAACCTGACCTGCCTGTGGGAAGCGGGCGTCCGCCACCGCATCACCCCAACGGCGCTGGACGCCACGGTGGCGTTTTTCCGCAAACACCTCTAAACGCGCAGGATTTTCACGCCCTGATCTTCCAGCTTCTTGAGGATTTCAGGGTTGGCACCTTTGCCGGTGATCACCATATCGATCTGTTCGGCACGGCTGAATAACATCCCTGCGCGTTCGCCGACTTTGCTGCTGTCGACCAGCACAACGAGCTTGCCCACGACGTTGAGCATGTTTTGTTCCGCCATCGCGGTGAGCATATCGGTTTTATAGAGGCCATCTGCGGTAAGGCCTTTCCCGCTGGTAAACATCCAGTGCCCGGCATAGAGGCTGTTTTCACTGTCCTGCGGGCTGAGCGTAATGGACTGGCTTTTGTTGTACTGGCCGCCCATGATCACGACGCTCTCATGCTCCTGATCGATAAGATAGTTGGCGAGCGGTAGGTAGTTGGTGATGATTTGCACCGGCTTGCCGCACATTTCGCGGCCCAGCAGAAACGCCGTGGAGCCGCAGTTGATAACGACGCTCTCACCGGGATTCACCAGCTGGGAGGCCGCTCGGGCAATGCGCACCTTTTCATCGTGATTTTGCGCCTGATGAATATTCATCGGTGTCCAGCGGGGGCGCTGCTGGCTGATTGCTTCCGCCCCGTTGCGAACCTTTTTGAGTTTGCCGCTTTCATCCAGCTTGTTGATATCCCGCCGCGCCGTTGCCGGGGAAATACCTAAACGTTCGATCACTTTCTCGACGGTGATAAACCCTGTTTGCGCCAGGAGTTCCAGGAGAATTTGATGCCGTTGCGCTTCCGTCATGAGCTATTCCGATAAGAATTGATTTGAAAAGATGATATTTGAAATAGCGTGAAATTACTAAAAGAAATATGACATCGCCAGACATCCGTCTGGCGATGTGGTTGCACAATCAGAGGAAGGACTTGAACGGCAGATCTGGCTCAATGGTGAAGCAATCATCGAAACCACGTGGGTAGTGATATTCCAGATTATCTTTGTCCAGCGGCCAGGTGAACTTGCCGCCGACCTGCCAGATGAACGGCTTGAAGCCGTACTTCAGGCGATCTTTTTTCATCTCCCACAGCACGCGGATTTCCTGCGGATCGGCCTGGAAGTTTGACCAGATATCGTGGTGGAACGGGATCACTACTTTGGTGTTCAATGCTTCCGCCATGCGCAGCATATCGGCGCTGGTCATCTTGTCAGTAATGCCGCGCGGGTTCTCGCCGTAGGAGCCCAGCGCTACGTCAATCTGGTGCTCGTTACCGTGCTTAGCGTAGTAGTTGGAGTAGTGAGAGTCACCGCTGTGGTACAGGGAACCGCCAGGGGTTTTAAACAGGTAGTTCACCGCACGCTCATCCATACCGTCCGGCAGTACGCCAGCGGCTTTCTGGTCGGCTGGCAGGGTAATCAATGCCGTACGGTCAAAGGCATCCAGCGCGTGAATTTCAATATCTTTGATTTTCACCACGTCGCCAGGCTTCATCACGATGCAGCGCTCTTTCGGCACGCCCCAACCGATCCACAGATCCACGCAGGTCTGTGGCCCGATAAACGGCACATCCTCAGCGCAGTTTTGCATGACCGCTGCTGCCACGTTCACGTCGATATGATCGTTGTGATCGTGAGTGGAGAGAACGGCATCGATCTGACGAATCGCAAACGGATCGAGCACAAACGGCGTAGTACGCAGGTTCGGCTGCAGTTTTTCAACGCCCGCCATGCGCTGCATCTGATGGCCTTTTTTCATCAGCGGGTTGCCGTGGCTCTGTTTGCCCGTGCCGCACCAGAAATCGACGCAAATATTCGCGCCACCCTCTGATTTCAGCCAGATGCCGGTGCAGCCCAGCCACCACATAGCAAAGGTACCAGGAGCAACCTTTTCCTGCTCGATCTCTTCATTCAGCCAGCTACCCCATTCCGGGAAGGTGCTCAGAATCCATGATTCACGGGTGATGGTGTTTACTTTACTCATCGTTTTGGCTCCTGGTTTTAATCAAAAGTAATCATTAGGTGATTTGTTGTGATTAATGCTTGCACCATTTGATGCGCTTTGCAATGGCTAAAATGAGGAATTTTATCTGTTCGACTTAACGGATTATCCGCTTTTTCCTTGTTAGACTATTGCGCATTAAAGATTAATTATATGAATAATAAGGATTAATTAATTTTTATCATGCGGTAGTGAAAATCATTACTAACACCATGGAAATAAATTGCGTGATGCGTCACAAATAATCAAATTCAATCTTGTGGTGATTATTTGTGATTAATAGAGTGGTGGAACCAACCACACAGGGATTGCCCCTCGTGTTCTCATTTCTGGAGAGAGTTATGGAGATCCTCTACAACGTCTTTACCGTGTTCTTCAATCAGGTAATGACTAACGCCCCGCTGTTGCTGGGGATTGTGACGTGCCTGGGCTATATCCTGCTGCGCAAAAGCGTGAGCGTGATTATCAAAGGCACGATTAAGACCATCATCGGTTTCATGCTGTTGCAGGCGGGGTCAGGCATCCTGACCAGCACGTTCAAGCCGGTCGTGGCCAAAATGTCGGAAGTGTATGGCATCAACGGTGCCATCTCTGATACCTACGCCTCAATGATGGCCACCATCGATCGCATGGGAGATGCCTATAGCTGGGTGGGTTACGCGGTTCTGCTCGCCCTGGCGCTGAACATCATCTACGTTCTGCTGCGCCGCATTACCGGTATTCGCACCATCATGCTGACGGGACACATTATGTTCCAGCAGGCGGGGCTGATTGCGGTTTCTCTCTATATCTTCGGCTACCCCATGTGGACCACGATTATCTGCACCGCGGTGCTGGTATCGCTCTACTGGGGGATCACCTCCAACATGATGTACAAGCCAACGCAGGAAGTGACCGACGGCTGCGGCTTCTCCATCGGCCACCAGCAGCAGTTCGCCTCCTGGATTGCCTACAAAGTCGCACCGTATCTGGGTAAAAAAGAAGAGAGCGTTGAAGACCTTAAGCTGCCTGGCTGGCTGAATATCTTCCACGACAACATCGTTTCAACCGCCATTGTGATGACCATTTTCTTCGGTGCCATTCTGCTCTCCTTCGGTATTGACGTGGTGCAGGCGATGGCGGGGAAAACCCACTGGACGGTTTATATCCTGCAGACCGGTTTCTCCTTCGCGGTGGCGATTTTCATTATTACTCAGGGCGTGCGCATGTTCGTTGCCGAGCTGTCAGAAGCTTTCAACGGCATCTCCCAGCGCCTGATTCCCGGTGCAGTTCTGGCCATCGACTGTGCCGCAATCTACAGCTTCGCGCCAAACGCGGTGGTCTGGGGCTTTATGTGGGGCACCATCGGCCAGCTGATTGCGGTGGGCATTCTGGTGGGCTGCGGCTCGTCCATTCTGATCATTCCTGGCTTTATCCCGATGTTCTTCTCCAACGCCACTATCGGCGTCTTCGCGAACCACTTTGGCGGCTGGCGCGCGGCGCTCAAGATTTGCCTGGTAATGGGCATGGTTGAAATCTTCGGCTGCGTGTGGGCGGTCAAGCTCACCGGTATGAGCGCCTGGATGGGCATGGCGGACTGGTCAATTCTGGCACCGCCGATGATGCAGGGCTTCGCCTCCGTCGGCCTGGTCTTTATGGCCGTCATCATCCTGATTGCTCTGGCTTATATGTTCTTCGCGGGCCGCACGCTGCGCGCTGAAGAAGATGCGGAAAAACAAACAGCAGAAGTTTCTGCTCATTAAGGAGTTTCGATTATGACCGTACGTATCCTGGCTGTCTGTGGCAATGGGCAAGGTAGCTCCATGATCATGAAGATGAAAGTGGACCAGTTTTTAACCCAGTCAAACATCGATCACACGGTGAACAGCTGCGCAGTGGGTGAATATAAAAGCGAGCTGAACGGCGCGGACATCATCATCGCCTCTACCCATATCGCCGGTGAAATCACCGTGACGGGCAATAAATATGTCGTGGGGGTACGCAATATGCTGTCGCCTGCGGATTTCGGTCCCAAGCTGCTGGAAGTGATCAAAGAACACTTCCCACAAGACGTGAAGTAAGGACGCGCCATGAAACTACGTGATTCGCTTGCAGAAAATAACTCCATCCTTTTACAGGCTGAGGCCAGCACCTGGCAGGAAGCGGTAAAGCTGAGCGTGGATTTACTGGTCAAGGCTGACGTGGTCGAGCCGCGTTACTACCAGGCCATTCTTGATGGCGTGGCGCAGCACGGTCCTTACTTTGTCATTGCGCCAGGTCTGGCCATGCCGCATGGCCGCCCGGAAGAGGGCGTGAAGAAAACCGGCTTTGCGCTGGTGACGCTGAAAACGCCGCTGGTCTTTAACCATGAAGATAACGACCCGGTTGACATCCTGATCACCATGGCGGCCGTTGATGCCGACACCCACCAGGAGGTGGGCATCATGCAGATCGTCAATCTGTTTGATGATGAAGCTAATTTTGACCGTTTACGCGCCTGCCGCACCGAGCAGGAAGTGCTGGATTTAATCGATACCGCCACTGCGGCGGCAGTCTAAGAGGAATTGAAAATGTCATTACCTATGTTGCAGGTCGCGCTCGACAACCAGACTCTGTCTCACGCCTACGAAACGACTCGCCTGATTGCGGAAGAAGTCGACATCATCGAAGTGGGCACCATTCTGTGCGTCGGCGAGGGCGTTCGCGCCGTTCGTGACCTGAAGGCCCTCTACCCACATAAAATCGTGCTGGCGGATGCCAAAATTGCTGACGCAGGCAAAATCCTCTCCCGCATGTGCTTCGAAGCCAACGCCGACTGGGTCACCGTGATCTGCTGTGCGGATATCAACACTGCGAAAGGCGCACTGGACGTGGCGAAAGAGTTTAACGGTGACGTGCAGATTGAGCTGACCGGCTTCTGGACCTGGGAGCAGGCGCAGGAGTGGCGTGACGCAGGTATCCAGCAGGTGGTTTATCACCGCAGCCGTGATGCGCAGGCAGCTGGCGTGGCATGGGGTGACGCGGATATCAGCGCGATTAAGCGTCTGGCGAATATGGGCTTTAAGGTAACCGTCACCGGCGGCCTGGCGCTGGAAGATCTGCCGCTGTTTAAAGGCATTCCAATCCATGTCTTTATTGCCGGTCGTAGCATTCGTGATGCGGCGTCTCCGGTGGAAGCGGCGCGTCAGTTCAAACGCTCTATCGCTCAGCTTTGGGGCTAAGGAGCGGGTATGTTGTCAAAACAGGTCCCGCTTGGCATCTATGAAAAGGCACTCCCTGCGGGGGAGTGCTGGCTGGAGCGGCTGCAGCTGGCAAAAGAACTGGGTTTCGATTTTGTCGAAATGTCAGTGGATGAGACGGACGAGCGCCTCTCTCGCCTCGACTGGAGCCGGGAGCAACGTCTGGCGCTGGTGAGCGCTATCGCTGAAACGGGCGTGCGAGTGCCCTCCATGTGCCTCAGCGCCCATCGCCGTTTTCCTCTTGGGAGTGAAGATGATGCCGTGCGTGCGCAGGGGCTGGAGATCATGCGTAAAGCCATTCGCTTTGCCCAGGATGTCGGTATCCGCGTGATTCAGCTGGCGGGTTATGACGTTTACTATCAGGAAGCCAATGACGAAACGCGCCGTCGTTTCCGCGATGGTCTGAAAGAGAGCGTTGAGATGGCAAGCCGCGCGCAGGTCACGCTGGCGATGGAGATCATGGACTACCCGTTGATGAACTCCATCAGCAAGGCGCTGGGCTACGCGCACTATCTCAATAATCCATGGTTCCAGCTTTATCCCGATATCGGCAACCTGTCGGCATGGGATAATGACGTACAGATGGAGCTGCAGGCGGGCGTCGGTCATATCGTGGCGGTGCACGTCAAAGATACCCGTCCAGGCGTATTCAAAAATGTTCCGTTCGGTACCGGGGTGGTGGATTTCGAACGGTGCTTTGAAACGCTCAAACAGACTGGTTATTGCGGGCCTTACCTGATTGAGATGTGGAGTGAAACGTCGGACGACCCGGCGGCAGAAGTGGCAAACGCACGGGACTGGGTGCGTGAGCGCATGGCGCGGGCGGGGTTGCTGGAGGCTGAACATGCTTAAGCTCAAGCAGCAGGTCTTTGAGGCCAACATGGATCTTCCTCGTTATGGCCTGGTGACATTTACCTGGGGTAACGTCAGCGCTATCGATCGCGAGCAGGGCCTCATCGTCATTAAGCCCAGCGGTGTGGCGTATGACGCCATGAAAGCAGACGATATGGTGGTGGTGGATCTCGAAGGGCGTGTCGTTGACGGCAAATGGCGGCCTTCGTCGGATACCGCGACTCACCTGGCGATGTATCGGCGTTATCCGTCGCTTGGTGGGGTCGTACATACCCACTCGACCCATGCCACCGCCTGGGCACAGGCGGGTCTGCCTATACCGGCACTTGGGACGACGCATGCGGACTACTTCTTTGGCGACATTCCCTGCACGCGCGCATTAACGCAGGCTGAAGTGGAAGTCGAGTACGAGCTCAACACCGGGAAGGTCATCATCGAAACGTTGGGCGAAAGTGAACCGCTGCATACGCCGGGGATTGTGGTGTACCAGCACGGCCCGTTCGCCTGGGGTAAAGATGCTCACGGCGCGGTACATAATGCCGTGGTGATGGAAGAGGTGGCCAAAATGGCGTGGATTGCCCGCGACATCAATCCACAGCTTCAGGGCATTGATGATTACCTGATGAACAAGCATTTTATGCGTAAGCACGGCCCGAATGCCTACTACGGGCAGAAGTGAATAAGCGCTCTGGAATACCGAAAAACAGTTGTAACCGGTGGTATTCCGGAGCCATTCATAAAAAAAAGCCCCCGGGCAGGGGGCAACGTAAACTATGGCTATGTTCTCGTTGTTGGCTTTCCTGGTGCTAGCGTTAAAGCGTTATCGGTAAATATCTGCACTGGCGTGCATGTTGCCGTTGCTGCCGGGCTCACGGGTTAACATCACGTGGTAATAGGTTGCGCCCTGCGCATCGGTTTCTTCGTTTAGTGCCTGATCTGCTTCACTTTCCGTGGCGAAATTATGATTGATGTAAATGACGCCCAAGCTTTGCACATCATCCATGTTTCTGGCCTGCCGGCCGTCTATTTTGATGGCTGCCATCGCGTTTGCACTGAGCAAAAGCGCCGCCATTACGGCTAATGCGATTTTTTTCATGATATGCGCTCCACGACTGCGTGCTGTGAGAGGGGGGATGCTCCTTCTTGAATTCAGGTGGTCTCTGATTAAAGTGTAATCACTCCTCCGGCGAGGATGCGTGACCATTTCTGATGCAGTTGTTCAAAAAAACAACGCTTCCTGATGCGATTAATTTTAAATCACCCACTTAGACCCGCTTCGCGCTTTGTGCGAATTATTTGCGCAATCAGCTTGAGTTTCCTGGGGGGCGCAAGTATTATGACGCGTCAATTTTTCAGCCGACCTTTAACACGTTCCTTGCCTCCCCGGGCCTCGGCTGACCCAGACAGGAGGCTGAATAATCCGTAAGGAGCAATTCGATGCGTCATTACGAAATCGTTTTTATGGTCCATCCTGACCAGAGCGAACAGGTTCCGGGTATGATCGAGCGTTACTCTGCTGCCATCACTGGTGCAGAAGGTACGATCCACCGTCTGGAAGACTGGGGCCGCCGTCAGCTGGCTTACCCGATCAACAAACTGCACAAAGCACACTACGTTCTGATGAACGTTGAAGCTCCGCAGGAAGTGATCGATGAGCTGGAAACTACCTTCCGCTTCAACGATGCCGTTATCCGCAGCATGGTTATGCGTACCAAAAACGCAGTTACCGAAGCATCTCCGATGGTTAAAGCGAAAGACGAGCGCCGTGAGCGTCGCGATGATTTCGCAAACGAAACCGCAGATGATTCTGATGCTGGGGATTCTGAAGAGTAATTTCTGATGACCAACCGTCTGGCGTTGTCCGGCATCGTATGCAGGGCTCCCCTTCGAAAGGTCAGTCCATCAGGAATTCCTCATTGCCAGTTCGTGCTTGAGCATCGTTCTGTGCAAGAGGAAGCCGGTTTTCACCGGCAGGCGTGGTGCCAAATGCCCGTTATTATTAGCGGATACGAAAACCAGGCCATTACTCACAGTTTAACGGTCGGTAGCGCAGTAATCGTTCAGGGGTTCATTTCTTGCCACAAGGCAAAGAACGGCCTGAGCAAAATGGTTCTGCATGCCGAGCAGATTGATTTGATAGATTCTGGAGACTAGCCATATGGCACGTTATTTCCGTCGTCGCAAGTTCTGCCGTTTCACCGCGGAAGGCGTTCAAGAGATCGACTATAAAGATATCGCAACGCTGAAAAACTACATCACCGAAAGCGGTAAGATTGTCCCAAGCCGTATCACCGGTACTCGTGCAAAATACCAGCGTCAGCTGGCTCGCGCTATCAAACGCGCTCGCTACCTGTCCCTGCTGCCGTACACTGATCGTCATCAGTAATCGGGCACGGTCCATTAATACGACTTTAAGAGGATAAGGTAATGCAAGTTATTCTGCTTGATAAAGTAGCAAACCTGGGCAGCCTGGGTGATCAGGTAAACGTTAAAGCGGGCTACGCTCGTAACTTCCTGGTTCCACAGGGTAAAGCTGTTCCAGCTACCAAGAAAAACGTAGAGTTTTTCGAAGCACGTCGCGCTGAACTGGAAGCCAAACTGGCTGACGTTCTGGCGGCTGCTAATGCTCGCGCTGAGTCAATCAACGCACTGGGCACTGTTACCATCGCTTCCAAAGCTGGCGACGAAGGTAAACTGTTCGGTTCCATCGGTACCCGCGATATCGCTGATGCAGTAACTGCTGCTGGCGTTAAAGTGGCTAAGAGCGAAGTTCGTCTGCCGAACGGCGTTCTGCGTACCACTGGTGAGCACGAAGTTGACTTCCAGGTTCACAGCGAAGTGTTCGCTAAACTGGTTGTTAACGTTGTAGCTGAGTAATTTTTTACTCTGCTCACGTCGAAGCGCCGGCCTTGTGCCGGCGTTTTGCTTTTCTGGGGAGCCAGAATTCATCATTTCTTCTTGTATGGTAGCTATTCCTGTCGCATTCTCTGATAATAAATTGAAACGCAATTTTATTTATGAGATTTGTCATGGATTCCGCTCTGCCCACGCCTGTCTTTGCTCGCCGAAAGGTGGCCTATGCCTGCGCCACGCTCTGCTGTCTGCTCTGGGGTAGCTCCTACCCGGCCATTAAAAGTGGTTATGAGCTTTTCCAAATCGCAACCGATGATATTCCATCGAAAGTGGTGTTTGCCGGATACCGTTTCCTGTTTGCCGGTGTGTTGCTGCTGCTGTTTGCATTGGCCCAGCGAAAACCGATTGGCAGGCTTACGCCCACGCAGTTTGGCCAGCTCACCATCCTCGGCCTGACCCAGACGACTATTCAGTACACTTTCTTCTATATAGGCCTGGCCTACACGACGGGGGTGAATGGTTCAATCATGAACGCCACTGGAACCTTCTTCAGCGTGCTGTTGGCGCACTTTATCTACCACAACGACAAACTCAGCTATAACAAAACGCTGGGCTGTATTCTCGGGTTTACCGGGGTGATGTTGGTGAACTTCCACAGCGGGTTAAGCGATTTCCAGTTTGTCTGGAATGGCGACGGGTTTGTGGTGCTGGCTGCTTTTATTCTCTCCGCTGCCACGCTTTACGGAAAACGCATCTCCCAGACCGTCGACCCCACGGTGATGACGGGCTGGCAGCTGGCTATCGGTGGACTGGTGTTGGTGGGGGGCGGATATGCGACAGGCGGAACGCTGGAAGTGCACAGTATGAAGGCCATCGCCGTGCTGGGGTATCTGACGCTGCTCTCATCCGTAGCCTTTGCGCTGTGGAGCGTGCTGCTGAAAGTAAACCGCGTCAGTATGATTGCACCGTTTAACTTCGTTGTGCCGGTAGCAGGCACAGTATTATCCGCCATTTTCCTCGGGGAAAATATTCTGGATATCAAATATGCGATTGCGCTGGTATTGGTCTGTTCGGGGATCTGGTGGGTAAATAAGCGGAGTGCCTGAGAACAGTGTGCCGGGTGGCGGCTACGCCTTACCCGGCCTACAGAACTAGCGTGCGCGAATAAAACTGCCGTCAGGCTGGCGGGTAAACAGCACCTGTTGACCATTGCCTGTATCAATCGTTAAGCCTGTCACCACACCGCTGGCATTCTGGCGAATCTGCACCATCTGACCATTCTGCAAGTTACTGAGCGGCTTACCCGCGCCTTCCACTTTCGCCATAGCATATACGTCGGTCGGCGGCAGGTTATGGTCGCGGAACAGCTGCGCCAGGGTTTTGCCCGGCTCTACGCGATAGTAACGCCACTGTTGCTCAATGCCGGTGGGCTGCTGCGTCTGTGGCTCAGCGGTAGCCTGCTCCTGCGGCTGTTCTTCCTGAACGGGCTCTGGCTCAACAGGCGCGACCTGACCCGGATCGTTAGACGGGGCGACGAGCTGCGTCTGCATCGGCTGTGCGTCAGGCTGCGGCCGCGTTTGCGACTGAATGTCCAGCTGAGCGTTGCGGGTGACGGGCGCGTTATCAACATCATCGCCCCCGGAAGGAAGCAGGAAGCCCACGATCACCATCAGCGCGCCAATGATGATCCCTCTGCGATGCAAAGGAGGCAGCGGATCCATGATGCGAAAATTGTCCGGCGCCTGCCAGATTTTCGCCAGGGTAGGTTTCAGTTCAAATCGCCCGGGCATGGCACTCCTCCTGCTCCGCGTATTTTTTATCCTGTGCTCCGAAGTATAGTTTGCTAACTGCCTGAACGGCGTAGCAAACCCGACATCCGTGACATCAGTTCGGGATTAATCCTGGTTATCTCTATTGTTTCTGTTTCGTCGCGGTTTGTCACCTTAACTTCAGACAAAGTTTTACCCATAAGGGCATGGCTGATATGCTGCCCGCTACTTTAAATGTGATGGAAGGAAAACCCATGACCACCCCGACTTTTGACACTATCGAAGCGCAGGCAAGTTACGGTATCGGCTTGCAGGTAGGACAGCAGCTGAGCGAATCCGGCCTGGAAGGTCTGTTACCAGAAGCGCTGGTGGCGGGTATCGCTGACGCGCTGGAAGGCAAACAGCCTGCCGTTCCGGTCGACGTTGTGCACCGCGCGCTGCGTGAAATCCACGAACGTGCTGACGCCGTGCGTCGCGCGCGCTTTGAAGAAATGGCAGCCGAAGGCGTGAAATATCTGGAAGAGAACCGTGAGCGTGAAGGCGTGAACAGCACCGAGTCCGGTCTGCAGTTCCGCGTGATCAATCAGGGCGATGGCGCAATCCCGGCGCGTACCGATCACGTTCGCGTACACTACACCGGTAAGCTTATCGACGGCACCGTCTTCGACAGCTCCGTGGCACGCGGCGAACCGGCTGAATTCCCGGTGAATGGCGTTATCGCGGGTTGGATCGAAGCGCTGACCCTGATGCCAGTGGGTTCCAAATGGGAACTGACTATCCCACATAACCTGGCATACGGCGAACGTGGCGCTGGCGCGTCCATTCCGCCATTCAGCACCCTGGTGTTTGAAGTCGAGCTGCTGGAAATTCTGTAATCGACTTTTCTTATTTCCTCTTCCCGGTTGGGGAGAGGAAAATAGTGTTAAAACCTATAGTTACGACGCAATCAACATTTTATCTTGCAAACGAAACAGTTGCGTGTATTTTTGTGAGCTGTTTCGCGCTGTATGAGTGATATGACACTCACTTTCAACATATTGTTAACATAATATCTAAATCATAGTATTCATCCCGCCGATTCTTACCTAATATCGATTAGCCCTTACAAGGGAACGTCATCCTTTGACGTATTTAAAGGCCAGAAGAGCCTTAACAACACAGACAGGCATAAACAGGAAAATATCACATGGTAGATCAGGTCAAAGTCGTCGCCGACGAAGAGGCGTCGTCTGAACAGTCGCTACGGCGCAATCTCACAAACCGTCATATTCAGCTCATCGCCATTGGGGGTGCCATCGGTACCGGGCTGTTTATGGGGTCAGGCAAAACCATTAGTCTGGCCGGGCCGTCAATCATATTCGTTTATATGATTATCGGCTTTATGCTGTTCTTCGTGATGCGTGCAATGGGTGAATTGCTGCTCTCGAACCTCGAATACAAATCCTTCAGCGACTTTGCTTCAGACCTGCTCGGACCGTGGGCGGGCTATTTCACCGGCTGGACCTACTGGTTCTGCTGGGTCGTGACCGGTATGGCGGATGTCGTGGCGATTACGGCTTACGCGCAGTTCTGGTTCCCGGGGCTGTCGGACTGGGTGGCTTCGCTGGCGGTCATTGTTCTGCTGCTGAGCCTGAACCTCGCCACCGTTAAAATGTTCGGTGAGATGGAGTTCTGGTTCGCGATGATCAAAATCGTGGCGATTGTCGGGCTCATCGTTGTGGGTCTGGTGATGGTTCTTACTCATTTCCAGTCGCCAACGGGCGTTCAGGCCTCGTTTACCCATCTGTGGAATGACGGCGGCTGGTTCCCGAAAGGCATCAGCGGCTTCTTTGCCGGCTTCCAGATTGCGGTGTTTGCTTTCGTGGGGATTGAGCTGGTGGGAACCACGGCAGCAGAGACCAAAGATCCCGAGAAGTCTCTTCCGCGCGCCATTAACTCCATTCCGGTTCGTATCATCATGTTCTACGTCTTCGCGCTGGTCATTATTATGTCCGTGACGCCGTGGAGCTCCGTGGTGCCAACCAAGAGCCCGTTCGTTGAACTGTTCGTGCTGGTAGGCCTGCCTGCTGCCGCGAGCCTGATTAACTTCGTGGTGCTGACCTCTGCGGCTTCATCTGCCAACAGCGGCGTGTTCTCAACCAGCCGTATGCTGTTTGGTCTGGCGCAGGAAGGCGTGGCGCCGAGCGCCTTCGCGAAGCTGTCTAAGCGTGCGGTACCGGCGAAAGGTTTGACCTTCTCCTGCATGTGCCTGCTGGGTGGCGTGGTGATGCTCTACGTGAACCCAAGCGTGATTGGCGCGTTTACCATGATTACCACGGTCTCTGCGATCCTGTTTATGTTCGTCTGGACCATCATCCTGTGTTCATACCTGGTGTACCGCAAGCAGCGTCCACACCTGCATGAAAAATCGATCTACAAGATGCCGCTGGGTAAGCTGATGTGCTGGGTGTGCATGGCGTTCTTCGTATTCGTGCTGGTTCTGCTGACGCTGGAAGATGATACCCGTCAGGCGCTGATCGTCACGCCGCTGTGGTTTATCGCGCTGGGGCTGGGCTGGGTGTTTATCGGTAAGAAACGTATGGCAGGCATGCGTTAAGCCTGTTGCCGGGTGGCGCTGACGCTTACCCGGCCTACGTTCGAGGAGTTGTAGGCCCGGTAAGCGCTAGCGCCACCGGGCCTTTTTATTCCCCGGCTAATGCACGCGGGAACAGAACGTTGTTCTCAAGACTGATGTGTTCCATCAGATCGTCGATCGTTTCGTTAATGCCGTTGTACATCGCTTTCCACGTTGTGCACGCTTCTGGCGGCGGCGTGACGTTGTTGGTGGTGTGTTTGATCACTTCCAGCAGCTCGCCGGCGTCATCATGTTCGCTTTCCATCACGCTGATTGGCCCCATTGCCTGGCTACCCATTCCCTGTTTGATCATCGGGAAGAGGATCTGTTCTTCTTTCATCATGTGGCTGGAAAGCTCTTCGTGCAGCATCGTCAGGTATTTCGCCAGGCCGCGCGGTACGGAAGGTTTGTCGGCGTGTACGCGCTCCACTTTGGTTGCCTGCAGGATCAGCTCCGGCAGCTGTTCACGGTGACGGTCATGGTAACGCACGATGATATGGTCAATGATTTCCGCGAGCGGGGCGGTTCGCCAGTCTTTATCGACGGGTTGCTGGGCCAGCTCCGCCAGCTCTGCTTCAATCACCTCAACGTCCAGCTCCTTGCGGGAAGCCGCACGTGCCAGGGTTTGCTTACCGCCGCAGCAGTAATCCATATCGTATTTACGGAACAGCGCAGAAGCGCGAGGAATGGAGAGCGCCAGCTCGCCGAGGGGTTGGTCGCGAAAGGCCATATCAGTTACCTCGTCATCAATAATATAAGTTGCATATTAAATGCATCTTTAAGGCGGCGCTATACCCCTTTAGAGGGAAGGGTAAAAATGAGATGTAGATCACAAAAAATAGCCTTTTTAACTCCCTGAATGGGCTCAGGAAAATGGTTTAGAAACTTTTTAAAGGTGTAGAAACAGTAAACAACCCGCCGCGCCTGCCGATATATCCACGTCAGACAAACCTGCATATAACAAAGGCTACGCATGTTTAAACGTATAAAAGTCATTACCCTTCTTATTTCGGTGCTGCTTGTGCTCGGCATCATGCAAGTGATTTCCGCGGGTATCTTTATCAACGCGCTGAATAACGATAAAGACAACTTCACCGTATCGCAGCTCTCCAGCAAGAACGTGGCGGAGTTTACCGATGCGTGGATCAGTCTGAACCAGGCGCGCGTCACCCTGAACCGCGGGATGCTGCGTCTGCAAAGTAGCATGGCCTCTCAAATTAACGGCGGCCAGTTGAACGAGCTGGTGACCACGGCGAAAAACCTGCTGGCTGAAGCCCAGGTTCATTACGATAAATATTATGCGTTGCCAAATACCCCAGGGCTGGATGAGAACCTGGCTAACCGACTCGAAGAGCAGTACCGCATATACTCTTCCACGCTGACGCAAATGAACGTTCTGCTGGGCCAGGGCAATCTGGAAGATATGTTCAAGCAGAATGCCGAACAAAAGCAAAACGCGATGCAGACGGTTTATCGTGAATGGCGTGAAGCGCAGGCCGCGCTCACGGATAAAGGCATTCAGGATAATGAAAGTGATTACAAGCACATCCTGTGGATCCTCTCTGCGGTCATGCTGCTGGTGGTTGTGGTGATTATCTCCAGCTGGATTGCCATGCGCCGCGTGCTGCTGCTGCCTCTGGAAGAGGTGATTAACCATATCCGCGCCATTGCGGCAGGGGATTTAACCCAGCCGATTCAGGCAGACGGTAAAAATGAAATGGCGATCCTGGCGCGCAACGTGCAGGAAATGCAAACCTCGCTGGCGAACACCGTGGGGGTGGTGCGGGAAGGTGCAGATACCATTTATACCGGTGCAGGTGAAATTTCTGCCGGCAGTAACGATCTCTCTTCCCGCACCGAGCAGCAGGCCGCTTCTCTGGAAGAGACGGCTGCCAGCATGGAACAGCTGACGGCAACCGTAAAGCAGAACGCCGATAACGCGCGTCAGGCTTCGCGTCTGGCGCTGGATGCCTCCTCAACCGCGAAGAAGGGCGGCAACGTGGTGGAAGGCGTGGTACGCACGATGGACGAGATCGCTACAAGCTCCAGCAAAATCGCGCAAATTACTAACGTGATCGACGGGATTGCCTTCCAGACTAACATCCTGGCGCTGAACGCGGCGGTGGAAGCGGCGCGTGCAGGCGAACAGGGCCGTGGCTTTGCGGTCGTGGCCGGTGAAGTGCGTACCCTTGCCCAGCGCAGCGCCCAGGCGGCAAAAGAGATAAAAGCGCTGATCGATGATTCCGGCGAGCGCGTAAACGCGGGTTCGCAGCTGGTTAATGAAGCCGGCGCCACGATGGCAGAGATTGTGAATGCGGTCACCCGCGTTACCGACATCATGGGTGAGATTGCCTCGGCCTCTGACGAGCAGAGCCGCGGTATCGATCAGGTAGGTCAGGCGGTGGCCGAGATGGACCGCGTGACCCAGCAGAACGCCTCGCTGGTTGAAGAGTCTGCGGCCGCGGCGGCGGCGCTGGAAGATCAGGCTGCACGCCTGAACGAAGCGGTGGCGGTGTTTAAAATCACCCGCAACCAGGCGGTGAAGGCGGCTCCGGTGAAAACCTATGTGCCTAAAGCGCAGCCCGTAGCGGCTGCGTCTGAAGCGAACTGGGAAACGTTTTAATATCATGCCGGGTGGCGCTGACGCTTACCCGGCCTACAATACCGCTCCTCGTAGGCCGGGTAAGGCGTAGCCGCCACCCGGCAAAAATCACAGCTCCGACGCCGGAACGACCCTCGGTTTTTCCGGCTTCGCCCTTACCGCCATCACCACCCCTACCACCAGCAACGCAATCCCGCAGGCCGTTAACAGCGGCGGCACGCTCTGGCGCATCAGGAAGGTATAAAGCAGCCCGGCCAGGGTTTCGAAGACAATCAGCGGCCCTAAGATCACCGTCGGCAGCTTCTGGCTGGCAATGTTCCAGCACAGCGCACCCACCCATGAACACAGCACCGCAATCGCCACCATCAGGCCAATAAACACCCACGGTCTTGGCCCGAAGGGCTGGGCGAAGTCGGGCTGTTGATGGCCTAACCAGATGCACGCCCCGACATACCCCACCAGTGAGACGGGTAGCGTGACCAGCGCCTGTGCCGTCGCCCACATCATCGGATGCTTGTCCGGGTTCTCCCGCAGCCAGCGCGCATTGCGCAAGGCATACCAGGCCCAGCAGGCCACGGAAATGAACGCCAGCAAAATGCCAGAACCGTAACGCCACAGGTCAAAATCCACCAGCCCATGACGCAGCTCGGCGATATTGACGCATACCAGACCCACGGCGGTGCAAATCAGCGCTGGCGTCATTTTTGACCACGCCAGTTTGCCGTCGCGGTGGCTGTAGAGCAGGTTCGCAAAGACGGGGATAACGACCGGCAGCGTGCCGATAATCATGGTGGATACCGGCGCGCCGGTGCGCTGAATGGCGCTGGCGAGGCAAACGTAATAGATAAGATTGCCCATCATGGTCAGCGCCAGCGCGGTGCTCCAGTCCTGACGGCTGAGCTGGCGCAGGCGCGCGCGTCCCAGCCACGCCAGGGGCAGGGCAATCAGCCCCAGCGCAAGGTAACGTCCGGTCGACTGCAGTATTGCCGGGTACTCGGGCACGATCAGCGGGCCGACAAAAATCAGTCCCCACATCATCCCGGCCAGCAGGGCATACAACACACCACTAATCATTTTTCCATCCACATTGATTCACGTTGCGCTCAGTGTAGGCGGGAGAAAGGGGCGCGTATTGTATGAGATTGCGCATTAGCGCCGGGTGACCTGCTTCTGGTAGCGCACGGGCGTAATGCCGTAGCGGCGGGTAAACGCGCGGGTTAAATGCGACTGGTCGGTCAGCCCGGCCGCGGCAGCGACTTCGGCTGCGGGCATGCCGTGCGTGAGGAACGCTTTGGCGCGCCACAGGCGGATGGCCATCAGCATCTGATGCGGCGTCACGTGAAAATGGGCTTTGAACTGGCGCTGGAAATGGTAAGGGCTCAGCGAGACGATGCTTGCCAGCTCGTCCAGCGTCAGGGCGTGCATATAGTTATCGTGCAGATACTCGCGTACCCGTTCGAACCGATGCGCACCTTCGTGAACGACCGGCGCGTGGCGGGCTAACGGCTGAAAGGTCTCGATCAGATCCAGCAGCAACCCTTTTTGCGCCAGCGGATCGTCCGTATGCCACAAGCCATAAATGAGCCTGCCGATTTGCTGCGAGCGCAGCGGGTCATAACGGGTTACATCGCTAAACCACCAGTGCCGGAGGCCGGTGACCTCTTCCAGCAGGTCGGGCTCGATATAAACCATCCGGTAGCGCCAGCCGTCTTCGGTGGCGGACTCGCCGGTATGGATCTCGTCCGGGTTCATGGTCACGACGGATTTTTCAGGGGCGAGATGCTGGGTGCCGCGATAGCGAAAGCGTTCGGCACCGGTTTCAATGGTGCCGATACCGAAGGCTTCGTGCGTGTGAGGCTCAAAGGCATAGCGGGAAATATGCGCGTGATAGAGCTCGATGCCCGGCACCTGCGCCAGATGGCGAAAGCGCGCGCTGTCTCTCTCATCAATGAACTGTTCCGGTACGCCTTGCACGGTGAGCCTCCTCGTGGGTCATCTCTTCATTATCAAAGATGACCCGAGGGGATGCCACAAAAAATAACCAGTCCTTAACAATTACAGGATGGCTTTGACGCTCTCCGCCAGCGTTGTGGTCGGGCGGCCGATCAGCTTGCTCAGGGTACGGCTGTCGTCGAACAGGCCGCCTTTCGAGGCGCCCACGTCGGAGTCCGCCAGCATATCCGCCAGCCCGGCAGGCAGGCCAACGCCCTTCAGCGCGGCGGCAAAATCCGCTTCGCTCAGGTTCTGATACGCCACCGGCTTACCGCTCTGCTCGCTCAGTTCAGCAGCCAGTTCGCTCAGCGTCCACGCGCTGTCGCCCGCCAGTTCATACACCTTACCAGCGTGACCTTCCTCAGAAACGACTTTGGCTGCAGCCGCCGCGTAATCTGCACGGGTCGCAGAGGCAATTTTGCCTTCGCCTGCCGCACCAATAAAGACGCCATGCTCCAGCGCCGGCGGTGCGCTCGCCAGATAGTTTTCGGTGTACCAGCCGTTGCGCAGCAGGGCATATGGCACGCCTGACGCTGCCAGCGCTTTTTCGGTCTGGACGTGTTCAACGTGAAGACCGAGCGGTGATTTGTCCGCATGCAGCAGGCTGGTGTAGGCGATAAATTTCACGCCGGCGGCTTTGGCGGCGTTAATGACGTTCTGGTGCTGGGTCGCGCGCTGGCCCACTTCGCTGGAGGAGATCAGCAGCAGTTTATCCACGCCGCTCAGCGCGGCGGTGAAGGTGACTTCGTCCGTATAATCAGCCTGACGAACCACAATACCCTGCTGGCTTAAGGCTTCCGCTTTCGCCGGGTTACGTACGATGGCTACAATCTGGCTGGCCGGTACGGTTTTCAACAGCTGTTCGATAACGAGATGGCCAAGCTGGCCGGTAGCGCCGGTAATTGCGATCATGATGAATCTCCTTCGTGTTTGTCTGGTGTTGTGGCACACTAGCACCATAGCTAACTTTTAGTAAGTACGTACAAAAAGGTAAGTATGAAAACAACGATTCCGACGCTCAGCGAACAAATGCGCGATGGCAATCTCTTCGCGGAACAGTGTCCTTCGCGGGAGGTGCTTAAACACGTGACCAGCCGCTGGGGAGTACTGATTCTGCTGGCCCTGCGCGCGGGAACGCACCGCTTTAGCGATCTGCGCCGTAAAATGGGCGGAGTAAGCGAAAAGATGCTGTCCCAGTCACTCCAGGCGCTGGAGCTGGACGGGTTTGTCGATCGCGTGTCGTATCCGGTTGTGCCGCCGCACGTAGAGTATAGCCTGACGCCGTTGGGTATTGAGGTCAGCGAGAAAGTCGCCGCGCTGGCGGACTGGATTGAGGTAAATACGCCGAAGGTGATGGCGAATCGGGACGATCGTGCGGCGTAAAAGCCGGGTGGCGGCTTCGCCTTACCCGGCCTACCCGCAGTTCGTAGGCCGGGTAAGCGAAGCGCCACCCGGCACAATCACCGCTACTTGCTCAAATCCACCTGATAAATCGCGAACCCGATATCATCCGTCGCCACCTTTTTCATCGGATACTGCGCCTTATCCTTAATAAACGCGGCTGCCTTATCGGACGGTGACGTTTCAACGCGGATGTCCAGCGGCGTATCGCTGTGGATCGGCGCCAGACGCCAGTTGTTATCCACTGCCGGGTGAATTTCCCCTGCCTTTTTCGATTCGGCGCCGATCCATGCCGCCAGCACCGAGCGGTTTTCGTCCGGCGAGGCGAAGGCGATGTGGCTGTCTCCCGTACCGGCAAACTTACCGCCGTAGGCGCGATAGTTATTGGTCACGACCAGGAAAGTGGCTCCCGGGTCTATCGCCTTGCCGTTGAAGGTCAGGTTTTTGATGCGTTCCGCCTGCGGGTTAACTGCATGACACTCGCCGTCATATTTCGCCGGCTGGGTGACGTCAATCTGGTAATTCACGCCGTCGATCACGTCGAAGTTGTAGGTGCGGAAACCGTCCCAGTTAATCAGCGACTGCGGCTTACTGCTGTGCGGGTCAATCTGGTTAAACTGCCCGGCGGAGCACTCCAGCCACTCTTTCACCTCCTGGCCGGTCGCTTTTACTACCACCAGCGTGTTCGGGTAGAGGTAGAGATCGGCGGCGTTACGGAAGGTCAGCTGGCCTTTTTCGACTTCCACATAGCTTGCCGGGTCATTCTTACGCCCGCCTACCTTGAATGGCGCAGCGGCGGAGAGCACCGGCAGTTTTGCCAGATCCGGATCGCCCTGAATAAAGTGTTCGGCATAGGCTTTCTGCGCCATATTGACCACCTGAACGGTTGGGTCATCCTGAACCAGCGCCAGGTAGCTGTACATGTTGTCGGCGGATTTGCCGATCGGTTTGCTGACGAAGTCGCGCGTGGCGTCGTGATCGTGCATCAGCACCTCGACCAGTTTTTTATCTTCCGCCGCCAGTGACTTTTTAGCCGCCGCGTCGTAAATCGGGCGCGCTTCGGCTTTTGACTGCGTGACCTTCCAGCTGCCGCCGTCGTTATTCAGCACCAGATCCACCACGCCAAGATGGTCGCCCCACATGCCTGGCATCACCGACGGCACGCCATTGAGCGTCCCTTTTTCGATATCCGCCCCTTTGATGCTGGAAAAATCTTTGCCCGGGAAGACCGCGTGAGCGTGGCCGAAGAGGATCGCGTCAACGCCCGGAACTTCACTCAGGTAGTAAACGGAGTTTTCGGCCATGGCCTGATACGGATCGGCAGAGAGGCCGGAATGGGCGACGACGACCACCAGATCCGCCCCTTTCTCACGCATTTCCGGCACGTATTTACGCGCCGTCTCGGTAATGTCGTTAACGGTGACTTTGCCGCTGAGGTTCGCCTTATCCCACGTCATAATTTGCGGCGGTACGAAGCCGATATAGCCGATTTTCAGCGTCTGCTTTTTACCGTCCTGGTCGACTACCTCTGTTTCTTTAATCAGGTAAGGCGTAAACAGCGGCTTTTGGGTCTTAACGTCGATGATATTGGCGTTAACGTACGGGAATTTGGCTCCTGCCAGCGCGTCATGCAGGTATTTCAGGCCGTAGTTGAATTCGTGGTTACCGAGGTTGCCGACGGCATAGTCCAGCGTGTTCATTGCTTTATAAACAGGATGGATCTCGCCTTTTTTCAGGCCTTTCGCCGCCATGTAATCGCCGAGCGGGCTGCCCTGAATGAGATCGCCGTTATCGACCAGCACGCTATTTTTCACCTCACCGCGCGCGGCGTTTATCAAACTTGCCGTGCGTACCAGTCCGAATTTTTCCGTCGGGGTATCTTTGTAGTAGTCGAAGTCCATCATGTTGCTGTGAAGATCGGTCGTTTCGAGAATACGCAGATCGACCGTCGCCGCCTGTACGCTCGCTGCAATCAGCGTCGCCAGGAGCGTTGCGCTAAACTTAATCATCAGAGGAGTCCTTTTTTCGATCCATGCCACAAAAGAGTATGTATCTATAGCGTGTTGCTTACAGAAATGTGAATCCTGACAGAAAAAAGCGACCTGAAACCGGAATTGCTTCACAGATAGCGGAATTGTTCACATTACGATATAACTAAAACAAAGAGTTAACCTCACTGCGTTAACAAAGAGGTGGAAAATGCTAGATAAAATTTGTCAGCTCGCACGGGATGCGGGAGATGCCATCATGCAGGTGTATGACGGTAATAAACCGATGGAGGTTGTCAGCAAAGCCGACGACTCTCCGGTCACGGCGGCAGATATCGCGGCGCATAAGGTGATCCTGCAAGGGTTACAGGCCTTAACGCCGGACATTCCCGTTTTGTCTGAAGAAGCGCCGCAAAGCTGGGACGAGCGCCAGCACTGGCAGCGCTACTGGCTGGTCGACCCGCTGGACGGGACAAAAGAGTTCATCAAGCGCAACGGTGAGTTCACCGTCAACATTGCCCTGATTGAGAAAGGCAAAGCGGTGCTGGGCGTGGTATACGCGCCGGTAATGAAGGTGATGTACAGCGCCGCAGAAGGGAAGGCCTGGAAGGAAGAGTGCGGCGTGCGCAAGCAGATCCAGGTGCGGGATGCGCGTCCACCGCTGGTGGTGATCAGCCGCTCGCACAGCGACAGCGAGCTGCAGGAGTATCTGCAGCAGCTGGGTGAACACCAGACCACCTCGATTGGCTCATCGCTGAAGTTCTGCCTGGTGGCGGAAGGTCAGGCGCAGCTGTACCCCCGCTTTGGACCAACCAACGTCTGGGATACCGCGGCAGGTCATGCGGTTGCCGCGGCCGCCGGAGCGCACGTTCATGACTGGCAGGGCAAGCCGCTGGACTATACCCCGCGCGAATCGTTCCTCAACCCCGGCTTCCGCGTCTCTATTTATTGAGCCAACAGCTTATGCAGCAGGTCGACAACCTGCTGCACCTCTTCCTGGGTTAACGCACCGTCTTTGACCCACTGCACGCGGCCCTCTTTATCGAGCACAACGATCGCAGAACTCTCTTCCTCCAGCTGCCAGGCCTTACGGGTTACGCCGTTGCTGTCGACAATAAACTGCGACCACGGGTAGAGCTTTTTATTGCTCTCAAGGCTTGAGCGCACAAACATTCCGGAGCCTGGAATGGCGTCGTCAGTGTTAACAATGGTGGTCGTCTGGTAGCGGTCATGGGGGAATTTTGCGGATTTGATCGCTTCCACCAGGTTGGCATTTTTCTCTTTTGCGGATGTACGACCGGCAATATGTTGTACAACTCTCACTTTGCCTGCGAGCTGCGCGCTATTCCAGGGTTTGTAGCTAAACTTATCATTGTCGAGAATCAATTCTCCCCGGTCAGCAATGCCGACTGGCGGTATACGTTGTCCTTTTTCAATGTTGTGAGCGGAAGCCCACAGAGGCAGCAGCAGGCAAGCTGCTGCAAGGATATTACGTAGGGTCATGGCGTTTCCTTATTGTTTGCAGGTGATCCGACCACTTGGTCATACGCTTTAATGATAAGTGCGATCAATGTGGTTTTCCCGCAATCCGGATGCCAGTTTGCGGGTGAACGCACATATCCATGAAAAAACGACGGCTTATACTGCCCTCAGTGACGGTTTGCAAAGATTATTCTGAATAATTGTAATCAAACGGTAAATAAACTTATGCATACTGGGTAACAACGTAGTTCTGGTCTATAGTCATTGGGCATTAAAATTTGCGCTCAGGACAGTCGGGCCGATTGTGGCACCGCAAGAGCGTATGATTCGCAGGAGATACAAGAATGAAAATTTTCCAACGCTACAACCCGCTTCAGGTGGCGAAGTACGTGAAGATCCTGTTCCGTGGACGGTTGTATATCAAGGATGTTGGCGCTTTTGAGTTTGATAAGGGCAAGATCCTTGTCCCAAAAGTGAAGGACAAACAGCACCTGTCTGTGATGTCCGAAGTCAACCGTCAGGTTATGCGTCTGCAAACTGAGATGGCTTAACCAACGTGCTATGCAGTAGATAAAAAGACGGCTCCCAATGGGAGCCGTTGATGTTTGTGGGGGCAGGAGCCTTACGCCGACACCTTCTCTTCCGCATCCGGCAGCTTCGGCACCAGTACGGTCGGTTTGTTGTCGATTCGCGTCACCAGCAGCTGGTCGATGCGGTAGTTATCAATATCCACCACCTCAAACTTATAGCCGGAGAACTTCACCGAGTCGGTACGTTTCGGGATTTTACGCAGCATAAACATCATAAAGCCGCCGATGGTCTCGTAGTTGCCGGACTGCGGGAACTCGTCGATATCCAGCACGCGCATCACGTCTTCAATCGGCGTACCGCCATCAATCAGCCATGAATTTTCGTCACGCTGAACAATCTGCTCTTCCAGCCCCTGGCCAACAAGGTCGCCCATCAGCGTGGTCATTACGTCGTTGAGGGTGATAATACCGACCACCAGCGCGTATTCGTTCATGATAACCGCGAAATCTTCCCCGGCGGTTTTGAAACTTTCCAGCGCTTCTGAGAGCGTCAGGGTGTCCGGCACAATCAGGGTATTGCGGATCTGTACGCCGCTGTTGAGCGCCAGGCTCTGGTTCGCCAGCACGCGGTTCAGCAGGTCTTTGGAGTCGACGTAACCGATGATGTGGTCGATATCCTCATTGCAGACCAGGAACTTAGAGTGCGGATGCTCCGCCACCTTGGTCTTCAGGCTCTGCTCGTCTTCGTGTAAATCGAACCAGATAATATTTTCACGGCCCGTCATGGAAGAGGGCACGGTACGGGATTCCAGTTCGAATACGTTTTCAATCAGCTCGTGCTCCTGCTTACGCAGCACCCCGGCCAGCGCGCCGGCTTCCACGACCGCATAAATGTCGTCAGAGGTGATGTCATCTTTACGCACCATCGGCAGCTTAAAGATGCGGAAAATCACGTTCGCCAGGCCGTTGAAGAACCACACCAGCGGACGGAACACGTACAGACAGAAGCGCATCGGGTTGATGATACGCAAAGCCACGGCTTCTGGCGCAATCATACCGATGCGTTTCGGGGTAAGGTCAGCGAAGAGGATGAACAGCCCGGTCACCAGCGAGAAGGAAAGGATAAAGCTCAGCTGTTCGGCCAGTTCAACGGACATGTACTTTACAAAGAGGCTATAAAACGCCGGGGAAAACGCCGCATCGCCCACGATACCGCCGAGAATGGCGACCGCGTTGAGGCCGATCTGCACCACGGTGAAGAACATGCCGGGGTTTTCCTGCATTTTCAGGATGCGGGTGGCATTGATGTTGCCTTCGTCTGCAAGCAGCTTCAGTTTGATTTTACGGGATGCGGCCAGCGAGATCTCAGATATCGAGAAAAATGCACTGACGGCAATAAGACAAAGTATTACTAAAATACTGTTTAACATAGTTTATCCGGCTTATCGCCAGATCCTCAGAAGGGGAGTTGATACCATTTGTCTGAAGACACATTGAACGTCAGCTCGTAGCGTTGAGCCGATTATTTCAGCGGGTAGTATAGCGTAAAGAGATGTAAATCTGCCAGAGGTCACATTTTTGGCATAAAACAGACCGGACAGCCTGATGCTGTCCGGTAAGAGGGGTTATTTCGCGGCGGATAAACGGGCGTTTCCTTCTGCCCGTCGGGTCGCATCGCCTCCCCATACCTGGTCGTACTCATAGCCTGTAAGCTGTTTGATCACCACGCGGGTCCTGGCGTCGCAGTCACGATAGTCTCCGCCCAGCTTGCGGCGCGCAATCTCCCTGAGGAGCAGCTTATGCGTCTCGCGGGTGAGCCTGAACTTGTAGGTCGTGAAGAAGCTTACCGCCAGCAGGGCGGCCGTCGCGAAAATCATCAGGCCTATAATCGCCCCCAGCGCGCTTTCAGGCTGCGCGCCGCTGCCCTTCACAAAGCCGGACTCCTGCAGCACCAGGCCAATAATCATGATGGCAATCGCCACGGTGCTTTTGCGCGTCAGGACCATCACGCCGGCAAAAATGCCTTCGCGGCGCTGCTGGGTTACCATCTCGTCAATATCCGGAATGAAGCTGTAGATGTTCCACGGAATGTAATAGAGGCCAGAGCGGGCGGCACCGAGCAGGATAAAGACCGCCGAGAACAGCAGCGTCGGCACCTGCGTTTTGGTCAGGTAAACCGTAAACAGGAAGGCCAGTACCAGGAAAATACAGCCGTAGGAGAGACGCAGGGCGGCAGACGGCGTCATGTTCAGACGGTTCAACAGCAGCATAAATCCATAGGTGCCGGGCACCGAGGCGAAAGCCGCAATGCTCAGCCAGCCCGACACGGCTGCCGCATCCTGGCTCAGGCAATAAACGACATAATAGGTAAAGACCGACCCGAATACGTCCATCGCCGTAAACGAAAAGATATAAATAATAATGTGCAGACGGAACGCGCGAATACGGAAGGAGGAGAAGAGATCCAGCACCAGATATTTCAGGTGATTGAGGATCCCGCTGCTGCGGTGATTCTCTACTTTAAACGTAGACTCCTGTTGCACATCCTTCGCTTCCCACGTGGTGTACCAGGTAATAAATACCGCAATGCAGAAGATGCAGGAAAAGATCAGCCCGGTCAGCGTATAGGTAAACGGATTATCTTTACCGGTGAACTGCATAATGACGCCGGGAACCGAAACCGCAAGAAAACCGCCCAGCTGGGAGCAGATCATACGCACGCCGGAGAGGCGGCTACGCTCTTCGTAGCGGTTAGTCATCTCAGCCGCCAGGGTCTCCCAGGGCACCAGCACCATCGCCGACAGTAATTCAATGGAGAGGTAAGTGCCCAGGTAGTACCAGTACCCCATATCGGTCATCCACAGCAGGGCATATAAAAACATTAACGGGGAACTGAGTAATAAAAAGAAGCGGCGACGGCCAAATTTACGCCCGAGCCAGGTATCGCCGAAATTATCGGTGATATACCCCATAATCGGGCTTAACAGCGCATCGATAACGCGGGCAATGGCAAATATAGATCCCGCTTCAATAACCGAGAGCCCGCAGTAGGTGGTATAAAAAAATAACAGCCAGGTGCCGATAATGGCGAAAGCGCCTCCGCCAAAAAGATCGGTTATGCCGTAGCCAAGCGCCACGCCATAACCCACTCTACGTTCAGTTGGTTTGACCATAATAATATCCAGTGTAGGGTAGCTATAAACCCATATTTGGGTCGTTTTTTTATTTACTGCTGGAATACAAATTACGTTCTAATTATTGATATCTATCCATTGTCTTAATTGAGATGAGCGGTAAATAGCCTCCACAAGGGTGAGTGATTTTCCGGCTTCACGGATGTCGGTGTAACCCGCGTTTCCCGGGTGGGTGATAGCGTGATAAAAACGGCGGATCGCCTGCTCGTGTCCCAGGCCCCAGTAGCTTTTGACCGAGCCGTCAGGCGAGTCGTCGGTCGCCAGCCTTACGCGCTCGCCCGGCGTCACGCGCCAGAGCACATTGTCATTCAGCAGCAGCGAGCCCCGCTCACAGTGGATCTCCATCAGGAGCGGGGAGTCGGTGGTGTTGCAGTTGCTGGCGTAAAACAGACCGCGTGCGCCGTTGGCAAAATGCAGCGTCGCCATTGCGCTATCTTCGCCTTCGGTCACGTCCGCCAGCTCACCGCTATCGACCACGCCTTTCACGCGCGTTGCGCCGCCAGCGAACCACTGCATCAGGTCGAGGGTATGAATGGCCTGGTTGATCAGCAGGCTGCCGCCTTCCGTTGCCAGCCGCCCGCGCCACGGGCTTTCGGTGTAGTACGCGCCCGCGCGCGACCACGTCAGCACCGCCTTGATGCTGAGCATTTTTCCCAGCCCGCCATCGTCCAGCGTCTGGCGAATGCGCAGGCTGGTGGGGTTGAGCCGGTTCTGATAGCACACGCCGAGCAGGCCCGGCGCCCGTTCAGCGGCGCGGGTGATATCCACGAGTTCGCTGCTGTTCATGCCCACCGGTTTTTCGCAGAAAACATGCTTCCCGGCGGCGAGAGCCGCCAGGATCATGCTTTTATGCTCGAAATGCGGCGTGCAGATATGGACCACGTCGATGGCATCATCCAGCAGCATTTCCCGGTAATCCTGATAAAAGCGGCACTGGTAGCCCATCGCCAGCTTCAGCCCTTTGACGCTATCGGTATCGACCAGCGCGCGCAGCGCAACGCTGGGGAGCTGGCGCAGCGCGTTTACATGGCAACCGTGAATCGCCCCTGCGCCAATTAAGGCCGTGTTCAGGATCGTCATCGTCGCCTCCCGTTATTCCGTCGCGTTGGCCAGCATCTGAGCCTTCACGCAGAGCTCCGCCGCCCTGAAGGCGTGTGCCTGGGTCATGGCGTTTTCAGTACGATGCAAGCAGTCGAGGATCAGTTCGCCAAAGAACGGGAACCCCACCTGTCCAGCGACCGGATAGCGGAACTCTCCCTCTTTATTAACGAGATACACCACGTCCTGCTCGCCGCGGGTGAGATCGACATATTTGCGGATTTCGATATAGCCTTCGGTGCCGAGTAGCGTCAGGCGGCCATCGCCCCAGGTAGAGAGACCGTCAGGGGTAAACCAGTCGCAGCGGAAATAGCCGCTGGCGCCGTTTTCCCCTTTCAGCATGGCATCGCCAAAATCTTCAAAGGCGGGATACTGCGGGTGTTTAACGTTGCGCACCTGGCTTGCCACCACGGTGGCGTCGCTGTTGCCGGTGTAAAAAAGGAACTGCTCAATCTGGTGGCTGCCGATATCGCACAGAATGCCCCCGAAATAGCGTCGATCGTAGAACCAGTCCGGGCGGCCGCTCCCTTCCCGGTGCGGGCCAGTCCCCAGCGTTTGTACGACGCGGCCAATGGCCCCTTGCTGCACCAGCTGTCCGGCAAAGACCGCGCTCTCAACGTGCAGGCGTTCGCTGTAGTACACGGCGTATTTCCGCCCCGTTTTTTTCACCATGGCTTTGGCATCTTCCAGCTGCTCAAGGGTGGTGAGCGGCGCTTTATCCGTGAAGTAGTCCTTGCCTGCCGCCATCGCTTTCAGCCCCAGCGCGCAGCGCTCGGAGGGTATAGCGGCCCCTGCCACCAGACGCACCTCGTCGTCGGCGAGTATCACGTCCAGGGATTCTGCAACCTTTGCCTGCGGATACTGCTGGATGAATTTATCCACTTTTGCCGGGTCAGGGTCGTACACCCATTTGAGCGTGGCGCCAGCTTCAATCAGGCCGTTACTCATGCCGTAAATATGGCCGTGGTCGAGCGCGGCCGCGGCAAAGACAAATTCGCCTTCCTTCACGACCGGCTGTGGCTTACCGACCGGCGCGTAGTTCATACCGTCATTTTTGTTCATGGTGTCACTCCTTCATCCAGATCTTTGCCAAGGGGAATCGCACCGACTTCGCTGAAGTTGGCAACGCTTGCGGATTTTTCATAAAAACGGGGGGCGAGAGCGTTCGTCCCGCCGGTGCGGTAAAACGGATCGTCGCGCTGAATCGGCAGCGAGACCACGCTGCGGGTAATGGCGGATTTATAAATCGCGGTAATCAGCTCCAGGGAGCGTTTGCCCTGCAGGCCGTCCACTAACGGCGCCGAGCCGTGCTCGATGGCATAAAGCAGGTCGTTAATCTGCCCGGTGTGCAGCGTCCACTCGAGCTTCGGCGTCTCCTGAAAAACGGCGTTGAGCTGCGCTTCCCGCTGCAGATCCCGATCCTCCTGCGGGAAGCCGTTATCGGCGCTGAGGCTGGCAAAGGCCTGCCACGGGGCGGAGATGCGCGCCTTGTCACCCTGGATAATGATTTTCTGATCTTCCCCGTGGTGCACGACCGAGGCGGTAAGCTGTGTGAGCGCGCCGCTGGGGTATTTAAATATCGCGGCGCTGAGATCTTCGACTTCAGCGTTGTCGTGCGCCACGTTGGTCATCATGGCCACCACCTCGGACGGGAAGCCCAGCATCCACTGAATGGCGTCGATGTGGTGAACCGCGTGGTTAAGCGTGCAGCCGCCGCCCTCTTTTTCCCAGGTACCGCGCCACCACAGGTCGTAGTAGCAGTGTCCGCGCCACCAGAACGAATCCACCTGGGCATGGCAGACCTTGCCAGCAAGCCCTGAATCCAGCGCTGCTTTTAAACGCCAGAAGGCGTCGGTAAAGCGGTTTTGCGCAATGATGGCGAGCGTTTTGCCGCTGGCCTTCTGCGCGGCGAGCATGGCGTCGCACTCCTCCAGCGAGGCGGCCATCGGCTTTTCGCACAGCACATGGCGGCCGGCATTGAGGGCATCAATGCTTATCTCCGCATGGACGTAGGGCGGCGTGCAGACGTCGACGATGTCGATATTCGGCTCTGACGCCAGCATCTGCTGGTGGCTTTCATACACGCGGGCGTCCGTCAGGCCGTAGCGCGTTTTTTTCTCGTGGGCTTTTTCCGGGTAGATATCCACCAGCGCGACGATCCGGCAGCGCTGGCCAAACTGCAAATAGCCCTGAATATGGTTATGCGAGATATTCCCTGTTCCCACGATAGCGACATTTAACATCGTTTCTTCTCCGGAGTTACCAGGTGCCGGAGGCATCCAGCGTGACGCTGGCTGTCTCTTTAGCCACTGAGGTGCTGATGCGCTGCTGAAGCAGGCGCAGATACTGTTTCTCGTTGAGCGGGAGTTCGACCCAGTCGTCGGTCCAGGTGGAGAGGTGCATGGCGTTGGAGAGCGTCAGCCCGTTGATCCCTTCCAGGCCCGGTGCAATGAGCGGTTCGCCGCGCAGGATGGCGGCACAGAAATTGGCGGTTATGACGTGGTGTTCGCTGCACTCCGGGGCGACGGGAAGCGTGACCTCCCAGCATTCGGGTTCACCAAAACCGTTTTGCCAGCGGGCGTTAAAATCGGTTTCGGACTCACGCAGCCGCCAGTAGCGCAGCTTCCCCTCTTCGACGACCACCTTGCCGCGATCGCCGACGATTTCCAGCCGGTTGGTCCCCGGCGTTTCCGCCACGGTCGTGATAAACACCCCCGTCGCGCCGCTGGCGTACTCGGCATAGGCGGTGACCTCGTCCTCCACTTCGATATCGCGATGCTTGCCGAACTGGCAAAACGCGCGCAGGCGAACCGGCATGCCGACCAGCCACTGCCAGAGATCGAGCTGATGCGGATCCTGGTTGAGCAGTACGCCGCCGCCTTCTCCTTTCCAGGTGGCGCGCCAGCCGCCGGAGTTGTAGTAGCTCTGCGAGCGATACCAGTTGGTGATGATCCAGTTGGAGCGGCGGATCTCGCCCAGCTCGCCGCTGTCGATCAGATCTTTCACCTTCTGGTAGAGCGGGTTCGGGCGCTGGTTGTACATGATGCCGAACACCACGTCGCACGCCTGGGCGCAGGCGTTCATCTCCTGAACCTGGGCGGTATACACGCCCGCCGGTTTTTCACACAGGGTGTGGATGCCGTGGCGCATTGCCAGCATCGACAGGCGCGGGTGGTCGTAGTGGGGAGTCGCGACAATCACCGCGTCGATAAGCCCGCTCTGGAGCATCTCCTGCGCGTCGCTGAAAAGAGGGAGGGTGCCGACCAGCTGGCGAATGGCCGGGTGTTTTTCCACTGCATTATCGCAAACCGCCGCCAGGCAGGCGTCGCTGACCGTACCCGCCAGTAAATAACGCGCGTGGACCGTACCGATATTACCTATTCCAATAATGCCAAAACGTACCTTCTCCATGTCACACCTTAATTTCAGTTGAAATGAGTGATGACCGGAAAATAGGAAAGGGGAGCGGCAGCGACAATGTGTTTTTGTGAGAATACTCGCAGGGTGGTTAAGTAATCTCCAGGCTTCGTGAAATTTGTTTTTAAAATCAACGTGCTGTTTCTGCAAATATTTGCAAAAACTGATTGAGAGCGAGGTCACACTATGTCGGGAAGGTTAAAAATGGAGGAGATCGCGGCGCTCACGGGCTATTCCGTCAGCACCGTTTCGCGGGTCCTGAGCGGCAAGTCGTACACCAGCGAGAAAGCCCGAGAAGCAATTGTGCGTACCGCGAGGAAGCTGGGCGTGCTTGAGTCGATGGCAAGCGGGCGGCTGCTGATTAACGGCATCGCGGTCTTTGCCCCGGAAAGAACCTTTCAGGGACGTGGGGACATTTTTTATCTGGAAGTGACCAAAGGTATTGCTGAAGCCTGCGCGCCGCACAACGTGTGGGTCAGCTGCTGTGGATTAGAAGAACAGCACGCCGATGTGAAATTATTTATGGAAAAGGCCAGTCATAAGAATATCAACGCGATAATCATTATTGGAACTGATGATTCCACCATATTTAAACTGGCGAGCACGCTGAATAAGCCCTGCGTATTGATTAACTCCGTTGACCGGGATCGGGTGCTGGATTCCGTGTCGCCCGACCACCGGGCGATTGGTTTCACCGCCATGCAGTACCTTTTTGAGCAGGGGCATCGCCGGGTGCTCACGCTCACCTGCCTGCGCCGGGATACGCTCTACGCGCGTCTGGACGGCATCAAGGAGGCATACCGCCATTTTCACGTTGCCTTTGATCCCCAGCGCGATTTATTAGTGACGGAGTGGTTTACGGCAGACGAGGCCGAGCGGGCGCTGGACGCGTGGCTGATGAGTCATGACAGATCCCAGTGGCCGGAGGTGATTTTCCCGAACAGTACCAGCATGACGGAAGGCGTGGTCAGGGCGTTAACGCGCCACGGGCTGCGCATTCCGGAAGACATTTCGCTCATCACGACCGATTTTGCCTGGAATTTAGCGCACCGTCTGGAAAGACCGATCACGGGCGTTACGGTGCCCTGCCGAGAGCTGGGGATTGAGGCCGTTCACCTGCTGCAAACGCGGCTCAACCGACCGCAGGCGCCGGTCTTTAACCTGCTGCTGCAGGGCAAAGTGATGGACTACGGCTCGGTCAGTAACGCCACGCGCCACGCGGCTCGCGTGGCGCTGGACCAATAATTACGCCAGCTGCGGCGGCAGGCAGACGCCGATGCCCCCGATACCGCAGTAGCCATAGGGGTTTTTATGCAGATACTGCTGGTGATCGTCCTCGGCATAGTAGAACGGTTTCGCCGTCGCAATTTCCGTGGTCACCTCGCGCGTATCGCCAGCTTCGCGCATGGCCTGCTGGAAACGCTCAAGGCTGGCGCGCGCGGCGGCGTCCTGCTCCGGCGTGAGCGGATAAATAGCCGAGCGGTACTGGGTGCCGTGGTCGTTGCCCTGACGCATGCCCTGCGCCGGGTCGTGATTTTCCCAGAAGACCTGCAGGAGCTGCTCGTAGCTAATCACCGCAGGGTCATAAACCACGCGAACCGCTTCCGCATGACCGGTTTCCCCGGAGCAGACTTCGCGGTAGGTTGGATTAGGCGTGTAACCGCCCGTGTAGCCGGCCGCCGTGCTGTATACGCCGGGCAGCTGCCAGAAGAGGCGTTCAACGCCCCAGAAGCAGCCCATCGCGAACAGGGCGATTTCCATCCCTTCTGGAACGTTGGTCATGGAATGGTTATTGACGGCGTGTAAGGTCGCCACAGGCATAGGGGTGTTGCGTCCCGGTAATGCATCGGCTTGTGAAACCAGATGCTTTTTGTCGAATAAACTCACGATGGGGCCTCACGGGGTGCGATGTTTCAGTTAAGGTTGTCACGAAGCGTTTAATTGAACACAATAAATGCGCTGAATGAGTCTAGATTTAATCATAAGAAATATTTGGGTGTTACACCCATTTTCAACCCGCGATTTGGGTTTTTGGCCAACGGGCCGTATTTTGCCGCGGAGCGGCACTTCATTTGCTTCCAGGGTGGAAACAGGGATATTCAGGAGAAAACGTGACAAAAATCCGCCAGTTATGTTTAGTCAGTGTATTGCTGACAAGCGGGATTGCCAGCGCGGCGAATGTCCGTTTGCAGGTTGAGGGGTTATCCGGGGCGCTACAAAAAAACGTGCGTGCGCAGCTATCGACCATCCAGAGCGATGAGGTGACGCCGGACCGGCGTTTTCGCGCGCGCGTGGATGACGCCATCCGTGAAGGGCTGAAAGCGCTGGGTTATTACGAACCCACCATTGATTTTGACCTCCGTCCGCCGCCAAAGAAGGGGCGCCAGGTGCTGATTGCCCGCGTTTCGCCGGGCGAGCCGGTATTGATTGGCGGCACCAACGTGGTGCTGCGCGGCGGTGCGCGAACGGATCGGGATTACCTCGATCTGCTGAGTACGCGTCCAAAAATAGGCACCGTGCTGAATCACGGCGATTACGATCATTTTAAAAAATCCTTAACCAGCGTCGCGCTGCGTAAAGGCTACTTCGACAGCCAGTTCAACAAAAGCCAGCTTGGAGTGTCGCTGGAACGACGTCAGGCCTTCTGGGATATCGACTACGACAGCGGGGAGCGCTACCGTTTTGGCGATGTGACGTTTGAAGGGTCGCAAATTCGCGAAGAGTACCTGCAAAACCTCGTTCCCTTCAAAAAAGGGGATTACTACCAGTCGAGCGACCTGGGAGAACTGAACCGCCGCCTCTCCGCCACCGGCTGGTTTAACTCCGTGATTGTCGCACCGGAATTTGATAAGTCGCGCAAAACCAAGGTGTTGCCGCTGCATGGCGTTGTCTCGCCGCGCACCGAGAACACCATTGAGACCGGTGTGGGCTATTCGACGGACGTTGGCCCACGCGTGAAAACCTCGTGGAAAAAACCGTGGATGAACTCCTACGGCCACAGCCTGACTACCAGCCTGAGCCTCTCTGCGCCCGAGCAGCAGCTGGATTTCAGCTACAAAATGCCGCTGCTGAAAAATCCGCTTGAGCAGTATTACCTTCTGCAGGGCGGCTTTAAGCGCACCGATTTAAACGATACCGAGCAGGACTCGACCACGCTTGCGGTATCGCGTTTCTGGGATCTCTCCAGCGGCTGGCAGCGCGCCATTAACCTGCGCTGGAGCCTTGACCACTTTACCCAGGCCAACGTCACCAACACCACCATGCTGCTTTACCCGGGCGTGATGATCAGCCGCACCCGCTCGCGCGGTGGCCTGATGCCGACCTGGGGCGACTCACAGCGCTACTCCATCGATTATTCCAACACCGCCTGGGGCTCCGACGTGGACTTCTCCGTCTTTCAGGCGCAAAACGTCTGGATCCGCACGCTGTACGACAAACACCGCTTTGTGATGCGCGGTAATCTCGGCTGGATTGAGACGGGCGATTTCGAGCGCGTTCCGCCGGACCTGCGCTTCTTCGCCGGGGGCGACCGCAGCATTCGCGGGTATAAGTTCAAATCGATCTCACCGGAAAACGAAAAAGGCCAGCTGACCGGGGCGTCAAAACTGGCGACCGGCTCGCTGGAGTACCAGTACAACGTCAGCGGCAAGTGGTGGGGCGCCATGTTTGTTGACGGCGGTGAAGCGGTGAACGATATCCGCCGCAGCGATTTCAAAACCGGCGCGGGCGTAGGCGTGCGCTGGCAGTCACCCGTCGGGCCCATCAAGCTCGATTTCGCCGTTCCGGTGGGCGACAAAGAAGAACACGGATTACAGTTTTACATCGGTCTGGGGCCTGAATTATGAGTCTATGGAAGAAGATAAGCCTCGGGGTGCTGATTTTTATCGTGCTGCTGCTCGGTACGGTGGCGTTTCTGGTGGGAACGACGACCGGGCTGCATCTGCTGTTTAACGCCGCGAACCGCTGGGTGCCCGGGCTGGAAATCGGCCAGGTGACGGGCGGCTGGCGCGACCTGCGCCTGAAAAACATCCGCTATGAGCAGCCGGGCGTGGCGGTGAACGCCGGCGAATTCCACCTCGCGGTGAAGCTGGGATGCCTGCGCGACAGCAAGCTCTGCGTTAACGATCTGTCGCTAAAAGATGTCAACGTGGCGATAGATTCGAAAAAAATGCCGAAGTCTGCGCCGGTGGAGGAAGAGGACAGCGGCCCGCTGAATCTCTCCACCCCGTATCCGATCGCGCTTTATCGGGTGGCGCTGGATAACGTCAATATCAAAATCGACGACACCACCGTGTCGGTGATGGATTTCACCTCCGGCCTGCGCTGGCAGGAGAAAAACCTGACCCTGACGCCTACGTCGCTGCAGGGTTTACTGATTGCGCTGCCGAAAGTGGCGGACGTGGCGCAGGAAGAGATCGTCGAGCCGAAGATCCAGAACCCGCAGCCGGAAGAAAAGCCGCTGGGCGAAACGCTGAAGGACCTCTTCTCGAAGCCTGTCCTGCCGGAGATGACCGACGTTCATCTGCCGCTGAACCTCAACATTGAGGAATTCAAAGGCGAGCAGTTGCGCCTGACCGGCGATACCGATCTGACGGTTTACACCATGCTGCTGAAGGTCAGCAGCATTGACGGCAATATGAAGCTCGACGCGCTGGATATCGACACCAACCAGGGCTCGGTTAACGCGTCAGGGAATGCCCTGCTGCGCGACAGCTGGCCGGTGGATATCACGCTGAACAGCGCGCTCAACATCGATCCGCTGAAAGGCGAAAAGGTGAAGGTCAAAGTGGGCGGGGCGCTGCGCGATAAGCTGGACGTCGGCGTGAATCTCTCCGGCCCGGTGGACATGGTGCTGCGTGCGCAAACCCAGCTGGCGGAAGCCGGGCTGCCGCTTAATCTTGAGGTTGTCAGCAAGCAGCTTTACTGGCCGTTCACCGGCGAAAAGCAGTTCCAGGCCGATGACCTGAAGCTGAAGCTGAGCGGCAAGATGACCGATTACACGCTCTCGTTCCGCACCGCGGTGAAGGGGCAGGGCGTGCCGCCTGCAACCATCACGCTGGATGCGAAGGGCAACGAACAGCAGGTCAACCTCGACAAGCTGACCGTCGCGGCGCTGGAAGGTAAAACCGAGCTGACCGCGTTGCTCGACTGGCAGCAGGCGATCAGCTGGCGCGGCGAGCTTAAGCTGACGGGCATTAACACCGCCAAAGAGGTGCCGGACTGGCCGTCAAAACTGGATGGCCTGATCAAAACCCGCGGCAGCCTGTACGGCGGCACGTGGCAGATGGACGTGCCGGAAATCAAGCTCACCGGTAACGTGAAGCAGAACAAGGTTAATGTTGAAGGCTCGGTCAAAGGCAACAGCTACCTGCAGTGGGTCATTCCGGGACTGCACGTGGCGCTGGGCCGCAACACGGCGGATATCAAAGGCGAGCTGGGGGTGAAAGATCTCAATCTGGATGCCACCATCGACGCGCCGAACCTGGATAACGCTCTGCCGGGCCTTGGCGGCACGGCGAAAGGGTTAGTGAAAGTGCGCGGCACGGTCGACGCGCCGCAGCTGCTGGCGGATATCACCGCCAATAACCTGCGCTGGCAGGAGCTGAGCGTTGCCCGCGTCCGCGTGGAAGGGGATGTGAAATCCACCGATCAGATCGGCGGTAACCTGAACCTGCGCGTGGAGCGCATTTCTCAGCCGGACGTCAACATTAACCTGGTCACTCTGGACGCCAAAGGGAACGAGAAGCAGCACGACCTCCAGCTGCGCGTGCAGGGCGAGCCGGTCTCCGGCCAGCTTCACCTGACCGGCAGCTTCGACCGCAAGGAAGAACGCTGGAAAGGAACGCTGGACAACACCCGCTTCAACACGCCGGTTGGGCCGCTGGCTCTGTCACGCTCCATCGCGCTCGACTACCGAAACGCCGAGCAGAAGATCAGCATTGGGCCACACTGCTGGACCAACCCGAATGCGGAACTCTGCGTGCCGCAGACCATCGATGCGGGAGCGGAAGGGCGCGCGCAGATCAACCTCAATCGCTTCGATCTGGCGATGCTGAAGCCGTTTATGCCGGACACGACCCAGGCCAGCGGCGTCTTCAGCGGGAAGGCCGATGTCGCCTGGGATACCACGAAAGAGGGGCTGCCGCAGGGCAGCGTCACCCTTTCCGGGCGTAACGTGAAGGTGACGCAGGAGGTCAACGATGCGCCGCTGCCGGTGGCATTCGACACCCTGAACCTGAGCGCGGACCTGCATAACAACCGCGCGGAGCTGGGGTGGCTTATCCGTCTGACCAACAACGGTCAGCTGGACGGGCAGGTACAGATTACCGACCCGCAGGGACGGCGTAATCTGGGCGGCAACGTCAACATCCGTAACTTCAACCTGGCGATGGTGAATCCGATTTTCGCCCGCGGGGAAAAAGCAGAGGGCATGCTCAACGCCAACCTGCGCCTGGCCGGCAACGCGCAAAGCCCTCAGCTGTTCGGTCAGTTGCGGCTCAGCGGCGTAGATATTGACGGCAACTTTATGCCGTTCGATATGCAGCCCAGCCAGATCGCGATGAACTTCAACGGCATGAGCTCGACGCTGAGCGGCTCGGTATTAACGCAACAGGGACAAATCAACCTGAGCGGCGACGCGGACTGGAGCCAGCTCGATAACTGGCGGGCCCGTATTGCCGCGAAAGGCAGTAGGGTGCGCATCACCGTACCGCCAATGGTGCGCCTGGACGTCTCGCCAGATGTGGTCTTTGAAGCCACGCCAAGCCTCTTTACGCTTGACGGACGCGTTGACGTGCCGTGGGCGCGCATCGTGGTCCACGACGTGCCGGAAAGTGCGGTTGGCGTCTCAAGCGATGAAGTTATGCTCAATGAAAATCTGAAACCTGTCGAACAGAAGAGCGCAGGCATACCGATTAATAGTAACCTTATCGTGCACGTGGGGAATAACGTGCGGCTGGATGCGTTTGGGCTGAAGGCGCGGCTCACGGGTGACCTGAAAGTGGCTCAGGATAAACAAGGGCTTGGCCTGAACGGGCAAATCAATATTCCTGAAGGGCGTTTCCACGCCTATGGTCAGGATCTGATTGTCCGTAAAGGCGAGCTGCTGTTCTCCGGTCCACCGGATCAGCCTTTGCTGAACATCGAAGCGATTCGTAACCCGGAAGCGACGGAAAACGACGTTATCGCGGGCGTCCGCGTCACCGGCTCCGCCGACGAACCGAAGGCGGAGATCTTCTCTGACCCGGCGATGTCGCAGCAGGAAGCCCTCTCTTACCTGCTCCGAGGGCAAGGTCTGGACAGCGGTCAGAGCGACAGTGCGGCGATGACCTCGATGTTAGTGGGTCTGGGGGTTGCACAAAGTGGGCAGGTTGTGGGTAAAATCGGCGAGACGTTCGGCGTAAGCAATCTGGCGCTGGACACCCAGGGCGTGGGTGACTCCTCGCAGGTGGTGGTCAGCGGCTATGTACTGCCGGGTCTGCAGGTAAAATATGGTGTGGGGATCTTTGACTCACTGGCAACACTCACGTTACGCTATCGCCTGATGCCTAAGCTATATCTGGAAGCAGTGTCCGGCATAGACCAGGCACTTGATCTGCTCTATCAGTTTGAGTTTTAGCAATGCGAATATTTGTCTACGGCAGTTTAAGAACCAGGCAAGGCAACAGTCACTGGATGACCAATGCCCTGCTGCTGGGGAATTACAATATCGAGAACTACCAGTTGTACAGCCTGGGCCACTATCCAGGCGCGGTTCCCGGCGAAGGAACGGTACAGGGTGAGGTTTATCGTATTGATAACGCGACGCTTGCCGAACTTGATGCCTTGCGCACCAGGGGCGGTGAATACGCGCGCCAGTTGATCCAGACGCCGTACGGAAGTGCGTGGATGTACGTCTACCAGCGTCCGGTCGAAGGGTTAACGCGGATTGTAAGCGGTAACTGGTTAGACAGAGACCAGTACTGAAAAAAACAACGCCACCGTGAGGTGGCGTTGTTTTTTTTGTTCCTTCAACTCTCTTCTGTATCCCGGCTCTGGGTTAAAAACAGAGGAACGAACAGCATGATGTACGGGGCAATAAGCCATAACAAACACAGGGCGCGTGAACGGCCATAGTAGTTTATGCACCGCGTATTGCTTGAAATGACGGGCAGGAAAAACAGTAAAAACAGCAGAATCGCATAATCGCTTCGATAAGGGATCCATAAGTAAAACAAAAACCAGGCGAGCTGGAATGTCATGATGCAGAGATACTGCCATTTGCTGTCTTTACCGTAACAGTCAAACGCCTTTATGTAGCCCATTTTTATGCTTTGAAGAAAGAAACTTAGCATGTATAACGCTCACGATCGCGACGGTCAGGAGTGTGCTCGTCAGCAACGCCCCTAAAAAATAGCTGTGGGTGATATCAGTAGCACCCGAGCCTAAAGTATGCAATTTACTATATCCTCTATCTACTGCAACAAAAAGCGTATATAGCCCGATGTTAATACAGAACTGAAGCAGACAAGAAGTGACAATATTCCTTGGGATTCTTTTTAATAGAGTGAGTAACGCATAAATAATACTTGCTGATAGAGCGAAGTAAAGCCCGTTAAATAAACTAGATAGTAAGGAGCTGCTTAATTCGCTGAATATTAAATTATCGCTTCCATAGTACCATGACAGATATTCAACATACGTACCTCTGCCAAATATAAAGGAGGCAATAATAAGGACGAATAGGCTCACGATATGGTTTTTCTTACTCATAATTTTGCTCCCTTAGATAGCAGCTCCTTCATCGTTTTACTGGCTTCTAGCTGATCTTTGATTATGGCAAGGTCACGAGTATTGTGGTTATATTTTGCAATAGCGGTTGGCGTACCTTTACCACCATTGTCCATAAAGAAGACAATATCCTTACGACCATAAAGAAGAACTTGTGGGATGGGATCTCGCCCATAACTCACCGCCTGCGGCAGGGAGTGGATAGACTCTGTAGTGAGGAACCGAGGAATATTTTCATGCTCAATATTACCTAAAGGTGTTGTGGCAACAAGAGAGCCAATAAAATCGGTCGTATACACTAACGCATCTGTATCTTTGGTCGTTACTTTTGAACCCGTAATATATTTTATCTGTTGCCAAAGGGTAATATCTTTAGGGATAACCTTAACGCCATCCATAAACATATCTTGCTTGCGTTTTAGCTGAATGACAGTACGGTGCACCTGTGTCATAGAGGGGCTGATTTCCCCAATAGAAGGCATAAGACCATCGCGAGAATAAAGTCGTTCAATGATAAAATAAATCCCTGTTGGGCGGGCAACATCAATGTTAATGGATGACATAAGAATCCTATAATGAGTGGGGATTAATGTTCATCATGACAGTATGTTGTGAACAGCCAGGCTATTCAACCACTCCCACCATAAATGATAGGGTGTCTTTTCTGTTTTTAATATCCAAATCAAAAAGAATGGGAATTATCTTAAATGATCCGTTTGTCCCGATTTTAACCAAAGAAATAAAAAAGCCCCGACCAGCGGGGCTTTATCGATTGGCAGTAAGAATTACTTCTTAGCAGCGCGTTCGAAAGAGGCGATGATTTCTGCTTTCGCCGCTTCTGCGTTGTCCCAGCCGTCAACTTTAACCCACTTGCCTTTTTCGAGGTCTTTGTAGTGCTCGAAGAAGTGAGTGATCTGCGCTTTCAGCAGTTCTGGCAGGTCGTTCACATCTTTGATGTGATCGTATTCTTTGCTCAGCTTGGTGTGCGGTACCGCAACCAGCTTCGCATCTTCACCGGATTCGTCGGTCATTTTCAGCACGCCAACTGGACGGCAGCGAATGACGGAGCCTGGCTCCAGTGGGTATGGCGTTGGGACCAGCACGTCAACCGGGTCACCGTCCAGAGACAGGGTGTGGTTGATGTAACCGTAGTTGCACGGATAGAACATCGCGGTAGACATGAAACGGTCTACGAACAGGGCGCCGCTCTCTTTGTCCACTTCGTATTTGATCGGATCTGCGTTAGCCGGGATTTCGATAACTACGTAGATGTCTTCTGGCAGTTCTTTACCCGCTGGGACGTTGAGTAAGCTCATGTCGGTGTCCTTTAAAATGGATGGTAAACAAGTGGCAGGTATTATAGCCAACTCGCGCTGAATGTCTCCGCCTGTTTTCGCCTTCTCTCCACGTTGTTACCACTTTTCAGACCGATTTCATGACAGGAAAATCCATAAACTCAGCCGCATTTTTCATGAAGAAATGAAAGCGATTACAAACTTGTGATTAACGTTTTATTCACTTTTCTGAAGTGTGATGTAACGCAATTCGTTACATATTTCATCGGCTATAGTCATTCCGCAGAACATCTTTTAACCAACAATAACTCACCCTACGAGGACGTTCATATGTGGAAGCGCTTACTCCTGGTCACAGCAGTTTCGGCAGCCATGTCGTCTATGGCGATGGCCGCCCCCTTAACCGTAGGTTTTTCGCAAGTCGGCTCTGAATCTGGCTGGCGAGCGGCGGAAACCAACGTGGCGAAAAGCGAGGCCCAGAAACGCGGCATCACCCTAAAAATCGCCGATGGTCAGCAAAAACAAGAGAACCAGATCAAAGCCGTACGCTCCTTTATCGCTCAGGGCGTGGATGCCATCTTTATTGCCCCCGTCGTGGCGACCGGCTGGGAGCCTGTCCTGAAGGAAGCGAAAGACGCCGAAATCCCGGTCTTCCTGCTCGATCGTTCCATAGATGTGAAAGACAAATCTCTCTATATGACCACCGTGACGGCCAACAACGTGCTTGAAGGGCAGTTAATTGGTGACTGGCTGGTGAAACAGGTCGACGGCAAGCCGTGTAACGTGGTTGAGCTGCAGGGAACCGTCGGCGCGAGCGTGGCCATCGACCGTAAGAAGGGGTTTGCTGAGGCCATTGCGAAAGCGCCAAACATCAAGATTATCCGCTCTCAGTCCGGCGACTTTACCCGCAGCAAAGGCAAAGAGGTCATGGAGAGCTTCATCAAGGCTGAAAACAACGGCAAAAACATCTGCATGGTTTATGCCCATAACGATGACATGGTGATCGGTGCGATTCAGGCGATTAAAGAAGCGGGCCTGAAGCCGGGCAAAGATATCCTGACCGGCTCTATCGACGGCGTGCCTGACATCTACAAAGCGATGATCGACGGCGAAGCCAACGCCAGCGTGGAACTCACGCCAAACATGGCGGGCCCGGCATTCGATGCGCTGGAGAAATTCAAGAAAGACGGCACGATGCCTGAGAAGGTGACGGTCACCAAATCCACGCTCTACCTGCCTGACACGGCGAAAGAAGAGTTAGAGAAGAAGAAAAATATGGGCTACTGATCCAGTGAAATTGCCGGGTGGCGCTGCGCTTACCCGGCCTACGATACGCTCTTTTGTAGGCCGGATAAGCGTAGCGCCATCCGGCTTGATGCAGGGGAAAAACCATGACCACTGAACAACACCAGGAAATCCTCCGCACAGAGGGCTTGAGTAAATTTTTCCCCGGCGTAAAAGCGCTGGATAACGTTGATTTCAGCCTGCGGCGCGGTGAGATTATGGCGCTGTTGGGCGAGAACGGCGCGGGGAAATCGACGCTGATTAAATCCCTGACCGGCGTTTATCACGCCGATCGCGGCACCATCTGGCTGGAAGGCAACGCCATTTCGCCAAAAAATACCGCCCATGCCCAGGAGCTGGGGATCGGGACGGTGTACCAGGAAGTGAACCTGCTGCCCAATATGTCGGTGGCGGATAACCTGTTTATTGGCCGCGAGCCACGGCGTTTTGGCCTGCTGCGCCGCAAAGAGATGGAGGCGCGGGCGACAGCGCTGATGGAATCTTACGGCTTCTCTCTTGACGTTCGCGAGCCGCTGAACCGCTTTTCCGTCGCCATGCAGCAGATTGTCGCGATTTGCCGCGCGATCGATCTCTCCGCAAAGGTGCTGATCCTCGACGAACCCACCGCCAGCCTCGATACCCAGGAAGTGGAGATGCTCTTTACCCTGATGCGCCAGCTGCGCGATCGGGGCGTCAGCCTGATTTTCGTGACGCACTTCCTCGATCAGGTGTATGAGGTGAGCGATCGCATTACGGTGCTGCGCAACGGCAGCTTTGTCGGCTGCCGCGAAACCCGCGAGCTGCCGCAGATCGAGCTGGTGAAAATGATGCTGGGCCGTGAACTCGACACCAACGCCCTTCAGCGCGCAGGCCGCACGCTGCTGAGCGATAAACCGATCGCAGCCTTCAGCGATTACGGCAAAAAAGGGGTGATCTCGCCGTTTAACCTGGAAGTCCGCCCGGGCGAAATTGTCGGTCTGGCGGGCCTGTTAGGATCGGGACGTACCGAAACCGCCGAGGTGATCTTCGGGATCAAACCTGCGGACAGCGGCAGCGCGCTGATCAAGGGCAAACCGCAAACTCTGCGATCGCCGCATCAGGCCTCTTGCCTCGGGGTGGGCTTCTGCCCGGAAGACCGGAAAACGGATGGCATCATTGCCGCGGCCTCGGTGCGGGAGAACATTATTCTGGCCCTGCAGGCCCAGCGCGGCTGGCTACGGCCGATCCCACGCAAAGAGCAAAACGCCATTGCCGAGCGCTTTATCCGCCAGCTCGGCATCCGCACCCCGAGCGCGGAACAGCCGATTGAATTTCTCTCCGGCGGTAACCAGCAGAAAGTGCTGCTGTCACGCTGGCTGCTGACCAAACCCCAGTTCCTGATCCTCGACGAACCGACCCGCGGCATAGACGTGGGGGCGCACGCCGAAATTATCCGCCTTATCGAAACGCTGTGTGCGGACGGGCTGGCGCTGCTGGTCATTTCGTCCGAGCTGGAAGAGCTGGTGGGGTATGCCGATCGCGTCATTATCATGCGCGATCGCAAACAGGTGGCAGAGATCCCGCTGGATAAGCTGTCCGTTCCGGCGATCATGAATGCCATCGCGGCATAAGGAGTGAATCGTGATGCCCCGTTCGCTTTCGCAAACCGGTGAGACAAAGCGCCGCTTCAGCTGGCCAACCGGCACGCCGCAAATCGCGGCGCTGCTGGTGGTACTGCTTATTGATAGCCTGGTCGCACCGCATTTCTTCCAGATTATTGTTCAGGATGGCCGCCTGTTTGGCAGCCCGATAGACATTTTAAACCGTGCCGCACCCGTGGCGCTGCTGGCCATCGGAATGACGCTGGTTATCGCCACCGGCGGGATTGATCTCTCCGTCGGCGCGGTGATGGCCATCGCCGGGGCCACGGCAGCCTCAATGACCGTCGCCGGGCATAGCCTGCCGGTCGTTCTGCTGGCGGCGTTAGGTACCGGCGTGCTGGCAGGATTATGGAACGGCATTCTGGTGGCGGTGCTGAAAATTCAGCCCTTTGTCGCCACCCTGATTTTAATGGTGGCCGGGCGCGGCGTGGCGCAGCTCATTACCTCCGGTCAGATCGTCACCTTTAATTCCCCGAGCCTCGCGTGGCTCGGTAGCGGCAACCTTCTGTTCTTCCCGACGCCGGTCATTATTGCCCTGGTGACGCTAGCGGTGTTCTGGCTCTTCACCCGCAAAACGGCGCTGGGGATGTTCATAGAAGCCGTCGGGATCAATATTCGTGCGGCACGCAACGCCGGGGTCAACACGCGGCTGATGGTCATGCTGACCTACGTGTTGAGCGGCGTGTGCGCCGCCATCGCCGGGGTCATCGTCGCGGCGGATATCCGCGGGGCCGACGCCAACAACGCGGGACTCTGGCTGGAGCTGGACGCGATCCTCGCGGTGGTGATCGGCGGCGGGTCGCTGATGGGCGGGCGCTTTAACCTGCTGCTCTCGGTGATTGGCGCGCTGATCATTCAGGGCATGAACACCGGGATCCTGCTCTCCGGTTTTCAGCCGGAACTCAACCAGGTGGTGAAAGCCGTGGTCGTGCTCTGCGTGCTGATCGTCCAGTCACCGCGCTTTGTCAGCATCATTAAGGGGATCCGTGGCCATGATAAAACGTAATTTACCGTTAATGATCACCCTGGGCGTGTTTGTTCTGGGGTATCTCTACTGCCTGACCCAGTTCCCGGGGTTTGCATCGACGCGCGTGATTTGCAATATCCTGACCGATAACGCCTTTTTAGGCATCATCGCCGTCGGCATGACCTTTGTGATCCTCTCCGGCGGGATCGATCTCTCCGTCGGCTCGGTGATCGCGTTTACGGGCGTGTTCCTTGCGAAGGCGATCGGCTTCTGGGGGATCTCTCCTCTGGTGGCGTTTCCGCTGGTGCTGGTGATGGGCTGCGCGTTTGGCGCCTTTATGGGGCTGCTGATCGACGCGTTAAAAATTCCGGCGTTTATCATTACCCTCGCGGGCATGTTCTTCCTGCGCGGGGTGAGCTATCTGGTGTCGGAAGAGTCGATTCCGATTAACCACCCCATCTACGACACGCTCTCCAGCCTGGCGTGGAAAATCCCCGGCGGCGGCCGTCTGAGCGCGATGGGGCTTCTGATGCTGGGCGTGGTGGTCATTGGCATCTTCCTCGCCCACCGCACCCGGTTTGGCAACCAGGTGTACGCCATTGGCGGCAACGCCACGTCGGCCAACCTGATGGGGATTTCTACCCGCAGCACCACCATCCGCATCTATATGCTTTCGACCGGGCTGGCGACGCTGGCGGGCATTGTCTTCTCGGTTTATACCCAGGCCGGTTACGCGCTGGCGGGCGTCGGCGTTGAGCTGGATGCGATTGCTTCTGTGGTCATCGGCGGCACGCTGCTCAGCGGCGGGGTAGGTACGGTGCTGGGCACGTTGTTCGGCGTGGCGATCCAGGGGCTGATACAAACCTATATCAACTTTGACGGCACGCTCAGCTCGTGGTGGACGAAGATCGCCATCGGCATTTTGCTGTTTATTTTTATTGCCCTGCAGCGCGGTCTGACGGTGCTCTGGGAGAACCGCCAGAGCTCGCCTGTTACACGCGTAGACACATCAGTAACAGAGCCATAACACGCTGAAATTGCTTAAAGTCTAAACATTTTCCGGTAGCGGCCGATACTCTTCTTTTACGCCAAGAAATATCTCGCTACCGGAAATAACATCATGCTTAAAACGCTATCGATTCGTACCGGCTTGCTCTCTTTACTGGCCGTTATGACCCTTCTGCTGCTGATTGTCAGCGGCATTGGTATTTATGCCCTCACACAGAGTTCTTCTTCGCTGCAGCGCATCAACCACCTTCAGGGTGAGCAGATGGTGCAGCTTAATTCTGGCTATACGCTGATCCTGCGCGCGCGCAACGAGGCGGGTCAGGCCGTCCGTATGATGGAAATCGGCATGCTGGACGATGCGGCCAAATCGGTAAAAAACATCAATCAGGAAGTGGCCGTCGCCCAGAAAACGCTCAAAGGCGTGATCGACGGCGGCGTGGCCGACAGGCAGGGGCAGCAGCTTCTCGATAAAGTCGCGGCCAGCCTGGCGACGTATAACCAGCAGGGGATCAACCCGATGCTGAAAACCCTGAATGACCAGAGCGCGGACAGCTATTACGATCTGCTGGAGAACGCGCTAATCCCGGTTGCGAAGCAGTTTGATAACGATATGCAGGCGTTTCAGAAATGGAGCGAAGCGCGGGGTCAGGCGGAAGTGAGTGCCGTGCAGGCGAGTAAAACCCGCGTGCTGATCCTGATTATCGTTGCGGCGCTGCTGACGGCAGGCATTATCGTGCTGGCCTGGCTGGTGCTGCGCCACATGCTGCTCAAGCCGCTCTCGGCGTCGATCGCTCAACTGGAGAACGTGGCGGCGGGCGATTTAACCCATACCCTGAATGCGCCAGCGAGCCAGGAGTTTAACCGTCTCAACGCGGCGATAGAGGAGATGCGCCAGTCGCTGATGAACTCGGTTCTGCGGGTACGTGATGCCAGCTCGCAAATTGACACCGGTAGCCGCGAGCTGACGGCGGGGAACCGGGATCTTGCCGAGCGTACGGAATCCACCGCCACCTCGCTGGAACAGACGGCGGCCAGCATGGAACAGATCACCGCCACGGTGAAACTCAACGCCGATAACGCCGAGCAGGCGCACCAGCTGGCGAAGTCAGTGTCCGACACGGCCGATCACGGCAGCGAAATGGTCTGCTACGTGATTGAAAAAATGCGCGATATCTCCGGCAGCTCGGCGCGGATCGCCGACATCCTGAGCGTGATCGACGGCATTGCCTTCCAGACCAATATTCTGGCGCTTAACGCCTCCGTGGAAGCGGCGCGCGCGGGCGAGCAGGGGCGCGGGTTTGCCGTCGTCGCTGGCGAAGTGCGAAATCTTGCCAGCCGCAGCGCCGACGCGGCGAAAGAGATCCGTTCGCTTATCAGCGATTCGCAGACCCACGTTAACGAGGGCAGCGAGCTGGCTCAGCAGGCTGGCGAAACGATGGATGAGATTGCAACAGAAGTGCTGCGCATGACTAAACTGATGCGCGAGATTGCGACCGCGTCCCAGGAGCAGAGCCGCGGCATTGAGCAGGTGAATATTGCGGTGAACCAGATGGACGAAACCGCGCAGCAGAATGCGGCGCTGGTGCAGCAATCCTCCGCCGCGACCCGCTCCCTTGAGGAGCAGTCGCGTCAGCTGATGGAAGCCATGTCATCATTCAAAGTGACGTCTCAGACCGCGGCATAATATTCCCCAGCCCCGGAACGTTCTGTGCCGGGGCTTTATTCCTCGCGGAATTAACTGCCGCAATATTATCGTGAATATCGCCCATTAATATTTCCAGTGAGCTGGTTAAGGCTAACGCTTTTTCAGTCGGCTCAAGATATAAACCCTTGCGGAAAAATAACGGCTCATCAAACAGCTGATTAAAACGCTTCAGGGCCAGACTTACCGCCGGGCGTGACATATCGAGGCGCACAGAGGCCTTTGCCATGCTGCCGCAGCGGACGATTTCAATAAATACAGGGATAAGATTTAAATCAATACCGGTAGTAGCACGAGAATAATTTTTCATTGCGGTTCTGCTCCAGGAAATATCTGTCAAACTGTTATGGAAATAATGCAGGAGCAGTGGTGAATATTAAAGCGTGTTTTTTATAAACACTTATACGTTAAAATATATAAATGACCAGGGGAGCCAGAACGGCTCCCCTGAAGAAAGGTATTACGCGTCCGGGTACTCACGGATAAAACGTTCAACGTCTTCAACCATGTGGTTGTTGCCGACGAAGAATGAACGGCGCTGGTGAAGGCTTTCCGGCACGATATCCAGAATACGCTCTTTACCGTCGCTCGCCTTACCGCCCGCCTGCTCGGCGAGGAACGCCATCGGGTTGCATTCGTACAGCAGGCGCAGCTTTCCGTCAGGGTGGCTTGCGGTGCTTGGATAGAGGTAGATACCGCCTTTCAGCAGGTTACGGTGGAAATCCGCGACCAGAGAGCCAATATAGCGGGAGGTGTAAGGGCGCTGCGTCGCTTTATCTTCTTCCTGGCAGAATTTGATGTACTTCTTCACGCCGTTCGGGAAGCGAATGTAGTTGCCTTCGTTGATGGAGTAGGTGTTGCCCTTCTCCGGGAAGCGCATGCGTTCCTGGCTCAGACAGAAAACGCCCAGTGAAGGATCGTACGTAAAGGCGTGAACCCCGCACCCGGTGGTGTATACCAGCATGGTGGAGGAGCCATAAACGACGTAACCGGCAGCCACCTGATTAATGCCCGGCTGCAGGAAATCTTCTTCGGTCACCGGCGTGCCAACAGGCGTGACGCGGCGGTAGATGGAGAAAATGGTACCGACAGAAACGTTAACGTCGATGTTTGAGGAGCCGTCGAGCGGATCCATCAGCACAACGTATTTCGCGTGTTCACACCCTTCGAAAACAACAATTTCATCTTCTTCTTCGGAGGCGATACCCGCAACGATGTCGCGCGCGCGCAGTGCAGCTTTCAGTTTTTCATTTGCGAACAGATCGAGTTTCTGCTGAACCTCGCCCTGAACGTTCTCGGCACCGCTGGCACCCAGGATATCGACCAGACCGGCCTTGTTGATATCACGGTGGATGATCTTAGCGCCCAGCTTTATTGCCGACAGCAAAGCAGTGAGCTCACCGGTAGCATGAGAGAACTCGTGCTGCTTTTCGACAATAAATTCACCTAACGTTTTCATAACACTTTCCCTGCATCTTTGTGAGTAGAGCGATTTATGTTCACTAAAACGACTAAAGCCCAACAATCTTAACAAATATTCAAATAGTAGCGCAGAGGTGAATCGCGCCAGCAGGATACGGATTTTCCTGAAATGCGTTTCACACCCGCTGACATGTGAGTAAAATGTGCGCCACATTGAAGAAGGATAGTGACGTATGCGCATTCATATATTGGGGATTTGTGGCACTTTCATGGGCGGACTGGCAATGCTGGCGCGCTCGCTGGGCCACGAAGTGACAGGTTCGGACGCCAATGTGTATCCGCCAATGAGCACGCTTCTGGAAAAGCAGGGCATCTCTTTAATTCAGGGCTACGATGCCAGCCAGCTGGATCCCGAGCCGGATCTGGTGATCATTGGCAACGCCATGACCCGCGGCAATCCGTGCGTCGAGGCGGTACTGGAACGCAATATTCCGTTCATGTCCGGCCCGCAGTGGCTGCATGATTTCGTGCTGCGCGACCGTTGGGTGATTGCCGTGGCCGGCACGCACGGCAAAACGACCACCGCCGGGATGGCCACCTGGATCCTCGAAGCCTGCGGCTACAAGCCGGGCTTTGTGATCGGCGGCGTACCGGGCAACTTTGACGTTTCTGCCCGCCTGGGAGACAGCCCGTTCTTCGTTATCGAAGCCGACGAATATGACTGCGCGTTCTTCGACAAACGCTCCAAATTCGTCCATTACTGCCCGCGGACGCTGATCCTCAATAACCTTGAGTTCGACCATGCGGATATCTTTGACGACCTGAAAGCGATCCAGAAACAGTTCCACCACCTGGTGCGCATCGTGCCGGGTCAGGGACGCATCATCCTGCCGGAAAACGACATCAACCTGAAACAGACGATGGCGATGGGCTGCTGGAGCGAGCAGGAGCTGGTGGGCGAGCAGGGCCACTGGCAGGCGAAGAAACTCAACGCCGATGCCTCCGAGTGGGAAGTGCTGCTCGACGGCGAGAAAGTGGGCGAGGTGAAGTGGGGACTGGTGGGCGAGCACAACATGCACAACGGCCTGATGGCCATTGCTGCCGCACGCCACGTGGGCGTTCTGCCTGCGGATGCAGCGAATGCGCTGGGCTCGTTTATCAATGCCCGTCGCCGCCTGGAGCTGCGCGGTGAAGCCCACGGCGTCACGGTGTACGACGATTTCGCGCACCACCCAACGGCGATTCTGGCGACGCTTGCGGCTCTGCGCGGAAAAGTCGGCGGTACCGCGCGCATTCTGGCGGTGCTGGAACCGCGCTCGAACACCATGAAGATGGGCATCTGTAAAGACGATCTCGCGCCGTCATTAGGACGCGCCGACGAGGTCTTCCTGCTGCAGCCGCAGCATATTCCGTGGCAGGTGGCGGAAGTGGCCGATGCCTGCATTCAGCCTGCGCACTGGAGTGCGGATGTGGATGTGCTCGCGGATATGGTCGTAAAAGCGGCCCAGCCCGGTGACCATATTCTGGTCATGAGCAACGGCGGTTTCGGTGGTATCCATCAGAAGCTGCTGGACGGTCTGGCGAAAAAAGCGGAAGCGGCCGCCGACGCGTAAAAAAAAGCCCGGTGGCGCTCGCGCTTACCGGGCTTACATTTGCACGACCTTGTAGGCCGGATAAGGCGTTTACGCCGCCATCCGGCGCAAAACCGCACGGATTACTCTTCGTTCTCAGACAGCTCGCGCAGATACTGGAAAATCAGGCGCGCAGACTTCGGCGGCTTATTCCCTTCTTTCTCTTTCTTCGCGTTGCGGATCAAGGAACGCAGCTGCTGGCGGTCGGCATCCGGCCACAGGTTCAGCACTTCCGGTACGGCGTCATCACCCTGTTCAATCAGACGATCGCGGATCTGCTCAAGCTTATGGAAAAACGCAACCTGCTGGTTGTGGCGGTTTTTCAGCTTGTCCAGCGCCTGGCGGATCGGATCGACGTCGCGCTGACGCAGCATTTTCCCGATAAGCTGAAGCTGGCGACGACGGCCTTCTTTTTTGATTTTCTGTGCCAGTTCAATGGCATCACGCAGATCCTGGTCGAGCGGGATCTTATCCAGCGCGTTTTTACCCAGTTCTACCATTTCCGCGCCAAGCTGTTTTAACTCTTCGGCGTCACGTTTAATTTCACTTTTACTGACCCAGATGATCTCATCATCTTCGTCTTCGATGTCATCACCGGGAACGTCGTCGAGCCAGTCTTCGGGCTGCTTAGTCATGTCAGGCTCCTTAAAAAAAGAGGCTAATGTTACCAGTTAAGACGCGCACTGAAAAACGGTTCTCTGTTAGACTTCAGATAACTCTCTCTTACAGTATGGCATTTGCGATGAAAGTAACCTCACAAGTTGAAGCGCAGCGTAAGATTCTGGAAGAAGCCGTCTCCACCGCGCTGATGCTTGCTTCAGAAAAATCAGATGGCGCCGAAGTGGCGGTCAGCAAAACCACCGGCATTAGCGTGAGCACCCGCTATGGCGAAGTGGAGAATGTTGAATTCAACAGCGATGGCGCGCTGGGGATCACGGTCTATCACCAGAATCGCAAAGGCAGTGCGTCATCCACCGATCTCAGTCCGGATGCCATCGCCCGTACGGTGCAGGCCGCGCTGGATATTGCCCGTTACACCTCGCCGGATCCTTACGCTGGCGTGGCGGATAAAGAGCTGCTGGCGTTTGATGCGCCGGATCTCGATCTTTTCCACCCGGCAGAGGTTACGCCGGACGAAGCGATTGAACTGGCTGCCCGCGCAGAGCAGGCGTCTTTGCAGGCTGACAAGCGCATCACCAATACCGAAGGCGGCAGCTTTAACAGCCACTACGGCATCAAAGTGTTCGGCAACAGCCACGGCATGCTGCAGGGCTACTGCTCCACCCGCCACTCGCTCTCCAGCTGCGTCATCGCCGAAGAGAACGGAGACATGGAGCGCGACTACGCCTACACCATTGGCCGCGCGTTGGGGGATTTACAGTCTCCGGAGTGGGTGGGTAAAGAGTGCGCCGAGCGCACGTTGTCCCGCCTGTCGCCGCGCAAGCTCTCCACCATGAAGGCCCCGGTCATTTTTGCCAACGAAGTGGCGACCGGTCTGTTTGGTCATCTGGTGGGCGCGATTGCCGGTGGCTCCGTTTACCGTAAATCGACCTTCCTGCTCGACTCGCTGGGCAAGCAGATCCTGCCGGAATGGCTGACCATCGAAGAGCATCCACACCTGCTGAAAGGGCTGGCCTCCACGCCGTTCGACAGCGAAGGCGTGCGCACCGAACGTCGCGATATCATCAAAGACGGTATTCTGACCCAGTGGCTGCTGACCAACTACTCCGCGCGCAAGCTGGGGCTGAAAAGCACCGGTCACGCGGGCGGTATCCACAACTGGCGGATTGCCGGCCAGGGCCTCAACTTTGAGCAGATGCTGAAAGAGATGGGCACCGGTCTGGTGGTGACCGAGCTGATGGGCCAGGGCGTAAGCGGTATTACCGGGGATTACTCTCGCGGTGCGGCGGGCTTCTGGGTGGAAAACGGCGAAATCCAGTATCCGGTGAGCGAAATTACGATTGCCGGCAACCTGAAGGACATGTGGCGCAACATCGTTACGGTCGGTAACGATATTGAAACACGTAGCAATATACAGTGTGGTTCAGTTCTTCTGCCCGAAATGAAAATTGCGGGTCAATAAAGATAGCGTTTTGTTAATAATAAAAAAGGAAGTGAGCAATGCGTAAACACCTGTTAGCGATCGTCGCAGCTTCAACGCTGGTTCTTGGCTCTTCTGCGTTTGCTGCCGATCTTGAAGACGACATGGGCATCCTCGGTCAAAACCTGAAGGTGGTGCAGAAAACGGACAATGCGGCTGAAATGAAAGACGCACTGACCAAAATGCGTGAAGCGGCGCTGGACGCCCAAAAAGCCACCCCGCCAAAGCTGGAAAGCAAAGCGGCAGACAGTGCTGAGATGAAAGACTACCGCCACGGCTTTGACGTGCTGGTCGGCCAGATCGACGGCGCGCTGAAGCTCGCCAACGAAGGCAAAGTGAAAGAAGCCCAGGCGGCGGCCGAGCAGTTTGTGACTACGCGCAACACGTATCATCAAAAGTATCGTTAATTGGGTGCCTGAGCTGTACGTCCTTTCTCCGTATGCGGGGGCGCATTATGCGCCCCCGCATCTTTGCTCCCTACCGGTCGGAGCGACACTCCATCCGCGCTGTCACTTCAAGCGAGCCGTTTCGAAAACGGATCTCGCACAGTGTTTTCCTCGTCACCAGCGTTAAGATGATTATCGTCAAAGAAATAATCATCAAAACCCCGATACTTGGGGATTGGCGTTTCATGGATGCCTCCTTGCTTTAAAGCGGGCGAGGTAGCAAACATCACGTGGCTAGACGTGTCGTTTACAGCCCCGTCCTGATTTACATTCAGGTAGGGGCTTTCCACTTTCCGTCCCATGCCTGAGACGGTCAGTCTCAAGCACCCGTCGCCACTCTAGCGAATCCCCATAAGAAAACCTTATCCACATCACATTTCTACGAGCCCGCTCGGAAACTTTTCCACTCTGCTTGCCTGTTTATTGCCGCTTAATAGCGTGATATTCATCACGCAAATACAGCGATTTATCCATATTCAGCGCATTTATGTGGCACAGATCACTGCTGCGGCTCGCCTTTCCACTTCGAAGTGGAAAACAACTCGCTACAAACAATTCCCCCCCAACGTTAGTTTCATTCCAGAGCCATTAACGGGGTAAGACCAGTGATTAACGGAGCGGTAATGAACGACGTTGGGGAACAGGCAGTGCAAACAGAGCAGCTCGCGAACACTATGCTGCAGCAGGTTTATGCCCTGCTGGCCCGGCACGACATCATCCCCAATGCGGTACAGGAACAGATGCTGACCTCCCACGTTCGCGCAATGGCGCACCGGTCCGTGACCGGCGAGCCGCTGCCGGAGGTTGAAGCGGAACTGTTCGACGAAATTTCACCGGATTCAATGCGGCTGGCACGAGAAGTGGTAGCGCAGTTTGGCAACCTTCCTGATGAAGAGGCCTGGCTGCTCTCCGTTCACTTTGAAGTCGCGAAAGACAACCTTTAAGGAGCAACACATGGAACAGATTACAGTCGTGATTGGCGATCGCCTGGGCAAAGGTCAGAAAGTGGCCGCTGGTGTGGAAAAAGCAGGTGGACGCGCGGTTGTCGTACCGGGTATGGCTGCCGATATGAAGCTCGGCGACGTGATGAAAGCGGAAAACGCCACCTTCGGCATCTCCTTCTGCGGCAGCGGCGGCGCGGGTGCCATCACGGCGCAAACCAAATATGGCTACAAAGCCAAATACGGCATGCGTTCCGTGGAAGAGGGCGTGACCGCCATCAACGAAGGCTGCAACGTGCTGGGCTTTGGCTTTATGGATAAAGAAGAGCTGGGCGAGCGTCTGGTACAGGCGTGGCAGAAGAAATACGGCGCATAAGCATGAAAGAACAGTTCACAACCACGGTGAGAGTGAAGGGCAAAGGCGACGCCAAAGCGCGCGCTTTTGCCGACGCGCTCAACCACGTTCAGGCCGCGGTGATGAAAGCCTCACCGCATATCTTACTGCGTATTGAGCCACAGGATGTGCAGGTCGTTCAGGCGCAAGAAGCGGTGCGAAAAGAAGCCTTTCTGTTCTTCTTTTTGCGCCGGGAAAGACGCACCTACAGCGTGGAGCTGGATGTGACCGTCAACGTGACCGCTATCAATCTTGACCAGGTGGATTTCGTCACGCAACGCTGATTATTCATAAAAGGGCAGACTGATGTTCTTAATTATATTAATAAAATCGCTCATCATCGGCGGCCTGGTAGGCGTCGGTGTCGGAGCCGGGGCTGCACGCATGTTTCATGCGCCTACCACTCAGGGTATGGGCGCGTTTCGTACGTTGGGGGAACTGAACTCCTGCGAAGGGGACCCAGCGTCTCACTTCTCCTTTGGGTTAGGTTTCTTCTTTAACGCCTGGGCCTCTTCCGTGGCCGCAGGGGCTTTCACACAGGACGTTGACCACCGCATCATCCCGAACTGGGGTGCTGCTGCACTGATGATCAAAAACCGTAACGTCGGCGAAACGCTGCACGATCCGCGCAAAATGGCGATTGCCTGCGGCCTGATCGGCATGATTGTCGTGACCTTCCTTAACCTTACCGCCTCCTCCGTACCGGCTGCGCTTCAGGTCACCGCCGTCAAGGTGCTGGTGCCGGCGGCAAACCTGCTGGTGAACACCGTGATGCCGGTGATCTTCTGGCTGGCGGCCATCGACGCGGGTAAAAAATCGGGCTTCTGGGCGACCATTTTCGGCGGCGCAGCGCAGCTGATTATGGGCAACGCCGTGCCGGGCCTGGTGCTGGGGATCCTGATTGGTAAAGGCGTAGAGGAGAGCGGCTGGAACCACGTCACCAAAGTGATGATGGCGGCTATCGTCCTGCTGTTCGTGCTGAGCGGCTTCTTCCGCGGCTTCGACATGAAGATGATCGAATCCTTCCATCTGACCGTGCCGAACTGGCTCGACATGATCCACAACTCGCTCAGCGGTAAATAACAGGAGCCTCTACATGGAACAGAATAAAGGTTTTTGGTATGCCGACTGGTCGTTCCCGATCTTCGTTGGCCTGCTCTCCTCCGGCGTGTTTGCCGGGACGCACATGTACTACCTCTACGGCATCGGCGCGTTTAACGAAGTGGCCTTCGTGGCGATGCTGAAAGCGGGGATTGATACCGGCGTCTACGGCGCGGTGGCGGCGTTCGGCGCAAGCTTCCTGTTCGCCCGCATTATCGAAGGCTCGCTGGTCGGTATTCTCGACATCGGCGGCGCCATTCAGACCGGCGTGGGTCTTGGCGTTCCGGCGCTGCTGCTGGGCGCGGGGATCATGTTCCCGGTGACCAACTTCATTGCCGCGCTGATTACCGGCCTGGTGATTGGCCTGGCGATTGGCTACGTCATTATCCTGGCGCGTAAGTTCACCATCAATCAGAGCAACTCCACCTACGGTGCAGACGTGATGATGGGCGCGGGTAACGCCTCCGGCCGCTTCCTCGGGCCGTTGATTATCCTCAGCGCCATGACCGCCTCCATTCCGATTGGCGTGGGTTCTCTGCTGGGGGCACTGCTGTTCTACATCTGGCAGAAGCCCATTACCGGCGGTGCGATCCTCGGTGCCATGCTGTTGGGCTGGCTGTTCCCGGTCGCCCTTTAATACCCGCGGGCGCTCAGGCGCCCGCCTTATCAGGAGATCCTCATGTTTGATTTACTCCTGCGCCGCGCGCGCCTTGCCGACGATACCCTGACCGATATCGCCATCCAGGACGGGAAGATTGCGGCGCTGGGCGACATTGACGCTCCCGCCAGCAAAACGGTTGAGCTGAACGGCAACGTATTCGTTAGCGCAGGCTGGATTGACTCCCACGTCCACTGCTACCCGAACTCCCCGATTTACCACGACGAACCGGACAGCGTCGGCATTGCCACCGGCGTCACCTCCGTAGTGGATGCAGGCAGCACCGGGGCCGACGACGTGGACGATTTCTATGAAATCACCCGTAAAGCGACAACCGACGTCTTTGCCCTGCTGAACATCTCCCGCGTGGGGCTGATTGCCCAGAACGAGCTGGCCAATATGGCCAACATCGACGCCGACGCGGTCAAACAGGCGGTTAAACGTCACCCCGATTTTATCGTTGGCCTGAAAGCGCGCATGAGCAGCAGCGTGGTCGGTGAAAACGGCATTACGCCGCTGGAGCGCGCGAAAGCCATTCAGAAAGAGAACGGCGACCTGCCGCTGATGGTACACATCGGCAACAACCCGCCGAACCTCGACGAAATTGCCGAGCTGCTGAGCTCGGGCGACATCATCACCCACTGCTACAACGGCAAGCCCAACCGCATTCTGACGCCCTCCGGCGAGCTGCGCGCCTCCATTACGTCTGCGCTGAAGCGTGGCGTGCGTCTGGACGTCGGCCACGGCACGGCGAGCTTCAGCTTTGAGGTGGCGAAACGCGCCATCGCGATGGGTATTCTGCCGCACACCATCAGCTCGGATATCTACTGCCGCAACCGCCTTAACGGCCCGGTAGGCTCGCTGGCAAGCGTGATGTCGAAGTTTCTCGCTATCGGCATGTCATTGCCACAGGTGATTGACTGCGTAACCGCCAACGCCGCCGACGGCCTGCGCCTGACGCGCAAGGGCCGCATTCAGCCGGGTCTCGACGCCGACCTGACGCTGTTCACCCTTAAACGTCAGCCGACGGTGCTGACGGATGCCGAAAACGACAGCCTGCAGGCTGAACACATTCTGGTGCCGCTTGCCGCGATCCGCGCGGGCAAGGGCTACATGACCGAACAAGGGAGCACGGAACATGCCTTCGATTTATGAGAAGTACAACTTAAAGCAGGTTATCAACACCTCCGGCCGCATGACGGCGCTGGGCGTCTCCACGCCGCGCCCGGAAGTGGTGCAGGCGGCAATGGACGGCATGAATCACTATTTTGAGATGAAGGATCTGGTTAACAAAACCGGGGAATACATCGCGAAGCTGCTGGACGTGGAAGGGGCGACGGTGGTCTCCTGCGCGTCGGCGGGCATTGCCCAGTCCGTGGCGGCGGTGCTGGTGAAAGACAGCGACTGGCTGCTGGAAAATCTGCACGTTACGCCGGTTGAGAACAACGAAATCGTCCTGCCGAAAGGCCATAACGTTAACTTCGGCGCGCCGGTTGGCACCATGGTGGCGCTGGGCGGCGGTAAGCTGGTGGAAGCGGGCTACGCCAACGAATGCTCCGCCGATCAGCTGGCGGCGGCGATCACTCCGCGTACGGCGGCGATCCTTTACATCAAATCTCACCACTGCGTGCAGAAAAGCATGCTCAGCGTCGAGCAGGCGGCGGTGGTTGCGCGTAAGCACGATCTCCCGCTGATCGTCGACGCGGCAGCGGAAGAAGATCTGCATACCTACTACCGATCCGGCGCCGATCTGGTGATCTACAGCGGCGCGAAGGCGATTGAAGGGCCAACCAGCGGGCTGGTGATCGGCAAGACCCAGTACGTTGAGTGGGTGAAGCGTCAGACGGCGGGCATTGGCCGCGCGATGAAGGTGGGTAAAGAGGGCATTCTTGGCCTGACCTGCGCCATCGAACACTACCTGACGGCGACCAAAGAGAGCGGTGCAGAGATGGTGGCGAAGATGACGCCGTTTATCGACGCGCTCAACACCCTGAACGGCGTCACCGCGCGCGTGGTCTGGGACAGCGCGGGACGCGACATCGCGCGCACCGAGATTAAGTTTGACGAAGCTACTACCGGCGTCGGCACCGGCGAGCTGGTGAACGCGCTCAAGCAGGGCGAATACGCCATTTATTTCCGCGGCTACAAGGCCAACGAAGGGATTATCGAAGCGGACGTGCGCAGCGTAAACGCAGACCAGCTGAACATCGTGTACCGCCGCATTAGCGAAGTCTTAGGACAGGAGAAAAAAGCATGAAACTGACCCCCAATTTTTACCGTGACCGCGTCTGTCTGAACGTGCTGGCAGGCTCCAAAGCCAACGCCAGCGCCATTTACGAGGCGGCGGAAGGTCATGTGCTGGTGGGCGTGCTCTCCAAAAATTACCCGGACGTGGACAGCGCCGTCGCCGATATGCGTGAATACGCCGCGCTGATTGATAACGCGCTCTCTGTGGGCCTGGGCGCGGGCGACCCGAACCAGTCGGCGATGGTGAGCGAAATCTCCCGCCAGGTGCAGCCGCAGCACGTTAACCAGGTCTTTACCGGCGTCGCCACCAGCCGCGCGCTGCTGGGGCAGAACGACTCCGTGGTCAACGGTCTGGTCTCCCCGACCGGCACCGTCGGCATGGTGAAAATCTCCACCGGCCCGCTGAGCAGCGCGGCACCGGACGGTATCGTACCTGTGGAAACCGCGATTGCCCTGCTGAAAGATTTCGGCGGCAGCTCCATCAAATACTTCCCGATGGGCGGCCTCAAGTGCCGTGACGAGTATAAAGCGGTGGCGGAAGCCTGCGCCCGTCACGACTTCTGGCTGGAACCGACCGGAGGTATCGATCTGGAAAACTTTGAGGAGATCCTGCAGATCGCCCTGGACGCGGGAGTGAGCAAAATCATCCCGCATATCTACAGCTCGATTATCGACAAAGCCAGCGGTGATACGCGTCCGGAAGACGTGCGTACGCTGCTGGCGATGACGAAGAAGCTGGTGAAGTAAAACCTGCCCCTCACCCTAACCCTCTCCCTTTGGGAGAGGACCGGGGTGAGGGGAAACACACCGCACTCACCTGAAGGAGCCACCATGCACACCCGTAACCTGCTTGTTGCTTCACTCTCTTTACTTGCTACCGCCGCAGTCGCCCAGACGCAGTACGCCTGGGTGGGCACCTACAACCCCAACGGTGAAGGGCTGTACCGCTTTACCGTTGACCCGCAAAGCGGCGCGCTCGGCAATAAAACGCTGGTGAGCAAGCTGCCTAACGCCGCGCAGCTGGCCGTCTCGCACGACGGCAAAACGCTCTACCTGGCAAGCGAGGTGGAGCAGGGCGTGGTGCAGGCGCTGCGGATAGGCGATAACGGTGAGCTGAGCGAGCTCAATCAGGCGGCGTCCGGCGGCGCGGGGCCGGTCTATCTTTCGCTGACGCCGAACGGCAAGCACCTGCTGGTGGCCAACTACGTCAGCGGGTCGATTGCCGTTTTACCGATCAAGGCAGACGGCAGCCTGGGTGACGCCACGGACAAGCATCAGGATCAGGGTGAGCCTGGCGCGGCAAAACCGGAAGCCGCTGCTGAGGGCAGCTTTGCCATCAGCGATCATAACGGCCCCCACGCGCACATGATCGCCGCCGATCCGAGCGGCAAGTACGTATTTTCTACCGATCTGGGACTGGATCGCATCTACCAGTACCGCTTTGACGATCGAACCGGCAAGCTGACGCCGAACGATCCGCCGTTTATCAGCGCCTCCTCAAAAGGAGCCGGGCCGCGCCACTTTGTCTTTACGCCGAAAGGCGATGCCCTGTGGCTGATTAACGAAGAGGCGTCTACGCTCACCCATTATACCGTGAGCGCCAACGGCACCTTAAAAGAGGGCAAAACGCTTTCAGCCCTGCCGGAAGGTTACAAAGGCACCAGCTTTGCCGCCGGGCTGGCGTTAAGCGCCGACGGAAAGCAGCTGTATGTGGCTAACCGTTTGCATAACAGCATCGGGCACTTTACCGTAACAGCGGAGGGCACGCTGACGCATCAGGACGATGTGTGGACGCGCGGTGATTACCCGCGCACCCTGACGCTCGATAAACAGGGGCGCTGGCTGTACGTCATGAACCAGCGGAGCGACAACATTACCCGTTTCCGCGTCGGTCAGGACGGCAAGCTGAGCTTTGAGCCAGACTATACCCCGGTCGGCAGCCCATCCCAGATGGTCATTTCACCTTAAGCCGTAAGAGGACAACGACGTGCGATTCCCGAACCAACGTTTAGCGCAACTTTTCGATCTGTTGCAAAACGAGACGCTGCCGCAGGACGAGCTGGCGCAGCGGCTGTCGGTCTCCACGCGAACCGTCCGTGCGGATATCACCGCCCTTAACGCGCTGCTGGCAAGCCACGGCGCGCAGTTCATCCTGAGCCGGGGCAACGGCTACCAGCTCAAAATTGAGGATGCCGAGCGCTATCAGCAGCTGCAGGCCTCCCACCCGCGCGCGCTGCGCATTCCGCGGACCGGGCCGGAGCGCGTGCATTATCTGGTGGTGCGTTTTCTCACCTCGGCGTTTTCCCTCAAGCTTGAGGATCTGGCGGACGAGTGGTTCGTTAGCCGCGCCACGCTGCAAAGCGATATGGCGGAAGTGCGCGAGTGGTTCCACCGCTATAACCTGACGCTGGAAACCCGTCCGCGTCACGGGATGAAGCTGTTTGGCAGCGAGATGTCGACCCGCGCGTGCCTGACAGATCTGCTCTGGGAGCTGGCGCAGCAGGACAGTCTGAACCCGCTGGTGACCGACGTGGCGCTGAATGCGGGCGTGGCGGAGCAGATGGTGCCCGTGTTGCACGACGCGCTGACGCGTCATCACATTCGCCTGACCGACGAGGGCGAGCTGTTCCTGCGCCTGTACTGCGCGGTGTCGGTGCGCCGCATCAGCGAAGGTTACCCGCTGCCGGAGTTCCATGCCGAAGACGTGGAGGAGAACGTGCGCGAGGCGGCGAAAGATATCGCCGTGACAATCCAGCAGCTGGCGGGCAAGGCGCTTTCACCCTCGGAGGAGAGCTGGCTGTGCGTCCACATCGCCGCGCGGCAGATTCAGGAGATCGCGCCCAGCGCCATTAACGCCGACGACGACGAAGCGCTGGTCAACTACATCCTGCGCTACATCAACACCCACTATAACTACAACCTGCTCAGCGACGAACAGCTGCACGCGGATCTGCTCACGCACATCAAAACCATGATCACCCGCGTGCGCTATCAAATCATGATCCCGAACCCGCTGCTGGATAACATCAAGCAACACTATCCGATGGCGTGGGACATGACGCTGGCGGCGGTGTCGAGCTGGGGCAAATATACGCCGTACGTGATCAGCGAAAACGAGATTGGCTTCCTGGTGCTGCACATCGGCGTCGGGCTGGAGCGCCACTACAACATCGGCTACCAGCGCCAGCCGCGCGTGCTGCTGGTGTGCGACGCCGGTAACGCCATGGTGCGCATGATCGAGGCGGTGCTGCAGCGCAAATACCCGCAAATTGAGATGACGCGCACCCTCACCCTGCGCGAGTACGAGCTGACCGAATCCATCAGCGAAGACTTTGTTATTTCCACCGCCCGCATCAGCGAAAAGTCGAAACCTGTGGTGACGATCGCCCCGTTCCCGACCGACTATCAGCTGGAGCAGATTGGCAAACTGGTGCTGGTGGACCGCACCCGCCCGTGGATGCTGGATAAATACTTCGACGCGGCCCATTTCCGCATTATTGACACGCCCGTCGACCAGCAAACGCTGTTCCGTGAGCTGTGCGAGCAGCTTGAAGAAGAAGGCTTTGTCGGGGAGGCGTTTCTGGATTCCGTCGTCGAGCGTGAAGCCATCGTCAGCACCATGCTAGGCGACGGCATCGCGCTGCCGCACTCCCTCGGCCTGCTGGCGCAGAAAACGGTGGTCTACACCGTGCTCGCCCCGCACGGCGTCCAGTGGGGCGACGAAACCGCGCACGTCATCTTCCTGCTCGCCATCAGCAAAAGCGAATACGAAGAGGCGATGGCGATTTACGATATTTTCGTCACCTTCCTGCGCGAACGCGCGATGTCACGGCTCTGTAGCTGCAGGGATTTTGCCGAGTTTAAGGCGGTGGCGATGGAGAGTTTGAGCCGGTTTTGAGAGGCGTTATCCAGAATTCGATGTAATGCGAATGTAATGCTAAAATGCATTACATATTCGTTTTTACTGGAGGCATAATGGCCACGCTTAACGTCCGTCTGGATGACAAACTCAAAAACGAGGCTTACGCCGTGCTGGAAAAACTCAATATCACCCCTACGGAAGCGGTGCGACTACTGTTTCAGTACGTAGCTGAAACAGGGCGCATGCCCGTGAAAACGGTCACGATTAGCGACAGCGAAGATGCGCTGATACAGACGGTCCGGGAGCGGCTGGCTAATCCGCAGAAGGGCGTTAAGGTTAGTCTGGATGACTTATGAGCTGGCATTTGACCCCAGGGCGCTAAAAGAGTGGCACAAGCTGGGCGATACGGTGAAAGCCCAGTTTAAGAAAAAACTTGCCGACGTGCTGGCGAAACCCAGGATTGAATCAGCCCGCTTACAGGGCCTGCCTGATTGCTACAAAATCAAACTTAAAGCGTCCGGCTATCGCCTGGCCTATCAGGTTCAGGACGAAGTGGTGCTGGTTGTTGTGATTGCCATTGGGAAGAGAGAGAAATCAGCCGTTTATCATGATGCAAACAAACGGCTTTAGCATTTAACGCAGATGATGCACAACCTGGTTACTGCTGCCGCGCCAGATAAGCGACGGGTCTTTTAAATCCTGCACAAACTTGCCGTCGACCAGTACGTTAATCAGATTCACCACTTCCATTTGCTGCGCGTTCAGCTCATCCAGCCTGTAGCCCGTCCAGACCCAGATGTCTTTTCCCGCACATTCGCGGCGAATGCGTTTCACCAGCTTCAGGATATCCGGCACGTTTTGCGGATGCAGCGGATCGCCACCGGAAAGTGAGATCCCCTGACGCTTGATGCGCGTGTCGTTCAGGTCGTTGACGATCCTGTCTTCCATCTCGGCGGTAAACGGCATGCCGGAATTGAGGCGCCAGGTGCTTTTGTTGTAGCAGCCGGGGCATTCGTGCACGCAGCCTGAAACAAACAGGGTGCAGCGGGTGCCAGGGCCGTTAACGATGTCGACGGGGTAGTACTGGTGATATCGCATAGAAAATGTCCAGAGAATGTGTGCGCGCTGATGCCCTCACCCCGGCCCTCTCCCAATGGGAGAGGGTGAAGAGTTCCCTCTCCCTTGAGGGAGAGGGGGAGGGTGAGGGGGAGAACACGGAACTTACCCGATCTGCCCATTCCCTAAATGCTTCACGCGGCGCTTCACCTCTTCCTGCTTGCCGGCGTTAAACGGACGCGCGTCCGGGCTGCCGAGATAGCCGCACACGCGGCGGGTGACGGAGACGCGGGCCGCGTCGTGGTTGCCGCATTTCGGGCAGGTAAAGCCTTTGCTGGTGCACTCAAACTCACCGGTAAATCCGCACTCGTAGCACTCGTCGATAGGCGTGTTGGTGCCGTAATACGGCACGTGCTGGTAGCTGTAATCCCACACGTCTTCCAGCGCCTTCAGGTTGTGCTGAATGTTCGGGTACTCGCCGTAGCAGATGAAGCCGCCGCTGGCGATCGGCGGATACGCCGCTTCGAAGTCGATCTTGTCGTACGGGTTAACCTTTTTCTCCACGTCGAGGTGGAAGCTGTTGGTGTAGTACCCTTTATCCGTCACCCCTTCCACAATCCCGAACTCGGCGGTATCCAGACGGCAGAAGCGGTCGCACAGGTTTTCGCTCGGCGTGCTGTAGAGGCTAAACCCGTAGCCGGTTTCCTCTTTCCACTGGTCTACCGCGTCGCGCAGGCGCTGAACGATGGCGATGCCTTTCTCACGCAGCGCTTCGCTGTCGTACATGTGCGTATCGCCGGCCAGCGCGTTGATGGTTTCATGAATGCCGATATAGCCCAGCGAAATCGACGCGCGACCGTTTTTGAAGATTTCGGACACGTCATCGTCCGCCTTCAGGCGCACGCCGCAGGCTCCTTCCATATAGAGGATGGGCGCGACGCGGGCTTTCACCCCTTCCAGACGCGCGATGCGGGTCATCAGGGCTTTACGCGCCAGCTGCAGGCGCTCGTCCAGCAGCGTCCAGAAGGCGTCTTCATTCCCTTTTGCTTCCAGCGCGATGCGTGGCAGGTTCAGGCTGATTACGCCCAGGTTGTTGCGACCGTCGTGGATCTGCTCACCGTTTTCGTCTTCGTACACGCCGAGGAAGCTGCGGCAGCCCATTGGCGTTTTAAACGAACCGGTCACTTTGACGACCTGATCGTAGTTCAGGATGTCCGGGTACATGCGCTTGCTCGCGCACTCCAGCGCCAGCTGTTTGATGTCGTAGTTCGGATCGCCAAACTTGTGGTTCAGGCCGTCGCGGATGGCGAACACCAGTTTCGGGAACACGGCGGTTTTGCGGTTTTTGCCGAGCCCGGAGATGCGGTTGCGCAGGATAGACTGCTGGATCAGACGCGATTCCCAGCTGGTGCCCAGACCGAAGCCGAAGGTCACAAACGGCGTCTGGCCGTTGGCGGTGTGCAGGGTGTTTACCTCATACTCCAGCGACTGAAACGCGTCATAGCACTCTTTCTCGGTGCGGGAGTGGGCGTAGCCGTCCGCGTCCGGGATCTGCCACTCTTCGGCCGTTTTACGGTGCTTGTTGAAGCTTGCCGTCACGAACGGAGCCAGCACTTCATCAATGCGGTTAATGGTGGTGCCGCCATAAATGTGGCTGGCAACCTGAGCGATAATCTGCGCGGTGACGGCGGTGGCCGTGGAGATGGACTTAGGCGGTTCAATCTCGGCGTTACCCATTTTAAAACCGTGGGTCAGCATGCCTTTCAGGTCGATCAGCATGCAGTTGAACATCGGGAAGAACGGCGAGTAGTCGAGATCGTGGTAGTGGATCTCGCCGCGCTCGTGCGCCGACACCACGTCGCGCGGCAGCAGATGCTGGCGGGCATAGTGTTTAGCCACGATACCGGCCAGCAGGTCGCGCTGGGTCGGGATCACTTTACTGTCTTTATTGGCGTTTTCATTGAGCAGCGCAGAGTTGGTCTGCTCGACGAGGCCACGGATCTCCTGGTTCAGACGGCCGCGCTTCTCGCGCTGCACGTCACGATCGTGGCGGTATTCAATGTAGGCGCGCGCCAGTTGCTTGTACGGGCCCGCCATCAGCTGGTTCTCAACCGCGGTCTGGATCTCGTTGATATCGACCTGGCTGCGTTCATTCATCTGGCTGCTAACGATTTCTGCGACGGTGGCGCAGTAATCTGCGTCATCGACTCCCGCTGCTTTAGCTGCACGCAGAATGGCTTCCTGGATGCGCTCTGATTTAAACGGCACTTTACAGCCATCACGTTTCATCACATGCGGTGTCATGATCACTCCATTTTTTAAAAACAGGTTATCCACAGAGGCGGAGAAGTATTCAAAGGCTGTATTGTCAGCCAGGTGAGAGACTTCCCTCGTTCCCGACCCTTGTTATCCACAATTCCGGAGAGCTGAGTCGCCGTCTTGTTGTTGGAATAGTAGACGATTAATACAAGATGTTGGGTCGGCGTGCATTTTAAGTGCTACATATAGTGATTTGCATCAAACATGTTTGCGATTTATTTGATTCAGAACAAAGTAAAAAGACGAGAGTACAAACGGCGGGCGCTGTAGCGATTGTAAATCCGGGAAGGAAAAATCTGATTAATTATTCAACAAAAACAGTAAAGTAAGCCGGGCGCAACGGGTGCGCCCGGTAAAGCTATTACGCCTGTAGCCACCAGACGGCTTCAAACGGACGCAGCGTCGTTTTATTTGGCGACGGATAGTTGCTCATCACCGTCTGCCACTCGCCGCTCAGGAGGTCATTCGTCCATTCATGAGGCTTATCGCTCAGGTTCGCCATCACTATCAGCGTCTGCCCCTGCCACCGGCGGCGATAGCACCACAGGGAAGGGTGGTCAGGCAGTAAATCCTCATAATCCCCCCACGTCAGCACCGGCAGGGTTTTGCGCAGGCTAATCAGCGACTGGTAGGTGTAAAACACCGAATCCGGGTCATCGAGTGCCGCGCGGGCGTTCACGGTTTCGTAGTTGTCGCAGACGCCAATCCACGGCTCGCCCTCGCTAAAACCCGCATTGTGCGACGCGTCCCACTGCATCGGCGTGCGTCCATTATCGCGGGACTTACTCGCCAGAATCGCCAGTAGCTCGTCCGGCTCGCGGCCGTTGGCCCGCAGTTCCGCGAACATGTTCAGGCTTTCCACGTCGCGGTAATCGGTGATGCGGCTGAAGTGCGGGTTGGTCATGCCCAGCTCTTCGCCCTGATAGATATACGGCGTACCCTGCATGCCGTGCAGCACCATGCCGAGCATCTTTGCCGCAGCCACGCGGTGTTCCCCTTCGTCACCAAAGCGCGATACGATGCGCGGCTGATCGTGGTTACACCAGAACAGCGCGTTCCAGGCTTTATTGTGCATCCCCTGCTGCCAGTGGCGGAAGAGGGTTTTCAGCGCGACGAAGTCCGGCTTCGCCTTCGTCCACTTTTCGCCGCCGGGGTAGTCCACCTTCAGATGATGGAAGTTAAAGGTCATCGACAGCTCGCTGCCGTCGAGCGACGCGTACTGCTGGCAGTTCTCCAGCGAGGTCGAGGACATCTCGCCTACCGTCATCAGGTTGCGTGGGGTGAAGACGTCGCGGCTCATCTCCTGCAGATATTCGTGGATGCGCGGCCCGTCGGTATAGAAGCGGCGGCCGTCTCCGATGTTGTCGTCCGGGAAATCCTGATCTTTTGAAATCAGGTTAATCACGTCCAGACGCAAGCCGTCCACGCCGCGATCGGCCCAGAACTCGCACACTTTTTTCAGCTCGGCGCGCACCTCCGGGTTCTCCCAGTTGAGGTCCGCCTGCTCCGGCGCAAACAGGTGCAGATAGTACTGCTCGCTCTCGGCGTGCCAGCGCCAGGCGTTGCCGCCAAACTTGGAGCGCCAGTTGTTGGGAAGCTGCTCCGGCGTGCCGTCGCGCCAGATGTAGAACTGGCGGTACGGGCTCGATTTGTTCAGCGATTCGCGGAACCAGGCGTGCTGCGTGGAGGTGTGGTTAAACACCATATCCAGCACGATGCGAATGCCGCGCGCGTGCGCCCCGGCAACCAGCTCGTCGAAGTCATCCAGCGTGCCGTAGGCCGGGTCAATGGCGGTGTAATTCGCCACGTCGTAGCCATTATCCACCTGCGGGGAGATATAGAACGGCGTCAGCCAGATGGCGTCAATGCCGAGGGTTTTCAGGTAGTCCAGACGCTGCGTCACGCCGCGCAGATCGCCGGTGCCGCTGCCCGTGGTGTCCTGGAAGCTCTTGGGATAGATCTGATAGATGACGCCGTTTTGCCACCAGTGAGGAAGAGTATTCATAGTACGTTCCTGCAAATGCGAAGGGGCGCAACTGCGCCCCGAAAGAAGACGTTAAACAATCTGCAGCGTGCCCTGACGGAACTTACGCTGGTAAACCACGGTGGTGAGCGCCATTGGGACGATAATCGCTACCGCCATCGCCAGCGCAAACACCTGCCAGAACGCGGGCTGGATGGAGAGGATGCCCGGCAGCCCGCCGACGCCAATCCCGTTTGCCATCACGCCGTTCAGGCCACACAGCAGGCCCGCCAGACCGGAACCGATCATCGCGCAGAGCATCGGGAAGCGGTATTTCAGGTTGATGCCGTACATCGCCGGTTCGGTGACGCCGAGGTAGGCGGAGATGGCTGCCGGAACGGAGATTTCACGCTCGTTATGCTTGCGGCTAACGATGATGATGCCGGTCACCGCCGATGCCTGCGCAATGTTAGACAGCGCGATAATCGGCCAGACCGGCGTGCCGCCGAGGCTTTGGATCATCTGCATATCAATCGCCAGCGTGGTCTGGTGAACGCCGGTGATCACCAGCGGGGCGTACAGGAAGCCGAACAGCGCGGCGCCGATCGGCGCGAAGCTGCCGGTCATCAGGTGACGCACCGCGAAGGCCACGCCGTCGCCGATCATGCGGCCAAACGGACCGATAAAGGCGTGCGCCAGGAACACCGCCAGGATCAGCGAGCAGACCGGCACCACCACCAGATAGAGGTAATCCGGCACGATGCGCTTCAGGCGCGTTTCAATAAAGCCCAGCGCCAGACCGGCCAGAAGTGCCGGGATCACCTGCGCCTGATAGCCCACCTTAGCGATGGTAAACAGGCCGAAGTTCCACACCTCAGGCACCTGCTGACCAAGTAAGTAAGCGTTCATTAACTGTGGAGAGACCAGCGTGACGCCCAGCACGATACCCAGAATCGGCGTGCCGCCCATTTTGCGCACCGCGGACCAGCAAATCCCCACCGGCAGGTAGAAGAAGATCGCTTCGCCAATCAGCCACAGGAAGTCATAGATGCTTTGCAGCGCCGGGTACATCTGCGCCAGGGTTTTGCCGTCGCTCATCGGAACATCGCCGATGACGTTACGGAAGCCTAAGATTAAGCCCCCGCTGATCAGCGCCGGCAGTAGCGGGAAGAAGATCTCCGCAAAGTGGGAAATCAGCTGCTCATGCCATTTCATATTCTGGCGCGCGGCCTTCTTCGCCTGCTCTTTATCAGCGGAAGAGTGCCCGGTTGTCGCCAGCAGAGCCTGATAGTAATCGCCCACTTCGGTACCGATAACGACCTGGAACTGACCGGCGTTGGTGAAGCAGCCTTTTACCATGGAAAGTTCTTCAATCGCCTTCGGATTGGCTTTGGCCGGGTCGTTCAGCACGAAGCGCAGGCGGGTAATGCAATGGCTGACGGTGGCGATGTTCTCGCGGCCGCCGACCAGGACGATCAGCCGATCGATATCTGCTTGTTTGACTTTACTCATCATGAAACCTCATGACAGATGGGAGGGGTGTAATGACCTGAGCGCAAGCCTACTCCTTCAGCGTGACGGCGAAAATGGGAACGTTCCCGAAATCGGGCGAAGATCACAATAAACCGTTGAGCGGGGCTTAAGAAAGGTGGGCGGGAATAACGATCTGACGCGGCTCAGCGCGCCCGTTGATCTGCTCGATCAGCTGCGCGGCGGCCTGCCTGCCGGACTCGGCGTAGCCCGGATCGACGGTGATAATTTCCGGGTGCAGGAACTTCATCAGCGGCGTGCTGCCGACGCTCGCCACCTGCAGGTTATCGATGCGCTGCTCCTGGATATATTTGCTCGCGCCCAGCGCCAGGGTATCCGTGGCGCACACCAGCGCGGTGGTCTGCGGCGTCAGAACGCTGGCGGCCTGCTCGTAGCCCTGCTTCATGCCCAGCCCCGGCAGGGAGGCCACGGCGGAGAGGTTGTGCTGTTTGCAAAACGCCAGATAGGCTTCATGGCGGCGCTTGCCGGTGGTGACGTCCGCATGGGGAACGCCGAGGAAGCTGATGTGGCGATGGCCTTGCTCGTACAGGCGCTGCATCAGGGTTACGATGGCGCCTTCATCGTCATAGCAGACGGACGCGAAACCGTGGGCATCGCGCGCCAGCAGCACCAGCGACGGCTGCCAGGGTTTCAGCATTTCGTCTTTTATGCCGGTAAAGCCAAACAGCACCACGCCGTCAATGTTGCGCCGCTTGAGCATACCCAGATGCTCTTCAACCAGCTGCACAGAGAACTGGCTCTCCATCATGATCGGGTCATAGCCCTGCTCGTAGAAGGCGGGCAGCATGGTCTGGACGGCGAGATTCTCGGAGAGCGAATCCAGACGCGAGACAATGATCGCGACCACTTTGTCGCTCTGCCCGCGCATGGCGCGCGCGGAGCGGGAAGGGGAAAAGCCGTGCTGGTTCATGACCGCCTCGACGCGTTCGCGGGTGCGTTCGCTGACGCCGCTTTCGTTGTTCAGCACGCGTGAGACGGTCGATTTCCCCACGCCGCTTAAACGCGCGATGTCTTTAATCGTTAGGCGGTTCTGCATGCTGTATTCCCTGTAACAACGACGATGTAGTGAATTGAGCCTAATGCTATAGCGCGATTTCGCTATGGGCAAAGTCTGGTTTACGTTCGGTTTATTTGCAGGGGGGTATAATACCGCCCGAATCGCCACAAAGGGTACGCTTAAATCCTTATACTGCGCGGCGACACCCTACTTTTTACTTACCGGAGGCTTTATGGATCCCGATCCCACACCTCTCCTGAACGGGAGAATGCGTTCTTTCCGGTAAGCCAGCCTGTTGCTGACTCACCGGTGATGTGAGGCAGCAACGTCATAAACGTTCCTGCTTGAAAAATTGAGTGCCTCTCAGGTACGGCCTTGCCACGCCTGAAGGAAATGCTGCGTCCGCGCTTGCGGATGCGGAGGAATGACTATGTTTAAAAATATCACCCGGCAGTTGCAGGCGCTGCTGAGCCGCCACCTGCCACACCGTCTTGTTCAACGCGACCCGCTGCCCAATGGCAAAAACGTGGCGGGCGCCGCGATCCCCGCGTCCCTGACCGAGCGCTGCCTGAACGTGGCGGCGATGGATGAAAACGAAGTCTGGCGCGCGTTCGGCGGACACCCGGAAGGGCTGAACGCTTCAGAAGTGGAAAAAATCCGCGCCGTGCACGGCGATAACCAGATCCCGGCGCAAAAGCCGTCTCCGTGGTGGGTGCATCTCTGGCTCTGCTACCGTAACCCGTTCAACCTGCTGCTGACCGTGCTCGGCCTCATCTCCTACGCGACGGAAGATCTGTTTGCCGCAGGGGTGATTGCCCTGATGGTGGGCATTTCCACGCTGCTGAACTTTATTCAGGAGGCCCGCTCCACCAAAGCGGCGGACGCCCTGAAGGCGATGGTCAGCAACACCGCGACCGTCTCGCGCGTGATCAACGATCTCGGTGAAAACGCGTGGGTCGAACTGCCCATAGACCAGCTGGTGCCGGGCGATCTGGTGAAGCTGGCGGCGGGAGATATGATCCCGGCGGATTTACGCATCATTCAGGCACGCGATCTGTTCGTGGCCCAGGCCTCGCTGACCGGGGAATCCCTGCCCGTTGAAAAGGTGGCGCGCAGCCGTGACCCGCAGCAGATGAACCCTCTCGAGTGCGACACCCTGTGCTTTATGGGCACCACGGTGGTCAGCGGCACCGCGCAGGCGATTGTCACCGCCACCGGGGGCAACACCTGGTTTGGCCAGCTTGCCGGGCGCGTCAGCGAGCAGGAGAGCGAGCCGAACGCCTTCCAGAAAGGCATTGGCCGCGTCAGCATGCTGCTGATCCGCTTTATGATGGTGATGACCCCGATCGTGCTGCTGATCAACGGCTACACCAAAGGCGACTGGTGGGAAGCGGCCCTGTTTGCGCTCTCCGTGGCCGTCGGCCTGACGCCGGAAATGCTGCCGATGATCGTCACCTCCACGCTGGCGCGCGGGGCGGTGAAGCTCTCTAAACAGAAAGTGATCGTTAAACACCTCGACGCTATTCAAAACTTTGGCGCGATGGACATCCTGTGCACCGATAAAACCGGCACGCTGACGCAGGACAAAATCGTGCTGGAGAACCACACCGACATTTCCGGCAAAACCAGCGAGCGCGTCCTGCACAGCGCGTGGCTGAACAGCCATTACCAGACCGGGCTGAAAAACCTGCTCGACGTCGCGGTGCTGGAAGGGGTGGATGAAGAGTCAGCCCGCACGCTCTCCGGCCGCTGGCAGAAGGTGGATGAGATCCCGTTCGACTTCGAGCGCCGCCGCATGTCGGTGGTGGTAAGCGAGCAGCAGGACGTCCACCAACTGATCTGCAAAGGGGCGCTGCAGGAGATCCTCAACGTGTCGACGCAGGTGCGCTATAACGGCGACATCGTGCCGCTGGACGACACCATGCTGCGCCGCATCAAGCGCGTCACCGATAACCTGAACCGTCAGGGGCTGCGCGTGGTGGCGGTGGCGAGCAAGTGCCTGCCCGCGCGTGAAGGGGACTATCAGCGTATCGACGAATCCGATCTGATCCTCGAGGGTTACATCGCCTTCCTCGATCCGCCGAAAGAGACCACTGCGCCGGCGCTGAAGGCGCTAAAGGCGAGCGGCATCACGGTGAAAATCCTCACCGGCGACAGCGAGCTGGTGGCGGCCAAAGTGTGCCATGAGGTGGGGCTGGACGCGGGAGACGTGGTGGTGGGAAGCGATATTGAGCACCTCTCCGATGACGAGCTGGCTAGGCTTGCCCAGCGCACCACGCTGTTTGCCCGCCTGACGCCGATGCACAAAGAGCGCATTGTCACCCTGCTCAAGCGCGAAGGGCACGTGGTGGGCTTTATGGGCGACGGCATCAACGATGCGCCCGCACTGCGTGCGGCGGATATCGGCATCTCCGTGGACGGCGCGGTTGATATCGCCCGCGAAGCGGCGGATATCATCCTGCTGGAAAAGAGCCTGATGGTGCTGGAGGAGGGCGTGATCGAAGGGCGTCGCACCTTCGCCAACATGCTCAAGTACATCAAGATGACCGCCAGCTCCAACTTCGGTAACGTCTTCAGCGTGCTGGTGGCAAGCGCGTTCCTGCCGTTCCTGCCGATGCTGCCGCTGCATCTGCTGATCCAGAACCTGATGTACGACGTGTCTCAGGTGGCGATCCCGTTTGATAACGTGGACGACGAGCAGATCCAGAAGCCGCAGCACTGGAACCCGGCGGATCTCGGTCGTTTTATGCTGTTCTTTGGGCCGATCAGCTCCATCTTCGACATTCTCACCTTCTGCCTGATGTGGTTTGTGTTCCACGCCAACACCCCAGAACACCAGACCCTGTTCCAGTCCGGCTGGTTCGTGGTAGGTCTGCTGTCGCAGACGCTGATTGTGCATATGATCCGCACCCGCCGCATTCCGTTCATCCAGAGCCGCGCCGCGTGCCCGCTGATTGTGATGACGGGGATTGTGATGGCGCTCGGCATCGCGCTGCCGTTCTCCCCGCTGGCGAGCTACCTGCAGCTGCAGGCGCTGCCGCTGAGCTACTTCCCGTGGCTGGTGGCGATCCTCGCTGGTTATATGGTGCTGACGCAGATGGTGAAAGGGTTCTATGCGCGTCGGTATGGGTGGCAGTAAGTTATGTTTGCCGGGTGGCGGCTTCGCCTTACCCGGCCTACTCACGAAACGTAGGCCCGGTAAGCGCAGCGCCACCGGGCAATAGCTTTCCTCTCAAATTCAACAACCTGTGATCTCCGTCGGCTCAATCGCTTGACGACAAATTGAGCGCATGTTAACAGAATGTTTTGCCTTTATTTGGCCCGTCAGATAAGGAACATTCATGTTACGGTACAGTCTCTTAACCGCCGGGCTGATGCTCGGTGCGTCGGCGTTTGCCGCTCCGGCAGGCGATCTCCCCTTAATGCCCTGGCCTGCGAAGGTTGAACGCCCAACCACCCAGGGCGCGCTGGTGCTCAGCAACAACGTATCCATTAGCGTCAGCGGCGACGATCTGGGCGACGCGGTCAACCGCCTGCGCCAGCGCATTGCCCTGCAAACCGGCTGGACGCTGCAGCCGCAGGCTGAAAAGCCAGACAAATCGACCATCCGCATTGCTATCGCCAAAAAGGTGAAGCCGCAGCCGCTGCCGGACAGCGACGAAAGCTATAAGCTCACGGTGGACGCCAACGGCGTCGATATCTCCGCCAACACCCGCTTCGGCGCGCTGCGCGCCATGGAAACCCTGCTCCAGCTGATGCAGAACGGCGCGGAAAACACCTCGCTGCCGTGGGTCACCATTGAAGATTCCCCGCGCTTCCCGTGGCGCGGGCTGCTGCTGGACTCGGCGCGCCACTTTATCCCGCTGCCGGACATCAAGCGCCAGATTGACGGCATGGCCGCCGCCAAGCTGAACGTGCTGCACTGGCACCTGACAGACGATCAGGGCTGGCGCTTCAGCTCGAAGCGTTACCCTAAGCTGACGCAGCTTGCCAGCGACGGGCTGTTCTACACGCCGGAACAGATGCGCGAGGTCGTGCGTTACGCTACCGAGCGCGGCATCCGCGTAGTGCCGGAGATCGACATGCCGGGCCACGCCTCGGCGCTTGCCGTGGCCTATCCTGAGCTGATGAGCGCGCTAGGGCTGTATCAGATGGAGCGCCACTGGGGCGTGCTGAAGCCGGTGCTGGATCCGACAAAAGACGCAACCTACGCCTTCGCCGAGGCGATGGTCAGCGAACTGGCGGCGATCTTCCCCGATCCGTATCTGCATATTGGCGGCGATGAGGTGGACGACAGCCAGTGGAAAGAGAATGCGGCGATCCAAAAATTCATGCGCGATAACAAGCTCTCGGACAGCCACGCGCTGCAGGCGTATTTCAACCGCAAGCTGGAGACGATCCTCGAGAAACACCACCGGCAGATGGTCGGCTGGGACGAGATCTACCATCCCGATCTGCCGAAAAGCATTCTGATCCAGTCCTGGCAGGGGCAGGATGCGCTGGGGCTGGTGGCGCAGAACGGCTACAAGGGGATCCTCTCGACGGGCTTCTATCTCGACCAACCGCAATCTACCGCTTACCACTACCGGAATGAAATCGTGCCGCAGGGCTTAAACGGCGTGGATGTGATTGCAGACACCGACAGCGTCCAGAGCTGGGCCTTCACCATGCCTCGCCTGAAGGGCAAGCCGGTTGAGGGGAGCTTCACGCTGGTGAAAGGGGATGCCGGCTGGCGTGGATTTATTGATTTTGCCGGGAAATCTCGCCGCGCGGTGCAGGATATTGAATGGCGTGACGACAATCAGGTCACGTTTACCGTCGATACCTGGATGGGCGAAACGCGGCCGGTGGTCTCCGTCGATAACGATAAGCTGAGCGGCTACTTCCTGGTGGGTAATGCCCGGTATCCAATTAGCGGCACGCGCCTGGACGAGGTGCCGAAAGGCATTCCACCGGTCGTGCCGGAAGTGGCGAATCAGGCCAACCTGCTCGGCGGAGAAGCCGCGCTGTGGGCGGAAAACGTGGTGGCACCAGTGCTGGATATCCGCCTGTGGCCGCGCGCCTTTGCGGTGGCGGAACGGCTGTGGTCAGCGAAGGACGTCAACGATGTCGACAACATGTACACCCGCCTGCAGGCGATGGACAGCTGGTCGACGGTGTCGGTCGGGCTGCAGCAGCATACCCAGCAGCAGGTGCAGTTCACGCGGTTGGCGAACAATGCCGATACCCTGCCGCTGCAGATCCTCGCGCAGGCGGTGGAGCCCGCGCAGTATTACACCCGTCAGCACCTCAAGTTCCAGGCGGGAAATTATCATCAGTTCGAACCGCTCAACCGCTTCGCGGATGCGCTGAACGCCGAAAGCGCCACGGTGCGGCAGATGAACAAATGGGCCGACCGTCTGGTGAGCGACGCGGAAGACACGGAAAGCGCCGACGCGCTGCGCCACGTCTTTAACCGCTGGCAGAGCAACACCAGCGACGCGCTGGCGCTAAGCGAAAACAGCTATCAACTGAAGGCGATGAAGCCGGTGATTCAGGAAGTGGATAAGCTGGCCTCGATTGGCCTGCGGCTCACCGACCTGGTGGCGCGTCAGGGCACGCTGGATGATAAAGAGATCGCGTCGATTCAGGGCGAGCTGGATAACGCGGCGAAGGTGCAGGACGAGGTGGTCATTGCGGCGGTGTATCCGCTGGAGACGCTACTTCGCGCCACGCGGAATCAGTAGCGGGCCATAAAAAAAGGCAGCCCCAGGCTGCCTTATCGTCGACAAAGCGAATTAGCGACGTACGGCAATCGCTTCGATTTCAATTTTCACGTCTTTTGGCAGACGGGCCACTTCCACACAGGAGCGCGCCGGGAAGGTGGCATTGTGCTCGGTGAAGAACGCTTCGTAGGTGGCGTTAACGGTCGCGAAATCGTTCAGATCTTTCACGAAAACGGTGGTTTTCACGATATCGCCCACTTTCAGGCCTGCGGATTCCACGATCGCCTGCACGTTTTCCAGCGACTGACGCGCCTGTGCCGCCACGTCTGCCGGTACTTCACCGGTTTTCGGGTTCACCGGGATCTGACCTGAAGTGATGATCATGCTGCCCAGATCAACGCCCTGAACGTAGGGGCCGATAGCCGCAGGTGCATTTTCCGTCGCGAGTACTTTGCTCATGTTTTCTCCAGAATTACAGCGTTAAGAATGTTCCCGGCCATTATAACAGCCGGGATTTCATTACCAACCTCAATTAGTTGGCCAGCACCACATAATGAGAAAACTCTTTTTCGCAGTATTTGCATTTGAGTGCGATGTCATCGGCGCGTTTTTTCACTGCAAAGCTGGAGGATACTGGCTCAGCGTGGCTGATGCAGTTGCTGTTCGGGCAGACCAGCACGCTCTCAATGCGCTCCGGCAGGCTCGGACGGGATTTGCCGACCACTTCATACTCGTCGATGCGGTTGACGGTGGCGTCCGGTGCGTACAGCGACAGCTGGTTAACCTGCTCGTCGGTCAGGAAGGTGTTCTCAATTTTGATCAGATCCTTGCGGCCCATTTCCCCTGACGGCAGGTTCAGGCCGATGGTGATGCGCTGGTCGGTTTCGGTCAGTTTGAACAGCGTCAGCAGCTTAAAGCCCACCTGCGCAGGGATGTGGTCAATCACGGTGCCACGCTTGATGGCTTCAACCTGGAGTTTGTTATCGTGTGTCATGGTCGTTTCCCCTTACAGAGCTAAGTCGCGATTCAGAACCAGTGCCAGTAACGCCTGGCGGGCGAAGATGCCGTTTCCGGCCTGCTGGAAGTACCAGGCGTGCGGCGTTTTATCCACGTCTGTGGCGATCTCATCGATGCGCGGCAGCGGGTGCAGGACCTTCATGTTGTCGCGCGCGCCCTCAAGGTCGTTGGCGCGCAGCACGAACTGCGCCTTCACGTTGGCGTATTCGGACGGGTCCAGGCGCTCTTTCTGCACGCGGGTCATGTACAGAATATCCACGTTGCCCACGACCTCTTCGATGCTGGCGTGCAGGCTCCACTGAATGCCTTTTTCGTCCAGCATGTCGAGAATGTACTGCGGCATCGCCAGCGCGTCAGGCGCGATGAAGAAGAAGCGGTTGCCGTTAAATTTCGCCAGCGCCTGGGTCAGGGAGTGGACGGTGCGGCCGTACTTCAGGTCACCGACCATGGCGATGTTCAGGTTCTCGAGCGTGCCCTGGGTCTCCTGAATGGTGAACAGATCCAGCAGGGTCTGCGTCGGATGCTGGTTGGCACCGTCACCGGCGTTCAGCACCGGAATGCCGCCGGAAAACTCGGTTGCCAGGCGCGCCGCGCCCTCCTGCGGGTGACGCATCACAATCGCGTCGACGTAGGTGCTGATGACTGAAATGGTATCCGCCAGGGTTTCGCCTTTTTTACCCAGCGACGTGTTGCTGCTGTCCGAGAAGCCCACCACGCTCGCGCCCAGGCGGTGCATGGAGGTTTCAAAGGAGAGGCGGGTGCGGGTCGACGCTTCGAAGAAGCAGCTCGCAATCACCTTGTGCTTCAGCAGCTCCGGTTGCGGATTGGCCTTCAGTTTTGCCGCGGTTTCCAGAACCAGTTCCAGCTCTTCGCGGCTGAGGTCGTTTATGGAAATGATGTGTTTTTGATAAAGCGGATTCATGTTTATCTCCTGACGCCGGGCAAAAAAAAGCCCCTCAAATGAGGGGCTCTGGGAATAGGTTTAGCAACGGGAAGAAAAACGGCAGGCCAGCGTCTGATTTCAGACGCGGTAAAACGTTATGTCGAACACGCTTGACCATGCTTCCTCCCGGCAAATTGTCGGGCATTATACGCAGCTCGCTTTTCGGATCAAGCGATTTAATGCACGCTTTACTCAATGCAAACGGTTCTTTATGAATATTAATTCGTTCTGAGTAAATAATTAATTTGCTTATGCACCAGCGCGGTACGCTTCACCACCCGGGGAGCGACCCAGACGATACTGCTGCCGGCCACCACGCCTAAAATTTCCGGTAACTGGTGATAATCCAGAATACGCGCCACCGCGCGGCCATATCCGGCGACGGTATGCACAAGGATAAACTCGCTATTATGCTCGACGCTCACCACCATTTCAGAAACAGTGCGCGCGGCGTCGGGGGCAGGGCGCAGCTGAGGATTCAACGAATAAATTTTTAGCCCTTTGGCATTTCGAATTTTTATGACTCCGAGCAACTTCAGCAGACGCGAAACGGTCGACTGGCTGATGCTGTCAAACCCTCTCTCCTGCAGGTCGCGGCGGATCTCTTCCTGCGAAAGATACCCCTTTTCGGCGATCAGACGCTTGCACACCGTGAGCTGCAGTTGTTCTTTGGGAGAGTACTCTTCGTAATCCATCATGTTTCCCATATCAGTTCCCGAAATAACCGGTGACACCGCACCGATCCGTAGGCCGGATAAGCGCAGCGCCATCCGGCAAATTACATCAACGCCCCCAGGCTTAACGCCACCATAATCACTACCGTTAATATCCCCAGCAGCGGCGCAACCCATTTCAGGTAGCGCACATAGGGCACCCGGGCGATAGCCAGACCGCCCATCACGACGGCTGAGGTGGGAGTGACCAGGTTAACGATGCCGGACGCCGACTGGTAAGCCGTGACCACCAGGTCGCGGTTGACGTTAGCGAAATCGGCAAGCGGTGCCATGATCGGCATCGTCAGAACGGCCAGGCCGGACGAAGAAGGCACAAGAAACGACAGCACGACCTCCAGCCAGTACATCACGTTGATAAACGCCACCGTGGACAACCCGCTGACCAGCCCTTCCGCGCTGTGCAAAATGGTGTGGGTAATCATGCCCTTATCCATGATGACTACGATACCGCGCGCGATGCCGATAATCAGCGCGACGCCCAGCAAATCTCGCGCGCCGTTGATAAACGTCGACGTCAGCTCTTCTTCGCTCATGCGGGCAATCAGGCCGACGATAATCGCGCTGGCGAGAAACACCGCCGAGATCTCCGCCATCCACCAGCCCAGCACCGCCACGCCGTAGATCATCACCGCGAAGGCGAGGGCGAAAATCACGAGGATGATTTTGCGCACCGGGGTAAATTCCAGCGACTGCTCGCCCCTGCTGCCGAGGAAGTGGGCGCGGTTCTCCTCCTGCTTATCCGCAACGATCGACAGCGACGGATCCTGACGCACCTTACGGGCGTAACGCATCACCCACGCCACGCAGATGACCCAGCCGATGACCAGCAGCGCCACGCGCAGGGCGATACCGTTGGTGAAGGGGATCCCCGCGGAGTTGGCGGCGATCACCGTGGCAAACGGGTTGATGGTGGAACCGAGCGTGCCGATCCCCGCGCCAAGCAGCACGGTGGAGGCGGCGACCACCGGGTCGAACCGCGCGGCCAGCATTACCGGCACCAGCAGGGTGTAGAACGGCAGAGACTCTTCGGCCATACCGTAAATCGTGCCGCCTGCGGCAAACAGCGCCATCAGGATCGGGATCATCCACTCCTCGCGGCCGCGCAGCCGGGTGGTGACGCGCTCGATCCCGGCGTCAATTGCCCCGGTTTTGGTGACGATCCCGAGAAATCCCCCGATGATCAGGATAAACAGCGCCACGTCGATCGCCCCGGCCTGGCCGGATTCCGGATCGTACAGCCCGGCAATCGGCGCCATCAGGACGGAAACCAGCCCCTGCGGATGCGCCGCCACGTGCGCGTAGGTTCCGGCAACCGGCACTTCTTTGCCGAGCGCCTCGTTCATTGCCATATGGTACTGACCGGCCGGGACAACCCAGCTCAGCGCTGCGACGACGGCGATCAGAAAGAAGAGAATGGTGTAAGCGGAGGGAAACTTGAACTTGCCCATGATGTTCTCCTTAACCCGGCGCACCCCGCGGCGCGCCGGGCGGTGATTAGTCGCCGAGTGTCGCCACCATGACCGCTTTAATGGTGTGCATGCGGTTTTCTGCTTCGTCGAAGACGATGGAGTTCGGTGATTCAAAGACCTCTTCCGTCACCTCCAGCCCCTTCAGGCCGTACGCCATCTCGATCTCGCGGCCCACTTTGGTGTGCTCGTTGTGGAACGCGGGCAGGCAGTGCATGAACTTGACGTTCGGGTTGCCGGTGGCTTTCATCACCTGCGCGTTAATCTGATACGGCTTCATCAGGCTGACGCGCTCGGCCCAGGCCTCCTTCGGCTCGCCCATGGAGACCCACACGTCGGTGTAGAGGAAATCGGTCCCCCGCACGCCTTCTTCAACGTCGTCGGTCAGCGTGATACGCGCGCCCGTCTCTTTGGCGATGGCGCGGCACTGCTCAACCAGACCCGCTTCCGGCCAGAAGGATTTCGGTGCGACGAGGCGGATATCCATCCCCATTTTGGCCGCGCCGACCATCAGCGAGTTGCCCATGTTGTTACGCGCGTCGCCGAGATAGGCAAAGCTCAGCTCCGGCAGGGTTTTGCCCGGCGCGTGTTCCAGCATGGTCATCAGGTCGGCGAGGATTTGGGTGGGGTGGAACTCGTCGGTCAGGCCGTTCCACACCGGTACGCCCGCGTATTCGCCCAGCTCTTCGACGATGGCCTGGCCGTAGCCGCGATATTCGATGCCGTCATACATGCGGCCCAGCACGCGGGCGGTGTCTTTCATCGACTCTTTATGGCCGATCTGCGAGCCGCTTGGGCCGAGGTAGGTCACCTGCGCGCCCTGGTCAAACGCGCCCACTTCAAAGGCGCAGCGGGTGCGGGTGGAGGTTTTTTCAAAAATCAGGGCGATGTTTTTCCCGACCAGGGTTTGCTTTTCGCGCCCGGCTTTTTTGGCCGCTTTCAGCTCGATGGCGAGGTCGATCAGGTACTGGATCTCTGCCGGGGTGTAGTCCAGCAGCTTGAGGAAGTTGCGGTTTTTCAGGTTGATGGTCATGTGGGAAATCCTTTTTAAAATTTAGCTGTCTGATGCCCTCACCCCGGCCCTCTCCCACGGGGAGAGGGGGCTTACATTCCCTCTCCCTGTGGGAGAGGGTTAGGGTGAGGGGAAAACGACTCAGTTACGAATCAACGTGCCTTTCTCGCCTGCCAGGATCTCCGCGCCGTCATTCAGCGCGCCGATCCCGGCTATCCCATTGCAGGCTTCAACAAACTCGCGGCAGGCGGCCACTTTCGGCCCCATCGATCCGGCGTCGAACTGCATGCCCCTGAGCAGTTCCGGCGTGACCTGCGCCAGCGGGCGCTGGGTCGGTTTGCCCCAGTCGAGGTACACCGCGTCGGCGTCGGTCAGGATCAGCAGGGCATCGGCTTCGATCTGGCGCGCCAGCAGGGCGGCGGAGAGGTCTTTGTCGATCACCGCCTCAATGCCGCGATAGCCGTTGGCGTTTTCCACCACCGGCACGCCGCCGCCGCCGTTGCAGATCACCAGGTGGTCGCGCTGGATCAGCGCCGTGATGGCGTCGCGCTCTACGATGCGCTTCGGCTGCGGTGAGGGCACCACGCGGCGGACGTAGCTGCCGTCGGCCCTGAACACCCAGCCTTTTTCCGCGGCCAGCGCTTTCGCCTGGGCTTCGCTGTACACCGGGCCGATGTACTTGGTCGGGTTGCGGAAGGCCGGGTCGGCGGCGTCCACTTCCACCTGGGTGAGCAGGACGCTCACCTCGCGCTGGGGCAGGTTATTTTTCAGCGCCTGCTGGAGCATGTAGCCGATCATCCCCTGGCTTTCGGCGCCGAGAACGTCCAGCGGGTAGGGCGTCACTTTGTCGTAGGCGCTGTTCTGCAGCGCCAGCAGCCCGACCTGCGGCCCGTTGCCGTGCACCAGTACTACGCGCCACTGCGCCGTCAGCCCGGCGATGGTGCGGGCGGCCTGCTCGATGTTCTGACGCTGGATCTCCGCTTCCAGCGGCTCGCCGCGCTTGAGCAGCGCGTTGCCGCCCAGGGCCACAACCAGAGTGGGTTTTCGTTCCATGATGGCTCCTTTAAATTCCGTCGCGTTCCAGCGGGCAGCTCATGCAGCGCGCGCCGCCGCGCCCGCGTCCCAGCTCGTCGCCCGGGATGGGCAGTACGGTGATACCCGCCTTGTCGTACTTCTCGTTGGTCCAGACGTTGCGCTCGTAGCCAATCACCACGCCCGGGCGGATGGTTAGCACGTTGTTGGCGTCGTTCCACTGCTCGCGTTCGGCTTCAAAGGCGTCGCCGCCGGTGGTGATCAGACGCACCTGGTTAATGCCGAGCGCTTTCTCGATGGCGTGCAGCAGGTCGGTTTCCTGGGTGCGCAGCAGGCCGCCGCGTCCGTCCGGGGTGAGCGTCCAGCACTGGGCGTCTTTGCGCACCACTTCCGGGTAAACGGAGAAGGTGTCCACGTCGATGTGGGTCATAACGGTGTCGAGGTGCATGCAGGAGCGGTGTTTTGGCAATTCAACGGCGATCACGCGCTCGGCCTGGCGGTGTTTGAACAGGCTGTTGGCGAGAAACTCCACGCCCTGCGGGGTGGTGCGTTCGGACATGCCGATCAGCACCGCACCGCGGCCAATCACTAATACGTCGCCGCCTTCTAAGGTGGCGTGGTCGTAATTAATATTCTCGTCGCCGAAATACTTAATAAAATCGCCGTCGGCAAACGCCGGGTGCCAGCGATATATTGCCCGCAGGTTATTCGTTTCGCGCTGACGGGCCGGTTTGGCCATCGGGTTAATGGACACGCCGTTATAAATCCAGCAGGAGGTATCGCGGGTAAATAAATGGTTCGGCAGCGGCTTCATAATAAAATCATTTGCCGTGTGGGTATCGACCACCATATTTTTAATGGCCGCCGGAATTTCACCGTAGGTTAATCCGCCGCTTAATCTGCGCGCCAGCTCGCGGTGCGGCATATCCGCCAGCCAGCCGCGGACGTCACCGGCAAAGGTGGGGCCGAGGCGGTAGTCGGAGATTTGCGTATCCAGAAGCCAGGCCTTCGCTTCTGCAATATCAAGAGTTTGTGTCAGAAGGTCGGTCAACAGCAGGACTTCCACACCCTGCTCGCGCAGCGTGTTTGCGAAAATGTCATGCTCCTCACCCGCCCGTTCAACCGAGAGCACGTCATCGAAAAGTAGCTCCTGACAATTCGATGGCGTTAAGCGCTTCAGACTTAAATTTGGGCGGTGCAGCATAACGCTACGCAATTGACCAATTTCAGAACCGACGTAATGCTTTTCCATAATTATTCCTTTAACTGTTTTTCAGAATAAAAAGGGCATGCGCCATGTGATGTATTTAATTGCATGGCGGCTAAGCTCAATTGATTTCGTGATTTATACTAGGCAGTTAAATAATCCGTAATGTGATATTGCTCACGTGAAGCCGGATATTAAGGGGTTTGTTTTCATTTGCATGATTCGCATCAGATAATGATTAATTGGTTATTTTGATAAGGTGAATAGCTAAGCAGGATCCGCTGACATTATTTGAGGTTGTTATTGTTTTGTAGAATTTCACGCTTTGACATATTTTATTATGTGATTGATTTTAAATGAATAAAAAGTTAGTGGGGAATGGCTATGCAGTATTGCTACTTAATTATTTTTGGCTTAAGGAAAATCAATAAATAGTTATGGGATTTAATCGCAAATTATCAAAGTGATAAAGTGTGAGGCTGCAGCGAGTTTTATTGTTATGGCCTGACGATCAGTGAGTTAGCGCGCGGGAGAAATAATAAGGAAATGAAGATATGCATAATGAATGCATAAATGCCTGCGATGGGTTAACAGCAAATTAACACCATTCCCGATAAACATGCGCTGGCGCAAAACCCATCGAGAAAGCGGTGGTATGGCAGTGAGAATTCTCGTATAAAAGGTAAAAATGAAACGTTGTTTTATATCGAGGGTATTCTCATGATTATCGGCAACATCCACCATCTGCAGTCCTGGCTGCCTGACGAGCTGCGTCAGGCCATTGAGCACGTCAAAGCCCACGTCACCGACGCCACGCCGCTCGGGAAACACGACATCAACGGCAACAGCCTGTTTTATCTGGTCTCGGAAGACATGACCCAACCGTTCGCCGAGCGCCGCGCCGAGTACCACGTGCGTTATCTGGATATCCAGATTGTGTTGAAGGGCCAGGAAGGGATGACCTTCAGCACCCTGCCGCCCGGCACGCCGGACACTGACTGGCTGGCGGACAAAGACATCGCGTTCCTGCCGGAAGGCGAGCAGGAAAAAACCGTGGTGATGAGCGAAGGGGATTTCGTGGTGTTCTGGCCGGGTGAAGTGCATAAGCCGCTGTGCGCGGTGGGGGCGCCTGCTAAGGTCAGGAAAGTAGTCGTTAAAATGCTGGTGGAGTAATTTCCCCTCACCCCGGCCCTCTCCCAGAGGGAGAGGGTGTAAAAGTCCCCTCTCCCTCTGGGAGAGGGTTAGGGTGAGGGCACCAGACCGCACCCACGCATAATGTGATCCAGCTTAAATTTCCCACACTCCTTCTTCCCTTCCCATTTACCTGCGCTTTTTCTGCGTCATAGTATGATCGTTAAATTAATGAACGCTGTTCTATAATGTAGAACAAAATGATTCAGCAAGGAGATCTTATGCCGCAGTCCGCGTTGTTCACGGGAATCATTCCCCCTGTCTCCACCATTTTTACCGCCGATGGCCAGCTCGATAAGCCGGGCACCGCCGCGCTGATCGACGATCTGATCAAGGCAGGCGTCGACGGCCTGTTCTTCCTGGGCAGCGGCGGCGAGTTCTCCCAGCTCAGCGCCGAAGAGCGTAAAACCATTGCCCGCTTTGCTATCGATCATGTCGATCGTCGCGTGCCGGTGCTGATCGGCACCGGCGGCACCAACGCCCGGGAAACCATTGCGCTGAGCCAGCACGCGCAGCAGGCGGGCGCGGACGGCATCGTGGTGATTAACCCCTACTACTGGAAAGTGTCGGAAGCGAATCTGATCCGCTACTTCGAGCAGGTGGCGGACAGCGTCACGCTGCCGGTGATGCTCTATAACTTCCCGGCGCTGACCGGGCAGGATCTGACCCCGGCGCTGGTGAAAACCCTCGCCGATTCGCGCAGCAACATCGTCGGAATTAAAGACACCATCGACTCCGTCGCCCACCTGCGCAGCATGATCCACACCGTCAAAGCCGCCCATCCGCACTTCACCGTGCTGTGCGGCTACGACGATCATCTGTTTAATACCCTGCTGCTCGGCGGCGACGGGGCGATTTCGGCGAGCGGCAACTTTGCCCCGCAGGTGTCGGTGAATCTTCTGAAAGCCTGGCGGGATAAAGACGTGGCGAAAGCGGCTGAGTATCATCAGACCTTACTGCAAATACCGCAGATGTATCAGCTGGATACGCCGTTTGTGAACGTCATTAAAGAGGCGATTGTGCTCTGCGGCCGCCCGATTTCCACGCACGTGCTGCCGCCCGCCTCTGCGCTGGACGAGCCGCGTAAGGCGCAGCTGAAAACCCTGCTGCAACAGCTCAAGCTCTGCTGAGCCGGACGATAACCATGACCATCGAGAACATTTTCACCCCACAGGACGATGCGTTTTATGCGGTGATCACCCACGCGGCGGGGCCGCAGGGCGCGCTGCCGCTGACTCCGCAGATGCTGATGGAATCCCCCAGCGGCAACCTGTTCGGCATGACGCAGAACGCCGGGATGGGGTGGGACGCCAACAAGCTCACCGGCAAAGAGGTGCTGATTATTGGTACCCAGGGCGGCATCCGCGCCGGAGACGGACGCCCGGTTGCGCTGGGCTACCACACCGGGCACTGGGAAATCGGCATGCAGATGCAGGCGGCGGCGAAGGAGATCACCCGCAACTGCGGGATCCCGTTTGCGGCCTTCGTCAGCGATCCCTGCGACGGGCGCTCTCAGGGCACGCACGGCATGTTCGACTCCCTGCCGTACCGCAACGACGCGGCGATCGTGTTTCGCCGCCTGATCCGTTCCCTCCCTACGCGCCGGGCGGTGATTGGCGTCGCGACCTGTGATAAAGGGCTGCCCGCCACCATGATTGCCCTGGCCGCGATGCATGACCTGCCGACCATTCTGGTGCCGGGCGGGGCGACGCTGCCGCCAACCGTGGGGGAAGACGCAGGCAAGGTGCAGACCATTGGCGCGCGCTTTGCCAACCACGAACTCTCCCTGCAGGAGGCCGCCGAGCTGGGCTGTCGCGCCTGCGCCTCGCCGGGCGGCGGATGTCAGTTCCTCGGCACGGCGGGCACCTCGCAGGTGGTCGCGGAAGCGCTGGGTCTGGCGCTGCCGCACTCCGCGCTGGCCCCGTCCGGGCAGGCGGTGTGGCTGGAGATCGCCCGCCAGTCGGCGCGCGCGGTCAGCGAGCTGGATAACCGCGGCATCACCACGCGCGATATCCTCACCGATAAAGCCATCGAAAACGCCATGGTGATCCATGCGGCCTTCGGCGGCTCGACCAATTTACTGCTGCACATTCCGGCCATCGCCCACGCGGCGGGCTGCACTATTCCGGACGTTGAACACTGGACGCGCGTCAACCGTAAGGTGCCGCGCCTGGTCAGCGTGCTGCCCAACGGCCCGGACTATCACCCGACCGTGCGCGCCTTCCTCGCGGGCGGCGTGCCGGAGGTGATGCTTCACCTGCGCGATCTTGGCCTGCTGCATCTGGACGCCATGACCGTGACCGGCCAGACGGTGGGCGAGAACCTCGACTGGTGGCAGGCGTCCGAGCGCCGGGCGCGCTTCCGCCAGTGCCTGCGCGAGCAGGATGGCGTGGATCCGGATGACGTGATCCTGCCGCCGGAGAAGGCAAAAGCGAAAGGGCTGACCTCAACGGTTTGCTTCCCGACGGGCAACATCGCGCCGGAAGGATCGGTGATCAAGGCCACGGCGATCGACCCGTCGGTCGTCGGTGAAGATGGCGTTTACCGCCACACCGGCCGGGCTCGGGTGTTTGTCTCGGAAGCGCAGGCGATCAAGGCCATCAAGCGGGAAGAAATTGCGCAGGGGGATATCATGGTGGTGATCGGCGGCGGGCCGTCCGGCACCGGCATGGAAGAGACCTACCAGCTCACCTCCGCGCTGAAGCATATCTCGTGGGGCAAGACGGTGTCGTTAATCACCGATGCGCGCTTCTCGGGCGTGTCGACGGGCGCCTGCTTCGGCCACGTGTCGCCGGAGGCGCTGGCGGGCGGGCCGATTGGCAAGCTGCGCGACAACGACATCATCGAGATTGCCGTGGACCGCCTGACCCTGACGGGCAGCGTGAACTTTATCGGCACGGAGGACAACCCGCTGACGCCGGAAGAGGGGGCGCGCGAGCTGGCAGTCAGGCAGACGCACCCGGACCTGCACGCCCACGACTTTTTGCCGGACGATACCCGGCTGTGGGCGGCGCTGCAGTCGGTGAGTGGCGGCACCTGGAAAGGCTGTATTTATGACACCGATAAAATTATCGAGGTAATTAACGCCGGTAAAAAAGCGCTCGGCATTTAATTATTTTCTGAGATAAAACCGTCTGCGGGAAATATTCCGCGGACGGTTTTATCTCGCCTGTAATTTGCTAATTTAAACAACAAGTTGAGATATATCGTTGGCGTCACAAAAGCAAAATAACGTAATTCAGAAATAAGATATGACCATTGCTGGTTAATTGAACAGCTCATTACACTCCATTAACACGATGTTGTAATTCAGCACACTACATAAGGGTGTAATTCTGATGACGCAATTAACCATGAAAGACAAAATTGGCTACGGGCTGGGTGACACCGCCTGCGGCTTCGTCTGGCAGGCCACGATGTTCCTGCTGGCCTACTTCTACACCGACGTCTTCGGCCTGTCGGCGGGGATTATGGGCACGCTGTTTTTGGTCTCCCGCGTGCTCGACGCCGTGACCGACCCGCTGATGGGGCTGCTGGTAGACCGCACCCGCACGCGTCACGGCCAGTTCCGCCCGTTCCTGCTGTGGGGCGCCATCCCGTTCGGCATCGTCTGCGTGCTGACCTTCTACACGCCGGATTTCTCCGCGCAGGGCAAAATCATCTACGCCTGCGTGACCTACATTCTCCTGACCCTGGTCTATACCTTCGTTAACGTGCCGTACTGCGCCATGCCGGGGGTCATTACCGCCGACCCGAAAGAGCGTCACGCCCTGCAGTCCTGGCGTTTCTTCCTGGCGGCGGCGGGCTCGCTCGCCATCAGCGGCATCGCGCTGCCGCTGGTGAGCATCATCGGCAAAGGGGACGAGCAGGTGGGTTATTTCGGCGCCATGTGCGTGCTGGGGCTGAGCGGCGTGGTGCTGCTCTACGTCTGCTTCTTCACCACCAAAGAGCGCTACACCTTTGAGGTGCAGCCGGGCTCGTCGGTGGCGAAAGATCTCAAGCTGCTGCTGGGCAACGGCCAGTGGCGCATCATGTGCGCGTTCAAGATGATGGCGACCTGCTCTAACGTGGTGCGCGGCGGGGCGACGCTCTACTTCGTGAAATACGTGATGGATCATCCGGAGATGGCGACCCAGTTCTTACTCTACGGCAGCCTCGCCACCATGTTCGGCTCGCTCTGCTCCTCCCGCCTGCTGGGCCGCTTCGACCGCGTCACCGCCTTCAAGTGGATCATCGTCGCCTACTCGCTGATCAGCCTGCTGATTTTCGTCACCCCGGCCGAGCATATCGCGCTGATTTTCGCCCTCAACATCCTGTTCCTGTTCGTCTTTAACACCACTACGCCGCTGCAGTGGCTGATGGCCTCTGACGTGGTGGACTACGAGGAGAGCCGCAGCGGGCGCCGCCTCGACGGGCTGGTGTTCTCCACCTACCTGTTCAGCCTGAAGATTGGCCTGGCGATTGGCGGGGCGGTGGTGGGCTGGATCCTGGCGTATGTGAACTACTCCGCCAGCAGCAGCGTGCAGCCGGTCGAGGTACTTACCACCATCAAAATTCTGTTCTGTGTGGTGCCCGTGGTGCTCTATGCGGGCATGTTCATCATGCTGTCGTTTTATAAGCTCACCGACGCCCGCGTGGAGGCCATCAGCCAGCAGCTGATTAAGCACCGCGCGGCGCAGGGCGAGGCCATTCCCGACGCTGCGACAGCCGCATCCCATTAACCGGAGGCAATATGCAAATCACTAACCCGATACTCACCGGCTTCAACCCGGACCCGTCCCTGTGCCGTCAGGGCGAGGACTACTACATCGCCACTTCGACCTTCGAGTGGTTCCCGGGCGTGCGCATCTACCACTCCCGTGACCTGAAAAACTGGTCGCTGGTCAGCACCCCGCTGGACCGCGTGTCGATGCTGGACATGAAGGGCAACCCGGACTCCGGCGGCATCTGGGCGCCGTGCCTGAGCTACGCCGACGGTAAATTCTGGCTGCTCTATACCGACGTGAAGATTGTCGACTCGCCGTGGAAAAACGGCCGTAACTTTCTGGTAACCGCGCCCTCCATCGAGGGGCCGTGGAGCGAGCCGATCCCGATGGGCAACGGCGGGTTTGACCCGTCCCTGTTCCACGACGACGACGGCCGCAAGTACTACCTCTACCGCCCGTGGGGGCCGCGCCACCATAGCAACCCGCACAACACCATCGTGTTGCAGGAGTTTGACCCGCAAACCGGCACCCTCTCGCCCGAGCGCAAAACCCTGTTTACCGGCACGCCGCTCTGCTACACCGAGGGCGCGCACCTTTATCGCCACGCGGGATGGTACTACCTGATGGTCGCCGAGGGCGGCACCAGCTACGAGCACGCGGTTGTGGTGCTGCGTTCAAAAACCATCGACGGGCCGTACGAGCTGCATCCGGAGGTGACGATGATGACCAGCTGGCACCTGCCGGAGAACCCGCTGCAGAAGAGCGGCCACGGCTCGCTGCTACAGACCCACACCGGGGAATGGTACATGGCCTACCTCACCAGCCGCCCGCTGCGCCTGCCCGGCGTGCCGCTGCTGGCCTCCGGAGGACGCGGCTACTGCCCGCTGGGGCGCGAGACCGGCATCGCCCGCATTGAGTGGCGCGATGGCTGGCCGTACGTGGAAGGCGGCAAGCACGCGCAGCTGACAGTGAAAGGCCCGCAGGTGTCGGAGCAGCCCTCAGCCGTTCAGGTCAGCTGGCGGGAGGATTTCGACGCCAGTTCGCTCGACCCGGAGCTGCAGACCCTGCGCATCCCGTTCGACGACACCCTCGGCTCGCTCACCGCGCGCCCCGGCTATTTACGGCTCTACGGCAACGACTCGCTCAACTCCACCTTTACCCAGTCGACCGTGGCACGCCGCTGGCAGCACTTCGCTTTCCGCTCAGAAACGCGGATGCAGTTCTCGCCGGTCCACTTCCAGCAGAGCGCGGGGCTGACCTGCTACTACAACAGTAAAAACTGGAGTTACTGCTTTGTGGACTACGAGGAGGGGCAGGGGAGAACGATTAAGGTGATCCAGCTCGACCACAACGTGCCGTCATGGCCGCTGCACGAGCAGCCGATTCCAGTGCCGGAGCGCGCGGAGAGCGTCTGGCTGCGCGTGGACGTGGATAAGCTGGTCTACCGCTACAGCTACTCGTTTGATGGCGAGACGTGGCACGCCGTGCCGGTAACGTATGAGGCGTGGAAACTGTCGGACGACTACATCGGCGGGCGCGGCTTCTTCACCGGCGCGTTTGTGGGGCTGCACTGCGAGGACATCAGCGGCGACGGCTGCCACGCGGACTTCGACTACTTCACCTACGAGCCAGCCTGACGGCTCAGGCCGGGTAGCCCAGCGCGCGTGATAGCTGGAGCCCGGCCTGCTGAAGCTGCTCGCGGAAATCAGCCAGCCCGGCATCGTCCACGCGGGAGGTCAGGGTCGACAGGCTCAGGGCGGCAATCACGCGGGATTCATGGTTCCACACCGGCACCGCCACGCAGCGCACGCCCTGCTCGTTCTCTTCGCTATCCAGGGCAAAACCCTGCTCGCGGGTCTGCGCCAGGGCGCTCATTAGGGCTTCACGAGAGGCGAGGGTGGAAGGCGTAAAGGTAGTGTACTGATAGCCCTCCAGCAGGGCGTTCAGCTCGCCCTCGCCTAGCCAGGCAATCAGCACCTTGCCGATGGCGGTGGCGTGAACCGGCAGGCGGCGGCCGATGCGCGAATAGGCGATGGCCGCCAGCTTGCCTTCAATCTTCTCGATATAAACCCCTTCACGCCCGTCCAGGATCCCCAGATGGGTGGTCTGCCCGGTACGCTGGGACAGCTCCGTCAGCCAGCCCTTCGCCTTTTGACGAATATCGATGGAGCCCACGACGAAATGGCCGCGCTCGACCAGCTTCATGCCGAGGCGATACTTACCGTTTTCCGGGTTCTGATCGATATAGCCGTGAAGCTGCAGGGTTTTCAGCAGCGAGTGGAGGGTACTCTTGCTCAGCCCCATCAGTTTGCTGATGTCGGTGATCTTAAGCTCGGTGGCCTGCTCGTTGAACAGGTCGAGGATCTGCAACGCACGTTCAACAGACTGAATAATCGGCATAATGCTGGCATGTCCACGCTGGAATTAAGGCGAAAACGTACCTTTTTCGGGGTGAAAAATCAATGAAATGGAGCCGGTTTGCTCCCTCTTCCCGTGAGAGAGGGCCGGGGTGAGGGCATCAGGCCGCATTGTCGCCTGATTCGCCCGGCGGCGCTGCGCTTGCACGGGCCTACGGGCTGGGTGTTCTCCCTCTCCCTGTGGGAGAGGGCTGGGGTTGAGGGCATCAGGCCGCATCGCCGCCTGATTCGCCCGGCGGCGCTTCGCTTGCACGGGCCTACGGGCTGGGTGTTCTCCCTCTCCCTGTGGGAGAGGGCCGGGGTTGAGGGCATCAGGCCGCATCGCCGCCTGATTCGCCCGACGGCGCTTCGCTTGCACGGGCCTACGGGTTGGGTTTTCTCCCTCTCCCTGTGGGAGAGGGTCGGGGTGAGGGCATCAGGCCGCATCGCCGCCTGATTCGCCCGGCGGCGCTACGCTTGCACGGGCCTGCGGGCTGGGTGTTCTCCCTCTCCCTGTGGGAGAGGGCCGGGGTGAGGGCATCTGAACGCAGAGGACCCAATCACTCCCCAAGCGTCGCCACCATCACCGCCTTAATCGTATGCATCCGGTTTTCCGCCTGGTCAAACACAATGCTCGTCGCCGATTCAAACACCTCGTCCGTCACTTCCATCCCGCCGTGCAGATCGTACTCTTTCGCCATCTGCTTGCCGAGCGTGGTCTGGTCGTCATGGAACGCCGGCAGACAGTGCAGGAACTTCACGTTTGGGTTGCCGGTCAGCGCCATCATATTCGCATTCACCTGATACCCGCGCAGCAGCGCAATCCGCTCCGCCCACTTCTCTTTGGCTTCGCCCATCGACACCCACACGTCGGTATAAATAAAGTCCGCGCCCTTCACGCCCGCCGCCACGTCTTCCGTCAGCGTGATTTTCCCGCCGTGCTTCTCCGCCAGCGCGCTGCACTCCGCCACCAGGCTCTCTTCCGGCCAGCAGGCTTTCGGGGCCACCAGGCGCAGATCCAGCCCGGTCAGCGCCGCTGCTTCCAGCATCGAGTTACCCATGTTGTTGCGCGCGTCGCCCGCGTAGACCAGCGTCATCTCGTTAAACGCCTTGCCCGGCAGGTGCTCCTGCATGGTCAGCAGATCCGCCAGCAGCTGCGTGGGGTGGAACTCGTTGGTCAGCCCGTTCCACACCGGCACGCCCGCGTACTGCGCCAGCGTTTCGACCACTTCCTGCCCGTGGCCGCGATACTGAATGCCGTCGTACATCCGCCCGAGCACGCGCGCGGTGTCCTTAATTGACTCTTTATGCCCAATCTGGCTGCCGCTCGGCCCTAAATAGGTGACGCGCGCGCCCTGGTCAAATGCGGCAACTTCGAAAGAGCATCGTGTACGGGTTGAGTCTTTTTCGAAGATGAGCGCGATGTTTTTACCGGTAAGCTTTTGTACTTCCTTGCCATTTTTTTTATCGGCTTTGAGCTGTGCGGCAAGGGTCAGCAGAGAAGTGAACTGTGCAGGGGTAAAGTCGAGCAATTTCAGAAAGTGTTTCTTGTACAGATCAGACATTTTATCCTCACATGGCGAACGCCACTTATTGAATTAAAATTCACTTTATATGTGTAATTATTCATTTGCAACCCCGTTTAACAAATCTTTCTCACAAAGGTGGAGGCAAACACGTCCGTGTGTGAAAATAGAAGTATCTGCCGCACTTTAAAGAGGAATGAGCCATGGCAAACCCGGAACACCTGGAAGAACAACGCGAAGAGACGCGTCTGATTATTGAAGAGCTGCTGGAAGACGGTAGCGATCCGGACGCGCTGTACACCATCGAGCACCATTTCTCTGCGGATGATTTCGACGCGCTGGAAAAAATGGCGGTGGAAGCTTTTAAACTGGGTTACGAAGTGACCGAGCCGGAAGAGCTGGAAGTGGAAGAGGGCGATACCGTCATCTGCTGCGACATCCTGAGCGAAGGCGCGCTGAAGGCGGAGCTGATCGACGCGCAGGTAGAACAGCTGATGAACCTGGCCGAGAAGTTTGACGTGGAGTACGACGGCTGGGGAACCTACTTCGAAGATCCGAACGGTGAAGACGGCGAAGAGGGCGACGACGAAGATTACGTCGACGAAGACGACGACGGCGTGCGTCACTAAGCGTTTCAGGCGGTGGCGCACGCCACCGCTTTTTCAAGGCAGAACCATGGATTACCCGCAGATACTCTCCCCCGTACTTAACTTCCTCCAGTGCCCGACCCCGCAAGCATGGATTGATAAAGCCCGCGACCCGGCGAACCTGCCGCTGCTGCTCACCGACCACATGGTGTGCGAGCTCAAGGCCGCCCAGACCGCGCTGCTACTCGTGCGTAAATACGTCGCCGACGAAAGCGGTGCCGACGCGTTGCTCGACTGGCTCAAACCCTATGAACTGTTCACCTTCCGCGACGGCCCGGAGCCGGACTTCATCGCCCTGCACAGGCAGATTGGCAAAAGCGTGATGCCCAAAACCGACGACCCGTGGGGCCAGGCGCTTATCGACAGCATGGTGCTGCTGATTAAAGAGGAGCTGCACCACTTCTGGCAGGTGCGCGAGGCGATGCTGGCCCGCGACATTCCGTACGTCAAAATCACCGCCAGCCGCTACGCCAAAGGGATGCTGAAGGAAGTGCGCACCCACGAGCCGCTGACGCTGATCGACAAGCTCATCTGCGGCGCCTACATCGAAGCCCGCTCCTGCGAACGCTTCGCCGCGCTGGCCCCGTTCCTCGACGACGACCTGCAGAAGTTCTATCTCTCGCTGCTGCGCTCGGAAGCGCGCCATTATCAGGACTACCTGACGCTGGCCCAGCAGGTGAGCGACGACGATATCTCACCGCGCATAAAGCTTTTTGGCGAAATTGAAGCCACACTTATCTCGACACCGGACAACGAGTTTCGCTTCCACAGCGGCGTGCCGGTGTAAACCGGCATAACTCAAGGATAAGGATGCGAGATGAATAAAACGTGGACCCGTATTGTGATTGTCGTCATTGCGGCTGCCGCCGTGGCGTTCTGGGTGTTTTTCGACAGGCAGCGCGCCCCGGAACGGCAGATGGATAACGCCCTCAACGCGATGCCCGCCTGGCAGGTGATTAAGGAGCAGGAGCCCGCGCTGCATCAGCGCATCCTCGACCAGATGGCCGCGCTGCAAAAAGCGGGCGAGCCGGAGCAGCAGATTATCGACACCATCCAGCCGCAGATCCTGCATCTGCAGATGTCGCGCCTGCAAAACGCCCCGGACGCCAACGTGGTGAACTACATGACCATCAATATGGAGCAGACCGCCGCCATCCAGAAGGTGAGCGATGACGCCTGCTTCCGCTTCCTCTACCCGATGGTGAAGGGCGGCATCAACCCGATGCGCATGCTGGATAAAGACCTGATGGCGCGGCGCATGCAGGCCGATGCCGACATGATGCGCGCAGCCTACGGCAAAAATCGCCACACCGTAACCCCGGCCGAGCGCGAGGCGGCTGTCGAAGATGTGCGACCGATTATGAAGGAGCTTGCCGATAAGTACGGCGAGGACATCCAGCTGCTGCAGATGCCGGAGAAGGCGGTGGGCAAAGAGAAGCTCTCCTGCGATATGGTGCAGGAGATGTGGGCCAAGGTGCTGGCGCTGCCGGAGCAGAAGGCGGCGAGGGTGATTCGGCTGGCGGTGTCTGAGCTGGACTGAGGGTAGCGCTGATTTTTTGGGCACTTAGCGCGGGTTTCGCGCGTCGTCGCTTGCATGGCGGCGCGCGACAGGTATAATCCACAACGTTTCCGCATCCCCTTCAGTGCCGAAGTGGCGAAATCGGTAGACGCAGTTGATTCAAAATCAACCGTAGAAATACGTGCCGGTTCGAGTCCGGCCTTCGGCACCAAAAGATGCAAATCAAAGTCGCTTAAGGGCGGCTTTTTTTGTGTCTGAAGTCTGAACGAATAGCATTGTCTATACATTTCTTGTACAAAAATCAAACTGTTCAAACTATAATGCGGATGCTTACGATTGAAAGAGTAAGTAATTTATAATTTGATAATGCGCAAACATTCTATATCGTACAGTGATTGTGAGGGTTATGGCTTGTAAAGATACAAGTGTGTAATCACAGGAACATTAGTTTATCTATCATTGAAACGGTGAGTATGTAAGCTAATCATAATCGATCTACGTAGCAAGAAGATAAATTTACCAATTTTAGTCGTTCTTAAATTTAAGTGAGATATTAACTTAATAGATTCTGTGAGCTCGTGAATAGATCTCCACAGCAAATTGTACGTTTTTTAAAGAATTAATGATAAAATTGCGTTACTAATTGGTTGAATCATACTATGGTCAGTAGACTTTTAGTAGTTTATGCCTTATGAGCAAAATGGTAATGTTGCAATCTAAAGTTGAGTAATCGAAACTAGCGATCTACAGGTATCATTGTGAGACGTAGAGTAGATACGCAGCTTAAAGCCCACTACCCTTTAGCGACAGCACAAAATGTTATCGAGCGCTAAAAAAGGTAGGTGGCTTTCACGATACAGCCATGCGGAAGTGATGGTTGGGGCGGTAGCGTTATCTCACCGGGCCTACTCTTTAGGTGGGTACCAAAATCTACTTCGGTTTTATCTTATCACCTTTTTTTGCACAAATATTGTTAATGATTCTCACCCTAATGCAGATTGTAAAATAATAATGAATATCGCGCATTATATTTACTTTATTTGTCAAGGCTGAACGCTGTTCAAGTAATGAAGTAATTGCGATGAATTGAAGGATTATCAGCCTTTATTTTAATTAGTGTGGGGCTTGAGTTTAAATTTTTGTTATATCAAAAGTATTTTTTAAGATAATGGGAAATATATATATTTTAAATTTACTATGTTGAGCTTGAGATATGTAATTTTGATAAATCTCAGTGATTTAATTTCATGTTTAATGAAAAGTTAGCTAATGCAATGCTTGGTAAATCGATGCCTAATAGTCGACAAAGGAGAGACCTTGATTCTTTTTGACGCATTACAAGTATTATCAAAATCATCAAAATATTCTGTTTCAACACTAAGAACTGAATGTATCGTGGGAGAATTTGAAACTTTAAAAGATTATTTATATATTCCAACTGAAATTCATGATGATTTACAAAAAAGTTTGGATCTAGCTTTATTAAAGTCGAATCCTAAAAGTATTATTTGCTTGTGCGGTAGTTCTGGTGATGGAAAATCTGAAATTCTAACAAAATTATATGGTGATTATAGCGATCGAGTTGATTTTCATTTAGACGCTACTCATAGCGATAGTCAGCATAAATCAGCAATAGAATGTCTAAATGAGAAGTTTGATAACTTTAAGGAAAGTAGCAAACCTTTTGTTATTGGTATAAATATAGGAATGTTACAAAAGTTTATAAAACAAGGAGATAACAGGCACTCTGATATAAAAAATTCCTTCAGCACTTATTTCGATAATAGACATAGCAAAGGTTATGTTAATGGGGCTGTTACGTTCTTTGATTTTGAATGTTATCCAAGATTATCATTTTCAAAAGGTAAAATAACGTCAGGCTTCATATCAGATTTTTTAAAGAAATTAACAGACAAATCTCCTAGAAATCCATTTTACGGAAGTTATCTTTTGGATTCCAAACTTGGTGGGTATGTTTCCAAGAATTTCGACGTCTTGTCTTTACAATCATTTCAAAATAAGTTAATCGAGTTATTTGGTCTTGCTAGGTTAATTGATGAGCAATTTTTAATTCCTAGAATATTTGTTGATTTTATATTCCAGATACTAACACGTGAAAATAAGGATGGTATCGTTGGGAATGTTTTCTCAGAAATAGATAATGAATTCAGTAGTTGTTTTAGAAAATTAGATCCAATAAATATAAGGAATAACGAGCTAGACAATTTCTATCTTGAGTATACGTCGAATACATTATCAAAAGACATTATCCAAGATATTGATAATTTTAACCAACTCACAGGAAGAGAGCTCACTCCAGAAGGATTGATTCGGTGTTCATTTTTGTTGCGGGAATTAGGTCTCTCGTTTCCATCCCCAAATTGCTTTGAGAGCGAAATAATAACGAAATCACTAAATTATTACTTGAAATTAATCAATGTATATGAAAAGCCTGAAATTAACTCAGCGGATGAAGATGATTGTTTGAATATTATTGAAGGGGTAATAATTAAGGCTGCAATAGCGTATGCAAATAGAATGCTGTCAATAAATGTTGATGGTCACATAGTCAGTCGTAAACTGAAAGATAAATTCGTTTGCAATAAACTTAATGTTCAAGCGGATCTAGATTGGATTGAGATGCATGAATTAAAATCTACCGATACTCTCCCCATACCGTTAATAATTAACAATCAGCCCTTGTTAATTATTAATATTGATCTAAATACGTTAATTCAAGCTGTGAAAATATCTGATGGCTACAGACCTAATCGACAGAATATTGAAAATACTGCCAAGTTTGATGAAATAATCAGAATTCTTGTGGAAAGTACCCTTGAAACTGAATCAATGAAGGTAGTAAATAAAGACAAAGTATTGCATATAAATAAAAATCGAAATAGATATACATTAGAGATATTAAAATGAGAGATTTTACTTCCTTAGATACTTCTATCTCACTTGTCCGTCGATGCATAGAGAACGAAAATGATTCAAATTATGCAAATATTGCAGATACATACTTACCGATTGGTCCAAATAATAGGGATAATAATATAGAATGGACGCATGTATATCAGAAGCTTTTTGAAAAACTATATGGTCTATCATTAAATGGATATTGTAAAGAAACTTTAAGAGTTGAGGTTCTGGATAGTATTCGTAGTGTTAGAGATACTCGTGAATTAGTTGATGTACTTGATGAGCTTTATTTTACTTCGAATGAATTAGATAATATTACCCCCTTAGCATACTTGGTAAGCAATCAAGAGAAATTATCTGCAAGAACTAAGACAATGATAAATATTATCTCTGGTCTAATAAATGGTCAAGTGGGAGATGATTTTATCATTAAGGGTAATAATCCTTTAGAAAACATACTTATAAGTAATATCCGTAGGCTTTGTACAGAGCATTCCTTAAAAGATGACACTATTTGTTATTTGCCTTTTTTGCAAAAAGTATTTACTCAAGATCTAAATACACTAGCAGCTAATCCAGAATATTTATTAAGTGAAGTTGAACGATTTATACATTTATATGTGTTTATCTACTTGTCACAACTTACAATTCAAGTATGCATCCCCAATAATGTCTACCAACCACCTAGTGCAAAACCACTCTACTTTATATTAGAAACTGAAACTGCAAGTAAAGAAAGGCATGAGTGCAATCAGTACGGGTATGATTATATTTTTAGCAATAAAAAAGGTATAGCATATTATCTTTTCCCAGTTTTAGGTTACTTCAATAGAATTGATAAAAAACCAGCTTGGCAATATGATCTTGATGAGTCAGAAGAACATTTGGGGAAAATAAATGAGTTCAATAAGCTATTGGCTCTATTATTTGGAGAGGATTATCAAAATGAATACTCACTTCAGAGAGCGCTTAACAAAGGTGTTTCGTTTCACAAGCAAATATTTGAAGAAACACTAAGTCGCTCAAAAAAGAACTCGCGGAAGGGTAGGAATAGTACAGTTGTTAATACCTTTGAGGATGTTTTTTCTTCTGGATTTATTACCAATAGAAAAGCGGCAGGTAAATACTTTGTGCTCAATTCAAATATAATCATGCTTCTCACTAATTTAATAATTAAAGGGAAAGATACCGATAAGATACTTATTGATGATTTGATTGAAGGTTTTAAAAATAGAGGTGTATGGCTTGATTTAAAGTCAAAACGTGCACTTTTAAAATTTTATGAGAGTGTTGGTAATATTGAAAAATTAAGCGATAGCGGAGACGCAGTATATGTTAAATCAACCATTTGAGGGTTTTCTGGCTAATTTATTTTGTCAGTCAATAGAGTTATCTAACTCTCTAAATACAAAATATCATTTTGTGAGTTCTAACCCGACGCAATCTATAAAATTATACAATGGTTTTAAAAGCTTGGGATTTAAAGAACTATTTATTAATAATGCACCGCTAAAGTATGTAGAAACATCAAGCGGAAAAAAAATAATTGTTATGTTGCATCATCTTGGTGTTCAGGACAGAAACTCAAGTCACGAGGATTATATAGCAAGTGTTAGAGATGCACTCAATGACATTGATAATGCAATTTTATTTTTGATTAACAATAGTTCGCTCGAAACCTTGACGTCTACTTTCGCTGATGTAAGTGCAGACAACGGAATTTTTACCCCTAAGAGCATAAATCAGGCTCTTTTGGATCTAGGTACTGGTCATAAGAATGAGCTAATTTTTAACTATTTGGTGTCGAATAAACAACGGCAAATAGATGAGGAAAATCTTAGCATTTTTGGATATGAGCCACTATATAAATCAATTCATAAAGACCATATTGATATACAAGAGTATGGTTTTTTCCCTGAGCCAAGAATTTATGATATTGACAATGAGAAACATTTAGCTCGAGAGTTAGATAGGAATATCCGACTAGCAAGAACTGTCCACTCATTAGTCAATGACTTTGGAGATGAGCTAAATGAATTACAAAGACAATTACAAGATTTAGGATTTAGTGAACGTTATATCGAAGATAAGTTTATACAAAATAAAAATCTTTATAAAACAGAAACATTTTCCAATATAGAAGCTGAAATTGAAAAAAATAAACTTAGGAAATTAAATGTAAAAAGTATTGATATTAATGGAAGTACTTTAGAGGAGTGGAAGCATTCATCAGGAAGTGCTTCTGCAAATAGATGTATTTCATTAATAGGTGAAGTAGAAGTTGGGCTGGTTGAAATCAAATTCAAACTAGAAAGAGGAGAGCCTGTACTAAAAACAGAACAAATTCTTGTTAATGGTGATTTTAAACAAAGTCAAGTTTTGATTACAACATCTAATAATGAAAATCATTCTATATTGACTGTAAGAATACCTTTTGATGGAAAACCTTCTTTTATACAAATAAAAATAAAAAGAGAATCACAACGAGAATGTTTTCAATTTAATTGTTGCTTAGTTAGTAAATGCGTTTTTTTCTTAAGTAATTACTTTGAAAAATTAGAAGTGGAATTCAAAAGAAACAAAGGTAGTTTAGTCATTGAAAACATCCAAGGAAAATTACTTGTAAACTCCAATAATAATCTTACACATATTTTCTCAAATGAAAACAACAAGATAAATTGTGATGACTTAAAGTATATTGATTTTAGTACTGTAAGTGAAAATGAAATACTTGGAGAGATGATATTATTTTCTGGTGAATACTATTTGCCCGTAACTATTATTGGTCCAAAAATAGTTGAAACTATTATACTACCAAGTTTATTTGATACTCAACGCAGCATAGATATTTTCGAAAATGATAGGATACCGAAGTATAAATCAGAAACATCAAGAGTAATTATTGGTGGGCGAGAGAAGGATCTTACAGTTCAAGCTAAGGAATTGTGCGTAGCTGAATTTAAAATGATCAGCGAAGGTTTGTTATATTTCGATGATAGTAATGGCGAAGAAATTCAACTCAATGGATTTGAGATTGAATTTCCTGAAGTGTCTCGAGCTTATAAGAATTTGTTTACTTGGCTCTTGGAACATGAAACGATCCTATCGATAACAAATTGGCCAGAAAGCTTGATTAGGATTATTGAACAAATAATATCGACTGTTCATAATGAATTGGTAAACATTCCGCAAGGCGCATTGAATTATAAGAGCAGGCAGTTACTAACACTGGGTATTATTAGGAGATCTAATAGAGAATTCTTTTCACCATTCCACCCATTATGCTTGTCATATGCTTTAGAGTTCGCTAAGTCGAGAATAGCTGATTTAACAAATTCATTTAGCCAAATCCCCTCTTCAACTGTGAAAAAATTTAATGCGAGTGGTTTGCTGCCTATATTATTTGATAATGAATCGATTTTCGTTAGAACAAAATCATTAAGCCATAATAAGTTTTGGCTTGAACTTGGTCCTAGCTCTGAGGGTGATACAAGCTATGTATCGTCATTAGTCTATGAGAAAATTCAAGATTTTATATCATGCTTCGATGTTTTGTTTAAAGATAATAAACAAAACCCACTCATTATTAACTCTATAAACAATCAAAACAATGCAGATATCTTTAACGGGATACTTAATTATTATAAGAAAAATAAAAAAGGCAATATCAAAATACAAGTTAATATTTACAATGACGATCATTCTCTAACTCTATTTGATGATTTTTCAGAAGGTAGGAGTGTATTAAAGTTACGAGAGTTAGCTCGTCTTAACAGCTCCGATAAAGAATCTGAAATAGATGATTTGATATTAAGGATCAGGCGTAATGTAACATTCTATAAAATAGATAACTATGAAGAATTCAACTATGCGCATTTAAGTTTCTTTAAAAACAATGAAGAAGTTGTTATGCGTACTAACAGTGTTGGTGAAGGAAAATCAGGGATTGTATGTAATGGTATTTTGTCTGGTGAGGCATCATATTTAGAAAATGAAGTATTTTATACTGGCTTTGGATTAAAAAACTTAATAACTAAAAATAGTTCTGTGTGTTTAGCTTCTCTTTACAACCAATTGATGCTTCCGTATAGAGATAGCTCAGCAAAATATGTTAAAGGGAGTGTGCCTGTATTAGCTGTAAAAGATAGCTTTAAACATAAATTAAATAAGTCTTACAACTCCAGTATATGGACATGTATCATCGAGCCAAAAGTGACGCTTGAGTTCTTTGATACGAAAGAGACAATTCTAATACATTATGCCGATCAGTATACTAACTCAGTAGCTTATGATGCTATAACAGTATCTTCACGGGTTGGGTTATATAAAGACCTGTTAAGAAGTCATTCTGATGAGTTAATTAATTCCTTTAATGCATTAAATGGACAATGGCTATTAGACGTTGTGAAAGAGTCTGGTAAGCAAAAGTCTGATAATACCAAAAAGAAAATTAAAGAGAAAAAAGGAATTGTCGCTGCTTATAAATTTATTTCAGGTTTACTCTTATCAAGTGATATTGTATGGATACCACTATCAGTTGGTGAAATGCTTAGAGTTACTGGAAATTTAGGGTTGCAAATAAAAGATAACGATTTTTCTGCTCGACTTCATAATAAATCAAAAGGCGCGCTTTCAGATGATATATTATTTGTAGGTATTAAAGGAGGACGCCTTGTATTGCTCCCTCTGGAAGTAAAAACAAGAGCATCTGGAACGGATTTCACTAAGGCCGTAAAACAAAGCAAGTCATTAGCCGAGCATATGAAGCGGTTACTGGCACCGAAGACTTTCAAAGGACAGGTATATCGTTCTCTCTTTATCCAACAATTATTAACTCAAGTCGATAAATTTGAGCTTTACGGCGTGTTCCCGGTTAGGTATTTTGAAAACTTGTATAAAATAAGTGATTCCTTATTACAGGGGGAATATAATATTTGTGAGTTGCCTAACTACCCTGAGGGAATAGCATTATCTATAACTGAAGAGATGGAACGATCTCGTATTGAAAGTGTGTTTGACGTAGAGCTTAATGTTTTGAAATTGCGTATTCCTCATGGTTTTGTAAAAATGCTTCATGAAGAGTCTATAGAAAAGTTATCATCTAAATTTCAAGACGAATCAGCTTATCCAGAAATTTCACATTTGAATTTTCTAAATGCTGAGCTAACATCATTCAATGTTTTCGAACTGCCTGATGATATTTCCAGTCGTAATGAAATTGTAGATGATGATATAATTTTCGAAGAGGAACGAAATACTTCAAATGTAGAGGAGGAACTAAATACTTCAGAAGTAAATAATGAAGGACAGTTTAAAGCAATTTTTGGTTATGATGATTCTTATTCTGATATTTTGGATAAAATACTAGGTTTCTACCAGCGAGATATTCAAATTGAAGACATCCTGTCCTTAACCGAGATGGAACTCAAGAATAGTGGCGGATTTAATTCTTACGATATATTAAGTTTTTACAAACTTAAATCTGAATTGTCACATGATTCATTAATAGAGAAACAAAATGAGCTAGTTAATATAGAAGATGAGTCAATATGTTTAAATATGGTAAATATAACTAATGATTATAAAGCATTAGTTAGCACAATTTTGAGGGAGTTTGGTGAAAATATTACAATTAAAGAGACAATAGCTATTGCAACTTCGTCCTTAGAGAGCATTCCTGGTTTTGGAAAGAAAAAAATTCATAATTTCTTAAATTTGGTTGAGCATTTAAAAAATGGTTCGTTCTCTATCAATTCTGATATAAATAAAAAACAGATCGAAGATTTTGACCTACCAATTGAGGAGCTGGAGCAATTTATTATTAATGATCTTAATAATAACATCCTGAATGTAAGGTCAAGAGAGAATGACATTCTGATTCGTAGATATGGAATCAATTGTGATGGCGAAACTCTAGAGGATATTGGGAAAAGTTACGATATTACAAGGGAAAGGGTTCGCCAAATTGAGTCGAAAGCTAAAAATAATTTCATTGCTAAATTAAGTATTTCACCTAAGGTAATATGGGCTATAACAAAAAGTAATTTAAGTGAATTAAGGACGCCTTTATTCACCACGTTGAGAGGAAGTTTTAGCTCGGATAAGGGCTTTTATTCTTTTTTAGAGGCATGTTGTGGGCTAAAGGAAAATGAAATTAAGTTAATTACTTCCCCTAGTCTGAATAAATCATTTTTTGAAGAGTTTTGGTTATGGAATAAATCTCCTGCCGATCTTGACGATTTATCATGGTATCTGCATGAACGCCTAAATGTTGAACTTGCCGTAGCAGAGAATCAAATAGCCATATGGGAAAAGGAGAATATTCTTCAAATAAATGGGGAGAAGATAAAGCCATTGGCACTATCTAAAGTGCCTGGGATTACTAATGCTTTGCTAGATTTCCCCGATGGTGATGTGTGGGCAAATATTCAATCTCATGCTAATAAAAAATCTATTTGTTCAGGGATTTTCTCAGAAGATCGTCTTGAGCCGAATTTGATGAGAGCTGTCGATAGAGAGTATGTATATCAAAGTGGTAGAGGAACATATCGTCATATTGACTATTTGAAGATAAGTGAAGACGATAAGAAAAGAGTGTTATGCATTATAGCTTCTAAACTTAATGAATATAAATACTGTGGAAGAGACGCAGTAAATTTATCTGTTGATATTTATCAACAAGTTGATCTGGCTGATGACTACTACTTCGTTAGACACATTGTCCGTGCATATGGCGAGTCTTATGGTATTTATTTTAATGGAAAGTCTGGTGCAGACACTGTAAGTTTAGCATCTGATTTTAACCTAGCTTCGCAGAAATCAGTTCTAATCGACTTATTCAAGCAATCATTAAGTCCGTTATCGAAACTCGATGTAGCATCTAAAATTAGAAGCCAATCTATTGGGCATGCTTCATTCTACATTGATAAATTATTAACAGATGGCATTGTAGTTAGGATTGATGAAACAACTTATGCGCATGTAGACAACGCTTTCATAGGTGTCGATATAGAAAATATCATGAAAATGGCTATTGATTTTATCGATAATGAACCTAGGATCATCGAAGCTTCAAAATTGCAATCGAGTATTAATAGACGGCTTGATATTAATTATAATAAGTATTTATATATATCACTGCTTAAAGCTTATGCTACAGATTATGGTAAGAATTATTTCTTTGTTCAGAATCTTATCTCGTCTTCAAATATTAATTATACTGGCCTTACTGATCTTTGCCGAACAGCTTTAGATTTAAATACTTCTCGTGTTAGCGCATTAGAATATCTTAATGAAAAACTATGTATACATGAACATATTTTAAAGAGATGTCTTGAGCAGGTTTATATGGCTTCATCAGATAAATCTAATCATTCAGGTTTAAATATTATTAATGATAATAAAATTATAAGTGATGAGGTGAAAGAGGAAAAGTTTGCTCAAAACTTACCAAGTAAAGAAAAGGAAGTTGAAAGATTTTTAAAAAAAGATATAGACAAATGTCGAGTATTAATTGGTTTGGCTATTGATAATCTAAAGCCTGTCTATTGGGAATATGGTAATAAAAGCTTAGCTAATCGTCACCTAATTATATTTGGACGTTCGGGGCAAGGTAAATCATATTGCATACAAGGGCTGCTGATGGAATTGGCCAAAAATAAAATAAATTCTATGGTTATAGACTACACAAATGGATTTTTGCCTGAACATCTTGAAGAAGAATTCATGGAAAATGTTAAGCCTATAACTGATTTGGTTGTACAGACCCCCCTAAAATTAAACCCCTTTAATAAACAAACACAAAAAGTAGCCGGGATTACTATTGCTGATAAAGCTCATGATGTTGCATCTAGAGTTGCATCAGTATTCAATGCTGTTTATTCAGATATAGGTAGCCAACAACTACAAACACTCATTAAAATTCTTGAGGATGGAATTGAATTATATGGTGCTGAATATAATTTCAATAGAATGCTAAGAGACCTTGAAGATGCTGGAAAACATGGTGAAGCACTTGCAAATAAACTTCACTCAATAGTCAGAGCTAATCTATTTTCCTTTGCCTCTGAGATGGATGGTTGGAAAGATATTTTTGAATCGACATCTTCTACTACTAGGTTAATTCAGTTAGCTAGGCTTTCCAGAGATGTTTGGCTTTTAGCTACAGAGTTTATTCTTTGGGATTTATATTCTTATGTTTGTGCTAATGGTGATAAAAACACTCCGATACCTGTGGTATTAGATGAAGTCCAAAACTTGGACCAAAAATTAGACAGCCCATTAGGTAAAATGTTAACTGAAGGTAGAAAGTATGGATTGTCACTAATTTTGGCTACTCAAACTTTAAGTAACTTGAAAAGAGATGAACAAGACCGATTGTTTCAAGCTGCACATAAATTGTTCTTTGCACCAGCCGAAACTGAAATTCAGAGTTATGCTAAACTGCTTGAACAGGCGGTACCAGGAAGTAATAAAAAAAATTGGCTTACTGAACTGGCAAAACTGAAGAAAGGCGAATGCATCTCCGTTGGTTTACATATCAATGAAAATGGTCATCTTGAGCAAAGTGCGAAAGTCTTAAAGGTTTCGTCACTCGGTAATCGGAAAATGTAATGTTTAATTGGTCATGCCCCATAAGGTAATGGGGCGTTTTGAGTCCTGATGTTTCAAACTTATAATGAAAGAACACTTAGGAAGTAGCAATACAATTGTTGCTACTTCTTAATCTTTAGTTAATAGCTATTCAACTAATTGCAATTGCCTGAGTAAACTCCTTTAGATTTTTATGATTCCGTAGTGACGAAATTCCGTCTTCAACATGTGCAGCCCAGACTCTGATGGACATTTTAGGCTCTAGTTGCGGATAGAGCATTTTCAATACCATTTCTGTTGCTTGTAATGTTTCCCCAAGCCACGTAATTTTATCGAGCACCAAAGAACCATCTAGCCTTTTAGTATCAAATTCCGAAGAATAGCGAAATCCACTCTCAACTGAACAAAAGAATGCTAACCGCGCTGAAACGTTGGGAGTAATTCCCGTATACCCTTTCAATCTCTTCAGTTGCTCTTCAGTCTGACGACTGAGCTGCATACGATTCGGGAGCACTAGATTATCTCCTTAGTTAATTCCCAGAAATATCCTGGTTTAAGTGCAGATGACTTTGTTCGGGCATTAAACACGATCTCATATGCATGAGAAATATCATCTCTAAGCTGATCAACAAAATACCGCTCATCAACTTCAGTATCCGTAGACAGCAATACAACTTGATGACTTGCATATGGGAAATAATGATTAATCAATTTATCTCGATGCTGAGAGTCTAAACGCCCAAGTGGCGTATCAATAATCACAGGTAGTTCACGACCAGAAGTTTTAGCCAAAGCCTCAAGAATAGCTATTGCATAAATTTGCTTCTCACCAGCAGAGAGTAACTTACGATTAATAACCGTATTATTTTCATCTACCAGTTCGACATCAAATGTCGCAGGATTAATATGGGCATTAAGCTGCAAGTCTTCTTTACGAGCTAACTTACGGTAAGCTACTTCAAAGTTAGCTGAAAGTGTTTTTACCCTTGCCTCAGTTAACAGCTCACTATAACGGTCAAGTAGATTAATTGTCTCTTGCGCGTTAATGAATGCGATATTAAAGCTATGCTGGCTGCGAGCTGTGTCGTGAGCCTTTTGAATCTGGCGAGCGCAATCAAGTTGCTGTTGTTTGTAATTTTTTGCTTCTTCAAGCAATGAGCGATACTCCTGCCGCTTAGCTTCACGTTGACGATCTAGCTCTCGGAGTTTATCAAAAATATCCATCAGCTGATCATCTTCCGGCGCTCGGGCGATGTTTGCTGCGGCTTGCTCTAATTGTTCTTCTACTTCTGCCAGCTGGTTACGATAAAGATCGAAGCGTTGCCAGGCTTTCTTACTATCTTGTTCGATGGCTTGCTGAATCATCCCTGCTTCACGTTCAGAGATGTCAAATAACAATTCACCTTTTGGTTTATCAGCAAGATATGTTTTAAGGTTATCTTCTATAGCCTCAGCTGCAATTTTACCTGTGCTTCCTGAACGGAAGGAAATGTCGCTTTTGAGTTGCGTAAGGAATTGATTCAATTCCTTCTCGAAGCTATTTGCCTGTTTTATTTGCGTCTCTGCACTAATCTGTTCTAGCAAACGACCCAGAGTCTTTGGAGCTAAAGCATACGGTAATGAGCTATCACACTCATGACGAAGCGCTTTTTCCAGGCGATCTTTTTCTTTTAAAAGCGTCTCGACCTTCTGTTTCTCTTGGGTTTTTGTTTGAGCAAAAGCCCCGCCTTGTGCGTTGAGAAGGGTCTCATTCTGCACAATTTCCTTGGAGATTAGGTCAATACGCAATTTAGCAAAATCAGCCTTTTCAAGGATTTGCTCGGTTTTAAAGGCAAATTCTTTAATCTTTTTCTCAAGTTCAAGCAGCTTATGCTGTTGAGATTCAGCTAGTTGACCAGATTGTTGGCGCTTCACGAAAATTGTTAAATCATTCCGGAGCTTCTCGATCAGATCCAGGCCCAACAGGCGACGCACAGCCGTACGGAGGATGTTTCCCGATTCGTCCTCAGCAAGCTCAGCAATTTTTTCACCATCAAAGAAGAACAGGTCGGCTATGCCGTGGGGTATTAACTCATTTAAAAAACCCTGGCACTGATCATAGCCAAGCCCTTCAATGAGTTTGCCATCCTGCTGTAAGGACAGTTTGTCTCGCTTACCTTTTTGCCAGGTGCGGGTAACGGTAAATTCAGCCTCCTGACCACCTTTATTGTAGGTGAAAATAAGCTCGACTGAGGCCTCCTCGGGTTGCTCACCCAAAGTTGAGCCGTTGTGCACCAGAGCGCTAAGCTCTTCAACATACTCTTGCTGCTGAGTTGTTGCACCAAATGCAAGCCTTCCGTAAAGGGCCAGGCGAATAGCGGAAAGTATTGATGTCTTACCTGCACCGTTTAACCCGCCGAACAAAACGATAGGGCGCGGATTATCGTCGTTCTGTCGTTTTTTAGGGGCCAGATCGATAACATGGGTTCCATTAAAAACCCGATAATTACGCAGTACCAGCTGTTTAATTAACATGTTCTTTTTCCTCACTGGTAAGCAGAATTGGTTCGCTGACTTCGGCAATTCTCCGCTGTAGCATCTGCAGTTCAGCTTCTATGCTTGCCACTTCTTCCTGATGAACATCACGCTCATTACGTTTCTGCAAAGCTTCCTGCTGTTGTTTGATCTCTTCAAGACTTCCCCAGTCTTGCTTGAGGATCGCCCCTAGCTTGTCGAAGATCCCCTGGCGGCGGCTAAGGCCTTCCATCGAAACTTCTAGCTCGATCAATTTCATCACCATTTCAGGTACAACATCAAACCCTTGTGCAATTTGCTCGAGAAGTTCGGCATCGCTGGCGTCGAAACGTGATTGATCGTCTATAACCCAGTCCAGATCCTTGCCATAAACCTCGCGATAGATACCAGGTAAAGTATCGTACCAGTCAGGTTCATTAGGATCCTTCAGCCATTGCTGACGTATGGCATGCAGCTCAGGTTCTGTGATTAATGTAATGGTATGACCTTGTGCGTTCATATCACGCTCAATCGTCAGCAAATCCTTCAACCATTCCTGCCGATACTTAAGCCAGTAAGGGCCTGGAACATGTTTACGCTCAGCTGTAAGTTCTTCGCCATCCTTCGCATACTGATAGCTCACTTTACCTGTGCGTCGTTTATAGTTGCGGTAGGTATCTTTGTTTACTGGATCGGTTGTGAAAGCTAGCAGGTCGCGGTATTTCAGAAGGGGCGACATCCACTCTTCACCATTCTGGATTAAGCTTTCCATCGCTTTATCTTTTGTGACGACAGTACATGTCCAGCAACCAAAGCGTGAGTTACCGCAGGAAGGCGTGCTGTCATCAATAACTAGCGGGCATTCACCCTGAGCTGAGGAATCCATATAAAGAGTCCACAGCGGGCGGTTATTACCCCCCCAAGGGCTTTCCCACTCGTCTATATCATCAGGCGCATATCTGAATGCACCACGCAGTAATTTCCATACGTCTTCAACATCCCAGGTATCAATCGGGGTGTAAATGAAGGCATTTGAAAGGGTGGTATGGCGTGCAAGGCGCGAGCCGTCAATCTTATGCTTTGCAATAACCTGAGCACGTGATGCACTTTCACTGCTGCGCGATCCAAGAACGACAATAACTTCCTCAAACTGGCTGACCTTATCTTTGATAAAGTCGCTTACCGGGTTGATTTTCATGCGTTCTGTACACCAACGGAAACTACGAGTAGGCGCTGGATAGCCTTTACCAAGCAGGTTTACCCAGAATGTCTCGTTGGTTTTTGGGGTTACAGCATGTTGTGTGATCGGTAAGCCGTCGCGCTTAGCGCCAGCTTCAATCTGGAGCATCGTTTTTTTAATGAGATCTACTACAACCGGCGTCTCAACGAGCGTGTCAGAGGAAACAACAAACACATCCTTCGTACGCATCTCCGGCGGAAGACCCATCAACGCCAGATAAACAAGAGTAATGACTGCTGACGAGTCTTTACCGCCACTGTAGCCAATCACCCAAGGGCGTTTATCTGCGCAGTAGACACGTTGAACTTCAGAGACAAAATCAGCGAGAGTGCGCCCAGCAAATTGCTCTTCGTTTATGAAATCTTCATAGTCGGCCAGATCATAGGCCTGAGTTAATGTACTCATGATACAACCATCTGAGCTTCAAGCTCTTGTTCTTCAGGAGAAAGGGGGAGAGACAGCGCAATTTTTAAAGCGTTGCAAGTTAGCTGAATGGCGGTACCGGTTTTGCTTAATTTGCCATGCTGCATTGCGCGCTTAATCATCTCAGGATTACTTTTACGCCAGTCAAAGGTTTTTAGCTTCGTAAGTTTTTCCTGCCAGTGCTCAGGTTCTTCAGCCAGTAGTGAACGGCCCAGAAGGCCCAAAGCCTGCAAACCGATACCGTGGGCATGCACATAATCCTGGCGGAGCTGTGCCGGAGATACTTCTTTGCGTGCAGCAAGCTGCCAGTCTGGCATGACTTTGAAAATAGCCTGCCAGTATAGCGTAGCGATATGCGTATTGTCCTCAATGCTGCCTACTTTAGGGTCTTTACCAAGCAGGGCGCGTGTTGCCTGTTTAATGCTACTTAGTGTAAACAGTTTATTGGAAAGCAAACTGATACTCGATTTCTCAAGTTCAGTAAGACCAATAAAGGGCTCGATAGACATAGCAAGATAGCGAGCAAGGTTCGAGCTTACGTCGCGATGATCGTACAGCGCGGATAATGATGGGCTTGGGCGTATTGCGTATTTATTCAGGTCGGCAAACATCTGCTGACTTCGCCTTAAACCTTCATCAACAAAGAACAATACGGGGATGTTGTCCTGCCCTAATTCAGGACGCTCCGAAAGGGCATCCTCGATAGCCTTACGGCGATGTTGACCATCATTGATAAGAATTTGCGCATCCATTGGTACGCGAAGCGTTCCAAGATTGTTGGAGTTTTCGAACTCGTCAAACAGTACATCGACCGCAATGGATGCAGTTAATGCAGAGAATACGTAATCTTTAGGGTTTTCAAGTAAGTAACGCACCATCTCTGGGATGCGTGATTTATTCAAGATACGCTGAGCGCGCAGCTCCGGCGGCACGTCTGTCTCATCGAAACTGAAGATCTTCGGAATGATGCGCATAGGGCAAGTGGCGATATAGAATGGTCGTCCAGCCTGGACGCCCCTCACTGCGGGGAAAGAGTAGCAATAATCTGCATCAAAGTTAGCCATGTTCTAGTCCCTGTTTTAAAGGCGCAATTACGTTATATTTTACGTAAAAAATTCCTTATAACGAAATTTTTATGATGATAAAACACGAATTGTTAAAGATTTACGTATGATTTGACGTAACTCTTTGCTGTGCTTGATTCTTCTAGAATGTAAACCCCTTGAGCCAAAGATTTGGAGTAACAACGTGGCCGTATGAGCTCTGGATTGATACCAATTGCTCTGGCATGGAAGAAGTTTACTTTGTGCCAAGGTCTCACAAGAGCGTTAATCGTTGTGTAGGAGCTGACACCTAAGGTGGCGAGCGAAACCTCTTTCCTTTTGAGAACCGCTAAAACACATGCTTTGTACCAAACCATTCTTCATATCCCCCTTGAGAAAAGATGACTGAACCAGACACTACGTTATTCGTAGCTTCTTTGGAATCCATAAAACTACGTTTTACGTAGTTTTGCGAGGGTGCTCGAGGATTTGTGAAATCCTTACGTGAAAATCAATCTAGTGTTTGCACTACGTAAAACGTAGTATCTTCCTTAGGCATTAACTACGATTATCGTAGTTATGAAAACATCCAATTCCCACAATCAGCTCTTCAGTCGACGCCTCAAAGAGGTGCGCTTAGACATGGCGTTATCGCAAAAAAACCTGGGTATTTTGGCTGGCATAGATGAGTTTGCAGCAAGCGCGCGTATCAACCGCTACGAGAAAGGGGTTCACCAGGCAAGCATTGAAGTCGTTCGGCATCTCGCTAAAGTTCTCGAAGTGCCTGTAGCATACTTCTATACAGAAGATGATGAACTGGCCTCTTTGGTCCGTCTTTGGCCGAAGCTGGACCCAAAGAAGAAAAAAAACATCCTCCAGCAGCTTTAAACGAAAAGAGTGCTCCGATGTGCTTTCTCTTTCGAAAAGTTATCCATAATTTAGAACCAAAATCTTGCGTTAGAATCTCGCCTTAATACGTCTGATTGTTTTCCTGAATCCCCCTCGCAAATTCTAAATTTACCCCACCCAAAACCGCTGTATTTATATTCAGCCCTGTATAATAAGCACCAGAAATTACGCCGAACGGCAAATGAAGTATCAAAGAATATTTGAAAAGAGAATTCGCGATATGAAGGTGCTGCAACACCCCCATACCGCTAACCACAACCAACTACTGAGGAGTTGAAAATGGCTGCGACGAATTTTAAGCCAGAGTTTACTGTTTGCAAAACAGAATCAGACGCTTTCACCGGCATGATTGAAAACCGCGAGCTGGTACGCAAAAACAGCGCCCGCCGTCTTCACGGCAACCAGCCCAACGCGGCGCCCGTCCATCCCCGCGCGGAAACGCCGCAGGACAGTGCCGCCTGTTGCGAACTGTATGCACGTATAGACATGAAATATCTTCTGCTAGGCGGGGACTGGTTAACCCGTGCGGGCTTTATCAACGGCATGCCGGTAAAAATCCGCGCCATGAAAGACTGCATTGTGATTACGCCGCAGCATACAAGAGAATTATGGGGATGCCTGGAAGGGATGAGCGTGGTGAATATAAATAAGCAGAAAGTCGCGCAGTGGTTAAAAACGTTTCCGGGGGCGCTGAATGATACCGGCGATATACCCGTTGTGAAGCGGGGAATCGGGCAAGCGATGCCTGAGTAGTTCTGGCTTCCTGCCTTATATTCCTGGAGCAATAAAACGATACGGGCATGTTATCCCATGCCTGTATTAATCAGAAATCACTCGTGCTTTACCTGTTCTTTCACAGCCTTAACCAATACAGCATGCAGTTCGCCAACGGTTAAGTCGCGTATCACAGGTTCGGGTATGCCACGCACCCAGCGCATAAACCTACAGATGCCAAAAAAATCTATACCCTCACCCGTAAACAGATACTCGTTCTCAGCAAGAGAGAACATTTTCATATAGCCATCTTCTTCCGTGGCAAGCTGAACGCCAAAAGCTTCTTCGCAGTCTTCCAGTAGGTCTTCGCCATCCATACCGCAAATATGCAAATCGGCCTCAATCCAGGTGTTGCTATCAATAGGTTTACGATGTATCCCAGAGGACTCACGTACGACCTCAATAACTTGTGCGAGAGTAGGTTCCATTTACAAAATATTCCGTATTCGTTAGTTTCAATTGGCTTTCCGGAACTTAACAGTCACCCGCTATTCGATAAGGTGCGAAGTAGAGTACTGGTCCAGAAAGCATGATTATCTTTGCTATGGTTTGAAACCGGATTTACCATTTTCCCTACGCCACTCCTTTACTTCCTGAACTACACCTTCGGGGCTGTCTTCTCTATCTTCTCGTGGATAGTAAATAAGATCGGAACCATCAGGGTGCTCAGTCAATCGTTTGAATTCGAGGATATTTTTTATATCTTCAGCTTCAGTGGTGGCAGTGACATCAAACAATTTTCTTACGAAATTAAGGAACTCGTATTCTGTATAATCACTTATCGTTTTCAATTTATGCCCCTCGATGAATTTCAATATGACGTTTAGGGGTCACTATCCCCATATTATCAATGTTGTATACTTCACCACCCTCAACTATAGGTTTTATGTGGTGAATCTCATATTTCACTTTACCGCCTACCTGCTCATTTTCTCGTGGTGACGGTGCTTTCCCTACCTTAATGTTACCAACATTCCCTCGGTTAAATTGCTCAAGCAGTCCCGGATCCCTCGATACCTCCAGCCAAAATGCCTTACGAAACTGGTCAAAGTCCGTAAATGTCTGCCCACGTAATCGATCCGCTATCTGGCTTGGAATAGGAGACCCATTCCCCGTATTCGCATCAGATAACCAAATGCCGCTAATTTTCTGCCCCTTGCCTGTGACCTGTCCGGGATTGTGGCGGATATAGACATAAATCGGCGGCGCCCCGCCCACCGGCAGAATCAGAATATAATCCGCAAACGTCTTCTCTTCCGGTGTCGGGCTGGTCGTCGCACCAATCCCCGTATCCTCCGGCAGCGGATCAACCACAACCGGGTTCGGTATCCGTACCGGATTCTGATTACCCGTATCCCACGGCTTACTCTCTCCGGTGCGGTCCGGTGTCCAGATGAGGGTGATGCCGGGGTTTTCTTCGGTAGTAAAGGTGTAAGCCTGGCGTCGGCTATCCCACTCCATCCTGCGAACGCGCACGCTGTCTTTGCCCGACGGCGTATGCCAGCCTCGCGGTGTCGGGTTGCCGCTGGCGTCGTTCTCCCAGGTGAAGCGAACGCGGGTAGGGGCTTCCCGCATCTGCTCGGCGCGCATCCTGTCGATAAAATCCTGCTCTCCGTCGTTCAGCTTGCCGGGATACATCCCTATCAGCAGCCCTGCGACAGGTGCACCAAGGCCTCCCGTGGCTATCTCGCCAAGTGCAGCGCCGCGCACGGCCCATGTGCCGGAAATGACAGTACGCCCGCCAACCAGTACGAGTTCGCTGGCATCGGCTATCGCGTTCCGCGCGGTCCAGGCCCTTTCTTCGGCTGCAACGGCAGCCTGATAGTCCATCTCCTCGTGATGCCCATTCCACCAGAGATAAAGCGCGCTGCGTTGCTTTGGTTTTGGGATCGCCTTACGCTTTGCCGCCTGGGCGTGTTGCGGGGCATTGTTGGGTATGGCCTGGTAAAACGCCATCTCGGCGAAGTTGGTGTGCGGCTCACTTCCGGTGCCTGCATCGTTACAACCATCACCGCGCAGGCAGGATTTCGCAAAGACCCGGTTGCGATCGCGTTCTTCTGCTTGTCGCTGCGCCTCGGCTTCTTCCTCTATTCGGCGTGCCGCGAGCATGGCCTGATGCTTTTCCTGTGCGATCTGTTCAGGAGAGGGACCGGAGCCGAGCCACTCTCCCGATGGGGCGATCACGCGGTTGGTTCCGTGCGGGCAGCCACAAATGACGACAGAACCATCGACGGCTGAGGTTTGTCCCATCCAGTTAACGCGAGGTTCGCCGTCTGCGACAATGCCCTGCTTGCCGCATTTAGGGCATGTCGTGGTTTTATCGCCGACGCGGATAACGCCGCGACCGTGCTCGGTGCAGTTGGGCAGGGTGCTACAGCATATTGCGCCGGTAGTCGTTCTGTCGCCGTGCAGGGCCTGACCGCGGCCGTAGTTCGTGGAACGGTAGCCCATAGCCTATTCTCCGGGCCAGGTTAAGAAATCCTCTTGAGGTGGAATACCTTCGCGAGTGACAAGATAAGTACTGCCGAGCGGTGTGCTGATAATCTCGTCATCGTTATCAAGCAGGCTGCCGACCAGCGCAACGCCGTATCCTTTCCACGTAAACGCGGTTCCTGATGAGGTCATAATCGTGGCGAGCGTACCATCCGGATAGGCCACACAATCCCCTTCGACAATCACGCTGGTGTAACTCCCATCGTCCATGAGCATTGTGGCTTCACGATCGACGGGAAGTACCATGCCGCCCAGTCGGGTCTGGCTGCCAGCCGTAGCGATCCGCCAGATGGCGGTGGCGGGATGTTGTCGATGAAAGGCTTCCTGTTCGGCAATGATGGCGCGCGCGTCCTCAGGCATGGCGGCCAGTTCTTCAGCGGAAAAAGGCGAACGATCTATTTCCGCTTTTAATTCAGCGGTAAATTCATTGGTATAAAGCTGCATGACAATTCCTTGTAGGGGCAGAAGAGTAAATGCAGCAATGCTAGGTTTTAGACTGTAAGGTGAATATACATAAAGTGGTTAATAAGTCGGGCTAAATTCCTAAATAAATATCCAGATTGATATTGGTCATCTTTTAAAGAAGGGATAGTAATGGTTCCTGTTAATAATAAATGTAATATTCGCTGAATTGCCGATAAATAATATTATGCAGCGCATGTAATATTTGAATACATACGCTGCATGACGTTATTTTAAAACACCGGCACCCCCAGCCCCACCTTCACCTCCCTCAACGTCGCCTGCGTCACCCCCTGCGCCCGTTCGGTCCCACGCTTCAGCATCGCCATCAGCTCCCCCTTGTCCCGCATGTACATCGCCCTCCGCTCCCGCATCGGCGCAATCAGCTCCTGCAGACACCCCTCCAGCTCGTTCTTGCACACCCGGTCACCCAGCCCGCCCGCCTGATAGTGCACCTTCATTGCCGCCACTTTGTCCTTGTCCGGATGAAACGCGTCGAGATACGTAAACACCACGTTCCCCTCAATCTGCCCCGGGTCGCTCACCTTCAGGTGGTTCGGGTCGGTGTACATGGCGCTCACCGCACGGTGAATGGTCTCTTCGCTGGCCGAAAGATGCAGCGTGTTGCCGAGCGATTTCGACATCTTGGCGCTGCCGTCGATGCCGGGCAGGCGGCTGGTGTCGCTCAGCATCGCCTTGCAGTGGCGCAGCACCGGAGCAGGCAGCAGGCTATTCATCTTGTGCACAATCTCGTTGGTCTGCTCAATCATCGGCAGCTGGTCGTCGCCGACGGGCACGCACTCGGCCTTGAACGCAGTGATGTCCGCCGCCTGGCTGATGGGGTAGGCCATAAACCCGACCGGCAGCGAGCGGGCGAAACCCTTCTGCGCAATCTCGTTTTTCACCGTCGGGTTACGCTCCACGCGGGCGACGGTGACGATGTTCATATACAGCATCGTCAGCTCGGCGAGGGCGGGCAGGGCGGACTGCAGGCAGATCGTGGTCAGGTTCGGGTCGATGCCGGCGGCGAGGTAGTCGGCCAGCACTTCGGGGATGTTGTCGCGAATTTTTTGCGGGTTGCTGCCGTTGTCGGTCAGGCCCTGCAGGTCGGCAATCAGCACAAACTGGTTGTGCGTCTGCTGCAGCGCCACGCGCTGGCGCAGCGATCCGACGAAGTGGCCGAGGTGCAGCGGGCCGGTTGGGCGGTCGCCGGTGAGGATGGTTTGCGTGTTCATAAAGACTCCTTAACGTTGTAATGCCGAAAGGGGTCTTAGATGTGAGATAGCCGCCTTTCGGCGGCTATCTGGAAATGGGGAAAACTACTCCGTGCCGCCTTTAAGAAGGCAGCCACCAGCGGTTTACGGTGAGCACGGCGTGGTTTATGTTCATCTCTTTACCGTACCACGTCCGGCGCGAAAAACAAAAGGGCACGTCATGCTGCAATCTCTCAACCATCTGACCCTCGCGGTCAGCGACCTGCAAAAGAGCGTTACCTTCTGGCACGAGCTGCTGGGGCTTGCGCTGCACGCCCGCTGGAATACCGGAGCCTATCTCACCTGCGGCGAACTGTGGGTCTGCCTGTCGTACGACGAGGCGCGCCAGTACGTGCCGCCGCAGGAGAGCGACTATACCCATTACGCGTTTACCGTGGCGGAAGCGGATTTTGAACCGTTCTCGCACAGGCTCGAGCAGGCGGGCGTCACCGTCTGGAAGCAGAACAAAAGCGAGGGGGCGTCGTTCTATTTTCTCGACCCGGACGGGCACAAGCTGGAGCTGCACGTGGGCAGCCTCGCCGCGCGGCTGTCGGCGTGTCGCGAGAAGCCCTATGCGGGCATGGTGTTTACCTCAGACGAGGCTTGAGGAGCGCACCTTCAGCCTGCCCGCCAGCGTCACGTGCGTGGCGGCATCTTCCTGATTGCACAGGTACTCCACCGCCAGCCGTCCCAGCTCGCTGTAGGGCAGCTGGATACTCGTCAGCGGCGGGGTGAGCTGCTCGGAAATCTTCTGGTCGTCGTAGCCCGCCAGCAGCATGTCCTGCGGAATGCGCACGCCGTTCACCGCCAGCGCCTGATAGCAGCCAATCGCCAGCCAGTCGCTGGCGCAGAAGATGGCGTCCGGGCGCTCGGCCAGTTCCAGCAGGGACGTGGTGGCGGTAAAGGACTCGCTGAACTGCCAGTTGGTCTGGCGCACCAGGCCGTCGTCGCACGCCAGTCCGGCCTGCTGCAGCGCCGCCTGATAGCCCGCCAGACGCTGGCGGGAGGCCTCCATCCAGCTCTCGCCGGTGATGTGGGCGATGCGCGTGGCCCCGCAGGCGATGAGGTGTTTCGTCACCTGGAAGGCGTTGGCGTAGTCGTCCGGGATAAACGACGGCAGCAGCGGCGAGCCGGGGTCGCGCTGGTTGAGCAGCACCAGCGGGATGCGGGTGCAGTCCTGAAACGCCGTCATGTCCACCAGCGTGGTGACCGGTGAGGCGAGGACAATCCCGATGCAGTTGCGCTTCTCCAGCTGGCGGATGATGTTCAGCGCCAGCTCGATGTCGTCGCCGTAGTCGTAGACGGTGAGCAGGGTCTCGTTGCGCCACGCGGCTTCCCGCGCCTGGCTGATGGCGTCGATAAACGGGTCGAAGCTCTGCATGGAGCTCACCAGCAGGGCGATCTCCTCCTGGTTGCGCGGGGCGTGAACGGCGGGGAGGCGGTCGTAGCCGAGCTCGGTAGCCACATTAATCACCCGCTGGCGGGTGTCGTCGCTGAGCTTGATGTTGCGGGACTGGTTAAGCACCAGCGATACCGTCGCCTGCGACACCCCTGCCGCCCGCGCAATATCGTTCATCGTTACCTTCGTTTTTCGCTTCATCCGTCCTCTCCCTTTCGCGACTTCGCATCATACCCTAACCGCACGCTTTAGCGCCGTCGATCACGTTTCTCATTCATCGAAGCGTGAACTTTGTGAGGGGCATCGCTTTTCTTCGTGCGGGAAATTGCGCATTTATCCCACAACTAATATTTATTAGCTAAATATTATCAGTAAGAGGGCGCGTAATGAAAGAGCAGTGGAGCAGGGAGCAGGCACAGGCGTGGTATCAGCAGAAGGGCTGGCTGTGCGGGTTCAACTATCTGCCGTCGACGGCGGTGAACTGGACCGATATCTGGCAGGCAGAGACCTTCGACGCCGGGACGATTGACCGCGAGCTGGGGTGGGCGGCGGAGGCGGGCTATAACACCCTGCGCATCAACCTGCCGTTTATCGTCTGGGAGCACGACCGCGACGGGCTGATGGCGCGCATCGACCGCTTTTTGACGATTGCCGACGGCCACGGGTTCAGCACCATGCTGACCCTGATGGACGACTGCGGTTTCTCCGGCGACGAGCCGTACCTCGGCCCGCAAAAGCCGCCGGTGCCGGGCAAGCACAACAGCCAGGCGGCGGCGAGTCCGGGGCGCGACAAAGTGTGCGATCCCGACTGCTGGCCGCAGATTGAGCGCTATATCCGCGACGTTGTCCGCCAGTTCCGCGACGATAAGCGCGTGCTGCTGTGGGATCTGTACAACGAGCCGGGCAACCGCGGCATTTTCGCGACCGGCACGCAGGAGGTGCAGTACGACGAGAAGCTGGAGACCTGCGCGCATAAGCTTATGAAGCTGGCGTTCCAGTGGGTGCGTGAAGAAGATCCGACCCAGCCGCTCACCGTCTGCGCGTGGCGTCTGCCGCCGGAAGAGGAGGGCGAGACGTTCTTCCAGCATCCGCTGGACCAGACCGCGCTGGCGCTCTCGGACGTGGTGAGCTTCCACGCCTACACCCACACCGGCCGGATGACGGCGATTATCCAGCAGCTGCAACAGCTCGGCCGACCGCTGTTCTGTACCGAATGGCTGGCGCGCCACGTGGGCAGCACCATTGAAGAGCAGCTCCCGCTGATGTACGCGGCGAAGGTCGCACCGTACCAGTGGGGGCTGGTGCGCGGCAAAACCCAGACGTGGCTGCCGTGGCCGGTGGTGATGAAGGAGTCCACGGACTACTGCCGCCTCTGGTTCCACGACGTGTTTGAGGAGAACGGCATTCCGTTCTCGCGCCGTGAAATCGCCCTGATGCAGCAGCTGCGCAAGATCGCCCCGCAGGCGCAGGACTAATAATATCGACCCGGCGGCCGACCGCCGGGCAACCAGGCAGGCATATATCAATGGCAACGACAATGAAAATACCGTCTCGCGAGCTGTGGTCTTATTTTGGTTATGGATTAGGTCAGTGTTTTAGCTTTGGTTTAGTGGGTTCGTTTATTAACTATTTTTACACCGACGTGCTGGGGATTTCGGCGCTGGCGGCGAGCACCATCTTTCTGATTGCCCGCGCGTGGGACGCGGTTCACGATCCGCTGTTTGCCAGCATTATGGACACCATTAACAGCCGGTTCGGCAAGTTTCGCCACTTTTTGCTGATCGCGCCGCTGCTGATCACCGGCGTCACGCTGCTGTCGTTCTATAAAATCGAAGCGGACATGACCACCAAAATCCTCTACGCCGGGGTGACGTATATCCTGTGGGGGACGCTGTACGCCATCTCCGATATCCCGTTCTGGTCGATGTCGTCGGTGATGACCAACGACTCCGCCCAGCGCACCCGCGCGGTCACGGCGGCGATGCTCGGGGTGAATGCGGGGATCGCCTGCGCCAATATCTTCTTCCCGAAGCTGGCGGCGTTCTTCGCCCAGTACAGCAACGATAAAGGCTACTTTATGGCGGCGCTGGTGATGATGCTGGTGGGCCTGCCGCTGATGCTCAACGGCTTTATGCAGATCAAAGAGCGCGTGCCGCCGAGCCCGGAAAAGGTAACCATCCGCGACACGTTCCACAACCTGCGTCAGAACAAGCCGCTGTTTATCGTCCTGCTGTCGTTCTTCTTCTGTGTGTTTCACAACGTGGCGGGCGGTCTCTATATCTACTTCTTTATCAACAATCTGGGCGACGGCAGCCTGCAGATGGCGATTGGCGTGATGGGAATTGTGGCGGCGGTGCTGTGCCTGGTTGCGCCGATGCTGACGCGGCGGATGCAGAAGCGGAAGCTGTTTATGATCCTCTGCGGGCTGGACGTGGCGGTACGCGTGGTGATGTGGTTTGTCGGGTATCAGCAGGTGACGATGCTGTTTATTCTGCTCGGCCTGAGCACGCTGTTCGTGATGATGACTAACATCCTCACCTCGTCGATGATTGCCGACACCATCGAGTACGCGGAGTACCACACCCACAAGCGCTGCGCGGCGATCACCTTCTCCGGGCAGACCTTTACCGGCAAGATGTCGGTGGCGGTGGGCGGCGGGTTAATCGGCGTGTTCCTGACGATGATCGGCTACGTGCCGCAGGCGCAAATCCAGAGCGAAGGCGTACTGTCGGGGCTGTTCTTCGGGATTTGCCTGCTGCCGGCGATTGGGTCGCTGATCCGCATGGGCTTTATGTCGCGCTTTACCTTCACCGAGGAGAAGCATGCGGAGATTTGTCGGCTGCTGGCGGAGCGGAACGCATCTGCGAAAGCGCCGGGTGGCGGCTGCGCCTTACCCGGCCTACAGGACCAGCCCTTGTAGGCCTGATAAGCGAAGCGCCATCAGGCTTCGCATTTAAAGAGTTACAGCGACTTCACAAACGCCAGCAGATCTTCGTTGAGCTGGTCCTGGTGGGTCAGCGCAAAGCCGTGCGGCGCGTTGTCGTACACCTTCAGCGTGGCGTTTTTGATCATCTCTGCCGCCAGCTTGCCGGTGCTTTCAAACGGCACGATCTGGTCATTGCTGCCGTGGATCACCAGCGTCGGCACGTCGATTTTCGCCATATCCGGGCGGAAGTCGGTTTCGCCGAACGCGGTCACGCAGTCGATGGTGCCCTTCAAAGACGCCAGCAGGGCGATGTTCAGCGTCTGGGTGAGGGCACCGGCAGAGACGGTCTGCCCGGCGTTGATGCCGTAGAACGGCGTCGCGAAATCGCTGATGAACTGGGCGCGATCTTTACGCAGCCCGTCGCGAATGCCGTCGAATACGCTCTGATCCACACCCTGCGGGAAGGTATCGGATTTGCCGAAGATCGGCGTCACCGCGCCCAGCAGCGCCAGACCGGCCACGCGCGCGCTGCCGTAGTTGTTGATGTAGCGGGTCACGTCGCCGCCGCCCATGGAGAAGCCCACCAGCGTCACGTCCTGCAGGTCCAGGGTAGTAATCAGGTCGTTAATGTCGGACGCGAAGGTGTCGTAGTCGTAGCCGTTCCACGGCTGATCCGAGCGGCCAAAGCCGCGACGGTCAAAGGCGATGGCGCGGAAGCCGCGTTCGGCCAGATAGTTCAGCTGGCTGTCCCACATGTCGCCGTCCAGCGGCCAGCCGTGGCTGAAGAGAACCGGTTTGCCCGCGCCGCAATCTTTGTAGTAAATCTGCGTGCCGTCTTTTGCCTTAAACGTTGCCATAGTGTGTTCCTGTGCAGGTGATGATTATGGTTATACCGGCGCGACCAGGTAGCGTATTGCCGGTGATGTTGTGCCCTGATGAAAAGCCAGAACGCGGCTCTGCAGCAGGAGGTCATTCATGGTGTGGCGCTCCTGCTGGCGCAGATGCTCAATCCAGGAGCCCATCAGGAAGGTCTCGATAAACAGGCCGGGACGCTCAATATCTTCGTATACCGCCCAGCTCATCGCCCCGGCGCGGCGGCGCACCCGGCGCAGCTCGTGGACCGCCTCGAGGAAGGCCTTGGTGTTGTTCGGGTCGATGATGTACTCGTGCGACACCAGCACCGGGCCGCGCTCGTTCGGCAGGTCAATCTCTACGCCGTCCAGCGGCTGGCCGCTCAGGTCGAGGTTCAGGTCCGGATCTTTGCCCAGCTTCCAGCGGAATACCGTCGCGCTCGCCAGCACCATCCCCAGCGTGGCGACCACCAGCGAGGTCGGGGTGCCGAACTGCGACGCGATCTGCCCCCAGATGGCGCTGCCCGTGGTCATCGAGCCGAAGAACACCGTCAGGTAAACCGCCAGCGCGCGGGCCTTCACCCAGCGGGCGGCGCTGCGCTGCGCGCCGAGGTTCAGCGTTGAAAGCACCGCAATCCACGCGAAGCCGGTGAAAAACTCAAACAGGTTGAGCAGCCAGAAGTGGCGTACGAACGCCAGCGCCAGCATGGTGAGAGCAAACGTCAGGCTGGCGGCCACCATCAGGCGGTCGGCGTTCAGCCGCTGGCGCAGACGCGGCAGCAGGATGGCCCCGGCAATCGCCCCCAGGCCAATGCAGGCCAGCATCACGCCGTAGCCCGCCGGGCCTAAGCCCAGCTCGCGGCGCGCCACCAGCGGCAGCAGGGCCCAGCCCGCGCTGCCGAAAACGAAGAACGCTACCGTGCGCACCAGCACGTTGCGCAGCACCGGCGCGGCGTGCACGTAGCGAATCCCGGAGCGCACCGCCGAGAAAAAGTGCTCCGGCGGCAGGCGCTGTATGGACGGGGCCGGACGCCAGCGCCACAGCACCCACGCCACGCCGACCACGGAGAGCGCGTTCAGGGCAAACACCATCCACGGCCCGGCGAGCGAGAGCAGAAAACCGCCCAGCGCGGGGCCAATCGCCCGGCTGATGTTCACCCCGAGCGAGTTGAGCGCCACGGCGGCGCCCAGCTCGGGCTTGCTCACCAGATCGGGCACCACGGCCTGGAACGGCGGCGAGCTCATCGCCGCGCCCACGCTCAGCAGAAACGTCGCCACCAGCAGAACGGTGGGGGTGACGTGTCCGGTGAAGGAGAGCACCGTCAGCCCGGCGGCGGCGATGAACACCCACAGCTGGGAGAAGAGCAGGTATTTACGTCGGTCGACGATGTCCGCCATCACCCCGGACGGCAGGGCGAAGAGGAACATCGGCAGGCTGCTGGCCGCCTGTACCAGCGCGATATCCAGCGGATCGGCGCTCAGGGTCAGCATGCTCCAGTTGATGCCGACGTCGCTCATCCAAGAGCCGACGTTAGAGACCACCGTGGCGATCCACAGCATGCGGAAGACCGGCTGGCTCAGCGGCTGCCAGGGCGAAACCGTCGGTGCGGGCGTCGTCTCGACGTGTGCGTCGCGAACGTCGTTAACCTGGGTCATGCAAACCTCTCCGTTGCCTTACGCTGCAGCCGCCACTGACCCGGCCCGGTGAGGGCAAGGGTGGTGAAGATAATCAGCAGCAGCCAGCCAAACTGCCCTTCGGCAATCGACCAGTTCGGGTGGACCGCCAGCATCGCCACCAGCAGCACGGCGATAATCGGCAGGCACGCCAGGCGGGTGTAAACCCCCGCAATGATAAACAGCGGGCAGATCACCTCGGCGACAATCGCCGGGATCAGGCTCGCCCAGGGCCCGAAGCCGAACGGATCCTCAATGCGCGTCAGCTCTTCGCTGAAGTGCAGCACCTTCGGCAGGCCATGCACGTACAGCAGCAGCAGGCTGCCGGTCAGGCGCAGGAAGAACAGCCCCAGGTCGACCCGGGGCGGGGTAACGGTGTTTTTCATCAGAATGCAAAGCAGCTGCAGCCCAGCGCCCCCCAGAAAGCGTTATCGTCGGACACCGGCATCTCTGAGGTGCGGGCGAAATCATGCTGGTGGCTGTGAACCCCGCACGGGCCGCTGCAGTGGTGAACCACACTCATGCCGACGCGGGCGGCCTGCGGCGGCGCGCTGCGGTAGTGGCCCGGCACCTTCACCACCGGGGACCACTCGGGCAGGACCGGAATGGCAGGCGGGGAAAGCGGGCCAAAGCTGCCTGCGGCGTAGACGATGTCGCCGTTTACCACCGTCAGGACGGACTCGATGCCCTTGATCTCCTCTTCCGGCACGCGGAAGAAGTCTTTGCTGAGCACCGCCAGGTCGGCGAGCTGGCCGACCTTGATCTGCCCCTTCTGGTTCTGCTCGCTGGAGAACCACGCGCTGCCCTGGGTCCAGAGCATCAGGGCGGTATCGCGATCCAGGCGGGCGCTGTGATCGTACATCTGCATCCCGCCGACGGTACGACCGGAGACCAGCCAGTAGAGCGCGGTCCACGGGTTGTAGCTCGCCACGCGGGTGGCGTCCGTCCCTAAGCCTACCGGCACGCCGGTCTCGAGCATTTTCGCCACCGGCGGCGTGTGGCGGGTGGCTTCGATGCCGTAACGCTCGGCGAAGTATTCGCCCTGGAAGGCCATGCGGTGCTGGACGGCAATGCCGCCGCCCAGTTCTTTGATGCGGTCGATGTTGGCCTGGGTAACGGTTTCAGCGTGGTCGAAGAACCAGTGCAGGCCGTTGAACGGAATGTCGCGGTTCACCTTCTCGAAGACGTCCAGCATGCGGCTGATGGATTCGTTATAGGTGGCGTGCAGGCGGAACGGCCAGCGGTGCTCCACCAGATGGCGCACCACGCGCTCCAGCTCGTCTTCCATGCCCGGCGCGAGGTCCGGGCGCGGTTCGAGGAAGTCTTCAAAATCGGCGGCGGAGAAGACCAGCATCTCGCCCGCGCCGTTGTGGCGGAAGAAGTCGCTGCCCTGGCCCGGCGTGAGCATGTCGGTCCATTTTTCAAAGTCTTCCAGCTCGTGGCCCGGACGCTGGGTAAACAGGTTATAGGCGATGCGGATGGTCATCTGCTTTTTCTCGTGCAGCTCGGCAATCACCTCGTAATCTTCCGGGTAGTTCTGGAAGCCGCCGCCCGCGTCGATGGCGCTGGTCAGCCCCAGGCGGTTCAGCTCGCGCATGAACTGGCGGGTAGAGTTGACCTGCTGCTCCAGCGGCAGCTTCGGCCCTTTCGCCAGCGTGGCGTAGAGGATCATGGCGTTCGGACGGGCAATCAGCATCCCGGTCGGGTTGCCGTTGGCGTCGCGCTGGATCTCGCCGCCCGGCGGGTTTGGCGTGTCTTTGGTGTAGCCGACCACCTTCAGCGCGGCGCGGTTGAGCAGGGCGCGGTCGTACAGGTGCAGGATGAAGACCGGGGTGTCCGGCGCGGCGTCGTTAATTTCGTCGAGGGTCGGCATGCGGCGCTCGGCAAACTGGAACTCGGTCCAGCCGCCCACCACGCGCACCCACTGGGGCGACGGCGTGCGCAGGGCCTGCTCTTTCAGCATCCGCAGGGCATCGGCCAGGGACGGCACGCCTTCCCAGCGCAGCTCGAGGTTGTAGTTCAGCCCGCCGCGGATCAGGTGCAGGTGCGAGTCGTTCAGGCCGGGGATGGCGGTGTGGCCTTTTAAGTCGACCACTTTAGTGCCGTCGCAGTGGTGTTGCATCACCTCGGCGACGGTACCCACTTCCAGAAATTTTCCGTCGCGCACGGCAACGGCTTCCGCGACGGGGTTTTCGCGATCGACGGTGTGAAACTGGCCGTTAACCAGAATGAGATCGGCTTTACCGAGGGTAACCATAACTGCTCCTGACTGAGAGGGGAATGGTCAGGATTATGGGAACCGGTTTCGGCAAAGATCCAGTTATACAATAGGATAGGTATACCAAAGTATAACTATACCTAAGGTTAACTATACGAAGAGATAATTACGCGCAGGGACGGAAAACCGCAGGATGAGGGTGACTTTATCGTCGCGGCGCTCGCGGCGATTTCACCCTTAACCACTGGAAAATGCTATGACCTCTTCAAAGCTCGAAGTGTTAACCCCTGCGAACTGTCAGATTATTTTCATCGACCACCAGCCACAGATGGCGTTTGGCGTGCAGTCTATTGACCGCCAGGTGCTGAAAAACAACACCGTGGCGCTGGCGAAAGCGGCCAAAGTGTTCAACATCCCGACCATCATCACCACCGTAGAGACCGAAAGCTTCTCCGGTAACACCTACCCGGAGCTGCTGGACGTGTTCCCGGGCCAGGACATTCTGGAGCGTACCTCCATGAACTCCTGGGACGACCAGAAGGTGCGCGACGCGCTGAAGGCCAACGGCAAGAAGAAGGTGGTGGTTGCCGGCCTGTGGACCGAAGTGTGCAACAACAGCTTCGCCCTGTGCGCGATGCTGGAAGGCGACTACGAAATTTATATGGTGGCGGACGCGTCCGGCGGCACCTCCAAAGAAGCCCACGACTACGCGATGCAGCGCATGATCCAGGCGGGCGTGATCCCGGTGACCTGGCAGCAGGTGATGCTGGAGTGGCAGCGCGACTGGGCGCGTAAAGAGACCTACACCGCGGTGATGGATATCGTGCGCGAGCACTCCGGCGCGTACGGCATGGGCGTGGATTACGCCTACACCATGGTGCACAAAGCGCCGTCTCGCCAGAAGAGCGAGCACCGCACCTTAGCGCCGGTCCCGGCTCGCTAAGCCCCGCTGGCGGGCTGGTCCCTCATCCGGCTCGCCGCTGCCTCTTTCTCTGGAGTTCACAATGAGTACTGGGCTGATATCCCTTGCCGCAGGCGTGTTGATTGGCCTGATGTATGCCGTGCTGAAGGTGCGCTCCCCCGCGCCGCCCGCGCTGGCGCTGATTGGCCTGCTGGGGATGCTGGCGGGTGAACAGGCGACGCGCCATCTGTTATCCCGCGACGGCGTGCCCCCTCCTCAGGTAACCGTTCCGCAGGCCAACTCGCAGACGGGAGCGTCCTCATGAAAGCATGGATAATTTCGCTGGTGTGCGGCGTGGCTGCTGGGGTAATTTACGCTCTGCTCGACGTCCATTCCCCGGCGCCGCCGGTTGTCGCCCTGCTTGGCCTGTTTGGCATGCTGGTGGGCGAACAGCTCATCCCGGTGGGACGGCGTTTACTGAGTCGCGAACCGCTTACCCTCGCCTGGTTTCGTCACGAATGCGTACCGAAAATCAGCGGCACGGCGCCTGCTGCGCCCGCGAAGGACGATCGCGACGTTTAATGATTGACCAGAGGAAAGACAGCATGACGCTGCCGTGGCGCATTGCCATCATTGATGACGAACGTTCCGTCCGCAGCGGGCTGAGTAATCTCCTGGAGTCGGAAGGCTATTCGACCGATACGTTTGATTCGGCAGAGGTGTTTCTGAGCCATCCGCTCGCCCTGTCCGGCGCGGCGCTGGTGATCGCCGATATCAAGCTGCGGGGCATGAGCGGCCTGGAGCTGTTTGACAAGCTGCGGCTGCTGGCCGTACCGCCTCCGCCCGTGATCTTTATCTCCGGTCATGCTGATGAAAATATGCAGCGGTACGCTCTTAATCTGGGCGCCGCTGCATTTTTGCGAAAGCCCATTAACATCGATATTCTGCTGGATCATCTTCAGCGGGAGCTGGCCCGCCGACAATAAGGATCGCGGATGAACGAACACGAGCAGCCTGCATTCTGGCCCGCCCAGGGGAATCTTCACCAGGGGCGGGTTTTTGTCCTTAAAGAGGATGTGATTTTTACCGTGCTGGCGCAGGAGGGCGGTATCGCCTGGATGCACGCGCGACATCCCCATTCCGGCGGCTCGTTCATTATCGCCACCGCGGTGAGCGACGAAGAGGAAGAGCGGGCCACCCGGCTGCTCAAAAACGAGTTTGCGCTGCGCGATATGCTGCAGGACAGTTGGGCCATCCGCGCCGTTGCCTCCACCCAGTACCGCGGGCGCTTCGCGCTGGTGTACGCCCCGTTTGCGTTTGAGCTGCTGGCGCGGCGCGCGGGCAGGGCGATCTCGGGCATCGCGCGCTTTATCGAGATGGCGATCCAGATCTGCGTTCCCCTGCGCCAGATGCATCTGCAAAACCTGATCCACGGGGATATCAAGCCCGGCACGATTTTTGTTCAGCACGATGCCACCTGCCGTCTGGGCAGCTTTGGTCTTTCCAGCAGCCTCTCCGATGCCATCACCCAGACCCGGCTTGCCGTTTCAGGCGGTACGCCCGCGTATATGTCGCCGGAGCACACCACCCGCACCCAGCGCCCCGTCGACGGCCGCAGCGATCTCTACAGTCTCGGCATAGTGCTGTATGAACTCCTGACCGGGCGCCTGCCGTTTGAGCTGGGGGAGGACGATCGGACCCACTGGGCGCACTACCATATTGCCTCGGCGCCGCTGGCCCCGGACGCGATCCGCCCTGACGTGCCGGAAATGCTGTCGACCATCATCCTGAAGCTGCTGGAAAAGCACCCCGATAACCGCTACCAGACGGTCGACGGCCTGATTGCCGATCTCCGCCGCTGCCAGGCAACGCTGACCTGCGAGGGCGAGATCGTCGCCTTTACCCCCGGCCAGCAGGACCGCACCCCGGCGATCCATCTGGCGGACTCCCTGTTCGCGACCCATCCGCAGGCGAACGACGTCATTGCCGCGTTTGAGCGGGTGGGGCAGAACCTGGTGCCTGAGCTGGTGACGATCGGCGGGCCGTCGGGGATCGGCAAATCCTCGATCATCGCGACGGCGCTCAAAACGCTGCAGCAGCGTACGGTGCTGCTGGCGGTGGGCAAAGTCGATCAGTTTTCGCCGTCGCTGCCCTACGGCGTATTAAGCTCCGCGTTCCGCACCCTGACGCTGCACCTGCTCGGGCTGCCCGCAGAGGACGTGGCGAAGTGGAAAATCCGCCTCTCCCGCGCCCTGGAGGGGCACGAGGCGCTGGCCGTTAGCCTGGTGCCCGAGCTGGGCCTGCTGCTGGAGAGCAAGCCGCGATTCTCGGCGGATACGTTTTCCATTGATGCCCGGGCGCGTTTTAGCCACATGGTGCTGGCGCTGGTAAAAACCTTTGCCTCGCAGGGCTGTCCGCTGGTGCTGGTGCTCGACGACCTCCAGTGGAGCGACGCCGCCAGCCTGCATACGCTCAAATATCTGCTGATGAACTGCGGCGCGGTTCCGCTGCTGGTGGTCGCGGCCCACCGGGATATCAGTTCCGTGTCCGACGCCGCCCTGCAGGCGCTGCTGGCAGGCCTGCCGGAGGCGGCGCAAAACGCGAGCGAGATTGTCCCGCAGGCGCTTTCCGTGAAAGCGGTGGCGCGCTGGCTGGCGACGGTATTTCGCACCCGCAGCGCGGCGACGAACGACCTCGCCACGCTGATCCACGAGAAGACGGGCGGCAACCCGCTCTTTGTGCACGAGTTTTTCCGCCGCATCGTCGATGATGGCCTGGTGGTGCACAACAAATATCAGGACAAGTGGCACTACGATCTGCAGGCCATCCGCGCCCGGCATTACACCGAAAACGTCGTCACCCTGGTGCTGGAGAAGCTGGAAGAGCTGCCCGACGAGACGCGTCGCCTGCTGGGCAGCCTTGCCTGCCTCGGCGGCACGGGCGAGATGGAGATGATCTGCCGCGTGGTTGGTATATCGATGGCGGAAATGCGCTATGCGCTGCACCCGGCGGTAATGGCCCAGCTCATCGTGCTGACGGAAAAAAAGTATGCCTTCACCCACGACCGGGTGCAGGAGGCGGCCTTTGCGCTGCTGGATCGCCATGAGAAAAGCCATATTCACCTGACCACCGCCAGCCTGCTGGCCGACGCCGCGCGTCAGGCGGCGGGGAACGAGCTGCTGTTCCGCGCCGTTCACCACGTCACGGCCGCGCTGGACAGCATCCAGCCCGCGCCGCAGCGCCAGATGTTCCGCGAGCTGAGCCTGCTGGCCGCGCGACGCGCGAAGCGTTCGGGAGATTACCTTTCGGCGCTCGGCTATATCCAGACCGCCAGAGCGCTGGGCAACGCCGGGACGGTGTCAGACTTTATGCTCGATATCGAAGAGGCGGGCTGCGAGTTTGCGCTGGGGCATCTGGAGCGCACCCGCGAGCTGTGTGACGCCATTCTCGGCTGCCCCGGCGGGCTGACCGAAAAGGCGCTGGCGGCCAACCTGCTGGTGGAAGTCTACATTCGCCAGTCGGACAGCCGTCTGGCGCTGGAGGCGGCGCTCTGCTGGCTGGGGATTTTCGGGATCCAGATTAGCCGTTATCCGGAAGATGCCGACTGCGACGAGGCCTGGGCGCTGTTTTGCAACCGCACGGCCGACGCGCCGCAAAACCTGTTTGCCCAGCTGTCGCGGATGGATAACCCGGAAACCGAAGCGGTGATGAACCTGCTCTACAGCGCCAGCATTTGCGCCAGCTTCATCTGCCCGCGCCTGCACTTTTTGCTGCTCTGCCGCATGATGCACCTGACCCTCGACCACGGCATTACCGGCGCGTCCACCACGGCGATGGCCTGGTTTGGCGTGCTGATGGGCCACCGCTACGCCGAATATCGCCTCGGGTTCCAGTACGGCACCCTGGCCCGCGAGCTGGTCAATCGCCACGGCTACGATGCCTTCGAAGCCAAAACCCTGCTGCCGCTCGACCAGCTCAGCGTCTGGACCCAGCCTTTATCGTTTACCATCGAGTGCGCGAAGGCCTGCTTCACCTCGGCGGTGACCCACGGGGATATGACGATGGCCTGCTTTGCGGCCTGCCACCAGGTGATTAACTTCCTCTCGCGGGGCGACCACCTGGACGGGGTGCTGACCAGCATCGATCGCGGCCTGGCGTTCGTGCGTAAAACCCACTTCCAGGACGTGGAAACCATTTTGATGGTTCAACGCGGCTACGTTGAGTTCCTGCGCACGCCGGTCATCGGCACCTGGACCGCGTCGCAGGTATTGCCGGAGGCGCTGCTTCCCGCGTCGCCGGAGCAGGCGCCGGAGAAGAACGCCACCATGCTGTTCTGGTACTGGCTGTATCGCGGCATGGCGCACTTTACCTGCGGGGAGTATGCCGACGCGCAGGCGGATCTCGAGATGGCGGGCTGGTACGCGTGGTCTGCGCCGGGGCACATCCATCTGCTGGACTACCATCTCTACAGCGCCCTGGCGCTGTCGCGTCAGCTGACGCCGGAGACCTTCTCGGCGAATCACCGCCGCAGCATTCACGCCCACTACGACAAAATTGCCCTCTGGGCGCGCATTAATCCCGGCACGTTCGCGGATAAAGAGGCGCTGATCTACGCCGAAATCGTGCGTCTGGACGGGATGAACAGCATTGCGCTCGAGCAGTATGAGAAGGCGGTCCGGCTCTCCCGCGAGGGCGGGTTTAACCCGATTAACGCCCTGGCCCACGAGCTGGCGGGGCGCTTTGCGCTGGCCTGCGGCTACCCGACCGCCTCGGACGCGCACTTCCGCGGCGCGATTGCCGCCTGGGGACGCGCGGGCGCGCAGGCCAAGGTATGCCAGCTGGAGCAGGATTTCCCGCACCTGCTGGCCTCCGGGCAGGCCAGCGCCTACGACACGGTGGCCTTCGCCCAGAACGAGACCATCCGCGATCTGCAAAGCGTCATCAAAGCCTCCCGCGCGCTGTCGGAAGAGATTAACCTTGAGCGCTTAATCGAAAACCTGATGACCATCCTGCTCGAACGCGCCGGGGCGCAGCGCGGCCTGCTGCTGCGCGTGAGCGAGAGCCTCATCCCGGAGATCGAGGCCAGCGCCTGGACCAGCACCGAGGGCGTGCGGGTGCGGATCCTGAAAGATGTGCCGACGGCGACCGACCTGCCGCTGTCGGTGCTGGCGGCGGTGATCCGCACCGGGCAGGAGATCCGCACCGGCAGGCCGGAGGAGTTTCATCCTTTCAGTCAGGATCCCTATCTGGTGACATCCGGAGCGGCGGTGATGTGCGTCCCGATGTTCAAACAGGCGCGGCTGGTGGGGGTGCTGTACCTGGAAAACCGCCTGATGCCTGAGGTCTTCACCGCCGAGCACTCGCGCGTGGTGAGCCTGCTGGGCGCGCAGGCCGCGGTATCCCTGGAGACGGCGCGGCTGTACGCCGAGCTGCTGGCGGAGAACATCCAGCGCCGACGGGTGGAGAAAGAGCTGAGATCCAGCCAGACCTCGCTGATGCTCGGCGAGCAGATCAGCCACACCGGCAGCTGGCGCTGGGAGCTGGAGCAGGATCTGATGTTTGTCTCGGAAGAGTACGCCCGCATTCTCGGTCTGCCCGAGCAGCAAAAGATGATCTCCATGGCGGAGTTTTTGACCTTCGTTCACGAGGACGATTACGCCCGCATCAGCGCCATCGTCACCCGGAGCGTGCGCGACGGGCTCTCCATGCGCGCGGAGTTTCGCGTTAAGCGTACCGACGGCTCAACCCGCTACATCCTCGGGATTGGCGATCCGGTGGGCGTGGGCAGCGAGGTGAACGAGTATTACGGCATCATCACCGACATCACCAGCCAGCGCGCCGCGGAGGATGCCATGCGGGTCGCGCAGGCGGATCTGGCGCGGGTGTCCCGCGCCACCACCGTCGGGCAGCTGACCTCCTCCATCGCCCACGAGATCAACCAGCCGCTGATGTCGATCGTCTCGAACGCCGGGGCGAGCCTGCGCTGGCTCAACCGCGAGCCCGCCCGGCTGGACAAAGTCCGCGAAGGGCTGGAGGAGATCGCCGCGGAAGGCGCGCGCGCGGGGGAGATCATTCGCAGCATCCAGTCTCTGACGCGCAAGCAGGATCCCACCTTCTCGCGCATCGACATGCACTACCTGATCCACCATATCATCACGCTTTCGCGCAGCGAGCTGGAGCAGCGACACATTAGCGTTGATTATCTGTTAAGGGCGCAGGACAGCTTTATCACCGGCGACAGTGTGCAGATCCAGCAGGTGCTGTTGAATCTGGTGATGAATGCGGTAGAGGCGATGGCCGAGGTCAAGGATCGCGCCAGCACCATTACCCTCAGCACCGCCAACGCGGATGGGAAAGTGATCGTCGAGATCGCCGATACCGGGAGCGGCATTGAGCCCGAACGGCTGGAGCAGATTTTTGACTCGTTCTACTCCACCAAAGCGCAGGGGATGGGGATGGGGCTGACCATCAGCGCCAGCATCATCGAGCGGCACTGCGGGAAGCTGAGCGCGCGACGCCGGGAGCCGTACGGCACGGTGTTCGCGTTTGCGCTGCCGCTGGCGGCGCAGGAAGGGTAAAGGTTACTCCGCAGGCAGGCTATTGGTCAGGCGCTCAACGGCCCTGACCAGCTCCGCCACGGAGCGCACCTGCATTTTCTCCATCACGCGGCGACGGTGCACCTTAACCGTGATCTCGCTGACGCCAAGCTCGGCGGCAATCTGCTTGTTCAGCATGCCGCTTATCGCCAGCGTCAGCACCTCGTGTTCACGCGGGGTGAGGGACAGATGGCGCTGCTTCAGGGCGTAGTGCTCTTTATTGCGCGCGGCGTTGTGTTCCGCCAGCTGAAGCGCGGACTCGATGGCATCGATCAGCGCGGTGGATTCGACGGGCTTGGTGAGAAATTCGTACGCGCCGCCTTTAATGGCGCGCACCGACATCGGGATAGTGCCGTGGCCGGTAAGAAAAATAATCGGGATCTCGCGCCCGCTGTCCTTTAGGGCGTCAGCCACCTCAAAGCCCGAGATGGTGGGCATTTGCATATCGAGGACCACGCACGACGGTAGCTCTTCAAAGCGGTGTTGAAGAAACGCTTCTGCCGATGAAAAGCCGACGGCGTTCAGGTCTGCCGAGTCCAGCAGCCCGATTACGGACTGTCTGACTGCGTCATCGTCATCTACCACATACACAATGTGTTCCATTCACCGCCCCGGTGCTGATTGACATGTCGAGGATGCAAACAGTCCCGACGCTTACGTAAGAGACTGTTTATGCTGACTTTCATCTTAACACATTAACTATCATTATCATTTAACAATATGATAACCGTATGAAGATGAAGTATAGCGATACGTGACCGGGGCGGTTAAGCAACGAAACGCTGATTTTATGCACCGACAAGCTCAATGCGGTTGCCGTCCGGATCCGCGATCACCGCTTCATAGAAGCCGTCTCCGGTCATGCGCGGGGCGCTGAGCAGCGTGCCGTTTGCCTGTGCCCTCTCGGCCATGCCGTCGACCTGCGCTTTGCTGCCGACGTTGATGGCGATATGCGCCCAGCCGATAAACTCCGGGTGGGCAGGGGCGTCAGGCAGATCCGGCAGCGTCATCAGCTCGATGGTCGGCCCGTTATCCAGCGTAATAAAGTGAGATTCGAAACCGGGACGATTTTTACTGACGTAGCGTTCGTTACTGCGGCCATTAAAAACCGTTTCCCAGAACTGAACCTGTGCGTTCAGGCTGCGGGTCCAGAGTGCGACATGGGCAATATGCATATGCTCCCTCGTTATTTGTCTGTGAGGACTTTGATCGGTAAAACAGGCTACACTCTGGTTTTGAGCGCTACAAGCTGAGGAAATAACAATGCACTACACACTGAAAGAAAGCGACAAGGATAAAGCGGAAGGGTCAAACGGCGCGGGCGCTCTGCAGCAAAAACTGCTGGAGTCTCGTTCGATTGTGATCTCCGGTGAGATCAACCAGGAGCTGGCGCAGAAAGTGATCACCCAGATGATCCTGCTGCAAAGCGTCAGCAACGATCCGATCAAGCTGTACATCAACAGCCAGGGCGGCCACGTGGAAGCGGGCGATACCATCCACGACTTCATCAAATTCATCCGCCCGGAAGTGCACGTCATCGGCACCGGCTGGGTGGCGAGCGCCGGGATCACCATCTTCCTGGCGGCGAAAAAAGAGCACCGCTACTCGCTGCCAAATACCCGCTTTATGATCCACCAGCCGCTGGGCGGCGTGCGCGGTCAGGCGACGGATATTGAGATCGAAGCGCGCGAGATCATCCGCATGCTGGATCGCGTGAACAAGCTGATCGCTGACGCCACCGGCCAGCCGCTGGAAAAAGTGAAAAAAGACACCGACCGCAACTTCTGGATGTCTCCGGCAGAAGCGCTGGATTACGGCATTGTGGGTAAACTGATTACCCATTATGACGAGCTGAAGCTGGATTAAGGTTTTATCGCCGTGTACGTGTCGGGTGGCGGCTACGCCTTACCCGACCTACACGTCCTCGTTTGACCCATGACAAGTTCCCCTCGTACCGTCTCTTCTATAATCGCGCCTGTTTCCCCTCTCACTGGTGCTATCCATGGCGTATCAACTGAACCTGAACTGGCCGGAATTTCTCGAAAAATACTGGCAAAAAAAACCCGTTGTGCTGAAAAATGCCTTCCCGAATTTTGTCGATCCGATTACCCCGGACGAGCTGGCAGGGCTGGCGATGGAGCCGGAAGTCGATAGCCGTCTGGTGAGCCATTTCAATGGCAAATGGCAGGCCAGCAATGGTCCGTTTGAGCACTTTGACGATCTGGGCGAAACCGGCTGGTCGCTGCTGGCGCAGGCGGTGAACCACTGGCATATGCCCGCGGCGGAGCTGGTGCGTCCGTTCCGCGTCCTGCCGGACTGGCGTCTGGATGACCTGATGATCTCCTTCTCCGTGCCGGGAGGCGGCGTGGGTCCGCATATCGATCAGTACGACGTGTTTATCATTCAGGGGATGGGCAGCCGCCGCTGGCGCGTGGGCGACAAGCTGCCGATGCGTCAGTTCTGCCCGCACCCGGCGCTGCTGCATGTGGATCCGTTCGAGCCAATCATCGATGAAGATCTGGCCCCGGGCGATATCCTCTACATCCCGCCTGGATTCCCGCACGACGGCTTTACCCATGAGACGGCGCTTAACTACTCCGTTGGCTTCCGCGGGCCAAACGGCCGCGATCTGATCAGCAGCTTCGCCGATTACGCCCTGGAAAACGATCTGGGCGGCGAGCACTACAGCGATCCGGATCTGACCTGTCGCGAGCACCCTGGCCGCGTGGAGCAGTACGAGCTCGATCGCATTCGTCAGATGATGTTCGACATGATTAGCAAACCAGATGATTTCACGAAGTGGTTCGGCAGCTTTGTTTCGACGCCGCGCCACGAGCTGGATATCGCAGCCGCCGAGCCGCCGTATGCGCCGGAAGAGGTGCTGGACGCGCTGCAGGGCGGCGAAACGCTGTCTCGCCTGAGCGGCCTGCGCGTGCTGAACATCAACGGCAGCTTCTTCATCAACAGCGAACAGCTGGAGACGGTAGACGCGAAGGCGGCGGATGCGCTGTGCCGCTACACCGAACTCGGCCAGGCTGAGCTGGGCGATGCGCTGAATAACCCGGCGTTTGTTGAAGAGCTCACCGGGCTGATTAACCAGGGATACTGGTACTTCGACGAGTAGCGGAGGGCGGCGTTGAGTGAGGCTCAACGCCGCCTCGTTTAGACCAGCATATTACACGCCTTCCAGTAGTTCAGAAGGCGTTCGTCATCGCGCTCTTTTTCCGCTTTTATTTTCATCGCCTGCGCCAGATTTTCTCGCGACACTTCATGGCCTTTCTGGACGATGTCTAATACCGCTTCACCAAGAGCCAGTGAAATTTCTGTCCGATTATTGCGAATCGTCATAAATACCTCCTCGTTGGTTGCGTTAATTTAATTATGAAAGAGAAATAACCATCCGGTAATAATTCATCTCATTCTTAATTTTTTATTTCTCTCATTTTCAACGGGTACGAAAATGAAAAGGGGATATTTTCTTCCTTATGGGCAGTAATAATCTTTCGACTAACACGGGTGCATAATCCCGTTAAGCCCAGAGATTGCCGCCATCCCCGGTGAATGGTACTGTTTGACCTGTCCTTTTCCCCATGCAGGCTTGACATTATGCTCCAGAGTGAAAATACATCAGCGAAACGCCTGTTTTTTGTTGAGGATTTTCAGCTATTCGGCGAGCGCTATGGCATCGACTATCGTTTTCCCCAGCTAAAAGATGCAGCCGCCACCCGCACTCCCGTTCTCCAGGGGGACGTGGAAGAGATGACGCTCTCCTCGGGCATTTCCCTGACCCACTCCGACGTTCGCGTGTTACAGCCTTACGAAACGACCTCTCGCCACAGCAGCCCGCTCTATATGCTGGTCGTGCTGGAAGGGTGCGTCACGCTAACGCTCCGCGGTAACGAGTATGTCGTGCGATCGGGTATGGCCTTCAGCGCCTGCCTCAGTGAAGAGCAGATTATGAGCGCGCGGCACGATGCGGACAGTGCCCTGAAGACGCTCTCGTTTGGCGTGTACCCCTATGACACCAGGCGTGAAAGCCTGCTGGAAACATTGCTGCTGGAGTGGCAAAGCCGGAATGCGCCTGCCGTTGTCTGGCACGTTCCCGGATTCGTGCTCTCCGGCATTCAGCATGCACAGCAGCAGGGTGTATGCGCGTTATCACGCAGACTGCTGCTAGAGGGGCTGATGTATCAGCTGCTTGGCCATGGCCTGAATCAGTGTCAGCAACACCGTCCCTGTCGACCGGAGTATGCGCGTCTGGAACGCGTACGGTGCATGCTGGAACAGTCGCCTGAACAGAATCACTCCCTTGCCGAACTGGCCGCCCTCGCGGCAATGAGCCAAAGCAGCCTGCGCAGCAAGTTCCGCCAGCGCTATGGCTGCACGCTGTTTGATTATCTCCGCGACTGTCGGCTCGCGCTGGCCCGGCGCTATTTGCTGGAAGGCTATAGCGTACAGCAGGCGGCGTGGATGTGCGGCTACCAGCATGCCACAAATTTCTCTACCGCATATCGTCGCCGCTACGGTATTTCGCCCGGCGAGGTACGTAAAACGCAGTAATGCACTTTTCCCGTTCCTGCTAACGCTTCCCGTGCGGTTTGTCATCGCGCATAGGTAACCTGGCGGCACGCATAGCCGTTTGCTCTCTCAAAAAGGTAATAATTCTTATTAACAATAAGAATTATCTCTGGAGAGAGTTATGTTTGCTAAAACGCGTCTGGCACTGCTGGTGGGATGGGTTACCGGAAGTGTCGTTTTTCCTGCGCTGGCGCAGGATGCCCAAAAAACGGATACCGTGGTGGTGACGTCGCAGATGCAGTCTGCGGCCACTAAGCTTGAAACCCCTGATATCGAAACCCCGCAGTCGGTCTCTATCGTCACGCGCGAGCAGTTCGAGGAGCAGGGCGCAACCAGCGTGCGTCAGGCGGTGAGCTACACGCCGGGGGTCTACAGCAATCAGATCGGTGCCTCAAACCGCTTCGACTATATCGTGCTGCGCGGCTTCTCCGACGGCAGCCTGGATAACATCTATCTCGATGGCCTGAAGATGATGGGAGACACCAACTCCCACAGCTCGCTGGTGATCGATCCCTGGTTCCTTGAGAGCGTAGAAGTGGTGCGCGGCCCGGCCTCCGTGCTGTACGGGCGCTCATCGCCGGGTGGGATTGTGGCTCTTACGTCCCGTAAACCGTCGTTCGATCCGGGCGGGGAGATCAAGCTGTTCGCCGGGAACAATAACCAGCGCGGGGCGATGTTCGACGTCACCGGTCCGGTTGACGATAACGACCGCGTGGCGGTGCGCCTCAGCGGGATGACCCGCTACGCTGATTCCCAGTTCGATCCGCTGAAGGAAGAACGTTACGCGCTGATGCCGAGCCTGACCTGGCGCATCACTGACAATACCCGTCTGGAACTGATGGCCTATCTGCACCGCGATCCGGAAGGCGGCGGCCACTCGGGCCTGCCGTATGAAGGGACTGTCGTACCGCACTACGGCAAGAAAATCTCCAACACCTTCTTTGAAGGCGAGGATGATTATGACAAATACGATCGTCGTGAAAACATGGTGGGCTACAACATTGAGCACATGTTTGACAGCGGCTGGTCGGTGCGTCAGAAGCTGCGCTATGCGCATACCAAAGTGGAATTGAACCAGGTTTATGCCGCAGGCTGGCTGAATGAAACCGAGCTTAACCGTGGCTATTCGGGATCCGACGAGAAGATGAATGCCATCACGCTGGATAACCAGATCGACGGCAGTTTTGACACCTGGGCGGTGAACCACCGCGTGCTGATCGGGATGGACTACCAGGATCGCACGAATAACGTGACGGGTTATTACGGCGGATTTCCGCCGATCGACGCCTTCAATCCGGTCTACGGCGCGAAGCCGGATTACATTACGCAGTACAGCCAGGAAAAGCACAAGCTGCGCCAGACGGGGTATTACCTGCAGGATCAGATGTCCCTGGATCGCTGGCGTCTGACGCTAGGCGGGCGTTACGACCGGGTCAGCGTGTCAAATATCGACAGCTTTAACCATACCCGCAGCGATCTGGATAAGCACAACGTCAGCAGTCGCGCGGCGCTGCTGTATCTGTTTGATAACGGTGTGGCACCCTACGTGAGCTACTCAACCGCCTTTACGCCGACCAGCTTTGCCGACGAGCAGGGCAATATCCTGGAGCCGATGAAGGGCAAGCAGTGGGAAGCCGGGGTGAAATATGAGCCTGAGGGGATGAACAGCCAGTTCAGCGCCTCGGTGTTCCGTATCAATCAGAAGAACATCGCCACCAAGGAGGAGCCAACCGATCCGTACCGTTCGATCGGCGAAATTGAGTCAGAAGGGGTTGAGCTGGAAGCGATTGGACAGTTGACTGACAGCCTGCGCATGCAGGCCGCGTATACCTATACCGACATTCGCTATAAGAAAAGTAGCCCGGAAGAGCAGGGCAAACGCGCGGTTTATGCCCCGCGTAACATGGCCAGCGCCTGGTTGAGCTACGACGTCAAAACGGGTCCGCTTGACGGCCTGACCGTGGGTTCGGGCGTACGCTATGTGAACGGCGTCACCAGCGATCGTCAGAACACCCATACGCTGCCGTCGTACACGCTGATGGATATGGTGGTGGGGTACGACCTGTCTAAGATTGGGCTGACGGGGATCAGCGCGCAGCTGAACGTTAACAACCTGACGGACAAGCGCTACGTGGCGGCGTGTAACTCGCTTTCCTACTGCTACTTTGGCGCAGAACGCAGCATTGTGGGCAGCGTTTCGTGGACGTTCTGAGCCGTTAGCCAGCGCCCGGTGCGGTTTTCACCCTCTCCCTGTGGGAGAGGGTCGGGGTGAGGGCATCGGACCGCACTACTCCTCCATCGCAATCACAATCGCCTCTCCCAACTTCCTCAACGCCTCGCGATGCTTATCCGTCGGCGGCAGCGCCACGTTGATCCGCAGACAGTTGCGGTACTTCCCGGAGGCGGAAAACAGCGACCCGGCCGCGGCCTGAATTTTCAGCCGACACAGCTGCTTGCTGACGCACACCATGTCGACCTTCTCCGGCAGCTCAATCCACAGCAGGAAGCTTCCCTGCGGGCGCGTGACGCAAATCTCTGCCGGAAAATACTGCCGCACCCAGCAGGTGTAGGTTTCCATATTCTGCTGATAAATCTGACGCATGCGGCGCACGTGGCGATGGTAATGGCCGTCGCGGATAAACGCCGCCACCGCCATCTGCGTGCCAGGGACGTTAAACCCGCCCGCAGCGTATTTCATGTGCATCACCCGGTCGTAATAGCGCCCCGGCACAATCCAGCCGACGCGCAGGCCCGGCGCCACGGTTTTGGTAAACGAGCTGCAGAGGATCACGCGGCCGTCGATATCCATCGAATGAATGGTGCGCGGGCGCGGGTACTCAGCCGCCAGCTCGCCGTAAATATCATCCTCAACAATTACGATATCGTGCCGCTGGGCGAGGGATAAGACCTGCTTTTTCCGCGCTTCGGGCATGATAAACCCGAGCGGGTTATTGCAGTTGGGCACCAGGATCACCGCCTTGATAGGCCACTGCTCCAGCGCCAGCTCGAGCGCCTCGATGCTGATCCCGGTCTCGGGATCGGTGGGAATTTCAATCGCCTTGATATCGAAGCCGCGCAGCATCTGCATGGTGCCGTGAAACGACGGCGATTCTACCGCCACGATATCTCCCGGTTTGCACACCGACAGCAGGGCAATCGACAGCGCGCCGTGGCAGCCGTTGGTGATCACAATCTCGTTTGCCGCGACGGTGGAGCCGCCGTCCAGCATCAGGCGGGCGATCTGCTCGCGCAGCTCCAGCCGCCCGTCAAGCACGTCATAGCTCAGCATCTCGCCCGGGTTATGCTGCGCAATGCGGCTCATCTCGCGCCACAGCGGCTTCAGGCTCGGCTGGTTAATGTCCGGCGAGCCGCCGCCGAAGGAGATCATCTCTTTGTCGGCGCGGGCGTCCAGCAGCATCATCACCTCATCCCACTGGGTCACGTCCACGGGGCGCTGCACCGGGCGCGTCATGGCCGGTACCGGCGGCTGGGCTTTACGCTGCGAGACAAAATAGCCGGAGCGCGGCTGAGGGGTGATCAGCTGGAGATTTTCGAGGATCTGGTAGGCCTGCTGTATGGTGCTGATACTCACGCCGTGCTCCTGGCTCAGCGTGCGTACCGACGGCAGACGTTCGCCGCTGCGATACAGCCCTTGTTCGATACGTTCCGCCAGAAGGTTGGCCAGATGTTGGTAGCGCGTCATGCTGTATCCTTTGTTTTCACCATACAGATTGTTAAACCAGTACAGATTGATGGGTAAACCGCCATGCAGATACCGTTTTATCGGATCTGTATGGTAAACAAAAGCAGTTTTTGAATCTGTATTGTACAGGCCGTTTTCCGTGATGATAACCCCACTGACACAGCGAGGAGAGCATCATGGAATTCTACGAGAATCGTTCAAAACGTCCGTTTATCGTGTTTGTCTGGGTAGCGAAAACGCTGCGTAACTGGTATCGCATCAACCGTACCCGCCGCATTCTGAGCCAGATGAGCGACGAGCAGCTCAAGGACGTTGGGTTGTCGCGGCATGATGTATGAGCCGCGTCATCGCCCGGTGGCGCTACGCTTACCGGGCCTACGGGATCGAGTAGGCCGGGTAAGGCGTAGCCGCCACCCGGCGATGTTCAGCTCAACAGCTCAAACGTCTGCCGTTTCGGCCTTTCCAGCAATTCCACTGCCTCTTCATACGACCGCACGTTGTTATAGCCCATCACCAGCCCGTAGCGCTTCCCGGACCCGCGATACCACTCCGAAAGCGCATTGACCTGCAGCTGCTGTTCCTGCCAGCAGCGCGCCACGTCCCGGTCGCCGCTTCCTCTGGTGAGAAACGCCACGATATGCATCCCGCCGTCGTTTTGCTCGGTGAAAAACAGATCGCCATACACCTCCTGCAGGGCGGCAATCATCCAGTCGCGGCGGGTCTGATACAGGGCGCGCATCTTCTTCAGGTGACGAAAGAAATGCCCTTCGTTGAGAAACGCGGTGAGGATCTTTTGCGTCAGCACCGGCTGGCCGCTGGTGGTTATATCCGCGCAGTCGGTAAAGGCCCCGACGGTGCTGGCGGGCATCACCACGTAGCCCATGCGCAGCGACGGCATAATGGTTTTACTGAAGGTGCCCATAAAAATCACCCGGTCGTGCAGGTCGAGGCTTTTTAGCGACGGCAGCACCTTGCGGGTGTAGTGAAACTCCCCGTCGTAATCGTCTTCGATAATCCACGCCGCGTTCTGGCTTGCCCAGTCGAGCAACTGCTGCTTGCGCGGCAGGGAGAGCGTGACCGCCAGCGGGCTCTGGTGCGACGGGGTGACGATGGCAAAACGGGCGTCGCGATGGTGACGGAGCAGGTATTCCGTGTCGATACCGCTGCGATCGACCGGCACGGTGTGCAGGCGAGGCACGATCCGCTTGAGCAGCTGCTGGCCCATAAAATAGCCCGGATCTTCAAACACCACCTTGTCGCTGCGGCTGGCAAGCGTGTCGAGGATCAGCCGCAGGCTGCCGCTGTAGCCGCTGGTGATCAGCACCTGCTCGGCGGTGCAGGAGAGCCCGCGCGAGATGTTCAGATAGCTGGCGATGGCCTGGCGCAGCGGATACCAGCCCAGCACCGGCGGGTTGAGCATCTCCTCCTGGCGCATGGAACGCGTCGCCTGGCCTGCCAGCAGCAGCCATTTTTTATACGGAAAACTGTCGAGGGCAGGGATTCCGGGGCGCAGAAACCCAGCTCGTTCGCGCTGGCTGATGAGCGATGCCGGAAGCGTGCCGGTGGGCTGTTCCGCAGGGGCAGCCTTGTCCGGTAACAGTAAATCCGGGTTCACGCGCGTGCCGCGCGCGCCCTGGCTTACCAGATACCCTTCGCCCGTCAGGATGGCATACGCCGTTTCGACGGTTTTACGCGCCACCTTCAACTCTTCGGCCAGCACGCGGATGGCAGGGACCTTATCGCCCGGCTTAAGCACGCCGCGCGTGATGTTGTCGCGATAGCGGGAATAAATCTCGTGATAGCCCGGCTTCATGTCCTACCTCGTTTCACGCTTTTTGTATCTTTTTACTATGTCATGAACGGCGTAGATTTGCCTCATCGCATGACACATACAGTGTAAATTAGAGGAAAGACCATGAGCACTCGCGTCAACCACCACAAAGCCACACCTGCCCTCGCCAACGCCCTGTCCGCCCTGAGCATGGAGGTGGCAAAAACCTCCATCGACCCGGCGCTGAAGCACCTGATCGACATTCGCGTATCGCAGCTGAACGGCTGCACCTTCTGCCTGGATATGCACTCGAAAGAGGCCAAAATCGCCGGTGAGCGCGAGCTGCGTCTGTACCATCTGGCGGCCTGGCGCGAGTCCCCGCTGTTCAGCGCCCGCGAAAAAGCCGCGCTGGCCTTCACCGAAGCGCTGACCCAGATCGGCGTTCACGGCGTGAGCGACGCGCTGTACCGCAGCGTGGCGGAGCACTTCTCGGACGTTGAGATTTCAGAGCTGAACTTCGCCATCGTGGCGATCAACGCCTGGAACCGTCTGGGAATCACCTCCCGCATGGCACCCGGCTCGCTGGATGCGGCTTACGGGCTGAATAAGGCTAACCTGGAATAATCCCGCGCTCGCGGATCGTCGCCACCAGCGCCCGTAGCCCCGGCGGGACGTGGCGATGGCCGGGGTAGTACAGGCGCAGCCCGGCAAAGGGCTGCGCCCACTCGTCTAAGACGCTCACCAGCTCTCCCTTCTCAAGCTCTTCACGAATATAGAGTTCCGGCAAAAATCCCACCCCTAATCCCGCTTTCACGGCGCGGATCGAGGCAAAAAGATCGGACGTCGCAAAGCGCGGCGGCACGGCAAGCGCGTACGTTTCACCCCGACGCGCCAGTTCCCAGCGGTAGATCCCGCCGTGGGCCATGCGCATGCCGATCCCCTGATGTGAAAGCAGATCGTCCGGCGTTTCGGGTATACCGTGACGGGCGAAATAGTCCGGTGTGGCGGTAACAAGCTGGCGGATCTCGCCGGTCAGCGGCACGGCGATCATGTCCTGCGGAACGGACTCTTCAAGGCGGATCCCCGCGTCATAGCCTTCGGCGACGATGTCGATCATCCTCGCTTCACTCACCGTTTCCACGCGCATTTTCGGGTAGCGGATCATGAAGTCGATCAGCAGCTGGTCCAGAAACAGCGCGCCGATATGGTTCGGCACGTTGAGGCGCAGCGTGCCGGCGGGTTCCCCGGTGTCGCTGTGGATCTCCTCCCCGGCGAGACGGATCTCCTGAAGAGCCGGGCCGATACGCGCCACGTAGCGCTGCCCGGCGTCGGTGAGCGCCACGCTGCGGGTGGTGCGGTTGAAAAGGCGCGTCTCAAGGCGGCTCTCCAGCCCGGCGATGGCATTGCTGACCGCCGTGGCGGACATCCCAAGCTCCTGCGCCGCGCCGCGAAAGCTGCCGCGCCGCACCACCGCCATCACCACTTCCAGCTCTGTCAGACCTGAACGATGCATAGATTATCCTGAAAATCGAAACAACCCTTGCAGCATAGCGTGGATTATCGCAACGGAGAAGCCGTGCCAGACTGTGCTCACACAGCCTGAGGAGGTTTATATGCACACCATCGAACAGATCTTTATTAACGGCGAATTTGTTACCCCGCACGGCACCGAGTGGTTTGATTTGTACAACCCGGCGACGGCGCGGGTCATCGGTAAGGTTCGTCTGGCGGATGAGGTCGACGCAGAGCGCGCCATCGCGGCGGCAAAAGCGGCGTTTCCGGCGTGGTCGCAGACCACAAAGCAGGAACGCATCGCCGCGCTGAAGCGCATGCATGCCGCCGTGGTCGCCCGACACGACGATCTGCTGGAAGCGGTAATCGAAGAGTACGGCGCGCCGGCCTCGCGCTCGGCGTGGATGGCCAGCTACCCGGCGGAGGTGATTGCCCAGGCCATCGAGGCGCTGGAGGCGTTTGAGTTTGTCACCCCCGCAGGGGCAGCCACGGTGCAGATGACGCCGCTTGGCGTGGCCGGGCTGATCACGCCGTGGAACAGCGATGCAGGGTTTATCTGCGGCAAGCTGGCGGTCGCGCTTGCGGCGGGCTGCACGGCGGTGATCAAGCCGAGCGAAATGAGCGCTCTGCAAACCCGGATTATCACCGAAGCGCTGCGCGATGCCGCGCTGCCGCCGGGCGTGTTTAATATCGTCACCGGGCGCGGCGAGACGGTGGGCGAAACAATCAGCCGTCACCCGGACGTCGCGAAAATTTCGTTTACCGGTTCGACGAATACCGGCAAGTCGATCCTGCGTAACGCGGCGGAAAGCTTTAAGCGCGTGACGCTGGAGTTAGGCGGCAAATCGCCGACGATCCTGCTGGATGATGTGGATCTGGCGCAGGCGATCCCGCTGGCGATCCAGTCCGGGTTTATGAACAGCGGGCAGGCGTGCGTGGCCGGGACGCGTATTCTTGTGCCCCGGTCGCGCCAGGAAGAAATTGAAGCCGCGCTGGCGCAGGCCGTGGCGGCGGTGAAATCCGGCGACCCGCGCGATAGCGCGACAGAGGTTGGCCCGATGGTCAGCGAGAAGCAGTGGCAGCGGGTGCAGGGGTATATTCGCAAAGGGATCGAAGAGGGGGCGCGCCTGCTGGCGGGCGGCGAAGGGCGACCGGACGGGACGCGGGACGGCTGGTTCGTGCGTCCGACGCTGTTTGCCGACGTTAACAACCGGATGACCATTGCCCGCGACGAAATTTTTGGCCCGGTGCTGTGCGTCATCCCGTATCAGGATGAGGCGGAGGCGATCGCCATTGCCAATGACACAGAATACGGACTGAGCGCGATGGTGCTTGGCCGTGATGCGGGCCGCGCGCGATGCGTGGCGCAGCAGATTGTTTCCGGTCGCGTGCTGGTGAACACGCTTGCCCATGAACCGAAAGCGCCGTTCGGTGGCTTCAAACACTCCGGCGTGGGGCGCGAGATGGGTGAGTGGGGAATTCGGGCGTTTATGGAGCCGAGGTCGGTTCTGGGTTAAGTCTGCTGAAGGTAAAGCACGCCCCGCTAGCCGGGGCGTTACGTGCAGTATCACTCTTCAAACACGCTCTCAAAGGTTTTCGTCGGTAAGAACAGCGTGAATTCATTCTCGGCCTGGAGCGGTATGAACCCCATTTTGAGGTAAAAATCTTTGGCTTTATGGTTGAGTGCTTCAACAAACAGACCGTGGATGCCGACGGCAAAGGAGGCCAAATAAACGGTCTTCATGGCATGAATAACGAGTAATTCTCCGTATCCTTGCCCCTGAAGATGTTTATCAATCGCCAGGCGGCCAAGGGTGACACTCGGCACATTTTTATAAGGAATACGTTTTTGCTGAGTTTTTGAGGGCAGGTAAGCCTTTTCAAAACAGCTTCCGGAGAGTGTGTAATAGCCCAGAATACGCGGTTTTGGCTCTTGTGTGGTGAGGACATAACCCCGCAAAAACTTTCCACGATGCTGGCGTTTCAGGTGCTCCGTCAGAAAGGTATTAAGGCTCTCTTCTCCGCAATCGAACTGGCTTAGGTCATACTCAACGTCTTCTGAAAAAATCCCTATCTTCACGTCGTTCACGTTTTACTCCATATCCCGGAGACGCTTAGCCGCTTGCTTCAGGCGGTCATTTGGCGCAGGCGGATTGCTGATGGCATCCATCACCGTATTCCAGGATGCTTCGCTAAGGACCAGGCGGCGGTGCTGGTCAATTACCTCTGCTGCGCGTTCAGAGGCTGTGCTGACCATGAATTGTGAAATCGACTGGTTTGTCATTGCCGCCGCTTCTTCGATCATGTTTTTGTCATCTTCGGTTAACCGGAGATCGATGCGCTGCTTCTTCAGTGCTGACATGGTTTCATTCTCAATCTTTATCCGGGCTTTACGCCTCGTTAACAGGCAAAAATAATGTACGGCATTTATCCGTACATTAATCATAGGTGCGTCATCACCGGAATTCAACGAGAAGTTGAGCACAGCGCCATCTGTCTTAACACTTCGCTCCTTACCGAAGCATTGTGTTTTTTCCTCCTGCATTCTCTCCTCACCCTTACAACGGAGAGACACCCATGATTGCAGTCCTTTTTGAAGCCAAAGCGGAGCCTCATCATCAGGCGCGCTACCTGCAGCTTGCCGCCGAACTCAAGCCTTTGCTGGCGGATATCGACGGCTTTATTGATATCGAACGTTTTCAGAGCCTGACCACCGACGGCAAAATTCTCTCGCTCTCCTGGTGGCGTGACGAAGAGGCTATACGTCGCTGGAAGCAGAACGCGTTTCACCAGGCGGCGCAGGCCGAAGGGCGGGAGTCGATTTTCGCGTACTACCGCATTCGCGTGGCGCAGGTGGTGCGGGAGTACAGTTCCGAAACCGGAGGGCATAGCGATGTATGACGTTCATGTGATTTTTAGCGATATCCCCGGTGAACTGGCGCGCTTTGGACAGCTGCTGGGCCGCAACGGTGTAGGGCTGGAAGGCGGTGGCGTATTTGGCACGCATGCCCACTTCCTGGTGGAAGAGGGGGAAAAGGCTCGTCGCGTGCTGACCGATGGCGGGTTCAACGTGCAGGACGTACGCAAGCCGGTTATCAGAAAACTCAAGCAGGAGCGTCCCGGCGAGCTGGGTGAAATTGCGGCGGCGCTGGCCGCAAAGGGCGTGTCAATCCTGACCCAGTACAGCGACCATGCGAATCACCTTATTCTGCTGACGGATGATGATAAGCTGGCCGCAGAGATCACCGAACCCTGGGCGACGAATGTTAAAGACGAGCTTACCCCCTGATAACAGCGCGGCGCTGGAGCAGGCCGTTGCCGCGGTGGCGGCGGCAATGGCCGATCCGTCGCGCGTGAAGATGCTCTGCGCGCTGATGGACGGGCGGGCGTGGACGGCGACCGAACTGAGCGCTGCGGCAGAGGTGGCGCCGTCGACCGCCAGCGGGCATCTCGCCCGGCTGGTGGAAGGGAAGTTGATTACCTGCCTGTCTCAGGGGAGACACCGCTATTATCGCCTTGCCGGGCACGACGTGGCGGCGCTGGTCGAGCAGATGATGGGGCTCTCCTGGAGCCGCATCACGCCGCCGGAAACCTCGGCGCCAAAAGCCCTGCGTGAAGCCCGGACCTGCTACGACCATCTTGCGGGCGCGGTGGCCGTGCAGATCTATGAGTTCATGCAGGCGGAAGGCTGGCTTGAGGCAGACGGTTCAGCGCTCACGCTACATGGCCGCGAGCAGTTTCTGACGCTCGGCATTCCGCTAAGTTCTCATCCCCGCCGCAAGGCCTGCTGCGCCTGCCTGGACTGGAGCGAGCGGAGGTTTCATCTTGGCGGTGAGGCCGGCGCGGCGCTGCTCATGCATCTGGAAAGTAAAGGCTGGATCCAGCGGGTGGCGGGGTACAGGGAGGTGGTGGTGACGGCGTCGGGGAAAAGTGCCGTCAGGAAGCATTTTAGCCGCTAAACTTTGCTGCGGGCTGGTGCCCTCACCCCGGCCCTCTCCCACGGGGAGAGGGAGACATCATTTCGCAATTCCTGCGCTTTAACTTCTCGTTTCTTGATACTTACCCTGATAACTATTATCGTGACTGCGTGTGACGAGAGGTTTCCCCATGAGTGAAGAAGAACTGTTCTGCCGCAGGCCGATGGGCATGCGGATGGCGATGATCGTGCGCCAGTGGCGCGCCGTGATTGACGACGCCATTCTCGATACCGGGTTAACCCAGTCGAGCTGGACGGTGATGATGCAGCTGCATCAGCTAGGGGATAACGTCTCGGTGAGTGAGCTGGCGGAGGTGCAGGGCATTGAACTGCCGCCGCTGATGCGCACCCTGACACAGCTGGAAAAACAGGGTTACCTGCTGCGCACCGTATCGCCTTATGACAAGCGCATCCGGCTTCTGACGCTGACGCCTGAGGGAAAAGCTGTACTTAAAAGGCTCACCCAGGTCATTGAGACGCTTCAGACGCGCGTATCGCAAAATATCGCGCCGGAACATCTCGACGTTTTCAGCGCCACCCTGAATCAAATCGCCTGCAATTTGCGGACAATCCGCGAAGAAGATAACAAGACCGAAAAATAATGACTCCTGAACAAAAGTTTGCCCGCTGGGTAAGGGTGAGTATTGCCTCTTTCCTGCTGATGTTTGTCTACTTTGTCGTCGCCGACATCTGGATCCCGCTGACGCCGGACTCCACCGTGATGCGCGTGGTAACGCCGGTTTCTCCGCGCGTTTCCGGCTATGTGGCGGCCGTGCATGTGCACAACAACAGCCAGGTGAAGCGGGGCGATCTGCTGTTTGAGCTCGATGACACGCCGTTTCGCAATAAAGTGGAAGCGGCGCAAATCGCGCTCGAGCAGGCTCGCCTTTCCAACGAACAGCTGGACGCGCAGATCGCCGCCGCGCAGGCCAGCCTGAAAACCGCGGTGCTGACCGCGCGTAACGACAAAGTGACCTTCGATCGCTACCAGAAGCTGAGCACGCTACAGAACGTCTCGCAGTCGGATCTGGATAAGGTCCGCACGACCTGGCAGAGCAGCGAGCAGTCCGTCAGCTCGATTCAGGCGAACATCCAGAACCTGCGCATTCAGCGCGGCGAGCGGGACGAGCACCGCAACGTGACGCTGCAAAAATACCGTAACGCGCTGGACGAAGCGGAGCTGAACCTCGGCTGGACGAAGGTCTACGCCCAGGCGGACGGCACGGTCAGCAACCTGCAGCTAAGCCCCGGTTTTTATGCCACCTCCGGCTCGGCCGCGCTGGCGCTGGTGAACAACCAGACCGATATCGTGGCCGATTTTCGTGAAAAAAGCCTGCGCCATACCCACCAGGGCACCGATGCCGCGGTGGTGTTTGACGCCTTCCCGGGGCACGTTTTTCGCGCCCACGTGACCAGCAGCGACGCGGGGATCCTCGCCGGTCAGGAGGCCGTTAACGGCCAGCTTTCCGAGCCAGAAACCTCTAACCGCTGGGTACGTGACGCCCAGCGAATGCGCATTCACGTGACGCTGGACGAGCCGCTGCCGAAGCATCTGCCGACCGGCGCCCGCGCGACCGTGCAGCTTTACAATAGCGAAGGGCCGTTAGCGCGCTTCTTCTCCGGGATGCAAATACACCTGGTGAGCCTGCTTCACTATGTCTATTAGCACCCTGGCGCGGGTATTTACCCCGCACGGCAACATCGTCTATACGGCAAACGACTTTCGCCAGACTCTGCGCATCGTCTTTGCCGGGATGATTGCGCTCAGCATCTCCAGCTTTTACAACACTAGCTACGGCGTCTTTTTTGTGGTCTACCCGATCATGCTGCTTTCGCTGGTCCCGGTGTTTAACCGCCACGTGGCGAAGCAGTTTATCTTCAGCGCATCGCTCAACTGCGTGGAAATGGTGATTATTATCGGCTATCTGTCGCAATGGCCGGTCATCATGACGCTGGTGGTGTTTGCCCTGTACGTGATGCGCTTTCGCTTTATGAGCAAGGGGCCGCTGTTTCTGTTCGGTTCAATGGGCGTGGTGTGCCAGAGCGTGATGCTCAATTTTATGAGCTACCCCACCACCAACTGGCACACGCTGCTGTTTTCCAACATCGAAGCAAGCGTGATGGCGGTGTGCCTGAGCGCGCTGATGAATTATCTTCTGCCGGACGTCGAGCCGCGCAGGCCACCGCCGCTGATCGATAAAGATGACGCCCGCGTGCGCCACGAGTCGCTGCTCTCCGGCACCGTTGCGACGCTGATTTTCGTCGTTTTTCAGATGAGCGATTTAAGCGATTCGCTTTCGGCGCTGATGGCGGGGATTTTAATCCTGTTCCCGATGCACTATCGCGGCGCGGTGATGAGCTCCATCTGGCGCGTGGTCGGCGTGGTGCTGGGCTGTCTCTATATTCTGGTCGTCCAACTCATCCTCTACGACCACAGCAGCCATATGCTGCTGATGATGCCGCTGATCGGCCTCGGGCTGGCGTTTGGCGCGCGCCTGCACGTGATGGAGAAGGTCGGTGCCGGCGTGGGGTTCTCCAGCATTACCACCATCGGCATTATGTTCGGGCAGAACATGCACCCGGACAGCGACCTGGTGTTCAGCGATCTCTATCGCATCACCTCCGTCACCTTTTCGCTGGTGGCAACGCTGACGATGGTCTTTCTGGTGCATTTGATCCTGAATCGCTTCGAGGCGACGCGCTACATCATCGCGCCGCCTAAAGCCGATTAATGCCCCAGCACGGCGGGGAGTTGTGAAAATAAAAACAGGACCAGACCAATCGTCCCGCCCACCAGCGTGCCGTTGACGCGGATAAACTGCAGGTCCTTGCCGATGTTCAGCTCAATCTGCCGGGACATGTCTTTGGCGTCCCAGCTTTTGACCGTGTCGCTGATGTGGCGGGTCAGAAACGCCGCGAAATCCGGCGCGAGGCGGTGCGCGGCCTGTTCCAGATGCTCGTTCAGAGACGCCCGCAGGCTGGCGTCGTTTGTTAGCGTTTCGCCAAACCACAGCCCGGCGTTGGCGATGCGCTGCTTCACGCGCGAGTCTTCACTCTGCATATCCGCCTTCAGCCACTGGCGCAGGTCGGCCCACATCTCGCCCAGATAGCGGTTAAACGCCTCGTCGTTTTTCAGGTAGTGCTTGATGTTGTCGGCTTTTGCCGCCATTTCCGGATCGTTTTTCAGGTTGTCGATAAGCTTCAGCGTGGCGCGGTCGAACGCCTGGCGGATCTGGTGCGTGCGGTCGTGGCTGATGTCGTCCAGCAGCGTGTTCACCGCGTTCGACACCATCTCCGCGCTTTGATCGCCCAGCCACTCGGTGGGCAGCACCATCGCTTTGCGCGGGTGCTCGGTCTTCAGCCAGTGGACAATCTGGTCGGCAATAAAGTCCCGCGTGCTTTCCCGCTGAATCAGGGTAATCAGGCGGTTGATGATGGCGTCCAGCAGCACCTGGTGGCGATTGTTTTTGGTCATGCTCTCCAGCATCACGGCGCTGGTTTCGGTGAAGTCGACCTTGTCGATGGCCTTATGCACCGCGCGTTTGAGCAGACGCTGGATGCGCCCGTCGTCGGTCAGTTCGAGAAAACCGCTCATCACCTGCATCAGATGCAGCCCGACGCGCTGGGCGTTTTCAGGCTTGCTGAACCAGGCTCCTATCATCTGTGCGGGCTTATAGCGGCGGATCAACGCTACCAGCGACTGGGTATCCAGAAACTTCTCCTGCACGAACTGGCCGAGATTGTCGCCAATTCGGTCCCTATTGCGCGGGATGATCGCCGTATGGCGCGAAATAAACGGAATGGGCACCCGGCGGAACAGCGCAACCACGGCAAACCAGTCTGCCAGCGCGCCGACCATCGCCGCCTCGGCAATGGCCTTCACGCCGCGCACCCAGAAGGTCTGCGGCAGGAACAGGGTGGTGATAAACGCCGCGGCGGCAACCAGCAGCAGCGACAGCGCCAGCAGCTTGGCGCGTTTGAGTTCAGCTATTTTTTCCATGGGTTAAGGATAGAGGGAGACGGGGGGAATGTGCAAAGCCCTTAGCTAAACAAAGATTAGTCATTATCATTTAACATATTTTCTTTAATTTTATATGATACAGGCAGCATAACGGCATACTTTATGATGTCGTCAATCTCCTCGATTTCTTGGTTGCTATTTTTGTGAATGTAATCTTCAAAATATTCATAAGCTTTTTTATCAGTAGGTGAAAGTTTCTTTTTTTTGTCTGGAAGTAATGAGCTTGAATAAGAAATAATATCAAACTTTGTTTTTCCTTTTGTTGATATTTGATAAATGGCGGTGCTAAGGAGTTTTTCCCGCAGCATATCTAGTTTTCCGAGGATGGTTTGCTTTTGTGCTACAACAAGATCTCTGTTTAATTTATCAAGAAAATTTTGCTTCTCTAACAGAACGGTGTTTGTTTTGTTAAGTTTTTCATTGAGTTCATTCAAACGATTGCTCGATGCTATGAATTTATTTTTCAATAAGAGATTGTCAGTACTTAATCTACTCTTCTCTGATTCAAGACTAAGCTTTTCTGCTCTTAAGCCTTGCAACTCTTTTTCTTTTTCAAATACGGGGTGTATCGTATTAAAGTAGGCATAAATGCCGAAGGCTAACGTTCCTGTAGTAGCAAATATTGTGCTAATTTTTGATACTCTATCGAAGAAAGCATCGTCATTTTTGAATAGTTTCACTATGTTACCTTGATGGTCTAAATAACTATTGTCAGTAATTAGTAGGTTTCGGATTAATCGATTGATAGTAATTAATGCCATTATCTATCTCAAGAAGAAAATGGCGAGGCGGGAACTTCGAGTCAGCATACATACCAAACTTTACTGTTATTTTCAGTCATGTTGACTACCCTTAATACCCTAAGCGGTAAAACAAGGAGATTCGACATGGCTTATCAGACAGTAAATCCTGCCACTAACCAGCTCATCAAAGAATACCCCTCACATACCGACTCGGATATCGAAGCGGCGCTGAAGGCGGCCGATGCGCTCTACCATTCAGAATGGGCGAAAGGCGACATCAGCCAGCGCCTGCCGGTGCTGCATAAGCTCGCCGACCTGATCGACGAGCGCACCGAGGAGCTGGCGAAAATCGCCAGCCAGGAGATGGGTAAGCTCATCGAACAGAGCCGCGGCGAGGTGAAGCTGTGCGCGCAGATCGCCCGCTACTATGCGGACAACGCGAAGCAGTTCCTCGCCCCGGTGAAGTACCCATCTGAACTTGGGGAAGCGTGGGTGGAGCATCACCCCATCGGCGTGCTGATGGCCGTTGAGCCGTGGAACTTCCCGTATTACCAGCTGATGCGCGTTCTGGCGCCGAACCTGGCGGCAGGTAACCCCGTGCTGGCTAAGCATGCCAGCATCGTGCCGCACTGCGCCGAGGCCTTTGCCCATCTGGTGCGCGAAGCGGGGGCGCCGGAAGGGGCGTGGACTAACCTGTTTATCTCGTCCGATCAGGTGGCGAACATCATCGCCGACGATCGCGTACAGGGTGCCGCGCTGACCGGTTCCGAAAAAGCCGGCAGCGTCGTGGCCGCGCAGGCGGCGAAGCACATCAAGAAATCGACCCTTGAGCTGGGCGGTAACGATGTGTTCGTGGTGCTGGACGATGCCGACCTTGAGAAGGCCGTGAAAATTGGCGTTAACGCGCGGCTCAACAACGCCGGGCAGGTCTGTACCGCGGCGAAGCGCTTTATCCTGCATGAAAAGATTGCAGATGCCTTCCTCAGCAAATTCACCGAGGCGTTTAAGCAGGTGAAGATTGGCGACCCGCTGGATGAAAGCACCACGCTGGGGCCGCTGTCCTCTAAAGATGCGCTGGAAACGCTGACCAAACAGGTTAACGAGGCGGTGAAAAACGGCGCGACGCTGCACTATGGCGGCAAGCCGGTGCAGCGCGACGGGAGCTTCTTCGAGCCGACGATCCTGACGAATATCTCGCGCGATAATCCGGCTTACTTCGAGGAGTTCTTCGGCCCGGTGGCGCAGATGTACGTGGTGAAAAACGACGACGAGGCGGTAGCCCTGGCGAACGATTCCCACTACGGCCTGGGCGGCGCGGTGTTTAGCCAGGATATCGAACGCGCGAAGAAAATGGCGTCGCGGATCGAGACCGGGATGGTGTACATCAACTGGCTCACCGATACCGCGCCAGAGCTGCCGTTCGGCGGCGTGAAGCGCTCCGGTTACGGACGCGAGCTGTCGGATCTGGGGATCAAAGAGTTTGTGAACCAGAAGCTGGTGGTGGTGCGTAAGTAAGAGGTAAAAAAAAAACCTGCCAGCCGGCAGGTTTTTTAAAGGTTTATTGCACTTCGATCTTGTCCCAGCCGCTTTTGAACATGCAGCTGTCGACTAACGTACCACGGCGATATTCATTCGCGTCTTCAACCGTGTAGCTCGTGGAAGTGTCCTTTTTCTTTTTCGATTTGTCCGTTTTTTCCGAGCTAGAACCGGTCACGACGTTATCCGGGGGCAGATCGATCAGCGCCTGCGCTTCGCATTCCGTGAGCTTTTTATTCATTTCCGCGTCGCTGACGCCCGGCTTCACCCATTTGTACTGGACGCAGCCGGTGAGCATCAGCGTGAGGCTCAGAACGCAAAGCGCGGTGATGCGGTGTTTCATCAGAAGGTGACCCCACCGCCTACATATGCGCCGTCAATCAGCGTGTGGCCAGGACGGCCGTCTTTACCATCAACGCTCACGTGGCGGTAACCCACTTTCAGGGTTACTGGCGTAATTGGCGTCCAGCTTACGCCGCCGTTGGCTTCAACGTAGTTTTTCACGCTGTTGTTCAGGCCTTCTGGCGCAGCATAGCCTTCACCATACACGTGGATGCTGTCGGTCAGCGCAACGTTTACGCCGCCACCAATCGGGAACGCCACGCCGTTATCGCCTTTTTTCGGGCCAAGGTAGATTGCCTTCGCGCCCGCATTCAGCATCACCGGACCCACTTCCAGGTTGTAGCCTGCGCCAATGCCGCCGGTCTGGGTACCGTCATCGGTGTTTTTGAGCCAGTTACTTTCGAGATAAACACCGGATGAGGATTTACCCATTTCCAGATTGAGGTTAGTAAAGTTTTTACCCTGCTCAACGGTGCCGCCCATTGCCAGTGCGGAACCTGATACGGCAGCCAGGGCAGAAAGAAGAAGGATATTCAGTTTTTTCATGTTTTATGCCTCGTCATTAAATTCATCTGGGCGCACCTTAACAAGTGATGTTTATGACTGCAAATGTGATAGGTATCGCGCTTTTATGCTGGGGTTGTTAATTGTTTTATTTTTAAATGTTGCGGTGGTGTTTTGTTACAAAGGCGTCAACCGGTAATTTTTTCGTCGTTTAGAAGCGGTTTAGTTTTTTGACTAAACATAAACTGAACGAGGCGGGAATAGTGATTTGACTTGAATTAATTGGCTTTCTAATAATTTCCAAAAATGTTTCTGGTGACATACAAAACAACAAAGACTTACAGTTTGGGCGATAAATATACGTTCAGTCGCCCATGCGGTTGCCTATTTCATGTCATTTTTCTGACACGTTTATTCTTTACGTTGTTGGCTTCACTAACTGGATGCTAACAATATGAATAGAAAAATTATTCCTGTGCTTATCGGTTGTGCGCTCTCTTTCTCTGGCCTGGCGGCACAGCCTACGGCTGAACGCTATGTCGTCAGCTTCCCCGAAGGCTCGCACGTGAGCTACAGCGGCGCATTTGCCGATGCGTTCCCGCATGGACTCCCTGTCGGCATTGGCTCTGGGCTGCTGTTTACGGGCAAGCAGGGCGATGCCCTGACCTTTGCAACCGTGACCGATCGCGGTCCGAACGCGGATGCGCCAAAAAGCGGGAAAAACGAAGCCAAAATTTTTGTCACGCCGGATTTCGCGCCCCTGCTGATGACCATTCGCGTCCAGAACGGCAAAGCAGAAGCAACGGACGCCCGACCGCTGCATGACGATAAAGGCGAGATTAACGGTCTGCCGCTGCAAAGCGGCGTGATTGGCTCCACCAATGAAGTGGCATTCAGCGACACGTTAAAGACGCTGAAGGGGGACAACCGCGGGCTGGACACGGAAGGCATCACGCCGGACGGCAAGGGCGGATACTGGCTGTGCGACGAGTATGGCCCGTTCCTGATTAACGTCGACAGCAAAGGGAAGATCCTGGCGATCCACGGGCCGCAGGCGGCAGAAGGGGAGAAATCCATCGCGGGTGGTCTGCCAAACATCATCAAATGGCGCCAGGCGAACCGGGGCTTTGAAGGCCTGACCCGTATGCCGGACGGGCGCATTATCGCCGCCGTACAAAGTACGCTGGATATCGACGGCAAGAGCAAAAAACAGGCGCTGTTTACGCGTCTGGTGAGCTTCGACCCGGCGACCGGGAAAACCGCGATGTACGGTTACCCCATCGACAGCGCGGCCTACGACAAAAACAGCGACGCCAAAATCGGCGACATTGTAGCGCTCGATGACCAGCACATTCTGCTGATTGAGCAGGGAAGCGATAAAAACGACGGGATGCGTAACCTGATTTATAAGGTGGATCTCAGCAAGGCGAGCGACCTGAGCGCCTTCGACAAGCCGGGCGAATACGCGGAGTTTGATGATGAGAAAACCCTGGCGCAGCGCGGCATTACCCTTGCATCTAAAACGCAGGTTGTCGATTTGCGCGCCCTTGGCTGGCAGCAGGAAAAGGCCGAAGGGCTGGCGCTGATCGACAGCAAAACGCTTGCGGTGGCGAACGATAACGACTTTGGCGTGAAGGTGGCGATGCAAAATCCGGTCGAGGGCAAAAAGCTCAAGGATTATCGGGTGAACGCGGAAGGCAAGCTGACGCTTGATGATAAACCGGTTGAAACCACGCTTAGCGTGAAGCCCCTGAAGAAGCCGGAGTCAGACAGCGAGCTGTGGATTTTGACGCTGCCGGAGGCGGTGAAATAAGTATCCCCACAAAATAATGCCTGCACAGACGGCCCCCTCTCCCTTGAGGGAGAGGGCTGGGGTGAGGGGGAACATACGACTCTGGTGGTCATTCCGTTCACTTCATGTTCCTTGCTACTCTGTAACGGCATGACCGGTGAACGTGCCAGGGGGGCTCAATCGCCACCACCCTGGCGACCCGGGCTCCCGGCGGTAAATCGCCGCTTCGCGGTGCCCTCAGCTTATTCCTTCGGGCTATCGGGTCGGGCATGAGCCTGCATCCCTGCAGGCCACGCCCTCTCGGCGCATCCCTGCGCCTCGCCCCGGCCCTACGGAAACGCTTCGGCGATTTACAGCCGGACCAGGACATCGCTGTAATTTATTCATTTTCCTGATACAAAACTCATCGCTTCAGGTTAATAAATTACTGGGGAGAGGGGATGCATAGCGGTTATTTCTTCAGCCCTGCAAACGCCGCCCGAATCTCCTCTTCCGGCAGCTGGATGCCAATAAACACCATCACGCTGTGCGGCGGTTCGTCGCCCCACGGCCTGTCCCAGTCGGCGCTGTACAGACGCTGTACGCCCTGGAACAGCAGGCGGTTCGGTTCGCCGTCAATCCACAGCATCCCTTTGTAGCGCAGCAGCCTGTCGGCAAACGACAGCAGCAGGTTCTCCATGACGCGGGACACCTCGCTGATGTCCACCGGGTAGTCCAGCTCCACCACAATCGACGCCACGTCGTTTTGCTTATCGCCCATAAAGTGGAAGCGCGGTTTTGCGGTGACGTTCTCTTCCAGCATAAAGCCGTTAGTGTTGAACAGCTGAGACAGGTCGATATCGCCGTGCGTCACCGTGTAAACCGGCGCGCGGGAGTTAATGCGCGCCAGGCGCTCGCGCAACTTAACGCTTTCGCCCGCCACGTCGGTTTTGGTCAGCAGGATGCGGTCAGCGTAGCCCACCTGAGACTGGGCGATGGTGAACTGGTTCATCTGGTCGTCGGCGTGGACCGCATCGACCAGGGCAATAACGCCGTCCAGCAGGTAACGCTGGCAAAGAATCTCGTGCGAGAAAAAGGTCTGAATAATCGGCCCCGGGTCGGCCATGCCGGTGCACTCGATTACCAGACGGTCGAAGTCAATATCACCGCGATCGCGGCTGTCGAGCAGGTCCAGCAGGGCGTCTTCCAGCTCGTTAGAGCGGGTACAGCAGATGCAGCCGTTGGTGAGGGTTTTGATCTGGGTGGCGCGATCGCCAATCAGCTGGTCGTCAACGGAGACTTCGCCGAACTCGTTTTCGATGACGGCGATTTTGAAGCCGTGCTGCTCGTTCAGGATGTGGCGCAGCAGGGTGGTTTTACCGGCGCCGAGGAAGCCGGTCAGCAGGGTAACGGCAATCGGGGTCATGGTCTCTCCTTTAGCAGCAGCGGACGCCGCCTTCTCCACTTCCGCCGTAGCGCGCTTCCTGCCGCTCGCGGAAGAATTCGGTGTAGGTCATGTACGGCTTATCCGGATGGTTGGTCTTCATATGCTCAACGTAGTTGTCATAGTCCGGAATGCCAATCAGCATTTTTGCCGCCTGACCGAGGTATTTTTTTGCTTCGCCTAAATTACCAAACATTGTGGGTTCCAGACAGAAAAAGCCCGGTGGCGCTACGCTTACCGGGCCTACAGTTTCTGTGTAGGGCGGGTCAGCGTAGCGCCACCCGCCATTTTTTTAATGGTGTGAAGAGGTCTTCACGCCGCCTTCCGGCACCGGCACGTACGGGGTTTCTTTATCCGTACGTCCTTCGGCGTTACGCACCTTCAGCCAGGTTTTGATGCCGTAGAAGATGATGCTGTACACCACCACCAGGAACAGAATGCTCAGACCCGCGTTGGTGTAGTTGTTCACCACGATATGGTTCATGTTGGCAATCTGCTGCGCGGTCAGATCCGCGCCGCCTGCGGCAATCTTCTCTTTGTACTGGTTAGCCATGAAGAAGAAGCCTTCCAGCTGCGGGTTGGCGCTGAACAGCTTCAGGCCAAGCGCCCAGGTGGTGCAGAGCAGCAGCCACAGCGCAGGTACCACGGTGACCCAGATGTATTTGGTGCGCTTCATCTTCACGAGGACCACGGTACCGAGCACCAGAGCAACGGCTGCGAGCATCTGGTTAGAGATACCGAACAGCGGCCACAGGCTCTTCACGCCGCCGAGCGGGTCGACAACGCCCTGATACAGCAGGTAGCCCCACAGGCCGACGCAGCCCGCGGTACCGAGAATACCGGCGACCAGAGAGTCGGTTTTCTTCAGGAACGGCACGAAGTTACCGAGCAGGTCCTGCAGCATAAAGCGGCCCGCACGGGTACCCGCGTCCAGCGCGGTGAGGATGAACAGCGCTTCGAACAGAATACCGAAGTGGTACCAGAAGCCCATGTCCGCCCACGGCAGCACTTTGTGGAACACGTGTGCGATACCGACGGCCAGCGTCGGTGCGCCACCGGCGCGGTTCAGCACGGACGGTTCGCCGATGTCTTTCGCGGTTTGCATAATCTGCTCAGGCGAAATCACGAAGCCCCAGGAGCTGACGGTCGCCGCTGCGTGTGCGCTTGCGTCTTTCAGCTGCGCCATAATCAGCGCCGCGTTGTCGCCGCCCATCTCGTGCAGGTTTGGCATGGTAATGCCCAGGCCTGCTGGAGGCGTGTTCATCGCGAAGTAGAGACCCGGTTCGATGATGGACGCGGCAACCAGCGCCATGATCGCCACGAAGGACTCCATCAGCATGGCACCGTAGCCGATCAGACGCGCGTCTTTCTCGTTCGCCAGCAGCTTAGGCGTGGTACCGGAGGCAATCAGGGCGTGGAAGCCGGAGACCGCACCGCAGGCGATGGTGATGAACAGGAACGGGAACAGGGCGCCTTTCCACAGCGGGCCGGTACCGTCGATGTACTGGGTCACTGCCGGCATTTTCAGGTCCGGGTTGATCACCAGGATGCCGATTGCCAGACCGACGATCACGCCGATTTTGAGGAAGGTCGCCAGGTAGTCACGCGGCGCCAGAATCAGCCAGACCGGCAGCAGCGCGGAGATAAACGCGTAACCGATCAGCGCGAAGGTGATGGTGGTGTCCTTGAAGGTCAGCGCCGGTCCCCAGTACGGGTCGTGCGCAATCACTCCGCCGAAGTAGATGGAGGCGACCAGCAGCACGATACCAATCACCGACACTTCACCCACGCGTCCCGGACGTAGGAATCGCATGTAGATCCCCATGAACAGCGCAATCGGCACGGTAGAGCAAACGGTGAAGACGCCCCACGGGCTTTCGGCCAGCGCTTTCACCACGATCAGCGCCAGCACCGCGAGGATGATGATCATGATCAGGAAGCAGCCGAACAGGGCGATGGTCCCCGGCACGCGGCCCATCTCTTCTTTGACCATCTCACCCAGAGACGCGCCGTTACGGCGAGAAGAGATAAACAGCACCATAAAATCCTGCACCGCACCCGCCAGCACCACGCCGGCGAGCAGCCACAGGGTACCCGGCAGGTAGCCCATCTGCGCGGCCAGCACCGGGCCGACCAGCGGGCCTGCACCGGCGATAGCGGCAAAGTGGTGACCAAACAGCACGTAGCGGTTGGTTGGCACGTAGTTCAGGCCGTCATTGTTAATGACCGCCGGCGTGGCGCGCGTCGGGTCGAGCTTCATGACCTTCTGCGCGATGTACAAGCTGTAGTAGCGATAAGCCACAAGATAGACGGAAACGGACGCGACCACGATCCACAGGGCGCTTACGTGTTCGCCCCGGCGCAATGCGACAACCGCCAGACAAAAAGCGCCGAGGATCCCGAGTAAGGCCCAGGGCACGTGCTTCAGTAGTTTTTTAGTATCCATAGTAAGACCTGGTTTTTTATGTAAAGAAAAAAGGGTCAGGGTTCGTTGTGAGGAGGTATTGATTAATGCTGGAGCGATCGTGCCAGATCCACGCGCGTGTAAAGGAAGGTAAATGAATGAGTGGTTGAAAGTACCGGGTGAGCGGTCAAAGGAGGCGACGAGCGGTTACGGCTCGCCGCCGGTGGGCGAAATTATGTGATTGAGATCACTTGATTATTCGGATTGCGTTCCACGGCCAGATAGCCCTCCAGCGTCCTGATGAGTTTCTCCTTCAGCCAGCTCGGCTCCAGAATCTGGATATTGGGCAGCCAGTAGAACAGCAGCGGCAGGATCTGGTTCTCGTGCGCCGCCTGGCAGCGCAGCGTGACGCCGTCCTGCTGCTCCTCCAGTAGCTCCTGTTCCGGTAGAAGATCGCGGCGCAGGAAGTAATGTGAAATATTATCTTTGATGAATATTTTCACCGCGAAAGTATCTTCAGACACCCAGGGATCGAGGCTTTTTTCTAACAGCTCGAGGACATTTTCTTCCGGGGTAAATGTCGTTTTCTGAATATCAAACCAGCTAATCTGGCTCAGCGAGAAGGATTTCAGGCGGCTATTTTCGGTGGCTTGTAAATACCATATATTTTTTTTGTTAATGAGTTTATAGGGATTAATCAGGCGGGTTTTACCCTTATAAACTATCTGGCAAACATTATGGTTTTTAATCGATTTCTCGATTTTCGTTAAATGACGGCGAATATCGCGCTGTACCGTGTGTTCGGCTTCATTAGCAAGAATAAGAATATGGTTTTCGTCAACGCGCGCTTCCAGTTTCTGCCAGAATTCCGTATTTCTGTCCGGGAAAAAGCTGTCGGCATTCAGGAAGTTAGCAAGGGTGTGATGTAAGCCTTGCCCACCGGGCGATTGAGCAGAATGGATCAGCCGATATAGCCCGTTACCGGTATGTTCAACAATGGGAGAGAGGGCATTTAAATCCCGATAAACGGTGCGCTCGGTAATTTTAAATTTTTCCATTAGCGCACTGCGGTTGACCACACCGTTTAAATGTAGCTCAAGGAGAATATCGACCAGACGTTCAGCCGAGCGGCTCCGCGTCGTTTTAGCCATAAGGTCATCCTGTATATTTAGGTATGCGCTGAATGATGCGGGTGCACTGACATGCGGCGTCAGTATTCAGGCACAGAAAATTTCTCTTATGGGTATATAACGGCGTGATTTAGCGGAAACCTTAGGAGTTTTTGCAGAAAGCGGCGCTGGCCGGGAAAAAGGCCAGCGCGAGGGGGGGAATTACACGGCGACTTCCGTCTCCAGCATGACCGGGTGGAAACGGCGTTTGAAGTAGATCAGGCCGTGTCCCGCGTCACTCAGGATGATATTTTTAACTTCAACGAGATAAACAAGATGCGTGCCGATGGTTTGCACCTGGCTAATCTCGCCCTCAAGGCTGGCCAGCGCCCCCTTGAGCACCGGCTGCGCCAGCGGGCCTTTCTGCCAGCAGGAGAGGGCAAAGCGCTCCTCCATCGCCATGCCGGTCATCCCGGCGAAGTGGCGAGCCATGATCTCCTGCTCGTGGTTCAGCACGTTAACGCACAGCCTGCCGTTGCCCTGGAATACCGGGTTCATGGCGCTGTTGGCGTTGATGCACACCATCACCGACGGCGGGGTGTCCGTGACCGAACAGACGGCGGTGGCGGTAATGCCGCAGCGGCCCGCCTCGCCCTCGGTGGTGACCACATTGACCGCGGCCGACAGGCTGGCCATGGCGTCGCGAAAACGCAGGCGTTGTTCTGATTGCATGAAAACCTCCCGCTGCATTATTTCAGCAGCTTATCCAGCATGTTGATATCGCTGTTGTTGTGCAGGTGCGGCACCGTCCAGCCGTGTTGGTCGTATTCGGACATGCAGCGGTCGACCATCGCCATCATCTTGTCCATGTTGCCGGAGCTCTGCGCCTGGCGCAGACACTGCAGGCGAATTTCATCCTGGCTGCCGGAGTAGTTGATCTCATACAGCTCGTGACGGCCGCCAAACTCGCTGCCGATGGCATCCCACATCAGTTTCAAAATCTTGATGCGTTCGACGTGATCCATGCCGTTGGAGCCGCGCACGTATTTCGCCAGATACTGGTCGATCTGCGGGTTGTTCAGATCCCGGGCGCTGGACGGGAGATAGATCAGGCCGGACGTCACGTTACGCTCGATGATGTTCTTGATCTTGGCGTAGGCCATTGGCGCCATCACGCGGTAGGTTTGCAGCGCGGCGTGATCCGGCAGATACGCGCCGTTGACCCACGGGGTGGCTTCGGAACACATGGAGTCGCTCAGCGCCCAGAACATGTTGCGCCACGCCACCACTTCGCCGAGATCCGCCTGCACGCCGCGGAACTCCAGGGTACCGGTGCACTCGAGCGATTTTTTCAGCAGGGCGGTGATGAAGTCGAGCTTCACCGCCAGGCGCACGCAGGCCTGCAGCGGGTACATGCGGGCGAAGCCGCCCTCCATCGTCCAGCGACGGCAGCGGTCGAAATCGCGGTAGATCAGCACGTTTTCCCACGGGATCAGCACGTTATCCATCACCAGAATGGCGTCGTTCTCGTCAAAGCGGCTGGAGAGCGGGTAGTCATACGGGGAGCCGGTTGCGCCTGCCACCATCTCGTAAGAGGCGCGGGAGATCAGCTTCACACCCTCGGCGTCCATCGGCGCGACGAACATCAGCGCGAAGTCCGGGTTTTCGCCCATCACCTGCGCGGAGCCGAAGCCGATCATGTTGTAGTGGGTCAGCGCCGAGTTGGTGGCCACCACTTTCGCGCCGCTGACGATGATCCCGGCGTCGGTCTCTTTCTCCAGCTTGATGTAGACGTCTTTTACTTCGTCCGCCGGCTTGTGACGGTCGATTGGCGGGTTAACGATAGCGTGGTTAAAGTACAGGCCGGTTTCCTGAATGCGGGTGTACCAGTTACGGGCGTTCTGCTCGAACTGGCCGTAGAAGGCCGGGTTGGCACCGAGCGCGCAGCCGAACGCGGCTTTGTAGTCCGGCGTGCGGCCCATCCAGCCGTAGCTCAGGCGTGACCACTCGGCGATGGCGTCGCGCTGCTGGCGCAGGTCGTCGGCGCTTTTCGCCACGCGGAAGAACTTGTGGGTGTAGCCGCCGCTGCCGGTGTCGGTGCCCCAGCACAGCGTGTCCTGCATGTCCGGCTTGTGCAGCGCGTCGTACATCTGCGCGATGGAGGCCGCCGCGTTGCGAAACGCCGGATGGGTGGTGACGTCTTTGACGCGCTCGCCGTAGATGTAAATCTCACGACCGTCCTGCAGGCTTTTTAAATACTCTTCACCGGTTAACGGGCGTTTGGCATCTGTGCGGAAATCTTCAGGCTTCATAGGGACCTCGTATCGGAATTGTGTTGTTAAATTTATGTTTTGTTTTTGTTGTTTAATTGAAGCCTGAGAGGGGCTGAACGTGAAGGGACGTTTGGGACAACGGCGGGTACTTTTCGGGTGGGATGTGGTTTTGTGATCTGTGCGGCTTTTCGGCGGGTGGCGCTGCGCTTACCCGCCCTACGGACCGTAGCCCCGGTAAGCGTAGCGCCACCGGGGAATTACGACACCGGTACTTTCTGCGCCCGGTACGCGCTGGGCGAGCACCCCACTAAGCGGTTAAAAAACCGCGCAAAATAGGCCGGATCCTTAAACCCCAGCTGCCAGGCAATCTCGCTGACCGTGTTGTCGGAGAAGAGCAGCAGCCGCCTGGCTTCGCGCAGCTGCCGGTCGAAGATCAGCCGCTTCGGCGGGCGGTTGGCGAAGCGGCGGCAGATATCGGTCAGGCGAGATTCGGTCAGGTGCAGCTCGCTGGCGTATTCCGGCACCGTCCAGTGCTGGTGGTAGTGGGCATCTATCAGCTGGGTAAAGCGCTGGAACAGCTTCAGCTCGCCGCGCATGCCGCCCGAAGCGTGGTCGTCGAGCTTCGCGTTGCGCAGCAGCAGGGTAAAGACCGCCTGGGCCAGCAGAACCAGGGTATGCTCGCGCCCCGGCAGCTGCTCCGTGGATTCCCGGGCAATCAGCTTCCAGTAGTGTTTCAGGGCCGCCAGCTCGTCCGGCCTGTCGGCCAGCGAGAGGCAGATCCCCGGCAGGCCAAACGCTTCCCGCGTGCCGGGGTAGAGCACCTCCAGCAGCGGCCAGATCAGATCCTCGCGCACCGTCAGCACGTGCCCGTCGCTGTCGGATTCGGTGATAAACGCGTGCGGCACCGACGGCGGCGTGAGGACGAACAGCGGGGCCTGCACCGAGTAGCGGTGATCGTCGAGCTGAAGCTCAATCTGCCCGGTATCGAGAAAGTGCATCTGAAAGTACTGGTCGTGACGATGCGCCTGCATGTCGCGGCCAAAAAAGGCCGCCATGCGGGCGAACGACTGGTAGTGCACATCGTCGGTGCCCAGACTTTCGTCGTACTCCTTGCTGATATCAATGTTGGCGATAGGGCTCTGGCACACGATCGTTCCTCTGTTGATCCCGCTGCGTCATCGGAATGCGCGTCAGCACCAGCGCGCCGACCACCAGCAGCCCGGCCACGAACCACAGCCCGGAGCTGAAGCTGCCGGTCGCGTCGCGCAGGATCCCAATCAGCAATGGGCTGACGGCAGAACCCACGTTGCCAATGGCGTTGATCACCGCCAGCGCCACCGCGCGGGACTGCAGACTAATCACCCGATCCGGCGTGGTCCAGAATATGGCCATGGCGGTGAAGGAGCCGGTTGAGGCCATAATGATGCCAAGCAGCTGGATCAGGCTGTGATCGGTGGCCGAGGCCAGCATCCATCCCGCCGCGGCGAACAGGTACGGCAGGATGGTGTGCTTTTTTCGCTCTTTCAGCCTGTCGGAGCGGCGGCTCCACCAGATCATCCCGAGGATGGTACAAAACTGCGGGATCGCCGCCAGCAGGCCGATGACGATGTTGCTGCTCCCCGTATTGAAGCTTTGCAGGATCTGCGGCGTCCAGATGTTGATCGCGCTCAGCGTGTTGGTCAGGCAGAAGTAGGCCAGCGTGTAGAGCAGCACCGCCGGGGTCAGCACCTCGCGCAGCGTGGATTTCGGCGTGACGGGCCGGGCAATCGCGACCTCCTGCTCGCGGGCGATCATCGTTTTCAGCGCCTGCTTTTCGTCGTCGTCCAGCCAGGTGGCCTGGTCCGGCGTGTCGTTAAGGTAAAACCAGGTCACCACGCCAAGCACCACCGACGGTAGCCCCTCCAGCAGGAACAGCCACTGCCAGCCCTTCAGGTTCCACAGCCCGTCCATTGCCAGGATGTAGCCGGAGAGGATCGAGCCGAGCATCATGGTCACCGGCATGGCAATCATAAACAGCGCGTTGGCGCGGGCGCGGTGATACGCCGGGAACCACCAGGTGAGGTAGACCAGGATCCCCGGCAGGAAGCCGGCTTCGGCAATCCCCACCAGCATGCGTAATACATAGAGCGTGTGCGGGCTGGTGGCGAACATGGTGCAGGTGGAGGCAACGCCCCACACCACCATGATCCCGGCGATCCAGCGGCGCGCGCCGATCTTCGCCAGCATGATGTTGCTCGGGATCCCGCACAGCACGTAGGTGACGTAAAACAGCGTCGCGGCCAGGCCAAACATGGTGGAGGTGAGGCCCAGATCTTTGCCCATCGTCAGCCCGGCAAAGCCGATGTTGATGCGATCGAGAAACGAAAAGACAAACAGGATAAAGAGAAAGACGATTAGGCGTCGGAACAGCTTGTTAATGACGCGATGTTCAACAGCTTTATTATCATGGGTTTGCAGGGTAGAGGTCGTCATGGTGCGCTCCAGATCTTACGTTTAGTAGACGGATTTATTGTTATTAACTGACGTAACCGGTTTTTCGATAAAGCGTGCTGCCAGCGCTTCCGCGCCGCGGGCGAGCAGGGTGGTGTCGACGCCGACGGCAACAAATAGCGCGCCGAGTTCAAGGTAGCGTTTTGCCAGCTGCTCGTTCGCCATCAGGATGCCGGGCGCTTTACCGGCGGCGCGTATCTGCGCGATCGCCTGCTCGATGGCTGCCTGGACTTCCGGGTGCTGCGGATTACCGGCAAAGCCCATGTCGGCGCTCAGATCCGCCGGGCCGATAAACACGCCGTCGACGCCGTCCACGTCCAGGATCTGCGGCAGGTTTTTCAGCGCCTCGCGGGTTTCGATCTGCACCAGCACGCACATGGCGTCGTTAGCCTGCTGCAGATAATCCGGAATGCGGTTCCAGCGCGAGGCGCGGGCCAGGGCGCTGCCGACGCCGCGGATGCCCGCGGGCGGGTAGCGGGTAGAACGTACCGCCAGACGGGCTTCTTCGGCGTTTTGCACCATCGGCACCAGCAGGGTTTGCGCGCCCACGTCCAGCAGCTGTTTGATCTGCACCGGATCGTTCCATGACGGGCGGACCACCGGCTGGCTTGGATAAGGGGCGATGGCCTGCAGCTGAGTTAAGACGGTCTGCACGCTGTTCGGCGCGTGTTCGCCGTCGATCAGCAGCCAGTCGAAGCCTGCTCCGGCCAGTAGCTCCGCGCTGTAGCTGCTGGTCAGCCCCAGCCATAAGCCAATTTGCGGGCGGCCTGCCTGCAGCGCCGCTTTGAATGCGTTTTGCATCGTTCTCTCCTAAACAAAGCGGCAGCTAATGGAGCCCATATTGCCGTAGTCTACGTGGAAGGTGTCGCCTCTGCTGGCGGGCACCGGGCGCGTAAACGAGCCGCCGAGGATGATCTGGCCGGGCTCAAGCTGCACGTCGTAAGGGGCGAGCTTGTTCGCCAGCCAAGCCACGCCGTTGGCCGGGTGGTTAAGCACGCCCGCGGCGACGCCGGTCTCTTCAATGACGCCGTTGCGGTAGAGCAGGGCGGAGATCCAGCGCAGATCCAGCTCGTCGGGCTTAATCGGGCGGCCGCCGAGGATCACGCCCGCGTTGGCGGCGTTATCGGAGATGGTGTCGAAGACCTTGCGCGGGCGCTGGGTCTCCGGGTCGACGTTGTGGCAGCGGGCATCGATCAGCTCCAGCGCGGGTATCACGTAATCCGTGGCGTTGTAGACGTCGAAGATCGTGCAGTTCGGGCCGCGCAGCGGTTTTGCCAGCACGAACGCCAGCTCCACCTCGATGCGCGGGACGATAAAGCGATCCACGGGGATGTCGCTGCCGTCGTGGAAGAACATGTCGTCCAGCAGCGCGCCGTAGTCCGGCTCGCTGATCTGCGAGCTGGCCTGCATCGCCTTAGACGTGAGGCCGATCTTGTGGCCCTTCAGCACGCGGCCTTCGGCGATCTTCAGGCTGACCCATTCGCGCTGGACGGCGTAGGCGTCTTCAATCGTGATCTCCGGGTATTCCAGCGAGATCGCGCGGATCTGCTCCCGAGTTTGTTCCGCCTGATGCAGGCGATGGGCGATCAGGGTATGGGTATGTTTGTCGAGCATGGCGATATCCTGTTTGATGTTTTTTTCTCCCTCTCCCTGTGGGAGAGGGCCGGGGTGAGGGCATCAGGCCGCAGAGGTATCTCCTCACCCTAACCCTCTCCCGAAAGGGGAGAGGGGATCGATCGAGCGTGTTACTTAAACAACGCGTGCACGTTGTTTTGCTTGTAATTGAGCGTCGGGTGCAGCTCGTCGAGCTCAAACGACAGCGCCAGATAGCGGGCGGCCATCAGCTCCGCGAAGTGCGTTTTGATCAGCGCAAACAGCATTTCACCGACCTCTTCCCGGCTCTCCAGGCTGCGCCCGGCACCAATCTTCAGCGTCATATGCACAAAGGCGTAATCGTGCCTGCCGTCGGCCATCTGCCAGGTATCCAGCCAGTGGGCGCGGCTGCGGATACCGCCGAGGGGGAAGATGCCCGTGGCGGCCAGCGCCTCGTTAACTTTGGCGAACAGCCCAGGCAGGTCGGCCTCTTCGCGGATGTTGTCGGTGCATTCAGCAATGAAGTGCGGCATGGTGACTCCTTACGCGGGCAGCGGGAAAACGGCGTTAACCTGGCCGGTACCGGAGCTGGCGAACAGCTCGGTGAGAAACTCCACCTTGCCGTCGTATTTGTCCCAGCCGAGCATGCCCAGCAGCATCACCGTGTCGTGCATGTTGCCCTCGCCGTAGCAGTAGTCGGCGTACTCCGGCAGCATGCTGCAGAATTCTTTGAAATGGCCCTCGCGCCACAGCTTCACCACGCGCTCGTCCATCTGGCGGTCGAACTCGCGGGTGTAGCTGTTCATCCCTTCCTCGGCACGCTGGTCGTCGATAAAGCGGTGCGACAGCGAGCCGCTGGCGAGCACCGCCACGGTGCCGTCGTATTTTTCGATGGCGCTGACGATGGCCTCGCCCAGCCGGCGGCTGTCGGCGAAGTCGTGAACCGTGCAGAACGCCGAGATGGAGAGCACCTTGAAGTGCTTATCCGCGTTCATGTAGCGCATCGGCACCAGCGTGCCGTACTCCAGCTTCAGGCTCGGGATGTTGTGCGCTTTGGCGCGCACGCCGAGCTTCACCGCCTCGTCGGCAATCAGCTGGCCCAGCGCCGGGTTGCCGTTGTAGTCGTAGGTCATGTCGCGGATAAAGTGCGGCAGCTCGTTGCTGGTGTAGACGCCCGCAAAGTGGTCCGCACAGTTGATGTGGTACGCGCTGTTCACCAGCCAGTGGGTGTCGAACACGATGATGGTGTCCACGCCCAGCTCGCGGCAGCGCTTGCTGATTTCTTTATGCCCGTCGATGGCACCCTGTCGGCAGCCGTGGTTTTTGCCCGGCAGCTCGGAGAGATACATTGACGGCACGTGGGTGATTTTTGCCGCTAACGCCAGTTTACCCATGATCAGATCCCCCATTTTGGAATCGGATGGTCGCCCATGGAGATGCAGACGTTCTTCATCTCCGCGAACACCTCGAAGCTGTACTCGCCGCCCTCGCGCCCGGTGCCGGAGGCCTTCACGCCGCCAAACGGCTGGCGCAGGTCGCGCACGTTCTGGGTGTTGACGAACACCATGCCGGCTTCGATACTGCGCGCCAGGCGCAGCACCTTGCTGACGTCCTGGGTCCAGATGTACGACGCCAGGCCGTACTCCACGTCGTTGGCCAGGCGCAGGCCTTCCGCTTCGTCCTTAAACGGCAGCAGGCAGGCCACCGGCCCGAAGATCTCCTCCTGCGCCACGCGCATGCGGTTGTCGACGTCCGCCAGCACGGTTGGTCGCAGGAAGTTGCCGCCCTTCAGGTGCGCGGGCAGGTCGGTCGGTTTGTCCGGGCCGCCCGCCAGCAGGGTTGCCCCCTCTTCAATGCCGAGGCGGATATAGCCGGAGACTTTTTCCCAGTGCTGCTTGCTGATCAGCGCGCCAATCTGGGTGTTCGGATCGGTCGGGTCGCCCACGCGCAGGCGGTTGGCGCGCTCGGCAAAGCGCTTCACGAATTCCGGATAGATGCTCTGCTGGATAAAGATGCGCGAGCCGGCGGTGCAGCGCTCGCCGTTGATGGAGAAGATGGTGAACAGGGCGGCGTCCAGCGCGCGCTCGATGTCGGCATCTTCAAAAATGAGCACCGGAGATTTGCCGCCCAGCTCCATGGAGTACTTCTTCAGCCCGGCGTTTTTCATGATGTTGCGCCCGGTGGCGGTGCCGCCGGTGAAGGAGACGGCGCGCACGTCGTGATGGCGCACCAGCGCGTCGCCCGCCGTCGCGCCGTAGCCCTGCACCACGTTCAGCACGCCCGCCGGAATGCCCGCCTCCAGCGCCAGCTCGCCCAGGCGGTCGGCGGTGAGCGGGGAGAGTTCAGACATCTTCAGCACCGCGGTATTGCCTAAGGCCAGGCAGGGCGCGACCTTCCAGGTGGCGGTCATAAACGGCACGTTCCACGGCGACACCAGCGCGCAGACGCCCACCGGCTGCACCAGGGTGTAGTTCAGCATTTTGTCGTCGACTGGGTAGGTTTTGCCGTTCATCTGCTGGCACACCTCAGCGAAAAACTCGAAGTTGTGCGAGGCGCGCGGGATGAGGACGTTTTTGGTCTGGTGGATCGGCAGGCCGGTATCGGCGGTTTCCATGGCGGCGATCTCCGGGACGTTCTGGTCGATCAGATCCCCCAGACGGCGCATCAGGCGCGCGCGCTCCTTCATCGGCAGGTTAGCCCATTTCGGGAAGGCCTCTTTGGCGGCGGCGACGGCCTGATGGATTTCAGCTTCACCGCCGGAGGCGACTTCCGCTAATACCTCGCCGGAGGCCGGGTTGGTGGTGTGGAAGTAGTCGCTTCCCGCGACGTTCTTACCGTTGATCCAGTGGTTAATTTTTTTCATTTTGCAGTCTCCTCGCTGACAATTCGGTTCACCAGACGGCCCACGCCCTCCACTTCCACCACCACTTCATCGCCCGGCACCACGTCGGATAGCCCCTTCGGCGTGCCGGTGGCAATCATGTCGCCCGGCTGCAGGGTCATAAAATCGCTCAGGTACGCAATCAGGAACGGGATGCTGAAAATGAGGTCCGCCGTGGTCCCTTCCTGGCGCAGCTCGCCGTTCACGAAGGTGCGCAGGGCTAAGCTGTGCGGGTCGGGAATGGTCGCTTTCGGCACGATGTTCGGGGAAATGGGCGTCAGCCCGTCGCGGCTTTTTACCCGCAGGTTCGGGCGGTAGTAGTTTTCCAGGTAGTCGCGAATGGCATAGTCGTTGCAGACCGTATAGCCCGCAACATAGTCCATCGCGTCGGCTTCGCTGACCTTGCGCGCGGTTTTACCGATGACCACCACCAGCTCCGCCTCGTAGTGCATGTACTCAACGTCGTTCGGGCGCACCGAGGTCTGGCCGTCGCCGTTGAAGGTGTTCGGCGCTTTGATAAACACCAGCGGCTCGGTCGGCGGCTTGAAGTCCAGCTCGCTGGCGTGGTCGGCGTAGTTCAGGCCGAGGGCAAACAGCGTGGGGTGCGGATGCGCGCCGCGAGCGGTGGCCACGTCGCGCTCGTCCACCACCGGGTTTTCCAGCGGCGGAAAACCTTCCGCCAGAACGCGCACGCGATCGCCCGGCTGCAGCGGCACGCGGGCGTGCGGGGTGCCAAGCAGGATCGCATCGCCAGGATTCAGGGTGGCGAATTCGCTCAGGGCGCTCAGCAATTCGGCGGCGCTGCGCTGCAGTTCGGCGGTGTTCCAGTGGTCCGCTTCGCGGCCGTTAATCTCGGTGATGATGGTCAGGTTATCCACGCTATCAACGGCGACAAGTTCGCCGAGCGGGCAAAACCCGTCCCGGCACTTGGCCTTGATAGCCGGGCGGTAGAAGCTCTCTTCCGGCAGGCTCACCTCGTTGGCCAGCGCGTATCCCGCGATGTACTGGGCGGCATCCTCCGCGCGCACCCTGCTGGCGGTTTTCCCCACGACCAGCGCGACCGTCGCGCCGCTTAGCACCGTTTCCCCGTGCGGAAACGGAATCGGCTCGCCGGCACGAATCACGGTGTTGTGCGGCTTGATGAACCATACCGCCGTTTTCGGCGGGGTGTTGTAGGGGGCTTTTTCGAACGCCTCACGCCAGGCTTCACGCTGGCTTTGATGATTCAGCGCCACGGCAAAAACAGTACCTTTCATTCACATACTCCTCACCCCGGCGGTCCGGGTTGTGATTTCATTAATATGTTAATGATCTGTTTTTATGCTTTTGCTGTTTATTTCGCAATCAGAAGTGAAGAATTTGTGATATGAATAACAATAAATTTACATAATGGTTTTTATTGATAGATAAATCATGGTGTTAATAAAATTGACGGGTTTCTGTTAGACTTTTTGGCAGAAAAGCTGTTGTTTATAAAAACATCTTTTAGTGATTGTTTACCTGTTAATGACTGGCTGGGAGTGGCTATGCATGACTCATTAACCATCGCGCTGTTGCAGGCGCGGGAAGCGGCGATGTCGTACTTCCGACCGATTGTGAAGCGACATAACCTGACCGAGCAGCAGTGGCGGATTGTGCGCGTGCTGGCTGAGCATCCGTCGATGGATTTTCACGACCTGGCGTTTCGCACCTGTATTTTGCGCCCGAGCCTGACGGGCATTCTGACGCGGATGGAGCGCGATGGCCTGGTGTTGCGCCTGAAGCCCATGAACGACCAGCGCAAGCTGTACGTCTCGCTGACCAAAGAGGGCAACGCGCTGTACGAGCACGCCCAGGCGCAGGTGGAGGAGGCGTATCAGCAGATTGAGGCGGAATTTACGCCGGAGAAGATGAAGCAGCTAACCGCGCTGCTGGAAGAGTTTATTGCGCTCGGCAACCGGCATGTTGCCGGGCGCGGGGAAGAGGAGTGATTCACTCCTCCGGTTTTGCCAGTTGGACCAGCGTGTCGAGACGCGCGGGGGAGAGCGGCTCGCGCGGCTGCGGCAGCGGCCAGCCGTACAGCCAGCGCGCGCTGGTGGCGCAGATTTTGCCCTGACAGGCGCCCATTCCGCAGCGTGAGGCCAGCTTCGCCGCTTGCCAGCCTTCGGCGTGTTGCACATCGCCGCAGCGCACGTCCTCGCAGCGGCACAGCAGCGTGTCTGGCGTAACCGCCTCTTTGAGCGCCTCAGGCAGCGCGAACGTGTCGTGCAGCGCCCGGGCAAAACGCTGCCAGCGCGTGCGGTCTGAGAGGGCTTTTTCTGCCTTTCCGGGGTTATCCGCCGCGATATAACCGGCGATTTCCCCTTCCGCCAGCGCCAGTTCGCTGCCGCCAAAGCCGGTGCATTCTCCGGCGGCGTAGATATCCTTCACGCTGGTGCGTTGCTCTGCGTCGACCCAAATGGCCTGATTTTCCGTTTTGCAGCCAAAGAGCGCGCCAGGCTCCAGGTTCGGCACCAGCCCGTAGCCGATCGCCAGCCTGTCGCAGCCAATCTCCCGGGTGTTTCCCCTGCGGCGCACGGTGACGGACTGGAGCTGTGATTCCCCCCCGGCGCGAATAACCTGGCTTGCCGGGTGGTAGTGGGCCGGGAAGAGCTCGCCGAGCTGGAGCAGTTTTTCTGGCCAGCGCCAGAGCCCGGCGGCGAACTGAACCAGCGCGCCCATCGGCGCCTGTTCAACGATGGCCACGATATTTCCGCCTGCGCGTTTCACCGTGCCGGCGACCGCCAGCAGCAGCGGCCCGCTGCCCGCAATGACCACGCGTTCCCCCCTGAGCTGCAGGCCGTGCTTAATCTGGGCCTGCAGGCCTCCGGCTCCCGTCACGCCGGGAAGCGTCCAGCCGGGAAACGGCAGAGAGAGCTCCCGCGCGCCGCAGCATAAAATGAGCCGCTGCCAGCGTATCTGGCCGCAGCCGTCGGCGGTTTCAAAAATAATCGCATAGGGTTCATGGCGGGCAATCAGTCGGGCACCGCTAAGCAACGTAATGCGCGGCTGTTTCGCGACCGCCTGACGCAGGCGTAAGGCGCGCTGAGGCAGCGAGACCTGCGGGCCGTCGCGCCAGATTTGCCCGCCGGGGCGCGGATTGTCGTCGAGAACTATTACTGATTTTCCGCAGCGTGCGGCGGCCAGCGCCGCCGATAGCCCTGCGGGCCCTGCGCCGAGGATCGCGATCTCACAGTCAAACGTTCGCATGCTGGCTCCTTTCAATCACCATATCGGGCTGACATTCCGTCTGGCAGGCCAGCATCCGGCGTCCGTTTACCGTGACGCGGCACTCCTGACAGACGCCCATTCCGCAGAAGGGGGCGCGCCGCTCGCCGCTGACCGAGCTGCGGGTCACGCCATTGCCCGCTAACGCCAGCGCCGCCGCAACGCTGATGCCTGCAGGCACGTCGCAGGGTTCACCGTCGATAACGATGTTAAGCGTCGTCATGCAATGGCCTCCTGCTTGTACAGCCGGGCGGGAAGCCAGGCATCCGGCGCAACGGGCGGGTTTTCGCCCAGGATTTGGGCGCAGAGCAGTTCGGCGGTCGCGGGGGCGGTGGTGACGCCCAGCCCTTCATGCCCGATCGCCAGCCAGACTCCCTGGCGCGTGGGGTGCGGGCCGATAAGCGGGTTGCCGTCTGCCGACGCGGCGCGAAAACCGCTCCAGCAGCGGATGATATTCAGGCTCTCCAGCGAGGGTAAAAAATGACGCGCCCGCGCCAGCATGCTGGCCAGAAGGGGGAAATCGACCTCGCGGTCGGTGTTGTCGAACTGGCGGGAAGAGCCAATCAGCAGCTGTCCGGTGGGGCGCGGCTGGATATTAAACGCGACCGAGGTACCGCCCGCATGCGCGCTGGCGCCGTATCCCAGCTCCACGAGCTGATGGCTGAGCAGCGGGCCGTAGCGATCGGCGATCGCCAGCTGGCCTTTTTTCGCCCGGAGCCATTTCTCGCCAAGAAGCGCGTTGGTGCCCAGGCCGCAGGCAATGACGATTGCGCTTGCGCGCAGGCGTTTTCCGCTTCGCAGCGTGACAAAAGGCGCCTCGACGGAGATGGCGCTATCCCGCAGAGGCGTTATGTCGGCATCGTCAATAAGCCAGCGGGCGACGTTCGGGGCGTAGACAATGCCGTCTCCGGGCACCCACAGCCCGCCGGCGAGCCGGGAGGTCAGCAGGGGCTCCCGGGCGGCAATCTGGCTGCGGGTCTGCATTTCGCTGGTGACCTGGTATTGCGCCATCCGCTGCTTTTTTTCCTCTGCCAGCGCCAGCTCCTGCGGCGTTTCTGCCAGCCACAGCGTGCCGCAACCGCGCCAGGCGCAGCTTTCCGGCATCCGGGGCGTCAGCGTCCGCCAGCGCGACAGCGACCAGGCGGAAAGGGCGAGCTCCGCGGGATCGTCATCCATACACACCAGATGGCCCATCCCCGCCGCGGTGGCCCCTGCACTGCCGTCGTCAATCAGCGTGACCCGCTGCCCGCGCTTTGCGAGCTGCCAGGCGCAGGCCGCACCGACGATCCCGGCACCGATGACAATGACGTCGCTTTCGGTCACAGCGCAATCCCCCAGCGGAATGGATCGTCGGGATTAAGGATCAGCCGGTTATCGCCGCAGACCCAGGCTTCTCCGCGGATCGTCGGGACTATCCGGTCGCCGTGCGCCACGAAACTGGCCGTAAATTCGCTGCCGATAATGCTCGCCTGGCGCCAGGTTTCCCCCGCCACGAGCTTGCCGTCCCCGGCCAGGCAGGCCAGCTTGGCGCTGGTGCCGGTGCCGCAGGGCGAGCGATCCCAGGCTTTTCCCGGGCACAGGACAAAGCTGCGGCTGTCCGCACGGTCATCGTCAGCAAACAGTTCGATATGATCGATAATGCCGTCATGTTCACCGCGAATGCCGGCACGTTCTAACCCTTCCCGGATAGCCCAGGCATACGCCGTCAGGTCGGGGATAGCTGCAGGCGTGACGGCAAAGGGATGATCGTTGACGAGGAAAAACCAGTTGCCGCCCCAGGCGATGTCGCCGATAACCGGGCCGTGGGCGGTTTCAACCCGCACCTGCTTGCGCCAGCGGTAAGCCGGAACGTTTTCTACCGAAACGCTGCCGTCGTCGTGCAGCGTAGCGGTCACGTCGCCCACCGGCGTTTCAATCATGTGTTTGCCGGGCTGAATGCGTCCCAGCCAGGCCAGCGAAGCGATAAGCCCGATGGTGCCGTGTCCGCACATGTTCAGAAAACCGCTGTTATTGAAGAAGATAACCCCCGCGGTGGCCTGCGGTGAAACCGGCTCGCAGAGCAGGGCCCCGACCAGCACGTCGTTACCGCGCGGCTCAAGAATAATGGCTTTGCGCCAGTCGTCGTAGTCGCGGGCGAAGCGCGTCCGGCGCTCGGCCATGCTGCCTGTTCCCAGATCCGGAAAACCGTCGATAACCAGGCGGGTGGGTTCGCCGCCGGTGTGGGAGTCAATTACTCTCAGTTCACTGTGCTGCGCTGTCATGGGATCTCCGGAAAGTTAACATCTTGTTGCCAGATGCTGGCGCATACCCGGCGTTCCCGCTTGATCGCTTTCATCACCAGAAATGACGAAATCGGCACAGTAGCGGGCTTTGTCCTTAAGCGAAATTCATATTTATTTCTTATTAATCATTCTGTTGTTGCTGTGGTAAACCAAATCAGGCAACTGCGCCAGTGGATGAAACGGGGGAAATCATAAACCTGTGGCAGGATCGCAAAACGCAGTAAGGGCACTTGATGAGTTAATAAAAAGTTAATAAAGATCCAGCTCACCTATCGGGAGGAAGCATGATGTCCTGTGTGATTGATGACGGGCTGGCTCCATCGCCGGCGCTGGAAGTGGCTGAACTCAGCCAGATCTGTGAAGGGCTGGCGCGCCAGCGTCCGGACAATATTCAGACGTTGCTGCACGCGATGGGCCTGATTGCGCCGCTGCTCAACGCCATTCCTGACGTGGTCTTTTTTGTCAAAGACGTGCAGGCCCGGTATCTGATGGTCAACATGACGCTGGCGCGTCGCTGCGGGTTTAAAACCGTTGTTTCTCTGCTGGGGAAAACCTCTGCCGATGTGTTCCCGTCCGCGCTGGGGAAAGGCTATACCGAGCAGGATATGCGGGTGTTGCGTGAGGGCGTGACGCTGCGCGACCAGCTGGAGATGCATCTTTACAACGGTCGCGAGCGCGGCTGGTGTTTAACCCAGAAGCTGGCGCTGCGGGATGCGCAGGGTCAGGTGATCGGCATGGCGGGAATTTCACACGACCTGCAGGAAGCGCAGGCGCGTCACCCGGCCTGGCAGCGGCTGGCGATCGTCGACGAGCATATCCGCAAACATTATCACCGGCCGATCGCGATGGAGGAACTTACCGCGCTGAGCGGGATGTCGGTGGCGCAAATCGAACGCTACTGTAAGCGTATTTTTCATCTCACCCCGCGTCAGATGATACACAAAGTCCGGCTGGAAAAAGCCACCGAGCTGCTGGCGGGTGATACGCCGATTACCGATATTGCCCTGCAGTGCGGCTATACCGATCACAGCGCCTTTAGCCGCCAGTTCAAGGCCCTGACCGGCTCTACGCCGCGTGATTTTCGCCTCACGCTGGCCGGGTAAGCCCAGCGCATTGTGCTAATTTCGTCATCAAAGGGGAGGAAAACCACCAAGCCGTCGGCCGCCTGAAACGTCAATCTGTCAGTGAATATTCACCATTCATTCACTTTGATTTAACAAATTGACGACAAGGAACCGAACATGAGCAAGAAAGCCATTCACTGGAGCGGTGTATTCCCGGCAGTCAGCACCCAGTTTCGCAGCGATTACTCCGTCGATCTGGATGCCACCCATGCGGTGATGAAAAACCTGGTTAAGGATGGTGTTTCCGGCCTGGTGGTGTGCGGCAGCGTGGGGGAAAACACCTCTCTGACCACTCAGGAAAAGCTGCAGATTATCAAAGTGGCGAAAGACGCGGCGGGCGGTCAGATCCCGGTTATCGCCGGCGTTGCAGAATTTACCACCGCGTTTGCGCAGAAGATGGCGAAAGAGGCCGAGCGCGTGGGAGTCGACGGCATCATGGTGATGCCGGCGCTGGTTTACTCTTCAAAGCCGCACGAGACGGCGGCGCACTTCCGCAGCGTGGCCACCGCCACCGACCTGCCGATCATGGTGTACAACAACCCACCCATCTACAAAAACGACGTGACGCCGGACATCCTGGCGACGCTTACGGACTGCGACAACATCGTCTGCTTCAAAGACTCTTCCGGCGACACCCGCCGTTTTATCGACCTGCGTAACGCCGTTGGCGACCGCTTTGTGCTGTTTGCCGGGCTGGATGACGTGGTGGTCGAGAGCATCGCCGTTGGGGCGGAAGGCTGGATTTCCGGAATGTCGAACGCCTTCCCGCGCGAAGGGGAGACGCTGTTCCGCCTGGCGAAACAGCAGCGCTATGAAGAGGCGATGGCGCTTTACCGCTGGTTTATGCCGCTGCTGCATCTGGATGCGCGCCCGGATCTGGTGCAGTGCATCAAGCTGTGCGAAGAGCTGCTGGGACGCGGCAGCGCCATAACCCGACCGCCGCGTCTGGCGCTGGAAGGGGAAACCCGTGCGGAAGTGGTGGCGATTGTTGAGAAGGCGCTGGCAACCCGTCCGCAGCTGCCCGACGTTGGCCTTTAAGCGCAGGAGTGACGATGACTTTATCTCCCACTGTTTCAGGCCAGCAGTTCATCGCCGGACGCCGCGTCGCAAGCGGTGAGGCGACGCTACCGAGCCTGCGTGCGGCTGACAATCAGCCGACCGGATACCGCTTTTACCCGGCCTCCCGCGAAGAGGCCGCGGCCGCAGCGGTGGCGGCCGGGCAGGCATTTCCGATCTATTCACAGACGTCGCCCGAGGTTCGCGCCCGCTTTCTCGATACCCTCGCCGACGAGCTGGATTTACTCGGCGAGGACTTTTTCGCGATAGCCCACCAGGAGACGGCCCTGCCGCTGCCGCGGCTGCAGGGAGAGCGCGCCCGAACGAGCCATCAGCTGCGCATGTTTGCCGGCCTGCTGCGCCGGGGCGATGCTTTCGGCGTGCGTATTGATACCGCGCTTCCCGCGCGTCAGCCGCTGCCGCGCCCGGATCTGCGTCAGTATTTGACCGCCCTGGGGCCGGTGGCGATATTCGGCGCCAGCAATTTCCCTCTGGCCTTTTCTACGGCAGGCGGGGACACGGCCTCCGCGCTGGCGGCGGGTTGCCCGGTGGTGGTGAAAGCGCATCCGGGCCACATGGCGACGGCAGAGTTAACCGCCCGGGCGATAGCGCGTGCGGTGGAGAAATCTGCGCTGCCTGCGGGCGTATTTAACATGATTTTCGGTACCGATATTGGCGCCGAGCTGGTCCGTCACCCGGCGATTCAGGCGGTCGGGTTTACCGGCTCGCTGCGCGGCGGTAAGGCGCTCTGGCAAATTGCGCAGCAGCGTCCACGGCCGATCCCGGTCTTTGCGGAAATGTCGGCCATTAATCCGCTGATTATTCTGCCCCAGGCGTTAGCCTCCCGGGCGGAGACGCTGGCGAAGGAGCTGGTGGCCTCCTTCACCCTCGGCTGCGGGCAGTTTTGCACCAAGCCGGGGCTGATCCTGGCGCTGCGGGGGGAAGGCTTTTCCCGCTTCACTCAGGCGCTGAAGGATGCGGTGAACCCGGCGCCGGCGCAGACAATGCTCAATGCCCCGACCCTTGCTCACTACGAAGAGGGCGTGCGCGCGCTTGAGGCGCATCCAGATATTCAGCGGCTGGCAGGGGCTGATGAGTTTATCAGCGGACGCGCGCAGGCTCGCCTCTATCAGGCCCCGGCTTCGCTGCTGCTGGCGCAGGATCCTCTGTTGCAGCACGAGGTGTTTGGCCCCCTGGCGGTGCTGGTGGAGGTGGCTGACGAGGCCGAGCTGCAGTCCATCCTGCGCGCCCTTCAGGGCCAGCTAACGGCTACTGTTCACGCTGAGTCGGATGACGGGCCGCTGGCGCAGCGCCTGCTGCCTGCGCTCAGTGAAAAGGCGGGACGCGTGTTGTTCAACGGTTATCCGACCGGCGTAGAAGTGTGCGACGCCATGGTGCACGGCGGTCCGTGGCCTGCCACCACCGATGCACGCGGCACCTCGGTCGGAACCCAATCCATCGAACGTTTCTTACGCCCGGTGTGCCTGCAAAACGTGCCTGCCGCACTGCTGCCGCCTGCTGTCCAGGACGCTAACCCTTTGAACCTGCTGCGCCTGATTAACGGCCAGTGGACCCGGGAAGCCGTTTCCCCCTCTGTTGACTGAAGGGCATGACCATGACGATTCACTCTACGCATCACACATCGTCCCGCGTTGTTGAGTCGGGGAAATTTAAAAAGCAGCTGACGCTAACCGACCTGACGTTTATCGGTCTCGGAGCCATCTTTGGTTCCGGCTGGCTGTTTGCCGCCAGCCATGTGGCGTCCATTGCCGGGCCGGCGGGCATTGCCTCCTGGGTCATCGGCGGCATTGCCGTTCTGCTGCTGGGGATTGTCTATTGCGAACTGGGGGCGGCGCTGCCCCGCGCCGGGGGGATTATCCGCTATCCGGTCTTCTCCCACGGCGAGCTGATGGGGTATTTGCTGGGGTTTATTACGCTGATTGCGTTTTCCAGCCTGATCTCCATCGAAATAGTTGCCGCGCGCCAGTATGCGGCAGCATGGTTCCCGATGCTGACTCAGCCCGGCTCAAGCGCCCCGACGCTGCTGGGGTGGGTGGTGCAGTTTTTGCTGCTCTGTTTCTTCTTTGGTCTGAATTACTACAGCGTGAAGACCTTCGCCCGCTCCAACAACATCATCAGTATTCTGAAGTTTTTGGTGCCGCTGGCGGTCGTCGTGACCCTGTTTACCTTTTTTAAACCGGAAAACCTGCACGTTCAGGGATTCGCACCGTTTGGCATGTCGGGCGTTGAGGCCGCGATCAGCGCGGGCGGGATCATCTTTGCCTACCTGGGGCTGACGCCGATTATCTCGGTGGCGAGTGAAGTACAGAATCCGCAGCGGACGATTCCGGTGGCGCTGATTTTATCGGTGGTGCTGTCGACCATTATCTATGTGCTGCTGCAGCTGGCGTTTCTCGGCAGTATTCCGACCGGGATGTTGGGGGGCGGCTGGGCGGAAATCAGCAAGCAATTCTCGCTGCCGTATCGCGATATCGCCATTACGCTCGGCATGGGCTGGCTGGCGTTTATGGTGGTGTGCGACGCGATCGTCTCTCCCAGCGGCACCGGCAATATTTACATGAACGCGACACCGCGCGTGATTTACGGCTGGGCGAAAGCGGGGACCTTCTTTAAGGCCTTTACCCACATTGATAAAGAATCCGGCATTCCGCGCCCTGCGCTGTGGCTGACCTTCGCCTTGTCTATCTTCTGGACGCTGCCGTTCCCGTCCTGGGAGCAGCTGATTAGCGTGGTGTCCGCGGCGCTGGTTCTGAGCTATGCCATCGCCCCGGTCACGGCGGCAGGGCTGCGCCGTAATGCGTCGGATCTGCCGCGCCCGTTCCGCGTGCGCGCCTTCGGAATCATTGGCCCGGTGTCGTTTGTGATTTCCGCGCTGATTGTGTTCTGGTCCGGCTGGGGGACGCTGTCATGGCTGCTGGGGCTGCAAATTGTGATGTTTGTCGTCTACGTGCTGTGCAAATCAAAAGTGCCGGTGCACGCCGTGAGCCTGGCGCAGCAGGTGAAATCGTCCCTGTGGCTCATTGCCTTCTACGCGCTGATTATGCTTTTCTCCTGGCTTGGCAGCTTTGGGGGAACGGGGGCGATCGGCCACCCGTGGGATACGGTTGTGGTAGCGGTAATGTCGCTGGGTATTTATTACTGGGGCGAGCGAACCTGCCTGCCGCAGGCTAACTTTACCGGAGACGAAGAAGAGTAGAGGAGTCGCGAATGGAGATGGTAAACCTCTCGTTAACAGAGGCTTATGCGCTGGCGCATCAGGTGCTGCGCGAGAACGGATTCAGCGAGGCGCATGCCGCCGCGGTGGCGGAAAACGTGACGCACGGCGAGCGCGACGGCTGTGCCTCGCACGGCTTGTGGCGGCTGCTCGGGATCGTTGAGACGCTGCGCAAAGGCAAGGTCTCCCCCGACGCGGAGCCGGTTATCACCCATACCGCCCCTGCGATTGTGAAGGCGGATGCCGGCGGGGCGTTTTCCCTGCTGGCATTCGAACGCGCGCTGCCGCTGTTGATGGAAAAGGCGCGGCACTGCGGTATCGCCGCGCTGGCCATCAACCGCTGCGTGCATTTTTCAGCGCTGTTTGCCGACGTTGAGCCATTGACGCAGGCCGGTCTGGTGGCGCTGGCGACCACGCCAAGCCATGCGTGGGTTGCCCCGGCGGGAGGCACCCGGCCGCTGTTTGGTACGAATCCGATTGCCTTTGGCTGGCCGCGGGGCGACAAGCCGCCGTTTATTTTCGATATGGCCACCAGCGCGGCCGCGCGCGGTGAGATCCAGCTGCATCAGCGGGCGGGAAAAGCGGTGCCGGAAGGCTGGGGCATCGATTCTCAGGGCGAACCGACGACAGATGCCCAGGCGATCCTTGACGGCGCGATGTTGACGTTTGGCGGACATAAGGGCTCGGCGCTGGCGGCCATGGTGGAACTGCTCGCCGGGCCGCTGATTGGCGATATGACGAGCGCGGAGTCGCTGTCGTGGGATGAGGGCGCCGGCGGTTTACCCTACGGCGGCGAGCTGATTCTGGCGCTGGATCCGGCCCGGTTCCTCGGCCATGACGCCTCTGAGCACCTGGCGCGTGCCGAAACGCTTTTTACCGGGATGCAGCAGCAGGGCGCGCGTTTGCCGGGCGAGCGTCGCTATGTTTCTCGCGAGCGCGCTGTGCGGGAAGGTGTGGAGATAACCCGTTCACTTTTCAGGGATATATCCTCTTTGACGAAATAGTAGCCGGCTGCATCAACATATCAGGAGGGATTATGTCCCTCCTTCCAGTACGTTTTTCGTAAAGTTTTCCATTTCCAGGCCGAAAATTCTGTTATCTGTCTGATGGAAAGAGAAAACATGTTAAACCGTATCAAGATTGTCACCAGCTTAATGCTGGTTTTAGCGATATTTGGCCTTTTACAACTCACCTCCGGTGGTCTTTTCTTCAATGCCCTTAAGCATGACAAAGAGAATTTCACCGTTCTGCAAACCATTCGCCAGCAACAGTCCACGCTGAACGGCAGCTGGGTAGCGTTGCTGCAAACCCGTAATACCCTGAACCGTGCGGGTATCCGCTATATGATGGATCAGAGCAATATCGGCAGCGGCGCGACCGTTAACGATTTGATGCAAATCGCGTCTGCGTCTCTGAAACAGGCGGAAAAAAACTGGGCAGCCTACGAGGCCCTGCCGCGCGATCCGCGTCAAAGCGATGCGGATGCCATGGAGATCAAGCGTAACTACGATATTTACCACGGCGCGCTGGCGGAGCTGATTCAGCTACTGGGCGCAGGCAAAATCAACGCCTTCTTCGACCAGCCGACCCAGAGCTATCAGGACGGTTTTGAGAAGCAGTATGTGAGCTACCTGCAGCAGAACGACAGGCTGTACCAGATTGCGGTTGAGGACAGCAACAGCTCCTTCAGCCAGGCCATCTGGGTGCTGATTAGCGTGCTGATTGCGGTGCTGGTGGTGATCGTGGCCGTCTGGCTGGGCATCAAGCAGGCGCTGATCTCCCCGCTGACGCGTCTGATCGACAACATTCGCCATATCGCCAGCGGCGACCTGGTGAAGCGCATTGAAGTTGAAGGCGCGAACGAAATGGGTGAACTGGCCGACTCGCTGCGTCATATGCAGGGCGAGCTGGTGCGTACCGTTGGCGACGTGCGTAACGGCGCGAATGCTATCTACAGCGGTGCGAGCGAAATCGCGATGGGCAATAACGACCTCTCTTCCCGTACCGAGCAGCAGGCCGCTTCCCTGGAAGAGACCGCAGCCAGCATGGAGCAGCTGACGGCAACCGTTAAGCAGAACGCCGAGAACGCCCGCCAGGCGAGCCATCTTGCGCTGAGCGCCTCTGAAACCGCGCAGAAAGGCGGTAAAGTGGTGGATAACGTGGTGCAGACCATGCGCGATATCGCGGGCAGTTCGCAGAAAATTGCCGACATTATCAGCGTGATCGACGGTATTGCCTTCCAGACCAACATCCTGGCATTGAACGCAGCGGTAGAAGCGGCGCGTGCGGGCGAACAGGGCCGCGGTTTTGCGGTGGTGGCAGGTGAAGTCCGCAACCTGGCGCAGCGCAGCGCCCAGGCAGCACGCGAGATCAAGAGCCTGATTGAAGACTCTGTGGGCCGCGTGGAAGTCGGTTCAACGCTGGTAGAAAGTGCCGGTGAAACCATGGGTGAAATCGTGAATGCGGTCACCCGCGTAACGGACATCATGGGTGAAATCGCCTCTGCGTCTGACGAGCAGAGCCGCGGTATCGACCAGGTGGGGCTGGCGGTGGCCGAGATGGATCGCGTGACCCAGCAGAACGCCTCGCTGGTTGAAGAGTCTGCGGCGGCAGCGGCCGCGCTGGAAGAGCAGGCGAGCCGCCTGACTCAGGCCGTGGCGGTGTTCCGCATTCAGCAGGAGCAGATGAAGGCGCGCGAGTTCGCCGCGTCTAAAGCGGTTTCCACGCCGGTGATGGCGCGTAAAACGGCGACCGTCGATTCAGGCGATAACTGGGAAACGTTCTAACTCTGTGCGTTGTGCCGGGTGGCGGCTGCGCCTTACCCGGCCTACGGTTCAGGGTGTTGTAGGCCCGGTAAGCGCAGCGCCACCGGGCGATATTACAGAGGCAGGCGCATGGCGCAGCGCGTTTCATACGCCAGGCCGTGCGCTGCCTCTTCTTCTCTTTTCTGACGCAGTTCAGGCGTGAGATCGGTGACGTATTCAAACCCCAGCCGTGCATAGAACGGCGCGTTCCACGCGACGTCCCGGAACGTCGTCAGCGTCAGCGACGCCAGCCCTGCCTTACGGGCATGGTCAGCCGCACGGGCGATGAGCTGCCGGCCAATTCCTTTTCCCTGCCAGTCCAGATCGACCGAGAGCTCCACAATAAACAGCGACGACGCGTGCGCTTCTGTGAGGATAAACCCCACGGGGCGATTGTTCGCCGCTGCCAGCCAGCTTAGCCCGCGTTCGACATACCCGAGGTGCTGTTCTACGGAAATGACCTCACCCCCGGCAAGCCAGGCGAGTGCCGGGACGTCACGAAAACGTCCGGCCGCCGCGCGCTCAATGGCGGGCAGGGCGGTAACGTCGCTAGGGGCAGTGGGGCGAATATGAATGTGCATGGCGGCAAGTATAGCCTGACCCGTCGACGTTATTCCGAGCAGATCAGCACCGGTGAGTAAAAATTGCTGATCACCAGCGCGTCTTCCGGCGTGCGCTCTATCGTCAGAAGCCTTTTATTGCCCAGCGTCAGGCCCGCGACGTACTTTTCAAAGACCCCTGGCGGCATGGCATCGTGGCTAAAACGCTCCACTTTTTGAATGACAATCTCATACAGTTCGCCCTCAACGTGACGCCATTTAAACATCTCCTGGCGGGAAACCTCCCAGCTGCGCGGCGCGTTCACCACGCTGCCGTTTAGCGTGATGTACCCCGTTTTGTCGGGATGAAAACGCATAATGATCTCGCCGTCAAAGGTGAAGTCGTGGCTGTCGCGCCTGTCGGAAAAGGTCAGGTTTCCGTCGCAGGCCACCGACAGCGGGGGCGTGTAAAAGTACCACGCCAGCGCGGCGCCCAGCAGCAGCAGGTTGAGGATCAGAATCAGCCAAACTTTTTTGTGTCTCATATCACCACTCGTAATAGTAAAGCGTACGACAGGCGCTGGCTTTACCCCTCGTGAGGGAACATTGGGAGAGCACCAGCCGCCCTTCGTGGCCGTAGAAAAGCGTTCTCTGAATGTGCATGTAGAAAATAGAATTTTTCAGGCACGGAAGATGGCCATCCTGCTGAAGACTCTGCGCCAGCCCAATCGCCTTCTCATGGAACACGTCCGCCAGCGGCGTAAAGGTGTAGACCGGACACGTGCCAATATGGGTCAGCAGGTGGATCTCCCGCTGCTGGGTTGCCGGCTTGATTACCGTTATCCAGATGCACAGCGCAACGATCGCCAGCGTGAGCGCACCGCAGAACAGCACGTCCGGTCGAACGCGCCTTACGGATGTCGCCGTTTTGGCTGCCGGACACGGCTCCTCCAGCGCGGTGACCGTGACGTCTGCGCTGAGCATAAAGCCCGTTTTAGGTACGGTGACGATAAACAGCACGTCGGGAAGCAGGCTTGCCAGCAATTTACGTAAGATGCTGATGTACTGGTTTAGCGAATTGTTCGACCCCTGCAGCCCGCGCCTGTCCCAGACCTCCTGAAGAAGCGTCTCTCGTTCGACCACGTTCCCATGATGCTGCACCAGCAGCTTCATGATGGTATTGGCCGTGCAGGTGAGGATCTGCGCATCCTCATCCGGCGCATTGATAAGAGAAACAGAACCGTCCTCGTCGTTGTAGACGAGGGCGTCAGCAAGCAGGTATTTCATAAGTTGTTGTAATACAGACAGAGATAACGAATAAAAGAACAGGCCTTTCGCCTGATTAAGCAGAGCTGTTGGCTATTTTAGCGCCATTGTTACCGATAACATTGATCCAGGCAGGATTTTGCGCTGTTTAATAAGTCAGCGTGATTATCACGTCATCGCTGAATTCCCCCGTGCCACTCAGGGGCTGCGCCGGGACGTCTCCGTAGACGGTGAAATTCTGCGTCCCGCCCGCGGGGTTGGTGACCTGCATCGCATCGCCGCTGCTTTGGTCGCCCCAGCGTTGAGTGGTCCCCGCATCCTGCCAGAGGCCGTAGCGCAGGCACTGGCCTTCATCGTTGCACAGCTGCCGCTGGTTGCCGCTGGCATGATTGCCTTTTCCCATCGCGAGCGTGAACGCGGTGCCGGCCGGGCAGCGCGTGGTGAGGGTGGCCGTGGAGCGCGTCGGGCGCAGCGTGGCGGTGCTGGTCAGGGTGCCAAAGTTAAGCGGGGTGACGTGCTCTATGTAACATCCCTCGCGAATTTCGGCCTGCGCGTTGCTTCCGCCCTGCACCTGTTCGCCCTCGGCGGAGCCGTCTGAACAGTTCTGCAGGGCATCCTGACGGGAGGCGCTGTGCCACGCTATGCGCAGATTCATGTTGTAGTTGTAATAGTGGTACGCCGGGAGCTGGCTTTGCCCTGCCGGGAGGGTGGCGATAAGCGGAAAGCTGCCGCTGATATTGGCATTGCTGTCGGCGGTCAGGGTCTGCTGGATAAGATCCCCGCGGCTGGCGGGACCCAGCTCCTGGGAGCGCGCGACGCCGTTGAGAATACGAAAAATCAGGGTGTATTGTTTACCCTCCTGGTCCCCCGGCGAGACCATCTGAAAGGGCGGAGCGTCGATGCTGCTCAGGCAGACATTGATATACTCTGTCGTACCGAGGTTGTCCGCCTGGCAGCTGAATTTGACCTCGGCGTGGGTCGAGGACGCATTGCCCGCCGCGATAGCGCCAAAGTTGATGACGGCAGGCGAGGTTATCCAGCAGGCGGCCGCCATCGCCTTCAGGGACAGTAATAGCAGCAACATTATCGAGGCTCTTAATGGCACTGTTGTTCTCCAATATTTAGTACGGATGATGCCTTCCGGGGCGCCGGAAGCGTCACCCGACATTCTCCCTGACCGGTTTTCACCACCAGTTCACCCGGCAGGGGCGGGTCTTCAAGCCAGATAAACCCGTCGCGCCCCACGATGGTGGCGCCGTGAGGCGTTGACACGATGCTGCCCAGCGGAAGCGGCGTGCCGCGGCCGTCGATCAGCCTGGCCTGAACCGTCACAGCGTGATGGACGTTAAAATCGACTTTTACCGCGCTGCCGTTACCCGGTCTGGCATACATGTCGGTGACCGGGGCAATCACATCGGAAGGCAGATCCAGCGGATTGATGGTGACTTTGCTGTTGTGGTAGCGCGGCAGGTCGGTCAGCAGAAGATACCCCTCCTCGTCGGTTTCGCCTGCCGGGCGGTTTTCAAGCATCACCGGCACGTGCCCGATACCGCGCGTTGAGACCAGTGCCAGGCCCTGCTCGCTGTAGCGCAGTGCGTGCAGGCTATTATCCAGCAGCGTCAGGCTGCCTTCGGCTGAGGCATACCGATTGCCCACGTTAGCGCCTTGCTCCAGCCCCACATGCCACTCTCCGGCGTGGCCCAGATAGCCCACGTCAGCATACTTTTCCCGGCGTTCACCAACGCTTTGCCCCAGCTGCCATGACCAGCCGCCGGTCTGGTCGTCCGGCTGATGGCGATAGTCCATGCGCGGCGAGTCCTGGCTGGCCTGAAGCGAGAGGGTGTCCTGGCGGCCCAGCGGGAGAGAGAGCATAAGCTGAACGTTGCTCGACGCGTCCGTAAACGAGCGGGTATAGCTCAGCGTGGCGGCGAGATGCGCCGGTAACAAAACGGACCAGGAGGCATTGAGGTAGCGTTGTTTGTTGCCCTGAATGTCTTGCTGAACCCAGCCCACGCCTGGCGTACCGACATGGGAGAAAGAATGGCTCAGCCACACGCTATCGCTGCGCCTGACGGGCACGGCACCGCTCATGCGGGCATTATCGGCGAAGGCGGCATCGGTACGCACGGTGCTGGCGGAAATGCCCGTCCCGCCGCCGTTCCACTGCCAGCCAAGGCCCCACTGCATCCCCTGGCCGTAGGGGCTGTCGCTCGCCGCGACGTGCTGGCTGACAATGCCTGCACCGGGGGATATCAACCAGTCGACGCCCGTCGCGAGATTGCGCAGCTTGCGCTGCTGCTCCGTATGCAGCGCCATCGTCAGGTGGTTATTGACCCCATAGCGCCAGCCGGCGTCGAGCATCGGCGACGCGGCATAGTCGTCGGAACGCTGGGCGTAGTTTTGCCGCATCCAGCCGATATCCAGCGAGCCGCTGCTGAGCCCTTCGGCCAGCATTCCCGGGGCGCCGTACACGTCGAGCTGTACGGTGCGACGCTGGCCGTTGATGTCGGTAATGACCACCTGCGCCTGCCCGCTTCCGGTGAAGGCCGGCAGAGTATCCAGCGTAAACGCCCCCGGCGTGACGCGCTGGCTGCTCTGCCTGAGCCCGTCTATGTAAAGATCGACCGTTGAAGGCAGGACCGCCGTGTCGCTGTAGCGGCTACGGGGTTCGGTATTGAGCTGCGGATCGAGTTCAAAATTACGCGCCCAGTGCAGGCCGCCAAAGCGAACCTGGCGACTCCAGCGCGTGCCCGTGGTGATGCTGTCTCCCAGCGCCAGGGTGGTCAGCGAATCGGTATTATCCCACTGCCAGCGGGTTTCAAGACGCGTATGGGTGGGCCGGGCGGCGCTGTTTTCCTCTCCGGCATGGCTTGAAAAGCTGCTGCTGAGCGTCCCGGGCAGCACTCCGGACGCGGTCAGCTCGGTCTGGGCATTCAGCTGGCGTTTACCCTGCGCATCGCTGGCGTAGAGGGCGTAGCCGAGCGTAAACGCGCTGATGGGCTGGGCCTCAGGATAGGCGTACTGCGGGGGCGATTTTTCGAGCGTCAGATGCTGCTGTCCCTCGAGCGCGTTTGCCTCGGCCGTAATCGACACCTGCTGGGCAAGCAGGTCGATATCAACCTTCAGGCCCGGCAGGGACGTCAGTTCTACCCAGCCGCCGTGGCCATCTGGGGCGCGGAGCCCCAGTTTTTTGATGTCGCTGCTGCTAATCCACAGCGCATCTTCCACCACCCGGCAGGCCCACAGATCCCCACGCGGGGCGTGATTCACGGTGATGGCCAGCCATTGTACGGTGTCGGCGGGTCCTTCAGTGCGGGCTGACAGCATCAGCGGTAGCCAAAGCAGGAGCGCGAGTAGCGAGCGGGCGCAGGGGTATCTGGCTGGCATGGTGGTCATCGTTGAGGTAGACGCGTAACGCGCTGAGCGTATGGCGTGACGCTTGCTTAAGTTTCACAAGAGCGGTCTGTCCCGGCAGTACATAGCCCGCCAGTCCTTTCACCGATCCCGCAACCTGCCCACTGGCCGTCAGGGCCTCAAGATGGCTCAGGCGAATATGGCTGTTTCCGGCGTTATAGCAGCGGATCGTCGCCGGGCTGTCCGCCTGTTCACAGCTCAGGGCATCGTGGCCGACGGGGATATTCTGGGTACCGGCAATGAATACCGGAATCGAATAGCGCAGCAGGAAGTGCACGCCGTTGGGATTGGCCGCGCGGGAAAGGGTATCCGGCAGCTCATCGATGACCAGCCGGTAGCTTTGCTCCCGGTCATCGATGCCCGGCTGCATGACGATGATACGTACCAGCTGCTGCTGACCCGGCGCCAGCGCGGTCATCGCCGGGCTGCTGACGACCTCATCGGTGGCGGCTAAGACATCCTGACCGTTTTTCTGGGTCCATTCGTATACCCGTATCTGCGCGTGAATGGCCGCTTTTCCACTGTTGGTGAGGGTGACCGCTGTCGCTCTTTGGCCGCTTTGCAGATCGAGCGTGACGGGCGCCACCTGCAGCGTGGCGGCCAGCGCGTAGCGCGACAGCAGCGACAGCAGCGCCAGCATCGTGAGCCACAGAATGAGGCAGGGAAGATAACGACGCACGATCAGTACACCAGGTTTAAGGTGATGTCGTCGCTGTAGGCCCCTGCCTGTGCGGTCGTCAGGGCGCCTGCGTCAATCACGCCATAGAGCGTCTCTTTCTGCTCCTGACCGTTGCCGGTGTCGGTTAGCCCATCGGTGCTGGTGATTTGCGTCTGTTTGCCCTCGTCAGCAAAGAGTTTCCAGGCAATCTTCTGTGCGCCCGTTTCGCCGTTTTCCGGCTTCAGCCAGAAGGTGCCGTTCTCGCTGCTGTCGTTGCTGGTGGCGGAAAGAGTGAACGGGGTACCGTTGGTACAGACGATATCAACCTGCGTGCTGGCCTGAATTTCGCTTGATTCATCCGAGCCGTGGCGCGCGAAATTGAGGTCGTTGGCTTTGAGGGTGCATGACTTCACGACCTCAAGTGAGACGTGCATCGTCGCGCTTGCGGTACTGTCCGCGGCGATAGCGGCGGCAGGAAGCAGGAGAGCGGAACAACATACAGCAGTGGTGATAATTTTCATGATCTTATTTCCTGACGTGAGTAACAGTGCAATTACAAAGAGAATGACTGAGCGTCCAGCAGGCAGAGTTTTCGATGGAATTCCGCCAGGCTGTGACAGCAAAATTTGTTCATCGCGTTACGCTTGTGGGTGTAGATCGTTTTAGGTGACTTATTGAGAATTTTTGCGATACGAACCGGGCTGAATCCTTTATGTAAGAGCATGCAAACCCGCATCTCCTGATACGAGAGCGTGGCGGCGTTTTCGAAGGAAAATGTCGTGTCGCTAAAGCAGCGGCTCAGCTGCGCAAGAGACAGGTTGTCCGCGACCACTCTGACCCGCTCACTGCGCAGCCAGGCGTTTATGTCGCTGACCCAGGCAGCATCCGTAAAAATCAGCCAGTTCTGTGCGGCGGGCGTGTCGAGCAGCCGTTCCTGCAGGCGGGTAAGCCCGTGCGGATCAACGCTGTTGATCCAATACATTTCAGGACGGGGCGTCACGGCCGCCGAAATCATCGAATGGAGGCCAAGCCATAAAAAAGCATTGTCGCTCAGAACGATGACCTGATAGCCAGCATTAGGAATGAAGGGCGTCATTTTTTGCCCCACAGATAGCCCTGGCCGTAGTCGGCCACGCTGGCGCGGGCCAGCGCGAAATCCCCCGCGGTTTCAATGCCTTCTATCAGCACCTTGCTGGCGACGCGCTTGCACTGGCGGGTGAGGTGCAGGAACTTCGCCTGCTCGGTGCGCCCGCTCCAGAAGGTATGTTTGTCAATTTTGACGCCGCAGAAGCGGATTTGGCTGGTCAGAAGGTCGGGAAGAATATCTTCGCAGACATCGTCAGCCCACACTTCGATCCCCCACTTATGGAGCGTCGCGATACATATCCGCAGAGCCCGGCTTTGCGCGTCGTCGAGCTGTACCAGCGTATCGAGGTCGGTGACCTCGATAGCAAGCCTCTCCGGGCAGGGGGTCTCTTCTTTTAGCCTGTCGAGGAAGTCCGTTTCCAGCAGCAAATCCGATGTTGCGTTGAGATAATACTTTTCTCTCTCCTCGCAAAACATGGCATGACGAAGCTGCGCAAAGAAGTGCGTCTTACGCTGCGTCGGGGACATCGAGCCAAAGTAGTCTTCGAGATCGACGTGGGGCTTTGCCGTGGACAGTACCTCCCAGGCAATCACATTTTCGCTGCGCAGTGCCCGGATGGATTCGAACTTATAGCCGGTTAGCATGATAAAAGTGCGTAATGCTCCGTGGTGATTCATGGAGCTGCACATGTTATGGATTTGTCTTTTTGCGGGATATTTATAAATTAAACTGGCTTATATAAAGCGTTTTTATCTAATTTATAATGGTTATATAGAATTATTTATTTTCAAAAGTGCCCGGCGGAATGCCGGGCACGCGCGCGTTAGCCCTGTGTACCGACGATTTTGATTTCTACCATGCCAATCCCGATCTCGCGCGGTGAATGCCCCAGGATATTCCCCTCATTGGTCGACTGCGGGTCTGGCGGCACAATCACCAGCGTATTGCTGCGCGATGGGTTGTCAAAATGCAGCGTGTGCGTGGTCACGTCGTTTCCAAGCGTCAGGGTTTGCTCCCGATCGCCTACGCGGACCGGCACGGGCTTGTTGGCGTTGGGCCCGTACGCTCTGGCCGTGATCACCAGATCAAATTGTTCAGGCAGGGGATGGGCGTACTCAATTTTCACCTCGTTGCCCAGCTGCGCGTTGGACCAGCGTCCCCAGGACTCCGGACGCGAGATGCCGCTAAACTGCTTCACCTCTTCCGGCGCGCCGGCCACGTTAAAGATAAAGCTGTCCGCCTTGTAGCGAATATCGTTATCGACGATTTTCAGCATGTCGACGTTGTGCTGATAGCGCGCGGTATCGATAACCGTATCTTTAAACGCGGTTTTGCCTTTCCACTGGGCTTTGTCCACGTGCTGCACGGTTTGCTCCCCGCCAAGCTGGCCTTGAGAGACGCACCAGTCGGTAGAGAGCGCAAGCGGCTGCGACCAGAGCTGGCCCATTTTGTAGCACCTGTCCACCCAGACGAAGTTATCGCGGGGGGCAAAATCGGCCAGCTGATAGCGCAGCGGCGCGGAATACTCGCTTTCCGGCAGCGGCTCGACGCGGCCCTCCGACACGCGCAACAGCAGCGGCAGACGGAAGTTGCTGCCCGAGAAGGCAATGGTGTTTTTATCCCGATCGATGGTGAAGTCTTTCATCTCTTTCGGGAAATTCCACAGGCGAATGATGTCGGGTTTCCAGGCGAGGATTTTATCCTTCATGTTGAGGAACACTTCCGACAGGGATTGCCCCGACAGCGTGCTGCGGCCAAGGCCAATAAAGTTGTCGCCGCCCAGAATGTCCAGCACGGTTGCGCCGTTATCCATGGAGTTGCGTTTGGTGGCGATGACCTCCTGCTGCGGCTGGTCGCCGCGCAGCACGAAGAACAGGTTGCTGCGATCCTGCTTGTTAAGCTGGTCCCAGGCGCTGTTTTTCATCGCCAGATGGTCAGACGAGACGACGATGACGGTGTTTTTAAACCAGGGCGAGGCTTTGATTTTCTTGACCAGCGCGGCGATGTGCTCCTGGCTGCAGGTCACGGCGCTGAAGGATTTGTTGTTTTTGCCGTCCACATCATAGCTTTTGCGTATGCAGCTGCGCGAGACGAACCCGTCCGGATGGTGGGTGTCCACCGTCAGCGCAAAGAGCGAGAAGCGTTTGCCGGTGCGGGAGAGCTCCTCGAATTTCTTCCAGGTTTCGTCCAGCACCGTATCGTCATAGAAGCCCCAGTCGTTGCGGTAGCTCGGATCGGCAACCGTCGTTTTTAACTCTTCTGAGCCATACAGGTGATCGAAGCCGTGGGATTTCAGGAACACGTCTTTTCCGGCGAAGCGCAGGTTTGCCCCCTGCATAAAATAGTTTTCGTAGCCGGAGTTTTTCAGGATATCGCCGAGGCAAATATTCTGTGGGAAGAACGTCGACATCGAGGCTGAGGCGTTACCTTCAAAAGGCGCGAACAGCGGGATGCCGCACTGGGAGGCAACCATCCCGGCGATGGTGTAATCCGTGCCCGGCAGCTGCATGGTGTGGCTGAAATCGAGGCCTTCGTTTTTCAGTGTGCCCAGGTCTGGCGTCAGGTTTGGAAACGCGTCGTTATCAAAGTACGTGCGCTCCAGGCTTTCACCGTAGATATAGACCAGATTGAGCTTCGGGTTGGCGATCGTTTTCGACGGCTCTTTGTAGTAGGCCGCGAAATCCGGATCGCCGTCGCGGGACTGGGATTTCACCAGTTCGGTGATCTGATGGAACGCCGGGCTGGCGTCGACGGAGGCCAGCGCCAGGAATAGCGCCAGCAGGCTGTAGCCATGATGGTGCGGATGATGGCGACGTCGACGCAGCACCCAGGCCAGCGCGCCAAAAATCGTCACCAGCGCGATGACGAGCCCCAGCCCCGGAAGTATGTACTTACCCACACCCGCGCCCGTCAGGCTGTTCGTCAGGGTGTAGAGCACGGCATCGTTAATGCCTTCGCCGGTAAAGTAATCGCTGGCGTACAGGGTAATGTTTAAAATAATAAAAATGCCGAGCACCACCAGCGTGGCGATAAACCACCAGGTGTTGCGGCCGGCTTTGCAGGCATAGACGCCGACGGAAGCCAGAAAAAGGATAAGGGACATTAGTTCTGACAACAGCATATCCTCATGACGCCAGGTGCTTCGCTGGCTAACTGTTTATTTTTTGGGTCATACACTGTAATTGCGATGCCGTTAAGCTGCAATTTTAGTGTCACGAAAGTGTGCTGTTGTTAGGATTTGGTTTAGAAAATCGTTTTTATGAAGAAGGTCGCATCCTGACAAACGGACGCTGAGACGGTGGCAGGTGGGAAAAACGCTCATTTAACGCCGCGGTGCAAGACTATCGCATTAAACGCGGCGTGTTGTGGCAGAAAATGGGGCACATCAGGAGAGGAAATTAACGCCTTGTTTCAGCACCAGATCGCAGGCTTTGGTTTTCACCTGTTTCGCCAGAGAAGAGTTGCCGAGGGTGCTCAGGTTAAGCTGCTGGCCGTTCTGCGCGTTAAGCAGACCCTGAATACCGTCCATATAGTTGGTATCCGCTTTCTGCTCCTGGGTATCCAGACCCAGTTTACCCAGCACCTGGTTTTTCACGTTTTGCGCGTCGGTTACGGAAGCCAGTTTTTGCTTCGCGCAATATTCCAGAATTCCCGCCGCGTTGTTCATCGTGCCCGCGCTCAGGCTCTGGCTGCTGTTGCCCAGCAGGCTGGTGAGGGAAGAGGCGGAAAGCCCGCCCTGAGAGCTGCTGCTCTCTTTGCTCAGCTCGTTTGCCGCGCTTGAGAGGGACTCCTGCCAGGATGCCGCTTGCGCTGCGCCGGTAACCAGCAGGGCGCCTAAAAAGGTGCTGATAACAATCTGTTTTTTCATAATGGCTTTCTCAAAAAGGTCCGTTTTGGGCCGGAAAGGGTTCCAGTATATACCTCTACCCGGCCGGCGATTCCTGGAACTGTCTTAATACTCTTTGCCGGTGACGCGGCTGCGGTAACTTTCCCAGTCGAAAATGACGTACAGGCTGTTACCCAGCTTCATGCGGTCCATGACGCGTTCCCCCAGCAGGCGAGTCATCTCGTCGATATTGTGGTTCGTCAGCATGCCGGTAGGGCGTTTGGACGAGGAGCGGCGATCGACAATCTGGTTTATGATCACCTTTTCATAGCGGGATTCCGTCTGAACGCCAATCTCATCGATGACCAGCAGATCTACATTACTCAGATCGTTAAGCAGCTGCTCTTCGCTGGTTTCGCGGTTGCTGAAGGTGTCTTTCATCGCGGACATGATATCGGCCACGGTGATGATGAGGACCGATTTCCCGCGCAGAAGCAGTTCGTTGCAGATAGCGGCGGCGAGGTGGTTTTTACCGGTGCCCGGCTTGCCGCTAAAGATGAAGCTGGCGATGTTGCCGTCGAATTCATCAACGTACTGGCGTGCGGCGGCGAGCGCGTGCATCTGCCCGTTGGTCTCAATTTTGTAGTTATCAAACGAGCAGTTCTGGTGCAGGGGGCGAATACCGGAACGGTTAAAGGTGCGCTGCATTTTCATAGCCCGATTTTCGCGGGCGAGCGCGGCGGCGCGGATCTCTCCTTGCTCTTTTTGCCACGCCAGCAGCTCTTCCCCCGTCGTGAAAGCGGGCTTCACGTTGGCAGGCATCATTTTTTGCAGTCGTTTCATCAGGTCGCCGACGTTCTTCATTTCGCACCTCGGAATCCACTGGGGATCTGTTTATCCGGTTCGGAAAACGCGTTGATATCGCGTTTTGGCTGCCCATTGTTGCCTGCGCGGGTGATTTGAAGATGACGCGCGAGCTTTTGCTGCCACTGAATGTGGGTGAAGACTTTCCCTTCCGCCTGCCACCAGGCGGTGAACGCGGCGAGCTCTTCCGCGGTGGCCGGCTGGGTGAGCGCAATGCCCCACAGCGCGGCTTGACGCTGGAAATCGGCGTCCGGCTGCCAGCCCGCGTACAGGGCAAATTTTCCCATCGGCACGGTCACCGGGACGTTAACCTGTTCATCAAAGAACTGGTTGTCCAGCGTGATATCGCTCGCCGGGCGCGACAGCTGCGCTTCTATCTCCAGAAGCTGTGCCAGACGTTCCGGTGTGATTGCGTAAAACGCCGGAGCGTTGTCGGCAAAAACCGCAACCGTGCCACCGTCGGCGTGGGTCAACACACCGCGCGGGTCGCGCATAAAGGCATCAATACCAGCAATGCTGGTGGTCAGAATTCTGGAGGACATAACGCTTACTCTACTGATAACGACGGGCGTGATATGGGCTTATGGTAGCACAGAGAGGGTGAGGGAATAGAGGGGATTTCCCCGGTGGCGCTGCGCTGACCGGGGCTACAGTCGTAGGTCTGATAAGCGCAGCGCCATCAGGCAGTTATCACGCGATGATATTCAGGGTCACGTCGATGTTGCCGCGGGTCGCGTTAGAATACGGGCAAACGATGTGTGCGGCATCCACCAGCTTTTTGGCTTCCGCAGGATCCATACCTTCAACGTGAATATTCAGCTTTGCTTCAATACCAAAGCCGGTTGGCAGCGGGCCAATACCCACTTCGCCTTCAATAAAGGCGTCTTTTGGCAGGGTAAACTTGTCGCGTGCGGCCACGAACTTCATCGCGCCCAGGAAGCAGGCAGAGTAGCCCGCCGCAAACAGCTGCTCAGGGTTAGTCACTTCTCCGCCCATGCCGCCCATCTCTTTTGGCACGCCCAGTTTTACATCCAGTACGCCATCGGAAGAGGTCGCGCGGCCGTCACGGCCACCGGTTGCTTTTGCTTTGGCGGTATAAACAACTTTTTCTAAAGACATGGCAGGTTCCTCATTTTCATTAACGTGTGCTATTAAATAGCGTGCGATATATATGGCTAAATAAAGATGCGTAAAGTATAGCCTTACGCGTGCTGAATATGTTGTCGCAAAAGCTCCAGCTGCTGCTTAAGCGCGAGCAGCGTGTCGGTATCACACTGCGCTGCGCATCCTACCGCATGGGGGATACCCGCTGCCTGCTGCTGAAGTTCACGTCCCGCTTCACTCAGGGTGACGGCGACCTGACGTTCATCCTTGCGCGAGCGCTGACGATTTATCAGTCCGGCGCTTTCCAGACGTTTCAGCAGCGGCGTCAGGGTTGCAGAGTCCAGAAACAGCCGCTCACCGATGTCCGACACCGTGACGTCATCCTGCTCCCACAGCACCAGCATCACCAGGTATTGCGGGTAGGTCAGGTTCAGCGGTGCCAGCAGCTGCCGGTACAGCTTATTAAGCGCCAGATTTGCCGAATAGAGGGCAAAGCAGAGCTGGTTATCCAGCTTAAGCGCAGCGTTTAGGTCGTGTGTTTTCGCGTTCATGAGATGAATATAGGTAGTGTGCGATTTAATTGCAAGCAATTTTATGGGCAGGTATAACGCAGAGCCACTTTAACGGCCATTTTACGATAGTGCTGGCGCTGGGCCTGCTCGTCTGCACCGTCTTCAAACAGCAGCGTAAAGGTATAGCTGTTGGCTACGTAGTGAAAGCTGAAGCTGCTTATCAGGCGATGAAGATCGCGGGCGTCAACCGTCTGGCTGAACAGCTGTTTTTCTTTACCCCGACGCAGGATCTCTTCCAGCAGGTCGAGCGCGCTACGGTTGACCTGACGGAGATAGCTCGACTGCTGCATAAAGCGGCCGCGCTGCATGTTTTCCATGCAGATAATGCGGATGTAATCCGGGTGGTCGGCATGATAGTCAAAGGTGGCTTCAACCAGACTGACCAGCGCTTCGACGGGCGGCATTCCCGACAGGCTGAGCGCTTTTTCACTGGCGCGAATTTGGGTGTAAACATGTTCCAGAACGAGGAGATAGAGATTCTCTTTATTCTTAAAATGGTAAACCACCATGCGTTTGGTGGTGCCTGCTTTCTCCGCGATCTGCTCCATGCGGGCACCGTTTAATCCATATTCGGCAAAAAGCGCGATAGCGCTCTGAAAAATTTTCTCTTTCAGGCTGGATTCTTCACTGTGCTCGGGGTGTTCGCTGCCGGGGTTAGCCACATCCTTTCCTTATTTTCACCAAACGGTCCAGAAAGATTATCTCCATGGCAGCGAAATAACACAAATATCAAACGCGTGGGCGCTTACGGTACAGCCACAGCCCGGGGATCGACAGTCCGATGGAGAGCGCGCCGACAATGGACGAGGCCTTAAGAAAGTTGCTCAGAAGGAGGATCATCTGAGGCTCGGTGTAGCCAAAATGGCTGATTTTCACCGCGGATATCATCGCCGTATAGGCCGATATGCCGGGGAACATCGGGATCACCGCGGCGACGGTAAACACTTTGGGGTGCGCCAGATACCAGCGCGACCACTGGATGCCGATACTGCCGACCAGCATAGAAGCCATAAATGTCGACCATTCGATGTTAAAACCCGCTGTCATCATGACCATTCGCGAGCCATGGCCTATCGCGCCCAGTAGCGCACACCACGGCAGCGCGCGTTGCGGAACGTTAAACACCATCGCAAAGCCGACGGCAGGAATGGCGGCCAGAAGCATGTCCTGCGCCAGCGCCAGCAGAAAATCTATCATGCCCATCCGCGTAACCCCCATAGCGTCATGGCCATGACCACGCCGATGCAGGTTGCCAGCGTGAGCAGGCTGGCGATGGCCCAGCGTGCCAGACCGGTATTGATGTGTCCTTTAAACATGTCGGCGACGGCGTTGATCAAGGGGAAGCCCGGGACCAGCAGCAGCACGCTGGCGGCCATGGCAATCGTCGGGGTGTTGGCAAACTGCGGCAGGCGCAGCAGCAGGCCGGAAACCGTGGTGGCGACAAACGCGGTGATGCAGAAGTTAATTTGCGGGTGCAGCTGCCGGTGTGTCAGCAGCTGGCGAACATACATGGCGATGCTGCTGGCGAAAAAGGTGACGATCGCACCGTCCCAGCCGCCTTTATTGAGCTTACAAAAGCAGGCACACGACAGCCCCACCATCAGCACGACAAGCCAGCGCGGATAACGTAATGGCTTAATTTGGTTGAACCGTTTTTCAATCTCATTGAGATTGAGAAGCTTATGTTCAGCAAGGATGACGATATGCTGCACTTCGGTCACGACGTGCATGTTAATGCCGCGGTCATGGTTTTTGCGGGTGGAGGTCAGGCACTGACCGTCTTTGATCGTAGTCAGCACAATGGCGTTGGATGAGATGGCGCTCTCAACGCTGTCCATACCCAGCGCCAGCCCCAGCCGGGTTGAAAGCTCCTCGACCAGCGCGCTCTCTGCGCCGTGCTGGAGCAGAAAAAGCCCGCACTTTATACATAGCCGCGTGATAGCACGCTGCGTTGACCGATCTGCCTGCATGTCTTGTCCTGAAGAAGAAGATGGAGAGTTGCCGCCTGGCCCATAACGATTACTTTTAGCACAAAGTGCAGTGTCTCTTGCTGTGGGTCAGATCAAGGTTTATGCAAACAGTTTCAGCCCCGTGTCGCGTTAGGGTATTGGGTTCATTTATTAATGTGGTGAATTGTTAATGCGGAAATATAGAATATTTGTATTTAGTTATTCTAATTTTATATTGTTATTATTTTAACGGCATCGGAATTAAGTTTATTTGCGCTTTATGAGATATTAACGCTGTTTTAGGTATTTCTTAAATTAAAAACATTTCTCATCTTCTGCTTGTATTAATCAGTTTTACACTCAGGGACGAAAACACTTATACATTGATGCGTTTTAACGTTACTCATCATATGAAAAATGGACACGGAGGGTCTATGTTGTCATTGCATGGTAAGCATGGCGTTGTCATTAGCCGGATACCCGTAATGCAAAACGGGTTGGGGGGCGTTATAGCACGCCATTTCCCCGATGTTGAATTGACCTATTGCCGCTCATTGCAGGAGTTAACCCTGCTTCAGTTACGCCGCGCAGACGTCATTATTGCCGATATTTCAGGTGAATACCGAAATCCTCGGGGCACGCTTGAAGAGTATTACGCTTTACTGAATCAATACCGGGAAACTCACTGGATCTTCTTAGTCTCGCGTCCGCTTTACCCTATTGCGGTTGAGTTGCTTATGCGGCCGGAAAGCACGTTGCTTTCAGATATGGAGCCGATTGAAGGCGTGGTCAAGGCTATCCGGGCCGGGCGCGAGCGGGCAGAGCGGATAAGCCAGACGCTGTTAACCCCGGAACCTCAGAGCGTGGAAGATGAAGATGAACCTTTTATCGCGCTCACACACTCCGAACGCAAGGTATTACGCCTGTTAGGCAAGGGATGGGGGATTAACCAAATCGCCACATTGCTCAAGAAGAGCAATAAAACGATAAGTGCGCAGAAAAACAGTGCGATGCGACGGCTGTCGTTACGGAGTAACGCCGATATGTACGCCTGGATCAACAGTACACAGGGAATGAGAGAGCTGAGTCTTATATCAGCCTATGGAGAGTTCGAGGAATGGAAAAAACCGATTCAACAAGGCATATCGCCATCATCGAAAATTGCACGATGAGTGCTGTTGGGTTACAGCATCTTTTTGCGATGTCCGCCCTGAGCCAGTATCAACTGCATCTGTTTAGTGAATTTGACAGCTTTAAGCGTACACTGCATCACGTTAATTTTTTCTCGCTGATCTATTCACTTGCCGATGCCCGAGAGGAGCGCCGTAACTGCCTGGCGCACCTGCGTGACCTTGCGTTTACGCATGGCCATATCCAGCGCATCATACTCGTCTCTGACGAGATGGAAGCGCGCCTCATCAGCCATCTTTCGCCGTCACGCCTGCACGGTGTGGTCAGCAAGTCAGTGACGCTTGAGCATCTTCAGAAGGAACTCATTGAGCTGCTGAGTGAAACGCTGCGCATTAATGACAATATGCTGAACCACTGGTACTGCAGTCAAAACAGAATGTTAAGCCCAACGGAACGCGCGATTCTGCGTTATATGTCCTGCGGATATTCCATTCCTGAAATCGCGGCACAGCTTGAACGCAATATTAAGACCATCCGGGCACATAAGTTTAATGCGATGGTGAAGCTGGGGGTAAATTCTGACGTAGGGTTGCTTGATGCGGCGGATATTCTTACGCATCTTCCGGCAAGAGATCCGCACAGTCTGGCACTCGGTAAGCCCACATTTTTATAACCTGCCTTTTACGCGCCAGATGCACTCTGGCGCTTCAATCAGATGCAAACATCCACCCATTTTGCGGAAGTCAGCTCTGCCATTCTGTCAGGTGAAATACGCACGGCACTGTGAATTGCGCCTGCGGCAGGCAGCACTTCAGCGTACTGCTTTAAAGAGATATCGCAGTAAACCGCGAGCGGGTTTTCTAGTCCGAACGGGCACACACCGCCAACGGGATGGCCGGTGATGGTCACCACTTCATCACTGCTGAGCATGCGCGCTTTCGCACCAAAGGTGTCTTTCAGCTTTTTGTTATCCAGACGCGCATCGCCTTTCGCCACCACCAGAATCACCTCATTTTTAACCTTCAGCGACAAGGTTTTGGCGATTTGTCCCGGCTCAACGCGATGGGCGGCAGCAGCCAACGCAACAGTAGCGGTACTCTGGCTAAGCTCGATAACGTCTATATCCGGCGCGTTGTCGGCAAAAAACTGCTGTACGGACTGCAAACTCATTGTTTCCTCCTGACAAATATCCTGCGTAATCTGTCATAAGAATTTATGCTCTGTAAATATCTCTTCGGTAACAAATATCCCGAACGGCTAATTTCTGGATCCCCTTCACAATCACAGAAACCGGTTACAGTAACCGGTTGCAGAGCGTGGTGCGTAGATTAATACTGAGTATGTAACGTCCCCTGTATCCAATAATAAGAGCCAATTATGAAACCATTTCGTCTGAGCAGTACCGCGGGTACACAAGCCAGCAAGGTTGTGAAGCTGATTTATGGAACAACGTGCGGCGCAAATGTGCCTGTAACAAACGTCTGACAGGAGATCTGCCATGTCTGCCAACCATGCTGCGTTTAACCTGATATTCCGTTTTGTTGAAAACTATGTCAGCCCGATTGCCGGGCGGATCTCTTCCCAGCGTCACGTCATGGCCATCCGCGATGGATTCATCTCCGCGATGCCGTTTATGATCGTGGGCTCATTTTTGTTGGTGTTCGCTTACCCTCCGTTTTCGCCTGATACCACCTGGGGTTTCGCACGCGCCTGGCTGGATATGGCGAAACAGTTTGAGGGCCAGATCCTGACGCCGTTTGATATGACGATGGGCATCATGTCCATTTATATTTGTGCGGCCATTGCCTATAACCTGGGTAAACACTACGTCAAATCGCATCAGCTGGATCCGTTTATGTGCGCCATGCTGTCGCTGATGGCGTTTCTGCTTGTCGCGGCACCGAAAACCAAAGGCACGCTTCCCGTCGACAGCCTGGGGGGGACGGGCATTTTTACTGCGATTCTGGTGGCAATTTACTGCGTTGAGATGATGCGTTTCCTCAAATCGCATAACATCGGTATTCGCCTGCCGGACCAGGTCCCGCCGATGATCAAAAACTCCTTTGATCTGCTGATCCCGGTGCTGGTGGTGGTATTGACGCTCTATCCGCTGAGCCTGGTGATTCAGTCGCAGTTTGGCATGCTGATCCCGCAGGCGATTATGTCGGTCTTTAAGCCCCTGGTTTCCGCGGCGGATTCACTGCCTGCGATTCTGCTGGCGGTGTTGATTGGTCATCTGCTGTGGTTCGCCGGGATCCACGGGGCGGCTATCGTCTCCGGGATGCTGCAGATGTTCTGGCTGACAAATCTGGGCGCTAACCAGACCGCGCTGGCCGCCAGCCAGCCTCTGCCGCATATCTTTATGGAAGCGTTCTGGACGTTCTTTATCGTGATTGGCGGGTCGGGCGCCACGATGGGGCTGGTGATTTGCTATCTGCGTAGCCGTTCAGCGCATTTACGTTCTATTGGGCGTTTGAGCGTGGTGCCCAGCTTCTTTAACATCAACGAACCTGTCATTTTCGGTACGCCGATTGTCATGAACCCGGTGTTCTTTATTCCCTTCCTGCTGGCTCCGATGGTTAACGCCGTGCTGGCCTGGGCGGCGATGACATTTGATCTGATTGGCCGCGTCATCTCCGTGGTACCCTGGACGGCACCGGCGCCGATAGGTGCCGCGTGGGCCCTGGGCTGGGATTTCCGCGCGGCCATCCTGGTTGTGGTGCTGGCCTGCGTATCGGCGATCATCTACTACCCGTTCTTCAAAGTGTACGAGAAGCAACTGCTGGAGCAGGAAGCGGAGGAAGCGCAGCGTAACGCGGAAGAGGAAAATCAACAGGTGGCCTAGGTAAAAGCAAAACGGCAACATAAGTTGCCGTTTATAGTGTTTTTTCCCTCTCCCTGTGGGAGAGGGGCAGGGTGAGGGCATCAGGCCGGTCCTGACTACTTCAGCGTGCAATCCCCGCACTGCTTAACGTCCGGCAGACGATAGCGCTGACAGCAGGTGCGACGTACCAGAAGCCCATCACGTAGTACGACGGTACGGAATAGCGGGTTGTCACGGCCATCGGAAAGCTGTTTTGCAAAGAAACAGGACTGACGCAGGGCGTCAACGTTCTCATCACCGAGAAGTGGCTTCATTTCCGTTAAATACCAGTGGATTAAATAGCCGGTATTGCTCCAGATAAGCTTCCCGTTAATTTCTCCCGTCGCTTCAAGCGCGTCCACAACCGGGATCAGGGCCTGAGTGATAAGCTGCTCCATTCGTTCCTGAGCGGTAAGATGCTCTGCGTTCTGGTCTTCGTGGAGATCGATCCAGAAACAGGCTGCACGCCCGGTTTCGTGAAACTCGACGTGGAAATTATCCGGCGAAAGTTCCAGCATGCTTTTTTGCGTTAACAGCGCCAGCATCAGGGGAGGCACCATCAGCCCGATATACCACTGTGCCCAGAGGGAGAGCAGGGGTTTATTTTCCCGCGTAAGGTCGGGCTGATTACGATAGATATGGTCGGAATAGGTGGCCAGCAGCGATTGCAGTTTTGACGGTTGACGCCACTCTGAGAGCGTCATGGCGTGGTGCGGGTGCGCTTCATCAAGCCGGATAAAGTCCAGCAGGTGGGCACGCGTTTCCGCAATCTTGTCCCGTATGGCATCCGCAAGCGAAACATTCCCGCTGGTGAGGGGCGCTCGCCAGAGGAGGGGTTCGACAATGTGTGCGGTATGCGTGGCCATAGTATAGATAGAAATCTAAATGATAATGATTGCCAATCCTAACTATTGCTCAAACCAATGGCAAGACTTTTTCCTGGCGACAGTGCCGTGATGTTTATGCCGTCTGCAGCTCTTCGCTCAACAGAATGTTATTGCGCCCCATATGCTTTGCTTCGTAGAGGGCTTTGTCCGCTTTTTCCAGCGCGCCCTCTGCGTCTTCATCCTCGAAAATGGCAATGCCTATGCTGATGGTGACATTTGTCGCGACGCTTTCGTTAAACAGATGCGGGATTTTTAAATCGTAGACTTTCTGACGGATCCGCTCTGCCGTCTGGCGGGCATGCTCAAGTGAAATATTTGTCAGCAGCACCATAAACTCTTCCCCGCCAAAGCGCGCCACGATATCGCGAGAACGCACGGCGTCGCGGATTGCCGCAGAGACGCGTTTCAATGCCTGGTCGCCCATCATATGGCCGTAATGGTCGTTATAGGCTTTGAAGTGGTCGATATCCATCAGCAGGACAAAGTGCTCGCCATTTTCTATCGCCGGCAGGTTCTCCAGACGGCTTTGCAGACCGCGGCGATTATAGAGCCCGGTTAGAGGGTCCATCATGCTGAGATCGGTAAGGGTTTCTCGTTCTTCCAGCAAGCGTGAAAGCAGCTCCTGAGCGAAACGATCGTTACGCCTTTGCAAAATGTTATGAATAGCGATTGCCACCACAGGAAGTGCGAAAGAATAGGACATTCTCAGCCATATATCGTGTTCGCTTAGCAACAGGCAGACAATAAAGGCGGGCAATGAGTGCAGGATAAATGCTTTGATATTACTGGCGAATGCCAGCGTTCCAATAAAAAGCACCGTTAATAGGGCAATTAACAAATACGTACCATGGTCGTGGGTAATTAAGGCGAACTTCGAGTCAATTTGCCAGGCCCACAAAATACCGAAGATCCCTGAAACAACAGGAATATTTATCTTCCGCGCTCTTTTTCTCCAGTGCCAGACGAACAGGCCGGTGCTGATGGCGAAAATAGCAATCAGCGGAGCTGATAACAGGCGTACAGAATTGAGCGGATTTGTTACCGAGAACACTGCCGAGGTTGCGTTCAGAAATAAAAATAAACGTAACGATAATTGATATTTGCTGTGGACCAAAGACCGCCAGGATTGTGATGTCATAGTCGTGCGTTTTTATTAAAATTTAATTAAAACAAATAAGTAGGTGTTGTTTCGCAATAAAATATGCAAAAAACTCAAAGAGTAATTATCAGAAAATCTTTAGACGCAGTTAACAGGTGGGCAATTTATCACCTTAGGCAATTCCTGTCATTACGGGAAAGGTAAAGGTCGACGGTTTTTGATTCATTCAGCTGACAAATGATAATGCCTGTCATATGATATTGGTTATCATTATCGTTGTGAGAGGCCGGATCATGTTGAACAGGACGCTGGGAAGTGGTTGGGGGGTATTGCTACCGGGAGCCATTCTCGGCGGTTTGATGTTTGCCGATCTCTCTCTTGAAATCTGGAAAGCCATCATTGTCTCAGGGCTGTTAGTTACCGCAGGCATGATCTGGCATAAGCAACTGCGCCACTTTGTTTTATTGCCGTCGTGTGTCGCACTGGTCAGTGGAATTCTGGTGATACTGATGAGTTTGAAATAACAGGGAAAGAAGATACATCAGAGGGGATGTAAGATAATTGGTGCGAGGGGGGGGACTCGAACCCCCACATCCTAAGGACACTAACACCTGAAGCTAGCGCGTCTACCAATTCCGCCACCTTCGCACAGTCATCTTACTGGTTTGATATTGCCTCGTTGGTGCGAGGGGGGGGACTCGAACCCCCACATCCGTAAGGACACTAACACCTGAAGCTAGCGCGTCTACCAATTCCGCCACCTTCGCCCAGTGCGAGCAATATCATCGTGATTTATGGTGCGAGGGGGGGGACTCGAACCCCCACATCCGTAAGGACACTAACACCTGAAGCTAGCGCGTCTACCAATTCCG
>NZ_JBYTBA010000004.1:0-240855 GCF_058788735.1 Enterobacter sp. FW301-JW81 | reverse complement strand
CGCCACCTTCGCATACCATCGATACTGTAAAAGTATCTTAACCACGGAGGCGCATTCTAGATGTTTTCAGCTTTACGTCAACAGAAAAGTGCGCACGTTTTATTGATTGCTGCAAAAATGGTCGGAGCAGAGACGCCTGTTTGCCGGATGGCGCTTGCGCGTATCCGGCAAACAGGATTGGATATTACTTTTTGGCCTGGCGCGTCATCACGGTGCGGTAGACCTTAAAGCGGCCGGTCTGGGCGATCACTTCGTGGAAACCGAAGGTTTCATCCAGCACTTTCGGGTACGCCAGGAAGGCGTTAGCGACGATACGCAGCTCACCTCCGCTGTTAAGGTGACGCACTGCGCCACGGATCAGCGCTTGCGCGGCTTCCAGGCTGGTCTCCATGCCGTCGTGGAACGGCGGGTTAGAGATGATCATGTCGAAGCGACCCGTCACGTCAGAGAAGACGTTGCTGGCAATGACTTCGCCTTCAATGCCGTTTGCTGCAAGCGTTGCACGGCTGGCTTCAACCGCTGGCGCGCTGACGTCACACAGGGTTAAACGGACTTTAGGTGAATGGCTGGCGAGCACGGTTGCCAGCACGCCCGCGCCGCAGCCTACGTCCAGTACTTTCCCTTTTGTGTGCGGCGTCAGGGTGGAAAGCAGCAGCTTGCTGCCCGTATCCAGCGCGTCACGGCTGAATACGCCCGGCAGGGTTTTAATGGTCAGGCCGTCAAGCGTGTATTCATCCCAGAAGGTACTGGCATCAAATGTTGTCTGTTTTTCCAGGCGGCCATGGTACAGACCACAGCGGCGCGCGCTGTCGACTTTGTTCAGCGGAGCGTAAGCTTCCAGCATCTGTTCTGCACTGCGCACGCCGCTGCGGTTCTCGCCCACCACGAAAATATCGCAGCCGACCGGCAGCAGGGAGAGCAGGTTCATCAGCTGGAACTGGGCTTCCGGTTTGTTCTTCGGCCAGTAGTAGATCAGCGTATCGCAGTCGGCGATATCGCTCTGCTCTGCCACCAGGCTAAAGCGCGCGCGCTCGCCCATCTGGCGGCTCAGCACCTGCCAGTGGTGGTAGTATTGGGTGTGGGCACGGCTTTCAGCACAGTCGAAACGCGCAGGCAGGTCATCCTGCATATCTCCGGCAAACAGAATACGGCTTTCTTCGAAATCATCACTGTGACGCAGCAAGACTTCACTTGCCGGGGTAAATGCAGACATGAATTGTTCCTCAATAAACTCAGGCGGGGATTATAGTAGGTAGATGGCGCAGTTTCGACACATTTGCTATATTTGCGCGCCTGAGAGACAGGAGTTTTCCCTATGACATCCCGACGAGACTGGCAGTTGCAGCAGCTGGGCATTACCCAGTGGGCTTTGCGTCGCCCGACGGCGTTGCAGGGCGAAATCGCTATCTCCATCCCGGCACACGTTCGCCTGGTGATGGTGGCGGAAGAACTGCCTGCCCTGAATGAACCCCTGATCGGTGATGTCCTTCGCAGCCTGAAGCTGACGGCCGACCAGGTGTTACAGCTGACGCCAGAACGGGTCGCTATGCTTCCTCCCGATAGCCGCTGTAACAGCTGGCGTATCGGAGAGACGAATGAGATCCCCCTTCAGGGAAGCCAGATCTGCACGCCAGCGCTGGACGAACTGAAAGCCAACCCAAAAGCGCGAAGCGCGCTATGGCAACAAATCTGCGAATATGAACACGATTTCTTCCCTCACGACGCCTGACCTGACCACAGCGTTCGCGATTGAAACACGCGCCCACGCGTTTCCGTGGAGCGAAAAGACCTTCGCCAGCAATCAGGGCGAACGGTATCTGAACTATCGCCTGGACGTTGACGGCACCATGGCCGCCTTCGCCATTACGCAGGTTGTTCTTGATGAAGCGACGCTATTTAATATCGCGGTTGATCCCGCGTTTCAGCGCCGCGGGCTGGGAAGAGAATTGCTTGAGCACCTCATCCGTGAGCTCGAAACCCGTGACGTTTTCACCCTGTGGCTGGAAGTGCGCGCATCGAATGCCGCCGCCATCGCGCTCTATGAAAGCTTAGGCTTTAACGAGGCGACAATCCGCCGTAACTACTACCCCACCGCAGAGGGACGTGAAGACGCCATCATAATGGCTCTGCCGATTGGATAACGAAAATAAGGTTGTAACGATGAAATGGGACTGGATTTTCTTTGATGCCGACGAAACGCTGTTTACGTTCGATTCGTTCGGTGGTCTACAGCGGATGTTTCTCGATTATAGCGTGACGTTCACCGCTGAGGATTTTCAGGACTATCAGGCGGTAAACAAACCGCTGTGGGTGGATTACCAGAACGGTGCCATCACCGCGTTACAGCTTCAGCACCAGCGCTTTGACGTCTGGGCGGAACGCTTAAAGGTCAGTCCTGGAACGCTGAACGAGGCCTTCCTGAACGCCATGGCTGATATCTGCGCGCCACTGCCGGGCGCGGTTTCCCTGCTGAATGCATTGAAAGGCAAGGTGAAACTGGGGATCATTACCAACGGTTTTACCGCCCTGCAGCAGATCCGCCTTGAGCGCACCGGCCTGCGCGATCATTTTGACGCGCTGGTGATCTCGGAAGAGGTCGGCGTGCCGAAACCGGATCCACGTATTTTCGATTATGCGCTGGCGCAGGCCGGCAATCCTGACCGCGATCGCGTACTGATGGTGGGTGATACCGCAGAGTCAGATATTCTGGGTGGCATGAATTCCGGTCTGTCGACCGTCTGGCTTAATGCGCATGGCCGCGTGAAGCCTGAAGGCATCGAGCCGACCTGGACCGTGACGTCGTTGAACGAACTGGAGCAACTCCTGTGTAAACAATGATTGCCTGCCCCCCATTGATGGGTAAAATAGCCGCAAATTCGTATTCCATGATGCGTGGCGTGCTGCCGCGCTTATAAAAGAAGATTTAATTATGACGTTGTCTCCTTATCTGCAAGAGGTGGCCAAGCGCCGCACTTTTGCCATTATCTCGCACCCGGATGCCGGTAAAACGACCATCACCGAGAAGGTGTTACTGTTCGGACAGGCGATCCAGACTGCGGGTACCGTTAAAGGTCGTGGTTCCAGCCAGCACGCAAAATCTGACTGGATGGAGATGGAAAAGCAGCGTGGTATTTCGATTACCACCTCCGTGATGCAGTTCCCGTATCACGACTGCCTGGTGAACCTGCTGGACACCCCGGGCCACGAAGACTTCTCCGAAGATACCTACCGTACCCTGACGGCGGTGGACTGCTGTCTGATGGTGATCGACGCCGCGAAAGGTGTAGAAGACCGTACCCGTAAGCTGATGGAAGTCACCCGTCTGCGCGATACGCCGATCCTCACCTTCATGAACAAACTCGACCGTGACATCCGCGATCCGATGGAGCTGATGGATGAAGTCGAAAACGAGCTGAAGATCGCCTGTGCGCCAATCACCTGGCCAATTGGCTGCGGTAAGCTGTTCAAGGGGGTTTATCACCTCTATAAAGACGAAACTTACCTGTATCAGACCGGTAAAGGCCACACCATTCAGGAAGTGCGCATCGTGAAAGGTCTGGACAACCCGGATCTGGACGCGGCGGTTGGTGAAGAGCTGGCCGCGCAGCTGCGCGACGAGCTGGAGCTGGTGAAGGGCGCGTCCCACGAATTCGACAAAGAGCTGTTCCTGAGCGGTGAAATTACCCCGGTCTTCTTCGGTACCGCATTAGGTAACTTTGGCGTGGACCATATGCTCGACGGTCTGGTGGAGTGGGCGCCGCGTCCAATGCCGCGTAAAACCGACACCCGTGAAGTGGAAGCAAAAGAAGAGAAATTCACCGGCTTCGTCTTCAAAATTCAGGCCAACATGGACCCGAAACACCGCGACCGCGTGGCCTTTATGCGCGTGGTGTCCGGTAAATATGAAAAGGGCATGAAGCTGCGCCAGGTGCGTATCGGTAAAGATGTGGTGATCTCCGACGCGCTGACCTTTATGGCGGGCGACCGTTCGCACGTTGAAGAGGCGTACCCGGGCGACATCATCGGTCTGCACAACCATGGCACCATCCAGATTGGCGATACCTTCACCCAGGGTGAAATGATGAAGTTCACCGGTATTCCGAACTTCGCGCCGGAACTGTTCCGCCGTATTCGCCTGCGCGATCCGCTTAAGCAGAAACAGCTGCTGAAAGGCCTGGTTCAGCTCTCCGAAGAGGGTGCGGTGCAGGTATTCCGCCCAATCGCGAACAACGACCTTATCGTGGGGGCCGTCGGCGTGCTGCAGTTCGACGTGGTCGTCGCGCGTCTGAAGAGCGAGTACAACGTGGAAGCGATTTACGAATCGGTGAACGTTGCGACCGCGCGCTGGGTTGAGTGTTCTGACGTGAAGAAATTCGAAGAATTTAAGCGTAAGAATGAAATTCAGCTGGCGCTGGATGGCGGCGATAACCTGACCTATATCGCGCCAACCATGGTAAACCTCAACCTGACGCAGGAACGTTATCCTGACGTCCAGTTCCGCAAAACGCGCGAGCATTAATCCCCGCTCAGAGCACGGCGCCCGCCGTGCTCTTCTTTAATTCCTGTCTTATTAATCCCTTGCGGAATGTTCTTAATTCACTGCATTTTCGCGCTTTTTGCTCGTTTTTTACCCGAATCCGAAAGCGGCTCTGTGAGAGTGATCTATATTTAACTCAGTGTTTAGCACCGGGCGTGGATAAATTAACTGTTCAATGCATGACTTTAGGTTATCCATTTTGCCCGTGTGTTTATTCGCAATATATATAACTACTAAGGAAGTATGTAGCCCGAATAACGGGTCAACACAGGAATAGATCGATGAATATGACAAGACTGAAGATTTCTAAAACTCTGCTGGCTGTAACTCTGGGTAGCGTTCTGGTGAGCGGCTCCGCTCTGGCGGAAAGCAGCACCATGGATAAAGCACAGTCCACGGCCGATACCGCAGGGCAAAAAATCGATAGCTCTATGAATAAAGTCGGCAACTTTATGGATGACAGTTCAATCACAGCAAAAGTGAAAGCCGCACTGGTGGATGATGAAGCCATCAAGAGCACCGACATTTCCGTTAAGACCGACAAGAAGGTCGTCACACTGAGCGGCTTTGTTGAAAGCCAGGCTCAGGCCGAACAGGCAGTGAAAGTGGCGAAGGGTGTCGAAGGGGTCGCATCCGTAAGCGATAAACTGCACGTACGTGACGGTAAAAACGCGTCGGTGAAAGGTTATGCCGGTGATGCCGCTACGACCAGCGAAATCAAAGCTAAACTTTTAGCGGATGACATCGTGCCGTCCCGTAAGGTGAAAGTGGAAACCACCGACGGTGTGGTTCAGCTTTCCGGTACGGTAGATTCCCAGGCGCAAAGTGAACGTGCCGAGTCAATTGCGAAAGCCATTGATGGTGTGAAAAGCGTTAAAAACGATCTGAAAACGAAGTAAATCTGGACCATTCGCCCGTCAGGCTGAGGCCTGCGGGCGAAATAAGAACGACTCTGGAAAAACGCCGGTGAGTGACCTGAGCGCTCACGTTTAGCGGCCGACATTAACTATGGTAAAGGAGAAGCTTATGTTTCGTTGGGGCATTATATTTCTGGTTATCGCGTTAATTGCCGCCGCATTGGGCTTTGGTGGACTGGCAGGTACAGCGGCATGGGCAGCTAAAATTGTCTTCGTTGTGGGTATTATTCTGTTCCTGGTCAGCCTGTTTACGGGACGTAGACGTCCGTAGCAAACGCAATATTCCTTCAACAAAAAAAAGCCAGTCACTGCGACTGGCTTTTTCTTATTTGCGTTGCAGGCCGAGTGCGTTACTGTGGTGTCATAAAATAACCAGAACAGGAAAGCAGAGGTGGGGCAACGAATTCCCGTTACGCTCGGCAATATTGCGCCGCTGACGTTAAAACCGTTTCGCGCAGGTCAACTCGCGCTGGTGTGCGAGGGCGGCGGACAGCGCGGCATTTTCACCGCAGGCGTGCTGGATGAATTTATGCGCGCGCAGTTCAACCCGTTTAACCTTTACTTCGGCACGTCTGCCGGGGCACAGAACCTCTCTGCCTATGTCTGCAACCAGCCCGGCTACGCGCGAAAGGTCATTATGCGCTACACCACGGCGAAAGAATTTTTCAACCCGATACGTTTTGTGCGCGGTGGCAACCTGATCGATCTCGACTGGCTGCTGGAAGCGACCTCCAGCCAGATGCCGCTGGCCATGGACTCCGCCGCACGCCTGTTTGATAGCGGTAAAGAATTCTGGATGTGCGCCAGCCGGGGCGATGATTATTCGCCGGGCTATTTTTCTCCGCAGAAGGAGAACTGGCTGGATATCATCCGCGCCTCCAGCGCGATCCCCGGTTTCTATCGTACCGGTGCGTTGCTGGATGGCATTAGCTATCTTGACGGGGGCATCAGTGACGCGGTGCCGGTGCAGGAAGCCGCCCGGCGCGGGGCGAAAACCATTGTCGTGATCCGTACCGTACCGTCGCAAATGTATTACACCCCGCAGTGGTTTAAGCGGATGGAGCGCTGGCTGGGCGACAGTAGCCTGCAGCCGCTGGTCAACATCGCGAAGCAGCACGAAACCACCTACGGCGCGATGCAGCGCTTCATTGAAAAGCCGCCGGGTAAGCTGCGTATTTTTGAAATCTATCCGCCTAAGCCGCTGCTGAGCATGGCACTGGGCAGTCGCGTTCCCGCGCTGCGCATGGATTACAAAACGGGGCGGCTGTGCGGGCGCTATTTCCTGGCGACGGTAGGAAAAATGCTAGCGGAACAACCGCCGCTTCATCGCCATAAGCGCATTATTACGCCGCCTGCGATTGTTGCCAACGACGCCCTGACGGTGCCGCTGGTGGATATCCCGCAGGCGAACGACGCTTTATTAGATAACGAGGATCTGGCGTGACGCACCGCTTTGTCGATACCCACTGCCACTTTGATTTCTCGCCGTTTACGGGGGATGAAGCGCAAAGCATTGCGAAAGCGGCCGAGGCAGGCGTTCAGGCCATTATTGTGCCCTCGGTTGAAGCGGCTTATTTTTCCCGCGTGCTTGATCTTTCCACCCGGCACCCCGCGCTCTATGCCGCGCTCGGCCTGCATCCGATCGTGATTGAGCGGCATCGTGATGAGCATATTGAGAGGCTCGATGAGGTACTGCAGACAGCCGGGGACAAGCTTGTCGCCATCGGTGAGATCGGCCTCGATCTTTACCGGGAGGATCCGCAGTTTGAGCGCCAGCAGGCGATCCTCGACGCGCAGCTCAGGCTGGCGAAGCGCCACGATCTGCCGGTGATCCTCCATTCAAGACGCACGCACGACAAGCTGGCAATGCACCTGAAACGCATCGATCTGCCGCGTAAAGGCGTCGTGCACGGTTTCTCCGGCAGCCTGCAGCAGGCGCAGCGGTTTATCGAGCTGGGCTACAAAATCGGCGTCGGTGGAACCATCACCTACCCCCGAGCCAGCAAAACCCGTGACGTGATGGCGCAGCTGCCGCTGTCGGCGCTGCTGCTGGAAACCGACGCGCCGGATATGCCGCTGAACGGTTTTCAGGGGCTGCCGAATCGCCCGGAACAGGCGGCGCGCGTGTTTACCTCCCTGTGTGAACTGCGAAAAGAGCCTGAAGAGGTGATTGCCGATGCGCTGCTGGAAAATACGCGGTCGGTATTTGGTATCACGCTATAGGTAAAGCGCCGGACGAATTACCGCTATCTTCTGTTTTTCCAGCGCCCGCGCCAGCGGTTCAACGTCCTCTGGCGTCGCGCTGCGCCATGACGCCGCCTCACCGTAAACGCCGTGGGCATGAAACGCGTTGAGGCGCACCGGCACGTTTCCAAGCCCGTGGATAAACGTCGTCAGCGGCTTGATATGTTCCAGATAATCACACTGCTCCGGGATGACCAGCAGGCGGAGTTCCGTCAAACGGTGGCGATCTGCCAGCCAGCGGATGCTCTGCTTGATCTGCGGGTTTTCGCGTCCGGTCAGGAAGCGGTGATGCTCATTCCCCCACGCTTTCAGATCCAGCATCGCGCCATCCAGTACCGGCAGCAGCTTTTGCCAGCCGGTTTCGCTTAACAGACCGTTGCTGTCGACCAGGCAGGTCAGATGACGCAGGGCGGGATCCGCTTTGATCGCGCTGAACAGGGCGATCAAAAACGGCAGCTGGGTCGTGGCTTCACCGCCGCTCACGGTGATGCCTTCAATAAAGGGTGCGGCCTTGCGGATCTGCGTGAGGATCTCCTCCACGCTCAGGCGGTGTGCCATGGGCGTCGCCTGCTGCTGGCACAGGTGCAGACAGGTATCGCACTGCTGACAATGGCTCTCCTGCCACCAGACGCGCCCGGCCTGAAGGGTCAGCGCGTCGTGCGGGCAGCGGGGCACGCAGTCTCCGCAGTCGTTGCAGCGGCCGATGGTCCACGGGTTGTGGCAGGTTTTGCAGCGCAGGTTGCAGCCCTGCAGGAACAGGGCCAGGCGGCTGCCCGGCCCGTCCACGCAGGAAAAAGGAATGACCTGACTAACTAAAGCGCATCTGCTGTTCATGGCTTATCACGCGCGGCTGACGTTCCAGGATACGGGTATTGCGTGCGGCCTCTTCACCCAGCCACGTGGTGTTGGTTCTCGAACCCGCTTCCCGGTATTTCTCCAGATCCGATAATCGCACCATATAGCCGGTCACGCGGACCAGATCGTTACCCGCTACGTTAGCCGTAAATTCCCGCATACCCGCTCTGAAGGCGCCGAGGCACAGCTGAACCACCGCCTGCGGGTTGCGTTTTACCGTCTCATCCAGCGTCAATATGTCGCTTATTCCTGAAGAGTAGTGTTTGTGGTGAGGAGCCACGGCCAGCAGGTGGCTTATCGGATCCGGCTCGTCGCCGTAGGGCAGACGCGCGCCCGGCGTGGTGCCCGAATCAGAGCTGATCCCCGACTGCGCGTGCAGCATCGCGCGCTGCTTCCAGCCGTGCTTCACCGGTGTGTTTTCAACAAATGCCGCAAGCTGCTCGCTGATGCGATACCCCAGCGCGTTGGCCTGCTCATCTTTGCCGTAACGCCCTGCAATGCCTGCTTTTTCACAGAGCGTATTGACCGCTTCCGCCAGGCCGTACAGGCCAAACATCGGCACGAACCGATCGGCATCAATCAGCCCCTCTTTCACCAGGAAGCTATTCTCAAAGAAGCCGGACTGTTGATACAGAAAATCGCAGCGGGCATCGATGATGGCAAGTTGCTGCTGGCAGTAGTGCGGAAGCGTGCGGGTGAAGAAGTCGTCGATGGAGACGCTGCGTTCGGCAATGGCTTTGAGGTTAAGGCGCACCAGGGTGCTGCCACCGCCTGCCAGCGGCAGGGAGTTGTAACAGCTCACCACGCCATAACGTCCTTTTGTGAAAATTTTATCATTCACAGGACCATTAGAAATATGCGGTTTGCTGCATTCACAAATGTTTTTGGCCACCTCAAGCAGCAAATCTTCCGGCGTGATTTCGGGGTCGTAAATAAACGTCAGATTCGGTGCGACCTGCTTCAGGTCTGCATCTGCACGCAGTATGGCCCGCGTGATGGGCGTATCTTCCGGCCCAATGTTGGCGTGCATAAAGGCATCCGGCAGCGTACGGTCGAGATAGCGCCAGAAACGTTTTATTCGGCTATCGATTTCTTTTTGTGTTAGAATTCTAACATATGGTTGTAGCAGTGCATCGAGATGGCCGAGATAGACCGGCATCGATGTGACGGACGGAACATGGTGGTAGAGGATGGTTAACAGCGAGAGGGCGTCATCAAAGTCTTTCGCCCCTTCCAGCTCCAGCCATTCTGAACCGTTAGCCAGAAATTTTGCGTAATCCGGCAGAACGTAACGAGGCTTGTAGGGCGCATGGCCTTCGAACATGTCGCAGATAAATCCCTCGTCCAGCGCGGCACGGGCAGCCTCAGGAAGGGCCGGATAAGGCAGATTGTTTTCCGCTTCCAGCGCCAGAAAATGACGTTTTTGTTCCGGGGTTAACACCGGGCTTGTCACAATGTGCTGGCAGCGCTGCTGCAGGGCGTCGGGGCTGGCGTGGGGCATGTTCGCTTCCTTAATGGTTCTGCGGATGATGAACGGATTGTAGAAAGCCAGCCCGTCGGAGCTTTTGATCCGACAGGGGGTATCGCTGCTTTAGTCGGCAATTTGCGCCCTAAAGTTTGAAGAAGATCGCATTACAGTAATGCAAATTTGTACGCAGTTTTCATTAACTGTGATGAATGTCGAAGTGTGGATGCGGGTGGATGTTAGAATACTCACAGACCCGCAAGGTAAAATTTATACGGCACTGCCGTTGGAGAATGTTATGACCGATTTAACTGCAAGCAGCCTGCGCGCGTTGAAACTGATGGACCTGACCACCCTGAACGATGACGACACCAATGAAAAAGTCATCGCCCTGTGCCATCAGGCGAAAACGCCCGTCGGTAACACCGCCGCCGTCTGTATCTACCCGCGCTTTATCCCGATTGCCCGTAAGACGCTGAAAGAGCAGGGCACGCCGGACGTGCGCATTGCAACCGTAACTAACTTCCCGCATGGCAACGATGATATCGAGATTGCGCTGGCAGAAACCCGCGCGGCGATTGCTTACGGTGCAGACGAAGTGGACGTGGTGTTCCCGTACCGCGCGCTGATCGCGGGCAACGAGCAGGTCGGTTTTGACCTGGTGAAAGCCTGTAAAGACGCGTGTGCGGCGGCAGACGTGCTGCTGAAAGTCATCATCGAAACCGGCGAGCTGAAAGAAGAGGCGCTTATTCGTAAAGCGTCTGAAATCTCTATTAAAGCCGGTGCGGATTTCATCAAAACCTCAACGGGTAAAGTGCCGGTTAACGCCACCCCGGAAAGCGCGCGCATCATGATGGAAGTGATCCGTGATATGGGCGTGTCCAAAACCGTTGGTTTCAAACCTGCGGGCGGCGTGCGTACCGCTGAAGACGCGCAGCAGTTCCTGGCGATTGCCGACGAGCTGTTCGGCTCCGACTGGGCCGATTCCCGTCACTACCGCTTCGGCGCGTCAAGCCTGCTGGCCAGCCTGCTGAAAGCGCTGGGTCACGGCGACGGTAAGAGCGCAAGCAGCTACTGATTGCCAGACAATGCCGGATGACGCTTCGCTTATCCGGCCTACAGGATCGTAGGGCGGGTAAGCGTAGCGCCACCCGCCACAACTCCCCCGATTCCGCATGGAGGTTACCGTGTTTCTCGCACAAGAAATTATTCGTAAAAAACGTGATGGTCATGCATTAAGCGACGAAGAGATCCGCTTCTTTATCAACGGCATTCGTGATAACACCGTCTCAGAAGGGCAGATTGCGGCTCTGGCGATGACCATCTTCTTCCACGATATGTCGATGCCTGAGCGTGTCTCGCTGACCATGGCAATGCGAGATTCAGGAACCGTTCTGGACTGGAAGAGCCTCAACCTTAACGGCCCGATTGTCGATAAACACTCCACCGGCGGCGTGGGCGACGTAACCTCCCTGATGCTCGGCCCCATGGTGGCAGCCTGCGGCGGTTACATCCCGATGATCTCCGGGCGCGGCCTGGGCCACACCGGCGGCACGCTCGACAAGCTGGAAGCCATTCCGGGCTTCGATATCTTCCCGGATGACAACCGCTTCCGCGACATTATTAAAGACGTTGGCGTGGCGATTATCGGCCAGACCAGCTCTCTTGCTCCGGCAGACAAGCGTTTCTACGCGACCCGCGATATCACCGCAACCGTTGACTCCATCCCGCTGATCACCGCCTCTATCCTGGCGAAGAAGCTGGCAGAAGGGCTGGACGCGCTGGTGATGGACGTGAAGGTGGGCAGCGGCGCATTTATGCCAACCTATGAACTCTCTGAAGCGCTGGCCGAAGCGATCGTTGGCGTCTCCAACGGCGCAGGCGTGCGCACCACCGCGCTGCTGACCGACATGAACCAGGTGCTGGCCTCCAGCGCCGGTAACGCGGTCGAAGTGCGTGAAGCCGTGCAGTTCCTGACGGGTGAATACCGTAACCCGCGCCTGTTCGACGTCACCATGGCGCTGTGCGTAGAGATGCTGATTTCCGGCAAGCTGGCGAAAGACGATGCTGACGCGCGTGCGAAGCTGCAGGCGGTGCTGGACAACGGCAAAGCGGCGGAGATCTTCGGCCGCATGGTCGCGGCGCAGAAAGGCCCGACCGACTTCGTGGAAAACTACGCGAAATACCTGCCAACAGCGATGCTCAGCAAAGCCGTTTATGCGGACACTGAAGGTTTTGTCTCCGCCATGGACACCCGCGCGCTGGGTATGGCGGTGGTCTCGATGGGCGGCGGCCGTCGTCAGGCATCAGACACCATTGATTACAGCGTCGGCTTCACCGATATGGCCCGCCTGGGCGACAGCGTTGACGGCCAACGTCCGCTGGCGGTGATCCACGCCAAAGACGAAGCCAGCTGGCAGGAAGCGGCGAAAGCGGTGAAGGCGGCCATTGCGCTTGATGATAAAGCGCCAGAAACCACACCGACCGTCTATCGCCGTATCACCGAATAGCGGTATACTGATCTGATCAATCATTTTTAAGCACTACGTACGGAGAACAATTATGAAACGTGCATTTATTATGGTGCTGGACTCATTCGGCATCGGCGCAACCGAAGATGCAGAACGTTTTGGTGACGTGGGTTCCGATACCATGGGTCACATCGCGGAAGCCTGTGCGAAAGGCGAAGCGGACAACGGTCGTAAAGGCCCTCTGACTCTACCTAACCTGACCCGCCTCGGTCTGGTGAAAGCACATGAAGGTTCTACCGGTAAAATCGCAGCCGGTATGGACGGCAACGCGGAAGTGGTGGGCGCCTACGGCTGGGCTCACGAACTCTCTTCCGGTAAAGATACCCCGTCTGGACACTGGGAAATCGCCGGTGTGCCGGTACTGTTTGACTGGGGATATTTCTCCGATCACGAGAATAGCTTCCCGCAGGCGCTGCTGGACAAGCTGGTTAAGCGTGCCAACCTGCCGGGCTACCTCGGTAACTGCCACTCTTCCGGTACCGTGATTCTGGATGAGCTTGGCGAAGAGCATATGAAAACCGGTAAGCCGATTTTCTACACCTCTGCTGACTCCGTGTTCCAGATTGCCTGCCACGAAGAGACCTACGGCCTGGATAAACTCTACGAGCTGTGCGAAATCGCCCGTGAAGAGCTGACCGAAGGCGGCTATAACATTGGACGCGTGATCGCACGTCCGTTTATCGGTGACAAAGCGGGTAATTTCCAGCGTACCGGTAACCGTCACGACCTTGCCGTTGAGCCACCGGCACCCACCGTGCTGCAGAAGCTGGTCGAAGAGAAAGACGGTCACGTGGTGTCCGTGGGTAAAATTGCGGATATCTACGCTAACTGCGGCATCACCAAAAAAGTGAAAGCCACCGGTCTGGATGCGCTGTTCGATGCCACCATCAAAGAGATGAAAGAAGCGGGCGACAAGACCATTGTCTTCACCAACTTCGTGGACTTCGACTCCTCGTGGGGCCACCGTCGCGACGTCGCGGGCTATGCGGCCGGTCTGGAGCTGTTTGACCGCCGTCTGCCGGAGCTGATGGAGCTGGTGGGTGAAGATGACATTCTGATCCTGACTGCGGACCACGGCTGCGACCCAACCTGGACCGGCACCGACCACACCCGTGAGCACATTCCGGTGCTGGTGTACGGCCCGAAAGTGAAGCCGGGCTCGCTGGGTCACCGTGAAACCTTCGCGGACATCGGCCAGACTATCGCGAAATACTTTGGTACGTCTGACATGGAATATGGCAAGGCTATGTTCTGAGGTCATTGCCGGGTGGCGGCTGCGCCTTACCCGGCCTACAAAACCGTAGGCCCGGTAAGCGAAGCGCCACCGGGCAAAAAAATTCAAATGAAAAGGAACTGAAGATGGCAACTCCTCACATTAATGCAGAAATGGGTGATTTCGCTGACGTCGTATTGATGCCGGGCGACCCGCTGCGCGCGAAGCACATTGCAGAAACCTTCCTGGAAGACGTGCGTGAAGTGAACAACGTTCGCGGCATGCTGGGCTTCACCGGTACCTATAAAGGCCGCAAAATCTCCGTAATGGGCCACGGTATGGGTATCCCATCCTGTTCTATCTACACCAAAGAGCTGATCACCGATTTCGGCGTGAAGAAAATCATCCGCGTTGGCTCCTGCGGCGCGGTGCGCATGGACGTTAAGCTGCGCGACATCGTTATCGGTATGGGTGCCTGCACCGATTCCAAAGTTAACCGTATGCGTTTCAAAGACCATGACTTCGCTGCCATTGCAGACTTCGGCATGGTGCGTGACGCGGTTGACGCGGCGAAAGCGCTGGGCGTTGAGGCTCGCGTGGGTAACATCTTCTCTGCTGACCTGTTCTATGCACCGGACGGCGGCGAGATGTTCGACGTGATGGAGAAATACGGCATTCTGGGCGTGGAAATGGAAGCGGCGGGTATCTACGGCGTAGCGGCTGAATTTGGTGCGAAAGCGCTGACCATCTGCACCGTGTCTGACCACATCCGTACTCACGAGCAGACTACCGCTGCCGAGCGTCAGACCACCTTCAACGACATGATCAAAATCGCGCTGGAATCCGTTCTGCTGGGCGATAAAGAGTAAGAGCTGTTGTGCCGGGTGGCGGCTTCGCCTGACCCGGCCTACGGTTTTGTAGGCCCGCTAAGCGTAGCGCCAGCGGGCTTTTTACTAGCGCACGGCCTGTGCAATCCAAGCTGACAGTTCCCGCAGCTCATTTTCCTGCTCCGGGAAATCCCCAATCAACGCGTCGCATTCCTGCTGCAGCATATCCGCCCGGTACAAACAGCCCTGCAAGCGTGCCGCAAGTGCTTCCAGCGGCGCCGGATTCAGACTGTCCGTAAACACCTGCGTGCGGGTGATATGACCTTTCTCGACGTCAAAATGCAGCTCCACGCCGCCCCAGGTAAAACGCTCATCCAGCAGATGGGAAAATGCAGGTGCCTGACCGAAGTTCCACTCCCAGCTGCTCTGGCGGGCGAAGGTTTCCGCGAAGTTTGGCAGGTCCGGGGTTTTGTCCGGTGAAATCACTTCTGCTTCCACGCGCTCGCCGTAATGCGCAAAGAACGCCTCGCGCACGGCCTCACAGATTTGCTCGTGTGTAACGCCCGGCAGCAGTTCGACCAGATTTGCCACGCGGCCGCGCACGGAGGTAATCCCTTTGGCCTGGAGTTTTTTCTTGTCGGGATTCAGGTAGTTCGCCAGGCGGCTGAGATCGGCGTTAAGAAGCAGAGTGCCATGGTGGAACCCGCGATCCATCGTTTCGCGGTAGGCAGAGCCGGACACTTTGCGATCTCCGTCGGGCGTTTTGACCACCAGATCGTTACGCCCGGAGGCTTCCGCCGTCACGCCGAGCGAGTTGAGCGCGTTGAGGACGATGGACGTTGAGATGGTTTTGTCGTACTCCGGTTTACCCGCCATAAAGGTAAAGCAGGTATTGCCCAGATCGTGAAACACCGCGCCACCGCCGCTGCTGCGGCGCGCCAGGCGGACGTTGTCCTCTTCCATACGCCGCGTATTACACTCTTTCCACGGATTTTGCGCGCGGCCGATGACCACCGTATCGGCGTTACGCCAGAGAAACAGGACGCGCTGGGTGGCGGGCATCTGGCGGAAGATGCACTCTTCTACCGCGAGATTAAACCAGGGATCGTAAGAGTCAGAGATAAGCAGGCGTAACGTCGTCATGGCAGAGTTCCTTTTCCGAATCGTTCGCCTACTTTATCACTATTCTTTCTTCTCGCTCTCTTCGTCTTCAGGGACGGATTTGCTGGCGGTCAGCAGGAACGGGGATTGCTGCCAGCGCGAGCGTTTGCCCCGAAGCAGGGTACGCGCCAGAACAACGCCAATGGCGAGTGAAAGCAGCAGCATCAGGCGCAGAATGTTGGTGGTATTATCGACCTGTTTGGCTTCGGTTGGCAGGGTGTGAGTATCAAGGGTCAGGCGCAAATACCCGAGCGGCCCATTTTTGCCCTGAATAGGTTCGACGATCTGCTGGTTAAAATAGCCCCCGGCTTTTTTACCGTCCAGCGCCAGCCTGTCGCGCACGTCGACGTGTTCGCCCGCGCGGGAGATCAGGTCGCCTTGCTCATCATAGACGCCGGCATCAAGGATGCGGCTGTTCTCCGTGAGCAGGCGTAAAACCTGGCCTATGCGCTTCTCGTCCGGCGTTTCGGTACGCATGGACGGTGCGATGTTGAGCGTCACCTGGCGTGCCAGCGTGCGGGCCAGCTCTTCAAACTGCGGGTTGCGTTGCCGTTGATGGTTCTGGCTAAACCAGGATGCCCCTTGCATCAGCACCACTAACAGTGCGAGACAGGAGAGGACAATCACGGCGCGATGGAGCCGGAATTTCAGTTTTGCGCGAGCCATATTCCACCTGCTGAAAATTTACGGCTTAATGTTGCCAGAAGTGATGGTTACAGGGTAGCCTCATGCGTTATTTTCCCTCTGCAACCTTCCGGCGCGAACGAAATTACAGGAGCTTTAATGCCGAACATTACCTGGTGTGACCTGCCAACGGATGTCTCTTTATGGCCAGGATTGCCGCTCTCTTTAAGTGGCGATGAGGTGATGCCTCTGGATTACCACGCCGGTCGTAGCGGCTGGCTCCTCTACGGACGCGGTCTGGATAAGCAACGTCTGACCCAGTACCAAAGCAAGCTGGGCGCCGCGATGGTTATCGTCGCCGCCTGGTGCGTGGAAGACTACCAGGTCATTCGCCTGGCCGGTTCCCTGACGCAGCGCGCAACGCGTCTGGCGCATGACGCCGGGCTGGACGTCGCGCCGCTGGGGAAAATTCCGCACCTGAAAACGCCGGGTCTGCTGGTTATGGACATGGACTCTACGGCGATTCAGATCGAATGTATCGACGAGATTGCGAAACTGGCGGGCAGCGGCGAGCTGGTGGCGGAAGTCACCGAGCGTGCGATGCGCGGCGAGCTGGACTTCACCGCCAGCCTGAGACAGCGCGTGGCGACCCTGAAAGGGGCCGATGCCAACATTTTGCGTCAGGTACGCGACGTGCTGCCGCTGATGCCAGGGCTGACGCAGCTGGTGCTGAAGCTGCAGTCGCTGGGCTGGAAAGTGGCGATTGCCTCCGGTGGCTTTACCTTCTTCGCGGATTACCTGCGGGAAAAACTGCATCTGACCACCGTGGTGGCCAATGAGCTGGAGATCATGGACGGCAAGCTGACCGGCCAGGTGATCGGCGATATTGTGGATGCCCAGTACAAAGCCAACACCCTGACCCGTCTGGCGGAAAAATATGAAATTCCGGTGGTCCAGACCGTCGCCATTGGGGACGGGGCGAACGACCTGCCGATGATCAAAGCGGCCGGGCTTGGCATTGCCTACCATGCCAAGCCAAAAGTGAATGAAAAGACGGAAGTGACTATCCGTCACGCTGACCTGATGGGGGTGTTCTGCATTCTCTCCGGCAGCCTTAATCAGAAATAACGGTCTGCTTTGTAGGCCGGGTAAGCGTAAGCGCCACCCGGCACGCAGGCCGCACAGAAATAACGAGGTAAACCGTGGCGAAAGCTCCAAAACGCGCATTTGTCTGTAATGAATGTGGTGCGGATTATCCGCGCTGGCAGGGGCAATGCAGCGCCTGTCATGCCTGGAACACCATCACCGAAGTGCGTGGTGTGGCGGCTTCGCCGAGCGTGGCCCGCAACGAGCGCCTGAGCGGCTATGCTGGTAACGCGGGCGTGGCGAAGGTACAAAAGCTCTCGGACATCAGCCTCGAAGAGCTGCCGCGCTTCTCCACCGGGTTCAAAGAGTTTGACCGCGTGCTCGGCGGTGGCGTGGTGCCGGGCAGCGCCATCCTGATTGGCGGTAATCCGGGCGCGGGTAAATCGACCCTGCTGCTGCAAACGCTCTGCAAGCTCGCCGAACAGATGAAAACCCTGTACGTCACGGGCGAAGAGTCTCTGCAGCAGGTAGCGATGCGCGCGCACCGTCTGGGCCTGCCGACCGGCAACCTGAACATGCTGTCGGAAACCAGCATCGAGCAGATCTGCATGATCGCTGAAGAAGAGCAGCCGAAGCTGATGGTGATCGACTCCATCCAGGTGATGCACATGGCGGACATTCAGTCCTCGCCGGGCAGCGTGGCGCAGGTGCGTGAAACGGCGGCCTACCTCACGCGCTTTGCTAAAACGCGCGGCGTAGCGATCGTGATGGTCGGCCACGTCACCAAAGACGGCTCGCTGGCGGGACCGAAAGTGCTCGAACACTGTATCGACTGCTCCGTGATGCTCGACGGCGACGCGGATTCCCGCTTCCGTACCCTGCGCAGCCATAAAAACCGCTTTGGGGCGGTGAACGAACTGGGCGTGTTTGCCATGACCGAGCAGGGGCTGCGCGAAGTCAGCAACCCGTCGGCCATCTTCCTGAGCCGTGGTGATGAGATCACCTCCGGCAGCTCGGTGATGGTGCTGTGGGAAGGGACGCGCCCGCTGCTCGTTGAAATTCAGGCGCTGGTGGACGTGTCGATGATGGGCAACCCGCGGCGCGTGGCGGTCGGTCTGGAACAGAACCGTCTGGCGATCCTGCTGGCGGTGCTGCACCGTCACGGCGGGCTGCAGATGGCGGATCAGGACGTCTTCGTTAACGTGGTCGGCGGCGTCAAAGTCACCGAGACCAGCGCTGACCTGGCGCTGCTGCTGGCGATGGTCTCCAGCCTGCGCGACCGGCCGCTGCCGCAGGATCTGGTCGTGTTTGGTGAAGTGGGGCTTGCCGGGGAAATCCGTCCGGTACCCAGCGGGCAGGAGCGTATCTCCGAGGCGGCAAAACACGGTTTCCGTCGGGCTATCGTTCCGGCCGCTAACGTGCCGAAAAAAATCCCGGAAGGGATGCAGGTATTTGGCGTGAAAAAACTCGCAGATGCGTTAAATGTCTTTGACGACTTATAATTACGTATTCGATTTTGCAGGAGGCACCGTAATTTATGTCATCATTTGACTACATTAAAACCGCAATCCGTCAGAAAGGCTGTACGCTACAGCAGGTGGCGGACGCCAGCGGTATGACCAAAGGCTACCTGAGCCAGCTGCTGAACGCCAAAATCAAAAGCCCCAGCGCGCAGAAGCTCGAAGCGCTGCACCGCTTTCTGGGGCTTGAATTCCCGCGTATGCAAAAGAACATCGGCGTGGTGTTCGGCAAGTTTTACCCGCTGCATACCGGGCATATCTATCTGATACAGCGCGCCTGTAGCCAGGTGGATGAACTGCACATCATCATGGGGTACGACGAAACCCGCGATCGCCAGCTGTTTGAGGACAGCGCCATGTCGCAGCAGCCGACCGTGCCTGACCGTCTGCGCTGGCTGCTCCAGACCTTTAAGTACCAGAAAAATATTCGTATTCATGCCTTTAATGAAGAGGGTATGGAGCCCTATCCGCACGGCTGGGACGTGTGGAGCAACGGCATCAAAGCGTTTATGGAAGAGAAGGGCATTGCGCCGAACTGGATCTACACCTCTGAAGAGTCCGATGCGCCGCAGTTCCGCGAGCATCTGGGCATTGAAACCGTGCTTATCGATCCAAAGCGCACCTTTATGAACATCAGTGGGGCGCAGATCCGCGAAAACCCGTTCCGCTACTGGGATTACATCCCGACCGAGGTGAAGCCGTTCTTTGTGCGCACCGTCGCGATCCTGGGCGGCGAGTCGAGCGGGAAATCTACGCTGGTCAACAAGCTGGCGAATATCTTCAATACCACCAGCGCGTGGGAGTACGGGCGCGATTATGTCTTCTCCCATCTGGGCGGCGATGAGATGGCGCTGCAGTATTCCGACTACGACAAAATTGCGCTCGGGCACGCCCAGTACATTGATTTCGCGGTCAAATACGCCAATAAAGTGGCGTTTATCGATACCGATTTCGTGACCACGCAGGCGTTCTGTAAAAAGTACGAGGGGCGCGAGCACCCGTTCGTGCAGGCGCTGATTGACGAATACCGCTTTGACCTGGTGATCCTGCTGGAAAACAACACTCCGTGGGTGGCCGACGGCATGCGCAGCCTCGGCAGTTCCGTGGACAGGCGGGAATTTCAGACCATGCTGGTGGAGATGCTCAATGAGAATAACGTTGAGTTTGTGCACGTTGAGGAGTCGGATTACGACTCCCGTTTCCTGCGCTGCGTCGAGCTGGTGAAGGAGATGATGGGGGAGCAGGGGTAAGCGTTAACCTCCCTCTCCCTGTGGGAGAGGGCCGGGGTGAGGGCATCAGATCACTCAATACTCAACCACCACTTTCCCGCGCATATGTCCGTCCAGCACCTTACGGTGCGCCTCGGTAATGCTTTCCACGCTCAGCCCGTGCAGCGTTTCACTCAGCGAGCTTTCCACCACGCCGTTATCCACCAGCTTCGCGACCTCGTCTAAGATCTCTCCCTGACGCGCCATATCCGCGGTCTGATACATGCTGCGGGTGTACATAAACTCCCAGTGCAGGGCGGCGGATTTGGACTTTAGCTTGTCCTGGTTCAGCGGACGTTCATTTTCAACAATGGAACAGATATGCCCCTGCGGCGCAATCAGGTCGCTGACCGCATCCCAGTGCCCGTCGGTGTCGTTGAGGATGAAAATATAATCCACAAAGGTGAGTCCCTCTTTCGCCAGCTCGTCTTTCAGATCGCGGTAGTTCACCACCACGTCTGCACCGCGGTCGCGGCACCACCGGGCGGAATCTTCACGTGACGCGGTTGCGACGATCTTCACCTTGCTGTTGTGCTTCGCAAACGGGATCGCCAGCGATCCCACCCCGCCCGCACCGCCGATGATCAGCAACGTTTTGTCCGCGCCGGCATCCTGAATGTTCAGCCGTTCAAACAGACCTTCCCACGCGGTGAGCGCGGTCAAGGGCAGTGCAGCGGCAGCCGCCCAGCCGAGGCTCGCAGGTTTGTGCCCGACAATACGCGCATCGATCAGCTGATGCGTGGTGTTGCTGCCCGGGCGGGTGATGTCGCCCGCGTACCACACCTCATCCCCCGGCTTGAATCCGGTGACGCCCGTCCCAACGGCTTTGACGATCCCGCTGGCATCCCAGCCGAGCACGCGCGGCTCTTTCAGCCCGTTTTTGGCAATACCCGCGTGGACTTTGGTATCGACCGGGTTAACGGAGACGGCTTTCACCTCCACCAGCAGATCGTGCTCGCCGGGCTGCGGCATCGGCGGGGTGATTTCAATGAAGGTGGAGGGATTTTCTGGGTTAACGGCAATGGCTTTAACTGACATGGTGTGCTCCTCAATGGAATGCGTTTTGTTGAGGCTAGTCTATTAAGTGGTCAGCTGCATGATAAGATGGACAATCAAGAACTCAGCGTTCGTACAGGATGAACAATCATGTTTAAACAGCTGCAGGACATGGCGCTGTTTGCGCTGGTGGCGGAGATGGGCAGTTTCACCGCAGCGGCACACAAAGCGGAACTGCCAAAATCCAGCGTGAGCCAGCGCATCAGCCAGCTTGAACAGCAGGTGGGTATTCGCCTGCTTAACCGCACCACGCGCAGGCTGAACCTGACGTTCGCGGGCGAGCACTATCTGGTCCACTGCCGGGAGATGCTGGCGGCCAGCGAGCGGGCGGAGTACGCCATTCAGCGCCTGCGCGAAAATCCGAGCGGACGGCTTCGCATCACCTGTCCGGCAGGGATCGGTGCCACGCTGCTGGCGCATATGAATGCCGAATTCCAGCTCCGCTATCCCGACGTTTCGCTCGATGTTTCCATTTCTGACGACGTGCTCGATCTGGTCGAGTCTGGCTTTGACGTGGCGCTGCGCACCGGTAAGCCGCAGGACTCCTCTCTGATTGGCCGGATGATCGGCCACTGTCCGCGCTATATGATGGCCTCACCGGCGTACCTGGCGCGTCGGGAGCCGCTGACGCATCCTCGCCAGCTGGTGGAGCACCGCTGCATTACCCACAAAGCCTGGTCCGAGTGGCTTCTGCAAAGTAAAAGTGAGGATTATCGCTATCTGCCGGATAATGCCCATCTGACGGATAACCTGGTTTACGCCCGTGAGTGCGCGATGGCCGGTGCGGGGATCACGCTGCTTCCGGCTTTTTTGCTGGAAGATAAGGTCGAGAAAGGGGCGCTGGTACAGGTGCTGCCGGAGTGGAACGTCGAAGGAAACGATCTGTGGCTGGCGTATCCGAGCCGTAAGCTTAACTCGCCCGCACTAATGAGCTATATCGAGTTTGCGATGCAGTTTGATGAGGTGAAGCGGTATTACGTGGGGCGTTGATTATGTGCGGCCTGATGCCCTCACCCTGTCCCTCTCCCACGGGGCTGAGGGATCCCACAAAATATGTCTGCACTGACGACCCCCTCTCCCTTGAGGGAGAGGGCTGGGGTGAGGGGGAACATACGGCAGTGGAGGTTATTCCGTTCACTTTATGTTCCTTGCTACTCTGTAACGGCATGGCCTGTGAACGTGCCAGGGCGGCTCAATCGCCACCGCCCTGGCGACCCGGGCTCCCGGCGGTAAATCGCCGCTTCGCGGTACCCTCAGCTTATTCCTTCAGGCTATCGGGTCGGGCATGAGCCTGCATCCCTGCAGGCCACGCCCTCTCGGCGCATCCCTGCGCCTCGCCCCGGCCTTACGGAAACGCCTCGGCGATTTACAGCCGGACCAGGGCATCGCTGTAAGCCATTAATTTACCTGAAGCAACATTCATCGCGTCCGGTTAAAAAATTACTGGGGATCCCTCTCCCACGGGGCTAAGGGAACAAACATAAAAAACGGCAACCGAAGTTGCCGTTTTGCTGTTATTTCGCGATACGCTTGTACTTAATACGCTTCGGCTCCAGCGCGTCTGCGCCCAGCGTGCGTTTCTTGTACTCTTCGTATTCGGTGAAGTTACCTTCGAAGAACTCCACTTTACCTTCGTCCTGATAGTCCAGGATGTGGGTCGCGATACGGTCCAGGAACCAGCGGTCGTGCGAGATAACCATGGCGCAGCCCGGGAACTCCAGCAGGGCGTTTTCCAGCGCGCGCAGGGTTTCGATGTCCAGGTCGTTGGTTGGTTCATCGAGCAGCAGTACGTTACCGCCCACCTGCAGCAGCTTCGCCAGGTGCAGACGACCGCGCTCACCGCCGGACAGCTCGCCCACGCGTTTGCCCTGGTCGGTGCCTTTGAAGTTGAAGCGGCCAACATAGGCGCGGCTTGGCATCTCGGTGTTGCCGATACGCATGATATCCAGACCGCCGGAAACTTCTTCCCAAACGGTTTTGCTGTTATCCATTGCGTCACGGAACTGGTCAACGGACGCCAGCTTCACGGTTTCACCCAGGGTGATAGAACCGCTGTCTGGCTGTTCCTGACCGGACATCATGCGGAACAGGGTTGATTTACCCGCGCCGTTCGGACCGATGATCCCGACGATTGCGCCTTTCGGCACGGAGAAGGTCAGGTCGTCGATCAGCAGGCGGTCGCCGTAGGACTTACGCAGGTTGGTCACTTCAACCACTTTATCCCCCAGACGTGCTCCAGGTGGAATAAACAGTTCGTTGGTTTCGTTACGTTTCTGGTATTCGGTATTGTTAAGCTCTTCAAAGCGTGCCAGACGGGCTTTGCCCTTGGACTGACGGCCTTTCGCGCCCTGACGCACCCACTCCAGCTCTTTCTCGATAGACTTACGACGCGCCGCTTCCTGAGAAGCTTCCTGCGCCAGACGCTGATCTTTCTGCTCCAGCCAGGAGGAGTAGTTGCCTTCCCACGGAATGCCTTCACCGCGGTCCAGCTCCAGGATCCAGCCCGCGACGTTGTCGAGGAAGTAACGGTCGTGGGTAATTGCCACAACGGTGCCTTCGAAGTCGTGCAGGAAGCGTTCCAGCCACGCCACGGATTCCGCATCCAGGTGGTTAGTGGGTTCGTCGAGCAGCAGCATGTCTGGTTTTTCCAGCAGCAGGCGGCACAGCGCCACGCGGCGGCGTTCACCACCGGAGAGATTGGCGATTTTCGCATCCCAGTCCGGCAGACGCAGGGCATCCGCCGCGCGCTCCAGCTGCACGTTCAGGTTGTGACCGTCGTGCGCCTGGATAATCTCTTCATACTTGCCCTGTTGTGCAGCAAGCTTGTCGAAGTCCGCATCCGGTTCGGCGTATTTGGCATACACTTCATCCAGACCTTTCAAGGCGTTAACCACTTCGGAAACGGCTTCTTCTACTGACTCACGCACGGTGTGTTCCGGGTTCAGCTGTGGTTCCTGCGGCAGGTAGCCGATTTTGATGCCAGGCTGCGGACGGGCTTCACCTTCGATGTCTGTATCGATGCCGGCCATGATGCGCAGCAGGGTGGACTTACCGGCACCGTTGAGACCCAGAACACCGATTTTTGCGCCCGGGAAGAAGCTCAGCGAGATATTTTTAAGAATATGACGTTTCGGCGGGACCACTTTGCCGACACGATGCATGGTATAAACGAATTGAGCCACGTTGGACTTCGCCTCTTTTATCGTGATGAGAAGGAATTTCAGCCTCGAAGTGTAGCCTTTTTCACGGCCTAATCCCAGCCAGGAACGTCGGGAGTGTTAAAACGCGCAAGAAAGGTAAAAAAGTGTCCATGACGTGGCGCGTTGCAGGATGCCTGGTTAGCATAAGTTGATTAGACTTTGACGTGGCAAGACGCTGCAATTGACGAAAAAACAATGAGGAAGAGCTTGTGGAAAAAGCCAAACGGGTGGTCTGGCGTCTGCTGGCTGCCAGCGTATGCGTAATGGCGGTAAGCCAGGCGGTGCATGCCGATTCACTGGATGAACAACGTAATCGCTACGCCCAAATTAAACAGGCGTGGGACAACAAGCAGATGGATACCGTGCAGGCGCTGATGCCGACGCTCAAGGATTATCCGCTGTATCCGTATCTGGAGTATCGCCAGATCACGGACGATCTCATGAACCAACCGACCGTCACCGTGAATAACTTCATTCAGGCGAACCCGACCCTGCCGCCGGCGCGGAACCTGCAGTCTCGTTTCGTTAACGAGCTGGCGCGTCGCGAAGACTGGCGCGGACTGCTGGCGTTTAGCCCTGAAAAGCCGAACGCCACCGAAGCCCAGTGTAACTATTACTATGCGAAATGGGCGACCGGGCAGCAGGAAGAGGCCTGGGCAGGGGCGAAAGAGCTCTGGCTCACCGGCAAAAGCCAGCCAAACGCCTGTGATTCCCTGTTTGGCGCATGGCGTGCTTCCGGCAAGCAGGACCCGCTGGCCTATCTTGAGCGCATCCGTCTGGCGATGAAAGCCGGCAACACGCGGCTGGTAACCACCCTGGCGGGGCAAATGCCGTCCGATTACCAGACTATCTCTACGGCGGTTATTGCCCTGGCAAACGATCCGAACAGCGTCCTGACCTTTGCCCGCACTACGGGGGCGACCGATTTTACCCGTCAGATGGCGGCGGTGGCTTTTGCCAGCGTGGCGCGTGACGATGTGGAAAACGCGCGACTGATGATCCCGCAGCTGGTGCAGGCGCAGCAGCTTAACGAGGAGCAGACCCAGGAGCTGCGCGACATTGTGGCGTGGCGACTGATGGGCACGGATGTGACCGACGAACAGGCGCGTTGGCGAGACGATGCCATTATGCGCTCGAACTCCACCTCGCTGGTGGAACGACGCGTGCGAATGGCGCTGGGCACGGGCGATCGCCGGGGGTTAAATACCTGGCTGGCGCGGTTGCCTATGGAAGCCAAAGAGAAGGACGAATGGCGCTACTGGCAGGCCGACCTGCTGATGGAGCGCGGTCGTGATGATGAAGCCAAAGATATTCTCCATTCGCTGATGCAGCAGCGCGGCTTCTACCCGATGGCGGCCGCGCAGCGCCTGGGCGAGGAGTACATCTTCCGCATTGATAAAGCGCCCGCTAACGCGAACCCGGCGCTGACGCAGGGGCCAGAAATGGCACGCGTTCGCGAGCTGATGTACTGGAACATGGACAACACCGCGCGCAGCGAATGGGCGAACCTGGTGACCAGCCGCACCACCGACGAGAAAGCCCAGCTTGCCCGCTATGCGTTTGATAATCACTGGTGGGATCTAAGCGTGCAGGCGACGATCGCCGGCAAGCTGTGGGATCATCTCGAAGAGCGTTTCCCGCTGGCTTATAAAGATCTTTTCGATCGCTACACCAGCGGCAAAGATATCCCGCAAAGTTACGCGATGGCGATTGCCCGTCAGGAGAGTGCGTGGAACCCGAAAGTCCGTTCCCCGGTGGGTGCCAGCGGTCTGATGCAGATCATGCCGGGTACGGCGACGCACACGGTGAAGATGTTTAATATTCCTGGGTACAGCAGCCCGTCACAGCTCCTGGATCCGGATACCAACATCAACATCGGTACCAGCTATCTCCAGTACGTGTATCAGCAGTTCGGCAATAACCGCATCTTCTCTTCGGCGGCGTATAACGCGGGTCCCGGGCGCGTGCGCACCTGGCTCGGCAACAGCGCCGGGCGCATTGACGCCGTGGCGTTTGTCGAGAGCATTCCGTTCTCGGAAACGCGCGGATACGTGAAAAACGTGCTGGCGTATGATGCGTACTATCGCTACTTCATGGGGCAGAAAGATACCCTGATGAGCGATGCCGAGTGGCAGAGACGTTACTGATCGGCGTGGGTTGTGTTATGCTGTACTCGCTAATGAGTACAAGAGGCAGCATAACATGACCCAGCATTCCCCGTATTCCTCGGCAATGGCCGAACAACGTCATCAGGAGTGGCTTCGTTTTGTGGAGTTGCTTCGCCAGTCTTACGATCAGGATTTGCATTTACCCCTGATGCAGCTGATGCTCACGCCGGACGAGCGCGAGGCGCTGGGCACGCGCGTGCGGATCATTGAAGAGTTGCTGCGCGGCGAGATGAGCCAGCGCGAGCTTAAAAATGAGCTCGGCGCGGGTATCGCAACGATTACCCGCGGATCGAACAGCCTTAAGTCGGCACCGGTTGAGCTGCGTCAGTGGCTGGAAGCGGTATTGCTGAAAAACGCTGGATGACGGCTTCGCCTGATCCGGCCTACACATTCAACGATAAATCGCGTTATGGAACGGGCTTAACGCCAGGATCACCGCCTGGTGATACACGCCTGAACGCGTCAGCGCGCCGGCGGTAAAGACGCCAATGGCCCCTTCTTTACGGCCAATCTCATCAATGCCGGTGTACTGCGACATCACCGGCCCGAGCGCTTCACCCGCGCGTACTTTCTCAAGAATAATGTCCGGTAGCGGCAGGGTAGCCGAACGCGCTTCACCGCGCTGCTCGCGACTTTCGATAACCACCCAGCTAAACGTTGCGCCTTCGTCGATACCTGCTTCAATGGCCACCCAAAAGTCAGCATCCGGTGCCGCAGCCTTCGCATTCGCCACGCGATTTCGTGCGCCAGCGCGCGTTTCCTCGCTGCCGAACGGCTGTTCAGGAACGCCACTCTCGACGCCGATGGCCTCAATATGGCAGGATCCTGCGCCGAAGATCTCTTCAAATGCCCTTAGAATTGCCTGAATTTTGGCAGGATTAGTGGTAGCAGAGACAACATGGTGCATAATTAAGCTCGATTCAAAAAAACTCATCGCAGTATAACGGAAAAAAAGCATGTTACAGGTATACCTTGTTCGCCACGGTGAAACGCAGTGGAACGCCGAGCGACGTATTCAAGGCCAGTCAGACAGTCCGCTCACTGAGAAGGGCGTGCAGCAAGCGTGGCAGGTGGCAGAGCGCGCCAGAACGCTGGGCATTACCCACGTCATCACCAGCGACTTAGGTCGCACACAGCAGACGGCGCGCATCATCGCAGACGCCTGCGGCTGTGACGTCATGCTTGAGCCGCGCCTGCGCGAGCTGGATATGGGCGTGCTGGAAAAACGCCATATCGATACGCTGACGGAAACGGAAGAGGGCTGGCGTCGCACGCTAGTGAACGGTACCGAAGATGGCCGTATTCCTGAGGGAGAATCCATGCAGGAGCTCAGCGTGCGCATGCATGCTGCTCTGGCCGAGTGCCTGAAGCTTCCGGCAGGAAGCCGTCCGCTACTGGTGAGTCACGGGATTGCGTTGGGTTGCCTGGTGAGCACCATTCTGGGGTTACCGGCGTATGCTGAGCGCCGTTTGCGTCTGCGCAACTGCTCCATTTCCCGGATTGATTACCAGGAGAGCGCGTGGCTGGCGTCGGGCTGGGTAGTGGAGATGGCAGGGGACATTTCGCATCTTGATGCCCCTGCGCTTGACGAACTGCAGCGTTAACGACGTATCGGAATCAAGAATTCCATACGCAGATTGATTGGGCCTTCTTCCGGTTTAGCATCCTGCGCCGGGTAGTAGCGCTCAATGTCCTGACCCTTACGGCGATTCAGATTCAGCATCGGCATGCAGGTCCCGTAAACGGTCAGGATGAACTCCTGAACCCCCGTTCCCAGCCCTTCATACGCGAACATCACGTACTCACCGCCTTCCAGCACGACAGGCTTCGACCCCTGAATGTAGCCATTGGCCATATCCGGTGTCAGCGCGGTGGTGTAGAACACCTCCTGTTCGTCGTCTTTTTCCTGGCTCGGGTGCGTTTCGTTGAGACCATACAGAATCGGCGGGATCGCCGGCGCGTGGCTCAGGAAGTCGCGCCAGAACTGGACGCGCATCTGATGTCGGAACTCAGAAATCTGCTCCAGAGAGCACGAGTAACTCTGCGTTGTACCGATCAGATGGGTTTCAGGCAGCGTGACAATTTCGTATTTCGGCATCGCGAACTCGCCCAGACGCAGCGGCGGACGCATGCCAAACGAGCTCCAGTCAGGCGAGCGACGATAAAGCGCTGGCGTCAACGAGAACTGTTTCTTAAAGGCGCGGGTGAAGGTTTGCTGCGAATCGAAACGGTATTGCAGGGCAATATCCAGAATCGGGCGTGCGGTCAGGCGCAATGCCACAGCAGACTTTGACAGACGACGTGCGCGAATATAGGCCCCGATAGCATGACCGGTGACATCTTTGAACATCCTCTGCAGATGCCACTTGGAATAGCCTGCTTTAGCCGCCACATTATCCAGTGACAAAGGCTGGTCGAGATGACCTTCCAGCCAGGTGAGCAGGTCGCGAATAATTCCAGCCTGATCCATATACTATCCTCATCCTTAAAACAGCAGGTGCCTGATAACAGGTTAGCGGATAATAGCATTTTTTGATGTTTTAGCATTCAGTGTTTTTTTTGCGCATTCATGCTTTTTGGAGCACATTATGGGCAAATATATTCTAATCCTGTGATCTTGCTACATTTTTGTCTAAAGTGTTGAATAATCGCTCAGCGTAATTTTAAAGAATGGTAACAATATGAAATACAAGACTTTGATCTTCACCGCATTGATGTTGATGGTTGGCCGCGTCGCACAGGCAGAACAGATTGGTTCGGTCGATACCGTGTTCAAAATGTTCGGCCCGGACCACAAAATTGTGGTGGAGGCGTTTGACGATCCGGACGTGAAAAACGTCACCTGCTACGTCAGCCGCGCGAAAACGGGCGGTATCAAAGGCGGCCTGGGGCTGGCGGAAGATACTTCCGATGCGGCGATCTCCTGCCAGCAGGTGGGGCCGGTTGAGCTGAGCGATAAAATTAAAAACGGTAAAGCGCAGGGTGACGTGGTGTTCCAGAAACGGACCTCGCTGGTGTTTAAAAAGCTTCAGGTAGTGCGCTTCTATGATGCCAAACGCAACACCCTGGCATACCTGGCCTATTCCGACAAAGTGGTGGAAGGCTCGCCGAAAAACGCGATCAGCGCGGTGCCGATTATGCCGTGGCACTAATTCAGGGATGAACCATGCAACAACCTGTGGTCTGGCTGGTTGAAGACGAAATCAGTATCGCCGATACGCTTATCTACATGCTCCAGCAGGAGGGATTTGCAGTAAAGGCGTTTGAACGGGGTTTGCCGGTGCTGGAGGAGGCGAGGCGACAGGCTCCGGCGCTCGCCATTCTGGATGTCGGGCTGCCGGACATCAGTGGGTTTGAGCTTTGTCGCCGACTGCTGGCGCAGCATCCTTCATTGCCGGTGCTGTTTCTGACGGCGCGCAGTGATGAGGTGGACAAGCTGCTTGGGCTCGAAATGGGGGCCGATGACTACGTGGCCAAGCCTTTTTCACCCCGTGAAGTCTGTGCGCGGGTGCGGACAATTTTACGGCGCATGCAAAAATCCGCCGCGCCTTCAGAGATTGTGCGCATCGGCCAGTTTGAGCTGAATGAACCAGCCGCGCGAATTAGCTGGTGTGGTGAAGCATTACCGCTCACGCGCTATGAGTTTTTACTGCTTAAAACCTTACTGCAGGCTCCCGGACGGGTGTTCTCCCGTCAGCAGTTAATGGACAAGGTGTGGGGCGAAGACGGCGACAGTTTCGATCGTACCGTGGACACCCACATCAAAACCCTGCGCGCCAAGCTGCGGGCGGTGAATGAGGAACTTTCACCCATCAGTACCCATCGCGGTATGGGCTATAGCCTGGGGCTTTATTAATGCGCATTGGAATGCGGTTGCTGCTGGGGTATTTCCTGATCGTCGCCATCGCCGCGTGGTTTGTGCTGTCGATCTTTGTTCAGGAAGTGAAGCCCGGCGTGCGCAGAGCAACCGAGGGCACGTTGATCGATACCGCGACCCTGTTGGCCGAAATCGGACGTGACGATTTGCTTTCGGGTAATGCGCAGCAGGGCAAGCTGGCGCAGGCCTTTTCGCAGCTTCATCAACGCCCTTTGCGCGCCAATATCGGCGGGATTCATAAAGTGCGTAACGAGTATCACGTCTACATGACCGATGCACAGGGCCGGGTCGTGTTTGATTCCGCCGGTCTGGCCGTGGGAAAAGATTATTCGCGCTGGAACGACGTCTGGCTGACGCTTCGCGGTGAATATGGCGCGCGCAGCACCCAGAGCTTTCCCGACGATCCGGAGAGCACGGTGATGTATGTTGCGGCACCGATCAGGGATCGGGGCAAGATTATCGGTGCGATCTCGGTAGGCAAACCGAACAGCGCGATGGCGCCGGTGATTCACCGCAGCGAACGACGGATCCTGTGGGCAGGCGGAGCGCTGCTCGGCATTGCCCTGCTGATTGGCTTTGCTGTGGCGTGGTGGATCAATCGATCCATCGGCACCTTATCGCGCTATGCCGACTCGGTGACCACCGATACGCCTCTCCCGCTACCGAATCCCGGCAGTAGCGAACTGCACAAGCTGGCGCAGGCGCTGGAAAATATGCGCATTCGCCTGGAAGGGAAAAACTATATTGAACGCTATGTCCATGCGCTCACCCACGAGCTGAAAAGCCCGATCGCGGCCATTCGCGGTGCGGCAGAAATTCTCTCTGAACAGCCACCGCCGCAGGTGGCCGAGCGGTTTATCGATAATATTCTGGTACAGAACGCGCGCATGCAGTCGCTGGTCGAAAAGCTGCTCACCCAGGCTCGGCTTGAAAATCGCGTCGAGATTATTCCTGAGGTCGTCAGCGTCGACTCGCTGTTCACGCGGCTTGCCGACGCGCGCGCGGCACTGTTGGCAGCGAAAGAGATTGTGCTGACCCTTCAGCCGGCCTCGCTTTACGTGGCGGGCGATCCCGACCTTCTCGAACAGGCGCTTGGCAATTTGCTGGATAACGCTATAGATTTCACGCCGCAGGGCGGGGCCATTGCACTAGTGGCCCGGGAAGATCGCAGGCAGGTACAGCTGATCGTCACCGACAGCGGAAGCGGGATCCCGGACTATGCGCGGGAACGTATTTTTGAACGCTTCTATTCCCTTCCTCGTGAGAACGGGTTGAAGAGCAGCGGTCTCGGGCTGGCTTTTGTGCAGGAGGTTGCGCGTCTGCATCAGGGAGAGATCGATTTACGCAATCGTGATGAAGGAGGCGTGATGGCCACGCTCACGCTTCACCGTCCCTTCACATAACTTCAAACTGGCCCCACATGGCCCGGTTACGCTCTCCCCATCACAAAGGAGACGTAATGATGAAATCCCCCCTGTTCTGGAAAATTAGCACCCTGCTGGGGTGCATCCTGCTGCTGTTAGTCCCGCTGTTTATGGTCAGTAACCTGATTTCAGAGCGCGAGAGCTATCGCAACGACGTTGAAAATACGCTGCGCCAAAGCACCAGCGGACCGCAAAAACTGGTCGGTCCGATGATTGCCATTCCGATGACGGAGATCTTTTACAAGATAGAGGACGAGAAGAAGGTCGAATTTAAGAAAAACTATATGCATTACATTCTGCCGGAATCTCTGGTTATTGAAGGGAACCAGCACGTGGAGTCGAGAAATATTGGCATCTATGACGGGCAAATCTGGAACACTGACCTGAAGATTAAAGCGCAGTTTAATACCGAAGCGCTAAAACAGCTGAGAGGGGAAACGATAACAACAGGGCAGCCGTTTATCGTGACGGGCGTTGGCGACGCGCGGGGTATTGGCACCGTCAGCATCTCTAAAATCAATGGTGAAACGCTAAGCGTGGAACCCGGTTCCGGTGTCTACGGGGCGCTAGCGGGGATCCACATCCCTCTGACCGACAAAGCGCTGGAAGCCAAAACGTTTGCACTTGAGATGTCACTCAACCTGGCGGGAACCGGCAGTTTTGCGGTGGTACCGGTAGGGCGTAATAGCGAAATGACGCTCAACAGCAACTGGCCGCATCCGGGTTTTATGGGCGATTACCTTCCGGTTAAGCATCAGATAGGCGAGTCTGGTTTCCAGGCGAACTGGCAGAGCAGCTGGTTTGCAAATAACCTGGAGAGCTGGTTCTACGACAAGGAATCACCGGAGTGGGAAGCGCTCCCGGCCTTTAGCGTGACGGTAGCCACGCCAGCCGACCAGTATCAATTGACGGATCGGGCAATTAAATACGCTATTTTGCTGATTGCCCTGACGTTTATGGCCTTCTTTGTCTTCGAGACCTTAACCGGATTACGCCTTCACCCGATGCAGTATCTGCTGGTGGGGCTATCGCTGGTACTGTTCTATTTGGTGTTGCTGGCCCTGTCTGAACACGTCGGGTTTACCCCCGCCTGGATTGTCGCAAGCCTCGTTGGGGCGGCGATGAACGGAATGTACCTGCAGGCGGTGCTGAAAAGCTGGAAGCGCAGCGGAATGTTTGTGCTGGCACTCCTCGGACTGGATGTGGTGATGTGGTTCCTGCTGCGTTCGGAGGACAGTGCATTGTTGCTGGGCTCTGCTGTTCTCGCCCTGGCGCTGTTCGCGGTGATGTATCTGACCCGTCATTTTGACTGGTACTCGCTCTCTCAGCCGAGGCGCCCTCAACCTCCTGTAGAGCCTGATAACGACACGATGCGGATCTGGAAATAAAAAAAACGGCGCATAAGCGCCGTTTTTTAATGCATTAACTGCGGGATTACTCCTGCAGATCGCCGCAGAAACGGTACCCTTCGCCGTGGATCGTGGCGATGATTTCCGGCGTATCTGGCGTAGATTCGAAATGTTTACGAATACGACGGATGGTGACGTCTACGGTACGGTCGTGTGGCTTCAGCTCACGGCCGGTCATTTTCTTCAGCAGCTCTGCACGGGACTGAATTTTGCCCGGGTTTTCGCAGAAGTGCAGCATCGCGCGGAATTCACTGCGCGGCAGTTTATACTGCTCACCGTTCGGGCTAATCAGCGAACGGCTATTGATATCAAGTTCCCAGCCGTTGAATTTGTAGCTGTCTACGCTACGACGCTCTTCGCTGACCGTACCCAGGTTCATGGTGCGGGACAGCAGGTTGCGTGCACGAATGGTTAACTCGCGAGGATTGAACGGCTTGGTGATGTAGTCATCCGCACCGATTTCCAGGCCAAGAATTTTATCAACTTCGTTGTCACGGCCCGTCAGGAACATTAACGCGACGTTCGCCTGCTCGCGCAGTTCGCGCGCCAGAAGAAGACCGTTTTTGCCCGGCAGGTTAATATCCATGATCACCAGGTTGATATCATTTTCAGAAAGGATCTGATGCATCTCTGCGCCATCGGTCGCTTCAAAGACATCGTAGCCTTCTGCTTCGAAAATGCTCTTTAACGTGTTGCGTGTTACCAACTCGTCTTCAACGATAAGAATGTGCGGGGTCTGCATGTTTGCTACCTAAATTGCCAACTAAATCGAAACAGGAAGTACAAAAGTCCCTGACCTGCCTGATGCATGTCGCAAATTAACATGATCGGCTTAACGTGACTAAAGTACGTAATTGCGTTCTTGATGCACTTTCCATCAACGTCAACAACATCATTAGCTTGGTCTTGGGTACTTTCCCTTTGGACCCGACAGTGTCAAAAACGGCTGTCATCCTAACCATTTTAACAGCAACATAACAGGCTAAGTGACACCAGACACCCAATAAAACTACGCTTCGTTGACATATATCAAGTTCAATTGTAGCACGTTAACAGTTTGATGAAATCATCGTAGCCGAATGCTAGCCTTTGTCACAATTTTTCAATAAACCAACTAGTTGCGGACATTGATTTATAAACGAAGCGAATCCAATCAGAATAGGGTATTCATATCGCTATTATCATTATAAAACATAGGGATAATAGTGTTCTGTTAACATTCTAACTGATTGTTCAGACAAGGAATAGTTTAGCGTTTTTAATTTGTTATGAAACGCTATTTCGGTGATTTGTGTTGCAATTTTGTAAATTCGCGCTGCGTAATATGTTGAAGCGCATCACATTTTTACCCGCTAACTGATTAAAAAGAGAGCATAAATGCATCTGTCGATTGTACTGGTCGCCCCAGCCAGAGCAGAAAATATAGGCGCTGCCGCGCGCGCCATGAAGACCATGGGATTTACCGATTTACGTATCGTGGACAGCACTGCCCACCTGGAGCCTGCGGCACGCTGGGTGGCGCACGGATCGGGCGATATTCTCGATAATATAACCACTTACGATACCCTCGCCGCGGCGCTACACGATATCTCCTTCACCGTCGCCACCACGGCGCGCAGCCGGGCGAAGTTTCACTATTACGCCACGCCAGCGGAGCTTGTGCCGATGCTGAGCGAGAAAAGCCAGTGGCTGGAAAAAGCGGCGCTGGTGTTTGGTCGTGAAGATTCCGGATTAACAAACGAAGAGCTGGAGCTGGCTGACGTTCTTACCGGCGCGCCGATGGTGGCCGATTACCCGTCCCTGAACTTAGGCCAGGCAGTAATGGTTTATTGCTATCAATTAGCCTCCCTAATACAAATTCCCCAACCTCAGGCTGAAGGGGCAAACGAAAATCAGCTGGCCGCGCTGCGCGCTCGCGTTGAGCAGCTGTTAACCCAGCTGGGGGTGGCGGACGATCAAAAAATGGCTGACTGGCTGCAGCAGCGTCTTGGGCGTCTTGAGCAGCGGGACACCGCAATGCTGCATCGTTTGCTGCATGATATTGAAAAAAAATTGGCCGAGTAAAATACTGCCATAAGTTTTTACTATGGCGGATAAGTCTGTTGCAAAGGGTTGCATCTGGGGGAATCGGATGAAAATAAATCTGCCCGCAGCGGGACGTGAGAGTCTCTCAAAATGTGATCAAATTAAAAATCCATTGACTTAAGGGGCCCGATCCTTTAACCCTAAAAGAATACAGCACAGACAGATAATAATGACAGAGTACACAACATCCATGAAACGCATCAGCATCACCACCATTACCACAACCATCATCATTACCACAGGTAACGATGCGGGCTGACGCGTACAGGAAAAACAAAAAAAAGCCCGCACCTGAACAGTGCGGGCTTTTTTTTCGGCTAAAGGAAACGAGGTAGAACCATGCGAGTGTTGAAGTTCGGCGGTACATCAGTGGCAAATGCAGAACGTTTTCTGCGTGTTGCCGATATCCTGGAGAGCAACGCCAGGCAGGGGCAGGTTGCAACCGTGCTCTCTGCCCCGGCAAAAATCACTAACCATCTGGTGGCAATGATTGAAAAGACCATCGGTGGCCAGGATGCACTCCCGAACATTAGCGACGCCGAGCGTATCTTCGCTGAGCTGCTGCAGGGGCTGGCAGAGGCGCTGCCTGGCTTCCCGCACGCTCAGCTGAAGTCCTTTGTTGAGCAGGAATTCGCGCAAATTAAACATGTTCTTCACGGAATCAGCCTGCTGGGACAGTGCCCGGACAGCATCAACGCGGCGCTGATCTGCCGGGGCGAAAAACTGTCTATCGCCATTATGGCGGGCGTGCTGGAAGCGCGTGGTCACAACGTGACCGTGATCGATCCGGTTGAAAAACTGCTGGCAGTGGGCCACTACCTCGAATCCACGGTTGATATTGCCGAATCAACCCGCCGTATCGCCGCGAGCAAAATCCCGTCTGACCACATGATCCTGATGGCCGGCTTCACCGCCGGTAACGAGAAGGGCGAGCTGGTGGTGCTGGGTCGTAACGGTTCCGACTATTCCGCCGCCGTGCTGGCCGCCTGTTTACGCGCGGACTGTTGTGAGATCTGGACTGACGTTGACGGCGTCTATACCTGCGACCCGCGCCAGGTGCCCGATGCCAGACTGCTGAAGTCGATGTCGTACCAGGAAGCGATGGAGCTCTCCTACTTCGGCGCTAAAGTGCTTCACCCGCGTACCATCTCCCCGATAGCCCAGTTCCAAATCCCTTGTCTGATTAAAAACACCGGTAATCCGCAGGCGCCGGGTACGCTGATTGGCGCCAGTACCGATGAGGACGGCCTGCCGGTGAAAGGTATCTCCAACCTTAACAATATGGCGATGTTCAGCGTCTCCGGTCCGGGGATGAAAGGAATGGTCGGCATGGCGGCTCGCGTGTTTGCGGCCATGTCCCGCAACGGCATTTCTGTAGTGCTGATCACCCAGTCCTCTTCCGAGTACAGCATTAGCTTCTGCGTGCCGCAGGGCGACTGTCTGCGCGCCCGCCGCGCGCTGGAAGAAGAGTTCTATCTGGAGCTGAAAGAAGAGCTGCTTGAGCCGCTCTCCATTCAGGAGCGCCTGGCGATTATCTCTGTGGTCGGCGACGGTATGCGCACGCTGCGCGGTATCTCCGCCAAATTCTTTGCCGCGCTGGCGCGCGCCAACATTAATATTGTGGCAATTGCCCAGGGGTCGTCAGAGCGTTCAATTTCTGTTGTCGTGGACAACGATGACGCCACCACCGGCGTACGCGTGGTTCACCAGATGCTGTTCAATACCGATCAGGTCATCGAGCTGTTCCTGATTGGCGTCGGAGGCGTGGGCGGTGCGCTGCTGGAGCAGGTGAAGCGTCAGCAGGCGTGGCTGAAGAAGAAACATATCGATCTGCGCGTCTGCGGGATTGCCAACTCGAAAGCGCTGCTGACCAACGTTCACGGGCTGAACCTGGAAAACTGGCAGGCCGAGATGAACGAGGCGAAAGAGCCGTTCAACCTGGGCCGCCTGATCCGTCTGGTGAAAGAGTATCACCTGCTTAACCCGGTGATTGTTGACTGTACCTCCAACCAGGCGGTGGCCGATCAGTACGCCGACTTCCTGCGCGAAGGTTTCCACGTGGTGACGCCAAACAAAAAGGCCAACACCTCGTCGATGGATTACTATCACCAGCTGCGTCTGGCGGCGAGCAAGTCGCGCCGCAAGTTCCTGTACGACACCAACGTGGGCGCGGGGCTGCCGGTTATCGAGAACCTGCAAAACCTGCTCAACGCGGGCGATGAACTGCAGCGTTTCTCCGGCATTCTCTCCGGCTCGCTGTCCTTTATCTTCGGCAAGCTGGATGAAGGCATGAGCCTGTCAGAAGCAACCCGCGCCGCGCGCGAGCTGGGCTATACCGAGCCGGATCCGCGTGACGATCTCTCCGGGATGGACGTGGCGCGCAAGCTGCTGATCCTCGTGCGTGAAACGGGCCGCGAGCTTGAGCTTTCGGATATCGTGATTGAGCCGGTGCTGCCAGCAGAGTTTGATGACAGCGGTGACGTCAGCGCCTTTATGGCGAATTTGCCGCAGCTTGACGACGCTTTTGCCGCTCGCGTTGCGAAAGCCCGTGATGAAGGTAAGGTATTGCGCTATGTTGGCAACATTGAAGAAGATGGTGTGTGCCGGGTGAAGATTGCCGAAGTGGATGGCAACGATCCGCTCTACAAAGTCAAAAACGGCGAAAACGCCCTCGCGTTTTACAGCCACTATTATCAGCCATTGCCGCTGGTGCTTCGCGGCTATGGCGCAGGGAACGATGTTACAGCGGCGGGTGTGTTTGCCGATCTGTTGCGTACCCTGTCATGGAAGTTAGGAGTTTAACATGGTCAAAGTTTATGCCCCGGCTTCCAGCGCCAATATGAGCGTCGGATTTGACGTGCTGGGCGCGGCGGTCACTCCGGTGGATGGTTCGCTGCTGGGCGATACGGTCACGGTTGAAGCGGCAGAAAGTTTCAGCCTGAATAACGTGGGCCGTTTCGCCAGCAAGCTGCCGTCTGACCCGCGCGAGAATATTGTCTATCAGTGCTGGGAGCGCTTCTGTCAGGAGATCGGCAAAAACGTGCCGGTCGCCATGACGCTGGAAAAAAGTATGCCGATTGGCTCGGGCCTGGGCTCCAGCGCTTGTTCCGTGGTCGCCGCGCTGGTGGCGATGAACGAGCACTGCGGCAAACCCCTGAACAACAACCGCATGCTTGCCTTAATGGGCGAGCTGGAAGGCCGTATCTCCGGCAGCATTCATTACGACAACGTGGCGCCGTGCTTCCTCGGCGGTATGCAGCTGATGATCGAAGAAAATGGCATCATCAGCCAGCAGGTGCCAGGGTTTGATGAGTGGCTGTGGGTGCTGGCCTATCCGGGCATTAAGGTTTCAACCGCAGAAGCGCGTGCGATCCTGCCCGCGCAGTATCGTCGTCAGGATTGCATCGCCCACGGGCGTCACCTGGCGGGCTTTATTCACGCCTGCTACACCCGTCAGCCACAGCTGGCGGCGAAACTGATGAAGGACGTCATTGCCGAGCCGTACCGCACGAAGCTGCTGCCGGGCTTTAACGAGGCGCGACAGGCATCCATGGATATCGGCGCGCAGGCGTGCGGCATCTCCGGCTCCGGCCCGACGCTGTTCGCCCTGTGCGATAAGCCAGACACTGCGCAGCGCGTGGCGGACTGGCTCTCTAAACACTACCTGCAAAATCAGGAAGGCTTTGTTCATATTTGCCGTCTGGACACGGCTGGCGCACGAGTACTGGGATAATTAATGAAACTCTACAACCTTAAAGATCATAACGAGCAGGTCAGCTTCGCGCAGGCGGTAACGCAGGGACTGGGCAAAAATCAGGGGCTGTTTTTCCCCCATGACCTGCCGGAATTTCAGCTGACCGAGATTGATGAACTGCTGAAGCTGGACTTTGTCACCCGCAGCACCAAAATTCTGTCGGCGTTTATCGGCGACGAAATTCCGCAGGAGCTGCTGGAAGAACGCGTGCGTGCGGCGTTCGCTTTCCCGGCACCCGTTCAGCAGGTTGAGCCTGACGTCGGTTGTCTGGAGCTGTTCCACGGCCCAACCTTGGCGTTTAAAGACTTCGGCGGCCGCTTCATGGCGCAGATGCTGACCCACATCAGCGGCGACAAACCGGTGACCATCCTGACCGCCACCTCCGGCGATACCGGTGCGGCGGTAGCCCACGCATTTTACGGCCTGAAAAACGTCCGCGTGGTGATCCTCTATCCGAAAGGCAAAATCAGCCCGCTGCAGGAAAAACTGTTCTGCACGCTCGGCGGCAATATTGAAACCGTGGCGATCGACGGTGACTTTGATGCCTGCCAGGCGCTGGTCAAGCAGGCCTTCGACGACGAAGAGCTGAAGGTGGCGCTGGGTCTGAACTCCGCCAACTCCATCAACATCAGCCGTCTGCTGGCGCAGATCTGCTACTACTTCGAAGCGGTGGCGCAGCTGCCGCAGGAAGCCCGTAACCAGCTGGTGATCTCCGTGCCGAGCGGTAACTTCGGCGACCTGACGGCTGGCCTGCTGGCGAAATCGCTGGGACTGCCGGTGAAACGCTTTATCGCTGCCACCAATGCCAACGATACCGTGCCGCGCTTCCTGAAAGACGGGAAGTGGGCGCCAAACGCCACGCAGGCGACGCTCTCCAACGCGATGGATGTGTCCCAGCCGAACAACTGGCCGCGCGTTGAAGAGCTGTTCCGCCGTAAGATCTGGCGTCTGAGTGACCTGGGCTACGCGGCGGTGACGGATGAAACCACCAAAGCCACCATGCGTGAGTTAAAAGCGGTAGGTTACACCTCTGAACCGCACGCGGCGATTGCTTACCGCGCGCTGCGCGACCAGCTTAACCCGGGTGAGTATGGCCTGTTCCTGGGAACCGCGCATCCGGCGAAGTTCAAAGAGAGCGTGGAAGCAATTCTGGGCGAAACGCTGCCGCTGCCGAAAGAGCTGGCTGAGCGTGCCGACCTGCCGCTGCTGTCTCATGAGCTGCCGGCGGATTTTGCCGCGCTGCGTAAGCTGATGATGATCCGAGCATGATTTTTGTCGGGTGGCGGCTACGCCTTACCCGACCTACAACGGCTCAGAACGTAGGCCGGGTAAGCGCAGCGTCACCCGGCAACAGCAACACTGTACCGAGGCCGGGTAAGGCGAAGCCGCCACCCGGCTTTTTTATGGAGAAATTAAGGAGAAATTACGCAGGAAAAAAGCAGAAATTCCCAATAAATGCGGTCACTTAGCGTTTAGGATTGCAGAGAATAACATCCCCCGTTCCCCTCGCGTAATCTCCTTACATCGGCCCACGTTGGGCAAGAGTAACGAGGAGTCACCTATGTCTAAACTGAAACCTGCTCTCATCGCGCTTTCACTGATGCTGGTCGCTCCCATGGCGGTACAGGCATCTGAAATCACGCTGGTTCCTGCGGTAAAACTGCAGATTGGCGACCAGGATAATAACGGGCACTACTGGGACGGCGGCCGCTGGCGCGACCATGACTGGTGGAAGGCGCATTATGACTGGCGCGATAACCACTGGCGTCCGCATGATGAGCATCGCGATCGTGACAATCACCACGACCGTCACGATGACCGACATGACGATCATCGTCCAGGCCCGGACTGGAAACATCATTAATGCAAAACCCCGCCAGCTGGCGGGGGGCTGTTTTACTGCTCGTGGCGCTTAAACACCAGCTCGCCTTTCCCTGACGACGCCTCGTCAAAGAAATAGCCTTCGCTGTTAAAGGCGGTCAGTTGCTCCGGCTTCGTCAGGCGGTTCTGGATGATGAAGCGGCTCATCAGGCCGCGCGCTTTCTTGGCGTAGAAGCTAATCACTTTGAACTTACCGTTCTTCTCGTCGAGGAACACCGGCTTGATAATTTCCGCATCCAGCTTTTTCGGTTTCACCGACTTGTAGTATTCATCAGACGCCAGGTTAATCACCACGTTATCACCCTGAGCGTGCAGCGCCGCATTCAGCTTATCGGTGATGATATCGCCCCAGAAATGGTACAGATCTTTGCCTTTGGCATTTGCCAGGCGAATCCCCATCTCCAGACGATACGGCTGCATCAGATCCAGCGGACGCAGTACGCCATACAGGCCCGACAGCATGCGCAGATGCTGCTGGGCAAAATCGAAATCGGCTTCGCTAAAATCTTCCGCCTGCAGGCCGGTATAGACATCGCCCTTAAACGCCAGAATGGCCTGGCGGGCGTTAGCCGGGGTGAAATCCGGGTGCCACTCGTGAAAGCGGGTCGCGTTAAGGTCTGCCAGCTTGTCGCTGATGCTCATCAGCGAGGCGATTTGCGGCGCAGAGAGTTTGCGCGCTTCGCGGATCAGCTGTTGAGAGTAGTCCAGCAGTTCAGGCTGGGTATAGCGCTCGGTGGCGAGCGGGCTCTGGTAGTCGAGCGTTTTTGCAGGTGAAATCAGAATCAGCATATCCAGTCCTTGCGGGAAATTTAGAGCGACTTTAGCAAAAAATCGCTCTGAATTGATCGATAGCTGTTATTGCCGCGGCAAATCATCCCACGTGCCGGGAGCCAGCTGCGCCTTAACGTCGGGATAGCGAGCGGGATCAAATACCGGCGGAATGCCCAGCTTGCGCTGACGGAGGTAGTCTCTGGCAATCAGGGTCACAACCGGTGAAAGTAGCAGGATCGCCGTCAGGTTCGTGATTGCCATCAGCGCCATAATGATATCGGCCAGCTGCCAGACCAGCGGCATGCTGAGGAGGGAGCCAGCGACGACCATCAGTATGACGCCCAGGCGCAGCGCTCCGATTGCGGCGCGGGAGTCGAGCCTCAGGAAAATAAGGTTATTTTCGGCGTAGAGGTAATTCACCACAATCGAGCTGAAGGCAAACAAGGCCAGGATGAGCGAGACAAATCCGGCTCCCCAGCCGCCGGTCAGGCTCATCAGCGCCTGCTGGAGAAGCTGTATTCCGGCGGTTTCCGACGAATGCGGCACGGGGCCTGCCAGCAGCAAAATCATGGCGCTGGCGGAACAGATAACAATGGTATCGGTAAAGACGCCAATCATCTGCACAATACCTTGCGCGGCAGGATGCGGCGGCCACGACGAGGCGGCGGCGGCGGCGTTGGGTGTCGACCCCATGCCGGCTTCATTGGAAAACATGCCTCGCTGGAACCCCGCCATCAGCGCCTGGCTGAAGGTGTAGCCCAGCGCGCCGGATGCAACCTCACGCCAGCCAAAGGCGCTTTTGACGATGGTCGCTATCACGCCCGGAACCTGGTCGACGTGCAGTGCGGCGACGAACAGGCTCGCGGCAATCCAGAGCAGAGCCATGATGGGAACCAGCCACTGCATGAGACGGGCGATGCCTTTGAGGCCGGTAGAAATGGTGAGCAGAACGATGAGTGCTAAAACGGTACCGGCGATCCACTCCGGACACGCGAAGGCGTAGCGCAGGGCATTGGCGACCGAGTTAGCCTGGACGGTATTAAAAATAAGACCGTACGCGAGCAGTAAAAAAAGCGAGAACAGAACGCCCATCCAGCGCATCCCTAAGCCACGCGCCATGTACCAGGCAGGACCGCCGCGAAACTGGCCGAGCTTATCTTTTTCTTTGTAGAGCTGCGCGAGCGAACTTTCGGCGAAGGAGGTGGCCATACCGAGAAGCGCCGTCACCCACATCCAGAAGACCGCGCCAGGCCCACCGGCGCTGATGGCCAGCGCGACCCCCGCCAGATTCCCGCTGCCGAGGCGTGCCGCAAGGCTGGTACAGAGCGCCTGGAATGAGGTTAATCCGCCCGGCTGGGGCGTGACGCTGTTTTTCAGACTTCTGCCAAACTTGCGGATATAGCGAAACTGGATAAACCCACTGCGTAGCGTAAACCAAATACCTGCTCCCAGAAGCAGGTAAATCATTATCGAGCCCCACAGGACTTCGTTTATAAAGAAAAAGAAATCAGGCATTAACGTCCCTCTTGTTGATGCCAAAGTGTATATGTAAGCGCTACCACTGATTGGGCATGCTGTTGCTTAGCAGCCTGTTAATATTCCGAGTTTATCATACTCTGCCTAAGCGCACTGTCTGCGGTTGCGCTACCCCTCCGTCGTGTTATCATCAGGGCAGACCGGTTACATCCCCCTAACAAGTAAACCTGTCATTTTTCCGCTGCAGGCATGCTGTCGGTAGCGTGAATTATCCAGGGCACGTTAAAAGAGAAACACTATCATGACGGATAAATTGACCTCCCTTCGTCAGTTCACCACTGTCGTAGCTGACACCGGAGATATCGCGGCAATGAAGCTGTACCAGCCGCAGGATGCCACAACTAACCCTTCTCTGATTCTTAACGCCGCACAGATCCCTGAGTATCGCAAACTGATTGACGACGCAGTGACCTGGGCGAAAGCACAGAGCAACGACCGCGCGCAGCAGGTTGTGGATGCCACTGATAAACTGGCAGTAAACATCGGTCTGGAAATTCTGAAGCTGGTTCCTGGCCGTATCTCTACTGAAGTAGATGCGCGTCTGTCCTACGACACCGAAGCGTCTATCGCGAAAGCAAAACGTCTGATCAAAATGTACAACGATGCGGGCATCAGCAACGACCGTATCCTGATCAAACTGGCTTCTACCTGGCAGGGCATCCGCGCTGCAGAGCAGCTGGAAAAAGACGGTATCAACTGTAACCTGACCCTGCTGTTCTCCTTCGCGCAGGCGCGTGCCTGTGCAGAAGCCGGCGTGTACCTGATTTCTCCATTCGTAGGCCGTATTCTGGACTGGTACAAAGCCAACACCGACAAGAAAGAGTACGCACCAGCTGAAGATCCAGGCGTGGTTTCCGTGACTGAAATCTACGAATACTACAAACAGCACGGCTATGAGACTGTGGTTATGGGCGCAAGCTTCCGTAACGTCGGTGAAATCATCGAGTTGGCTGGCTGTGACCGCCTGACCATCGCGCCTGCACTGCTGAAAGAGCTGGCTGAAAGCGAAGGTACCCTGGAGCGTAAACTGTCCTACACCGGTGAAGTGAAAGCACGCCCTGAGCGCATCACTGAATCCGAGTTCCTGTGGCAGCACAACCAGGATCCAATGGCGGTAGACAAACTGGCGGACGGTATCCGTAAGTTTGCTGTTGACCAGGGCAAACTGGAAAAAATGATCGGCGACCTGCTGTAATCATCCTGCGTGACCGGGCTCCCGGTCACGCGTCTTCCTTCGTACCCTGTCTGAATCTCCTCTCAGCGTGTATCATTCCCTTTAATCAGTACTCTTTGAATGGAATGGATATGAATACCTTACGCATCGGCTTAGTGTCGATTTCTGACCGCGCCTCCAGCGGTGTTTACCAGGATAAAGGCATCCCCGCTCTGGAAGAGTGGCTTGGCAACGCGCTGACTACCCCCTTTGAAATTCAGACCCGCCTGATCCCAGACGAACAGCCGATCATTGAGCAGACGCTTTGTGAGCTGGTTGATGAGATGAGCTGCCATCTGGTGCTGACCACCGGGGGAACGGGGCCTGCCCGCCGCGATGTGACGCCGGACGCGACGCTGGCTATCGCCGATCGTGAAATGCCGGGCTTTGGCGAACAGATGCGCCAGATCAGTCTACACTTTGTCCCGACGGCCATTCTCTCCCGTCAGGTAGGCGTAATCCGCAAACAGGCGTTGATTCTGAACCTGCCGGGCCAGCCGAAGTCGATCAAAGAGACGCTGGAAGGGCTGAAAGCGGAAGACGGCAGCGTCATCGTGCGCGGTATATTCGCCAGTGTACCGTATTGTATACAGCTGCTGGAGGGGCCGTACGTTGAGACGGACGAGAAAGTGGTAGCAGCTTTTCGTCCTAAAAGCGCACGCCGCGAAACAATCTCCTGAAAATAACGATTATGTGACATTAGCTGAAGCTGCGATGGCGTGGTAAGGTTTTTACGATATAGTAATTTTTTCTTTACGATAGCTGTAAAAATAAATCCACAACAAAAGCTAAATGGTTCGCTATGTCACATAACACCCGACCTCTGAATCGACAGGACTATAAAACTCTCACGCTCGCGGCCTTAGGCGGCGCGCTGGAGTTTTACGATTTCATCATCTTCGTCTTCTTCGCCGCCGTGGTGGGGGAGCTCTTCTTCCCGGCGGATATCCCCGAGTGGCTGCGTCAGGTACAAACCTTCGGCATTTTTGCCGCAGGGTATCTGGCGCGTCCGCTGGGCGGCATTGTGATGGCGCACTTTGGCGACCTGGTAGGGCGTAAGAAGATGTTTACCCTCAGCATTCTGCTGATGGCCGTACCCACGCTGGCCATTGGTCTGCTGCCCACCTATGCCTCACTGGGCATCCTTGCTCCTTTGCTGCTGTTGCTGATGCGCGTGCTTCAGGGCGCGGCGATTGGCGGTGAAGTGCCGGGCGCGTGGGTATTCGTGGCGGAACATGTTCCGGCGCGCCGGATTGGTATTGCCTGTGGAACCTTAACGGCGGGCCTGACCATCGGGATCTTGCTGGGGTCGGTGGTGGCGACGATTGTCAACACCAGCATGACGCCGCAGGCCGTGCACGACTGGGGCTGGCGTGTTCCGTTCCTGCTGGGCGGGGCGTTTGGTCTGGTAGCGATGTATCTGCGTCGCTGGCTGCAGGAGACACCGATTTTCCTGGAGATGCAGCAGCGCAAAGCGCTGGCGCAGGAGCTGCCGGTGAAAGCCGTCGTGGTACGCCATAAAAAAGCGGTAGTGGTGTCGATGCTTCTTACCTGGCTGCTTTCGGCGGGCATTGTCGTGGTGATATTAATGTCGCCGGTCTGGCTGCAGAAACAGTATGGATTCGCCCCGGCGGTGACGCTACAGGCAAACAGTATCGCGACCATTATGCTCTGCTTTGGCTGTCTTGCTGCCGGGCTGGCGGTCGACCGTTTTGGCCCGAGCCTGACCTTCATCACAGGCAGCCTGCTGCTGGCGGCGTCCAGCTGGGCATTTTATCACCTGGCGGGTAGCCATCCTGAACAGCTGTTTGTGTTGTACGGTGTGGTGGGGCTGTGCGTCGGGGTTGTCGGCGCGGTGCCGTATGTCATGGTACGTGCGTTCCCGCCAGAGGTTCGCTTCACCGGCATCTCGTTCTCTTACAATGTGTCGTATGCCATTTTTGGCGGACTCACGCCGATCGCGGTCACGGTGCTGATGGGCGTATCACCGATGGCACCCGCCTGGTATGTTCTCGCGCTTTCGGTCATGGGGCTGGTATTGGGAATTTGGCTTCGGCAGGCGTGGGGATGTCGTGCCCGCGAGGCGGGCACGACAGAGGGATCAGTGTTTTTCACCAATCGGTAGAATGGTGCGGTCAAACTGCTCGTTCAGCACTTCACCCATTGCCAGGTAGATAGCGCTTGCGCCGCAAACCAGACCAATCCAGCCTGCAACGTGAACGATGCCTTCGTTATCCACCAGGTGACCAATCGCCAGCAGGGCGAACAGTACGGTCAGGCTCAGGAAGACGAACTGCAGCGCGCGGTTACCTTTCAGGGTGCCGAAGAACATGAACAGGGTGAACACGCCCCAAAGGCCCAGGTAAACGCCCAGGAAGTGGGCATTTGCCGCGTCTGCCAGGCCCATTTTAGGCAGCAGCAGAATGGCAACCAGGGTCAGCCAGAAAGAGCCATAAGAGGTGAAGGCGGTTAAGCCGAAGGTGTTGCCTTTCTTATATTCCAGCAGGCCCGCGAAGATTTGCGCGATACCGCCGTAAAAAATGCCCATCGCCAGGATGATGCCATCCATCGGGAACATCCCGATATTGTGCAGGTTCAGCAGGATAGTGGTCATGCCAAAACCCATCAGGCCCAGCGGAGCCGGATTAGCCAACTTAGTGTTGCCCATAAGTCCTCAAAAAAATCATCATTAATATGGTGAAATGGTTAAACCCGCGTCAGTTCTCCCTGACGGGGCGCGGCATCATAATGGGCGCAATCGATGGCGTCTATGATCTCATCGGGGTGAAATTAAAAATTTTTTTATCCTTCCCCCTTGATGGACGACGTTGCGACCCCATCTTGTAAGCAACCGCAGTGTGTGGACCTGAAAAAAATCAAATCTGGGCAGTTGAAAAAGCACGTTCTGCCCTTATTACAGGTACACAACCACATGTTGACTGAATTTTTAGTGGAGACGTTTAGATGGGTAAAATTATTGGTATCGACCTGGGTACTACCAACTCTTGTGTAGCGATTATGGATGGCACTACTGCACGCGTGCTGGAGAACGCCGAGGGCGATCGCACCACGCCTTCTATCATTGCTTATACCCAGGATGGTGAAACTCTGGTTGGTCAGCCGGCTAAACGTCAGGCAGTGACAAACCCGCAAAACACCCTGTTTGCGATTAAACGCCTGATCGGTCGCCGCTTCCAGGACGAAGAAGTTCAGCGTGACGTTTCCATCATGCCTTACAAAATCATCGCGGCAGATAACGGCGATGCATGGCTTGATGTGAAAGGCACCAAAACTGCACCACCGCAGATTTCTGCTGAAGTGCTGAAGAAAATGAAGAAAACCGCTGAAGATTACCTGGGTGAGCCGGTAACTGAAGCTGTTATCACCGTTCCTGCATACTTCAATGATGCTCAGCGTCAGGCAACTAAAGATGCTGGCCGTATCGCAGGTCTGGAAGTAAAACGTATCATCAACGAACCAACCGCGGCTGCGCTGGCTTACGGTCTGGATAAAGAAGTGGGCAACCGCACTATCGCGGTTTACGACCTCGGCGGTGGTACCTTCGATATCTCTATTATCGAAATCGACGAAGTTGACGGCGAAAAAACCTTCGAAGTTCTGGCAACCAACGGTGATACTCACCTGGGTGGTGAAGACTTCGATACCCGTCTGATCAACTACCTCGTTGACGAGTTCAAGAAAGATCAGGGCATTGACCTGCGTAACGACCCGCTGGCTATGCAGCGCCTGAAAGAAGCCGCTGAGAAAGCGAAGATCGAACTGTCTTCCGCTCAGCAGACCGACGTGAACCTGCCGTACATCACTGCAGACGCGACCGGTCCTAAACACATGAACATCAAAGTGACCCGTGCGAAACTGGAAAGCCTGGTAGAAGACCTGGTGAACCGTTCTATCGAGCCGCTGAAAGTTGCCCTGCAGGACGCTGGTCTGTCCGTCTCTGACATCCAGGACGTTATCCTGGTTGGTGGTCAGACGCGTATGCCAATGGTTCAGAAGAAAGTGGCTGAGTTCTTTGGTAAAGAGCCACGTAAAGACGTTAACCCGGACGAAGCGGTTGCTATCGGTGCTGCGGTTCAGGGTGGCGTACTGACTGGTGAAGTGAAAGACGTACTGCTGCTGGACGTTACCCCGCTGTCTCTGGGTATCGAAACCATGGGCGGTGTGATGACTCCACTCATCAACAAAAACACCACCATCCCGACGAAGCACAGCCAGGTGTTCTCTACCGCTGAAGACAACCAGTCTGCGGTAACCATCCATGTGATTCAGGGTGAGCGTAAGCGTGCGGCGGATAACAAATCTCTGGGTCAGTTCAACCTGGACGGTATTAACCCGGCACCGCGCGGCATGCCGCAGATCGAAGTGACCTTCGACATCGATGCTGACGGTATCCTGCACGTGTCTGCGAAAGACAAAAACAGCGGTAAAGAGCAGAAGATCACCATCAAGGCATCTTCTGGCCTGAACGAAGCGGAAATCGAAAAAATGGTTCGCGATGCCGAAGCTAACGCTGAATCCGACCGTAAGTTCGAAGAGCTGGTTCAGACCCGTAACCAGGGTGACCATCTGCTGCACAGCACCCGTAAGCAGGTTGAAGAAGCAGGCGATAAACTGCCAGCGGAAGACAAGACTGCTATCGAAGCTGCACTGAGCGCGCTGGAATCTTCACTGAAAGGTGAAGACAAAGCGGATATCGAAGCGAAGATGCAGGAGCTGGCGCAGGCTTCTCAGAAGCTGATGGAAATCGCTCAGCAGCAGCACGCTCAACAGCAGGCGGGCGCTGACGCTTCGGCGAACAACGCGAAAGACGACGACGTTGTCGACGCTGAGTTCGAAGAAGTTAAAGATAAAAAATAATCGCCCTGATGCAGGGTAATTAATCGGCACGGGCGTAGGAGAACTCTCCACGCCCGTGCTCGCATGTTAAGGGGCTTAAAAAAACCAATGGCAAAGCAAGACTATTACGAGATTTTAGGCGTTCCGAAAACTGCGGAAGAGCGTGAAATCAAAAAGGCGTATAAGCGCCTGGCCATGAAATTCCACCCGGACCGTAACCAGGGTGACAAAGAGGCTGAAGCCAAATTTAAAGAGATCAAAGAAGCCTACGAAGTCCTGACCGATGCACAAAAACGTGCGGCCTATGACCAGTATGGTCACGCAGCCTTTGAACAGGGCGGCATGGGCGGCGGTGGATTCGGCGGCGGCGGCTTTGGCGGCGGCGCTGACTTCAGCGATATCTTTGGCGATGTGTTTGGCGATATCTTCGGCGGTGGCCGTGGTCGTCAGCGCGCGGCGCGCGGCGCGGACCTGCGCTACAACATGGAGCTGTCGCTGGAAGAGGCCGTTCGCGGCGTCACCAAAGAGATCCGTATCCCGACGCTGGAAGAGTGTGACGTCTGCCACGGCAGCGGCGCGAAAGCGGGCACCCAGCCGCAGACCTGTCCGACCTGTCACGGCTCTGGTCAGGTACAGATGCGTCAGGGCTTCTTCGCCGTACAGCAGGCCTGTCCTCACTGTCACGGTCGCGGTACGCTGATTAAAGATCCGTGCACCAAATGCCACGGCCACGGCCGCGTTGAGAAAACCAAGACCCTGTCCGTTAAAATCCCGGCTGGCGTGGATACGGGCGACCGCATCCGTCTGGCTGGTGAAGGTGAAGCCGGCGAACACGGCGCACCGGCAGGCGATCTGTACGTTCAGGTGCAGGTGAAACAGCACGCTATCTTCGAGCGCGAAGGGAACAACCTGTACTGTGAAGTGCCGATCAACTTCGCGATGGCTGCCCTCGGTGGCGAAATCGAAGTACCTACGCTGGATGGCCGCGTCAATCTGAAGATCCCGGGTGAAACCCAAACCGGTAAGCTGTTCCGCATGCGCGGGAAGGGCGTGAAATCCGTTCGCGGTGGTGCGCAGGGCGACCTGCTGTGCCGCGTCGTCGTGGAAACGCCGGTCGGCCTGAACGATAAGCAGAAACAGCTGCTGAAAGAGCTGCAGGAAAGCTTTGGCGGCCCGACGGGTGAGAAAAACAGCCCACGCTCCAAAAGCTTCTTCGATGGCGTCAAAAAATTCTTCGATGATTTGACCCGCTAATCAGTTAGCAGGTTTCATTTGCAAAAGCCCGGAAGTGATTCCGGGCTTTTTCTATTTGTGGATATTGCTCGGTAAAACTGAATCTATACTCAATATTAATCTGTTTTTGCCGAGTTATAGGGCTTGGTATTATGGTTTTATCGAGGTATTGTTGTAAAAGAGAGAATTAAAGTGAAATTACTACACCGTTTTTTTAGCAGTGAAGCGTCCGGTGGCGTGATCCTGATTATTGCCGCTGCGGCCGCGATGGTGCTGGCAAACGTCGGCTTTACCCGCGATCTGTATCATGCTTTTCTGGAAACGCCCGTCGAGCTGAAGGTCGGGGCGCTGGAAATCAACAAGAACATGTTGCTGTGGATCAACGATGCGCTCATGGCGGTGTTTTTCCTGCTGGTCGGGCTTGAGGTGAAGCGTGAGCTGGTACTGGGCTCGCTTGCCAGCCGCCAGCGTGCGGCGTTTCCGGTGATTGCCGCGCTCGGTGGGATGGTGGTTCCGGCGCTGCTCTTCCTGGCGTTCACCTGGCAGGATCCGATTGCACGTCACGGCTGGGCAATCCCGGCAGCGACGGATATCGCTTTTGCGCTCGGGGTGCTGGCACTACTGGGAAGCCGCGTGCCGGTTGCCCTGAAAATCTTCCTGATGGCGCTGGCGATCATTGATGACCTGGGCGCCATTGTGATTATCGCGCTGTTCTATACCAGCGATCTGTCGATTCTGTCTTTGAGCGTGGCCGCAGGAGCGATTGCGGTCCTGGCGCTGCTGAACGTCTTTAATGTTCGCCGCATCGGTATCTACATCCTCGTGGGGATGGTGCTGTGGACCGCGGTGTTGAAATCGGGCGTGCATGCCACGCTGGCAGGCGTGATTGTCGGTTTCTTCGTGCCGCTTAAGCCGCAGGAGGGCAAATCACCCGCTAAACAGCTGGAGCATGTCCTGCATCCGTGGGTTGCCTTTATGATCCTGCCCCTGTTTGCGTTTGCCAACGCGGGCGTTTCCCTCGGCGGCGTTACGCTGGACGGGCTGACGTCGGTGCTGCCGCTGGGCATTATTGCCGGGCTGTTTATCGGTAAGCCGCTGGGCATTAGCCTTTTCTGCTGGCTGGCGACGAAGCTGAAGCTGGCTTCATTGCCGCACGGCACCACGTTTACGCAGATTATGGCCGTTGGCGTGCTGTGCGGAATCGGGTTTACGATGTCGATCTTTATCTCGACGCTGGCGTTTGGCGCGCATGCGCCTGAGCTTATCGTCTGGGCTAAACTCGGCATTCTCATCGGGTCATTACTGGCCGCGGTGATCGGTTATACCTTATTGAAGGTGAAATTGTCCGGACAGGCCGTCCAGGCATAACGGAAAGCCGGGAGGAGGGGATCCTTCTCCCGATACACACTCAGGGAGAGAAGACGCGATGTCTCATTTAAATTACAACCATCTTTACTACTTCTGGCACGTCTACAAACAGGGCTCGGTGGTCGGGGCGGCAGAGGCCCTTTACCTGACGCCGCAAACGATCACCGGGCAGATCAAGGCGCTGGAAGAACGTTTGCAGGGCAAGCTGTTCAAGCGTAAGGGGCGTGGGATTGAACCCAGCGAACTGGGCGAGCTGGTTTTCCGCTACGCGGATAAAATGTTCACCCTGAGCCAGGAGATGCTGGATATCGTCAACTACCGCAAAGAGTCGAACCTGCTCTTTGATGTCGGCGTGGCGGACGCGCTGTCCAAGCGGCTGGTGAGCGGCGTGCTGGATGCGGCCGTGGTAGAAGATGAGCAAATCCACCTGCGCTGCTTTGAATCCACCCACGAGATGCTGCTGGAACAGCTGAGCCAGCACAAGCTGGACATGATTATCTCCGATTGTCCGATCGACTCCACGCAGCAGGAAGGGCTGTTCTCGGTGAAGATTGGTGAATGCGGCGTGAGCTTCTGGTGTATTAACCCGCCGCCGGAAAAACCCTTCCCGGCCTGCCTGGAAGAGCGTCGCCTGCTGATACCGGGAAGGCGTTCCATGCTGGGACGCAAGCTGCTGAACTGGTTTAACTCACAGGGCCTGAACGTTGAGATCCTCGGCGAGTTCGACGACGCGGCGCTGATGAAAGCCTTTGGCGAAGCGCACAATGCTATCTTCGTTGCACCGACGCTGTACGCGCACGATCTCTATTCAGATAACAGGATTACGGAGATTGGTCGGGTCGATAACGTGATGGAGGAGTATCACGCGATTTTTGCGGAAAGGATGATTCAGCACCCGGCGGTGCAGCGTATCTGTAACCGTGACTACTCGGCGCTGTTTACACCACCGGCAATCTGAAGGCATAAAAAAACCCGCGTTAAGCGGGTTCTTTAAACAAGCAACAACAAGTAGCGATTAAGCCAGTTTGTTGATCTGCGCGGTCAGGTTTGCTTTATGACGCGCTGCTTTGTTTTTGTGGATCAGACCTTTAGCAGCCTGACGATCCACGATTGGTTGCATTTCGTTAAATGCGTTCTGCGCTGCAGCTTTATCGCCAGCTTCAATTGCTGCGTATACTTTCTTGATGAAGGTACGCATCATAGAGCGACGGCTTGCGTTGTGCTTACGAGCCTTTTCAGACTGAACGGCACGTTTCTTAGCTGATTTGATATTAGCCAAGTCCAACTCCCAAATATGATCTATGTGGACAATTCAAAGGCCGAGGAATATGCCCTCTTTGCCTTCTTTTGTCAATGGATTTGTGCAAATAAGCGCCGTTAATTAGCGACGCTACGTTACGTAGTGATGGCGCAGGATTCTACCAGCTTGTCTTCTCTGAATACAGCCTTTCGGCATAAAAATCGCAGTTCACGAGCAGATTTTTTCGCTGCGAAAGGTCAGCCTGATGAAATCATTACGGCTTTCTGTTTTGCACGAACAATCGCCGGTTAACCTTAACCGCTGTACAAGGTATACTTTGGCGATTTTCACTGTTTTGAGCCAGACATGAAGCTGATACGCGGCATACATAATCTCAGCAGAGCACCGCACGGGTGCGTGCTGACAATTGGTAATTTCGACGGCGTGCATCGTGGTCATCAGGCGCTGTTGCAGGGATTGCGTAAAGAAGGGGAGGCCCGCGGCCTGCCCGTGGTAGTGATGATTTTCGAACCGCAGCCGCTGGAGCTGTTCGCGGGCGATAAATCTCCCGCCCGTCTCACCCGCCTGCGCGAGAAGCTGCGCTATCTGGCGGAGTCCGGCGTGGACTACGTATTGTGCGTACGTTTCGATCGTCGCTTTGCCGCGCTGACAGCACAAAATTTTGTCAGTGACCTGCTGGTTGAGCGTCTTGGCGTGCAGTTTCTTGCCGTGGGGGATGATTTCCGCTTTGGCGCTGGTCGTCAGGGTGATTTCTTGCTATTACAGAAGGCTGGCCTGGAATACGGCTTTGACGTCACCAGTGCGATGACCTTCTGTGAAGGCGGCGTGCGCGTCAGCAGCACGGCAGTACGTCAGGCGCTGGCCAATGATGAACTGGATACGGCAGAAACCCTGCTGGGGCATCCGTTCACCATTTCAGGCCGCGTTGTCCATGGCGACGCGCTCGGCCGCACCATTGGTTTCCCGACGGCGAATATACCGCTGCGTCGTCAGGTTTCCCCGGTTAAAGGGGTCTATGCGGTAGAAGTGGCAGGACTGGGCGATAAGCCATTTTATGGCGTCGCCAACATTGGTACGCGTCCTACCGTCGCCGGTGTGCGTCAACAGTTAGAAGTGCACCTGCTGGACGTTGTAATGGACCTTTATGGTCGCCATATAGATGTGATACTGCGTAAAAAAATACGCAACGAGCAGCGATTTGGTTCGCTGGATGAACTCAAAGCGCAAATTGCGCGTGATGAATTGACGGCCCGCGAGTTTTTTGGGCTTTGAACCCGGCTTAAATGCCTACGTGATAAATACGGAACCGAGAATCTGATGAGTGACTATAAATCAACCCTGAATTTGCCGGAAACAGGGTTCCCGATGCGCGGCGATCTCGCCAAGCGCGAACCGGGAATGCTGGCGCGTTGGACCGATGATGACCTGTACGGCATCATTCGTGCAGCCAAAAAAGGCAAGAAAACCTTCATTCTGCATGATGGCCCTCCATATGCGAATGGCAGCATTCATATTGGTCACTCGGTTAACAAGATTCTGAAAGACATTATCGTGAAGTCCAAAGGCCTCACGGGATATGACTCGCCTTACGTTCCGGGCTGGGACTGCCACGGTCTGCCGATCGAGCTGAAAGTAGAGCAAGAGTTTGGTAAACCGGGTGAGAAATTCACCGCCGCAGAGTTCCGTGCGAAATGCCGCGAATACGCAGCCACGCAGGTTGACGGTCAGCGCGCTGACTTCATCCGTCTGGGCGTATTGGGCGACTGGTCGCACCCGTACCTGACCATGGACTTCAAAACTGAAGCCAACATCATCCGTGCGCTGGGTAAAATCATCGGTAACGGCCACCTGCATAAAGGCGCTAAGCCCGTGCACTGGTGCGTGGACTGCCGTTCTGCGCTGGCTGAAGCGGAAGTGGAGTATTACGACAAAACCTCTCCGTCTATCGACGTGGCGTTCCACGCGGTGGATCAGGATGCGGTGAAAGCTAAATTCGGCGTCTCCTCGGTAAACGGCCCGATCTCGCTGGTGATCTGGACCACCACCCCGTGGACCCTGCCAGCTAACCGCGCGATCTCCCTGTCCGGTGAGTTCGAATATGCGCTGGTGCAGGTAGAAGGTCAGGCAGTTATCCTGGCGAAAGATCTGGTTGAGAGCGTGCTGAAACGCGCGAATATCACCGACTACACCGTGCTGGGCACCGTGAAAGGTGACGCGCTGGAGCTGATGCGCTTCAAACACCCGTTCCTGGACTTCGATGTTCCGGCGATCCTCGGCGACCACGTCACCCTGGACGCGGGTACCGGTGCGGTACATACCGCCGGTGGCCACGGTCCTGATGACTACAGCATCAGCCTGAAGTACGGTCTGGAAATCGCTAACCCGGTGGGCCCGGACGGCTCTTACCTGCCTGGCACCTACCCGGCGCTGGACGGTATCAACGTCTTTAAAGCCAACGACATCATCGTGGATATGCTGCGCACCAGCGGCGCGCTGCTGCACGTAGAGAAAATGCAGCACAGCTATCCGTGCTGCTGGCGCCACAAAACGCCGATCATCTTCCGTGCGACCCCGCAGTGGTTCATCAGCATGGATCAGAAAGGCCTGCGTGCGCAGTCCCTGAAAGAGATCAAAGGCGTGCAGTGGATCCCTGACTGGGGCCAGGCGCGTATCGAATCCATGGTCGCTAACCGTCCTGACTGGTGTATCTCCCGTCAGCGTACCTGGGGCGTGCCGATGTCTCTGTTCGTGCATAAAGAGACGCAAGAACTGCACCCGAACACCCTGGAACTGATGGAAGAAGTGGCGAAACGCGTCGAAGTTGACGGTATTCAGGCGTGGTGGGATCTCGACTCCCGCGACATCCTGGGCGCTGACGCAGACAGCTACGAGAAAGTGCCGGATACCCTGGACGTGTGGTTCGACTCCGGGTCTACCCACTCCTCCGTGGTTGACGTGCGTCCGGAGTTTTCCGGTCACGCCGCCGACATGTATCTGGAAGGGTCTGACCAACACCGCGGCTGGTTCATGTCATCCCTGATGATTTCCACCGCCATGAAAGGCAAAGCTCCTTACCGTCAGGTACTGACCCACGGCTTCACCGTGGATGGTCAGGGCCGCAAGATGTCCAAATCTATCGGTAACACCGTTTCTCCGCAGGATGTGATGAACAAACTGGGCGCAGATATTCTGCGTCTGTGGGTGGCCTCCACCGACTACACCGGCGAAATGGCGGTATCTGACGAGATCCTGAAACGTGCTGCCGACAGCTATCGTCGTATCCGTAACACCGCGCGCTTCCTGCTGGCGAACCTGAACGGGTTTGATCCGGCAAAAGACATGGTGAAACCGGAAGAGATGGTCGTGCTGGACCGCTGGGCGGTAGGCTGCGCGAAAGCGGCGCAGGACGATATCCTGAAGGCCTATGAGTCTTACGACTTCCACGAAGTGGTGCAGCGCCTGATGCGCTTCTGCTCCATCGAGATGGGCTCGTTCTACCTCGACATCATCAAAGACCGCCAGTACACCGCGAAAGCGGACAGCGTGGCGCGTCGTAGCTGCCAGACCGCGCTGTTCCACATCGCAGAAGCGCTGGTTCGCTGGATGGCGCCGATCATGTCCTTCACCGCGGATGAAATCTGGGGCTATCTGCCGGGCGACCGCGAGAAATATGTCTTCACCGGCGAATGGTACGAAGGTCTGTTCGATCTCTCCAGCACTGAAGCGATGAACGATGCCTTCTGGGACGAGCTGCTGAAAGTACGTGGCGAAGTGAACAAGGTTATCGAGCAGGCGCGTGCTGACAAGAAAGTCGGTGGTTCTCTGGAAGCAACGGTCACGCTGTACGCGGAACCGGAGCTGGCGGCTAAACTGACGGCGCTGGGCGATGAATTACGATTTGTCCTGTTGACCTCCGGCGCGAAAGTTGCGGATTATGCCGAAGCTTCTGCTGATGCTCAGCAGAGCGAGCTGCTCAAAGGACTGAAAGTCGCGCTGAGCAAAGCCGACGGTGAGAAATGCCCGCGCTGCTGGCATTACACTACCGATGTCGGTCAGGTGGCGGAACACGCAGACATCTGCGGACGCTGTGTAAGCAACGTCGCCGGTGACGGCGAAAAACGTAAGTTTGCCTGATGAGTAAAACTCTCTGTTCAACAGGACTGCGCTGGCTGTGGCTGGTTGTGGTGGTGCTGATTATCGATCTGGGCAGCAAGTTCCTGATCCTCCAGAATTTTGCTCTGGGGGATACGGTCCCGCTGTTCCCGTCGCTTAACCTGCACTACGCGCGTAACTACGGCGCGGCGTTCAGTTTCCTGGCCGACAGCGGTGGCTGGCAGCGCTGGTTCTTTGCGGGTATCGCTCTCGGTATCTGCGTGATCCTGGCAGTGCTGATGTACCGCTCAAAGGCGACGCAAAAGCTGAATAACATCGCCTACGCGCTGATCATTGGAGGCGCGCTGGGCAACCTGTTTGACCGCCTGTGGCACGGCTTTGTGGTCGATATGATCGACTTCTACGTCGGCGACTGGCACTTCGCGACCTTTAACCTCGCCGATAGCGCAATTTGCATCGGTGCGGCGTTAATCGTGCTGGAAGGCTTCCTGCCGAAACCAGCCGCGAAAGAGCAGGCGTAAGCATCAATGCCGGGTGACGCGTAGCTTACCCGGCCTACCGAATATGCCGACACTTGTAGGCCGGGTAAGCGCAGCGCCACCCGGCACACAGGCGAGACAACATTAAAGAGCAATGTGTATGTCTAAATCCGTACAGAGCAATAGCGCAGTTCTCGTTCACTTCACGCTGAAACTGGATGATGGTTCAACGGCTGAATCCACCCGAAATAACGGCAAGCCGGCCCTGTTTCGTCTTGGCGATACCTCCCTGTCTGAAGGTCTTGAGCAGCAGCTTCTGGGTCTGAAAGAGGGTGAGAAAAAAGCCTTTTCGCTGGAGCCGGATGCCGCGTTTGGTGTCCCGAGCCCGGACCTGATCCAGTATTTCTCGCGCCGTGAGTTTATGGATGCGGGTGAACCGGAAATTGGGGCGATTATGCTCTTTACCGCTATGGACGGCAGCGAAATGCCTGGCGTGATCCGCGAAATCAACGGCGACTCGATTACCGTTGACTTCAACCATCCGCTTGCCGGGCGTACCGTTCATTTTGATATTGAAGTGCTGGAAATCGATCCTGCACTGGAGGCCTGAAATGCAGATCCTGTTGGCTAACCCGCGCGGCTTCTGCGCCGGTGTAGACCGCGCTATCAGCATTGTTGAAAACGCGCTGGAAATTTACGGCGCGCCGATTTATGTGCGTCACGAAGTGGTGCACAACCGCTACGTGGTCGACAGCCTGCGCGAGCGCGGTGCCATCTTTATTGAACAAATCAGCGAAGTTCCGGACGGTGCGATCCTGATTTTCTCCGCGCATGGCGTCTCTCAGGCGGTACGGAACGAAGCGAAAAGCCGCGATTTGACCGTGTTCGATGCCACCTGCCCATTAGTCACGAAAGTGCATATGGAAGTCGCACGCGCCAGCCGTCGTGGTGAAGAGTCGATTCTGATTGGCCATGCCGGTCATCCGGAAGTTGAAGGCACCATGGGCCAGTACAGCAACCCGGAAGGGGGGATGTATCTGGTTGAGTCGCCTGAAGATGTGTTAACGCTGAACGTAAAAAATGAAGCCCGTCTGTCGTTTATGACCCAGACCACGCTCTCCGTAGACGATACCTCGGACGTGATTGACGCCCTGCGTCAGCGTTTCCCGAAAATCGTCGGTCCGCGTAAGGATGACATCTGCTACGCAACCACTAACCGTCAGGAAGCGGTGCGTGCCCTTGCTGAACAGGCGGATGTGGTGCTGGTGGTCGGCTCCAAAAACTCGTCTAACTCCAACCGTCTGGCCGAACTGGCGCAGCGGATGGGGAAAGCGGCTTTCCTGATTGATGACGCGTCGGATATTCAGGAAGCGTGGGTTAAAAACGCGGCCTGCGTGGGCGTGACGGCAGGGGCTTCCGCGCCGGATATACTGGTACAGAATGTCATTACTCGTCTGCAGGAACTCGGCGGTGGCGAAGCGGTGCCGCTGGAAGGACGTGAAGAGAACATCGTTTTCGAAGTCCCGAAAGAACTGAGAATTGATGCCCGCGAAGTCGAATAGTCCCTTTTCTGATGAAAGGCCAGCACCTCCTGTGCTGGCCTTTTTTTTACCCGTTACTTTATCGTGACGACAAAATCATGTCTTTTACTGATATTTAAGTCGGTTTCACGTTAAATTCTAATTATCGGTGTTTTCAGTTGGCAGTGCTTCTCAAGGCTGGTTAATCTGAAAACGGTTTACATCATTTTAACGTAAGAGAATAACTATGCATGATGCACAGATCCGTGTCGCTATTGCGGGCGCGGGTGGACGTATGGGCCGTCAGCTGATTCAGGCGGCGCTACAGATGGATGGTGTGGCACTTGGCGCGGCGCTGGAACGTGCAGGTTCATCACTACTTGGCACCGATGCGGGTGAGCTGGCGGGCGCAGGCCACACGGGCGTAACCGTGCAGAGCAGCCTGGAGGCTGTAAAAGATGACTTTGACGTGTTCATCGATTTTACGCGCCCTGAAGGCACATTGAATCACCTGGCGTTTTGCCGTCAGAACGGTAAAGGGATGGTGATTGGCACCACCGGTTTTGACGAGGCGGGTAAACAAGCCATTCAGGAGGCATCAAACGAGATTGCGATCGTCTTCGCTGCCAACTTTAGTGTAGGCGTTAACGTGATGCTGAAGCTGCTGGAAAAGGCGGCGAAAGTGATGGGCGACTATACCGACATTGAAATTGTTGAAGCGCATCACCGCTATAAAGTCGACGCGCCATCAGGCACGGCGCTGGCAATGGGCGAAGCGATTGCTTATGCAATGGATAAAGACTTAAAAGACATCGCGGTCTATTCTCGCGAAGGTCATACGGGCGAACGCGTTCCGGGATCCATTGGTTTCGCAACGGTGCGAGCAGGCGATATCGTCGGCGAACATACCGCGATGTTCGCCGATATCGGCGAACGTGTAGAGATCACGCATAAGGCATCTAGCCGAATGACATTTGCAAATGGCGCAGTGCGCTCCGCGTTGTGGTTGAAAGGCAAGCGTAATGGTCTTTTTGATATGCGAGATGTACTCGATCTCAACAATTTGTAAGCATTATTACCCATCGTGATGTGGTTATTGCAGTCGTAATATATTGATTGCATAGGGCAATAATTTATTGCCCTTTTATTTTGTCTTCTTTGTGAGTGTTATTAAGTTAAAGCTTTAAAACAATATCTCTTCTCTCTGTTTTACGTTGCGTAATTGTAAATTTTGACCATATGGTCCACTTTTTATTGCCCCGCGCACGAAATTTCCGTTAAACTTACCGCGCAAGCGTTTTCCAGAATGATTTGCCTGATCTTTTTGCCCGTTAAATCGCATTCCAGCCGCCAGGCTCGCAAAAGACTAAACAAAATATCCGTTTTAAGTTGACTTTTACCCACCAAATCCCCAGAATGCCGCCGTTTGCCAAAAATCCGCTGGCAACACATTTGCATTGATCCATGACATGGTTATGAATTAATATGCAAATAAAGTGAGTGAATATTCTCTGGAGGGTGTTTTGATTAAGTCAGCGCTATTGGTTCTGGAAGACGGAACCCAGTTTATCGGTCGGGCCATAGGGGCAACGGGTTCGGCGGTTGGGGAAGTCGTTTTCAATACTTCAATGACCGGTTATCAAGAAATCCTCACTGATCCTTCCTATTCTCGCCAAATCGTTACTCTTACTTATCCTCATATCGGCAATGTCGGCACCAATGCGGCTGACGAAGAGTCCTCTCAGGTACATGCGCAAGGCCTGGTCATTCGCGACCTGCCGCTGATTGCCAGCAACTTCCGCAACACCGAAGACCTCTCTTCCTACCTGAAACGCCATAACATCGTGGCGATTGCCGATATCGATACCCGTAAGTTAACGCGTCTGCTGCGCGAGAAGGGTGCACAAAACGGCTGCATCATTGCAGGCGATAACCTCGATGCGGCCCTGGCGCTGGAAAAAGCGAAAGCCTTCCCGGGCCTGAACGGCATGGACCTGGCAAAAGAAGTGACTACCGCTGAAGCCTACAGCTGGACGCAGGGTAGCTGGACGCTGGAAGGCGACCTGCCGGAAGCGAAAAAAGAGAGCGAGCTGCCTTTCCACGTGGTGGCTTATGATTTTGGCGCCAAGCGCAACATCCTGCGCATGCTGGTTGACCGCGGCTGCCGTCTGACGGTGGTGCCGGCGCAGACCTCTGCCGAAGACGTACTGAAGATGAACCCGGACGGCATCTTCCTCTCTAACGGCCCAGGCGACCCGGCTCCTTGTGACTACGCCATCGCTGCCATCAAGTCCTTCCTGGAAACCGACATCCCGGTATTCGGCATCTGCCTCGGCCATCAGCTGCTGGCTCTGGCGAGCGGTGCGAACACCGTTAAGATGAAGTTCGGTCACCACGGTGGTAACCACCCGGTGAAAGACATTGATAACAACACGGTGATGATTACCGCGCAGAACCACGGTTTCGCCGTCGATGAGGCCTCAATGCCGGCTAACCTGCGCGTGACCCATAAGTCGCTGTTCGATGGCACCCTGCAGGGGATTCATCGTACCGATAAGCCAGCATTCAGCTTCCAGGGCCACCCTGAAGCCAGCCCGGGCCCACACGATGCCGCGCCGCTGTTCGATCACTTCATCGAACTTATTGAGCAATACCGTAAGACCGCTAAATAATCAGGAGCCGAGAAGACAATGCCAAAACGTACAGACATAAAAAGCATCCTGATCCTTGGCGCTGGCCCGATCGTCATCGGCCAGGCCTGCGAATTCGACTATTCCGGTGCGCAGGCGTGTAAAGCCCTGCGCGAAGAGGGTTACCGCGTTATCCTGGTCAACTCTAACCCGGCAACCATCATGACCGACCCGGAAATGGCTGATGCAACCTACATCGAGCCGATTCACTGGGAAGTGGTACGCAAAATCATCGAAAAAGAGCGTCCGGACGCGGTGCTGCCAACCATGGGCGGCCAGACGGCGCTGAACTGTGCGCTGGAGCTGGAGCGTCAGGGCGTGCTGGAAGAGTTCGGCGTGACCATGATTGGCGCAACCGCCGACGCGATTGATAAAGCAGAAGACCGTCGTCGCTTTGACGTGGCGATGAAGAAAATCGGCCTCGACACCGCGCGTTCCGGCATCGCACACAATATGGAAGAAGCGCTGGCCGTCGCGGCTGACGTGGGCTATCCGTGCATCATCCGTCCATCCTTCACCATGGGTGGCACCGGCGGCGGGATCGCCTACAACCGCGAAGAGTTCGAAGAGATTTGCGAACGCGGTCTGGATCTTTCCCCAACCAAAGAGCTGCTGATTGATGAATCGCTGATTGGCTGGAAAGAGTACGAGATGGAAGTGGTGCGTGATAAAAACGACAACTGCATCATCGTCTGCTCCATCGAAAACTTCGATGCGATGGGGATCCACACCGGCGACTCCATCACCGTTGCGCCAGCCCAGACCCTGACCGACAAAGAGTATCAAATCATGCGTAACGCCTCGATGGCGGTACTTCGTGAAATCGGCGTGGAAACCGGCGGTTCTAACGTGCAGTTCTCCGTGAACCCGAAAACCGGCCGTCTGATTGTTATCGAAATGAACCCGCGCGTGTCCCGTTCCTCCGCGCTGGCCTCTAAAGCGACCGGCTTCCCGATTGCGAAAGTGGCGGCGAAGCTGGCGGTGGGTTATACCCTCGACGAGCTGATGAACGACATCACCGGTGGCCGCACCCCGGCGTCCTTCGAGCCGTCCATCGACTACGTTGTGACCAAAATTCCACGCTTCAACTTCGAGAAATTCGCCGGCGCGAACGACCGCCTGACCACCCAGATGAAATCTGTTGGCGAAGTGATGGCGATTGGCCGCACGCAGCAGGAATCCCTGCAGAAAGCGCTGCGCGGCCTGGAAGTCGGTGCGACCGGCTTTGACCCGAAAGTAAGCCTGGACGACCCGGAAGCGCTGACCAAAATTCGCCGCGAGCTGAAAGACGCGGGCGCTGAGCGCATCTGGTACATCGCCGATGCCTTCCGTGCGGGCCTGTCCGTGGACGGCGTGTTCAACCTGACCAACATTGACCGCTGGTTCCTGGTGCAGATTGAAGAACTGGTGCGTCTGGAAGAACAGGTGGCTGAGCTGGGCATCACCGGCCTGGACGCTGACTTCCTGCGCGTGCTGAAGCGTAAAGGCTTCGCCGATGCGCGTCTGGCTAAGCTGGCGGGCGTGCGTGAAGCGGAAATCCGTAAGCTGCGCGACCAGTACGACCTGCACCCGGTCTACAAGCGCGTAGACACCTGTGCGGCAGAGTTCTCAACTGACACTGCTTACATGTACTCCACCTATGAAGATGAGTGCGAAGCGAACCCGTCCGTCGACCGCGACAAGATTATGGTGCTGGGCGGCGGTCCAAACCGTATCGGCCAGGGCATCGAGTTCGACTACTGCTGTGTACATGCCTCGCTGGCGCTGCGCGAAGACGGTTACGAGACCATCATGGTCAACTGTAACCCGGAAACGGTCTCGACCGACTACGACACCTCTGACCGCCTCTACTTCGAGCCGGTTACCCTGGAAGACGTGCTGGAAATCGTGCGCATCGAGAAGCCAAAAGGCGTTATCGTGCAATACGGCGGCCAGACCCCGCTGAAGCTGGCGCGCGCGCTGGAAGCGGCTGGCGTGCCGGTTATCGGTACCAGCCCGGATGCGATTGACCGTGCGGAAGACCGCGAGCGTTTCCAGCAGGCCGTTGACCGCCTGAAGCTGAAACAGCCGGCAAACGCCACCGTCACCGCCATTGAAATGGCCGTTGAGAAGGCGAAAGAGATTGGCTACCCGCTGGTGGTGCGTCCTTCGTACGTGCTGGGCGGCCGCGCGATGGAAATCGTGTATGACGAAGCCGACCTGCGTCGCTACTTCCAGACGGCGGTGAGCGTCTCCAACGATGCGCCAGTGCTGCTCGACCGCTTCCTCGACGACGCGGTAGAAGTGGACGTTGACGCCATCTGCGACGGCGAAATGGTGCTGATTGGCGGCATCATGGAGCATATCGAGCAGGCGGGCGTGCACTCCGGCGACTCCGCCTGTTCTCTGCCAGCGTACACCCTGAGCCAGGAAATTCAGGACGTGATGCGCCAGCAGGTGCAGAAGCTGGCCTTCGAGCTGCAGGTTCGCGGCCTGATGAACGTCCAGTTCGCGGTGAAAGACAACGAAGTCTACCTGATTGAAGTGAACCCGCGCGCGGCGCGTACCGTACCGTTCGTCTCCAAAGCCACCGGCGTCCCGCTGGCGAAAGTGGCGGCACGCGTGATGGCGGGCCAGACGCTGGCACAGCAGGGCGTGACCAAAGAAATTATTCCACCGTACTACTCGGTGAAAGAAGTGGTGCTGCCGTTCAACAAATTCCCGGGCGTTGACCCGCTGTTAGGGCCAGAGATGCGCTCCACCGGGGAAGTGATGGGCGTGGGCCGCACCTTCGCAGAAGCCTTCGCGAAGGCGCAGCTGGGCAGTAGCTCCACCATGAGAAAATCAGGCCGTGCGCTGCTCTCCGTTCGCGAAGGCGACAAAGAGCGCGTGGTTGACCTGGCCGCCAAGCTGCTGAAGCAGGGCTTCGAGCTGGATGCAACCCACGGTACGGCGATTGTGCTGGGTGAAGCCGGTATCAACCCGCGTCTGGTGAACAAGGTGCATGAAGGTCGTCCGCACATTCAGGATCGTATCAAGAATGGCGAATACACCTACATCATCAACACCACCGCAGGCCGCCAGGCGATTGAAGACTCCAAGCTGATTCGCCGCAGCGCGCTGCAGTACAAGGTGCACTATGACACCACCCTGAACGGCGGTTTCGCTACGGCCATGGCGCTGAACGCGGATGCCACCGAGAAGGTGATTTCAGTGCAGGAAATGCACGCGCAGATTAGCAAGTAAGTAAAAATGCCCGGTGCCGTTAGGTTGCCGGGCATTCTCCCTATCTTCAGAACCTTCTGGTTTTCCATCCGCATTCAGTCAGTTAGCCTAAAATGGTTAGGTCGATAACGAAATTCAACTGAGAGCAGGGGAAAACACCATGCAAAATAAATTACTGATCGCTTCCGTTCTGGCTGCCACTGCAATGTTCACCGTGGCGGGCTGTTCGTCTAATCAGGCCGTAAAAACTACCGATGGTAAAACCATTGTCACCGACGGCAAGCCGCAGGTGGATGACGATACCGGCCTGGTGTCGTACAAAAACGCTGAAACCGGTCAAACTGAGCAGATTAACCGTGACCAGGTTAAATCCATGGGCGAGCTGGATAACTAATTCAGAATTCTGACGTAAGCCCGTCAATAATATTCACTATTAGCCTGTTGAATTACTGACTACACTCTTTTGTTAAAAGAAAGCAGTAACAACAGGCTAATCAATGATTCTGATAATTTACGCCCATCCTTATCCGCAGCACTCGCATGCGAATAAGCGGATGCTTGAGCAGGTAAGGACGCTTGATAACGTAGAGATACGTTCCCTCTATCAACTCTATCCCGATTTTAATATCGATATCGCCGCCGAACAGGAGGCACTTTCCCGCGCCGATCTGATTATCTGGCAGCATCCCATGCAGTGGTACAGCACGCCCCCGCTCCTGAAACTGTGGATTGATAAAGTTTTCTCCCACGGCTGGGCGTATGGACACAACGGCAATGCGCTTAAAGGCAAAAGCCTGATGTGGGCGGTAACCACCGGCGGAGGGGAAAGCCACTTTGATATTGGTTCCTTCCCGGGGTTTGACGTCCTGGCGCAGCCGCTGCAGGCGACCGCGCTCTATTGTGGTCTGAACTGGCTCCCGCCTTTTGCCATGCACTGCACGTTTGTCTGCGACGATGAAACGCTGCAGGCGCAGGCTCGCCATTATAAACAACGCTTACTCGAGTGGCAGGAGACGCATCATGGATAGCCATACGCTGATACAGGCGCTGATTTACCTCGGCGCGGCGGCGCTGATTGTGCCCGTGGCGGTACGCCTGGGGCTGGGCTCCGTTCTCGGCTATCTGATTGCCGGCTGCGTCATTGGGCCGTGGGGGCTTCGTCTGGTCACGGATGCAGAGGCGATTCTGCATTTCGCTGAAATTGGCGTTGTGCTGATGCTCTTTGTGATTGGTCTGGAACTCGATCCGCAGCGCTTGTGGAAGCTTCGCGCCTCGGTATTTGGCGGTGGCGCGTTGCAAATGGTGGCCTGCGGACTGCTGTTGGGCGGGTTCTGTATCCTGCTGGGAATGGACTGGAAAGTGGCAGAGCTCATCGGCATGACGCTGGCGCTCTCCTCAACGGCGATTGCCATGCAGGCCATGAACGAGCGTAACCTGACGGTCTCCCAGATGGGCCGCAGCGCGTTCTCCGTGCTGCTGTTCCAGGATATTGCCGCTATCCCGCTGGTGGCGATGATCCCGCTGCTGGCGGCAAGCGGTTCCTCGACGACGCTGGGCGCTTTCGCGCTGTCCGCACTGAAGGTGGCGGGCGCGCTGGCGCTGGTGGTTCTGCTTGGACGCTACGTTACCCGTCCGCTGCTGCGGTTTGTTGCCCGCTCAGGCCTGCGCGAAGTGTTCAGCGCCGTGGCGCTGTTCCTGGTGTTTGGCTTTGGTCTGCTGCTGGAAGAGGCCGGGCTGTCGATGGCGATGGGGGCATTCCTCGCAGGCGTTCTGCTGGCGAGCTCTGAATATCGTCACGCGCTGGAAAGCGATATTGAGCCGTTCAAAGGGCTGCTGCTAGGGCTGTTTTTCATCGGCGTAGGGATGTCCGTCGACTTCGGCACGCTGGTAACGCACCCGCTGCGGATCGTCATCCTGCTGGTGGGCTTCCTGGTCATTAAAATGGTGATGCTCTGGCTGATTGCGCGTCCACTGAACGTGCCGACCCGGCAGCGACGCTGGTTTGCCGTGCTGCTGGGGCAGGGGAGTGAATTTGCGTTCGTGGTCTTTGGCGCAGCGCAGATGGCAAACGTGCTCGATCCGGAGTGGGCGAAAGCGCTGACGCTGGCGGTCGCACTGTCGATGGCGGCGACGCCTGTTCTGCTGGTGGTGCTGACGCGTCTGGAAAAATCGGGCAGCGAGCAGGAGCGCGAAGCCGATGAAATCGACGAGGAGCAGCCGCGCGTCATTATCGCCGGCTTTGGCCGCTATGGGCAGATCGTGGGTCGTTTACTGCTGTCGAGCGGGGTGAAAATGGTCATCCTCGATCACGATCCTGACCATGTCGATACCCTGCGTAAATTTGATATGAAGGTGTTTTACGGAGATGCGACCCGCGTCGATCTGCTGGAATCCGCCGGGGCGGCAAAAGCCGAGGTGCTGATTAACGCCATTGACGATCCAGAGACCAGCATGCAGATGGTGGAACTGGTTAAAGAGCATTTCCCGGCGCTGACCATTATCTCCCGCGCGCGCGATGTGGATCACTATATCCGGCTGCGACAGGCGGGTGTAGACGCACCGGAGCGTGAAACGTTCGAGGGCGCGCTGAAGTCTGGCCGTACGGCGCTGGAAAGTCTTGGTCTTGGCGCGTATGAAGCGCGTGAGCGTGCGGACCTGTTCCGCCGCTTTAATACCGAGATGGTGGAAGAGATGGCGGCGATGGCCGGCAGTTCGGCCACGGAGCGCGCGGCGGTGTTCAAGCGCACCAGCGCGATGCTGACGGAAATCATTAACGAGGACCGTAATCACCTTTCGCTGATCCAGCGTCATGGCTGGCAGGGCACGGAAGAGGGCAAGCATACCGGCGATCCGGCTGACGAGCCCGAGAGTAAACCTTCCGCGTGAAGTGGAGTTGCCAGCAATAATAAAAAATTTCTTTATCTTTACCCTGCCGCCAGTCGACGAAAGATTAAGCTTTCCGTATAGTGGCGGCAATTTTTTGCATCCGGGAAATTTTCAATGATCAGTCTGATTGCAGCGCTGGCGGTGGACCGCGTTATCGGTATGGAAAATGCCATGCCGTGGAACCTGCCTGCCGATCTCGCATGGTTTAAACGTACTACGTTAAACAAGCCGGTAGTGATGGGCCGCCTGACCTGGGAGTCGATTGGTCGTCCATTGCCGGGCCGTAAAAATATCGTTATCAGTAGCCAGCCAGGCACTGACGAGCGCGTCGAATGGGTAAAATCAGTCGACGAGGCGATTGCCGCCTGCGGCAATGCCGAAGAGATCATGGTGATCGGCGGTGGGCGTGTGTATGAGCAGTTCCTGCCAAAAGCGCAGAAGCTGTATCTGACCCACATTGATGCGGAAGTGGAAGGCGATACCCATTTCCCGGACTACGATCCGGACGAGTGGGAATCGGTTTTCAGCGAATTCCACGACGCGGATGCACAGAACTCCCACAGCTACTGCTTTGAGATTCTGGAACGTCGTTAAGTGATTTTCCTACCCCCGACCGTCGCCCCTTTGGGGAGAGGGTCGGGGTGAGGGGCAATAGTCAGGAGGCTGCAGCCTCATTTTCACCTAAGTCCAGCTGTCGGTTGGACGGCTGAACAAAGTAAGTTTTATCTTCCCAGCGTAAGCAGGTTAACTCTCCGCCCCAGCAGCATCCGGTATCAAGGCCGTAGATCCCCTCCGGCGTTCCTTTTCCTTCCAGTGCAGCCCAGTGACCAAATACCACGCTGTACTCGCTTGTCACCGGTCCCGGAATGGCAAACCACGGCTTGAGCGGAGCGGGCGCGCTTTCCGGTGTCTCTTTGGAATACATGTCCAGCTGTCCGTTCGGGAAGCAGAAACGCATGCGGGTGAAGGCGTTGGTGATAAAGCGCAGGCGGGCCAGACCGCTGAGCTCTTCGCTCCAGTGGTTTGGCATATCGCCGTACATGGCATCGAGGAAGAAAGGATACGAGTCGCTCGCCAGCACCGCCTCAACGTCACGCGCGCAGGTTTTCGCCGTCTCAAGATCCCACTGTGGGGTGATCCCGGCATGCGCCATGACCAACTTTTTTTCTTCGTCGATCTGCAGCAGTGGCTGACGGCGCAGCCAGTTGATCAGCTCGTCCGCGTCCGGCGCATCCAGCAGTGGGGTGAGGCGATCTTTAGGCTTGTTGCGGCTGATCCCGGCGAAAACCGCCAGCAGATGCAGATCGTGATTGCCCAGGACCATGCGGACGCTGTCGCCCAGCGATTTGACGAAGCGTAATACTTCAAGGGAGCCGGGCCCACGCGCGACTAAATCGCCCGTTAGCCAGAGCGTGTCCTGTCCAGGGGTAAAGTCGACCTGCTTTAATAATGCGATCAGTTCATCGTAGCAACCGTGAACGTCGCCAATCAGATATGTAGACATTAGATTAATGAATGAGTGTTGTAACGGCGAGACGGAACACAGGAATGGCAACGCGGAAACTATTGCCATCGACGTCGACCATTTCATAATGGCCTTGCATGGTACCCATCGGCGTTTCAATCACCGCACCGCTGGTGTACTGGTACTCTTCGCCAGGGGCAATGTGCGGCTGTTCACCAACCACACCTTCCCCCTGAACTTCGATTTCACGGCCATTGCCGTTTGTGATCAGCCAATAGCGCCCGCGCAGTTGCACAGGCATCCGCCCCAGGTTGCGAATGGTCACGGTGTAAGCAAAGACAAAACGTTCTTCATCCGGTGAGGATTGCGATTCAACATAGACGCTTTGTACATGGACACATACGCGGGGCGAATCAATCATGGCTTAACTCTCCTTCGGCGGCGCATTTTCGCTGATGTAATTAGCCAGCTTGCAGTACTGCTCTACGGAAATGTTCTCCGCACGCATTGCCGGGTCGATTCCCAGCTCGGCTAACACCTCAACGGTGAACGAATTGCTCAGGCTGTTACGAATCGTTTTCCGGCGCTGGTTAAAGGCTTCCGTGGTGACGCGGCTCAGTACACGCAGATCTTTCACCGGGTACGGTTTCGTTTTGTGCGGCACCAGGCGAACAACCGCAGAATCCACTTTCGGTGGCGGCGTAAAGGCGGATGGCGGGACTTCGAGCACCGGGATCACGTTGCAGTAATATTGCGCCATCACGCTTAAACGACCATACGCTTTACTGTTCGGGCCTGCAACCAGACGGTTAACAACCTCTTTTTGCAACATGAAGTGCATGTCGGCAATGGCATCAGTATAGCTAAACAGGTGGAACATCAGCGGGGTGGAAATGTTGTACGGTAAGTTACCGAACACGCGCAGCGGCTGGCCCATTTTTTCCGACAGCTCGCCAAAGTTCATGGTCATGGCATCCTGCTGATAAATGGTCAGCTTCGGCCCGAGGAACGGGTGCGTTTGCAGGCGTGCGGCCAGATCGCGGTCCAGCTCGATGACGGTCAGTTCGTCGAGGCGTTCGCCTACCGGTTCGGTCAGGGCGGCAAGGCCCGGGCCGATTTCGACCATCGCCTGACCTTTTTGCGGGTTAATGGCCGAGACAATGCTTTCGATCACGAACTGATCGTTAAGGAAGTTTTGCCCGAAACGTTTACGGGCTAAGTGGCCCTGATGGACTCGATTAGTCATTGAGTATTAACAATCATTTTGATGGCGAGATTAAGCGCCGTAATAAAACTGCCGACATCCGCTTTCCCCTGGCCTGCCAGATCCAGCGCAGTACCGTGGTCAACGGACGTTCGAATAAAGGGTAAACCGAGGGTGATATTCACGCCGCGGCCAAAGCCCTGGTATTTTAGCACGGGCAGGCCCTGATCGTGGTACATCGCGAGCACCGCATCGGCATTATCCAGGTATTTCGGCTGGAAAAGGGTATCTGCGGGCAGCGGCCCGCTTAAGTGCATCCCTTTTGCACGCATTTCTTCAAGCACCGGAATAATGGTGTCGATCTCTTCGGTGCCCATATGCCCGCCTTCACCGGCGTGCGGATTCAGGCCACAAACCAGCACGTGTGGCTGCGGGATGCCGAATTTCGTCTGCAGATCGTGATGCAAAATCCCGATGATCTCACGCAGGAGCTCAGGGGTGATGGCATCAGGAATGGCTTTGATGGGCAGATGGGTTGTCACCAGCGCGACACGCATCTCTTCCGTCGCCAGCATCATCACCACTTTCGGGCTGTGTGAGCGCTCTTCAAAGAACTCCGTATGCCCGGTAAACGGAATACCCGCTTCGTTGATCACACCCTTGTGGACGGGGCCGGTAATCAGAGCGGCAAATTCACCCTTCAGACAACCGTCGCAGGCGCGCGCAAGGGTTTCAACGACATAATGACCGTTTTCCGTGCTGAGCTGGCCCGGGATGACAGGCGTACGAAGGGGAACAGAGAGAAGCGTGAGCGTACCGGCTTGCTGTGGTGCAGGCTGTTGGCCTTCAACGTAAGGGATGAGCGTTAAAGGCAGACCGAGCAGCGTTGCCCGGTCTTGTAACAGTGTTGCATCAGCGCAGACGACCAGTTCTACCGGCCAGCTGCGCTGGGCGAGCTGGACAACGAGGTCAGGCCCAATCCCGGCGGGTTCGCCGGGAGTGATAACAACACGATGCTGTTTCATTAGTTGCTCAGAACTTTCACGTAAGCGCTGGCGCGTTGTTCCTGCATCCAGGTTGCCGCTTCTTCAGAGAACTTACGGTTAAACAGCATACGGTAGGCTCTGTCTTTCTGCGCCGCATCCGTTTTATCAACGTTACGGGTGTCCATCAGCTCAATCAGATGCCAGCCAAACGAAGAGTGTACCGGCGCACTGATCTGGCCTTTGTTCATTTTCATCAACGCATCGCGGAACGCAGGATCGTAGATATCCGCCGCTGCCCAGCCCAGATCGCCGCCCTGGTTAGCAGAGCCTGGATCCTGAGAGAACTCTTTTGCTGCATTTGCGAACGAGGTTTTACCGCTCTTAATGTCAGCAGCAATCTGTTCCAGCTTCGCACGCGCCTGATCGTCAGTCATGATCGGTGACGGTTTCAGAAGGATGTGGCGAGCGTGTACTTCGGTGACGGAAATACTTTGGCTCTGACCGCGCAGATCGTTCACTTTCAGAATATGGAAGCCCACACCTGAACGGATCGGACCGACGATATCACCTTTCTTCGCCGTGCTCAGTGCCTGGGCGAAGATGGATGGCAGCTCCTGAATACGTCCCCAGCCCATCTGGCCGCCTTTCAGCGCCTGTTGGTCCGCGGAGTAGGTGATAGCCAGCTTGCCAAAGTCGCCGCCGTTACGCGCCTGTTCGACAATAGACCGCGCCTGGCTTTCGGCTTCCGCAGCCTGATCGGAGGTTGGGTTCTCTGGCAGAGCGATTAGAATGTGGCTCAGGTTCAGCTCCGTGCTGGCATCGTTCTGGTTACCCACCTGTTTTGCCAGCGCGTCCACTTCCTGAGGCAGGATCGTGACGCGGCGACGCACTTCGTTGTTACGCACCTCCGAAATCAGCATCTCTTTACGGATCTGGTTACGGTAGGTGGCGTAGCTGATACCGTCATAAGCCAGACGGCTGCGCATCTGGTCTAAAGACATATTGTTCTGCTTCGCGATGTTAGCGATCGCCTGATCGAGCTGCTCGTCAGTGACCTTCACACCCATTTTCTGCCCCATCTGGAGAACGATCTGATCCATGATCAGACGCTCCAGGATCTGGTGGCGCAGCGTGGCGTCATCCGGAAGCTGCTGACCTGCTTCGCCCGAATTGAGCTTCACCGATTTCATCAGACCGTCAACGTCACTTTCGAGCACAACGCCGTTGTTAACCACAGCAGCGACTTTATCAACAACCTGGGGGGCCGCGAAGCTGGTATTCGCAACCATAGCGACACCGAGCAGCAGCGTTTTCCAGTTCTTCATACTTTTTCCATTTCAATTAACCGCAAAGCGGATTACGTTGCAAATCAAGCTCATTACAAGGAAGTGCGGTACGGCAGAATGTTCGAGCGCAGCATCTGCTGCGTGCCCAGGCCGTAGTTGGAACTCAGGCCGCGCAGTTCGACATTAAAGCCAATCACGTTGTCGTATTTGCTCTGATTGTTGTCAGTATCCCAGCCGTTAAGCTTGCGTTCGTAACCGACGCGCAGCGCGTAACAGCAGGAGTTGTATTGCAGGCCCACCATCTGGTCAGCTGCTTTACTGGTGTTGGTATCAAAGTAGTAAGCGCCTACGATTGACCAGCGGTCGGCGATTGGCCAACTCGCTGCCGCACCGATCTGAGAAATACCGTCTGAATATTGTGGTAGTTTCCAGTAGTTGATGCTGCTCTGGTCATTGCTTTTCGGTAGCGTTGCCTGAATATATTCTGGGCTAGCATAACGATAACTTACCTGAATCATTCGATCTTCATCACGACGATATTCTATGGCCGCACTACTGTTAGCGACATTGTCGAGACGAGTGTCATATTGCACACCGCCACGCAAGCCCCAACGGTCAGTCATACGCCAGTAAGTATCTCCTGCCCAAACTATCGATCCTGTTTTGTTGTCTTTCTCCCACTGAATATTGTCATCGCCCGTGCGAGACTCTGTGAAATAGTAAATTTGACCAACAGAAACGTTAAAACGTTCAACGGCTGCGTCATCATATACGCGCGATGTGACCCCGGTCGTTAACTGGTTAGCGGATGCGATACGGTCCAACCCACCGTAGGTACGGTCACGGAACAGGCCGCTGTAGTCAGACTGCAGTAAAGAAGAGTCGTAGTTCTGAATATTGCTTTGATCACGGTATGGCACGTACAAATACTGCATACGCGGTTCAAGCGTCTGGGTATAACCATCCGCCAGCAGGCTCATATTTCGCTCGAAGATCAGCTTACCGTCCATTTTGAACTGAGGGAGCGTTCTGTTGACCGACTCCTCCAGATGAGCATTGTTAGCTGTGTTGTAATCATCAACATTTTTTTGCTGATAGTGAGTCGCCATCAGCTTGGCTTCGGTATTCAGGCTTGCCCAGTCGTTAGACCATGGCAGGTTGATCGTCGGCTCAAGGTGAACACGCGTGGCTTCCGGCATGTCCGAATCCGTGTTAACGAAATGCACCGCCTGAGCGTAAACATGGGTGTCAAATGGCCCCACGTCATTCTGATACCAGTTTACGTCGAGCTGTGGCTCTGCCCCATATGTAGGCGTGGACTGGTCAGAAAACACCTGGAATTGCTTGGTCGAGACGGTTGCATCAAAGTTTTGCACCGCATAGCCTACGCTGAATTTCTGCGTGGCATAGCCATCAGTGCTCGAACCGTATTTGGACGAGAAGTCATTAAAATAAGATGAGTCGCTAACTTTGGTGTAGTCAACGTTAAAACGCCACACCTGATTCATCACCCCGGCATGCTGCCAGTAATACAACCAACGGTGTTTGTCCCCTTCGGTCGGATGCTCGTCCTGGAAGACTTTATCCGACGGCAGGTAATCCAGCTCCATCAGACCTGCACCAGCCTGAGTCAGATAGCGGAACTCGTTCTCCCACATGACGTTGCCGCGCTTGTGGATATAGTGCGGCGTGATCGTGGCGTCCATATTGGGCGCGATGTTCCAGTAATACGGCAGGTAGAACTCGAAGTAGTTCGAGGTGCTGTATTTGGCATTCGGGATCAGGAAGCCGGAGCGACGTTTGTCACCTACCGGAAGCTGCAGGTAAGGGCTGTAGAACACGGGCACCGGACCGAGCTTGAAGCGGGCATTCCAGATCTCCGCGACCTGCTCTTCACGGTCATGGATCACTTCGCTGCCAACTACGCTCCAGGTATTTGAGCCCGGCAGACAGGAGGTGAAGGAGCCGTTTTCCAGGATCGTATAGCGGTTTTCACCGCGCTGTTTCATCAGGTCTGCGTCACCGCGTCCCTGGCGACCCACCATCTGGTAATCACCTTTCCAGACGTTAGTATCTTTGGTGTTCAGGTTTGACCAGGCTTTCGGACCTTTCAGGATGACCTGATTGTCGTCATAGTGCACATTACCCAGCGCATCCACCGTTCGTACCGGCTCGGCCGCACCTTCCGGCTGCTTCTGGTGCAACTGCACTTCATCTGCCTGCAGGCGGCTATTGCCCTGGTTAATATCCACATTGCCCGTAAACGTGGCATTGTCAGGATAGGTACCTTTAGAACTGTCGGCAGTAATGGTTACCGGCAAGCTATTAGTATCGCCTTTCACCAGTGGGCGATTATAACTTGGGACGCCAAGCATACACTGCGAGGCGAGATCGGCCGCCAGCCCCTGTTGACTGTACAGGGCGGTGCCAATCATTGTGGCCAGGAGGGTGGGGATACGTTTTTTCATACGTTGTATTTTATTGTTCCGTCATCAGTGGCTACGGCTTACAAACGCTCAGAGACTATCTTACTCATCTGCGCAGTACCAGCGTTAATCCTGCCCGTTTGCGTGCCAGAGTGTTAGGCTCGCTATCGAATGACGAGTATGATAAAGCAAATTATAGGCGATGTCCTTCAATTGACCGTGACTTGAACACAGTGATGATGACGTTGCGTCGGCCAGGAATATGACTATCCGGGGAGTATATGCAGTATTGGGGTAAAATAATCGGCGTTGCGTTCGCCATCATCATGGGTGCCGGGTTCTGGGGGATTGTACTTGGGCTTATTATCGGCCATATGTTTGATAAGGCGCGCAGCCGCAAAATGGCCTGGTTTGCCAATCAGCGTGAGCGTCAGTCCCTCTTTTTCTCCACCACCTTTGAGGTCATGGGGCACTTAACCAAATCCAAAGGGCGTGTAACCGAAGCCGATATTCAGATTGCCAGCGTCTTTATGGATCGCATGAACCTGCACGGTGACTCCCGTCTGGCGGCACAAAATGCGTTTCGCATCGGTAAATCGGATAACTATCCGCTTCGCGAAAAAATGCGTCAGTTCCGCAGCATCTGCTTCGGGCGTTTTGATTTAATTCGGATGTTTCTGGAAATCCAGATCCAGGCGGCCTTCGCCGACGGTTCGCTGCACCCTAATGAGCGCGACGTGCTGTACGTCATTGCGGAAGAGCTGGGCATCTCCCGCATGCAGTTCGATCAGTTCCTGCGCATGATGCAGGGCGGCGCGCAGTTTGGCGGCGGCTATCATCAGCAGTCGTCTGGCGGCACCTGGCAGCAGGCGCAGCGTGGCCCAACGCTGGAGGATGCCTGCAACGTGCTTGGCGTGAAGCCATCGGATGATGTCACCACCATCAAACGTGCCTACCGCAAGCTGATGAGCGAGCATCACCCGGATAAACTGGTCGCGAAAGGCTTACCGCCGGAAATGATGGAGATGGCGAAGCAAAAGGCGCAGGAGATTCAAAAGGCCTACGAGCTCATTAAAGAGAAGAAAGGTTTCAAATAAAAAAAAAGCCCGACGGTGTCGGGCTTTTTTTTAGAAGTCCACCGGGGCCTTAAACGTCATCGTGTTACCGAAGGCCGGATGGGTGATAGTGAGCGTCTGCGCATGAAGCTGCAGACGGGGCGCTAACGCCAGCGCTTCAGGCGGGGCGTAAAACCGGTCGCCCAGAATCGGATGGCCCAGGGCGAGCATATGTACGCGCAGCTGGTGAGAGCGCCCGGTAATCGGCTTAAGCAGGACGCGCGCGGTGTTATCCGGCGCGTACTCCAGCACTTCATACTCGGTTTGCGCCGCCTTGCCGGTTTCATAGCACACCTTCTGCTTTGGCCGGTTCGGCCAGTCGCAGATCAGCGGTAAATCGACCAGACCCTCTTCGCTTGCCGGATGGCCCCAGACGCGCGCGACGTACTGCTTTTTCGGTTCGCGCTCGCGGAACTGGCGTTTCAGCTCGCGTTCCGCTTCTTTATTCAGCGCCACCACAATCACGCCGCTGGTGGCCATGTCCAAGCGATGGACGGACTCCGCCTGCGGATAATCACGCTGAATACGCGTCATCACGCTGTCTTTGTGCTCATCCAGGCGCCCCGGCACGGACAACAGGCCGCTTGGCTTGTTGACCACCATAATATGCTCATCCTGATACAGAATGACCAGCCAGGGATCCTGCGGCGGATTGTAAGGCTCCATCACCATCTTGCGCTCCGTTTACTGATGCGTCACAACGATAAGGCGCAGGGCATCCAGACGCCAGCTTGCCTGATTCAGGCTTTCCAGCACCTGCTGACGGTTGCTTTCAATCGCCGCCAGTTCGTCGTCACGGATGTTAGGGTTGACTGCTTTTAAGGCTTCCAGACGCGACAGTTCCGCAGACAGTTTCTCGTCGGCTTCATTGCGCGCGGCATCAATCAGCGCTCTGGCTGATTTTTCAATCTGGGTTTCGCCCAATTGCAGAATGGCGTGTACATCCTGTTGTACCGCGTTGACCAGTTTACTGCCCGTATGGCGGTTCACCGCGCTCAGCTGTCGGTTGAAGCTCTCGAATTCAACCTGTCCCGCCAGGTTGGTGCCGTTTTTGTCCAGCAGCAGGCGGACGGGGGTCGGCGGCAGGAAGCGGGTGAGCTGCAGCTGTTTCGGCGCTTTCGCTTCCACAACGTAAATCAGCTCCACCAGCAGGGTACCCACAGGCAGCGCCTTGTTTTTCAACAGGGAAATAGTGCTGCTGCCGGTATCGCCGGACAGAATCAGATCCAGGCCGTTGCGGATCAGCGGGTGTTCCCAGGTGATGAACTGAGCGTCTTCGCGGGACAGCGCCACGTCACGCTCGAAGGTAATGGTGCAGCCATCTTCCGGCAGGCCCGGGAAATCCGGAACCAGCATGTGATCGGACGGGGTAAGAACAATCAGGTTCTCGCCGCGGTCGTCCTGGTTAATGCCCACGATGTCGAACAGGTTCATGGAGAAGCTGATCAGACTGGTGTCATCATCCTGTTCTTCAATGCTCTCGGCAAGCGCCTGCGCTTTTTCACCGCCGTTGGAGTGGATCTCCAGCAGGCGATCGCGGCCCTGTTCCAGCTGCGCTTTCAGCGCGTCGTGCTTCTCACGGCAGGATTTGATCAGCTCATCAAACCCTTCTGTGTTTTCCGGCGCGGCGAGGTAGCCGATCAGATCGCCATGTACCCGATCGTAAATCGTGCGGCCCGTCGGGCAGGTATGCTCAAACGCGTCCAGGCCTTCGTGGAACCAGCGTACCAGCACTGACTGGGCGGTTTTTTCCAGGTAAGGCACGTGGATCTGAATATCATGCGCCTGACCGATACGATCCAGGCGGCCGATACGCTGTTCCAGCAGGTCCGGGTTGAACGGCAGGTCGAACATTACCAGGTTGCTGGCGAACTGGAAGTTACGGCCTTCAGAACCGATCTCAGAACACAGCAGAACCTGCGCGCCGCTGTCCTCTTCACCGAACCACGCCGCGGCGCGGTCGCGCTCAACGATGGACATGCCTTCGTGGAACACGGCGGCACGAATGCCCTCGCGCTCGCGCAGGACCTGCTCCAGCTGCAGGGCGGTAGCCGCTTTGGCGCAGATCACCAGCACCTTCTGGGACCGGTGCGCGGTCAGGTAGCCCATCAGCCACTCCACGCGCGGATCGAAGTTCCACCAGGTGCCGGTATCACCTTCAAATTCCTGGTAGATTTGTTCCGGGTAGAGCATGTCGCGAGCGCGCTCTTCCTGAGTTTTGCGCGCGCCCATAATGCCGGAGACTTTAATCGCCGTCTGGTACTGCGTTGGCAGAGGCAGCTTGATGGTGTGAAGCTCGCGTTTCGGGAACCCTTTCACGCCGTTACGGGTGTTACGGAACAGCACGCGGCTGGTGCCGTGGCGGTCCATCAGCATGTCAATCAGCTCTTTGCGCGCCGATTCTGCGTTTTCGCCTTCACTGTTGGCAGCCTGCAAAAGCGGCTCGATGTCCTGCTCGCCAATCAGATCGCTCAGGGTATTGAGTTCGTCGTTAGAGAGACGCTTGCCCGCCAGCAGCATGGCGACGGCATCCGCGACCGGACGGTAGTTATTCTGTTCTTCCACGAACTGCGCAAAGTCGTGGAAACGGTTTGGATCGAGCAGGCGCAGACGGGCGAAGTGGCTTTCCAGCCCCAGCTGCTCCGGCGTTGCGGTCAGCAGCAGGACGCCAGGCACGCGCTCGGCAAGCTGCTCGATAGCCATATATTCGCGGCTCGGCGCGTCTTCGCTCCAGACCAGATGGTGCGCTTCGTCAACGACCATAATGTCCCACTCGGCATCGCACAGGTGCTCAAGACGCTGCTTGCTGCGGCGCACGAAATCCAGGGAACAAATCACCAGCTGTTCCGTTTCGAACGGGTTGTCCGCGTCGTGCTGGGCTTCGGCATAGCGCTCATCGTCGAACAGGGAGAAGCGCAGGTTAAAACGACGCAGCATTTCGACCAGCCACTGATGCTGCAGGGTTTCAGGAACCACAATCAGCACGCGCTCGGCGGCGCCGGAAAGCAGCTGCTGATGCAGGATCATGCCCGCTTCAATGGTTTTCCCCAGGCCCACTTCATCAGCCAGCAGCACGCGCGGGGCGTGACGACGGCCCACGTCATGAGCGATATTCAGCTGGTGCGGGATCAGGCTGGTGCGCTGTCCGCGCAGGCCGCTCCACGGCATGCGGTACTGTTCACTCTGGAACTTGCGCGCGCGATAGCGCAGAGAGAAGCGATCCATACGGTCGATTTGCCCGGCAAACAGGCGATCCTGCGGCTTGCTGAAAACCAGTTTGCTGTCGAGCAGCACTTCACGCAGGATGACATTGGCCTCGTCGGTGTCCAGGCGAGTCCCAATGTAGGCGAGCAGTCCATTCTCTTCTTTTACGTCTTCAATCTTGAGCTGCCAGCCGTCATGGCTGGTCACGGTGTCACCCGGATTAAACATTACGCGGGTCACAGGGGAGTCATTGCGAGCGTACAGGCGGTTTTCACCGGTGGCAGGGAAGAGGAGGGTAACCATGCGCGCATCGACGGCAACGACGGTTCCTAATCCAAGTTCGCTTTCTGTATCGCTGATCCAGCGTTGACCAAGTGTAAAAGGCATAGTTGTTCGGCTCTAATCTTTAATTGCAGGCAATAGTTCGACCCCCGTCAAAAAAGACGGTCATCGAAAAATGGGTCCGGGAATGGAAAGGGCGCTATGGTACTGGATGGCAGCCATTTCGTCACGCGTCAAAATAGGCCAAGTTGCCCTGTCACTAGTGTAGCAAAGTCGTCGTCGATGAAGGGCAAAATTCCGTCTGCGACCGGCTGAAGCTGACGCGTCAGATAGTGTTCGTAATCCAGAGGAGAATGTTGATAATCCACGGGTTCCGGGCCGTTAATCGTCCAGACGTATTTGATGGTCCCCCGGTTTTGATACTGCGGCGCGCGGCCGCGGCGAACGTTTTCTTCATCCGCCAGGCGCGCGGCGCGTACGTGCGGAGGAACGTTGCGCTGGTACTCGGCGAGCGGGCGACGCAGGCGCTTGCGATACACCAGCTGCGCGTCAAGTTCACCCGCCATCAGGCTGGCTATCGTCTCGCGCACGTAGTCCTGATACGGCTCATTGCGAAACACCCTGAGATACAGTGTTTGCTGGAACTGCTGCGCCAGCGGCGTCCAGTCGGTGCGCACCGTCTCCAGCCCTTTAAAGACCATCCGCTGCGCGTCGCTCTCCTGAATCAGCCCGGCGTAGCGCTTCTTGCTGCCCTGATCGGTGCCGCGAATGGTGGGCATTAAAAAGCGGGCAAAATGGGTTTCAAACTCCAGCTCCAGCGCGCTGGTTAACCGCTCTTTTTGCAAATGTTCCTGCCACCAGCCGTTCACGAAGGCGACCAGCGCGTTGCCGATTTGCGCGGCGTCCTCGTCTGAATGTGCGCCCTTGAGCCACACAAAGGTGGAATCCGTGTCGCCATAAATGACGTCATAGCCCCGGGATTCAATCAGCGCTTTGGTCTGGCGCATGATATCGTGCCCGCGCATGGTGATCGAGGAGGCCAGACGTGGGTCAAAGAAGCGGCAGGCGCTGGTGCCCAGCACGCCGTAAAAGGCGTTCATGATGATTTTCAGCGCCTGCGAGAGCGGCTTGTTGCCTTGCCGCTTGGCCTCGTCGCGGCCGTGCCAGATGTTGCCTACGATTTCAGGCAGACAGTGTTTTTCCCGCGAGAAGCGTGCACCGAGGAAGCCTTCGGTGCTGTGTTCATCGTCCGGCTGCGCCATGCCCTCAACCAGCCCGACGGGATCGATCAGGAAGGTGCGGATAATCGACGGGTAGAGGCTTTTGTAATCCAGGACCAGAACGGAGTCATACAATCCTGGCCGGGAATCCATGACGTAGCCGCCGGGGCTGGCCTGCGGCGGCACGTCCCCGAGGTTTGGGGCAACGTACCCTGCCCGGTGCATTCGCGGAAAATAGAGGTGGCTAAAGGACGCCACGGAGCCGCCGTGTCTGTCAGCCGCGAGTCCGTTCACCGTCGCGCGCTCCAGCAGGAACGGCATGATCTCGGTTTTGTGGAAAATCTGCGTCACCAGCTCGCAGTCTTTCAGGTTATAGGTGGCGAGCGCCGGCTTGTCTTCGTTAAAGCGCCGGTCGATCTCGTCCATTCGGTCCCAGGGATTGTCGATGGATTTGCCTTCGCCAAGCAGCTCCTGTGCGACCGCTTCAAGGGAGAATGAAGAGAAGTTCCAGAAGGCGGACTTAAGCGCCTCGATGCCGTCAATAATCAGGCGACCGTTAGCCTGTGCAAAGAAAACACCGTTCTTAAAACCGTGCTCGCGCCATTCCAGCTCGCTGTTTCCGCGCCCCAGCATCAGCGGGATGCGGTAGCGCTCGGCGTGTTTCTGCAGCACGCGCAGGTCAAACTGCACCACGTTCCAGCCGATCAGAACATCGGGATCGTAGTCGGCAAACCACTGGTTAAGCTTCTCCAGCAGCTGCGGGCGGCTGTTGACGTACTCAAGCCGGAAATCCAGCGCGGACGCATCGCCATTCGGAGGCCCGAGCATATAGACAACCCGATCGCCACACCCTTCCAGGCCAATACAGTACAGTTCACCGTGGCGGGTGGTTTCGATATCCAGCGACACCCATTTCAGCGGCGGACGATAGTGCGGATTCGGCTTCAGGCGCGCGTTGATAATTTTGCCGTTTTGCGGGGAGCCATCGATCCAGACGGGAGCGGTAATAAACCGCTCCATCAGAAAGCGTTCAGGTGGGCGGATATCCGCTTCGTAGAGCGTCACGCCTGCTTCTCGGAGCAATTTTTCATAGCGCATAAGCTGGCGATGGGCGCGGCAGTAAAGGCCGTAAACCGGCTGACGATGAAAATCTTTCAGTTCAAGCGGAGTAATACGCCAGCCGTTTTCGCCGCGCAGCAGTTGCTTCACTTTTTCGACGTGAGGTTCTGGAATAAAAGCCACGGATTCCTGCGGCGGCAGCGTGACCTGCAGCGGGCCGTTGTCCGTCGCCAGCCAGAATTCAACCTCGGTGCCCTGAGGCGTATCCCGCCAGTGTCGGGTCAGTAAAAAGCCTTCTTGCGCCTGCGCCACGCCGTTATCCCATAAAACAAAACTAGGCTTGATTATAGCCTGGTTGAATATTTTATGCTGGGTATATATACAGTTTACTGTCCGTAATAGGCCTTCGCGCCGTGCTTGCGCAGATAATGCTTATCCAGCAGGGTTTGCTGCATGTCCGGGAGCTGCGGTGCCAGCTGTCGGCAGAAGATCCCCATATAGGCGACTTCTTCGAGCACGATCGCGTTATGCACCGCGTCTTCCGCGTTTTTACCCCAGGCGAATGGGCCGTGGGAGTGCACCAGCACGCCGGGCATTTGCGCCGCGTCGATTCCCTGTTTCTCAAAGGTTTCAACAATCACGTTGCCGGTTTCCCACTCGTATTCACCATTAATCTCGGCGTCGGTCATCAGGCGCGTGCAGGGAATGGTGCCGTAAAAATAGTCCGCGTGGGTGGTGCCGGTCGCCGGGATGGACTGGCCCGCCTGCGCCCAGATGGTGGCATGGCGCGAATGGGTATGCACAATGCCGCCGATGGTCGGAAATGAGCGGTACAGCAGTCGGTGGGTTGGCGTATCGGAGGAGGGTTTTTTCTTACCTTCGACCACTTCACCGGTCTCGAGGCTGACAACGACCATATCGTCCGCCGTCATCACCGCGTAATCAACGCCGGAAGGCTTGATCACGAACACGCCTTTTTCGCGGTCAACGGCGCTCACGTTGCCCCAGGTCAGCGTCACCAGGTTATGTTTCGGCAGCGCCAGATTGGCTTCAAGTACCTGACGTTTGAGATCGTCTAACATTGTTGTCTCCTGCCGGATGGCGCTTCGCTTATCCGGCCTACAGAACCGTAGGCCCGGTAAACGTCGTGCCACCGGGCATTCAGGGCTTAGCGTTTTGAACCGTAATAAACTTCGTTCCAGCGCAGCGCGTCTTTGAACGCAGGCAGGCGGGTATCGTTATCAATCACGGTCAGTTCGATGTCGTGCAGTTCGGCGAACTGACGCATGTCGTTCAGATCCAGCGCGTGGCTAAACACGGTGTGGTGCGCGCCGCCTGCGACGATCCAGGCTTCTGACGCGGTAGGCAGGTCAGGCTGTGCTTTCCACAGGGCGTTGGCGACCGGCAGTTTCGGCAGAGAGTGTGGCGTTTCAACCGCATCGACGCAGTTCACCAGCAGGCGGAAACGATCGCCCAGATCGATCAGGCTGGCGTTGATGGCCGGGCCAGTGCGGGTGTTGAAGATCAGACGAGCCGGATCGGCTTTACCGCCAATGCCGAGGTACTGCACGTCGAGGATCGGCTTCTCTTCCACCGCGATAGAAGGGCACACTTCCAGCATGTGCGAGCCGAGCACCAGGTCGTTGCCGTTCTCGAAGTGGTAGGTGTAGTCCTCCATAAAGGAGGTGCCGCCCTGCAGACCGGTCGACATCACCTTCATGATGCGAAGCAGAGCGGCAGTTTTCCAGTCGCCTTCGCCGGCAAAGCCGTAGCCCTGCTGCATCAGACGTTGTACTGCCAGGCCCGGCAGCTGTTTCAGGCCGTGGAGGTCTTCAAAGGTGGTGGTAAAGGCGTGGAAACCACCCTGTTCCAGGAAACGCTTCATGCCCAGCTCGATGCGCGCCGCGTCCAGCACGTTCTGGCGCTTGTCGCCGTTGATTTGTGCCGCAGGCGTGAGGCGGTAGCTGCTTTCGTACTCGTCCACCAGCGCGCTCACGTCGCCATCGCTGATTTCATTGACCACCTGTACCAGGTCGCCCACGGCCCATGTGTTTACGGAGAAGCCGAACTTGATCTGCGCGGCGACTTTATCGCCGTCGGTCACGGCCACTTCACGCATGTTGTCGCCAAAACGCACCACTTTCAGGTGGCGGGTATCCTGCTTAGAGACCGCCTGACGCATCCAGGAGCCGATACGCTTCTGTGCCTGGCCGTCCTGCCAGTGGCCGGTGACCACCGCGTGCTGTTGACGCATGCGCGCGCCGATGAAGCCGAATTCGCGGCCGCCGTGCGCGGTCTGGTTCAGGTTCATGAAGTCCATGTCGATGCTGTCCCACGGCAGGGAAGCGTTGAACTGGGTATGGAACTGCAGCAGCGGTTTATTGAGGATAGACAGGCCGTTGATCCACATTTTGGCCGGTGAGAAGGTGTGCAGCCACACCACCAGACCGGCGCATTTATCGTCGTAGTTGGCGTCGCGGCAGATATGGGTGATCTCATCCGGCGTCGTGCCCAGCGGTTTCAGCACCAGTTTGCACGGCAGTTTGGCTTCTGCGTTCAGCGCATTAACGACGTGCTCCGCGTGTTTCGTCACCTGCTGCAGCGCTTCCGGTCCGTACAGGTGCTGGCTGCCAATCACAAACCACACTTCATAATTATTAAAAATGGTCATCGTCGTGTCCTTAATGGGTCAGGGTTGCCGTCGTGTCCGCGGTGTGTTTTGACGGGGCGGCGACAGGGAGATAGTGAAGTTCGGCGCTTTTTGCCCATTGCTGGTAGCGCTGATAAAGCTGTTCAAAGCGTTGTGCCTGCTGAGCCTGCGGCTGGAGCGTATTTTCAACGGCGCTTGCCATATGCTGCTGCGCGGTCGGGATATCCGCATGGACGCCTGCGGCAACCGCCGCGAAAATCGCCGCGCCCAGCGCGCAGCACTGATCGGAGGCCACAATCTGCAGCGGACGGTTCAGCACGTCGCAGCAGGCCTGCATGATGACCGGGTTTTTACGGGCGATGCCGCCCAGCGCCATCACGTTATTCACGTCGATGCCCTGCTCGGTGAAGCACTCCATAATCGCGCGGGCACCGAAGGCGGTGGCGGCAATCAGGCCGCCGAACAGCGCGGGTGCGTCGGTCGCGAGGTTAAGATCGGTAATGACCCCTTTCAGGCGCTGGTTCGCAAACGGCGTGCGGCGACCGTTGAACCAGTCCAGCACCACCGGCAGGTGATCGAGGGACGGATTTTTTGCCCAGGCCTCCGTGAGCTGGGGCAGAAGCTGTTTTTTGCTCTCTGCAATCTGGGTTTTCAGTTCAGGATGCGCGGCCGCCAGCCGATCCAGCGGCCAGCCCAGCACGCGCCCAAACCAGGCGTAGATATCGCCAAACGCGGACTGTCCGGCTTCGAGGCCGATAAAATCTGGCACCACGCTGCCGTCAACCTGGCCGCAGATGCCCTTCACCGCGCGGTCGCCGACGGTGGTTTTATCCGCCGTCAGAATGTCGCAAGTAGACGTGCCGATAACTTTCACCAGCGTATTAGGCTGTGCACCCGCGCCTACGGCACCCATATGGCAGTCAAACGCGCCGCCGGAGATCGCCACGTTCTGCGGCAGGCCGAGGCGCTTCGCCCACTCTTCGCAGAGCGTGCCGACGGGAATATCGGCGGTGAAGGTGTCGGTAAATAGGGGGTATTTCAGGTTTTTGTTGATGATCGGGTCGAGCTCGTCGAAGAACGCAGCCGGTGGCAGACCTCCCCAGCTTTCGTGCCAGAGTGATTTATGCCCGGCGCTGCAGCGGCCGCGGCGGATATCCTGCGGACGCGTGGTGCCGGAGAGCAGCGCGGGAACCCAGTCACACAGTTCAATCCAGGAGACGGCCGCCTGAGCAACCGATGCGTCCGCGCGGGTAACGTGCAGGATCTTGGCCCAGAACCATTCGCTGGAGTAAATTCCGCCGATGTAGCGCGAGTAGTCGGTTTTGCCCGGTTGATGGCATAAGCGGGTGATAGCTTCCGCTTCTTCCACGGCGGTATGGTCTTTCCACAAAACGAACATGGCGTTCGGGTTGTCGGCAAACTCAGGGCGCAGCGCCAGCACGCGGCCTTCAGCATCCACCGGGGCAGGCGTTGAGCCGGTGCTGTCGACGCCAATCCCGACAATCTCCGCCCGCTGGGCGTCCGTCAGTTCAGCGAGGACGGTTTTGATTGCCGCTTCCATCGACTCAATGTAGTCACGCGGGTGGTGACGGAACTGGTTGTTTGGCGCATCGCAGTAGCGCCCCTCTTGCCAGCGCGGGTACCACTCAACGCTGGTTGCTATCTCCTGGCCGGACGTACAGTCCACTGCCAGCGCGCGAACCGAATCGCTGCCAAAATCGAGGCCAATCGCAATTGCCATGGTGTTGCTCCATCGAAAAAACAGGTATGGAAGAACATTAGAGACTGGGGACGAAAATCGTCAGGCAGGATCCGCTAATCTTATGGATTAAATTGCTGTTACAACGGAAAGTGTGACGCCGTGCAAATATTCAATGTGGACATTTCTGCCGCACTTATAGACACTTTTGTTACTGCTTATCTGCCTGCTGTGGCGGAGAAATCAGGGGGAAAGGCTGAAACATGGCGGACGTAAAAGAGGCGTGAAGCTTTTTGGATCTTTTCGCAGACCATTTTTGACCTGCTTTTAATGATATGGACAATTGGTTTCCTTCAGGACCCTTGGGAGAACTGAATCTATGGCCGAAACGCAAAACGATCCCCTGCTGCCGGGATACTCGTTTAACGCGCACCTTGTGGCGGGACTGACCCCTATCGAGGCTGAGGGATATCTCGATTTTTACGTCGACCGACCGCTCGGGATGAAAGGATATATCCTCAACCTGACCGTGCGAGGGGAAGGGATCATCAAGAACGGTGACCAGCAGTTTATCTGCCGCCCTGGCGATATCCTGCTGTTCCCGCCGGGTGAGATCCACCATTACGGCCGTCACCCTGACGCCAAAGAGTGGTATCACCAGTGGGTCTACTTCCGTCCGCGCGCCTACTGGCAGGAGTGGCTTTCGTGGCCGGCTATTTTCGCACACACCGGTTTTTATCGCCCGGATGAGGTTCATCTGGCGCAGTTTCGCGAGCTTTTTGCCCAGATTATTGAGGCGGGGCAGGCAGGAGGTCGTTATGCCGAACTGCTGGCAATTAACCTGCTTGAACAACTGCTTCTGCGACGGATGGAAGCGATTAACGCGTCGCTGAATCCGCCGCTGGATAACCGCGTGCGCGATGCCTGCCAGTACATCAGCGACCATCTGGCCGATAGCCAGTTTGATATCGCCAGCGTCGCCCAGCACGTCTGCCTGTCGCCGTCGCGGCTGTCGCATCTGTTTCGCCAGCAGCTTGGCGTCAGCGTGCTGAGCTGGCGTGAGGATCAGCGCATCAGCCAGGCGAAGCTTCTGCTCAGCACCACCCGGATGCCGATTGCCACGGTGGGGCGCAACGTGGGCTTTGAAGATCAGCTTTATTTTTCGCGCGTATTTAAAAAATGCACCGGCGCCAGCCCGAGCGAATTCCGCGCGGGATGTGAATGAACGGTAAACATTCAGGTGAACTTCAGGAGCATCTTGTAAACTATTCAGACAATTGTTGCCTTGACGCGGTGCGGGGCGCTAAGCAGAATCGCTGATTCGTTTTCTGACCGGAATAGTTATGCAGGCATTGCTGGAACACTTTATTACCCAGTCCGTTATGTATTCGCTCATCGCCGTGGCGCTGGTGGCGTTTCTGGAATCGCTGGCTCTTGTGGGGTTAATCCTGCCCGGCACCGTGATGATGGCAGGGCTTGGCGCGCTGATTGGCAGCGGTGAGGTTAATTTCTGGCAGGCGTGGCTGGCCGGGATTATCGGCTGCCTGCTGGGCGACTGGATCTCGTTCTGGCTGGGCTGGCGCTTTAAGAAGCCGCTGCACCGCTGGTCGTTCATGAAAAAGAACAAAGCGTTGCTGGATAAGACCGAGCATGCGCTGCACCAGCACAGCATGTTTACCATTCTCGTCGGCCGCTTTGTCGGGCCTACGCGTCCGCTGGTTCCTATGGTCGCCGGGATGCTGGATCTGCCGGTCGCCAAGTTTGTGGTACCGAATATTATCGGCTGCGTTTTCTGGCCGCCGTTCTACTTCCTGCCGGGGATCCTCGCGGGGGCAGCCATCGATATTCCTGACGGTATGCAGAGCGGTGAGTTTAAGTGGCTGCTGCTGGGCACGGCGCTGCTGCTGTGGCTGGCGGCATGGCTGTGCTGGCGGCTGTGGCGCAGCGGAAAAGCGAATATCGATCGCCTGACGCGCTACCTCCCGCGTACTCGCCTGCTCTGGCTGGCCCCGCTGACGCTGGGTGTGGCCGTGGTGGCGCTGGTGGCGCTGATTCGCCACCCGCTGATGCCGGTATATGGCGAGATTTTATTAAAAGTGGTCAGCCGTTAAGGACTTTTCCCTCTCCCTGTGGGAGAGGGGCAGGGTGAGGGCATCAGGCCGCAGGAATGCCCAACAGCGAAGATGCCCCCGCTTTACCACTCAGAAGCTCTTCTGTTTTTCCATCCCACGCAATTCGCCCTTCGGCAATTACCACCGATCTCGGTGCAATCCGCGCGGCATCCTCAATACTGTGCGAAACCATCAGCATCGTTAGCTGCTGGCGCTGACAGACGTCCTGCACCAGCCCCAGCATCTCCTGGCGCAGAGCGGGGTCGAGCGCAGAGAACGGTTCGTCCAGCAGCAGGATCGGCTGCTCGCGTACCAGGCAACGCGCCAGAGCCACGCGCTGACGCTGGCCGCCGGAAAGCTCGCCCGGCAGCCTGTCAATAAGCCCGTCTATTCCCATCTGCGCGGCAATGATCGCCAGCTTCTGACGCTGGGCATCGTTAAGCTTGAGCCCCGGATCCATCCCCAGCGCGATGTTCTGCCGCACCGTCAGGTGGGTAAACAGGTTGTTTTCCTGAAACAGCATGGAGACCGGGCGTTTTGCGGGCGGCGTATGGGTATGGTCCCGGTTTTCAATGACTATCGATCCGCTTGCCGGCTGCAGAAATCCCGCCACCAAATTGAGCAGCGTGCTTTTTCCCGCACCGCTTGGGCCAAGCACGGCAATCATCTCTCCCTGGCGCACGGAGAGCGTGAAGCGCATCGGCAGATGCTGGTAGAGCCAGATTACATCAGTCAGTTTTAACATCGCGCCCCGGAAGTTTTTCGATAACGGTAAATAAAGCAAAGCACAGCAGCAGCAGTAACAGCGCGGTCACCGCGCCGTCCTGGCTGCGGTAGGAGCCGATTTGCTGATACAGCCAGTAGGGCAGCGTGCGGAAATTGTCATTTCCGAAGAGCGCCACGACCCCAAAATCACCCATTGAGAGCACGCAGGCAAACGCCAGCGCCTGCGCCAGCGGACGTTTTAGCGCGCGCAGTTCGACCACCTTCAGCCGTTGCCAGCCCTTCATCCCCAGCGACTGACAGAGCAAACCGTAGCGGCCGTTGACGTCGCGCATCGGGTTTTCCAGCACCTTGAGCGCGTAAGGAATGGCCATCAGGGCGTTGGTGAAAATCACAATGCCGTCGGCGCTTTCCGGCAGGCCTATGGTGCTGTTGAACAGCAGGAAGAAGCCCGTCGCCAGCACGATCCCCGGCATGGCGAGAATCAGCATGCCTGTCAGCTCCAGCGCGTGTCCGGCTTTTTGCGTCTGTCGGGCATGGAGTTCGCGGCTGCTCCACAGCAGCATCATGGTCAGCGTGACGCACAGCAGCCCTGCGGCCAGTGCAATACGAAGCGAGGTCCCGGTAGCCTGCCAGAGGATAGGCTGTTGCAGGACGGACAGGAGATTGAGATTAAGACCGTCAACGATAACGGCCATCAGTGGCGGCAGCAGCAGCAGGAGCGCCAGTGCGATCAGTATAAAATCGATGACGCGGCTGTGCAGGCTGTCCTGCGGATCGCGCCAGCCGGTTATTTGATTGCTGCCAGGGGGAATGGCTTTACTCAGGCGCTGGCTCAGCAGCACCAGCGCAAGACAGCACCCCATCTGCACCATCGCCAGCAGCGCGGCGCGGCCGGGATCGTAGTCGTAACTCAGCGCCTGGTAAATCGCCAGCTCAATGGTCGTCGCCTGCGGTCCGCCGCCGAGTGAAAGTACGGTGGCGAAGCTGGCAAAGCAGAGCATGAATATTAAGGCCGCAACGGGGGGGAGCTGGCGACGCAGCCACGGCCATTCGACAAAGCGGAAGAATGACGCGCCGCGCATCCCAAGCTGGGCGGCAATCTGACGCTGTTCGCCGGGAATGTTCTCCAGCGCCTGCAAAAAGAGGCGCGTCGCCATCGGCATATTGAAAAACACGTGCGCCAGCAGAATGCCCTTTAGCCCGTAGGGGGAGAATGTCCATTCAAGACCAAGCAGGCTCCACAGGGAAGCCAGCCAGCCCTGGCGACCGTAAACGCTCAGAATGCCAAATACCGCCACCAGCACGGGCAGGATCAGCGTCATGGCGCACAGGCGCAGCAGCGCCTGCCTGCCGGGGAAACGCCTGCGATAGAGCGCGCGTGCAAGAAAAATAGCCGGGATCACCGACAGCAGGGCAGAAAGAAACGCCTGCCAGAAGGAGAAACGAATGACGTGCCAGAGATAGCTGTCGTGCCAGAGTGCGGGCAGGTCACTCTCTGGCGCGTTAAACCACAACGCAAGAAAGGCCCCCAGGCTGACCGCCACCATCACTATGGCGGCGAGCAGCCCGGGCAGTAACCAGCCGGGAATCAGCGGCTGACGGCGCGTTGCCATTCACTTACCCATGCTGCACGCTGCGCGGCGACCTGCTGCGGCGTAAATTCCAGCGAGGTTTTTGGTTTGGTTAGCTGCTCGAAACCTGCTGGCAGCGCAACGTTCGTGACGGGATACATCCAGTTACCTGCCGGGATGGCGTTCTGGAACGCGGGCGAAACCATAAATTTCAGGAACTTTTCTGCGAGTTCCGGCTGTTTGCTGGCGACGGTGCGCGCGGCCACTTCCACCTGCAGATAATGCCCTTCAGCAAAATCAGCAGCCGCGTAGTTGTCTTTCTTCTCGGCGATAATGTGATAGGCCGGAGAGGTGGTGTAGCTCAATACCAGGTCGCTTTCGCCTTTCAGGAACAGGCCATAGGCTTCACTCCACCCTTTGGTCACCGTCACGGTTTTGGCGGCCAGCTTCTGCCACGCTTCGGGCGCTTTATCCCCGTAGACCTTCTGCATCCACAGCAGCAGGCCCAGGCCCGGCGTACTGGTGCGTGGATCTTCATAAATGACGCGCCATTTCTGGTCGCTTTCTACCAGCTCTTTCAGGCTTTTCGGCGGGTTTTTCAGCTTGTTTTTGTCGTAAACAAAAGCAAAGTAGCCGTAGTCGAACGGCACAAAGGTGTCGTTTTTCCAGCCGCCAGGCACGTTAACGGCCTCTGCCGCTACGCCGCTTTTGGCAAACAGTTTGGTTTGCGAGGCGGCGTCCAGCAGGTTGTTGTCCAGGCCGAGCACCACATCGGCTTTACTGTTTTTACCTTCCATGCGCAGACGGTTGAGCAGCGAGACGCCATCTTCCAGCGCCACGAACTTCAGTTCGCAGTTACAGTCAGCTTCAAAGGCTTTTTTGACGACCGGGCCAGGGCCCCAGTCGGCAGAAAAAGAGTCGTAGGTGTAGACCGTCAGAACGGGCTTAGCAAAAGCAGGCAGCGCAAACAGCGCCAGCAGGGGAAGAGCTTTTTTTAACACTTTGCACCTCAAAGTTGAGTGGCAAAGGATTTTGAGCGACAGCCTCAAATCCCTTCGCCGGCGTTATCCGGATCAGGTTCGACGGGTATTATCTCAGCGCACATCTGTGATGCAGCACCCCGTTGAGAACGGCGCTATTGTAATGATTTGGTGAATATTACGAAAGCGTTATGGTTCCGGCGGCGCAAACCAGGCCGATTTGAAATCAAACCAGCCCAGGGTGTTCATCCGCAAACCGCGCATACTGCGCTGTCCCTGGATCATCAGCCAGTGGTGTATCAAGGGGACGATCGCCTGTTCAGACAGCAGCTGCTGGCACCATACGGCAAGATTCATTTCGCCCGCACGCCACAGGGCTGCATCCTGCTGCCAGTCGCGGTGGATGCAGTGCTGGATCAGCGGGACCTCATACAGGTGTGAGAATAATGAAAAATCTAGCGGCAGGGTGAAGTTGGCGCTGTTCAGCCAGATATCGCTGGTCAGTTCCCCCTGATGCCATTCGTCATAGTCTACTTCCCGGATCTCCAGCCTGACCCCCTGCGCTGCCAGCAGTCTGGTCATGATCCTGGCGATAAAACGATGCTCCACGTGTTCGCGGTAGTAGGTCAGGGTGATGGACTCCAGCCCTGCGGGTTTATCGCAGTGCGCCGGGCGGGCGTGGTGCCAGCGCGGAAGCAGGCCGTACGCCGGGAACCAGTAGGTCTGGTACTGCTCTTCCGCATGGTAGATGAGATTGGAGGGGGATAAAACGTGGCTGATCCACTTACGTACCTCATGGTTTGCCCCGTGATGGGTGCGGCCATCAAACAGAAGATAGTAGCATCCCTCCTCCAGGCGACTCTCCACGGCTTTTTCTCCCGTGGTAGGGCCTTCCAGCGTCAGGCCTGCACTCAGCTCTTCATTCAGATCCGGCAATACCCACACGTTCACTTCGTCGATCAGCGCCCGATAGCCAAAATAGTCGTCGAACGCGCGGATTTTCAGCTGGCTGTTGTTATTACGGGAGACGGAGTAGGGGCCGGTGCCAACCGGCAGGCTGGCAAAATTGTTCATCGACTCCCACTCGCCGGGCAAAATCATTGACGGCACATAGCCCAGCAGCCAGGGAAGCCACTTGTCCTGCTGGGACAGCTCAATATCCAGCGTCCATGCCGTTGGGGAGTGCACGCGCGAAATATGCGAGTAGAGCGGCAGCTTGCGGACGCGTTCCAGAGAGGCGATGACGTCGCGCATTTCCAGCTCGCGTCCATGGTGAAAGTGGATGCCGGGGCGTAAAAAGAATCGCCAGTGAAGCGGGGAAAGCTGCTGCCAGTGGTGCGCTATATCCGCTTCCAGTTCCCCATTTTCCTCATTTATCCGCGTCAGCCCGCTGAAGATTTGCCGGGCCATATGGGTTTCTGAGCGGCGTAAGGCCGTGCCGGGCAACAGATTTTTCATCGGCCGATAGTAGAGGACCCGCAGGATGTGGCGGCCCTGGCGGAAACTGCGTCCGAGGTGCGAAACCAGCATCTGGCGCACGGCGGCTTTGTCACCCACCAGCTGTACCAGCTGGTCAATTCGGTCCTGCTCCAGCAGATCTTCGGCGCGCTGCTGCTGCAGCGCCAGCCCGGTATACAGGAAGGTCAGGCGCGAGCGTTTGCCGCGTCCCGCTTCCGCTTCCCAGCTTAACCAGCCCTGCTGCTGCATGGTGTTGAGCAGCGTGCGCATATGGCGTCGGGAACAGCTAAGCAGGTCGGCCAGCTCGTTCAGCGTGGTCTCCTGCGATTGCCCCTCACAGCACTGCCAGAGGCGGATGAATTGTTGTTGCAGTCGACCGGAAGGCATAAAAGGGGAACTCCTGACAAAAAATCAGCAATTTATTAATCCCTATATTAAGCCAATAATCCTTACCGATGAAGTGAGGAGGTAAATTATGAAGAGGTCTACCGCACGTCAGTTTTATCAGCACTATTTTTCAGCGACAAAAGGAACGTCCTGGCTGGCCCGCCAGTGTGCAGAGCAACGGCTGAAAATTCTGGAAGACCTGATGCAGTGGGACGTTACGAAACCGACCTCTTCTCGCTAACTCGCCTCGATCATGTGTGACTGAGTATTGGTGCTAATCACCCGCCAGCAAAATGTTTTTGCTGGCTTTTTTCGTTTATTCTTTCACCCTGTTTCGATTCGCTTTCACAAGGACTTGCGCATGCTCTGGTTGATGACGATGGGGCGACGCCTGAACGGCGTCTATGCCGCTTTTATGCTGGTGGCCTTTATGATGGGCGTGGCGGGGGCGCTACAGGCGCCGACGCTGAGCCTGTTCCTCAGCCGCGAGGTGGGCGCGCAGCCGTTTTGGGTGGGGCTGTTTTATACCGTCAACGCCATTGCCGGGATCCTCGTTAGCCTCGCGCTGGCGAAACGATCGGACAGCCAGGGCGATCGCCGCAAGCTGATCCTCTTTTGCTGCGCCATGGCCGTAGGCAACGCGCTGCTCTTTGCGTTCAATCGTGATTACCTGACGCTCATTACCTGCGGCGTGCTGCTGGCGTCGCTGGCGAATACCGCCATGCCGCAGCTTTTCGCCCTGGCGCGTGAATATGCGGATAACTCGGCGCGGGAAGTGGTGATGTTTAGCTCGGTGATGCGTGCCCAGCTCTCGCTGGCGTGGGTCATCGGCCCGCCGCTGGCCTTCATGTTGGCGCTGAACTATGGCTTTACCGCCATGTTTTCCATTGCGGCAGGGATTTTTGTCATCAGCCTGGCGCTGATTGCTTTTGCGCTGCCGTCCGTGGCCCGGGTCGAGCAAACGACGGATAAACCGATTACTCAGGTGAGCGGCTGGCAGGACAAAAACGTCCGCATGCTGTTTATTGCCTCCACGCTGATGTGGACCTGCAACACCATGTACATCATCGACATGCCGCTGTGGATCAGCAGCTCACTGGGCTTACCGGACAAGCTCGCCGGGATCTTAATGGGTACCGCGGCCGGGCTGGAGATCCCGGCGATGATCCTGGCGGGTTATTACGTTAAGCGTTTCGGAAAGCGTCGGATGATGATCGTCGCGGTGGCGGCTGGGGTGCTGTTTTACGCGGGGCTGATCTTTTTCCATTCGCGCGAAGCGCTGCTGGCGCTGCAGCTGTTCAACGCTGTGTTTATTGGCATTGTCGCCGGGATAGGCATGCTTTGGTTCCAGGACCTCATGCCAGGTCGCGCCGGCTCGGCGACCACACTTTTTACCAACAGTATTTCGACGGGGGTCATTCTGGCGGGGGTGATTCAGGGGGCGCTGGCGCAAAGCTATGGCCATGCCTCGGTTTACTGGATGATTACGGCGATTTCGGTGGTTACGCTTGGGCTGACCTGCCGGGTCAAGGACGTTTGATTCTGGAAGACGGCTTCACGAAATGGAACAACTTTCTGACAGGTATAAAGAAGGGGAATAGAGTGCGTGGCGGGTGCTTGAGGCTGTTTGCCTCAGGCTTTCGCAAGAGGCAAACAGTGGAGAGTTCCACATCAAAAAAACTGATGGGGAGACCAACTTCACAACCCACATTGCGAGGTTAGTCTCTTCATTGCCGAAAAGCAATAAGGAGGCTGGAATGCCAAAACGTAGTCAAATCAATGGCCCGCTTTTTGCGGGCCATTGCCTTTAGCTCATAAACGCAGGCTGTTTTTTCTCGTACGCTGAGATGGCGTCTTCGTGCTGGAGCGTCAGGCCAATACTGTCGAGACCGTTCAGCATGCAGTGACGACGGAACGCATCAATGCTGAAGCTGTAGGTCTTATCTCCGGCCTTCACCACTTCTGCTTCCAGATCCACTTCAAACGTAATACCCGGATTCGCCTGCACCAGGGCAAACAGCTCATCAACCTGTTCGTCGCTCAGCGTGACGGGCAGAAGCTGGTTGTTGAAGCTGTTGCCGTAAAAGATATCGGCGAAGCTCGGTGCGATAACCACTTTAAAACCGTAGTCGGTCAGGGCCCACGGCGCGTGTTCACGGGATGAACCGCAGCCAAAGTTTTCCCGCGCCAGCAAAATGGATGCGCCTTTGTATTCCGGGAAGTTCAGAACGAACTCCGGATTAGGCACTTCACCTTTGTCATCCAGGAAACGCCAGTCGTTAAACAGATGTGCACCAAAACCGGTACGCGTGACTTTCTGCAAAAACTGCTTAGGAATGATTGCATCAGTATCGACGTTAGCGGCGTCCAGGGGGACAACCAGGCCCGTATGTTGGGTAATTTTCTCTGCCATGATTGTCTCCTTATTTCAGGCTGCGAATATCGGCGAAATGGCCGGTGACTGCCGCAGCGGCGGCCATTGCCGGGCTGACCAGATGGGTGCGCCCACCGCGGCCCTGACGGCCTTCAAAGTTACGGTTACTGGTGGAGGCGCAGCGTTCGCCAGGGTTCAGGCGATCGTTGTTCATGGCCAGACACATGGAGCAGCCTGGCAGGCGCCACTCGAAGCCCGCGTCGATAAAGATCTTATCCAGGCCTTCGGCTTCCGCCTGGGCTTTCACCGGACCGGAGCCTGGAACCACCAGAGCCTGCACGCCCGGTGCCACTTTACGGCCTTTTGCAATTTCAGCGGCGGCGCGCAAATCTTCGATACGGGAGTTGGTGCATGAGCCGATGAAGACTTTATCAATGGTGACGTCGGTCAACGGGATGCCCGGCTTCAGTCCCATATAGGCCAGCGCTTTTTCCGCACTGGCGCGTTCGACCGGATCGGCGAACGAGGCAGGGTCAGGGATGCTGTCGTTGACGGAAATCACCTGGCCCGGATTAGTCCCCCAGGTCACCTGCGGGGCAATCTCTTCTGCCTGCAGGGTAACCACGGTATCAAAGCTGGCACCGTCGTCGGTTTTCAGGGTTTTCCAGTACGCGACAGCATCGTCAAAATTCTGACCTTTCGGCGCGTGCAGACGGCCCTTCACATAGTTGAAGGTGGTGTCGTCTGGCGCGACCAGACCGGCTTTTGCGCCCATCTCAATGGCCATATTGCAGAGGGTCATGCGGCCTTCCATGCTCAGCGCCTGGATGGCCTCGCCGCAGAATTCCACCACGTGGCCGGTACCGCCTGCGCTGCCGGTTTTACCAATGATCGCCAGTACGATGTCTTTTGCGGTGATACCCGGCGCGGCTTTTCCCTTCACTTCAATCTTCATGGTTTTGGCGCGTCCCTGTTTCAGGGTCTGCGTAGCCAGCACGTGTTCCACTTCGGAAGTGCCAATCCCGAACGCCAGGGCACCAAACGCGCCGTGCGTCGCGGTGTGGGAGTCACCGCAGACGATGGTCATGCCCGGCAGGGTAATCCCTTGCTCCGGCCCCATCACGTGGACGATACCCTGATAAGGGTGATTCAGATCGTACAGCTCAACGCCAAACTCGTTGCAGTTCTTAATCAGCTCCTGCATCTGGATACGCGCCATCTCACCGGACGCGTTAATGTCTTTGGTCTGGGTGGAAACGTTGTGATCCATCGTTGCGAAGGTTTTGCCCGGCTGACGAACCGGACGCTTGTGTGCGCGCAGGCCGTCAAACGCCTGAGGAGAGGTCACTTCGTGCACCAGATGTCTGTCGATATACAGCAGTGGGGTTTCGTTTGGTGCCTCGTAAACAACGTGCGCATCAAACAATTTTTCATATAAGGTTTTGGCCATGATTACACCCCTTGCGCGACATAGCGGGCAATAATGTCGCCCATTTCATCAGTACTGACTGCCGCCGTGCCGCGTGCTAAATCACCGGTACGGACGCCTTCTTCTAACGCCCGGTTAATGGCGTTTTCAATTGCGGTTGCTGCATCACCTGCATCCAGGCTGTAGCGCAGCAGCAGGGCCAGAGAGAGGATCTGCGCAATCGGGTTAGCAATGTTTTTACCTGCGATATCCGGCGCGGAGCCGCCTGCCGGCTCGTACAGGCCAAAGCCCTCTTCGTTCAGGCTTGCCGATGGCAGCATGCCCATGGAGCCGGTAATCATTGCGCATTCGTCCGAGAGAATATCGCCGAACAGGTTGGAGCACAGCAGGACGTCAAACTGGGACGGATCCTTGATCAGCTGCATCGTCGCGTTGTCGATGTACATGTGCGACAGCTCAACGTCAGGGTATTGCTTAGCGACTTCGCTGACGATCTCGCGCCACAAAATGGAAGACTGCAGGACGTTCGCTTTATCAATAGAGGTCACTTTATGGCGGCGCTTGCGCGCAGACTCAAAGGCGATATGGGCGATACGTTCAATTTCGAAGCGGTGATACACCTCGGTATCGAACGCTTTTTCATGCTGGCCGCTGCCTTCGCGTCCTTTTGGCTGACCGAAATAGATCCCGCCGGTCAGTTCACGCACGCACAGAATGTCGAAACCGTTGGCGGCGATATCGGCGCGCAGCGGGCAGAACTCTTCCAGACCCTGATACAGCTTCGCCGGACGCAGGTTGCTGAACAGCTTGAAATGTTTACGCAGCGGCAGCAGCGCGCCGCGCTCTGGCTGCTCTGCTGGCGGCAGGTGCTCCCATTTTGGGCCACCTACGGAACCAAACAGGACGGCATCGGCATTTTCGCAGCCTTCAACGGTGGCTTTCGGCAATGGCGTACCGTGGTTATCAATCGCAATACCGCCTACATCGTAGTGGCTGGTGGTGATTTTCATCGCAAAACGCGCGCGAACGGCTTCCAGTACTTTCAGCGCCTGTGCCATCACTTCCGGGCCAATACCGTCGCCCGGTAACACAGCAATATGGTAATTCTTCGACATTACACGGTTTCCTTGTTGTTCTCTTTATTCTGAGCTTTGCGTTGCAACTCTTTTTCGACTTCGGCGGCGCGCCAGATGTTGTTCAGAACATGCACCATCGCTTTTGCGGAGGATTCGACGATATCGGTCGCCAGACCCACGCCATGGAAACGACGGCCATTGTGGGTAACAACAATGTCGACCTGACCCAGTGCATCTTTACCGTGGCCTTTGGCCGTCAGGTCATATTTCACCAGCTCAACGTCGTACTCAGTGACGCGGTTGATCGCCTGGTAGATGGCATCGACAGGGCCGTTACCGTTAGCGGCTTCTGCTTTAATTTCATCACCGCAGGCCAGTTTGACCGAGGCGGTGGCGATGTTGCTGGAGCCGGACTGCACGTTGAAATAATCCAGACGGAAATGCTCTGGCTCTTCCTGCTGCTTGTTAATAAAGGCCAGCGCTTCCAGGTCATAGTCGAACACCTGACCTTTTTTGTCGGCCAGCTTCAGGAACGCGTCGTACAGCTGATCCATGTTGTAATCGCTGTCCTTATAACCCATCTCTTCCATACGGTGTTTTACCGCCGCACGGCCGGAACGGGAGGTCAGGTTCAGCTGCACCTGGTTCAGGCCGATGGATTCCGGGGTCATGATTTCGTAGTTTTCGCGGTTCTTCAGCACGCCGTCCTGGTGAATACCGGAGGAGTGCGCGAAGGCACCAGTACCAACAATTGCTTTGTTGGCCGGAATCGGCATGTTGCAAATCTGGCTGACGGTCTGGCTGGTGCGCCAGATTTCGTTGTGATTGATGCGGGTGTGCACGTCCATAATATCTTTGCGCACTTTGATCGCCATGATCACTTCTTCCAGCGAGCAGTTACCTGCGCGTTCGCCGATACCGTTCATCGCGCCTTCTACCTGACGTGCACCAGCGTGTACCGCGGCGATGGCATTCCCCACGGCCAGGCCCAAATCGTCATGGGTATGAACGGAGATAATCGCTTTATCAATATTCGGTACGCGGTCATACAGACCGGTAATGATATTGGAGAACTCAAACGGCATGGTATAGCCGACGGTGTCCGGAATGTTGATGGTTTTTGCGCCCGCGTTGATCGCGGCTTCCACAACACGCGCCAGATCGTCAATCGGCGTACGGCCTGCATCCTCACAGGAGAATTCAACGTCATCGGTATAGTTGCGTGCGCGCTTTACCATATACACCGCACGTTCAATAACCTCATCCAGCGTGCTGCGCAATTTGGTTGCGATATGCATAGGCGAGGTCGCAATAAAGGTATGAATACGGAAGGCTTCGGCGACCTTCAGCGACTCAGCCGCAACGTCGATGTCTTTCTCTACACAGCGTGCCAGGGCACAAACGCGGCTGTTTTTGATGGTGCGGGCGATAGTCTGGACGGATTCGAAATCACCCGGAGACGAAACCGGGAAACCGACTTCCATCACGTCGACACCCATACGTTCAAGAGCCAGCGCGATCTGCAGTTTCTCTTTTACACTCAGGCTTGCCTGTAATGCCTGTTCACCGTCACGTAAAGTTGTATCGAAAATAATGACTTGCTGGCTCATGGGTTAGGTCCTTGTCAGTCTTAGGGCGCCTTGCTACGAGCATAAAAAAACCCGCGCAGTGGCGCGGGTTTTTAGTCTTACTGGTGACGATTCAACGCTGAATTTCGCCCGCCAGTCTACCGCGCACAGTGGATGCGTTTAGTAGTAGTAGACCGGTGAAACGAATGGTGCGAATCATGAATCGTGCTCCGTTAAATTCAATATACTTTTAGTGGTACTGGATACGGCCGTTCATGTCAACCCCTAAGGATAAAAACGGCCCCGGCAGGCTGAACACACAGGCTGTCTGCTTTAGCGAATTGTGCTGGTTTTTACTTTTACGACCCGACTAATTGTCTAATTTTGGACTGGGAAAAAGGTTGCAGAAATAAATTAATATAATTCGTTTAAATTGAGCAAAGTACGTTGCCACGAATGCTTTATGCTTAAAGGGTTTTAATATCATTAAGTTGTAAGTTCAGTGAATCATTTTAGACTCTCTAAAAAATGAGCAGAGATAACAGATTGTTAACTTACTGTAGAGCGTCAGTTATAACAGTTTAATAATACTTAAGTCATCATTAACCAAGGGGTAATTGTATATTTGTTTGGTTTATGGTTTCATCTCAATCCTAAAGTTAATCATATCATTTACGTGTTTTTATTTTTCATTGTTTTAGTGTCTTTATATATTCCGAATTTTAAACAATTCTCTTTCGCTGGTCATATTTGCATGATAAATCATATTTTTCGCGATTGTTACAATACGTTGGCAAAGGGAGTGTAGCGTGACAGTGGAGTCTGAAGTGCCAGAAAATAATATTAAACAACCTCAAACTACGGATGGGATTAAACCACAGTTACGCACGGTGGACCTTAATCTTCTGACGGTGTTTGATGCTGTCATGCAGGAACAGAATATCACCCGCGCGGCACAAACGTTGGGAATGTCACAGCCCGCCGTCAGTAATGCCGTCGCCAGGCTTAAGGTCATGTTTAACGATGAACTGTTCGTTCGTTACGGGAGGGGGATCCAGCCCACGGCGCGTGCATTCCAGCTATTCGGCTCAATCCGCCAGGCGCTGCAGTTAGTACAAAATGAACTGCCAGGGTCGGGTTTTGAACCTTTAAGCAGCGAGCGAGTCTTTCATCTCTGTGTCTGTAGCCCATTAGATAATTATTTAACATCGATTATTTATAATAAAGTTGAAGAGATCGCGCCAAATATCAATCTGGTTTTTAAATCATCCCTCAATCAAAACACGGAACATCAGTTGCGCTATCAGGAGATCGAATTCGTCCTGGGATATGAAGAGTTCCGTCGACCTGAATTTTCCTGCGTACCGCTGTTTAAAGATGAAATGGTTTTGGTCGCCAGTAAAAAACATCCGCGCCTGACTTCTCCGTTACGAGAAAGTGATGTTTATAATGAGCAGCACGCCGTTGTTGCACTCGACAGATATGCATCCTTTAGCCTGCCGTGGTATGACACAGCGGACAAACAGGCGTGTGTGGCCTATCAGGGAATGGCAATGGTCAGCGTATTAAACGTGGTCTCCCAGACGCAGCTGGTGGCGATTGCGCCGCGCTGGCTGGCAGAAGAGTTTTCAGAATCGTTAAATCTGCAAATTCTGCCTCTGCCGCTCAAGCTAAATAGCCGTACCTGTTACCTTTCCTGGCATGAAGCGGCGGGCCGGGATAAAGGGCATCAGTGGATGGAAGAGCTGCTGGTTAGCATCTGTCGCCGATAAACGCATCAGGATAAATCGCATTGGTTTATGTGGTTTATCCTGAGTTTTTTTAGATAATTGCTATTTTATTCTATTGTGATTTTTTTAGGGCTGCTATCCGGTGCGCAAAAATAGATGATTTTCTGTGTTGTCGTGCTTTTCAGCGATGATTAATCATCCCATCCTCTATTCTCAGATGAATTAACCATATCTTCTGTTAACCGCTGCTTTTTCTGCTTTACGCACCGTTTCTCTCCCCGGGTTTGCTAATTGCCTGCCTCATAACGAGCGGTTAAGGTAAAGAACACTCTGCAAAATATAAGATTCGTAAGACGGTGCGGAAATGAGTTCGGCAGTCCGTCTATAACAAAATGCCTGGAGGCAAAGCATGGAGATGTTGTCTGGCGCGGAAATGGTCGTTCGGTCACTGATCGATCAGGGCGTGAAGCAAGTGTTCGGCTACCCTGGCGGCGCGGTCCTTGATATTTATGATGCGCTTCATACGGTAGGGGGCATTGACCATGTTCTGGTTCGTCACGAGCAGGCGGCAGTACACATGGCTGACGGCCTTGCGCGTGCAACGGGTGAAGTGGGAGTAGTCTTAGTCACGTCTGGTCCCGGCGCGACAAACGCGATTACCGGCATTGCCACGGCTTATATGGACTCTATCCCGCTAGTGATCCTCTCCGGGCAGGTGGCGACCTCACTGATTGGCTACGACGCGTTTCAGGAATGCGACATGGTCGGGATTTCGCGTCCCGTTGTGAAGCACAGCTTCCTGGTCAAGCAAACCGAAGACATCCCTGGCGTGCTGAAAAAAGCCTTCTGGCTGGCGGCAAGCGGGCGTCCGGGACCGGTGGTGGTCGATCTACCCAAAGATATACTGAACCCGGCAAACAAGCTGCCTTATGTCTGGCCGGAATCGGTGAGCATGCGTTCTTACAACCCAACCACGCAGGGCCATAAAGGTCAGATCAAGCGTGCGTTGCAAACGCTTCTGTCAGCCAAAAAGCCGGTCGTCTATGTCGGCGGTGGGGCGATCAATTCTGCCTGTGAAGTCCAGCTTCGTGAACTGATTGAAAAGCTGAACCTTCCTGTTGCGTCATCGCTGATGGGGCTGGGGGCGTTTCCCGCCACCCACCGTCAGGCGCTAGGTATGCTGGGTATGCACGGTACCTATGAAGCCAACATGACGATGCACCATTCTGATGTGATCTTTGCCGTTGGCGTGCGTTTTGACGATCGCACCACTAATAACCTGGCGAAGTATTGCCCGAACGCCACCGTGCTGCACATTGATATCGATCCCACATCCATTTCAAAAACGGTGTCGGCGGATGTGCCGATCGTCGGTGATGCCCGGCAGGTTCTGGAGCAAATGCTGGAGCTGCTGGCCCAGGAGAGTGCAACCCAGCCGCTGGATGAGATCCGCGACTGGTGGCAGCAGATTGAACAGTGGCGTGCGCGCCAGTGTCTGAAATATGACACGCAAAGCGAAAATATTAAGCCGCAGGCGGTTATCGAAACCGTGTGGCGACTGACGAAGGGTGAAGCGTATGTGACCTCAGACGTGGGTCAGCACCAGATGTTTGCCGCTTTGTATTACCCGTTTGATAAACCGCGACACTGGATCAACTCAGGTGGTTTAGGAACGATGGGCTTTGGTCTGCCCGCCGCGCTGGGCGTGAAGCTGGCGCTGCCGAATGAAACCGTCGTCTGCGTAACCGGTGATGGCAGTATCCAGATGAACATTCAGGAGCTCTCTACCGCGCTGCAGTATGAACTGCCCGTTCTCGTGCTGAACCTGAATAACGGCTACCTTGGTATGGTGAAGCAGTGGCAGGATATGATCTATTCTGGCCGTCATTCACAGTCATATATGAAATCGCTGCCGGATTTTGTTCGTCTTGCTGAAGCTTACGGCCATGTTGGCATGCGGGTGACCGATCCGGCCGAGCTGGAAACGAAGCTCGCAGAAGCGCTTGAGCACGTTAAAAACAAACGCCTCGTCTTTATGGATGTGATAGTTGATGGAACTGAACACGTTTATCCGATGCATATTCGTGGTGGTGGTATGGATGAAATGTGGTTAAGCAAAACGGAGAGAACCTGATATGCGCCGGATATTATCTGTTTTACTGGAAAACGAGTCTGGCGCACTGTCTCGCGTCATCGGGCTCTTTGCGCAGCGCGGCTATAACATTGAAAGCCTGACCGTTGCTCCTACTGAGGATCCAACGCTGTCGCGCATGACGATCCAAACCGTCGGCGACGCCAAGGTGCTTGAGCAGATTGAGAAACAGCTGCATAAGCTGGTCGACGTGCTGCGCGTGAGCGAACTGGGGCAGGGGGCCTACGTTGAACGTGAGGTCATGCTGGTGAAAATTCAGGCCAGCGGCTACGGGCGTGAAGAAGTCAAACGCAATGCGGATATTTTCCGCGGACAGATTATCGACGTCACGCCTTCTCTTTATACGGTTCAACTGGTCGGGACAAGCGACAAGCTGGATGCCTTCCTGGCGTCCGTGCGGGATGTAGCAAAAATTGTTGAGGTGGCGAGATCGGGTGTCGTGGGTCTGTCACGCGGCGAGAAAATCATGCGTTAGTTGTCAAAAAGGTTCGCCTCTTTCTGCCCGGTCACCAAAGCCGGGCTTTTTTTTGCGTAATCAGCCGACAACGCAGATAAAAGCGGTTGCCGCGGAGGCTTTTCTGCGTTTAGATGTTAAAAGATTTAACCATAACCTTGACAGGGCCATGGACTCTTTTCTTTTTTTAAGGGGCAATTGTGAAACTGGATGAAATCGCCCGGCTAGCCGGCGTGTCACGAACAACGGCCAGCTATGTGATTAACGGTAAAGCAAAGCAGTACCGTGTCAGCGATAAGACCGTTGAAAAAGTTATGGCGGTGGTTCGTGAACATAACTACCATCCGAATGCTGTCGCAGCCGGCCTGCGTGCCGGGCGCACCCGCTCTATTGGTCTGGTGATCCCGGACCTGGAAAACACCAGCTATACCCGCATCGCCAACTATCTTGAGCGTCAGGCGCGCCAGCGCGGCTATCAATTGCTGATTGCCTGCTCGGAAGATCAGCCGGATAACGAGATGCGCTGCATTGAGCATCTGCTCCAGCGTCAGGTGGATGCCATTATCGTGTCGACCTCCTTACCGCCAGAGCATCCGTTCTACCAGCGCTGGGCGAACGACCCGTTCCCAATCGTGGCGCTGGATCGCGCGCTGGACCGCGAGCATTTCACAAGCGTAGTGGGTGCCGATCAGGATGACGCAGAAATGCTGGCCGCAGAGCTAAGAACGTTCCCGGCGGAAACCGTGCTTTATCTTGGCGCGTTGCCTGAGCTTTCTGTGAGCTTCCTGCGTGAGCAGGGCTTCAGAACTGCCTGGAAAGACGATCCGCGCGAGGTTCACTACCTCTATGCCAACAGCTACGAGCGAGAAGCCGCTGCGCAGCTGTTCGAGAAATGGCTGGAAACGCATCCGATGCCTCAGGCACTGTTCACCACCTCGTTTGCGCTTCTGCAGGGCGTGATGGATGTGACCTTACGTCGTGAAGGTAAACTCCCTTCCGACCTGGCCATCGCCACTTTCGGGGATAACGAGCTGCTCGACTTCCTCCAGTGCCCGGTGCTGGCGGTAGCACAGCGTCACCGTGACGTGGCTGAACGCGTACTGGAGATTGTGCTGGCGAGCCTGGATGAACCCCGTAAACCGAAGCCGGGCCTGACGCGTATCAAACGCAATCTTTACCATCGCGGAATTTTAAGCCGTCATAAATGAAAATGACCGGGGCGGCGAAATCTGCCCCCGTTTTGCCGCAATAATTCGTGTGAATAATTCCCGGAGAGAAATTAGGATAATTCTTGAGGGTTCATAATCACCTAATTTTCTTAATTTGTTTTGGCTTCAAAATTGTTCTTTAAAGAACGTCTAAGCAATTTTGAACAGCTATTTTTGTATTGTTTTGTTACAAACCCTCTCCGGTCGATGAATATTCAGACGTTTTTCCTCCTTCTTTGCCAGCTAACATGGCAACCACCGCGCTTACCGGGTGCCTGAGTGAATCTGGCGCTGTTATCCCCTGAGAATCTGTCATAAAATGCTGCCCGCGTCGCAAACTGACACTTTATATTTATCTGCGATGAAATTGAGTGAGCTTTAACGCTAGTGTGCATATTCGGTTTTTTTCTTACAAATATTCATAACGTTAATTTTGCCTCGCCAGTTGTGCAGTTATTAACCAGGACTGTTTATCTCTGTAAATAGAGGGCTTCCGGGTCCTTACAGGGAGAGTCCTGGCTTGACAAGCTTTTCCCTCGCTCCGTAAACTCCTTTAGGTGGGAATTTGTGGGTTAAAGTGGTGAGGAGGGGTGAGACTGGCATGTTCCGTGGAGCTACGTTAGTCAATCTCGACAGCAAAGGGCGTTTATCGGTACCAACCCGATACCGCGACCAGCTGATTGAGAACGCTGCGGGTCAAATGGTTTGCACCATTGACATTAACTCCCCCTGCCTGCTGCTTTACCCCCTGCCTGAATGGGAAATTATTGAGCAAAAGCTGTCGCGACTGTCGAGCATGAACCCGCAGGAACGCCGCGTGCAGCGGTTGTTATTGGGACATGCCAGTGAATGTCAGATGGATAACGCAGGGCGATTACTGATTGCGCCTGTGTTACGGCAACATGCCGGTCTGACCAAAGAAGTGATGCTGGTCGGGCAGTTCAACAAGTTTGAACTGTGGGATGAAACGACCTGGTATCAACAGGTCAAGGAAGATATCGACGCTGAGCAGTCTGATTCCGCGACATTATCGGAACGGCTGCAGGACTTGTCTCTATAAATATGATGGAAAATTATAAACACAAAACGGTGTTACTGGACGAGGCCGTTAACGGCCTGAATATTCGTCCGGATGGCATCTACATTGATGGCACTTTTGGTCGCGGTGGTCACTCGCGTTTGATTCTCTCTCAGCTTGGAGAGGAAGGACGTCTGCTGGCAATCGATCGCGATCCGCAGGCGATTGCCGTTGCGCAGACCATCAATGACCCACGCTTTTCCATCGTGCATGGACCTTTCTCTGCGCTCGCGGCATATGTTGCCGAGCGCGGCCTGACGGGCAAGATCGACGGGATTCTTCTCGATCTTGGCGTCTCTTCACCTCAGCTTGATGATGCTGAACGCGGCTTCTCCTTTATGCGCGATGGTCCGCTGGATATGCGGATGGACCCGACGCGCGGTCAGTCTGCCGCCGAATGGTTACAGACCGCAGACGAAGCGGATATTGCATGGGTAATCAAAACCTTTGGCGAAGAGCGCTTTGGCAAACGTATTGCGCGCGCCATCGTTGAGCGCAACCGCATTGAGCCCATGACCCGCACCAAAGAGTTAGCCGAGGTGATCGCGGCGGCGACGCCGGTGAAGGATAAGCACAAACATCCCGCGACCCGTACCTTCCAGGCGGTTCGCATCTGGGTAAACAGTGAACTGGAGGAAATAGAGCTGGCGCTAAAAAGCTCGCTCGACGTGCTGGCCCCGGGTGGGCGGTTATCCATCATCAGCTTCCATTCGCTGGAAGACCGTATTGTGAAACGCTTTATGCGTGAACAAAGCCGCGGTCCACAGGTGCCAGCGGGGCTGCCGATGACGGAAGAACAACTCAGGAAGCTGGGTGGCCGTCAGTTGCGAGCATTAGGCAAGTTGATGCCGGGCGAAGAAGAGGTGGCAGAGAATCCACGCGCCCGTAGTTCAGTGCTGCGTGTTGCAGAGAGGACGAACGCATGATCGGCAGAGTGACAGAGACCCTAAGCAAAGTTAAGGATTCGTTAGGAAGCAACGAGCGCCATGCCTTGCCTGGCGTGATCGGCGACGATCTTTTGCGGTTTGGGAAACTGCCACTCTGTCTGTTCATTTGCATCATTGTTACGGCCGTTACGGTGGTGACCACAGCCCACCATACGCGTTTATTGACTGCGCAACGCGAGCAGATGGTACTGGAACGCGATGCGCTGGATATTGAATGGCGAAATCTGATCCTTGAAGAAAACGCGCTCGGCGATCACAGCCGGGTTGAACGGATCGCAACGGAAAAGCTGCAACTGCAGCATGTTGATCCTTCCCAGGAAAATATCGTAGTACAAAAATAAGGGAAATCGCGACGCATGAAAGCAGCGGCAAAAACGCTTAAACCAAAACGTCAGGAAGAACAGGCCAACTTTATCAGTTGGCGTTTTGCGTTGCTTTGCGGCTGCATTTTACTGGCACTGAGTTTCCTGCTGGGACGCGTGGCCTGGTTGCAAATCATCGCCCCTGACATGCTGGTGCGCCAGGGCGATATGCGATCTCTGCGTGTCCAGGAGGTCTCCACCTCCCGCGGGATGATCACCGACCGCTCAGGCCGTCCGCTGGCGGTGAGCGTGCCGGTGAAAGCCATATGGGCTGACCCGAAAGAGCTGCACGACGCCGGAGGCATTACGCTTGATAACCGCTGGAAGGCGCTTGCGGATGCACTGAAGATGCCGCTGGACCAGCTGGCTTCACGCGTGAATACGAACCCGAGAGGGCGTTTTATCTATCTGGCACGTCAGGTGAATCCTGACATGGCGGACTACATCAAAAAATTGAAGCTACCGGGGATTCATCTGCGTGAGGAATCACGTCGTTACTATCCATCCGGCGAAGTGACTGCTCACCTCATTGGCTTTACCAACGTCGATAGCCAGGGGATTGAGGGCGTTGAAAAAAGCTTTGATAAATGGCTCACCGGCCAGCCCGGCGAGCGCATTGTGCGTAAAGACCGCTATGGTCGCGTGATCGAAGATATTTCCTCAACGGACAGCCAGGCCGCACACAACCTTGCGCTGAGTATTGACGAGCGGTTACAGGCACTGGTTTATCGCGAACTGAACAATGCCGTGGCCTTCAACAAAGCGGAATCGGGCAGTGCTGTGTTAGTGGATGTCAACACGGGTGAAGTGCTGGCGATGGCCAATAGCCCGTCCTACAACCCTAACAATCTTACCGGTACGCAGAAGGATGTTATGCGTAACCGTACCATCACCGACGTGTTCGAACCGGGTTCGACTGTGAAGCCGATGGTGGTCATGACTGCACTTCAGCGCGGTATCGTCAATGAAAACACCGTACTGAATACCATTCCTTACCGGATTAACGGCCACGAAATCAAAGACGTGGCGCGCTACAGCGAATTGACCCTGACCGGGGTGTTACAGAAGTCGAGTAACGTCGGTGTTTCAAAGCTGGCGTTAGCGATGCCGTCCTCAGCGTTAGTAGAAACTTACTCACGTTTTGGGCTAGGAAAGGCGACCAATTTGGGGTTGGTCGGAGAACGCAGTGGCTTATATCCTCAAAAACAACGGTGGTCTGACATAGAGAGGGCCACCTTCTCTTTCGGCTACGGGCTAATGGTAACTCCCTTACAGTTAGCGCGAGTCTACGCAACGATTGGCAGCTATGGCGTCTATCGCCCGCTGTCTATCACCAAAGTTGATCCACCGGTTCCGGGCGAGCGTATCTTCCCGGAATCCACCGTTCGTACCGTGGTGCATATGATGGAAAGCGTGGCGCTGCCGGGCGGCGGCGGCGTGAAGGCGGCAATCAAAGGCTACCGCATCGCCATTAAAACCGGTACAGCGAAAAAAGTGGGGCCAGACGGCCGCTACATCAACAAATACATTGCCTATACCGCAGGCGTTGCGCCTGCAAGCAATCCGCGTTTTGCGCTGGTGGTCGTGATAAACGATCCGCAGGCGGGTAAATACTATGGCGGCGCCGTCTCCGCGCCTGTGTTCGGGGCCATCATGGGCGGCGTACTGCGTACCATGAACATCGAACCGGATGCGCTGGCGACGGGCGAAAAAAGTGAATTTGTAATTAATCAAGGCGAGGGTACAGGTGGCAGATCGTAATTTGCGCGACCTTCTCGCTCCGTGGGTGCCAAATGCACCGGAGCGAGCACTGCGAGAGATGGTACTGGACAGCCGGGCGGCTGCTTCTGGCGATCTTTTTGTGGCGGTGGTCGGTCATCAGGCGGACGGGCGTCGTTATATCCCGCAGGCGATTGCGCAAGGTGTTGCTGCCATTATTGCTGAGGCCAAAGATGAGGCAACCGACGGTGAGATCCGTGAAATGCACGGCGTGCCGGTTATCTATCTCAGCCAGTTAAACGAGCGTCTTTCCGCACTGGCAGGACGTTTCTATCACGAACCCTCCGACCAGCTGCGTCTGGTTGGCGTGACGGGGACAAACGGAAAAACGACCACCACGCAGTTGATGGCGCAATGGGCCCAGTTACTGGGGGAAACCGGTGCGGTCATGGGCACAGTGGGTAACGGCCTGCTGGGTAAAGTAAGCCCGACGGAAAACACCACCGGCTCTGCGGTTGACGTACAGCACGTGCTTGCTGGTCTGGCAGGGCAGGGGGCAACCTTTGCGGCGATGGAAGTTTCTTCGCACGGTCTGGTTCAGCATCGCGTAGCGGCACTAAAGTTTGCCGCCTCTGTGTTTACCAACCTGAGCCGCGATCATCTTGATTATCATGGTGATATGGAGCATTACGAAGCCGCGAAATGGCTACTCTACTCCACGCACCATTACGGACAAGCCATCATCAACGCCGACGACGAAGTCGGCCGCCGCTGGCTGGCAAACCTGCCGGATGCGGTTGCGGTGTCGATGGAAGATCGTATTAACCCGAACTGCCACGGCCGCTGGCTGAAGGCCGTTGACGTTAACTATCACGACAGCGGGGCGACGATCCGCTTTGCCTCTTCATGGGGTGAAGGCGAAATTGAAAGCCGCCTGATGGGCGCGTTTAACGTCAGTAATTTGCTGCTGGCGCTGGCGACGCTGCTGGCGCTGGGTTATCCGATGGCTGAACTGCTGAAAACCGCCGCGCGTTTGCAGCCGGTTTGCGGCCGTATGGAAGTGTTTAGCGCGCCGGGCAAGCCGACCGTCGTCGTCGATTACGCCCACACGCCGGATGCGCTGGAAAAAGCGCTGGAGGCGGCGCGTCTGCACTGTACCGGTAAGCTCTGGTGCGTGTTTGGCTGTGGCGGCGATCGCGACAAAGGCAAGCGTCCGCTGATGGGCGCTATTGCGGAACAGTTTGCGGATATTCCGGTTGTCACCGATGACAATCCGCGTACGGAAGAGCCGCGCGCCATCATCAATGACATTCTGGCGGGCATGCTGGACGCGGGCCGTGCTCGCGTCGTGGAAGGTCGTGCGGAAGCCGTGACCAACACCATCATGCAGGCTCAGGAGAATGATGTTGTCCTGCTGGCAGGTAAAGGCCATGAAGATTATCAGATTGTTGGCAATCGCCGTCTGGACTACTCGGACCGCGTAACGGCAGCACGTCTGCTGGGAGTCGTGGCATGATTAGCCTCTCGTTAAGCCATGCCGCTGAAATCCTGCAGGGTGAGCTGCACGGTCAGGATCTGACCATTGATGCGGTGACGACGGATACCCGCAAAGTGACGGCGGGTTGTCTGTTCGTGGCGCTGAAAGGCGAGCGTTTTGACGCGCACGATTTTGCGGATAATGCCAAAGAAAATGGCGCCGGTGCGCTGCTGGTCAGCCGCAGGCTCGGCACCGACCTGCCGCAGATTGTCGTGAAAGATACGCGTCTTGCATTTGGTGAGCTGGCTGCCTGGGTTCGTCAGCAGGTGCCGACTCGCGTCGTCGCCCTGACCGGATCATCTGGCAAAACGTCCGTGAAAGAGATGACGGCGGCGATCCTCAGCCAGTGCGGAAACACGCTCTATACCGCGGGTAACCTCAATAATGATATCGGCGTGCCGATGACATTACTTCGCCTGACCAAAGAGCATGAATTCGCGGTGATTGAGCTAGGGGCAAACCACCAGGGCGAAATCGCCTGGACCGTAAGCCTGACTCGCCCGGAAGCGGCGCTGGTGAATAACCTGGCGGCTGCGCATCTGGAAGGGTTTGGCTCGCTGGCAGGCGTGGCGAAAGCGAAAGGTGAGATCTACACCGGTCTTCCCGCTGACGGCATTGCCATTATGAATGCCGACAACAATGACTGGCTGAACTGGCAGAGCATCATTGGCTCGCGTAAAACCTGGCGCTTCTCGCCGAATGCGGCCAACAGTGATTTTACCGCGACCAATATCCATGTGACGTCCCAGGGTACGGAATTCACGCTTACTACCCCAACGGGTGGCGTAGACGTGCTTTTACCGCTTCCGGGCCGCCATAATATTGCCAATGCCCTTGCGGCGGCGGCGCTGTCGACGGCGGTGGGTGCGTCGCATGAGGCGATTAAAAACGGGCTGGCAAATTTACAAGCCGTGCCGGGGCGCCTGTTCCCAATCCATCTTGCCGAAAACAAACTGCTGTTGGATGACTCCTACAACGCGAACGTTGGCTCAATGACGGCGGCGGTGCAGGTGTTATCTGAAATGCCGGGCTACCGCATCATGGTGGTCGGCGATATGGCAGAGCTGGGCGACGAAAGTGAAGCCTGCCATACCCAGGTCGGTGAAGCGGCGAAAGCGGCGGGGCTGGATTGTGTCCTGAGCGCAGGAAAACTGAGCCAGGCGATTAGCCATGCGAGCGGCGTTGGCGAACATTTTGCCGATAAAGCCGCGTTGATTGAGCGCCTTAAGGCATTAATTACAGAAAAACAAATTGTGACAGTGTTAGTGAAAGGTTCACGTAGTGCCGCCATGGAAGAGGTTGTGCACGCATTACAGGAGAACGGGACATGTTAGTTTGGCTGGCCGAACATTTGGTCAAATATTATTCAGGCTTTAACGTCTTTTCCTATCTGACGTTTCGCGCCATCGTCAGCCTGCTGACTGCGCTGTTCATCTCGCTGTGGATGGGCCCGCGCATGATTGCCCGTCTGCAAAAACTCTCTTTCGGTCAGGTTGTGCGTAACGACGGTCCGGAATCGCACTTCAGCAAACGCGGCACGCCGACCATGGGCGGGATTATGATCCTGACCGCCATCGTCGTTTCCGTGCTGCTGTGGGCTTATCCGTCTAACCCTTACGTCTGGTGTGTCCTGACGGTACTAGTGGGGTACGGGATCATCGGTTTTGTGGATGATTACCGCAAAGTCGTACGCAAAGATACCAAGGGCCTGATTGCCCGCTGGAAGTATTTCTGGATGTCGGTCATTGCGCTGGGCGTGGCCTTCGCGCTGTATCTGGCAGGCAAAGACACGCCAGCTACCGAACTGGTCGTGCCGTTCTTTAAGGACGTGATGCCGCAGCTGGGGCTGTTCTACATCCTGCTGGCGTACTTTGTGATCGTCGGTACCGGTAACGCCGTCAACCTCACTGACGGTCTTGATGGCCTGGCCATTATGCCAACCGTCTTTGTGGCCGCCGGTTTTGCACTGGTGGCGTGGGCGACCGGTAACATGAACTTTGCTAACTATCTGCACATTCCTTACCTGCGTCATGCGGGTGAGCTGGTGATCGTCTGTACGGCGATTGTCGGTGCGGGGCTGGGCTTCCTGTGGTTCAACACCTATCCGGCGCAGGTCTTTATGGGTGACGTCGGTTCACTGGCTTTGGGCGGCGCGCTCGGCATCATTGCCGTGCTGCTGCGTCAGGAGTTCCTGCTGGTGATCATGGGCGGCGTGTTTGTGGTTGAGACCCTGTCGGTGATTTTGCAGGTCGGCTCCTTCAAGCTGCGCGGTCAGCGCATCTTCCGTATGGCGCCGATCCACCACCACTATGAACTGAAAGGCTGGCCGGAACCGCGCGTGATTGTGCGCTTCTGGATTATTTCGCTGATGCTGGTGCTGATTGGCCTGGCAACGCTGAAGGTACGTTAATCATGGCAGATTACCAGGGCAAAAAAGTCGTTGTCATCGGGTTGGGCCTCACGGGTCTTTCCTGCGTGGACTTTTTCCTCGCACGCGGCGTGACGCCATGCGTGATGGATACGCGTGTCTCTCCGCCGGGTCTGGACAAACTGCCGGAACAGGTTGAACGCCACCTTGGTGGTCTGAATGATGACTGGCTGCTGGCAGCCGATCTGATTGTCGCAAGCCCGGGTATGGCGCTGGCGCATCCTTCGCTGAGCGCTGCCGCGGATGCAGGCGTTGAGATTGTCGGCGATATCGAGCTGTTCTGCCGCGAAGCGCAGGCACCCGTTGTCGCGATTACCGGTTCTAACGGCAAAAGCACCGTCACTACCCTGGTCGGTGAGATGGCAAAAGCCGCAGGCATGAACGTAGGGGTAGGCGGCAATATCGGCCTGCCCGCGCTGATGCTGCTGGACAAAGGTTGTGAGCTGTATGTCCTTGAGCTTTCAAGCTTCCAGCTGGAAACAACCTCCAGCCTGCATGCTGCCGCTGCGACGATCCTTAACGTGACCGAAGATCATATGGACAGGTATCCCTTTGGTTTGCAGCAGTATCGTGCCGCCAAGCTGCGCGTTTATGAAAATGCAAAGGTCTGCGTCGTTAACGCTGATGACGCGCTGACCATGCCGGTACGCGGCGCGGACGAGCGCTGCATCAGCTTCGGTATCACGATGGGGGATTACCACCTGAACCGTCAGCTGGGCGAAACCTGGCTGCGCGTGAAAGGTGAGAAAGTGCTGAACGTGAAAGAGATGAAACTGTCTGGTCAGCACAACTATACCAATGCCCTGGCGGCGCTGGCGCTGGCGGATGCGGTAGGTCTTCCGCGCTCTTCCAGCTTGAAGGCGTTGACAACGTTTTCCGGTCTGGCGCACCGTTTCCAGCTGGCGCTGGAGCATAACGGCGTGCGCTGGATTAACGACTCCAAAGCCACCAACGTGGGAAGCACGGAGGCCGCGCTGAACGGCCTGCACGTTGACGGTACTCTGCATTTACTGCTGGGCGGCGACGGTAAATCAGCTGATTTCTCTTCCCTGAAGCCGTATCTCTCCGGAGATAAAATCCGCCTGTACTGCTTTGGCCGTGACGGCAGCGAGCTGGCTGAACTGCGCCCTGACGTTGCGGAGCAAACCGAAACCATGGAACAGGCGATGCGGCTGATTGCCCCTCGCGTGAAGCCTGGCGATATGGTGCTGCTCTCTCCGGCGTGTGCCAGCCTCGATCAATTCAAGAATTTCGAACAGCGTGGCGATGTCTTTACCCGCCTGGCGAAGGAGTTAGGCTGATGCGTTTATCTCTCCCTCGCCTGAAAATGCCGCGTCTGCCAGGGTTTGGGATCCTGGCATGGCTGTTTGCGGCACTCAAAGGCTGGGTGATGGGCTCTCGTCAAAAAGATAACGATAGCCTGATCATGTACGATCGCACGCTGTTCTGGCTCACGATGGGGCTGGCGGCGGTCGGTTTTATCATGGTGACGTCGGCTTCAATGCCCGTCGGCCAGCGCCTGGCGAACGATCCTTTCCTGTTTGCCAAGCGTGATGGCCTGTACATCATCCTGGCGTTCTGTCTGGCGCTGATCACCTTGCGTCTGCCAATGGAGTTCTGGCAGCGGCACAGTACGGCGATGCTGATTGCCTCGATCATTATGCTGCTGATCGTACTGGTGGTGGGGAGCTCCGTTAACGGGGCATCCCGCTGGATCGCCTTTGGCCCGCTGCGAATTCAGCCTGCGGAATTTACCAAGCTCTCCCTGTTCTGCTACCTGGCTAACTACCTGGTGCGTAAAGTGGATGAGGTGCGTAACAACCTGCGCGGCTTCTTAAAACCGATGGGTGTGATTCTGGTGCTGGCCGTGTTGCTGCTGGCACAGCCTGACCTCGGTACCGTTGTCGTGCTGTTTGTTACCACTCTGGCCATGCTGTTCCTGGCGGGCGCGAAGCTGTGGCAGTTCATTGCGATTATCGGGATGGGCATTTCGGCGGTTGTGCTGCTGATCCTTGCCGAGCCTTACCGTATTCGCCGTGTGACCTCGTTCTGGAATCCGTGGGAAGACCCGTTCGGCAGCGGTTATCAGCTGACGCAGTCGCTGATGGCTTTTGGCCGCGGTGAAGTCTGGGGCCAGGGGCTGGGTAACTCGGTACAGAAACTGGAGTATTTACCGGAAGCGCATACCGACTTCATCTTCTCCATTATTGCGGAAGAACTGGGTTATATCGGTGTGGTATTAGCGCTATTAATGGTATTCTTCGTCGCTTTCCGCGCCATGTCCATCGGCCGGAAAGCGCTGGAGATCGATCACCGCTTTTCAGGCTTCCTGGCCTGCTCAATTGGTATCTGGTTTAGTTTCCAGGCATTGGTTAACGTCGGGGCCGCAGCGGGTATGCTGCCGACCAAAGGTCTGACGTTGCCGTTGATCAGTTATGGTGGTTCCAGTCTGTTGATTATGTCGACGGCCATCATGCTGTTGTTGCGCATAGATTATGAAACGCGTCTGGAAAAAGCCCAGGCGTTTACACGAGGTTCACGATGAATCAACCGAAGCGGTTAATGGTGATGGCAGGCGGTACCGGCGGACACGTGTTCCCGGGGCTGGCGGTTGCGCACCATTTAATGGATCAGGGCTGGCAGGTACGCTGGCTGGGAACCGCAGACCGCATGGAAGCTGACCTGGTACCGAAGCACGGTATTGAGATCGACTTTATCCGTATTTCTGGCCTTCGTGGTAAAGGCCTCAAGGCAATGCTGCTGGCGCCGGTGCGTATTTTTAACGCCTGGCGTCAGGCGCGCACCATCATGAAGCGCTTTAAGCCTGATGTGGTACTGGGCATGGGCGGCTATGTCTCGGGTCCTGGTGGGCTGGCAGCATGGTCGTTAGGTATTCCCGTCGTGCTGCATGAGCAGAACGGTATTGCCGGTCTGACCAACAAGTGGCTGGCGAAAATCGCCACCAAAGTCATGCAGGCGTTTCCCGGCGCGTTCCCGAAAGCGGACGTGGTCGGTAACCCGGTGCGTGTGGACGTGCTGGCGCTGCCGCTGCCGGACGCTCGCCTGATAGGCCGTGAAGGGCCTGTTCGTGTGCTGGTCGTCGGCGGTTCTCAGGGCGCGCGCATTTTAAACCAGACGATGCCGCAGGTTGCTGCAAAGCTGGGAAATGCCGTAACCATCTGGCATCAGAGCGGTAAGGGCGCTCAGCAAACCGTTGAGCAGGCTTACGCAGACGAAGGTCAGCTGCAGCATAAAGTCACAGAGTTTATCGACGACATGGCGGCAGCATACGCCTGGGCCGATGTCGTCGTTTGTCGCTCAGGGGCGCTGACGGTGAGCGAGATCGCTGCCGCCGGTTTACCTGCCCTTTTTGTGCCGTTCCAGCACAAAGACAGACAGCAGTACTGGAATGCGCTGCCGCTTGAGAAAGCCGGTGCCGCGAAAATTTTTGAGCAGCCACAATTTACCGCCGACGCGGTCGCTACCACCCTGGCGGGCTGGAACAGAGACGTATTGCTGGAGATGGCAGAACGCGCGCGCGCGACCGCTATCCCTGATGCGACGGAACGGGTGGCAAAAGAAGTGAGCCTGGCAGCCCAGGCTTAACCCTCGCAGCGCGTGAAGCGCGGCACGAATTTTTAAGTAGTCGATGGCGTTTAGAGAATGAATACACAACAACTGGCAAAACTGCGTTCAATCGTGCCCGAGATGCGTCGCGTCCGGCACATTCACTTTGTTGGCATCGGTGGTGCTGGCATGGGCGGTATTGCCGAAGTGTTAGCTAACGAAGGCTATCAGATCAGCGGGTCTGACCTGGCGCCAAACCCTGTTACGCAGCAGCTGGCGTCGCTTGGGGCGACTATCTATTTTAACCATCGCCCGGAAAACGTGCGCGATGCGAGCGTGGTGGTGGTATCAAGCGCCATCTCCTCTGACAACCCGGAAATCGTTGCCGCGCATGAAGCGCGCATTCCGGTGATCCGCCGTGCGGAGATGCTGGCGGAACTGATGCGTTTCCGCCACGGCATTGCCATTGCCGGGACCCACGGTAAAACCACGACCACGGCGATGGTTTCCAGTATTTATGCGGAAGCGGGTCTCGACCCGACGTTCGTTAACGGCGGTCTGGTAAAAGCCGCGGGCGTTCATGCACGCCTGGGGCACAGTCGTTATCTGATTGCTGAAGCGGATGAAAGCGATGCGTCGTTCCTGCACCTGCAGCCGATGGTGGCGATTGTCACTAACATCGAAGCCGACCATATGGATACCTACCAGGGTGACTTTGAGAACTTAAAGCAGACCTTTATCAACTTCCTGCACAACCTGCCGTTCTATGGACGCGCGGTGATGTGCGTAGACGATCCGGTTATTCGCGAGCTGCTGCCGCGCGTGGGGCGTCAAATCACCACTTATGGCTTCAGTGAAGACGCTGACGTCCGCGTGGAAGAGTACAAACAGATTGGCGCGCAGGGACATTTCACGCTGGCGCGCCAGGACAAAGAGCTGCTGCACGTGACGCTGAACGCGCCAGGGCGCCATAACGCCCTTAACGCCGCAGCAGCCGTTGCCGTTGCGACGGAAGAAGGCATTGATGACGACGCGATCCTGCGCGCGCTGGAAAGCTTCCAGGGGACCGGGCGTCGTTTCGACTTCCTCGGTGAATTCCCGCTGGACGCCGTAAACGGTAAAGCCGGGACCGCTATGCTGGTGGACGACTACGGTCATCATCCAACCGAAGTGGATGCCACCATTAAAGCCGCCCGTGCAGGCTGGCCTGACAAGAATCTGGTAATGGTCTTCCAGCCGCACCGCTACACGCGTACGCGCGATCTGTATGACGATTTCGCCAGCGTCCTGTCACAGGTAGATACCCTGTTAATGCTGGATGTTTATGCCGCAGGCGAGGCGCCAATTCCGGGGGCAGACAGCCGTTCACTGTGTCGTACCATTCGCGGACGCGGTAAAGTTGATCCTATTCTGGTTTCTGACCCGGCTGAGGTGGCGGAAATTCTGGCTCCGGTCCTGACAGGTAACGATTTGATTCTGATTCAGGGTGCGGGAAATATCGGCAAAATCGCCCGTACCTTATCTGAAATCAAGCTGAAGCCGCAAACCCAGGAGGATGAGCATCATGGCTGATAAGATTGCCGTCCTGTCTGGCGGCACCTCCGCAGAGCGTGAGGTTTCCCTGAATTCCGGCGCTGCGGTTCTGGCGGGCCTGCGTGAAGGGGGCGTCAATGCGCACCTGGTCGACCCAAAAGAGGTCGACGTGACGCAATTAAAGGCGCTGGGATTTGATAAAGTCTTTATCGCTTTACATGGCCGCGGCGGTGAAGACGGAACCCTACAGGGGCTTCTGGATTTAATTGGCATGCCATACACCGGTAGCGGCGTGATGGCATCCGCTATTTCAATGGATAAACTGCGCAGTAAGCTGCTTTGGCAGGGCGCGGGATTACCGGTTGCGCCGTGGGTGGCACTGACGCGTCGCGAATTTGAATTGGGCCTGCCGGATAGCGTTAATACACGCATTGCCGAACTGGGCTTACCGGTTATTGTAAAGCCGAGCCGGGAAGGGTCGAGCGTGGGGATGTCAAAAGTCGACAAAGCTGACGATTTATCCTCCGCTTTAGCGCTGGCATTTCAACATGATGAAGAAGTTCTGATTGAAAAATGGCTCAGCGGGCCGGAATTTACCGTCGCGATGCTTGGTGAAGAAATTTTACCGTCAATCCGTATCCAACCGGCCGGAACCTTCTATGATTATGAGGCAAAGTATCTCTCTGATGAGACGCAATATTTCTGCCCTTGTGGTCTTGATGCTGAGCGTGAAGCGGATTTGCAGTCCCTGGTGCTTAAAGCCTGGCATATTCTGGGTTGCCAGGGCTGGGGGCGCATCGACGTGATGCAAGACAGTGATGGACAATTTTATCTGCTGGAAGCGAATACTTCTCCGGGAATGACCAGCCACAGCCTTGTGCCGATGGCCGCTCGTCAGGCGGGGATGAGCTTCTCGCAATTAGTCGTACGCATTCTGGACCAGGCGGGCTGATATGTCTCAGGCTGCATTGAACACGCGCAACCGCGATGACGAAGAAGAATACGCTTCTTCACGCCGGAGTAATGGAACGCGTCTTGCAGGTATTATTTTCCTGCTCGGGGTGCTGTGCACCGTGTTTATCAGCGGCTGGATGGTCCTGGGCTGGATGGAAGATGCGCAGCGGTTGCCACTTTCTAAGCTGGTGCTTACCGGTGAGCGCCACTACACGCGTAACGATGATATTCGCCAGTCAATTCTGGCGCTGGGATCGCCCGGCACCTTTATGACTCAGGACGTCAATATTATCCAGAGCCAGATTGAACGTCTGCCATGGATAAAACAGGCGAGTGTAAGAAAGCAATGGCCTGATGAATTGAAGATTCATCTGGTTGAATATGTGCCCATTGCGCGTTGGAATGATCAGCACATGGTTGACGTAGACGGAAATTCCTTCAGCGTCCCGGCCGATCGTGTCAACAAGCAAAATTTACCGATGTTGTATGGCCCTGAAGGCAGCGAAAATGAAGTATTACAGGGTTTTCGCGAAATGGGTCAGGTGCTGGCGAAGGACAGGTTTACGCTAAAAGATGCTGCAATGACGGCGCGCCGTTCCTGGCAGCTGACGTTAACGAACGGCATTAAGCTCAACCTGGGTCGCGGGGACACAATGAAGCGTCTGGCGCGTTTTGTAGAACTTTACCCGGTTTTACAGCAGCAGGCACAGACTGACGGCAAACGGATAAGCTACGTTGATTTGCGCTATGACTCAGGCGCAGCAGTCGGTTGGGAACCGGCTCCGGTCGAGGAACCTAATCAGCAACAGAATCAGGCACAGGTACAGGCAGAACAACAATGATCAAGGCGACGGACAGAAAACTGGTAGTTGGACTGGAGATTGGCACCGCGAAGGTTGCTGCTTTAGTAGGGGAAGTTCTGCCCGACGGTATGGTCAATATCATTGGCGTAGGCAGTTGCCCGTCCCGTGGTATGGATAAAGGTGGGGTAAACGATCTTGAATCGGTGGTGAAATGCGTCCAGCGCGCCATCGATCAGGCTGAATTGATGGCAGATTGCCAGATTTCTTCTGTCTATCTGGCCCTTTCTGGTAAGCACATTAGCTGCCAGAACGAAATCGGTATGGTGCCGATTTCCGAAGAAGAAGTGACGCAGGAAGACGTTGAAAACGTTGTGCATACGGCGAAGTCCGTGCGCGTGCGCGATGAGCATCGCGTGCTGCATGTGATCCCGCAGGAATATGCGATTGACTACCAGGAAGGGATTAAGAATCCGGTCGGTCTTTCTGGCGTACGTATGCAGGCAAAAGTGCACCTGATCACATGTCACAACGATATGGCGAAGAACATTGTAAAAGCCGTTGAACGTTGTGGCCTGAAAGTTGACCAACTTATTTTCGCTGGTCTGGCAGCAAGTTATTCCGTGCTGACCGAAGACGAACGTGAACTGGGCGTCTGTGTGGTCGATATTGGTGGTGGTACAATGGACATGGCCGTCTATACCGGCGGTGCGCTGCGCCACACCAAAGTGATCCCTTATGCCGGGAACGTGGTGACCAGCGATATTGCTTACGCTTTTGGTACGCCACCGAGCGATGCAGAAGCGATTAAAGTGCGCCATGGCTGTGCGCTGGGTTCTATCGTTGGCAAAGATGAGAGCGTTGAAGTGCCAAGCGTCGGTGGTCGTCCACCGCGCAGCCTGCAGCGCCAGACGTTGGCAGAGGTGATTGAGCCGCGCTATACCGAGCTGCTCAACCTGGTCAACGAAGAGATTTTACAGTTACAGGAACAGCTTCGTCAGCAGGGTGTTAAACATCATCTTGCAGCGGGGATTGTATTAACCGGCGGTGCAGCGCAAATTGAAGGTCTTGCGGCCTGTGCACAGCGCGTGTTCCATACGCAAGTGCGTATTGGCGCGCCGCTGAATATCACCGGTTTAACGGATTATGCTCAGGAGCCGTATTATTCAACGGCAGTGGGCCTGCTCCACTACGGGAAGGAATCTCATCTCAGTGGTGAAGCAGAAGTGGAAAAACGCGTCTCAGTGGGGTCGTGGGTCAAACGACTGAACAACTGGTTGCGAAAAGAGTTTTAATTTTTTTAAGAGACCGGAGAGAATTAGCGGTCTCGGGCGACAGGCACAACGGAGAGAGAAATTATGTTTGAACCTATGGAACTGACCAACGACGCGGTGATTAAAGTCATCGGCGTCGGTGGCGGCGGCGGTAACGCCGTAGAGCATATGGTGCGTGAACGCATCGAAGGTGTTGAATTCTTCGCAGTTAACACCGATGCGCAGGCACTGCGTAAGACGGCTGTAGGCCAGACTATCCAGATCGGCGGTGGTATCACCAAAGGGCTGGGAGCCGGGGCTAACCCGGAAGTGGGTCGCAACGCGGCTGAAGAAGATCGTGAAGCGCTGCGCGCTGCACTGGAAGGTGCGGACATGGTCTTCATCGCGGCAGGTATGGGTGGCGGTACGGGTACCGGCGCAGCACCTGTTGTGGCTGAAGTGGCTAAAGATTTAGGTATCCTGACCGTTGCTGTCGTGACCAAGCCTTTCAATTTTGAAGGCAAGAAGCGTATGGCCTTTGCGGAGCAGGGTATCACCGAGCTGTCCAAGCATGTGGACTCCTTGATCACCATCCCGAACGATAAACTGTTGAAAGTTCTGGGGCGCGGTATCTCTCTGCTGGACGCTTTCGGTGCAGCAAACGACGTGCTGAAAGGCGCGGTGCAGGGTATCGCTGAACTGATTACCCGTCCTGGCCTGATGAACGTTGACTTTGCTGACGTTCGCACCGTGATGTCCGAAATGGGCTACGCGATGATGGGCTCTGGTGTGGCGAGCGGTGAAGACCGTGCAGAAGAAGCGGCTGAAATGGCTATCTCTTCTCCGCTGCTGGAAGATATCGATCTGTCTGGCGCGCGCGGCGTGCTGGTCAACATTACCGCTGGCTTTGACCTGCGTCTGGATGAGTTCGAAACCGTGGGTAATACCATCCGTGCGTTCGCCTCTGACAACGCTACCGTGGTAATCGGTACTTCTCTTGACCCTGAAATGAACGACGAACTGCGTGTGACTGTTGTTGCGACCGGTATCGGCATGGACAAACGTCCTGAAATCACCCTGGTAACCAACAAACAGACTCAGCAACCGGTAATGGATCGTTACCAGCAGCACGGTATGTCTCCTCTGACTCAGGAGCAGAAACCGGCCGCGAAAGTGGTGAACGACCCAACGCCGCAAACGGCGAAAGAGCCAGATTATCTGGACATCCCGGCGTTCCTGCGTAAGCAAGCTGACTAAGAATTGGCTGGAATTTGGGGATTTGCGCTCTTTGTGCTAAACTGGCCCACCGTTAGTGATATACACTCTCGGTTGGATAGTTAATTTGGCGAGATTATACGATGATCAAACAAAGGACACTTAAACGTATCGTTCAGGCGACGGGTGTCGGTTTACATACCGGCAAGAAAGTCACACTGACGTTACGCCCTGCGCCGGCCAATACCGGGGTCATCTATCGTCGCACCGACTTGAATCCACCGGTAGATTTTCCGGCCGATGCCAAATCTGTGCGTGATACTATGCTCTGTACTTGTCTGGTGAACGAGCATGACGTGCGGATTTCTACCGTAGAGCACCTGAACGCCGCCCTGGCGGGTCTGGGTATCGACAACATTATTGTTGAAGTCGATGCGCCAGAAATCCCGATTATGGATGGCAGTGCTGCTCCGTTCGTTTATCTGTTGCTGGATGCCGGCATCGAAGAACTGAACTGCGCGAAGAAATTTGTTCGCATTAAAGAGACCGTTCGCGTCGAAGATGGCGACAAATGGGCTGAATTCAAACCGTACAATGGTTTCTCGTTGGACTTTACCATCGACTTTAACCATCCGGCGATTGATGCAAGCACCCAACGCTATGCGATGAACTTCTCTGCCGATGCGTTTATGCGTCAGATCAGCCGAGCCCGTACATTTGGCTTCATGCGCGATATCGAATATCTGCAGTCCCGCGGCCTGTGCCTGGGGGGCAGCTTCGATTGTGCCATCGTTGTTGACGATTATCGCGTACTGAACGAAGACGGCCTCCGTTTCGAAGATGAATTCGTTCGTCACAAAATGCTGGACGCTATTGGCGACCTGTTCATGTGTGGTCACAACATCATTGGTGCATTTACCGCGTTCAAATCCGGTCATGCACTGAACAACAAACTGTTGCAGGCCGTCCTGGCAAAACAGGAAGCCTGGGAATACGTGACCTTCGAAGACGAAGCTGAACTGCCGCTGGCTTTCAAAGCGCCAAGCATGGTTCTGGCGTAACGGTTCAAACCGTTTCGTAAAAAATCGACTGGTTAACCTGGTACTCTCTCCGACCAGGAAGACCAGTCGTTTTTATTTTTGCCTTTCTTTACTCGCCCCAGCCTTACCTCTTGTTTACCTTGCACAGAAAATGGGTGCGTTAGCTGCATTCTTGACCGTTTTTCCCCGCGGCGACACCTCATTCCTGCTGATGTGTATTGGCTTTAGTGGTAATATCTGGGCGCTTAAAAAAATAACTGAATTCAGCCTGTACCAGGCTGGCTTATGTGGTGGAGCAAGTGAGCGGAATACTGACGCGCTGGCGACAATTTGGCAGACGTTACTTCTGGCCGCATCTCTTATTAGGGATGGTCGCGGCGAGTTTCGGCTTGCCTGCGCTCAGCAACAGTGCCGAAGCGGCTACGCCGGCGAAGACCTCCACAACCAAACACGATCTCAACACGCGGGTTAACTTTACTAACCTCGCGTGGCTTGAGGCCAATCGTCGTCCGAATTTCTCCGTTGATTACTGGCACCAGCACGCTATCCGCACGGTTATTCGCCATCTGTCATTTGCGATGGCACCGCAGGCCATGCCTGTTGCTGAAGAGACGCTGCCGGTGCAGGCGCAGCATCTTGCCCTGTTGGACACGCTCAATGCGCTGCTCACGCAGGACAGCCAGCCGCCGGTCATGGTTCGCCAGACTGCGCAACGTGCACTCGTTTCTCCAGCCTCTTTCTCTGTTTCAACATGGATTAGCCAGGCTCACGGCATTCGCGCCGGGCCTCAGCGCCTCAGCTAAATTAACTTTTTCAATACTTTAATTTATCTGCCCACGATGGGGCGTTTGAGAATTTATTATGCTAATCAAATTATTAACAAAAGTTTTTGGTAGTCGTAACGATCGTACCCTGCGCCGTATGCGCAAAGCCGTTGCCGTTATCAACGGTATGGAACCGGCGATGGAGAAGCTCTCTGATGACGAGCTGAAAGCGAAAACGGCGGAATTCCGTGCCCGTCTCGAAAAAGGCGAAACCTTAGAAAGCCTGATCCCGGAAGCTTTCGCCGTCGTGCGTGAAGCGAGTAAGCGTGTATTCGGCATGCGTCACTTCGACGTTCAGCTGCTGGGTGGTATGGTGCTCAACGAGCGTTGCATCGCGGAAATGCGTACTGGTGAAGGTAAAACCCTGACCGCAACGCTGCCGGCATACCTGAACGCCCTGACCGGTAAAGGCGTTCACGTGGTTACCGTCAACGACTATCTGGCACAGCGTGACGCCGAAAACAACCGCCCACTGTTCGAATTCTTAGGCTTGACCGTCGGCATCAACATGTCCGGTCTGCCTGCGCCAGCCAAACGTGACGCGTATAACGCGGATATCACCTACGGCACTAACAACGAATACGGTTTCGACTACCTGCGTGACAACATGGCGTTCAGCCCTGAAGAACGTGTACAGCGTAAGCTGCACTATGCGCTGGTGGATGAGGTGGACTCCATCCTGATCGATGAAGCACGTACCCCGCTGATCATCTCCGGCCCGGCTGAAGACAGCTCCGAGATGTACCGCAAAGTCGACAAAATCATTCCGCACCTGCTGCGCCAGGAGAAAGAAGACTCTGACACCTTCCAGGGTGAAGGCCACTTCTCCGTAGATGAAAAAGCGCGCCAGGTGAACCTGACTGAACGCGGTCTGGTTCAGATTGAAGAACTGCTGGTTGCTGAAGGCATCATGGAAGAGGGCGAGTCTCTGTATTCCCCGAGCAACATCATGCTGATGCACCACGTGACCGCTGCGCTGCGCGCTCATGCGCTGTTCACCCGCGATGTTGACTACATTGTGAAAGACGGCGAAGTGATCATCGTTGATGAACACACCGGCCGTACCATGCAGGGACGTCGCTGGTCTGATGGTCTGCACCAGGCGGTTGAAGCCAAAGAAGGTGTTGATATTCAAAACGAAAACCAGACGCTAGCGTCTATCACCTTCCAGAACTACTTCCGTCTGTACGAGAAGCTGGCGGGCATGACCGGTACGGCAGATACCGAAGCGTTTGAATTCAGCTCCATCTACAAGCTGGATACCGTGGTCGTTCCAACCAACCGTCCAATGATCCGTAAGGATATGCCGGACCTGGTGTACATGACCGAAGCGGAAAAAATTCAGGCGATCATCGAAGATATCCGCGAGCGTACCGCGAACGGCCAGCCGGTGCTGGTGGGGACCATCTCGATTGAGAAATCTGAAGTGGTTTCTAACGAGCTGACCAAAGCGGGCATCAAGCACAACGTGCTGAACGCCAAATTCCATGCCAAAGAGGCGGACATTGTTGCGCAGGCAGGTTATCCGGGTGCCGTGACCATCGCAACCAACATGGCGGGTCGTGGTACCGATATTATGCTGGGCGGTAGCTGGCAGGCCGAAGTGGCAGAGCTGGAAAACCCAACCCCAGAACAGATTGCACAGATCAAAGCTGACTGGCAGGTTCGTCACGATGCGGTACTGGCGTCGGGCGGTCTGCACATCATTGGTACCGAGCGCCACGAATCTCGTCGTATCGATAACCAGCTGCGTGGTCGTGCGGGTCGTCAGGGTGATGCCGGTTCCTCCCGCTTCTACCTGTCGATGGAAGATGCGCTGATGCGTATTTTCGCCTCCGACCGTGTGTCCGGCATGATGCGCAAGCTGGGGATGAAACCAGGCGAAGCCATTGAGCACCCGTGGGTCACTAAAGCGATCGCGAACGCACAGCGTAAAGTCGAAAGCCGCAACTTTGATATTCGTAAGCAGCTGCTGGAATATGATGATGTGGCTAACGATCAGCGTCGCGCGATTTACACTCAGCGTAACGAACTGCTGGACGTGTCCGACGTGAGCGAAACCATCAACAGCATCCGCGAAGATGTGTTTAAAGCCACTATCGACGCGCATATTCCACCGCAGTCTCTGGAAGAGATGTGGGATATCGAAGGCCTGCAGGAACGTCTGAAAAACGACTTTGACCTTGAGCTGCCAATCAAAGAGTGGCTGGACAAAGAGCCTGAGCTGCACGAAGAGACGCTGCGCGAGCGTATCTTTGAAACTGCGCTGGACGTTTACAAGCGTAAGGAAGAGGTCGTTGGCGCTGAGATGATGCGTCACTTCGAAAAAGGCGTGATGCTGCAGACGCTGGACTCCCTGTGGAAAGAGCACCTGGCGGCGATGGACTACCTGCGTCAGGGTATCCACCTGCGTGGCTATGCCCAGAAAGATCCGAAGCAGGAGTACAAGCGTGAATCCTTCTCCATGTTTGCCGCTATGCTGGAATCGCTGAAGTATGAAGTGATCAGCACCCTGAGCAAAGTTCAGGTGCGCATGCCGGAAGAAGTGGAGGCGATGGAGCAGCAGCGTCGTGAAGAAGCTGAGCGTCTGGCACAGATGCAACAGCTGAGCCACCAGACTGACGACAGCGAAGCCGCAGCGGCGATTGCGGCACAGACCGGCGATCGTAAAGTGGGTCGTAACGATCCGTGCCCATGCGGTTCCGGTAAAAAATATAAGGCGTGCCACGGCCGTCTGAGCTAAGACGTTAACAAATCGAAAAGGCGCAGAAATCTGCGCCTTTTTTATGGACGTGACAATATGAAAATACTGCAAATTGCCGTCGGGATTATTCGCAACCCGCAAAACCAAATCTTTATTACCCAGCGCGCCGCCGACGCCCATATGGCGAACAAATGGGAGTTTCCTGGCGGAAAGATCGAGTCAGGTGAAACGCCGGAAGAGGCGCTGGTTCGTGAACTTCAGGAAGAGGTGGGAATTACCCCGCTTGGTGCAACGCTGTTTGATAAGCTCGAATACCAGTTTCCGGACAGGCATATCACGCTGTGGTTCTGGCTGGTGGAAAACTGGGAAGGCGAGCCCTGGGGAAAAGAGGGACAACCGGGTAACTGGGTTGAACTTCAGGCAAGCGATGCCGAAAAATTCCCGCCAGCTAATGAGCCTGTAATCCTGAGATTAGTCGCACAACCGTAGGCCTGCTAAGCGAAGCGCCAGCAGGCTTTACAGATTACTGCTGGCTCTCACTCCAGTCATCGCTATCCGAGAGATCGCCTTCGCTTGGAATGCGTTTCTCTTCCGCCGCCCATTCGCCCAGGTCAATGAGCTGACAGCGTTTACAGCAGAATGGGCGGAACGGACTTACTTCGCCCCAGACAACGGTTTTGCCACAGGTTGGGCAGTTTACGGTGGTGACATCAGACATCGGCACTCCTTAACAACAGGCCAGTTCAAAATCGAGACGTTCCGGCACGGTGCCATTTTCACTGTCCAGCGGCATAAAGCGAATCGCAAAACGACTCTTATGCCCGGAAATCTGTGGGTAAAGCTGTTCGCCAAGCGATAAATTGAGTCGCAGAAGATCGGCATCATCACCGTTGTCCTGGTAGAAGCCATTCAGGCTGGTTTGCTTGCGGAACGGGGCTGAGTTACGGATCAAGTCCAGTATCAGCGACAGCGTCTGGTGCATTGGCTCCAGGCTTGCCAGCCAGCTGTTCACCTGCGCATCGCGCTGGGCCTGCGGCATATGTAGCCATACATGCAGCGTCGGCAGGTCGAAGCTACAGCAGCCGCCAGGAATGCTCAGGCGCTGGCGCACCAGGCCAATCAGGCGGTCTTCACGCAAAAACTGCCCTACGCGCGGCGCGGCCATCAGAATGCTGCTGCTGTTTTTAAGCTGCTGGCGAAGGGAGTCGATGCGGCTTACGTCTACCCCCGGAACTTCAGTCCATGCCTGCAGCTTACGCTGCTGGCGCTCCAGTTCTTTGAGCAATTCCGTGCGGACATCGCCGCGTTCAATCACATCCAGCAGATCGCCTACGTTGCGGAAGAAGTGCAGCGCTGTAGCATGATCGTTAACGGGCAGATGTTGTGAAAGCTGTTGAATAAGGAATTCGATGCGCAGCCAGGTACGCATTTTTTCGTTGAGCGGATGCTCAAAAAGGATGTGTGTCGACATTATGGTTTTTCCTGTGCAACGGCCTGCGCGGCGAACGTCAGATACTGCGCGTGCAGACGGGCAACATCCGATGCTATGGCATCTGGTGCGCCGTTATTATCAATGACATCATCCGCAACGGCAAGGCGCTGAGCGCGCGTGGCCTGAGCGGCAAGAATTTGTTCAGCATGCTCACGCGAGACGCGATCGCGCGTCATGGTTCGCTGGATTTGCGTTTCGGGAGAGACATCAATCACTAGCACCCTGTCAGCCTTCTTCTGTAGCTGATTTTCCACCAGCAACGGAACCACCCACAGTACATAGGGTGAACGGGCTGCGGCAATCTGACGCTGAGTTTCCTGGTGGATAATGGGGTGGAGCAGGGCATTAAGCCAGTGTTTTTCCGCAGAATCAGCAAAAATGCGCTCACGAAGCTGGCGGCGATTAAGCGTGCCATCCGCATTGATGATGGACTGACCAAAATGAGCTTCGATGGCTTTTAGCGCGGGTGTATCAGGTTCTACCACCTGACGGGCAATGATATCGGCATCAATAATCGTGATGCCCAGACGAGAGAACGCGTCCGCAACGGTACTTTTACCACTACCGATGCCGCCGGTTAATGCAACGATATACCCCATTAAATCAAATCCTGGGAATTATTCATTATTAAAATCAGTTGATTAAAACTCTTAAGTGCGCCAGCAACTGTTTGACCCTGTTTACCGGCTTTTTACCAGGTAAATTTATAGGATTGTAGCGTAAAAAAAGAGAATTTCGCAGTCTTGCGGAGCAGGTATTAGTGCGTATGATAACGTCACTGGAGTTGTGCTTTTAACATATTTGCCTCTAACCCCAGGAATCCGCACATGCGTATCGAAGAAGATCTGAAGTTAGGTTTCAAAGACGTTCTCATCCGCCCTAAACGCTCTACACTGAAAAGTCGCTCAGACGTTGAACTCGAACGTCAATTCACCTTTAAGCATTCCGGTCAGACCTGGTCTGGCGTGCCGATCATCGCTGCCAACATGGATACTGTGGGAACCTTTGAGATGGCAACCTCCCTGGCACAGTTCGATATTCTCACCGCCGTGCACAAACATTACAGTCCTGAAGAGTGGAATGCGTTTGTTGCGTCCGCCTCTGCTGATGTGGTGAAGCATGTGATGGTCTCCACCGGTACCTCCGATGCAGACTTCGAGAAGACCAAACAGATCCTGAATGCTAACCCGGCACTCAACTTCGTCTGTATTGATGTGGCGAACGGTTACTCCGAACACTTCGTGCAGTTCGTCAGCAAGGCGCGTGAGGCCTGGCCGACGAAAACCATCATCGCGGGTAACGTGGTGACCGGTGAAATGTGTGAAGAGCTGATCCTTTCCGGTGCAGATATCGTGAAGGTCGGCATTGGCCCAGGTTCCGTGTGCACCACGCGCGTCAAAACCGGCGTCGGTTATCCGCAACTCTCCGCGGTCATTGAATGTGCCGATGCGGCGCACGGACTGGGTGGACAGATTATCAGCGACGGCGGTTGCACCATGCCGGGTGATGTCGCCAAGGCCTTCGGCGGCGGCGCGGACTTCGTGATGCTCGGCGGCATGCTGGCAGGTCACGAAGAGAGCGGTGGTACCGTAGTTGAAGAGAACGGCGAGAAATTTATGCTGTTCTACGGAATGAGCTCTGAATCTGCAATGACCCGTCACGTCGGTGGCGTGGCAAAATACCGTGCCGCAGAAGGCAAAACCGTCAAGCTGCCCCTGCGCGGTCCGGTCGAAAACACCGCGCGCGATATCCTCGGTGGCTTGCGCTCCGCCTGCACCTACGTGGGTGCATCCCGCCTGAAAGAGCTCACGAAGCGCACGACGTTTATTCGCGTTCAGGAACAGGAAAACCGCGTATTCAACAGCCTGTAATGGCTTTCGCTGGCGCATGCTCGTGCGCCAGCCCTTCATTACTGTTTCAGCACTATCCCGCGCTCATCGCATCCCCCAGATGGAAAATCGGCAAATACATTGCCACGACCAGCGTGCCGATGATGACCCCTGTCACAATCAGAAGTACTGGCTCCAGAAGTGCCGCCAGGTTATCTGCCCGTTGAAGAGTTTGTTCCGTGTGATGCCGGGCAAGGTTTGCCAGCATAACGTCCAGCGCGCCTGACATTTCGCCGGTGCGTAAAAGCTGGATACACAGCGGAGTAAAGATTGTCGCTTTCTGAAAGGATGACCAGACGGGGACGCCTTTTTCAATCTCCTCCCGAACGCTGCGGAGTATTTCCTGCCAGTAGCGACTTTCAACGGTTTCCTCTGCACTTTCCAGTCCCTGTAAAAAGGCGATACCCGCCTGCTGCGTGAGCGACAGCACGGTAAAAATTTGTCCCAGTTTTTGGCCTTTTGCCAGCGACCCCATCACCGGCGTATGCAGCAGGATGCGCTGCCAGCGGGGATTCTCTCGCAGCGCCCAGGCGGCAGCGCAGGGCACCAATAACACGGCGAACAACGCGAGGCCATATGACTGCATAAACGCCGCCATATCCATGACCTTTTGTGTTAACCAGGGGAGCGGAGCGTTAAACGTTTTGTAGATCGCGGCAAACTCGGGTAAGACCAGGGTGACCATCGCCAGCACGACGAGTACGGCCAGCGTCAGAACGATCGCCGGGTAGCGCAGCGCCTTTTTTACTTTCGCACTGAGCTGCTGCTGCGCTTTTTGTTGCTGAGCGAGATGGCGACAGCACTCCTCCAGCTTTCCCGTAAGCTCACCGGTCTTCACCATCGAGACATGCAGCGGGTTAAAAACCGCTGGCCACTTTTTTAGCGACTCAGAAAAGGAACATCCTTCACTGAGCTCATCGGCAATGCTTTGCAGCAGCGCCTGCCACGGTTTTAACGGATGCTGGTCTGCCAGCATTTGCAGGCTGTGAGATAATGTCAGCCCAGCCTGCAGAAGCGTGGCGAGCTGGCGAAACATCTCATAGCAGTCATGTGGCCGCCAGCGGTGTCGCTGCGCGCATCGGGTCAGCGTCAGAGGATGAAGATCGTTACGCATCAACCTGACGAATGCCGCATTGCGGTCTGTAGCCCAGAGTGTCCCGTTTCTGGGTTCACCTTCCTGGGTGAGCGCTCGCCAGCGCCAGAGCTGATTAGCTGCCATCGGGCATGCCCAGAACGCGAAGCAGCTCTTCAATTGTGGTCAGCCCTTGTTCAACGGCCAGGCAGCCGTGCTCGAAAAGAGAAACCATTCCCCCCTGCCGGGCGCTCGCCTCTATCACTTCTGTTCCCGCCCCGCTGGCAATGGCCTGCCGAAGAGCGTTGTCGATCGCGAGCACTTCAAAAATGGCAACCCGGCCATAAAACCCGTGATAGCAACGTTCGCAGCCGGTGGGCTGCCAGCGTGGAAGCGGCCTGCGCCATACGGAGCGAGGTAACTGAGCGTGCTCGCTGGCTTCCCGGCGACAGTGTGGACACAGACGCCGGACCAGCCGCTGGGCTATCACCATCGAGAGTGCGGAAGATATCATCCAGCGCGCCACGCCCATCTGTTCCAGGCGAGTCAGGGCTTCCGTTGTCGAGTTGGTGTGCAGCGTCGACAACACAAGATGCCCGGTCTGAGCGGCGTTAATGGCAATTCCGGCCGTTTCACCGTCGCGAATTTCGCCGACCATAATGATGTCCGGATCCTGGCGCAGCAGCGCCCTCAGCACGCTCTGGAATGTTAAACCCGCCCGGGGATTAATCTGCGTCTGGTTTAATCCCGCAAGGGGGATCTCAATCGGATCCTCCACGCTGCAAATGTTGACCTCAGGGGTGTTACGCGCCTGCAGCGCGCTGTACAGCGTCACGGTTTTGCCGCTGCCGGTCGGGCCGGTAACCAGAATTAGCCCCTGCGGCTGATGGAGTACCTCATTAAAACAGGCCAGCTGTTCAGCGCTCATCCCGAGCGCTTTCGGTTCAAGCGCCTGCTGAACCTGATGAAGAAGACGCAGCACTATTTTCTCGCCACCGCTGCAGGGAAGCGTGGCAATCCGAAAGGAGACCGGCTCGTTTGCCAGCTCAATCGTAAACTGGCCGTCCTGAGGTAAACGGCGTTCAGCAATATCCAGGTTACCCAGCACCTTTAAGCGCGCGCTGAACTGACTTGCCAGTGAGGCGGAAAGGGGAGGTTGCGGGCAGAGCACGCCGTCGATGCGCAAACGGATCTGGCACGCATGCTCCATCGGTTCGATATGAATGTCGGATGCGCGCTGGTTTATTGCCTGCTGCAGCGTGTGGTTGAGCATATCCACCGTGGAGTGAGTTTGCGAAACAGCGGGCAGATGCGATTGCGACCTGAGCTGCCGGTGTTTTTCCATGCGTTCAGCGCTCCAGCACTCGATATCAATCCGTTTCTGAGTCGCGAAACGCAGGGCCTCCATGAGTTCAGGCGCGGGGTTGCCCACGACGGCGATGCTTATCATGTCACTGTCGCTGGTGAGCAGCAGGGCATGATGGCGCAGACAAAGTGCCATAAGCCGATCGGTATTCATTTGCCGCTCCTCAGTTATTGTCGAAGCGGAAAACGTCTTCGCAGGCCTGTTTGAGCTCGCCGCCGTTACTGATATTGCAGCTGCGTTTCCAGCCCGTCATCCCGTTGCCGCTGCTCCATTGGGGTGTCATAACCACCTCCAGCCCGTTAAGACTCTCCTGGCCCGTTAATGATACGACGCCCTGCGTCACGCTCATTCCCGAGATATAACGCGTTGTCGTTGGGGAGGGGATGCCGTTACTGCCACCGTCACAGCTTGTCACGCCGCCGCGATCCAGCGCGCACAGCTCAATGGCCGTACGATACGGCACGAACGTTTGCAACATATCGGTCAGCGCCGCTTTGCGCAGGTAGTTCTGATAGGCGGGTACGCCGATGGCGCTCAGAATCGCAATAATGCCAATGACCACCATCAGCTCAATGAGAGTGAATCCGTGTTGTCTGTCCATATCTGCTCCTTACGTTAAGTGGCGCTACTCTGTCAGCGCGAAAGGGCAGAAACGAGGGGCAAAAATGGGAACGAGAAGTGGGCTTCAGAAGATTCATTCAGCGTTGCAGGGAAGAACAACGGCGTTGCGAGCGGGGCTGCATTTCCCCTCTCCGGGCGGAGAGGGGAGGAATCACTACTTAAAACGCATCGAGAGGTCGAGAGCGCGAACGTGTTTGGTCAGCGCCCCGACGGAAATGTAATCCACGCCCGTTTCGGCGAATTCACGGATCGTATCGAAGGTGACGTTCCCGGACACTTCGAGCTGTGCCTGGCCGTTGGTCAGTTTAACCGCCTCGCGCATCTGCTCCGTTTCGAAGTTATCGAGCATGATGATATCGGCCCCGGCCTTAATGGCCTGCTCCAGCTCTTCCAGGCTTTCGACTTCCACCTCAACGGGCACATCCGGGTGCAGCCAGAAGGCTTTCTCAACCGCCTGACGCACGGAGCCGGAAGCAATAATGTGGTTCTCTTTAATCAGGAAGGCGTCGGATAATCCCAGGCGATGGTTTGCGCCACCGCCGCAAAGTACCGCGTATTTCAGCGCCGTACGCAGGCCCGGCAGCGTTTTGCGGGTGTCCAGCAGCTGGGTACGAGTGCCGGCCAGCAGGTCAACGTAGCGGCGCACCTCACTTGCCACCCCGGACAAGGTCTGGACGAAGTTGAGCGCGGTTCGTTCACCGGTAAGCAGCACGCGGGACGGGCCGTCTAGTTCAAACAGCGGCTGGTTCGCCGTAATCGCATCGCCGTCTTCAACGTGCCAGACGATCTGCACATCGTCACCCGCCAGCTGGGTAAAGACCTCTTCAACCCAACGCTTGCCGCAAAAAACGCCATCTTCACGGGTGATAATCACCGCGTGAGAGCGTGACTCTTTTGGCAATAATTGTGCGGTAATATCCTTTTCGGCGTTAACGTCACCGCCCAGGTCTTCTTTCAAAGCATGGGCGACGCTTGCCGGGATATCCATGTTAATACGTTCCAGAAGCGCTTCACGTCGGTGGTCGGGGTTGTAGCGGCGAGGCGGCATGATAAAACTCCAAATTGGTAACGAATCATAATATTGAAACATGCTACTCTGAACCGAGTAACAGCACCATACATAAGGAGTTCCAGCATGTTGTTAGAAAACGGATGGCTGGTGGATGCGCGGCACGTGCCCTCGCCGCACCACGATTGCCGCCCGGAGGATGAAAAGCCCACACTGCTGGTTGTTCATAATATTAGTCTCCCGCCGGGTGAGTTTGGCGGTCCGTGGATTGATGCGTTATTCACGGGAACGATTGATCCCGATGCTCATCCTTTCTTCGCTGAGATTGCGCATCTGCGCGTGTCGGCACACTGTCTGATCCGTCGTGATGGCGAGATCGTTCAGTACGTTCCTTTTGATAAGCGCGCCTGGCATGCGGGAGCCTCACTGTATCAAGGACGCGAACGCTGTAATGATTTCTCCGTCGGGATTGAACTGGAAGGCACTGATACCACACCCTATACCGATGCTCAGTACCAACAGCTGGTAGCGGTAACCCAAACGCTGATCGGCCTGTACCCCGCGATGGCAGAAAATATCACGGGACACAGCGATATTGCTCCGGTGAGAAAAACCGATCCCGGTCCGGCATTCGACTGGGGGCGGTTTCGTACTATGCTTGCCGCTGCGTCAAATAAGGAGATCACATGACGTTGTTTACCATGCTGCTGGTTATCATCGCTGAACGCCTGTTCAAACTCGGCGAGCACTGGCATCTGGATCACCGGCTGGAGGTGATTTTCCGCCGAATTAAGCACTTTTCTATGCTGCGTACGCTGCTGATGATGGCTGGAGTGATGGTCATTACATTCCTGCTGCTGCGCGCGCTGTACGGTCTGTTTTTCAACGTGCCGCTGCTGGTGGTGTGGATCCTGCTCGGTGTCCTTTGCATTGGCGCGGGGAAGGTGCGTTTGCACTATCACGCTTATCTTAAAGCCGCTTCCCGTGACGATGCCCACGCGCGCGGTGCCATGGCCAGTGAACTAACGATGATTCACGGCGTGCCGCCGGATTGCGATGAGCGCGAGTTCCTGCGCGAGCTGCAAAACGCGCTGCTGTGGATTAACTTCCGTTACTACCTTGCACCGCTGTTCTGGTTTGTGGTGGGAGGGCCGTGGGGGCCGGTCTTGCTGATGGGGTATGCTTTTCTTCGCGCCTGGCAAACCTGGCTTGCCCGTTATCTGACGCCGCATGAACGCTTGCTGTCCGGGATTGATGCCATCCTGCACGTGCTCGACTGGCTTCCGGTTCGTCTGGTGGGCGTGGTGTATGCGTTAATTGGTCACGGTGAAAAAGCGCTGCCCGCATGGTTCGCTTCTCTTGCTGACCGCCATACCTCGCAGTACCAGGTGCTAACGCGTCTGGCGCAGTTCTCTCTGGCGCGCGAGCCGCATACCGACAAGATTGAAACGCCGAAATCCGCCGTCTCCATGGCGAAGAAGACCTCGTTTGTCGTGGTGGTTGTGGTGGCGCTGCTGACGATTTACGGCACGCTGGTGTAAGCCAGCGCGCCGCAGCGGTTAAAGCGTATCCGCAGGCGGGATGCCGAAATCAGGCATCCCGCTTTCGTTCCAGAGGACAAGCTTCAGGCGGGTATGACGGTTCGGATCGTAAAGCGGGTCGCCCTCGATTTCGGTGTAATTACGCGCGTGATACACCAGCACATCTTCCCCTTCTGGCGTCTTTGTGAAGCTGTTATGGCCCGGCCCATACTGGCGGTTTTCATAGCTGGTAGCGAACACCGGGCGCGGAGATTTTTGCCAGTTCGCCGGGTTTTGCGGATCGGCGTTGATGTCTATCCACAGCAGCCCCATGCAGTAGTTTTCATCGGTGGCGCTGGCAGAATAGCTGATGAACAGCTTATCACCGTGGACCAGCACCGCCGGGCCTTCGTTGACTCGGAAGCCGCGGCACTCCCAGTCATATTCAGGTTGACTGAGCATGACCGGCTCGCCCTTCAGCGTCCACGGGTTCTCCATTTCACACAGATACAGGTTGGAGTTTCCGGCGATATCTGGCGCTTTTTGCGCCCACAGGTACCAGCGTTTCCCCTGATGAACAAAGGTGGTGGCGTCCAGGGCGAAGGTGTCGAAAGGCGTTTTTATTTGCCCTTTTTCGATCCAGGTTCCGCTGAGCGGATCGCGATCGTTACATTCCAGCGCGAACATGCGGTGCTGGAACATCCCAAGCTTATCAAGCGCCTGCGTGTGCGTGGCCGCAAAATAGATATACCACTTGCCGTCGATATGATGCAGCTCCGGCGCCCAGATAAGCTGGCTCATCGGGCCGGTCTCGGGTTTTCGCCAGACCACCACCTCTTCTGCGCTGCGTAGCCCTTCCAGGGAGTCCGCGCGGCGAATTTCGAGCCTGTCGTACTGCGGCACGGAGGCGATAAAATAGTATTGCCCCTCGTGGTGCAAAATATACGGATCGGCGCGTTGTTCAATAAACGGGTTTGGCCAGGTTTGCATTCGGCTTTCCTTATTTTGTCTCAGCGGCGCTGAGTTCCTGATACTCGTTCAGCTCGCGATAGTTAATGCGACGCTTCTCCAGGTCTTCCTGAATCCGCTTCATCGTCTCACGGTCAACCTTCAGCAGACGCACCACGCCCGCGGTAATGAGATACCCAACGCCCGGGATGACGGTAAACAGCAGGACAATGCCGTTGATGGCGTCTGCGCTTTGCGCTTTTGCCCCGGCGTCGTAGCCGTACCAGGAGAGCAGGAAGCCGACCATTGCACCGGCAATCGCCAGCCCCAGCTTCAGGAAGAAAATGTTGCCGGAGAAGCTGATCCCGGTGATGCGTTTCCCGGTTTTCCACTCGCCGTAGTCATCCACGTCGGCCATCAGTGACCAGTGCAGCGGAGACGGAATTTGGTGCAGAATGTTCAGCAGGAAGTAGAGCACCACAATGGTGACGGTGGCCTTCGGGTCGAAGAAGTAAAAGGCGGTTGAGAAGATCGCCAGCACGATGTTGGTCCAGAAGAAAACCTTCAGCTTACACCAGCGGTCGGTCAGCACTTTCGCCAGCATGCTGCCGAGCATCATGCCCACCACGCCCAGGCTGATAAACAGGGTCGCGAAGTGGGTGCTCTGGCCCATCACCCATGTCATGTAATACATGGTGGCCGCCATGCGGATAAAGCCGGGGCAGACGTTGCACAGGGTCAGGAGCAGAATGCGCACCCACTGGTCGTTCTTCCACACGTCTTTCAGGTCGTTTTTCAGCTGGTCATTGGTCTGAACCGCCGGGCGCACGCGCTCGCGCACGGTGGCGAAGCAGAACAGAAACATACAGGTTCCAATCAGCGCCAGCACGGTCATCGCCATCTGGTAGCCTTTGGCTTTGTCATCTCCCCCGAACCAGTCGGCCATCGGCAGCAGCGTCAGCGACAGCAGCAGCGTGGCAATACCGACCAGCACGAAGCGATATGACTGGCAGGCGACGCGCTCTTTGGGATCGTTGGTAATCACCCCGCCCAGCGAGCAGTAGGGAATGTTGATAGCCGTGTAGGTCAGCGACAGCAGGAAATAGGTGACAAACGCATAGATAACTTTGCTGTTATAGCTCCAGTCAGGCGTGGTAAACATCAGGATGCTGAACAGCGCGTAGGGGAAGGCAATCCACAGCAGCCATGGACGAAACCGGCCATATTTGCTGCGGGTACGGTCGGCAATGGCGCCCATGATCGGGTCCGTTACGGCGTCAATCACGCGCACAGAGAGCAGCAGTACGCCCACCAGCGCAGGTGCCAGACCAAAAATATCGGTATAAAAATAGTTAACAAACAGCATGATGGCGCCAAAGATGATGTTGCAACCTGCATCGCCCATCCCATAGCCGATCTTTTCTTTTACTGACAGTTTAGCGTTATCCATAGACTGCTCTCCGGGTTACGGTATGGAGAGAATTATTTGCTGGCAAAGGAATATATGCGTTGCAGTATCAGGGCGGTGATATGGATAAAAGCGCTGTGGACGTGAAAGTGTGAGGGAGGTAACAACGTGCGGTACCCGCAAAAGCAGGTACCGCAGGGGCAGGCTTAGTGGGCCTTCATCGCATTACGGCTTTTCTGGCTGAACATATAGCCGACGCCAAGCACGGCAATCCAGACCGGAATCAGGTACACAGAAATCGCCATACCCGGGGTGATCAGCATGATCACCAGCACGGCCGCCATGAACAGCAGGCAAATCCAGTTACCCAGCGGATAGAGCAGGGCAGGGAAGCGCGTGGTGACGCCCTGCTGCTGTTTCGCGCGACGGAACTTGATGTGCGCCAGGCTGATCATCGCCCAGTTGATGACCAGCGCAGAGACCACCAGCGCCATCAGCAGGCCAAACGCCGATTCCGGCGCCATGTAGTTAATGAGGACGCACAGCGCGGTCACGATCGCCGAAACGATAATGGTGTTTACCGGCACGCCGCGTTTATCGACGTTGAGCAGCGCTTTCGGGGCGTTACCCTGCTGCGCCAGACCGAACAGCATACGGCTGTTGCAGTACACGCAGCTATTGTAAACGGACAGAGCCGCCGTCAGGACGACAACGTTGAGCGCATTCGCCACGACCGTATCACCCAGTTCGTGGAAGATCAGCACAAACGGGCTGGTATCGGCGGTGACGCGCGTCCACGGCAGCAGGGAGAGCAGCACGGCCAGCGAACCCACATAGAAGATCAGGATACGGTAGATAACCTGGTTAGTGGCTTTTGGAATGCTCTGCTCCGGGTTGTCAGCTTCAGCGGCCGTAATGCCCACCAGCTCCAGACCGCCGAAGGAGAACATGATAATTGCCATCATCATCACCAGACCCGTCATGCCGTGAGGCAGGAAGCCACCCTGTTCCCAGAGGTTGCGAACGGTTGCCTGCGGGCCGCCGTTGCCGCTGAACAGCAGCCAGCCGCCAAAGATAATCATCGCCACAACGGCAATGACCTTGATGATGGCGAACCAGAACTCCATTTCACCGAACACTTTTACGTTGGTCAGGTTAATGGCGTTAATAATGACGAAGAAGGCCGCAGCCGAGGCCCAGGTTGGGATCTCGGGATACCAGAACTGAATGTATTTCCCGACGGCGGTAAGCTCGGCCATGGCAACCAGTACGTACAGCACCCAATAGTTCCAGCCTGAGGCGAAACCGGCAAAGCTGCCCCAGTACTTATAGGCAAAGTGGCTAAAGGAGCCTGCCACCGGCTCTTCCACGACCATTTCACCTAACTGACGCATAATCAGAAACGCGATAAAGCCCGCGATTGCGTACCCCAGAATAATGCCCGGACCGGCTGACTGAATAACGGATGCGCTACCCAGAAAGAGGCCGGTTCCGATGGCACCGCCCAGTGCGATGAGCTGAATATGGCGGTTTTTTAGCCCGCGCTTTAGCTGATCGCCGTGCTGTTGAGCTTCCATTTGAAACCTCGTGTGTGGTTGTTATGTTCACGCTGAGCGTGTGTAATTATGAATATCCGTTTTCTGTATTTATTTCTTTACGGTTAATAAGACCGAAAAAATCGGTGATGACTTCCGTAAGCGCAAGAATAGTGGTAAGTGCCTGCGAATGCACCTGCTTTATGACGCACGGATGACGACTTGAATAAAAAGAAAGCATTTGTAAATCGCTCCGCTCACCCTTCTTACCCCAACCTATAGAATAGAAATGCGCCATAAGTGGGCGAAATTTCATTATTTGCTTTGTTGAATCGCTTCAGATTGCAAAAACCCTCGTTTCATTAAGGTTAAATCTCCCTCTTTAGTAGTAATCAACTCATTTGTGCAAAGTTACATTTCTGAAACGTTATTTCTGTAAGGTTGTTAAAATGTGCAGGGTTTACTGATTTCAATCAAAACCAATATGGACAGAAGGTGAATACTTTGTTACTTTAGCGATACGAAATAGAAATTGGTAAGACCAATTGACTCCGGGCAAAAAGGCGCAAGACAGGGAATATGGCCTACAGCAAAATTCGCCAACCAAAACTATCTGATGTGATTGAGCAGCAGCTGGAGTTTTTAATCCTCGAAGGGACTCTGCGCCCGGGTGAGAAACTTCCGCCAGAACGCGAACTGGCAAAACAGTTCGACGTTTCACGTCCCTCTCTGCGTGAGGCAATTCAACGTCTCGAAGCAAAGGGCTTGCTGCTTCGTCGCCAGGGCGGCGGAACTTTTGTGCAAAACAGCCTGTGGCAGAGCTTCAGCGATCCGCTGGTAGAACTTCTCTCTGACCACCCAGAATCCCAGTTTGACCTGCTTGAGACCCGTCACGCGCTTGAAGGAATTGCGGCTTATTACGCCGCCCTTCGCAGCACTGATGAAGATCGCGTGCGTATCCGCGAACTGCATCAGGCCATTGAACGGGCACAGCAGTCCGGCGATTTAGACGCCGAGTCCAGCGCCGTCGTCCAGTATCAAATCGCCGTCACCGAAGCGGCACACAATGTGGTGCTTCTCCATCTGCTACGCTGCATGGAGCCGATGCTGGCCCAGAACGTTCGTCAGAATTTTGAATTGTTGTATGCCCGTCGGGACATGCTCCCACTGGTAAGCAACCATCGCACCCGAGTATTCGAGGCGATAATGGCCGGGGAACCGGAGCAGGCGCGCGAAGCGTCGCACCGACATCTGGCTTTCATTGAGGAAATCTTGCTGGACCGCAGCCGTGAACAATCGCGTCGCGAACGTTCATTACGCCGCATACAGCAACGAAAGGATTAAGCGCCAGGTACTTTTAGAGCGCGGCAACTAAACGCAGAACCTGTCTTATTGTGTTCTTGCCCAAGAGCACAATGGGACAGGTTCCAGACAAATCAACGTATTAGATAGATAAGGAATACCCCCATGTCAGAACGTCTCCAAAATGACGTGGATCCGATCGAAACTCGCGACTGGCTACAGGCGATCGAATCGGTCATCCGTGAAGAAGGTGTTGAGCGCGCTCAGTATCTGATTGATCAGCTGCTTTCTGAAGCCCGCAAAGGCGGCGTGAAGGTTGCTTCAGGTGCAGGGGCTAGCAACTACGTAAACACGATTGCCGTCGAAGACGAACCGGAATACCCGGGCAATCTGGATCTGGAACGTCGTATCCGTTCTGCAATCCGCTGGAACGCCATCATGACCGTTCTGCGCGCATCCAAGAAAGACCTGGAACTGGGTGGCCACATGGCGTCCTTCCAGTCTTCTGCAACCGTTTACGAAGTGTGCTTCAACCACTTCTTCCGTGCAGCTAACGAGAAAGACGGCGGCGATCTGGTGTACTTCCAGGGCCACATCTCTCCGGGCATCTATGCACGTGCATTCCTGGAAGGTCGTCTGACTGAAGAGCAGATGAACAACTTCCGTCAGGAAGTTCACGGTAAAGGTCTGTCTTCTTACCCGCACCCTAAACTGATGCCTGAATTCTGGCAGTTCCCGACCGTATCTATGGGTCTGGGTCCAATCGGTGCGATCTATCAGGCTAAATTCCTGAAGTATCTGGAACACCGTGGTCTGAAAGACACCTCTGAGCAAACCGTTTACGCCTTCCTGGGCGACGGCGAAATGGATGAGCCAGAATCTAAAGGTGCGATCACCATCGCGACCCGTGAGAAGCTGGACAACCTGTGCTTCATCATCAACTGTAACCTGCAGCGTCTGGATGGTCCGGTAACCGGCAACGGCAAGATCATCAACGAACTGGAAGGCATCTTCGCAGGTGCTGGCTGGAACGTGATTAAAGTCATGTGGGGCGGTCGTTGGGATGAGCTGCTGCGTAAAGACACCAGCGGTAAACTGATCCAGCTGATGAACGAAACCGTTGACGGTGACTACCAGACCTTCAAATCCAAAGATGGTGCCTACGTTCGCGAGCACTTCTTCGGCAAATACCCTGAAACCGCAGCGCTGGTTGCAGACTGGACTGACGAGCAGATCTGGGCCCTGAACCGCGGTGGTCACGATCCGAAGAAAGTCTACGCTGCACTGAAAAAAGCGCAGGAAACCAAAGGTAAAGCGACTGTAATCCTGGCCCACACCATCAAAGGTTACGGCATGGGTGATACCGCAGAAGGTAAAAACATCGCTCACCAGGTTAAGAAAATGAACATGGACGGCGTGCGTTACATTCGCGACCGTTTCAACGTTCCAGTGACCGATGAGCAGGTAGAAAACCTGTCTTACATCACCTTCCCGGAAGGTTCTGAAGAGCACAAGTACCTGCACGAACGTCGTCAGGCGCTGAAAGGCTACCTGCCAGCTCGTCAGCCTAACTTCACCGAGAAACTGGAACTGCCAGCGCTGGAAGACTTCTCTCAGCTGCTGGAAGAGCAGAATAAAGAGATCTCTACCACTATCGCTTTCGTTCGTGCCCTGAACGTGATGCTGAAGAACAAGTCGATCAAAGATCGTCTGGTTCCAATCATCGCTGACGAAGCGCGTACTTTCGGTATGGAAGGTCTGTTCCGTCAGATCGGTATCTACAGCCCGAACGGCCAGCAGTACACCCCGCAGGACCGTGAGCAGGTTGCATACTACAAAGAAGACGAGAAAGGTCAGATCCTGCAGGAAGGTATCAACGAGCTGGGCGCAGGCGCATCCTGGCTGGCTGCTGCGACCTCTTACAGCACCAACAACCTGCCGATGATCCCGTTCTACATCTACTACTCCATGTTCGGGTTCCAGCGTATCGGTGACCTGTGCTGGCAGGCTGGCGACCAGCAGGCTCGCGGCTTCCTGGTAGGCGGTACTTCCGGTCGTACGACCCTGAACGGTGAAGGTCTGCAGCACGAAGATGGCCACAGCCACATTCAGTCTCTGACTATCCCTAACTGTATCTCTTACGACCCGTCTTACGCGTACGAAGTGGCAGTCATCATGCATGACGGTCTGCAGCGCATGTACGGTGAAGCGCAAGAGAACATTTACTACTACATCACCACCCTGAACGAAAACTACCACATGCCGGCAATGCCAGCAGGTGCCGAGGAAGGTATCCGTAAAGGTATCTACAAACTCGAAACCCTCGAAGGTAGCAAAGGTAAAGTTCAGCTGCTGGGCTCCGGTTCTATCCTGCGTCACGTCCGTGAAGCGGCACAGATCCTGGCGAAAGATTACGGTGTGGGCTCCGACGTGTACAGCGTGACCTCCTTCACTGAACTGGCGCGTGATGGCCAGGATTGTGAGCGTTGGAACATGCTGCACCCAATGGAAACTCCACGCGTTCCGTACATCGCTCAGGTGATGAACGATGCACCAGCGGTGGCGTCTACTGACTATATGAAACTGTTCGCTGAGCAGGTTCGTACTTACGTTCCTGCTGATGATTATCGCGTTCTGGGTACTGACGGCTTCGGTCGTTCTGACAGCCGCGAAAACCTGCGTCACCACTTCGAAGTTGATGCTTCTTACGTGGTTGTAGCAGCACTGGGCGAACTGGCTAAACGTGGCGAAATCGATAAGAAAGTGGTTGCTGACGCAATCACCAAATTCAACATCGATGCAGAAAAAGTTAACCCGCGTCTGGCGTAAGAGGTAAAAGAATAATGGCTATCGAAATCAATGTACCGGACATCGGGGCTGATGAAGTTGAAATCACCGAGATCCTGGTCAAAGTAGGCGACAAAGTTGAAGCTGAACAGTCGCTGATCACCGTAGAAGGCGACAAAGCCTCTATGGAAGTCCCGTCTCCTCAGGCTGGCATCGTTAAAGAGATCAAAGTCTCTGTTGGCGATAAAACCGAGACCGGCAAACTGATCATGATTTTCGATTCCGCCGACGGTGCAGCAGCAGCTGCACCTGCGCAGGAAGAGAAGAAAGAAGCCGCTCCGGCCGCCGCTGCTCCAGCAGCTGCCGCGGCAGCGAAAGACGTTAACGTGCCTGACATCGGCGGTGACGAAGTTGAAGTCACTGAAATCCTGGTGAAAGTGGGCGACACCGTTGCAGCTGAGCAGTCACTGATCACCGTAGAAGGCGACAAAGCCTCTATGGAAGTGCCGGCTCCGTTCGCGGGTACCGTTAAAGAGATCAAGATCAACACCGGCGACAAAGTGTCTACCGGGTCGCTGATCATGGTCTTCGAAGTGGCGGGTGCTGCACCTGCTGCCGCGCCAGCACAGGCCGCTGCTCCGGCTCCGGCCGCTGCACCAGCAGCTGCTGGCGGCGCGAAAGACGTTAACGTACCGGACATCGGCGGTGACGAAGTTGAAGTAACCGAAGTGATGGTGAAAGTGGGCGACAAAGTTGCCGCTGAACAGTCACTGATCACGGTTGAAGGCGACAAGGCTTCTATGGAAGTCCCTGCGCCGTTCGCGGGTACCGTTAAAGAGATTAAAATCAGCACCGGTGACAAAGTGTCTACCGGCTCTCTGATCATGGTCTTCGAAGTGGAAGGCGCTGCGCCTGCCGCAGCTCCGGCTGCCGCGGCTGCTCCGGCACCTGCTGCTGCTCCGGCTCAGGCGTCTAAACCTGCTGCGGCTCCTGCTGCAAAAGCGGAAGGCAAATCTGAGTTCGCTGAAAACGACGCTTACGTCCACGCCACCCCGCTGATTCGTCGCCTGGCGCGCGAGTTCGGTGTGAACCTGGCGAAAGTGAAAGGGACCGGCCGTAAGGGTCGTATCCTGCGCGAAGACGTTCAGACCTACGTGAAAGACGCGGTGAAACGCGCCGAAGCTGCACCTGCTGCAGCCGCCGGCGGCGGTATCCCGGGCATGCTGCCATGGCCAAAAGTGGACTTCAGCAAGTTCGGCGAAATCGAAGAAGTGGAACTGGGCCGCATCCAGAAAATCTCTGGTGCTAACCTGAGCCGTAACTGGGTGATGATCCCGCACGTTACGCACTTCGATAAGACCGATATCACCGATCTGGAAGCGTTCCGTAAACAGCAGAACGCCGAAGCTGAGAAGCGCAAGCTGGACGTGAAATTCACCCCAGTGGTCTTCATCATGAAAGCCGTTGCCGCTGCCCTTGAGCAGATGCCACGCTTCAACAGCTCCCTGTCCGAAGACGGCCAGAAGCTGACGCTGAAGAAATACATCAACATCGGTGTTGCGGTTGATACGCCAAATGGTCTGGTTGTTCCGGTCTTCAAAGACGTGAACAAGAAGAGCATCACTGAGCTGTCCCGTGAACTGACCACCATCTCCAAGAAAGCGCGTGATGGTAAGCTGACTGCCGGCGAAATGCAGGGCGGCTGCTTCACTATCTCCAGCATCGGCGGCCTGGGTACTACCCACTTCGCGCCGATCGTGAACGCGCCGGAAGTGGCTATCCTCGGTGTGTCCAAGTCTGCGATGGAGCCGGTGTGGAATGGCAAAGAGTTCGTGCCGCGTCTGATGATGCCAATCTCTCTGTCCTTCGACCACCGCGTGATCGACGGTGCTGATGGTGCGCGTTTCATCACCATCATCAACAACACCCTGAGCGACATTCGCCGCCTGGTGATGTAATCGAAAAGCCGGCCAATCGGCCGGCTTTTTTCTGGTAATCTCCTGATGGTCGTGAGGTTATCGGCGAAAGCGACAATTCGTGAGCCGTTTGTTGTTTCAAAATTGTTAACAATTTTGTAAAATACGGACGGATAGAACGACCCGGTGGACGACGGGTATAAATTAAGAGGTCATGATGAGCACAGAAATCAAAACTCAGGTCGTAGTACTTGGGGCAGGCCCGGCAGGTTACTCCGCAGCATTCCGCGCAGCGGATTTAGGTCTGGAAACCGTCATCGTAGAACGTTACAGCACCCTCGGCGGTGTTTGTCTGAACGTCGGCTGTATCCCTTCTAAAGCGCTGCTGCATGTAGCGAAAGTTATCGAAGAAGCCAAAGCGCTGGCTGAACACGGTATCGTCTTCGGCGAGCCGAAAACCGATATCGACAAAATTCGTACCTGGAAAGAGAAAGTTATCACTCAACTGACCGGCGGTCTGGCGGGTATGGCCAAAGGCCGTAAAGTGAAAGTGGTAAACGGTCTGGGTAAATTCACCGGTGCGAACACCCTGGAAGTGGAAGGCGAAAACGGCAAAACCGTGATCAACTTCGACAATGCGATCATCGCAGCAGGTTCTCGCCCAATCGAACTGCCGTTCATTCCACATGAAGATCCACGCGTGTGGGATTCCACCGATGCGCTGGAGCTGAAAACCGTTCCTAAGCGCCTGCTGGTTATGGGTGGCGGTATCATCGGTCTGGAAATGGGTACCGTGTACCATGCGCTGGGTTCAGATATTGACGTGGTTGAAATGTTCGACCAGGTTATCCCGGCTGCAGACAAAGACATCGTTAAAGTCTTCACCAAACGCATCAGCAAGAAATTCAACCTGATGCTGGAAACCAAAGTGACTGCCGTTGAAGCGAAAGAAGACGGTATTTACGTTTCCATGGAAGGCAAAAAGGCCCCTGCAGAACCACAGCGTTACGACGCCGTGCTGGTGGCTATCGGCCGTGTGCCGAACGGTAAAAACCTCGACGCAGGCAAAGCTGGCGTGGAAGTGGACGACCGTGGTTTCATCCGCGTTGACAAACAGCTGCGCACTAACGTGCCGCACATCTTTGCTATCGGCGATATCGTCGGTCAGCCAATGCTGGCGCACAAAGGTGTTCACGAAGGTCACGTTGCCGCTGAAGTTATCGCCGGCATGAAGCACTACTTCGATCCGAAAGTCATCCCATCTATCGCGTATACCGAGCCAGAAGTTGCATGGGTTGGTCTGACTGAGAAAGAAGCGAAAGAGAAAGGCATCAGCTACGAAACCGCCACCTTCCCGTGGGCTGCTTCTGGCCGTGCTATCGCTTCCGACTGTGCAGACGGTATGACCAAACTGATCTTCGACAAAGAGACTCACCGCGTGATCGGTGGTGCAATTGTCGGTACCAACGGCGGCGAGCTGCTGGGTGAAATCGGTCTGGCTATCGAAATGGGTTGCGACGCTGAAGACATCGCGCTGACCATCCACGCTCACCCGACTCTGCACGAGTCTGTGGGCCTGGCGGCAGAAGTGTTTGAAGGCAGCATCACCGACCTGCCAAACGCGAAAGCGAAGAAGAAATAAGTTTATTTCTGCTTTCTAAACGCCTCCTCGGAGGCGTTTTTTTTGCCTGAAAACTACCCGTTATGGTAGGTAACTTATTGTTATTTCCCCTAAAAATTTGCGCTTATCTGCCGATACTTTTTTCACCATTGTGTAGCTACTGGCCACACGGTTAGAGGTTCTGGATTTTTGATTACACGCAAAAAGGAAATAACATGTCTTTGAAGAAAGTGATGGGGATTGGCTTACTGGCGGCAGTCATGACGCTGACCGGATGCGGTGCGATGACGACGGCCGTGAAAAAACGTAACCTGGAAGTGAAAACGCAGATGAGCGAAACCATCTGGCTGGAGCCGTCTAACGAGAAAACGGTCTACATTCAGGTAAAAAACACCTCTGATAAAGATATGAGCAATCTCCAGACGCTGCTGGCAAACGATCTGAGCGCCAAAGGGTATAAGGTAACGTCCTCTCCTGACAGTGCATACTACTGGGTTCAGGCTAACGTCCTGAAAGCGGACAAAATGGATCTGCGTGAAGCCCAGGGCTATTTAAAAACCGGCTATGAAGGTGCCGCCGTTGGCGCTGCGCTGGGTGCCGGTATCACGGCCTATAACAGTAATTCTTCTGGTGCGGCGTTGGGCGTAGGGCTGGCGGCGGGCCTGATCGGCATGGCTGCAGATGCGATGGTAGAAGATGTGAACTACACCATGGTAACCGACCTGCAGATCTCTGAGCGTAGCAAAGCGAAAGTCACCACCGATAACATTGCGGCGCTGCGTCAGGGTACGTCCGGCGTGAAGCTGCAAACCAGCAGCGAGCAGGGCGATCGCGCGAAGTATCAGACCCGCGTGGTATCGAATGCGAACAAAGTGAATCTGAAATTCGAAGACGCGAAACCGGTTCTGGAAGCGCAGCTGGCGAAGTCGGTAGCAAATATTCTGTAAGTTCAAAAGCCGGGTGGCGGCTTCGCCATACCCGGCTTGCAAAACGTGGTCCGTTGACGCTATTCAGGGTGCAACGGGCTGCCAGGTTTTATCAGGGTGATACGCGGTTAACGCCCGGGCTTTTTGCTCCGAATCGCTGCCGAGATCTGACTGATAAACCTTGTCGTCCTGATTTATCACAAAGCTCATCACGCCCGTCTGACCATAGCTAACCGGCCAGGCAACCATCGCGAAACCGTTGTTCTCCGGCAGGATCCGGAAACGATAGCCGTGATAGCCGGTACCCGGCTCTTTCGGGCTAAAAGCCGGTCCGAGCGGACTGGGCGCTTCGCCGGGTGAGGCAGGCCAGTATAAACCGTCTTTTTTCCCTTCCGCGCTGACAATTTTCTGCGCGTACTTTTGGTTCATCGCAAAGTAGCTTTGCTGCGCATCGACATAGGCATGCAAGGCTTCAATGGCGGCGAGTTCGTTACGTCCAATTTCGCGGGTCAGGATCTCTTCAGCACCTTCTTTGATATCGAACTGCCAGCCTGCTACGGTTTTGTTCACCGGAATGGGAAGCTGCCAGCCGCTCTCTCCGACAACAAGGTGCGCCGTATCCCCTTCAACAACGGTGTTATGACGGACTTTCCAGTCGCGCAGGAAGCGATCGACGGCGTCCGGATCAACGCCTTCAGGGGGCAGAAAATCGCGCCAGTTCTCTCCAAGCAGGTTGCTCATAGCGTTCTCATTATGCTCGTTAATGGCGTGGGCCAGCGCATCGGTCGCCTGGTCGGGCGTGCTAAAGGACTGCTGCGCCATCGCCGAGGCCGAAAGCATGAACAACACCATTCCACTGAGTAGTTTACTTTTCATGTCGGTTCCCTTAGCGATGTCGAATTTCACGGCGTTCAGCACGTGCGCCAGACGCCTGGCGCGGCGGCTGCTGGCGAGCCGCGAGCTGTCTGCTTTGCGCACCACGCTGCTGCTGCGCCTGCCAGTTCGCGGAGCGGCTGTCGTTGCCGCTCAGCGCATTAGCCCGGGGCTGACTGTTTCGCTGCTGAAGAGCGCGTTGCTGCGCAGGTTGCGAAACCCGTTTCTCTTGCCTCTGGGCTGTGGCCTGGCGGTTTTCTCGCTGCTGCGCGGTCGTCCGCTTCGGCGCCTGCGGTTTGGTGTCGTAGCCCCGGTAGTTATTGCGCTGAGAAATCTGCTTCAGCTGTTCACTTGAGGCCTGACGCTGCCCCTCTTTGGTTCCGGGGCGCGCCGTTTGCGGGAAGGTTTTGCCCGTTGATTTCTCCATCTGGCTGAGGGCGGCCTGACGCTGGCTATCGCGGTTAGCCGGTTTTTGCTGCGTTGAGCTTAACCCTGTGGCCGCGCTGGTGGAGTGGAAGCGATTGTTGAGCTGGTTAGTGGGGTAGGGGACACCTTCCCGGTAGGCCGGGTTGTGCTGCCAGGTGCGGTTGGCATCCGTCAGCCGCTGTCCGCTGATTTTATTAAAGTTCTCAACGTTAATATTGATGTTGTTATCACCGTTGCGGTTATAGCCGCCGTGATTATCCCAGTCGTCATGGTGATGGTCCCAGTCATCGTCATCATCCCAGTCAATGTTGCTGAAGATGGCATAGGTTGTGGCGACACCCAGGCTGAAGCCTAAACCGTTGACGAAGCTGTTACCAAACTGCTCCCCGGGTGAAGGTGGGAGATAGGTAGGCGGATAGGCGGTGTTTGGCCAGGTACCGTACACCGTATTGGGGTTATAAGTTGGGACGTAAACGACCTGCGGATCGGCAGATTCAATTTTAATAACCGTAGGCGCTGGCGCGGACGTTGTGGCTGTCGTTGACTCGGTGGTGCTGGTTTTAGCCGGCGCCGGTTTGGTCACGGTGGTGACCGTCTGCTGAGGCGTCGATTGTAAGGCGCCGGTCTTCTGTGCCAGCGCGCGCAGGCGCTGAACGGAATCCATCACATCTTTCGGTTGTGCGAGAAACGCATCGCCCAGATTTTGTACCCACGGCGGGTTTTCGCCCATCAGCGACATAAGCTGAGGAAACGCGACCAGCGATTTTACGCTGGGATCCCAGGGCTGGCTGGCAACGGCCTGAATAGCGGCGTCCCCTTCCATTTTGGGGTTGTCTTTGGACCACTGCGCTGCCTGTATCACGTTGGCCGGGTAGGTCGAAGCCATCAAAATTTGTGACAGCAGGGCGTCCGGATAGAGCGCGATGGGGGCAACCCACTGGTCGATTTGCGCGGCAGTATACGCTGGCGCGGCGACAGGGGCAGGTGGTACTGCGGCAGGTGCAGCCGACGGTTGTGCGGCAGGGGCTGGCGCAACGGGTTCCGTTGCACGACTTTTGACAAACATGACGCCTGAGGCGGCAAGCAGCCCGGCACTGCACAGAAGAACGAGCAGATGTGGCTTAAAGGGCAACTTCATAAAATGACTCCAACGAGACAAGCGCTGTGCCGTGAGGCGTTACGGTTGGCGTGAGTATTATTCACCCGTCTTTTACTGTTTTGACTTTTATTGGGAAGCGTCCGGTACGTCCGGATAAAGAGTGTGAGTATTTATTACACAATTATATCTGATGGAGAAAAAACTGAAGCGTCACGGTGCATAAGAAACCGCATAACGATGCCCTAAATCGTCGCTACACCATGCTTAACGATTCAGCAAATTTTTTAATGTTGCTTTTTTGTAAACGGATTAACACTGTGCAGAAATCCTGCTATGCTGCCCGACGCGGTATCGGGCATTTACCCTACAAACTGCTGTCTCACAGGAGCGTGAAGAGAACGCCCGCCGCATATGACAATGAGAGCGAGGAGAACCGTCGTGCTAGAAGAATACCGTAAGCACGTAGCAGAACGTGCCGCCGAGGGAATTGTACCCAAACCTTTAGATGCAACCCAAATGGCCGCGCTCGTCGAGCTGCTGAAGAACCCGCCTAAGGGCGAAGAAGAATTCCTGTTAGATCTGTTGATCAACCGCGTACCGCCTGGCGTAGATGAAGCTGCCTACGTAAAAGCCGGATTCCTTGCTGCTATCGCCAAAGGCGAAGCCACCTCCCCACTGGTTACTCCTGAAAAAGCCATTGAACTGCTCGGCACCATGCAGGGTGGTTATAACATTCATCCGCTGATTGACGCGCTGGATAACGACAAGCTGGCACCGATTGCCGCTAAAGCGCTCTCTTCCACGCTGCTGATGTTCGATAACTTCTACGATGTGGAAGAAAAAGCCAAAGCAGGCAACGCCTATGCGAAGCAGGTGATGCAGTCCTGGGCTGATGCCGAATGGTTCCTGAACCGTCCAGCTCTGGCTGAAAAAATTACCGTCACCGTTTTCAAAGTAACCGGTGAAACCAACACCGACGACCTCTCTCCGGCGCCGGATGCATGGTCTCGCCCGGATATCCCTCTGCACGCCCTGGCAATGCTGAAAAACGCCCGTGAAGGTATTGAGCCGGACCAGCCTGGCAGCGTCGGCCCGATCAAACAGATCGAAGCCCTGCAGAAAAAAGGTTTCCCGCTGGCCTACGTGGGTGACGTTGTGGGTACCGGTTCTTCCCGTAAATCCGCGACCAACTCCGTGCTGTGGTTCATGGGTGACGACATTCCTCATGTGCCGAACAAACGCGGCGGCGGCCTGTGCCTCGGCGGTAAAATTGCGCCTATCTTCTTCAACACCATGGAAGATGCGGGCGCACTGCCAATTGAAGTCGACGTGAATAACCTGAACATGGGCGACGTGATTGACGTTTACCCGTATAAAGGCGAAGTGCGTAATCACGAAACCAACGAGCTGCTGGCAAGCTTTGAGCTGAAAACCGACGTGCTGATCGACGAAGTGCGTGCCGGTGGCCGTATTCCGCTGATCATCGGCCGTGGCCTGACCACCAAAGCGCGTGAAGCGCTGGGTCTGCCGCATTCAGACGTTTTCCGTCAGGCGAAAGACGTGGCCGAGAGCAACCGCGGTTACTCTCTGGCGCAGAAAATGGTGGGCCGCGCGTGCGGCGTAGCCGGTATTCGTCCAGGCGCGTACTGCGAGCCGAAGATGACCTCCGTGGGGTCTCAGGACACCACTGGCCCAATGACCCGCGACGAACTGAAAGACCTGGCGTGCCTGGGCTTCTCTTCCGATCTGGTGATGCAGTCCTTCTGTCATACCGCGGCGTATCCGAAGCCGGTTGACGTGACCACGCACCACACGCTGCCAGACTTCATCATGAACCGCGGCGGCGTTTCCCTGCGTCCGGGTGATGGCGTCATCCACTCGTGGCTGAACCGCATGCTGCTGCCGGATACCGTGGGTACCGGCGGTGACTCCCATACCCGTTTCCCAATCGGTATCTCCTTCCCGGCGGGCTCCGGTCTGGTAGCGTTTGCTGCGGCGACCGGCGTGATGCCGCTGGATATGCCGGAATCGGTGCTGGTGCGCTTCAAAGGCAAAATGCAGCCGGGTATCACCCTGCGCGACCTGGTTCACGCAATCCCGCTGTATGCAATTAAACAGGGCCTGCTGACCGTTGAGAAGAAAGGTAAGAAAAACATCTTCTCCGGCCGTATCCTGGAAATTGAAGGTCTGCCGGATCTGAAAGTAGAGCAGGCGTTCGAGCTGACCGATGCTTCCGCCGAGCGTTCTGCTGCAGGCTGTACCATCAAGCTGAACAAAGAGCCGATTATTGAGTATCTGAACTCGAACATCGTGCTGCTGAAGTGGATGATTGCAGAAGGCTACGGCGACCGTCGTACGCTGGAGCGTCGTATCCAGGGTATGGAAAAATGGCTGGCCGATCCGCAGCTGCTGGAAGCCGATGCTGACGCAGAGTACGCGGCGGTGATCGACATCGATCTGGCGGATATCAAAGAGCCAATCCTGTGTGCACCGAACGATCCGGACGACGCGCGTCCGCTGTCTGAAGTTCAGGGCGAGAAGATCGACGAAGTGTTCATCGGATCCTGTATGACCAACATCGGTCACTTCCGTGCTGCCGGTAAACTGCTGGATACCCACAAAGGCCAGCTGCCAACCCGTCTGTGGGTGGCACCGCCAACCCGTATGGACGCGGCTCAGCTGACCGAAGAGGGCTATTACAGCGTGTTTGGTAAGAGCGGTGCGCGTATTGAAATTCCTGGCTGTTCCCTGTGTATGGGTAACCAGGCGCGCGTAGCCGACGGTGCGACGGTGGTCTCCACCTCTACCCGTAACTTCCCGAACCGTTTAGGTACCGGTGCAAACGTCTTCCTGGCTTCTGCGGAGCTGGCGGCGGTTGCGGCGCTGATTGGCAAACTGCCAACGCCGGAAGAGTACCAGACCTTTGTGGCTCAGGTTGATAAGACGGCGGTGGATACCTATCGCTATCTGAACTTCGACCAGCTCTCTCAGTACACCGAGAAGGCTGACGGGGTTATCTTCCAGACGGCGGTATAAAAGCAAAACCGTCTCCACGAGACGGTTTTTAGTGTTTGCACCCTCTCCCGTGGGAGAGGGACGGGGTGAGGGCATCAGGCCGCAGGGTCTTGCTCTCACCTTTTTATTTTCATTCCTCCCACCTCTCACGCTTTTTTTCTTCCTCTCTGCTGCGATAATTACCCTAATGGCTTTGCAGAGGAAAACACTATGGATTACGAATTTCTGCGCGACATCACCGGAGTGGTGAAAGTGCGTATGTCGATGGGCCACGAAGCCGTTGGACACTGGTTTAACGAAGAGGTGAAAGAAAATCTCGCACTTCTTGATGAAGTTGAACAGGCGGCAGATACGGTGAAAGGGAGTGAACGTTCCTGGCAGCGTGCCGGACATGAATACACGCTGTGGATGGATGGCGAAGAGGTGATGGTGCGCGCCAACCAGCTCGAGTTTTCAGGTGACGAGATGGAAGAGGGAATGAGCTATTACGACGAAGAAAGCCTGTCGATGTGCGGCGTAGAGGACTTCCTTCAGGTGGTGACGGCCTACCGAGACTTTATGAAACAGAAATAACAGACCGGAGCATCCTTGCTCCGGCTTGCTTTTACACGGCCGGAATATTGCGGCCGTAGTAGATCTCGCGCATCTCTTTCCAGAGCAGGTCAGTAATGGCCTTACGCTCTTCTTCGCTCAAATCTTCCGGCTTCGTGTGGAACATATAGTGCTTAAGGTCGAACTCCTTAAGTAACATCTTGGTATGGAAGATGTTTTCCTGATACACGTTCACGTCCATCATGTCGTACAGCGATTTCATGTCGTCGGACATAAAGTTCTGAATAGAATTGATCTCGTGGTCGATGAAGTGCTTCATGCCGTTGATATCACGGGTAAAACCACGGACGCGATAATCAATCGTGACGATATCCGATTCCAACTGGTGAATTAAATAGTTCAGCGCGTTAAGCGGGGAAATCACGCCGCAGGTCGATACTTCGATATCGGCGCGGAACGTACACAGCCCGCCTTCCGGATGGCTTTCCGGGTAGGTGTGAACGCAGATATGGCTTTTATCAAGGTGCGCAACAACCACTTCCGGCAGCGGGCCCGGATGTTCAGTTTTGTCGATGAGCTTCGGATCGACCGGCTCTTCGCTGACCAGTATGGTCACGCTGGCGCCCTGGGGTTCATAATCCTGGCGGGCGATATTAAGGATGTTTGCGCCGATAATTGAGCAGGTCTCTGACAGGATCTCGGTCAGACGGTTGGCGTTGTAGAGTTCATCGATATAGGCGATGTAACCATCGCGTTCTTCCGCTGTTTTGGCATAGCAGATATCGTAAATACAAAAACTCAGGCTTTTGGTCAGGTTGTTAAAGCCATGCAGTTTAAGCTTTTTCAATTAGCTCACCCCCTTTGTGGATAATGCATCTTGCAGGTATTGCGGCAACGCAAACGCAGCGGTATGTACGGCCGGATTGTAGTATCGGCACTGAAGACCGGCCTGGTGGAAGCGGGCCTGGATAATTTCGGTGGAGAGATGGCGCAATACGTCGTTGTCCGTTGCCCACGCGAAGGTCATGATCCCGCCGTAGTACGTCGGAATGGCGGCCTGATAGAAGCTGACATCGCCGAAATAGGTGCTCAGCTTGCGATGGCTGTCGATCGCTTCATCCTGCTGCAGGAAGCAGACGCCATTTTGGGCGACAAAGATCCCGCCAGGGTTCAGGCAGCGCTTGCAGCCTTCGTAGAAGGAGGAGGTAAACAGCGACGCGCCGGGGCCGATCGGGTCGGTACAGTCGGAGATAATGACGTCAAACGTTTGGGTAGTCTGGTTAACGAAGTTAACACCGTCGTCAATCACCAGGTTAAAGCGCGGATCGTCATAGCTGCCGGCATTGTGGTTAGGCAGGTACTGGCGGCAGAAAGAGACCACGCCCGCATCGATTTCCACCATGGTGATGGTTTCAATGGACCGATGGCGGGAAACCTCACGCAGCATTGCGCCGTCGCCACCGCCGATAATCAGGACATGCTTCGCATGACCGTGCGCCAGCAGAGGGACGTGGGTCATCATCTCATGATAGATAAACTCATCCCGCTCGGTCGTTTGCACGACGCCGTCTAGCGCCATGACGCGGCCAAAGGCGGCATTCTCGAAGATGATCAAATCCTGGTGATCGGTTTTCTCATGATAGAGCACGTTATCCACGGCAAAGTACTGACCAAACTGGTCATGCAGTGTTTCATGCCACAACGTGTGGTCGGCCATATGCAGACTCCTCCTGTGTTAACATCCGTTACACTCTCAAAAAATGAGCGAAACATGATAGCTAACTATAACCGTGGTTGCACGGCTATAGGCTCAACAAGGGGCGTCGGGAAGGTTATTTCACGTAGGCGAGAAGGCTGAGTGAATCGCGAGCCAGCGCTTTGCATTTTTTTGCAGTGGGGATACCAATGCCGCTTAGGTCACGGTAGCTGTCTTCACCGAGCGCCTTCATGTCGAAGCTGTCGTAGTTGCTGAGATCCCACTGGTTCTGCTGGGCAAAAAAGACCAGCGCGCGGCGAATTTGCCCGTTGGGTAAATTCTGGTAGCCACAATCATTTTTCAGGAATACAAAAACCGCCGTTAAATCGGCCATATCTTCCGCTTCATTTTCACTTAGCGCATAGCTGTTCGCACACATTGCCATCAGGCTACCGAACAAAATTGTCCTGAAAAACGTCTTCATTGCTTCTACCACTTCTTCACGGAAAATTAACGTTAGCATACTTGATGCCGGTGCGACGATCTTTATTATTGCCGCTTTACTTGACCTTCCGGTAAGGGGAGGGTTTATGCTCAAAAGATCGCCTGCTGGAAATAAGGAAATGAACATGCAACGCCGTGATTTTTTGAAATATTCCGTTGCGCTGGGGGCTGCCAGCGCATTACCACTCTGGAGCCGCGCGGTTTTCGCCGCTGACAGGCCGGCCTTACCTATCCCTGATTTACTCACCGCTGACGCCCGCAGCCGTATCCAGCTTGTTGTTCAGTCCGGCAAAACGGCGTTTGGCGAGCACAACGCCACGACGTGGGGCTATAACGGTAATCTGCTCGGTCCGGCGCTTCAGTTACGTAAAGGGAAAGCGGTGACGGTGGATATCCACAACACGCTCGCTGAAGAGACGACGCTGCACTGGCACGGGCTGGAAGTGCCGGGCGAGGTGGACGGCGGGCCGCAGGGCGTCATCAAAGCGGGCGGCAAGCGCAGCGTCACCTTTACGCCCGAGCAGCGTGCAGCCACCTGTTGGTTTCATCCGCATCAGCATGGCAAAACCGGCCATCAGGTAGCGATGGGGCTGGCGGGGCTGGTGCTGATTGAAGACGACGAAAGCCGCCTGCTGCGCCTGCCTAAACAGTGGGGCATCGACGACGTGCCGGTGATTGTGCAGGACAAGAAATTCAACGCTGACGGGCAAATTGACTACCAGCTGGACGTCATGAGTGCGGCGGTCGGCTGGTTTGGCGACACGCTGCTGACCAACGGTGCTATTTATCCTCAACATGCCGCACCGAAAGGCTGGCTGCGTCTGCGCCTGCTCAACGGCTGTAACGCACGCTCCCTCAATTTCGCCGCCAGTGATAATCGTCCCCTGTACGTGGTTGCCAGCGACGGGGGGCTGCTGCCCGAGCCGGTGAAGGTAAACGAGCTACCGATGCTGATGGGGGAACGTTTTGAGGTGCTGGTGGATATCAGCGACGGCAAAGCGTTCGACCTGGTGACGCTGCCGGTCAGTCAGATGGGGATGGCGGTTGCGCCCTTTGATAAGGCGCATCTGGTGCTGCGCATTCAGCCGTTGCTGGTGACCGCTTCCGGCACGCTGCCGGATAGCTTAACCACCCTGCCGGCACTCCCCTCGCTTGACGGGCTTACGCAACGCAAGCTGCAGCTCTCCATGAACCCGATGCTCGACATGATGGGCATGCAGGCGCTGATGGCGAAATATGGCGATAAGGCGATGGCGGGGATGCACCACGGGCAGATGATGGGCCATATGAATATGGACCACGGCAAAATGGGCGGCATGGGGAACATGAGCCACGGCGAGCATGGCTTTGATTTCCACAACGCCAATATGATCAACGGCAAAGCGTTCGACATGAACACGCCGATGTTTGCTGCCGCGAAAGGTCAGTTTGAGCGCTGGGTGATTTCAGGCGAAGGGGACATGATGCTGCATCCGTTCCATATCCACGGTACCCAGTTCCGCATTCTCTCCGAGAACGGTAAGGCCCCTGATGTGCACCGTGCGGGCTGGAAGGATACGGTGAGGGTAGAAGGCGGTGTCAGCGAGGTGCTGGTGAAATTTGACCACGACGCGCCGAAGGAGTTTGCCTATATGGCGCACTGCCATCTGCTGGAGCATGAGGATACGGGGATGATGCTTGGTTTCACTGTTTAAAACAGTGCGGCCTGATGCCCTCACCCTGGCCCTCTCCCACGGGGAGAGGGATCAAATACAAAAACGGCAACCGAGGTTGCCGTTTTGCATCTTTCCGTAGGCCGGGTAAGGCGTAGCCGCCACCCGGCTTTTTCAGTTACTTGTTTTCGTCAGGCAGTGCATACGCGACGATATAGTCGCCCATCTTCGTACCAAACGAACCGTGACCGCCCGCAGAGATGACAACGTACTGCTTGCCATTCACTTCATAGGTCATCGGCGTAGCTTGTCCACCGGCTGGCAGACGGCCTTGCCACAGTTTTTCACCGTTGGTCATGTTGTACGCGCGCAGGTAGTTATCTGCGGTTGCCGCGATGAACAGCACGTTACCGGCGGTGGAAATCGGGCCACCCAGCATTGGCATACCCATATTGAACGGCACTGGAACCGGCATCGGGAACGGCATGCTGTCCTGCGGGGTACCAATACGTTTTTTCCAGACTACCTGGTTAGTTTTCAGATCCAGACCGGAGATATAACCCCAGGCAGGCTGTTTACACGGCAGACCAAACGGAGAGAGGAACGGGTTCAGCGTCACGCCAAACGGTACGCCGTACTGCGGCTGAATGCCGGCTTCGGTACCGCTGCCTTTCGCGTCTTTCGGCTGCTCCATTGGGTTACCTGGACCACGCGGGATCAGGCGGGATACGAACGGCAGGGCCATTGGGTTGGCAATCGCGACCTGACGGTTAGGGTCAACGGAAATGCCGCCCCATTCGAACATCCCCAGGTTACCCGGGAAGACCAGCGTGCCCTGTTCAGAAGGCGGTGTGAAGATGCCTTCATAGCGCAACTGGTGGAACATCACGCGGCACACCAGCTGGTCAAACATCGTGGCGCCCCACATGTCTGCACCGCTGAGATCTTTCTTCGGACGGAAGCTCAGGTCGGAGAACGGCTGGGTTTTGCTGACGTAATCGCCTTTAGCAGCGCCCTGCGGAACCGGTTTTTCCGGTGCAGGTACGACCAGTTTACCGTTGCTGCGATCCAGGACGAAGATGTTACCCGTCTTCGCCGGCGCGTAAATCACCGGTACGGTTTTGCCGTTAACGGTAATGTCCGCCAGCGTCGGCTGGGACGGCATATCCATATCCCATAGATCGTGGTGAACGGTCTGGTAGCTCCATGCCAGCTTACCGGTGGTCGCATTCAGCGCCACGATAGCGCTCGCATAACGTTCCTGCTCCGGCGTGCGGTTACCGCCCCAGATATCTGGCGTGGTCACACCCATTGGCAGGTAGACCAGGTCCAGCTTCGCGTCATACGCCGCTGGCGCCCAGGAGTTTGGCGAGTTAAAGGTAAAGGTGTGTTCATCCGACGGGATCGCGTTTGGATCTTTCGCGCCCGGGTCGAAGGCCCACAGCAGTTTACCGGTGTTCACGTCGAAACCACGAATAACGCCGGAGGTTTCACGGGTGGAGAAGTTGTCCGTTACCGAACCGGCAATCACGATAGTTTTATCGGTGATGATCGGCGGAGAGGTTGGCTCATACAGACCCGGCGTGGTGTCCGGCATGTTGGTCTGCAGGTTCAGGATACCTTTGTTCGCGAAGGTTTCGCACAGCTTGCCCGTTTCGGCATTGATGGCGAACAGACGGCCATCGTTCACCGGCAGCATGATGCGGCGAGGACAGTCGGCCACTACCTCAGGGCTCGCATTATCGGCGCGCGCTTCGTGGTAGGAGACGCCACGGCAGGTGACATGCTGGAAGGACGGGTTGGAGTTCAGCTGCGGATCGAAGTGCCATTTCTCTTTACCTGTGGCCGCGTCGAGCGCGAACAGACGCTGGTGCGCCGTACACAGATAGAGCATGTTGCCGACTTTAATTGGCGTCACTTCGTTGGTCAGTTCACCCGGATCGTTCGGCATCTTCACATCGCCGGTACGGAATACCCAGGCTTCTTTCAGGTTTTTAACGTTGTCCGCGTTGATCTGCTTCAGCGGGGAGTAACGTTGGCCTTCCTGGTTACGGCCATAGGCCGGCCAGTCGCCGTCAGCAACCTGGGAGATGGCCGCCGCGGGCGTGGATTCCGCGTTCAGCGTACCGTTGATCTCCTGCGGGTCGTTAAAGCCAGCCCAGGTGAGAATACCGCCGCTGATGAGCAGGGCCACCACCAGCGCCGCAACGGCACCGCTGGACGGCACAATCAGGCGACGCCACACGAACGGCAGGATCAGCCAGATACCGAAGAAGACCAGAATGTCGCTGCGTGGCGTCAGTGCCCAGAAGTCGAAACCGACTTCCCAGACGCCCCAGATCATGGTTGCAAGGAGTAATGCAGCATACAGCCACAGTGCGGATTGTTTTCTACGCCAGAGCAGGACGGTTACGCCAAGCATAACCAGGCCCGCAACGGGGTAGTACCAGGAGCCGCCAATTGCGACCAGCCAGACGCCACCGATTAACAGGTATAAGCCGCAGAAGGCGGCGAATAACGCTGTTAGTGTCACCAGTAGACGCGGCTGTTTAGAGTTTGTTTCAGCCATAGAAAGTGTACTCGTCAGTTTTTGTTAATAATTTGCTAGCAACTAATTATAGGTATTAACAACTGTGATCGGAATCACAAAATTTGCTTTTTATAACTCATGCGCCAGGCTTAGCCATTTGCTGATATAATGGCTGGCTTGCGTATCGATGCCGGAGATGAATTCACCAGCATTGAGAGATTTTCATTAAAATCATGTGGTTAGTAATATGAAACATACTGTTGAAGTGATGATCCCGGAAGCCGAGATCAAAGCGCGTATCGCCGAACTGGGTCGTCAAATCACCGAACATTACAAGGACAGCGGCAGCGAAATGGTGCTGGTCGGTCTGTTGCGTGGCTCTTTCATGTTCATGGCAGACCTGTGCCGTGAAGTGCATGTGCCACATGAGGTCGATTTTATGACCGCCTCCAGCTACGGCAGCGGCATGTCCACCACCCGTGATGTGAAAATCCTGAAAGATCTGGATGAAGATATTCGTGGCAAAGATGTGTTGATCGTTGAGGACATTATCGACTCCGGCAACACCCTTTCAAAAGTGCGCGAGATCCTAAGCCTGCGTGAGCCAAAATCTCTGGCTATCTGCACCCTGCTGGATAAACCTGACCGCCGTGAAGTGCAGGTGCCGGTCGAATTTGTAGGCTTCTCTATTCCGGACGAATTCGTCGTCGGTTACGGCATTGACTACGCGCAGCGTTATCGTCATCTGCCGTATGTTGGGAAGGTTGTGCTTCTGGACGAGTAGTGCGGCCTGGTGCCCTCACCCCAGCCCTCTCCCACAGGGAGAGGGAGAAAAACCCTGCTTTATTTATGGTTCACATGCTTAAGCTTGAGGTTGGCAATGCCCGAACGGTAACGCTGCTCCAGCGTTTCGCGGTTGGTGGCGGTCACTTCCAGATTGCGCAGCAGGCCATCGTGAATACCGTACGCCCAGCCGTGGATAGAGACCTTCTGTCCGCGCTTCCACGCCGACTGCATGATCGTTGAATGGCCCAGGTTATAGACCTGCTCCATCACGTTGAGTTCGCAAAGGGTATCCATGCGACGCTCCTGCGGCATTTCGCCCAACAGTGAGCTATGTTTGAACCAGATATCGCGGATGTGCAGCAGCCAGTTATCAATGAGCCCCAGCTCCGGGTTTTCAACCGCCGCCTGCACGCCGCCGCAGCCATAATGGCCGCAAATAATGATGTGCTCGACTTCCAGAACGTCAACGGCATACTGAACAACAGAAAGACAGTTAAGATCGGTGTGAATGACCAGGTTGGCGACATTACGGTGAACAAACAGTTCGCCGGGCTCGAGGCCGGTCAGACGCTCCGCCGGTACGCGGCTGTCGGAACATCCAATCCAGAGAAAGCGTGGGTTCTGAGCCTGCGCGAGTTTTCCAAAAAATCCGGGGTCTTCCTCCACCAGCATTTTTGACCATAGTGCATTGTTGCTGATGAGTGTATCTATGTTGTTCATGGAGGTTAGCGACCTGTAACCGAGTAATTGCGTTGCGCTACTATAGGGTAACCCGACTTTTAATGAAACCACACAACGCGTGTAAGAACTGAAGGTAAGTGAATTTCATGGCAATTGCACTGGAGCTTGAGCAGCTTAAAAAAACCTATTCGGGTGGCGTTCAGGCGCTACGCGGGATAGATCTTAAAGTAGAGGCCGGCGATTTTTATGCGCTTCTGGGGCCGAACGGGGCGGGGAAATCGACCACCATTGGTATTATCAGCTCGCTGGTCAATAAAACGTCCGGCAGGGTAAGCGTCTTTGGTTACGACCTGCAAAAAGATGTGGTGAACGCCAAGCGCCAGCTGGGGCTGGTACCGCAGGAGTTCAACTTCAACCCGTTCGAGACGGTGCAGCAAATCGTCGTTAACCAGGCGGGCTATTACGGCGTTGAGCGTAAAGAGGCCCTGGAGCGTAGCGAAAAGTACCTCAAACAGCTCGATTTGTGGGAAAAGCGCAACGAGCGTGCGCGCATGTTGTCCGGTGGGATGAAGCGCCGCCTGATGATTGCCCGTGCGCTGATGCACGAGCCAAAACTGCTGATCCTCGATGAACCGACGGCAGGTGTCGATATCGAACTGCGTCGTTCCATGTGGGGCTTTCTGAAAGACCTCAACGACAAAGGCACCACCATTATTCTGACCACCCACTATCTTGAAGAGGCTGAAATGCTGTGCCGCAATATCGGCATCATTCAGCACGGCGAGCTGGTGGAAAACACCTCAATGAAGAATCTGCTCTCCAAGCTGAAATCAGAAACCTTCATTCTCGATCTGGCGGCAAAAAGCCCGCTACCGAAGCTCGAAGGGTACCAGTATCGTCTCGTCGATACCTCGACGCTGGAAGTGGAAGTGCTGCGCGAGCAGGGGATTAACAGCGTGTTCTCGCAGCTGAGCGCGCAGGGTATTCAGGTCTTAAGTATGCGTAACAAAGCGAACCGACTGGAAGAGCTGTTTGTCTCTCTGGTGCACGATAAACAAGGAGACAAGGCATGACGCATCTTTACTGGGTCGCGCTGAAAAGTATCTGGGCAAAAGAGATAAACCGTTTTATGCGTATCTGGGTGCAAACCCTGGTGCCGCCGGTTATCACGATGACGCTCTACTTCATCATCTTCGGTAACCTGATTGGTTCCCGGATTGGTGAAATGCACGGCTTTACCTATATGCAGTTTATCGTGCCGGGCCTGATCATGATGGCGGTGATCACCAACGCCTATGCCAACGTGGCGTCGTCATTCTTTAGCGCCAAGTTTCAGCGCAATATTGAAGAGTTGCTGGTCGCGCCTGTACCGACGCACGTCATAATTGCCGGCTATGTCGGCGGTGGCGTGGCGCGCGGGCTGTGCGTGGGGATTCTGGTTACGGCGATTTCACTGTTCTTTGTCCCGTTCCAGGTGCACTCGTGGCTGTTTGTCGCGCTGACGCTGCTCCTGACGGCAATCCTGTTCTCGTTGGCCGGTCTGCTGAACGCCGTATTCGCCAAAACGTTTGACGATATTAGCCTCATCCCGACCTTCGTGCTGACGCCGCTGACCTATCTCGGCGGGGTGTTCTACTCCCTGACGCTGCTGCCGCCGTTCTGGCAGGCGCTGTCGCACCTGAACCCCATTGTCTACATGATCAGCGGTTTCCGCTTTGGCTTCCTCGGGATTACCGACGTGCCGCTGTTTACCACGGTGGCGGTGCTGGTGGTGTTTATCATCGCTTTCTACCTGCTGTGCTGGTATCTGATCCAGCGCGGACGCGGTCTGCGCAGCTAACCTTCTGCCCGGCGACATTCTGTTTGCCGGGCACTTTTCTTTGATAGTTATCACCGAAAGCCAATCTTCACTCCGCTAAACTACTTGCCTGCTAAGGAGAAAGTTATGCTGGGATGGGTTATCACCTGCCACGATGAACACGCGCAGGATATGCTGGACAAGCTTGAAGCCAGATTTGGCCCGCTGGTGCAATGCCGGGCGGTAAATTACTGGCGTGGGTTAAGCACCAACATGCTGAGCCGAATGATGTGCGATGCCCTGCATGAGACTGACACGGGTGATGGCGTGATTTTTCTTACCGATAAATCGGGCGCGGCACCTTACCGCTCAGCCGCCTTGCTTAGCCATAAGCATGCGTGCTGTGAAGTGATCTCGGGCATTAACTTCGCTCTGCTGGCGTTAATGTATCCACAGCGTGAATCATTAAGCAGCGCTGAGTTTCGCAATGCCATTGTGGCGCAGGGCGTTCCGGGCGTCAGCAGCTTGTGGCATCAGCAGCAAAAAAATCCTCCCTTTGTCCTGCTCCATGACTTGTATAAGAATTAAACATTGGTATTGATGTCTCATTTGTTACAATAGCGGCAGTTTCCCGCACCGATAAGACACCATGTTACCGCGTATTCTTTTCTTGCTTTTGATGCTCACTTCCGGCGTCAGCTCAGCCAGTTTACTCAGTCAGCAAACGCTGCCCGCCCAGTATATGCAAACCACCGAAGATGCGGTCATCTGGGCGCAGGTGGGGAACAGTGTGATCAATGTTGGCAACGTGCGCGCCGGGCAGATCCTCGCCGTTGTACCCGCTGCGGCGGACTACTACGAATTTCGCTTCGGTTTTGGTACGGGCTTTATCGACAAGGGGCACCTGGAGCCGGTTCAGGGGAAACAGCGCGTCGAGGACAGCCTTGGGGATCTCAATAAACCCCTGAGCAATCAGAACCTCATTACCTGGAAAGACACGCCGGTGTATAACGCCCCTTCCAGCGGCAGTGCACCGTTCGGCACTTTAAGCGCGAATCTTCGCTATCCGATCCTGAACAAACTTAAAGACCGTCTGAATCAGACCTGGTTCCAGATCCGCATCGGCAACCGCCTGGCGTGGGTGAGTAGCCTGGATGCCCAGGAAGATAACGGCATCCCGGTGCTGACCTACCATCATATTCTGCGTGATGAAGAGAACACCCGTTTTCGACATACCTCCACCACGACCAGCGTGCGCGCGTTCAACAACCAGATGGCCTGGCTGCGCGATCAGGGGTATACCACCCTGACGATGTATCAGCTGGAAGGGTACGTTCGTAACAAACTGAATTTGCCTGCCAAATCGGTGGCGATCACCTTTGATGACGGGCTGAAATCGGTAAGCCGCTATGCGTATCCTATCCTGAAAGAGTACGGCTTTAACGCCACCGCCTTTATCATTTCATCCCGTATTAAGGGGCATCCGCAGAAGTGGGATCCTAAATCACTGCAGTTTATGAGCGTTCAGGAGCTGAAGGGCATCCAGGACGTGTTTGATATTCAGTCCCACACGCATTTCCTGCACCGCGTCGATGGCAACAAACATCCGATTTTACTGAGCCGCAGCTACCACGTGATCCTCTTCGATTTTGAGCGTTCTCGCCGGGGGCTGGCGCAGTTTAATCCGCGCGTGCTGTATCTCTCTTACCCCTTTGGCGGCTACGACAGCAAAGCGATAAAAGCCGCGAACGATGCCGGTTTTCACCTGGCGGTGACAACGGTAAAAGGGAAGGTTAAACCGGGTGATAATCCGTTCTTACTGAAACGTCTGTATATTTTAAGAACGGATTCGCTGGAAACGATGTCGCGGCTGATCAGCAACCAGCCGCAGGGGTAAATTACTCGTAGGTAAACTGCAGGGTGCCGATGGCGCTGAACTGGCCTGAGGTGACTTTTTCTGAGCCAGATTTTACCAGGCGAGCGGTTAACGCTGAACTGAATAAGGCAATGGTTTTACCCTCCTCAACACTGAAGCTGTTGATGGTGTTTGGCACGATCTGGGTGTTGTTCGGCCACTTAATGAGAGCACCCACGCCTTTTGCAGCATTAGATGAGGCAGTATTCGCGAGTAATGAATCGTCGTTTCCGGTGGTTTTGCTAGTGGTTAACTTCATGGTGATTTTACGCGTGTTGGTGCAATTTCCGTTGATTCCGAAGAAAACACTTAACGTATTATTGTTCTCCAGATCGGAAACATTATATGTCCCCAAATCTACGCTTTTAGGAGCCGTGACCGTGCAGGTGGGTTTTTCTATCGGCGTCGTAAAAGCCATATTGGCTATGGTAATGGTTGCCTTGGGGTGATCGGAAGCAGATGCTTTAGGATCGCCAATGGTAAATTGCCCAATCGTTCCTCCTGCGGGGCCAACAGACATTACGTTTGCCGGAATACCGGCAAAACTGGGAAGCTGGTAAAATTCCACTGCGGCCTCCCATGGCTGGAGTGACAGTAACTCATCATGATTATTCATATGCAGCGTAAGAAACCAGCTCGTACTAGGAGCGAAATAAGCCGTGACCCCCGTGCCTGTCGTACGAAATGCCAGAGCATAAGCAATGCCGGTGACGTTGGTTTTGAATAACGCTTTACCGTCAACATTGCCGACCTGCAGGTTGGCCTGGGTCAGGGTAAAAATATTCTCGCCATCATCTCCAGCGCTGCAAAGGCTTCTCAGCAGCGGGCTCAGGTCAAGTGAATATAGCGAACTGATTTTGGTGGGAGCGGTCACGGTATCAACCGTTTTCAGCGTTGGTTTTCCGCCCGTAAAGTCGCCCACCGACCGCGTGTTGCCATTGTTAATCTGGCACTCAATATTCGCACTGGCGTGAAAGGCGCTCAGTGTTAAAAGTACAAATAACGCCATCAAGCGCTTAAAACGTGGGAAAGCTGTTGTCCCAGGACTCTGTGCCATTGTTATTCCTTGTGGCGTTGCCTGTTAGTTATATGTCACGCTGACCAATGCGTGCGCGGTGACTTTTCCTGCACTGACCGGGCCGTAATTTTGATAGCGTGCGTAAAATGAATAGTTTTTCAAATAACTCTGCTGGTCTGAGGGTACGGATATGTCTATTACCACATCAGACTCACCATTGTTATCAAGTACATTTTGGTTATTGGATTCTGAAAAAATAACAATACCCACGTTTTCAGCACCGCCGGCGAGGTCGGGCGTATCGTTATCGAATATCTGTTTTGAGATACCAACTGGTTGGGCTGTTTGCGGTTTAAAGGTAAAGTGCAGCGCCTGTCCGGAGCCGGAATCATCACCGTGACAATCAACGACCTGTACTGCAAAGCGCGTTCCCCCAGCGGACTCCTCCGGCTTAAGGCGATCGTTGCCGTCCGCTGTATAAAACCACGGTTTTCCGACGGTCGGCAGCGCCACGTTTCCATTATCTGCAATACTCACCTGGCACGTATTGTTGATGATGTTTGCCGTCATATCCATTTCCAGGTTTGAAGCAAAGCCTGCTGTGGAAAATCCCAGACAGAGGGCGAGCCATGACATTGCATTTTTTACGAGTAAGCGGGACTGGAACATCCTGAATAAGCTACCTGTCTGAATAAACATTATTGATAGGTTACGGTAAACGTCACTGGCGCACTGACCGAACCCGTGGTCACGTCAGAAATCGTTTTATCTTTCGCGATGACGATGCGCGCATCCATTTCAAAATCACCCGACCCGTTAGACAGGTTGAGGTTAGAAATGGGGGCAGTGCCGCAGCTCATAAGGGAGCCAGACTCGACAGAACCTTTCCAGATCTCAAAACCGACATCATGCCCGGCGGCATACGACGTCCCATTTTTGGCATTGCCGGTACATGACCCGCCTGCACCCGGCGCGGCCTGAATGGCGGCATTTTTTACCCCGGCACAGTTGGTGAAAGCGATTTTGAAGGCTTCTTGTCGGCTCTGGCTAACCAGGTCAGACTTAAACACGTCGCCAAACGGCAAAATGCTAATGGGGGCTCCGCTGGCATTTTGAATTTCCGCGTTACAGGTTCCCGCCTCAATGGTGGAGGTAAAGGTTGCCTGAACGCTCGTCGTACCCGTAATGGCGCTTAACGCAACGGAAGACAGGGGGGCGGTGATAGCAAGCACCAGTAATGTCATTTTCGTTTTCATGTCAATGCTCCGTATTGCTATCAGTTATTCATAGGTGAAGTTAAACGTTGCGATACCACTAAAATTACCGGTAGTGCCTTTCCCGCTTGCGGTTTCAACCAGCGTCGCCAGGAGTGAGACTTCCCCTGAACTTATCTCTCCGCTCGACCAGGTGAGGCGCTGACTATCGGTTGTGGAGTTGATGGTGAATGGGGCATCCGGGGTGGCGGTGCGGGAAATCGCGACGCCAATATGCTCCGCGCTGCCCTCACCAGAGAGTGAGTTCTGAATGGCCGTCACCACAGGACTGGCGTTGCCGCTAATGGTCGTTTTCAGCGCCGCGAGGCTGGAGGGACAAGAGACCATTTTGAGCTTAAAACTGGTCGTCGCTTTCGCATTTTTCAAAATGATGTAATCCAGGCGTACCTTACCGCTAGTGCCGATGGGAATAACATTGCTGGCGCCATCGCCGGTGCCGCCTTCAATTTTCATATCGCAGGTCGTGTCGCGAATATTAGCGGTAAAGGTAATATCGAGGTTATCAGCGTATGTGCCCAGGGACAGCACCATCAGCCCTGAACTCAAAATACGTAATCCTGTTTTTTTCCCAGCTTCAAAAAGCATGTTTTAACTCCCTCTATAATGCTGTGATGCGGCAGGTCTGGCTTGTTAACAGCGTTGTCGGACCAATCTTTTTCGCATCAGGTGTGATCTGGTAGGAGACGGTACAGGATGTGCCTGGCCCACTTCCCCAGATGATGTTTAGCATTCCTTTATCTTCAATTCCGCGGATCCAGGCTTGCCCGGCCTGGCCGACGCTACCCACGGATACGCCTTTCTCGGTTTGAACATCTGCACCCAGCGGAATAAAACCGTTATCGTCACGTGCGAGTTCCATTAACACCGAACGCCCTTGATCGGTCTCAAAGTTGACCAGCACAACGGCACCGCTGCGGGGCACCGTGGTGGAACGGGTATTTTTCACTTCAACATCAGAGCGCATATCACTGATATCCAGACCGACGCTGTTTTCACGGTAGGCTGACAGGTAGGGCATCAAGGCATAGCCTGAGGAGCCGATTTCACCGTTACCGATAGAGACGCGGGCGCCTTCTGCGCCTTCTGCCTTAATCAACGCGAGCGTATCGCTTTCGCTGATGCTGCCAGGCGCGAGTGTTACGCCGCCCGCGTGCAGAATCATCCCGCCGCTGTAGCTGGCAGAATATTGTCGCGTATCGTCATCCGATGTAGAGACGGAAAGGCTCAGCGGTCCGTGCGGGCCGTTGTAACTGCCGTAACCACTTAGCTGGTTTAACGTGTCGTCGTTACGGGTGGTGCTCTCAGTAATGCTGTAACTGAAGCGGTTATCTTCAGTGTTGCCGTTGGCACTGGCGTTGAAACTTCCGCTCCCTTTGAGATCGCTGCCGATGCCCATGTTGAGCGATGAGAACCCGCCTGCACGCTTACCGTTACCCATCAGCGTGTCGAATGGAATCGTGAGGTTCAGATAGACACTGTCATCTTTTTCACCGAATTCGTCGTAGGTGCGCTGCACGGAGAGGCTATAGCTTCCCCAGCTTAAAGAGTGACTATGGCCAATAGAGTACTGTGCTGATGAACTGCTTTCATTCCAGTAGTCCTGCCAGGTTGAGTTGGCATATAGCGATCCCAAATCGAGGTCGGCAATATTCAGCGGTTGGCTGATATTCACCTGGATCTGGTTTTTCATGCGCTGGAAGGTCTGATACACATCGCTGTTATTGCGATTAGGGTTACGCTCCCTGTCGCGGTATTTGATCTCATTGGTCAACGAAGCCGCGTCGCTCAGGCTGAGATAGTCAGACGTTGAAAAACGATAGGCTGCGACGTTGAAAGAGGTATTCGTCTCTTCCATGAGTTTACTGTAGGAGATGCGATAACTTTCCCCGGTGAGATGTCGTAAACCGTCGATCCTGGCATCAGAATGCGTGACATCAAAGGCGAATGCGCCAATTCCGGTGTTCATGGCAATACCCAACAATGCGGCGTAAAAATCGTTATCGGTGTATTCCAGGCCCGCATATCCCGTGAAGGTATTGGTTAAGCCATAATAGCCCGTGGCATATCCCACCTTTGGTGTGTCGCGCAGGCTGTCGTCACGCAGTTCACCCACGCCGACATCCCATCGGGAGTAGCCAGGGCGAAGCATTTGTGCGACGGAAGAATACGCGACCGAGAAGGAACGTTTGCTACCATCCGTTTCTTCTATAGTGACGATGAGATCGCTCCCGTAACCTGTTGTACTGAGATCCGTGATCTCAAAAGGACCCGGCGGTACGGACGTTTCGTAAATCGTATTTCCACTTTGGGCGATCGTGACTTTGGCATTGCTGTTGGCGACACCCCTGATCACCGGTGCATAGGTGGAGATGCCGTTGGGAAGCATGCGGTCATCGTTATATAAACGCGCCCCACGCAGGCTAATGGAATCGAAGGCGTCACCACGGGTGTAGGAATCTCCGGCGATAAACTGTGCTTTCAGCGGCGCGATATCACGCTGAAGATAAATGTCCTGACTGGCGTAGTGGGTACCGTCATCCCGATCCCAGTTCAGGTTACCTCGTGCCCTGAGTCGCCACGGCCCCAGGTTTGCTCCATATCTTAGACCCGCATAGGCTGTATCAGTACTGGCGTCAGGCGTGTCTGCATGCCAGCCGTTAAGATCCCAGGAGAGCATTGCCGCCGGGATCCCGTCTTCCCACAGAGAAGGATCAACATATCCCGCCGGACGCTGAATGACGAAAGCCTGAGGAATAGAGAGATCCAGCTCTTGTGTTGAAGGATCGTAAGTCACACGTGAGCCAGGATAAGCGCTCGACAAAGAGACACACGTGGAGTCGGACTCGTCCTTAAGCTGCTCGGTTGTTACATTTGTCTGGGTGAGTAGTTTACGAGTGATACAGGGGGTGGCGCGCGGTGTGCCATTATCTTTAAAGAGAAGATCCGTCATAACGGAAGTTTTTCCGTTAATAATCACCTTCACCTTATACGTTCCGGGAATTACAGGGTTGCCTTGTGAAAAGCGGCTAACGTCAATTGTTGTCCCCGTGTTATAAAGGAACTGATCGTTAAACTGTACGTCTTCTTCGTTGTTGTTTTCAGCAGCAAATGCACATAACGGCAATACCGCACTTATTGATAAACATAGTAGCGAACGTCTAAAGTGCATGATCAACTCTGTCCCAGAGCAAGTCGAATTATAATTCTTACGAATGATTGTGAGCAGATATGGAATCAGTTCTGTATAAACTCATACTTATCAATTCCACCGAAATCATTGATGGCTTGCCATGTTATTTTGCTGTTTCCAGATGCGTTGTAATTTTTCACATTCATTGTCTGGCTTGAGAACGGTTCAATATAATGCGTTTCAATATCGTAGCTTTTACCGCCTGAAATAAGCGTCGCGCTTGCCAGTGAAACATAATAAGGTGAGTCGTTTTTCGCACTTAAAACGATTTTTTGGTCTTGTCGGGTTTGAGTCCATTTAAGATTTTTGGCCGCGTCGGTCGGTTCTCCTTTCAAGCCGGTTGGCCGGAAAAACAGTTTAATGCGCGTTCGGAAAGCAAGCTGAAGCATGCTTTGATTATCGCTATCTTTAGCCTTAGGCGGTACTTCCAGCACGTTGAACCAGAACAGGGATTCTTTATCTTTTGGCAAAGCCTGACCAAGCCAGGTGATTCTGACGGTTTGCCCTTTTTGCGGTTCAACACGGGAAACGGGCGGCGTAACAATAAAAGGCAGTTTCAGCTCTTGAGGATTGGTAGTATCTCTTCCGTCGTCAAGCCAGGTTTGAACCAGTAACGGACGGTTGCCACGGTTATCCATCGACACCGTTACGTCTTTTGCTGATTCAGGATAAATGACGCGGGTACCAGATATCACAATATCTGCACTGGCGTTAAAAGAAAAAATGCTCACTGAGGCCAGCAGCAGGGTTTTTAATCCGCTCTTTATTTTGAGTAGATGCATGGATAATCTCATATGATACGAAAAATGTGCCCAACAGGGCACATTGACTGGACGGATAAAACTTATTCGTAGCTCATGGTGAAGTAAGCGTTGGCGCTGACTTTACCTGACTGTACAGGGCTGGTGTCTTTCACCCAGTTAGAACCTGGAACATAAGCCACGCGGTAGAACAGCTTACCGGATCCGGCTGTCAGGCTGGCTTTCTGAGTATTGTTGTCAGGCTGGCCTACCATAATGCGGGAGGTAACGGTTGGGGCATTGTTGAACAGAGCAAGCGCGACGTTTGTCGCTGAGCCTGCTACGCCTGCGTCTGGTTCAATGGTACCGTTTGCGATAGCGCCCATATTTTTTGACATAAAGCTTGCTGAAGCCGTGTTCAATGCGGCAGGGCAATTAGTCAGCAGTAATTCAAAATTCTTAGAGCCGACGCCGGTATCAACGGTTGTTGATTCAACTTCAGATTTTTTAACTACCGGTAAGGTGATGGTAATATTATTTTGCGCTTCACCGTTAGAGGTGGAGATATTACATGTTGTGTCAGTGACTGCACCATCAAAGGTGATTAACCCCAGATCGGTATCAGCGACTGCAGAAAAAGAACCCATTGCAAATAATGTTACAGCTGAAGCTAACAACGTTTTTTTTAACATAAATAAAATTCCATTTAAAATACGTTTTACTGATTTGATTTAAGCCAAATGATGATAGGGTTCTGTGTATGGATTGGGTATTTAAAATTGCTAAAACACTTTATTAGAAAAAGTGAATATTAGATAACTTATTGAAAATGATCTTAAAAAGCTGTTAAAGGAGCGGGATGATGAAGTTAATTGTCGTGCTAAAATATGTTTGGTGCGATTAAATTATAAATGGCAAAGATCATTCTCTGAAATGTATCATTCAGGGAAATGACTTTTTCAAAAGAGAAACTCAGTGAGAGAGGAGAAAAGGATAAATAAATACGGGATTATTCTATTTACAATGGTAAGAGAGGAGTATTTATTCTTGAAAGAAGCGGACCCTGCAGGGCCCGCTCCTCGTCGGAATCAAGCAACCTGCACCGGAATCGCCTTCGCGGTACGTTTCATGTCGTTGTCACCTTCAAAGTAGGCGACTTTAGGCTGCCAGCGGCGCGCTTCTTCATCAGACATCATCACGAAGCTGGCGATAATCACGATGTCGCCCACGTCCGCGCAGTGCGCAGCCGCGCCGTTAACGGAGATGATTTTAGACCCGCGCTCGGCAGCAATGGCGTAGGTTGAGAAACGTTTGCCGTTGTTGACGTTCCAGATATCAATCGCTTCGTTTTCAAGGATGCCCGCAGCATCAAGGAAATCCTGATCGATGGCGCAGGAGCCTTCATAGTGCAGGTCGGCCTGAGTGACTTTCACACGGTGAAGCTTACCTTGCAGCATTTTGCGAATCATTACGTTTACCTTTAATTATCAGAGGCGAGAACTACGCCAGCTCAACCACTTTATTATCAATCAGACGAGCCTGGCCAAGCCATGCCGCTACCAGGATCACTGCGCGTTTGCTGGTTTCAGTCAATTCCAGCAGCGTATCAGCATCACGAATTTGTACGTCGTCAGCGCGAAGGCCTTTATCGTTCAGCGCCTGTTCGGCGAGGGCGACGATCTCTTCGGCGGTCAGCTCTTTGGCCAGAAGCTGCTCCGCCATCGTATTCATGACCTTGCTTAAGCCCGGGGCGATTTTACGCTGGTCAGCGGTCAGATAGCCATTACGGGAGCTGAGCGCCAGCCCGTCTTTGGCGCGTACAATCGGTACGCCGACGATCTCAATATCGTAACCCATATCCGCCACCATCTTGCGGATTAGCGCCAGCTGCTGGAAATCTTTCTCACCAAAGCACGCGACGTCCGGCTGTACCAGGTTGAACAGCTTGCTGACGATGGTGGATACGCCACGGAAGTGGCCCGGGCGGCTGGCACCTTCGAGCATGGTAGAAATGCCCGGTACGTCAACGTAGGTTGCCTCTTCCGTCCCCTGAGGATACACGTCCGCCGGTGCCGGAGAGAAGACGATGTCCGCATGGCGTTTTTTCAGCTTCTCGCAATCTTCCTGCAGGGTACGCGGATAGCGCGCCAGGTCATCGGCGCGGTCAAACTGCATAGGGTTAACGAAGATACTGACCACCACGATATCCGCACGGGCTTTCGCTTCGTCGACCAGTTTCATATGGCCGTCATGCAGGTTGCCCATGGTCGGGACGAGTGCAATACGTTTACCTTCCTGACGCGCGCGACGGATATGCTGGCGAAGCAGCGGCAGGGTTTCAATGATAAGCACAACGAGACTCCTTAATGGAAACTGTGTTCTTCACCCGGGTAAACACCGGATTCAACGTCGGCAATATACTGCCTGACCGCGGCGCGCATGTCGCCCGCTTCAGTGAGGAAATTTTTGGCAAACTTCGGGATATGCCCGCCGGTGATGCCAAAGGCGTCGTGCATCACCAGAATCTGGCCGTCGGTCACGTTGCCAGCACCAATGCCAATCACCGGAATCGACAGCGCGTCGGTGATGCGTTTCGCCAGTTCAACCGGAACGCACTCCAGCACCAGCAGCTGTGCGCCTGCGGCTTCCAGCGCCAGGGCATCATCAAACAGCGTCTGGGCTGCGTCACCGCGGCCCTGCACCTTATACCCGCCAAAGATGTTGACGGACTGCGGCGTCAGGCCCAAATGGCCGCACACCGGCACGGCGCGCTCGGTGAGCATTCTCACCGTCTCCACCAGCCAGGCTCCGCCTTCGATTTTGACCATATTGGCCCCGGCGCGCATGACCGCTGCCGCATTGTCGAAGGCCTGCTCTGGCGTGGCGTAGGCCATAAAAGGCAGATCGGAAAGCAGCAGGCAGGCAGGCGCGCCGCGGCGCACGGCGCGGGTATGGTAAGCGATATCCTCAACCGTAACCGGGAGGGTGGAATCATGTCCTTGTACCGTCATCCCTAACGAATCACCGACCAGCATGACGTTGATACCCTCTTCGGCAAAGAGTTTGGCGAAGCTGTAGTCATACGCGGTGATGGTGGCGAAGCGTTTTTTTTCCTGTTTGCATTTCTGCAGTAAGGAGATGGTGGTTGGTTTCATACTGTTTCCTGATAGCCCAAAAGCGAATCTTTGCGCATTCTAACAGTAACATTCGAGGGAACAATGATTTTAGATAGTCTATTAGCCACAATTATTTCATGGCTAATGGGCAGAAGAACTGGCTTACCAGCGAGCGGGTTTTTCCGCGTGGAGTTTGTCCAGAATGTCCCTGAGCGGAATGCCGTCCGGGAAGGTGAGATCGGGGGCGACTTCAAACAGCGGCCACAGCATAAAACCGCGATTTTTCATGTCGTAATGCGGAACGGTGAGCCGTTCAGTGGTAATGGTCTCGTGTCCGAACAGCATAATGTCGAGGTCCAGCGTGCGCGGTCCCCAGCGTTCGGCTTTGCGTACGCGGCCCTGCTGCAGTTCGATGCGCTGGGTATTGTCCAGCAGCGTTTCGGCATCCAGAGCGGTTTCCAGCACTACGGCGGCATTGAGATAATCAGGCTGATCCTGCGGGCCCAGCGGCGGCGTGCGGTAGAAAGAGGAGACCGCGACGACCCGGCTCTGGGGGATCTCACCCAGCGCCTGAACGGCAGCATTCACCTGCTCCAGCGGAGAGGCTAAATTGCTGCCGATGGCGATATACGCGAGGGTCATGCAGTACCTTCACGACGCGGCGCGCGTTTGCGCGGACGACGGTGGCGGCGACGCGGTTCAGGCTCTTCGTCCAGCCCGGTAAGCATATCTTTCTGCTCTGGCGGTGCGGAAACCTGGAATTCGGCCCACCACTGCGTCAGACGCTGCAGCTCCTGGTTCCTTTCGATTTCAGCACGCAGCGACAGCAGGTCGAACGCGGCGCGGAACTTCGGATGCTCCATCAGCTTCCAGGCGCGCTTGCCCTGGCGACGCGACATACGCAGCTGAAGCTGCCAGATGTCGCGCACCAGCGTGGTAATTCGTTTCGGGATCGCCAGCGTACGGCATCCTTCGTCCAGCACGTCGTTTGCGGCCAGCGCGAAGGCATCATAATAGGCGAGCCCGCTCTCCTGGGTAATTCGCTGGGCCGTTTCCAGCAGCGGATACCAGAACATTGCCGCAAACAGGAACGCCGGGTTCACGCGCATGTCGTTGCGAATGCGGGTATCAGTATTTTTCAGCACCTGCGCAATCATCCGCTCCATTGGGCTGTCACCGCTTTCGGTGAAGTAGCGGGTAATGGTCGGGAACAGCGGCTGGAACAGGTTGTATTCACGCAGCAGATTATAAGTTTCAAAGCCGTGGCCGGCCTGCAGCAGCTTCAGCGCCTCTTCAAACAGGCGGGCAGGCGGAACGTCGTTGATAAGCGTCGCCAGACGCGGAATCGGCTCTGCCGTTTCCGGGCTGATGCGCATATTCAGCTTGGCGGCGAAACGCACGGCGCGCAGCATACGCACGGGATCTTCCCGGTAGCGCGTTTCCGGCGTGCCAATCAGGCGAATCAGACCCTCTTTCAGATCCTGCATGCCGCCGACGTAATCGCGCACGGTGAAATCCGCCACGCTGTAATAAAGGCTGTTGATGGTGAAGTCGCGACGCTGGGCGTCTTCTTCAATAGAGCCGAAGATATTATCGCGCAGCAGCATACCGTTCTGGCCGCGCTGTGACGTGGTGCGATCGGATGCGCCAGCTTCGTGGTGGCCGCGGAAGGTCGCCACTTCAATAATTTCCGGTCCAAACATCACGTGAGCCAGGCGGAAACGGCGACCAACAAGACGGCAGTTGCGGAATAATTTGCGCACCTGATCGGGCGTGGCGCTGGTCGTCACGTCGAAATCTTTCGGTTTTTTGCCCAGCAGTAAATCACGCACTCCACCGCCCACGAGATAGGCCTCGTAGCCCGCTTTATTCAGACGATAGAGCACCTTGAGGGCATTTTCACTGATATCTTTGCGGGAAATCGTGTGCTGCTCACGCGGAATAACCGACATGTGTGGCTGTGCAATAGCATCGTTCGCCATGCTCTCTTCGCGGCTTAGCACTTTACGGCAAAAATTAGCGACTCGGGTAAAAATGGTACACCTCGTAGTGTGTTTTGTTATGAAAAAAGCGGCTAATCATAGCTCAGCGCAACGCATTTGAGAATGCTGGATTTTTGGCACCGCTGTGAGCGTCCAGTGAGCCGTTGCCATTTTCAGCAGTTCGTCAATACGCAGATCCTGCCATTCGTTGGTTACATTCTGGTTGAGAAATCGCAGCGCGTCGATCAAAACAGGGCGCGGATCGCCCTCTGGCAGGGCAGGGGCGTGGTTCTGCTTCGACAGCTTACAGCCCTGCTCGTTGACCGCCAGCGGCAGATGAATGTAATCCGGTGCCGTCCAGCCAAACTGGTGATAAAGCGATATTTGTCGCACGGTAGGCTCAACCAGGTCCGCGCCGCGCACGATTTCCGTCACGCCCTGAAAATGATCGTCCACCACCACGGCCAGGTTGTAGGCGAACAGGCCGTCACGGCGGTGAATAATAAAATCCTCGCGTGCAAGACGCTCATCGGCGAGGATTTCACCGGAGAGTAAATCGTTAAAGCGCGTCACCGGGGAGCGCTGCTTGATACGTACGGCGGCATTTTCCGGGGGAAGATTCAGCGTGCGGCAGTGACCGTCATAGACCCCTCCCACGCTCTGAATACGCGCGCGAGTGCAGGTGCAGTTATAGGAAAGCCCCTGAGCGCTAAGCCAGGCCAGGCGTTCCCGATAAGCGTCGTGACGTTTTGACTGCCAGAGAATCTCGTCATCCCAGTGAAGACCGTAATGTTCCAGCTGACGCAGAATGGATTCTGCTGCACCGGGAACTTCACGCGGAGGGTCAATATCTTCAATGCGAACGAGCCATTTGCCCTGGCTGGCGCGAGCCTGCAGGTAGCTGCCGAGCGCGGCAATTAATGAGCCGAAGTGTAATTCACCGGAAGGAGATGGCGCGAAGCGCCCAATATAGTGTGATTCAGACATATCAACAGTAACAAGGCGGGAGAGACTCCCGCCTTTGGAGTGTGTAAACAGCGCTGGTGTTAACCGGCCATCTGTTTTTCGCGGATTTCGGCCAGCGTTTTACAGTCGATGCACAGATCGGCGGTTGGACGCGCTTCCAGGCGACGAATACCAATTTCAACACCGCAGGATTCGCAGTAGCCAAAATCTTCGTCTTCGACTTTTTTCAGCGTTTTCTCGATTTTTTTGATCAGTTTGCGTTCGCGGTCACGGTTACGCAGTTCGAGGCTGAACTCTTCTTCCTGAGCGGCACGGTCTACCGGGTCCGGGAAGTTAGCAGCTTCATCCTGCATATGAGTAACGGTGCGATCGACTTCATCCCTGAGTTGATTACGCCATGCTTCAAGAATACGCCTGAAGTGCGACAGCTGGGCTTCGTTCATATACTCTTCGCCCGGCTTCTCTTGATACGGCTCCACCCCAGCGATGGCGAGAATACTCAGGGACGATGTTTTACGGTTTTGCCCTTCTTGCATGTTGCTTCTCCTTAACACGCACTATCGATCCCCGTGTCGGGGGAAAAATCAGGTCGCTATAAATAGCAGATGCTTTTCCGGATGGCAATTATCTAAACGTAACACTTGACAAGCCTGTGAGGAAAAGCGTATTTGCGCACGCGGCCAGAACACTTAATCATCAATCGTCTAATCCCTTATAAGACAATGGGAAGAGAGGATCTCAGAGTCATATTATCGGCAGAAAGTTCCGCTTTATAAGCTAAAACCTCTACCCCCTGCTTTTGTGCCTCATTCAACAATTGCGCGTATTTAGGATCAATATGGCGGGCAGGGGAGAAACGTTCAATGGCTGAATGCAATACCGCAAACAGCAATACGGCGCGTTTGCCCGCCGCCGCAACACTCATTAGCTCTCGCAGATGCTTCTGGCCACGTAGCGTTACCGCATCCGGGAAGTAGCCATTTTCCTGTTCCGCTAACGTCACTGATTTTACTTCAATATAGCACTCAGGCCTGTCTTCCGCCTGTAACATGAAGTCAATTCTGCTGCCTTCATCGCCATACTTCACTTCGCTTTTATGCGTGCCATAACCCACCAGTTCGGGAAGGGTACCAAATGTCAGGGCTTCCTTAACTAATTGATTCGCGCGCAGGGTGTTAACGCAAATAAATGCCCCGTTTTGCGTTTCTGTCATTTCCCAGGTATGCGCATATTTGCGTTTAGTATTTTCTGAAGTGGAATACCAGACTCTGTCACCCGGCGTCGCACACCCCGTCATGGCACCCGTGTTGGGGCAGTGCAGGGTGAGCGGTACGCCTTCGGGCGTGATCACGTCGGCAAGGAAGCGTTTGTAGCGTTGGACCAGCGTGGCGTGTTGCAGGGGAGGATCAAACTTCATCAGAATTCCTTTCGGTGTTGCCCAGCGTCCAGCGCTGGAGCGGCGTATAGCGGGTGCGTCCCTGTGCAAAGACGGATTCGTAAAGCGCAAATTTATTGACCGGAAAAGCCCAGTGAAAACCCGGTGGCGGGATGGCAACGGCCTGACCGGCATCGCGCAGCAGCGTGATGTGCGGATGAAACGGCTGCGGGCTCTGATAGCAGCCGCTGCGTGCCGCCTGTGCGCGCAGCATATTTGCCAGCTGCAATAGTCCGCGCGGCGGCTGGCGGGTCCCCAGCCAGAGCACGCGCGAACGCAGCCACTGACCCGCGTCGTCGAGGTGCAGCGTAAATTCCGGCTGGGAAATTCGCCCGGCCATGGCGGCTAGTGCCCGCTGTTTTTCGGCGCTGACGTCGCCCAAAAAGGCCAGCGTCAGGTGCAGGTTAGCGGCCGCAACGGGGCGGCCTGCTTCCGGCGGGAAGTGTTCAGCACGCCAGCGAACAATTTGACGCTGTATTGTGGTGGGCAATTCAATGGCAAAAAACAGCCGTTTCGACTCAGGCATACGGGGGACTCGGTAATGATATGCGCCGATGCTACAATGTACGCCGACTAATGTTAACCCTCTGGAGCTGTTAGTGTCCTCATTGCCGGTCGCCGTTGTCCTTCCTGAGCTTCTCGCTGCCTTACGCCATGCCCCGCAGGTTTTGCTAAACGCCCCTACGGGGGCCGGTAAATCCACCTGGCTGCCGCTACAGATTCTGAAAGACGGGAATATCGGCGGAAAAATTATCCTGCTGGAGCCGCGCAGGCTGGCGGCGCGCAACGTGGCACAGCGCCTGGCGGAACTGCTGGACGAAAAAACGGGAGAGACCGTGGGGTACCGCATGCGCGCGGAAACCTGCGTGGGGCCTTCCACGCGGCTTGAGGTCGTGACCGAGGGGATCCTCACCCGCATGCTGCAAAACGATCCGGAGCTGACCGGCGTCGGGCTGGTGATCCTGGATGAATTCCACGAGCGCAGCCTGCAGGCGGATCTGGCCCTGGCGCTCTTGCTGGACGTGCAGCAGGGGCTGCGCGACGATCTTCGGCTGCTCATCATGTCCGCTACGCTGGACAACGAGCGGCTGCAGCAGGCGTTACCGCACGCACCGGTAATTAGCTCGGAGGGGCGGGCGTTCCCGGTCAAGCGGTGTTATCAGCCGCTGCCGGCTCATCAGCGTTTTGATGAGGCCGTGGCCATGGCAACCGCAGAGCTGCTGCGTCAGGAATCCGGTTCGCTGCTGCTGTTTTTACCCGGCGTGGGCGAGATCCAGCGCGTGCAGGAGCAGCTGGCCTCCCGCGTAGGCCGCGACGTGCTGCTTTGCCCGCTCTACGGTGCGCTGTCGCTGGCCGAGCAGCGTAAAGCGATCCTTCCCGCGCCTGCGGGTCAGCGCAAGGTGGTGCTGGCAACCAATATTGCTGAAACCAGTTTGACCATCGAAGGTATTCGCCTGGTGGTGGATAGCGCGCAGGAGAGGGTGGCAAGCTTTGACCCGCGTACCGGGCTGACGAAACTCCTGACGCAACGCATTAGCCAGGCGTCGATGGTGCAGCGCGCGGGCCGTGCGGGACGTCTTGAGCCGGGTATTTGTCTGCATTTGACCAGCGCGGAGCAGGCTGAACGCGCGGCGCAGCAAAGCACACCGGAAATTTTACAAAGCGATTTGTCCGGCCTGGTGATGGAACTGCTGCTGTGGGGCTGCCCGGAACCCGCTCAGCTGACCTGGCTTAATCCTCCTCCGGGCGTGAACCTTGCCGCGGCGCGCGCTTTACTGACCCAGCTCGGAGCGCTTGACGGCGAGCGGTTGTCATCCCGCGGGCAAAAAATGGCCGCGCTGGGAAACGAGCCTCGCCTGGCCGCCATGCTGGTGGCTGCGCAGGGAGACGATGAAATTTCTACGGCCGCGAAACTGGCAGCTATCCTTGAGGAGCCGCCGCGCGGAGGCAGTAGCGATCTGGCTCAGGCCTTTTCGCGCAGTCAGGGGAACTGGCAGCAGCGGGCGCAACAGCTGTGTAAGCGCCTTAACAGCCGCGGCGGCGTGCCAGACAGTGAGAGTATCCCATGGCTGCTGGCGCAGGCGTTTCCGGACCGGATTGCGCGTCGGCGCGGGCTGGACGGACGCTATCAGCTGGCAAACGGCATGGGGGCGATGCTGGACAGCGATGACGCCCTGACGCGTCACGAGTGGCTGATTGCGCCGCTCTTGCTGCAGGGAAGTCATTCCCCGGATGCCCGTATTTTGCAGGCGATTGCCGTGGATATCGACGCCCTGACGCACGCGTGTCCGCAGTTGCTCCAGCAGTCCGATATCGTCGAGTGGGATGATGCACAGGGTACGCTGAAGGCATTTCGTCGTCGCCAGATAGGTAAACTGACCCTCGGGACGAAGCCGCTGGCGAAGCCGTCGGAAGAAGAGCTGCACCAGGCCATGCTGAACGGTATCCGGGAAAAAGGGCTCGGCGTGCTGAACTGGTCGCCAGAGGCGGAACAGTATCGTCTTCGCCTGCACTGTGCCGCGCGCTGGCTGCCGGAGTATGCCTGGCCCGCGGTGGATGATGAAACATTGCTGGGCTCTCTGGAGCGCTGGTTACTGCCGCAAATGCAGGGCGTTCACTCGCTTCGGGCGCTGAAAGCGCTTGATGTTAAGGTCGCGTTACAGAATTTACTCGACTGGTCATTACGTCAACGTCTGGATAGTGAACTGCCAGAGCATTACACTGTGCCGACCGGAAGCCGGATTGCCGTTCGTTATCACGAGGATAATCCGCCGGCGCTGGCGGTACGGATGCAGGAGATGTTTGGGGAGGCCACCACGCCGTCTATTGCCGAAGGGCGCGTTCCGATGGTGCTTGAGCTCCTGTCGCCTGCGCATCGTCCGCTGCAGATCACCCGCGATCTGGGAGCGTTCTGGGCGGGAAGCTACCGTGAGGTGCAAAAAGAGATGAAGGGGCGCTATCCCAAACACGTCTGGCCGGACGATCCGGCGAATACGGCACCGACGCGGCGGACGAAGAAGTATTCGTAATGCAGGGAAGAGGGGAGTGCGGCCTGGACAGTGCGGCCTGATGCCCTCCACCCCGGCCCTCTCCCACGGGGAGAGGGAGAAAACACTAAAGACTTTCCTGACAGGAAAGTCTTGCTGTTTATTTTGAGAGATTTCTTCTTTCACAGATCGGTGGAAGAAAAGAGAATCGGGCCTTTGCGCCTGAAAGTTGCGGAGAAAAAGCATGGCGGGGAATGACCGCGAGCCAATAGGACGTAAGGGAAAACCAACGCGTCCGGCGAAAGAAAAGGTAAGCCGTCGTCGCCTCAGAGATGAGGACTATGACGATGACTATGAAGACGATTATGAGGATGAAGAACCGATGCCGCGTAAAGGGAAAGGCAAAGGGCGTAAGCCTCGGGGCAAGCGCGGCTGGTTCTGGCTGCTGCTGAAGCTGTTTATTATTTTTGTTGTGCTGATGGCGATTTACGGCGTGTATCTGGATCAAAAGATCCGCAGCCGTATTGACGGTAAAGTCTGGCAGCTACCTGCGGCAGTGTATGGCCGTATGGTGAACCTTGAGCCAGATATGTCCATCAGTAAGAACGAGATGGTGAAGCTGCTGGAAGCCACCCAGTATCGTCAGGTGTCTAAAATGACGCGCCCTGGCGAATTTACCGTGCAGGCAAATAGCATTGAGATGATCCGCCGTCCGTTTGATTTCCCGGACAGCAAAGAGGGGCAGGTGCGCGCGCGTCTGACCTTTGATGGCGATCGTCTGGATATTATTGAGAACATGGATAACAACCGTCAGTTCGGTTTCTTCCGTCTCGATCCCCGTCTGATCACCATGCTCTCCTCGGCAAACGGCGAACAGCGTCTGTTCGTTGCGCGTAACGGTTTCCCGGATCTGCTGGTGGACACCCTGCTGGCAACCGAAGACCGTCACTTCTACGAGCACGATGGCATCAGCCTCTACTCGATTGGTCGTGCGGTACTGGCTAACCTCACTGCGGGCCGTACCGTGCAGGGCGCGAGTACCCTTACCCAGCAGCTGGTGAAGAACCTGTTCCTCTCCAGCGAACGCTCTTACTGGCGTAAAGCTAACGAAGCGTACATGGCCGTCCTGATGGATGCGCGTTACAGCAAGGATCGTATCCTTGAGCTGTATATGAACGAGGTGTATCTCGGTCAGAGCGGCGATAACGAAATCCGCGGCTTCCCGCTGGCGAGCCTGTACTACTTTGGCCGTCCGGTGGAAGAGCTGAGCCTCGACCAGCAGGCACTGCTGGTGGGTATGGTGAAAGGGGCGTCTATTTATAACCCGTGGCGTAACCCGAAACTGGCGCTGGAGCGTCGTAACCTGGTGCTGCGCCTGCTGCAACAACAGCAGGTGATTGACCAGGAGCTGTACGACATGCTAAGCGCGCGGCCACTCGGCGTTCAGCCGCGCGGTGGCGTGATTTCGCCTCAGCCGGCGTTTATGCAGCTGGTGCGTCAGGAGCTGCAAAGCAAGCTCGGTGATAAGGTCAAAGATCTCTCCGGCGTGAAGATCTTCACCACCTTTGATTCCGTAGCGCAGGACGCGGCAGAGAAAGCGGCTGTGGAAGGCATTCCGGCGCTGAAGAAACAGCGTAAGCTGAGCGATCTGGAAACCGCGATGGTGGTGGTTGACCGTAACTCCGGCGAAGTTCGCGCGATGGTGGGCGGTGCCGAGCCGCAGTTTGCAGGCTACAACCGTGCCATGCAGGCGCGTCGCTCGATCGGTTCTCTGGCAAAACCTGCGACCTATCTCACTGCCCTGAGCCAGCCGAATCAGTATCGCCTGAATACCTGGATTGCGGATGCGCCGATCTCCCTGCGTCAGCCTAACGGCCAGGTCTGGTCACCGCAGAACGATGATAAACAGTTCAGCGGCCAGGTCATGCTGGTGGATGCTTTAACGCGCTCCATGAACGTGCCAACGGTTAACCTGGGGATGTCGCTGGGCCTGCCGGCCATTGTCGATACCTGGCAGAAACTCGGCGTGTCGAAAGATCAGCTGCATCCGGTGCCCGCGATGATCCTCGGTGCGCTTAACCTGACGCCGATCGAAGTGGCGCAGGCGTTCCAGACCATTGCCAGCGGGGGTAACCGCGCGCCACTGTCTGCCCTGCGTTCGGTGATTGCCGAAGATGGCTCCGTGCTGTATCAGAGCTTCCCGCAGGCAGAACGTGCCGTTCCTGCTCAGGCAGCCTATATGACGCTGTGGACGATGCAGCAGGTTGTGCAGCGCGGTACCGGCCGTCAGCTGGGGGCGAAGTATCCGGGTCTGCATCTGGCGGGTAAAACCGGGACCACCAACAACAACGTCGATACCTGGTTCGCCGGTATCGATGGCCGTGAAGTGGTGATTACCTGGGTAGGCCGCGACAACAACCAGCCGACCAAGCTGTACGGTGCGAGCGGGGCGATGTCGATTTACCAGCGCTATCTGGCGAATCAGTCCCCTGTGCCGCTGAATCTGGTTGCGCCGGAAGACATCGTCGATATGGGTGTGGACAGTTCCGGTAACTTCGTCTGCGGCGGCGGGATGCGTACCCTGCCTGTCTGGACCGCAAATCCGGACTCGCTGTGCCAGCAAAGCCAGCCAGAACAGCCAACGGGTAACCCGTTCGACCAGTCTTCTCAGCCACAGCAGCCGCAGCAGCAACAGCCGCAGCAGCAGAATGAGAAGAAAGACAGCGACGGTGTCGCGGGCTGGATTAAAGACATGTTCGGCGGTAACTAACCTTTTAAAGCCCTCTTCCCTGGAAGGGGGCTTTTTTTACCCGTAAACCGCATTTCGTTAACCCTCGCTTTAACTCTGATTAACCCTTCGTTTTCTCTTGTCTATTTCTTAAACCCTTAATTCTCGTAGGGCCGCATACTGCTTGCTATGCAACCAGCGTTTCGCATATTATTCTGGCGCTCATAATAATAATTCTCGTTTACGTTATCATTCACTTTCACATCAGAGATTCAACATGGCGCTTTCCAATACTGCTCAGCCAATTAACACGTCGCTGCGTAAAATCGCGGTCGTCGTAGCCACAGCGGTTGCCGGCATGTCGACTTATGCACATGCTGCCGAAACCCCGAACAAAGAAGAAACCATTACCGTTACTGCCGCGCCTGCTGCGCAGGAAAGTGCGTGGGGGCCGGCACCAACGATTGCGGCCAAGCGCACCGCCACGGCGACCAAAACCGATACCCCGATTGAGAAAACCCCGCAGTCTATTTCCGTCGTCACACGTGAAGAGATGGACATGAAGCAGCCGGGGACGGTGAAGCAAGCGCTGGCCTATACGCCGAGCGTTTTTGCGACTCGCGGTGCTTCAACAACGTATGATGTTGTTTCTATCCGTGGTTTCACCACCTCCAGTACCGTGAACACTAACCAGTACCTGGACGGGATGAAGCTGCAGGGGGATAACTATTCTGAAGCGTCCATGGATCCGTATTTCCTTGAGCGCGTCGAACTGCTGCGCGGCCCAACGTCCGTTCTGTACGGTAAAAGTCACCCGGGCGGCGTGGTCAGCATGGTCAGCAAGCGTCCAACCACCGAGCCACTGAAGGAAATCCAGTTCAAAATGGGTACCGATAACCTGTGGCAGACCGGGTTTGATTTCAGCGATGCGATTGATGATGACGGCGTGTGGTCATACCGCCTGACCGGTCTGGGGCGCAGCGAAAATGCGCAGCAGGAAATGGTTAAGTCCACCCGTTACGCCATTGCGCCTGCTTTCAGCTGGCGACCTGACGATAAGACGGATTTCACCTTCCTGAGCAATTTCCAGAGCGATCCGGATGCAGGCTATTACGGCTGGCTGCCGCGGGAAGGTACCGTTGTGCCTTACTATGACGCCAACGGCAACGCACACAAGCTGCCGACCGATTTCAACGAAGGTGATGAAGACAACAAGATCTCCCGTCGTCAGAAGATGGTGGGCTACAGCTTCTCGCATCAGTTTGATGACACCTTTACCGTGCGTCAAAACCTGCGCTACGCCAAGATCAACACGCTTTACCGTTCCGTCTACGGTAACGGCTATATTGCACCGGCTCAGATCAGCCGGGCGTACGTGCGCTCTGATGAGGACCTGAACTCGTTCACGGTCGATACTCAGCTACAGTCTAAATTTGCGACCGGTGCAGTGGATCATACCCTGTTAACGGGCGTCGATTACCTGCGCATGCGTAACGATATTGATGCTGATTACGGCAGCGCTGACCCTATCAGCATGACCAATCCGCAGCACAACAATGCCAATATCAACGTGAACTTCCCGTATGCCGTGCTCAATCGTCAGGAGCAAACGGGCCTGTATGCGCAGGATCAGGCTGAGTGGGATAAGTGGGTCCTGACCCTTGGCGGACGCTACGATTTCGCTAAAACGTCCACGCTGACCCGCTCCTCTGACACGACGGCTGAAATCAACGACCGGGCGTTCACCTGGCGCGGCGGGATCAACTACCTGTTTGATAACGGTATTACGCCGTACTTCAGCTACAGCGAATCCTTCGAGCCTATTTCCGGCGCAACACAGGGCGGCAAACCGTTCGATCCGGCTCGCGGCAAGCAGTATGAAGCGGGCGTGAAATACGTACCGAAAGATCTGCCTGTGGTTGTGACTGCAGCGGTATACCAGCTGACCAAAAACAACAACCTGACGGCCGATCCGGCGAACCCGACCAGCGGCTTTAGCGTGCAGGGCGGCGAAATTCGTTCCCGCGGGTTCGAACTGGAAGCAAAAGCCGCAGTCTCTGCCAACGTGAACGTGACGGCTTCCTATAGCTTTACTGATGCGGAATACACGCAAGATACCTGGTATGAAGGCCGTCGTCCGGCGGAAGTGCCGCGTAACATGGCGTCTCTGTGGGCCGATTACACCTTCCACGAGACGGCGCTGAGCGGTCTGACGGTAGGGGCGGGAACCCGTTACATCGGTAACACCGTTTCCTACTACTCTGCCTCGTCGCCAAAAGCCTACCAGTCATTTAACGTTGCGGGCTATGCCCTGGCGGATGCCACCGTGAAATACGACCTGGCTCGCTTTGGACTGCCGGGCTCTTCTGTCGGCGTCAACGTAAACAACATCTTCGACCGTGAATACGTCTCCAGCTGCTATAGCGAATATGCATGCTACTGGGGAGCAGGACGTCAGGTTGTTGCCACCGCGACCTTCCGCTTCTAACCGCTCTTTGGGCACGGTTCGCCGTGCCCTTTTTATTTAAGTTGGCTGATATGCAGGATAATCAAACGCAACCCGACACCACCTTTACGCTCAACCATCTCTCCTTTCGCGTACCCGGGCGCACGCTGCTGCATCCGCTCTCTCTGACGTTCCCGGCAGGTAAAGTGACGGGGCTGATTGGCCACAACGGCTCCGGTAAATCCACGCTGCTCAAAATGCTGGGACGCCACCAGCCGCCTTCAGAAGGCGATATTTTGCTGGATGACCAGCCTCTGGAGAGCTGGAGCAGTAAAGCCTTTGCCCGCAAAGTCGCCTATCTGCCGCAGCAGCTGCCGCAGGCGGAGGGGATGACGGTACGCGAGCTGGTGGCCATTGGGCGTTATCCGTGGCACGGAGCGCTGGGCCGCTTCGGCGTCGCCGACAGAGAAAAAGTGGAAGAGGCAATTGCGCTGGTGGGGCTAAAACCGCTGGCGCACCGGCTGGTGGATAGCCTGTCCGGCGGTGAACGCCAGCGCGCGTGGATTGCGATGCTGGTGGCACAGGACAGCCGCTGCCTGCTGCTCGACGAACCGACCTCTGCGCTGGATATTGCCCACCAGGTCGACGTGCTGGCGCTGGTGCATCGCTTAAGCCAGCAGCGGGGGCTGACGGTGATTGCGGTCCTGCATGATATCAACATGGCGGCGCGGTACTGTGACTATCTCGTCGCGCTGCGCGGGGGCGAGATGATTGCCCAGGGCACGCCGTCTGAGCTGATGCGCAGTGAAACGCTGGAACACATTTACGGTATTCCGATGGGTATTCTGCCTCACCCTGCCGGGGCTGCGCCGGTGAGCTTCGTATACTGATGCTGGACAATATGCTTATCAGCCGTCGTCGCCTGCTGACGGCCATGGCGCTCTCACCGCTGCTGTTGAAAATGAATACGGCGCGGGCTGCCGCCGTGGATCCGCACCGTATTGTGGCCCTTGAGTGGCTGCCGGTTGAACTGATGATGGCGCTCGGCGTTACGCCCTATGGCGTGGCGGACATTCCTAACTATAGCCTCTGGGTGAACGAGCCGAAGCTGCCGGACTCGGTGATCGACGTCGGTCTGCGTACGGAGCCAAACCTCGAACTGCTCACCCAGATGAAGCCGTCGTTCCTGTTCTGGTCCGCGGGCTACGGCCCGTCAGAAGAGGTGATGGCGCGCATTGCGCCAGGACGCGGATTCTCGTTCAGCGACGGTAAAAAACCGCTGACCGTGGCGAAAAACTCGATTAACGAGATGGCGCATTTCCTCAACCGCGAGGCGGAGGCCAAACGGCATCTCGATGAATTTGATGCCCTGATTGACGCGCTAAAGCCGCGTTTTGCTCACCGGGGCGATCGCCCGCTGCTGATGGTGACGCTGCTGGATGCCCGCCATATGCTGGTCTTTGGTAAAAACTGCCTGTTCCAGGAAGTGCTCGACAGTTTTGGCATTCGTAATGCCTGGGAAGGGGAGATGACGTTCTGGGGCAGTACCGCCGTGGGTATCGATCGTCTGGCGGCGTTTCGCGATGCAGATGTGATCTGTTTCGACCACGGAAACGAGCGTGACATGCAGGCGCTGATGGCGACGCCGCTCTGGCAGGCGATGCCGTTTGTGCGCGAGCAACGCTTCCAGCGCGCCCCGGCGGTCTGGTTCTACGGCGCGACGCTGTCGGCCATGCATTTTGCTCGCCTGCTGGATAGCGCGCTGGGAGGAAAAGCATGAGCATGCGTATCGCCCGCTTCCCGGCGCTGCTGTTGTCCTTACTGTTCCTGGCCGCGCTGGTATTAACCTGGTTCAACCTCTCGACGGCGCTACCGCGTGGACAGTGGGGCGCTGCCCTGGCCGCGCCGGATATCGATAATATTCAGCAGATGCTGTTTCACTACAGCCTGCTGCCGCGCCTGGCGATCTCCCTCTTAGTCGGTGCCGGTTTAGGGCTGGTGGGCGTGCTGTTCCAGCAGGTTTTACGCAATCCGCTGGCGGAACCGACCACGCTCGGCGTTGCGACCGGCGCGCAGCTTGGGATCACGGTCATCACGCTGTGGTCGCTGCCGGGGGCGTTGACCTCGCAGTTTGCCGCTCTCGCGGGGGCGTGCGTGGTGGGGGCGCTGGTCTTTGGCGTGGCCTGGGGCAAACGTCTTTCCCCGGTGACGCTTATTCTGGCCGGGCTGGTGGTGAGCCTGTACTGCGGGGCGATTAACCAGCTGCTGGTGCTGTTCCACCACGATCGGCTGCAAAGCATGTTCCTGTGGAGTACCGGCACGCTCACCCAGACCGACTGGAGCGTGGTGGCGCATCTGTGGCCACAGCTGGCCGGCGGCGTCGTGCTGACGCTGCTGCTGCTGCGTCCCCTGACGCTCATGGGGCTGGATGACGGCGTGGCGCGAAACCTGGGGCTGGCGCTGTCGCTGGCTCGCCTGGCGGCGCTGACGCTGGCGATTGTACTGAGCGCTCTGCTGGTGAATGCGGTCGGTATAATCGGGTTTATCGGGCTGTTCGCGCCGCTGCTGGCGAAAATGCTCGGGGCGCGTCGTTTGCTGGCGCGTCTGCTGCTGGGCTCGCTGATTGGGGCGCTGATCCTCTGGCTTTCCGATCAGCTCATTCTGTGGCTGGCGCGGGTCTGGAGGGAGGTGTCCACCGGGTCGGTCACGGCGCTTATCGGTGCGCCGTTGCTGCTGTGGCTGCTGCCGCGCCTGCGCAGCATGAGCGCGCCGGCGATGGATGCAGGCGATAAAGTCTATGCGGAACGCCAGTCGGTGCTGTGGTTTAGCCTTGCTGGCCTGGCGGTGCTGGTTATCGCCTCGTTTACCGCGCTCGCGTTTGGGCGCGATGCGGCGGGCTGGCACTGGGCAACGGGCGATTTACTCAACGAACTGCTGCAGTGGCGCTGGCCGCGTATCTTCGCCGCGCTGATCGCCGGCGTGATGCTGGCGGTGGCGGGGTGCATTATTCAGCGTCTGACCGGCAACCCGATGGCAAGCCCGGAAGTGCTGGGGATCAGCTCCGGCGCCGCCTTTGGCGTGGTACTGATGCTGTTCTTCGTGCCGGGCAATGCGTTTGGCTGGCTGATGCCTGCCGGGAGTATCGGTGCGGCGGCGACGCTGATGATTATCCTGATGGCTGCCGGTCGCGGCGGATTTTCTCCGCACCGGATGCTGCTGGCCGGGATGGCGCTTAGCACTGCATTTACGATGCTCCTGATGATGCTGCAGGCGAGCGGCGATCCGCGCATGGCGAAGATCCTGACCTGGATTTCCGGCTCAACGTACGGTGCCACCGGCAGTCAGGTTGTCTGGTCCGGGATCGTGATGATCGTGCTGCTGGCGATTGTGCCGCTGTGCCGTCGCTGGCTGACCATCCTGCCGCTCGGCGGTGAAACGGCGCGGGCGGTGGGTATGGCGCTGACGCCAGCGCGCGTGGCCCTGCTGCTGCTGGCGGCGTGCCTGACGGCTGTGGCAACCATGACTATCGGACCGCTGAGCTTTGTCGGGTTGATGGCGCCGCACATAGCCCGAATGATGGGGTTCCGCCGGACGATGCCGCATATTGTGATGTCTGCCCTCACGGGCGGGGTCATGCTGGTGTTTGCAGACTGGTGCGGAAGAATGGTGCTGTTCCCGTATCAGATCCCGGCGGGTCTGCTGTCGACCTTTATCGGTGCGCCGTACTTTATTTATCTGTTGAGAAAGCAGAGTCGGTAGTCAGGTGCGGCCTGATGCCCTCTCCCACGGGGAGAGGGAGAACATCGTAGGCCGGGTAAGCGTTAGCGCCACCCGGCAATGCCCTTAAAGCTTCGCAAACACCTTACGCGCCGCGTCGATGGTGTTATTGATATCTGCTTCGCTGTGCGCCACGGACATGAAGCCCGCTTCGAACGCCGACGGTGCCAGATACACGCCTTCTTCCAGCATCAGGTGGAAGAAGCGCTTGAAGCGTTCAACGTCGCACTTCACCACGTCCTGATAGCAGGTCACGGTTTTCGCATCGGTGAAGAAAATCCCGAACATTCCGCCCACGTGGTTAACGACCAGCGGAATACCGGCTTCCTCTGCCGCTTCAAGCAGTCCGTTTGCCAGCTGTGTCGTCAGGTCGGTCAGGGTTTCATGAATGCCCGGCTGAGCCACTTCGTTCAGGCAGGCGAAACCGGCAGCCATTGCGATTGGGTTACCGGAGAGCGTGCCCGCCTGGTAAACCGGGCCGGTTGGCGCCAGGGCTTCCATAACGTCCTTACGACCACCGAATGCACCGACCGGCATGCCGCCGCCGATGATTTTGCCAAGGCAGGTCAGGTCCGGCTCAACGCCGTAGTAAGACTGAGCACCCGCCAGCGCCACGCGGAAGCCGGTCATCACTTCATCGATGATCAGCAGCGCGCCGAACTCGTCGCACAGGGCACGCAGGCCCGGCAGGAAGTCAGGCTGCGGTGGGATGCAGTTCATGTTGCCCGCAACCGGCTCAACGATGATGCAGGCGATCTCCTGCGGATACTGCTCGAACGCCGCGCGAACGGTAGCCAGATCGTTGTAGGTACAGGTCAGGGTATGCTTCGCGAAATCTGCCGGTACGCCCGGCGAGTTTGGCTGGCCGAGCGTCAGCGCGCCGGAGCCCGCTTTCACCAGCAGGCAGTCTGCGTGACCGTGGTAGCAGCCTTCAAACTTGACGATCTTGTCGCGGCCGGTAAAGCCACGCGCCAGGCGGATAGCGCTCATGGTGGCTTCGGTACCGGAGTTCACCATACGCACCATGTCCATGGTAGGCACCAGTTCAGTGACCAGCTCCGCCATTTTCACTTCCATTTCCGTCGGCGCGCCGAAGCTCAGGCCGCGCTGGGCGGCTTCAATTACCGCATTACGGATAGCCGGGTGGTTGTGGCCCAGCACCATCGGGCCCCAGGAGCCGACATAATCGATATAGGCTTTGCCATCGACATCATACAGATACGCGCCGTCAGCACGTTCGATAAACAGCGGCGTGCCGCCCACGCCGGTAAAGGCGCGCACAGGTGAGTTCACGCCACCCGGAATAAGCTCGCGGGCTGCACTGTAGAGGTTTTCAGACTTGCTCATGGCGTCGTTCCTGGTTCGTATAAAATGATTAAGCACACTATTCTAAGTGATTCGCGGAAGGTTATGAAATTTTTGCCCCATTAATGCATAAACAATTGTTAAGGATTTTTCACGGGACGGCGCGACTGTCTCTGGTAAAATCCTCGCGGCTTTTTGTGTGATGAATAAGAACAGGACATGAAATCAGATTCTCCGTCTTTTGAAGAACAACAGTTTTCGCGCGCCCAACACCGAATCAGTATTCGGCGGCTGCTCAATCGCGATAAAACGCCGCTGGCGATCCTGATGGCCGCTGCCGTGGTGGGTACCCTTGCGGGTCTGGCTGGCGTGGCGTTTGAAAAAGCGGTTAATGCCGTACTCAACTGGCGAGTGGGGACCGTAGCCGGTTTCGCCGACAGCAGATGGCTGGTCTGGACAGCGGCATTTGGGCTGTCTGCGCTGCTTGCTATGGTGGGTTATTTTCTGGTCCGTAAATTTGCGCCGGAGGCGGGCGGCTCTGGTATCCCGGAAATTGAGGGCGCGCTGGAGGAGCTGCGTCCGGTGCGCTGGTGGCGAGTGATCCCGGTGAAATTTATCGGCGGCATGGGAACCCTCGGTGCGGGGATGGTACTGGGGCGAGAGGGGCCAACCGTGCAGCTGGGCGGGAACGTCGGGCGCATGGTGGGCGATCTGTTTCGGATGCGCAGCGCTGAAGCGCGCCATACGCTGCTGGCCACCGGCGCGGCGGCGGGGCTGTCGGCGGCGTTTAACGCGCCGCTGGCCGGGATTTTGTTCATCATCGAAGAGATGCGCGCCCAGTTTCGCTACAACCTGATCTCCATAAAAGCGGTGTTTACCGGCGTCATTATGTCGAGCATCGTCTTTCGCATCTTTAATGGCGAAGGGGCGGTCATTGAGGTGGGAAAACTCACCAACGCGCCGGTCAATACCCTGTGGCTTTATCTGATCCTCGGTATGATTTTTGGCGTGGTAGGCCCGCTCTTTAACACCTTCATTCTGCGCGCTCAGGATATGTTCCAGCGTCTTCACGGCGGGAATACAACCAAATGGGTGCTGATGGGTGGCCTGCTGGGCGGGATGTGCGGCGTACTCGGCTTTATTGAACCGAATGCCGCAGGCGGCGGGTTCGGCCTGATTCCCATTGCGGCGGCGGGGAATTTCAGCGTGGGACTGCTGCTGTTTATGTTTATTTCACGCGTCATCACGACGGTGCTGTGCTTCTCCTCCGGCGCGCCGGGCGGAATATTCGCACCCATGCTGGCGCTGGGAACGCTGCTGGGCACCGCGTTTGGTATGGCGGCGCAGGCGGGCTTGCCCGCTTATCACCTTGATGCCGGGACCTTTGCGGTGGCCGGAATGGGGGCGCTGCTGGCCGCGTCCCTACGCGCGCCGTTGACGGGTATCGTGCTGGTGCTGGAGATGACGGATAATTACCAGCTCATTTTGCCAATGATCATTACCTGTCTCGGCGCGACACTATTAGCCCAATTCCTGGGTGGAAAGCCGCTATACTCCACCATCCTTGCGCGTACTCTGGCAAAACAAGAGGCTGAACGGGCCGCAGCGCAGAATACTTGAATGAATTACCAGGGTATTAGATAATGACACAAAGAATTGGGTGAATTTTACCCAATCGCAGTAGCAGTATTCATGGGAGCATATGATGAGTGATGATGTAGCGTTGCCGCTGGAATTTACCGAAGCAGCAGCCAACAAAGTGAAAACCCTGATTGCAGACGAAGACAATCCGGATCTGAAACTGCGCGTCTATATTACCGGCGGCGGCTGCAGCGGCTTCCAGTATGGTTTTACCTTTGACGACCAGGTTAACGATGGTGATATGACTATCGAGAAACAGGGCGTCGCCCTGGTGGTTGACCCGATGAGCCTGCAATACCTGGTGGGCGGCTCGGTGGATTACACCGAAGGTCTGGAAGGATCGCGCTTTGTGGTGACCAACCCGAACGCAACAAGCACCTGCGGGTGTGGTTCTTCGTTCAGCATCTAAGAGGTTCGGGCTGATGCCCTCGCCCCGGCCCTCTCCCACAGGGGGAGGGAGAAAAGACTAAAAACGGTAACCTGGCGGTTACCGTTTTGCGTTTACCTTCCGTTATCGTCCAGCGCAAACGTCGGCAGCTTCAGGTGCCAGCGTATCGCCGCTAAACGAATCACCAGCGTCACGAGCATCCCCAGCATCGCTGCATTTTCCAGCGGGAGCGCGAAGGTGTAGTACGCGGTCGCGTGAACAATCCCGCCAACAATACAGGCCGTTGCGTAAATTTCAGTGCGCAGGATCATCGGCACTTCACGCGCCAGAATGTCGCGTATTATCCCACCGCCCACGCCGGTTAATACGCCCATGCAGATCGCCACCATCGGACCGGTACCCGCATTAAACGCCTTGTTTACGCCAATACCGACGAACACGGCCAGACCCACGGCGTCCAGCACCGGCAATATCCATTTGGGTAATCTGCGCGGCTGGCGAACCAGCACAATGGTTAACAGGCAGGTGACCATCGCGACCACCAGATCGGTCGGGTCTTTCACCCAAAACACCGGGCCATTGGCCAGCGCCATATCGCGGATAGTCCCGCCACCCACGGCGGTCACCACGCCAAGCACCAGCACGCCAAACGGATCCATGCGTAGTTTTCCGGCGAGCAGGACGCCGGAGATAGCAAAAACGGCTGTGCCAAGAATATCCAGCCAATAAACGAGCATCGTTAAATCCTCGAAAAGGGTCTTATGTTAGTGGCTCTCTGCCAGGGCGGCACAGAGCTGTTTTGCGGCGAGGATAATACGCGGGCTGGCGCGTTCAAACCAGTCACCGTTGAGCGGGATCACCGGAATTTTTAGCTGCCTTTGCCAGAATTGTTCAATTTTAGGAATCTCGCTCGCATTTCCGACCACGACGATTGCCTGTGGCTGGCGTGCCAGGACCTGTTCACGGCTAACCTGAGGCCACGGCACCCGGCTGGCAGCAAAGATATTTTCACCACCGCAGACTTCCAGCACCTGGTTCTGAATGGATCCTTTTCCGGTGGTGAACAGCGGCTGGCTGCCAAACTGCAGGAAGATGCGCTTTTTAACCGGCGTATCATAGCGGGATTTCAACGCGGCATAGTCGCTGAGCATCTGTTTCGCTGCGGCCTCGGCTTTTTTGGGGGAAGGGCTATAGGGCGCCAGGGCGCGGAGCGCCTGAGCGACTTGTTCAATGCTCACGGCATCAACCCACATGACTTTGATGCCAAGCGTGGCGAGCTGGTTAACCTGCCGCTCGGCGTTGCCGCCGCGCCAGGCCAGCACGAGATCCGGTTTAAGCGCCACGATGCGCTCAAGGTTCATCCCTTGCCAGGTTGCTACCTGTTCAATGCCCGCGGCCTGCGGCGGGTAATCGGAAAAGCTGCTCACGCCAACGGGCGTGATCCCTGCGGCAAAGGCCAGTTCCGTGTTAGCGGGGGAGAGCGTAATCACACGCGGGACAGCATAGAGCCACAGCGGTGCGAAAAGAAGCAGGGCGGCCAGCGCCCTGACGCTATGTTTAGCCACGTGCCAGATTCTGCACCAGGCGTTCCACCATCACGGTGGACTGTTTTGCCGCAACGGTCAGGAACTCGTCGAAGCTGATGTGGGACTGCTGGTCTGCCACGTCAGAGATGGCGCGGACCACCACGAACGGTACGTTGAAGTTATGGCAAACGTGAGCGATCGCGGTCGCTTCCATCTCAACGGCCACCGCCTGAGGGAAGTTATGGCGGATTTTCGCCAGCCCTACGGAGCCATTGATGAAGGCATCACCGCTGACAATCAGGCCGCGCACCGCGTTGAGATTGAGTTCAGCAATGCAGGTTTCTGCCGCCGCAATCAGTTTGTCGTCAGCCTTAAACCCTGCCGGACAGCCCGGGAGCTGACCGTACTCGTAACCGAACGCGGTCACGTCAGCATCGTGGTAACGCGCTTCGTCGGAGACAACGATATCACCCACTTTCAGCGTCGGCGCCAGGCCGCCCGCAGAGCCGGTATTCACGATCACATCCGGCTTGCAGCGCTCGAGCAGCAGGGTTGCACCCAGCGCAGCAGCCACTTTACCGATGCCTGATTTCAGCAGAGCCACGTCAACACCGTTCAGCTGGCCGGTGTAGATCTCACAGCCTCCGAGAGAGAGGGTCTGACGGTTCTCAATTTTGTCACGCAGCAGCGTAACTTCTTCTTCCATTGCACCAATAATGCCGATTTTCATAGATTTACTCGCGATGTGCCTTGTTAAGATGCATAGTCTATCATGCGGTTAAGGGGAAACGCATTCTCAGGCGGGGGAGCACATGTCACCAATCGATTTTCGCACCAAAATTAACTGGCACCGGCGTTTCCGTTCGCCGCAGGGCGACAAGAGCGAACATGAGATCCTGCGTATCTTCGAAAGCGATCGCGGGCGGATTATTAACTCGCCGGCCATCCGCCGTTTGCAGCAAAAGACGCAGGTGTTTCCACTCGAGCGTAACGCCGCGGTGCGCACGCGCCTAACCCACTCCATGGAAGTGCAGCAGGTCGGGCGCTATATTGCCAAAGAGATTTTGAGCCGTCTCAAAGAACAGCGCTTACTGGAAACTTATGGCCTGGACGAACTGACGGGGCCCTTCGAGAGCATCGTTGAGATGGCCTGCCTGATGCATGACATCGGCAACCCGCCTTTTGGCCACTTTGGTGAGGCGGCAATCAATGACTGGTTTAAACAGCGGCTTCATCCTTCGGATGCGGCCAGCCAGCCCCTCAGCGATGACCGCTGTACCGTACGCGACTTACGCCTGCGTGAAGGGGAAGAGGGGCTGAACGATCTGCGTCGTAAAGTGCGCCAGGATCTGTGTCACTTCGAGGGGAACGCGCAGGGGGTCCGGCTGGTCCATTCTCTGATGCGTATGAACCTGACCTGGGCACAGGTCGGCTGCATTCTGAAATATACCCGCCCCGCGTGGTGGATAGGGGATACGCCCGAATCGCACAGTTATCTCATGAAAAAACCGGGCTATTACCTTTCTGAAGAAGCCTATATTGAACGGCTGCGTAAAGAACTTTCATTGACGCCAAACGGCCGCTTTCCCTTAACCTGGATTATGGAAGCCGCCGACGATATTTCCTATTGTGTGGCCGATCTGGAAGACGCCGTTGAGAAAAGAATCTTCAGCGTCGAGGAGCTTTATCAGCATCTTTATGCCGCCTGGGGCACCCATGAAAAAGGCTCGCTGTTTGCGCAGGTTGTCGAAAATGCCTGGGAAAAATCGCGCTCAAATACATTAAGCCGCAGTACGGAAGACCAGTTCTTTATGTATTTGCGGGTCAATACATTAAATAAACTGGTGCCATATGCGGCATCGCGCTTTATTGATAATTTGCCGCTGATTTACAGCGGAGAATTCAATCACGCGCTGCTGGAAGATGACAGCAGTTTCAGCCAGCTCCTTGAGCTTTATAAACATGTGGCGATGCGGCACGTGTTCAGCCACCCGGATGTTGAACAGTTAGAGCTGCAGGGCTACCGGGTAATCAGTGGGTTACTGGAAATTTACTCCCCGTTGCTCCAGCTGTCGGTCGACGAATTCAGCGAGCTGGTGGAACACGAGCGCGTGCGCCGAATACCGATTGAGTCCCGGCTTTATCAGAAACTCTCTACCCGTCATCGACTGGCGTATGTTGAAGCAATTGGCAAGCTGGACCGTCATTCTCTCCAGTGGCCGGTGCTGGAATATTATTATCGCTGCCGCCTGATCCAGGACTATATCAGCGGCATGACGGATTTATACGCCTGGGATGAATATCGCAAGCTGATGGCCGTGGAATAATCACGGAGTTTTGTAAAGACGGCCAATAAATTTTTACCTTTTCCATAAACTTATCGCCGGAACTAAGCGGTATAAAATGAATCTGAGTTACACAGCAATTTTGCGTTATCTGTAAATCGAGATTGAGAAACATGAAAAAAACCACATTAGCAATGAGTGCACTGGCTCTGAGTTTAGGTTTAGCGCTGTCTCCTCTGACTGCTACTGCAGCCGAGACCGCGTCGTCGGCAGCAACCGCGCAGCAGATGCCAAGCCTGGCACCGATGCTCGAAAAGGTGATGCCATCGGTGGTGAGTATTAACGTTGAGGGTAGCACGACCGTCAATACGCCGCGCATGCCGCGTAACTTCCAGCAGTTCTTTGGCGACAACTCGCCGTTCTGCCAGGACGGTTCGCCATTCCAGAGCTCTCCGTTCTGCCAGGGCGGTGGCGCAGGGGATGACAGCCAGGGCGGCGCCCAGCAGCAGAAATTCATGGCGCTTGGCTCGGGAGTGATCATTGATGCAGCGAAAGGCTACGTCGTCACCAACAACCACGTAGTTGATAACGCTAACAGCATTAAGGTGCAGCTGAGCGATGGCCGCAAGTTTGACGCCAAAGTGGTGGGGAAAGACCCGCGCTCCGACATCGCGCTGATCCAGATTCAGGATCCGAAGAACCTGACCGCGATTAAAATTGCCGACTCCGACGCGCTGCGCGTGGGTGACTATACCGTGGCAATCGGTAACCCGTTCGGTCTGGGTGAAACTGTGACCTCCGGTATCGTCTCTGCGCTGGGCCGTAGCGGCCTCAATGCCGAGAACTATGAAAACTTCATCCAGACGGATGCGGCGATTAACCGCGGTAACTCCGGCGGTGCGCTGGTGAACCTGAACGGTGAGCTGATCGGTATCAACACCGCAATCCTGGCACCGGACGGCGGCAACATCGGTATCGGCTTTGCTATCCCAAGTAACATGGTGAAAAACCTGACCGCACAGATGGTGCAGTATGGCCAGGTGAAACGCGGTGAGCTGGGTATCCTGGGTACGGAGCTGAACTCCGAACTGGCGAAGGCAATGAAAGTTGACGCTCAGCGCGGGGCATTCGTCAGCCAGGTGATGCCGAACTCCTCTGCGGCGAAAGCGGGGATTAAAGCGGGTGATGTCATCACCTCCCTGAACGGTAAACCGATCAGCAGCTTTGCCGCCCTGCGCGCCGAAGTGGGTTCTATGCCGGTTGGCAGTAAAATCACCCTCGGCCTGCTGCGCGACGGTAAGCCGGTTAACGTGAGCCTGGAACTGCAGCAGAGCAGCCAGAATCAGGTGGATTCCAGCACCATCTTCAGCGGTATTGAAGGGGCGGAGATGAGCAACAAAGGGGCAGATAAAGGCGTGGTGGTGAACAACGTGAAGGCGAATTCACCGGCAGCCCGTATCGGCCTGAAAAAAGGGGATGTGATCATGGGGGCTAACCAGCAGCCGGTGAAAAACATCGCTGAACTGCGCAAAATTCTCGACAGCAAGCCTTCCGTGCTGGCGCTGAATATCCAGCGTGGTGACTCCTCTATCTACTTGCTGATGCAGTAAATCCTGTAAGCCCCTGCCTGTAACAGGCAGGGGCTTTTCTCGTTTCTGTGACCCTTTCCACAAGTCCATATTTCTCCCTCTCTCTTTGTGCGTTTGCACAATGCAGCCGCAGCTGAACTTCCCTATGCTTGAGCTCTGCTCACAGGAGGGTTGCATGGCTGGCTGGCATCTTGATACCAAAATGGCGCAGGATATCGTGGCGCGCACCATGCGCATCATTGATACCAATATCAACGTAATGGATGCCCGCGGTCGCATTATTGGCAGCGGCGATCGCGAGCGTATTGGTGAATTGCACGAAGGCGCTCTGCTGGTGCTTTCCCAGGGGCGGGTTGTGGATATCGACGACGCGGTAGCGAAACATCTTCACGGCGTACGTCAGGGCATCAATTTGCCGCTGCGCCTTGAAGGTGAGATTGTGGGAGTTATCGGTCTGACCGGCGAGCCGGAGTCGCTGCGTAAATACGGCGAGCTGGTCTGTATGACGGCGGAGATGATGCTGGAGCAGTCGCGCCTGATGCACCTTCTCGCCCAGGACAGCCGCCTGCGCGAAGAGCTGGTCATGAACCTTATACAGGCGGATGAGCATACGCCTGCACTCAGCGAATGGGCGCAGCGGTTGGGGATCGATCTGAACCAGCCGCGCGTGGTGGCGGTGATTGAGGTCGATAGCGGCCAGCTTGGCGTGGACAGCGCCATGGCAGAGCTGCAGCAGTTGCAAAATGCGCTGGCGACGCCGGAGCGCGACAATCTGGTGGCGATAGTCTCTCTGACGGAAATGGTGGTGCTCAAACCGGTGCTCAATCAGTTTGGTCGCTGGGATGCAGAAGATCACCGTCGTCGCGTGGAGCTGCTGATCTCCCGGATGAAGGAGAATGGCCAGTTGCGCTTTCGCGTTGCATTGGGCAACTACTTTACCGGGCCGGGCAGTATCGCCCGCTCCTGGCGTACCGCGCGCACCACCATGATGGTGGGCAAGCAGCGCATGCCGGAGAGCCGCAGCTATTTCTATCAGGATCTGATGCTGCCGGTGCTGCTCGACAGCCTGCGCGGCGGCTGGCAGGCCAATGAGCTGGCACGACCATTAGCGCGTCTGAAAGCCATGGACAACAACGGCCTGCTACGCCGAACGCTACAGGCGTGGTTCCGCCATAACGTGCAGCCGCTGGCGACGTCGAAAGCGCTGTTTATTCACCGCAATACGCTGGAATATCGGCTCAACCGCATTTCGGAGCTGACGGGGCTGGATCTGGGGAATTTTGACGACAGGCTGCTGCTCTATGTGGCGCTGCAGCTGGATGAACAGCGATGATGTTGTTTGCCGGGTGGCGGCTTCGCCTTACCCGGCCTACATAATGGTTTTCTCCCTCTCCCTGTGGGAGAGGGCCGGGGTGAGGGCATCAGGCCGCACCTAACTTATTTGTTGCGAGTTAACTTCTCAAGATCCGCTTCAATCTCGCTGATCTTGTTGGTCACAACGCTTTCAAGGTGACGCAGATCGTCAAGGATCTTACGCTTGAGATCGACTTCGGTGCGGTCGCGCTGGCAGATCTGATCGAGTTCATCGATCACATAGCGCAGGTTAGGGCTGATTTCCTGTACTTCTTTGTATCCCTGTCCTACGCCGTCAGCAACAACGGTCTTACGCTGGCGTGGATATTTAAACTTCACGCTTTTGGCGAAAAACTCTCCTTTGTCCTTGTGAAAATAGATTTTCAGAATATCGTTATTGGCTTCCTGACGGAGGCTGTAACGATCAATTTCATCAGGATTGGTAATGCCCAGACTTTTCAGATTATCGTACATAGCGGTACCCTTGATCTCAACATAACCTTTGAATAATTAACGAAAAAATCTATTTTCGCCACCCTCAGATATAAAAAAAGCGGGGTTGCCCCCGCTTTTTGTTATACCCGATTAATCGATGGTGCGCAGCAATTCGTTGATGCCAACTTTACCGCGCGTTTTCGCGTCCACTTTCTTCACGATAACCGCACAGTACAGGCTGTATTTGCCATCTTTTGACGGCAGGTTGCCGGAAACCACCACGGAGCCAGCCGGCACGCGACCGTAATGCACTTCACCGGTTTCACGATCGTAAATACGGGTGCTCTGACCGATATAAACGCCCATGGAGATCACGGAGCCTTCTTCAACGATCACGCCTTCGACAACTTCAGAACGCGCGCCGATGAAGCAGTTGTCTTCGATGATGGTCGGGTTAGCCTGCAGAGGCTCCAGAACACCGCCGATGCCCACGCCGCCGGACAGGTGAACGTTTTTACCGATCTGCGCACAAGAACCCACAGTCGCCCAGGTATCGACCATCGTACCTTCGTCAACGTAGGCACCGATGTTCACGTAGGATGGCATCAGCACGGTGTTGCGGGCAATGAATGCACCCTGACGCACTGCCGCTGGCGGTACCACGCGGAAGCCTTCTTTCTGGAAACGCGCTTCGTCGTAATCAGCGAATTTCATTGGCACTTTATCGAAGTAGCGGCTTTCTGCTCCGTCGATAACCTGGTTATCGTTGATACGGAAAGAGAGCAGCACCGCTTTCTTCAGCCATTGATGAGTGACCCACTGACCGTCGATTTTTTCTGCCACGCGCAATGCGCCAGAATCCAGCAGGGAAATCACCTGGTTTACCGCTTCACGGGTCACGGTATCCACATTTGCCGGGGTAATCTCGGCGCGACGCTCAAAGGCGGACTCAATAACGTTCTGTAACTGCTGCATGGTTTACTCTTTCCATTTCACTAAAAAACACGTCACCCTTTATCGTTTGGATTGAGGGCTGCTGTCAACCGTTGTTGTACTTCAAGTTGCAGGTCATTATTAAGGGCACGCCGGTCCGCTGTGGCGATTATAAATAAATCTTCTACTCGCTCGCCAATGGTTGTAATTCTTGCCCCATGAAGCGAAATTCCCAGATCGGCAAACACCTGGCCGACGCGGGCGAGGAGCCCTGGCTGGTCCAGTGCGATCAGCTCCAGGAACGATTTACGGTCAGTGTGGGTCGGCAGGAAATTGACCTCGGTATCGACGGTAAAGTGGCGCAGTTTCGCCGGCTGGCGACGCGGCTGCGGCGGCTGCCAGCTGCGCTGGGTGATCGCCTGCTCAAGCCCGAAGCGTATTCCTTCATGTCTGTCCGACGACAGCGGGCTGCCGTCCGGCTCAAGCACAATAAAGGTATCCATCGCCATGCCGTCGCGGGTGGTGAAAATCTGCGCGTCGTGAACGCTCAGATTACGCCTGTCCAGCTCGGCGCACACCGCAGCAAACAGATAAGGCCGGTCCGGGCTCCAGATGAAAATCTCCGTCCCGCCGCGCGTGGCCTGTGGGCTCAGCAGGATCATCGGCTGCGTCAGATCGTGCTTGAGCAGATGCCGCGCGTGCCAGGCAAGCTGGTTTGGGCTATGGCGGACAAAATAGTTGGCACGGCAGCGGGCCCAAATCTGATGCAGCGCTTCTTCATTGATGTTATCCATCCGCAGCAGCGCCAGCGCCTGCAGCTGGTGATGGCGCACGCGCTCGCGCATGTCCGGCGCGTTTTGCATGCCGCGGCGCAGCTGTTTTTCAGTTGCAAAGTACAGCTCGCGGAGCAGGCTTTGTTTCCAGCTGTTCCACAGCGTTTCGTTGGTGGCGCAGATATCGGCCACCGTCAGGCAGACCAGATAGCGCAGACGGTTTTCCGTCTGAACCTCCTCCGCAAACTGCTTGATCACTTCAGGATCCTGAATGTCACGACGCTGTGCAGTGACCGACATCAGCAGGTGATGACGCACCAGCCAGGCCACAAGCTGCGTTTCACGCGAGTTCAGGCCGTGCAGTTCGGCAAATTTAAGCACGTCCTGCGCGCCCAGCACCGAGTGGTCACCGCCGCGACCTTTCGCGATATCGTGGAACAGGGCGGCAATCAGGATCAATTCCGGATGGGTAAGGCGCGGCCATAATTCCACGCACAGCGGGTGGCGGGATCGCGTCTCCTCTTTGGCAAAGCTTTCCAGCTTGAGCATGACGCGGATCGTGTGTTCATCCACCGTGTAGGCGTGGAACAGATCAAACTGCATCTGCCCGACAATATGCGACCACTGCGGCATATAGGCCCACAGCACGCTGTGGCGGTGCATTGGCAGCAGGCCACGACTGACGGCCCCCGGGTGGCGGAGCATGCTCAGGAATAGCGAACGCGCTTCCGGGATATAGCACAGCGGCTGCGTCAGATGGCGGCGCGCATGGCGCAGATGTCGCAGGGTGGTGGAGTAGATCCCAGTGATGGCGCTGTTGCGCACCATGGTATAGAACATCCGCAGAATCGCTTCCGGCTCGCGGATAAACAGCGTTTCGTCGCGCAGATCGATAAGCGTGCCGCGTAGCTGGAATTCGTCATCAATCGGGCGCGGCTTTTCGTCCGCCGTCAGGGCCAGGATGGCCTCGTCGAAGAGCTGCAACAGCATCTGGTTCAGCTCCGTGACCCGGCGGGTGACGCGGAAGAAATCCTTCATCATGTGCTCAACCGGCTCGTTCCCCTCGCCGCTGTAGTTGAGGCGTTGGGCAACGCTGAGCTGACGGTCAAACAGCAGACGGTTATCGTAGCGCGTCACTTCCAGGTGGAGGGCAAAGCGAATGCGCCAGAGCAGGTGCAGACACTCGTTGAGCTCGTTACGCTCGGCCTCGGTTAAGAAGCCAAAGCCGACCATCTCGTCCATGGAGGTGGCGCCAAAATGGCGACGGGCGACCCACTGTAACGTGTGGATGTCGCGCAGGCCGCCGGGGCTGCTTTTAATATCGGGTTCAAGGTTATAGCTGGTGCCGTGGTAGCGCTGGTGGCGCTGATTTTGCTCCTCAACCTTCGCGGCGAAGAACTTTTCTGACGGCCAGAAGCCGTCGCTGAAGATGTGTTTTTGCAGCTCCAGGAATAGCGCGACGTCACCAATCAGCAGGCGGGTTTCAATGAGGTTGGTGGCGACGGTCAGGTCGGATAGTCCTTCCAGCAGACACTCTTCCAGGGTGCGTACGCTGTGGCCGACCTCCAGCTTCACGTCCCAGAGCAGGGTCAGCAGTTCGCCAATTTTTTGCGCCTGTTCGTCCGGCAGCTTTTTGCGGCTTAAGATCAGGAGATCGATATCGGAAAGCGGGTGCAGCTCTCCGCGGCCATAGCCCCCGACGGCAACCAGCGCCACATCACCGATCTGCCCGAAGCCGTAATCGATCCACAAACGCTGCAGGAGCTGGTCGATAAATTCGGTGCGCGCTTCAATCAGCTGCTCTGCGGAAATACCGGCATCAAATGCGCTTCCAAGCCAGCGGTGAAAGACGTCCATATGCGCCTTGATGCCGGCACAGGTCAGCTCGTGTTGCGGCCAGACGCCTGGGTTGTCGGGCTGGTCGGGGAGGGTGGGAAGTGCTGTGTTAGCATACTGTTCGGGTAAAAGATTACTCATCGTGCGCCACCCATAAGAAAAAGCTATCGCCATTAAAAAAGCCGGCATTCGCCGGCTCTTTTATCACTCAATGTTCGTCAGTATCGCCGGGATGGTGTCATCCTTGCGCAACGTCATAATTTCGCAGCCGTTGTCTGTTACCACAATAGTATGCTCGTACTGCGCAGACAAGCTTCTGTCTTTGGTTTTGACCGTCCAGCCATCTTTCATGGTACGGATGCGGTAGTCACCCGCGTTAACCATCGGCTCGATGGTAAAGGTCATGCCTTTTTGCAGCACCACGCCGCCGTCATCTGCATCATAGTGCAGGACCTGCGGTTCTTCGTGGAAGACGCGACCAATGCCGTGACCGCAGTATTCGCGAACCACGGAGAAACCTTCCGCTTCCACGAATTTTTGAATGGCGGCACCAATGGTACGCAGACGAATGCCCGGTTTAACCATCTTCAGCGCCAGGTAGAGGCTCTCTTGCGTCACTTTGCACAGACGCTCGCCCAGAATGGTTGGCTTGCCAACGATGAACATTTTTGAGGTGTCACCGTGGTACTCATCTTTAATGACGGTGACGTCGATGTTGACGATGTCGCCATCTTTCAGCAGTTTTTCGTTGTCCGGAATACCGTGGCAAACCACTTCATTAATAGAAATGCAGACGGATTTCGGGAAACCGTGGTAGCCGAGGCAGGCGGAAACCGCGTGCTGCTCGTTAACGATGTAATCATTACAGATGCGGTCCAGTTCACCGGTGCTGACGCCCGGCTTCACGAACGGCTCGATCATTTCCAGCACTTCCGCGGCCAGACGACCGGCGACGCGCATCTTTTCAATTTCTTCAGGTGTCTTAATAGAGATAGCCATGTAATCTGTCCATCGGTGTCGATTTTTTCGACAATACTAGTCTAAGTGCTGTCAATGGTATCAGTCAGGCACACCCCGTGCCAAATTGAGAATCATTAACAGCACACTACGCCAACAACAGTTGGTTTATGGTGGCGTTTTGTGGTATAAAGCGCGCCGGACTTCCGATCCATTTCAGATACACAGGCTGGACGGAAGCGACAAATCTCACTTTGTGTAACAACACACACGTATCGGCACATATTCCGGGGTGCCCTTTGGGGTCGGTAATATGGGATACGTGGAGGCATAACCCCAACTTTTAATATAGAGGTTTTAAACATGGCAACTGTTTCCATGCGCGACATGCTCAAGGCTGGTGTTCACTTTGGTCACCAGACCCGTTACTGGAACCCGAAAATGAAGCCTTTCATCTTCGGCGCACGTAACAAAGTTCACATCATCAACCTTGAGAAAACTGTACCAATGTTCAACGAAGCCCTGGCTGAGCTGAACAAGATCTCTTCCCGTAAAGGTAAGATTCTGTTCGTTGGTACTAAGCGCGCTGCAAGCGAAGCTGTGAAAGATGCTGCTAACAGCTGCGACCAGTTCTTCGTGAACCATCGCTGGTTGGGCGGCATGCTGACTAACTGGAAAACTGTTCGTCAGTCCATCAAACGCCTGAAAGATCTGGAAACCCAGTCTCAGGACGGTACTTTCGACAAGCTGACTAAGAAAGAAGCGCTGATGCGCACTCGTGAACTGGACAAGCTGGAAAACAGCCTGGGCGGTATCAAAGATATGGGCGGCCTGCCAGACGCGCTGTTCGTAATCGATGCGGACCACGAGCACATCGCAATCAAAGAAGCTAACAACCTGGGTATCCCGGTATTCGCTATCGTTGATACCAACTCCGATCCGGACGGTGTTGACTTCGTTATCCCGGGTAACGACGACGCAATCCGTGCTGTTAGCCTGTACCTGAGCGCTGTAGCTGCTACCGTTCGTGAAGGCCGTTCCCAGGATCTGGCTTCTCAGGCGGAAGAAAGCTTCGTAGAAGCTGAATAATAAGGTTTTACCCCTTATTAGTACCGTGTATGAATAGGGGCCCATTACCGGCCCCTTTTTTCAATTTACACTGTTTGGCCCCTGGCCGGGCAGTTCACATCTCCCGAGGATTTAAGAATGGCTGAAATTACCGCATCCCTGGTAAAAGAGCTGCGCGAGCGTACTGGCGCAGGCATGATGGATTGCAAAAAAGCGCTGACTGAAGCGAACGGCGACATCGAGCTGGCAATCGAAAACATGCGTAAATCCGGTGCGATCAAAGCAGCTAAAAAAGCAGGCAACGTTGCTGCTGACGGCGTGATCATCACTAAGATCGACGGCAACTACGGTATCATTCTGGAAGTTAACTGCCAGACTGACTTCGTTGCTAAAGATGGTGGTTTCCAGGCATTTGCTAACAAAGTTCTGGACGCAGCTGTTGCTGGCAAAATCACTGACGTTGAAGTTCTGAAAGCACAGTTCGAAGAAGAACGTGTTGCGCTGGTTGCTAAAATCGGTGAGAACATCAACATCCGTCGCGTTTCTTCTCTGGAAGGCGACGTTCTGGGCTCTTACCAGCACGGTGCACGTATCGGTGTTCTGGTTGCGGCTAAAGGCGCTGACGAAGAGCTGGTTAAACAGCTGGCGATGCACATCGCTGCAAGCAAACCAGAATTCGTTAAGCCAGAAGACGTGTCTGCTGAAGTGGTAGAGAAAGAGTACCAGGTTCAGCTGGACATCGCGATGCAGTCTGGTAAGCCAAAAGAAATCGCAGAGAAAATGGTTGAAGGCCGCATGAAGAAATTCACCGGCGAAGTTTCTCTGACTGGCCAGCCTTTCGTAATGGATCCAAGCAAGTCTGTTGCTCAGCTGCTGAAAGAGCACAACGCTGACGTAACTGGCTTCATCCGCTTCGAAGTGGGCGAAGGCATCGAGAAAGTTGAGACTGACTTCGCAGCAGAAGTTGCTGCAATGTCCAAGCAGTCTTAATGATTGAAAAGGAGCCGCCTGAGGGCGGCTTCTTTTTGTCACCCGTCATATGAAATCAGACAGGCTCCAGTATCGCTGTGCTGATTTGCGGCATATCATGTCGCCAGAATTAACCCCCATCTTAATCGTTGACAGTCTCAGGAAAGAAACATGGCTACCAATGCAAAACCCGTGTACAAACGCATTCTGCTTAAGCTGAGTGGCGAAGCGCTGCAGGGATCGGAAGGCTTCGGTATTGACGCAAGCATCCTTGATCGCATGGCACAGGAAATCAAAGAACTGGTCGAACTGGGTATCCAGGTTGGCGTGGTCATTGGCGGTGGCAACCTTTTCCGTGGTGCTGGTCTGGCGAAAGCGGGGATGAACCGCGTTGTGGGTGACCACATGGGTATGCTGGCAACCGTCATGAATGGTCTGGCAATGCGTGATGCACTGCATCGTGCCTATGTGAATGCTCGCCTGATGTCCGCGATTCCACTGAATGGCGTATGCGATAACTACAGCTGGGCAGAAGCCATCAGCCTGCTGCGCAACAACCGCGTGGTGATCCTCTCCGCCGGTACGGGTAACCCGTTCTTTACGACCGATTCCGCTGCCTGCCTGCGCGGTATCGAGATTGAAGCCGATGTGGTACTGAAAGCGACCAAAGTCGATGGCGTGTTTACTGCCGACCCGGCAAAAGATCCTTCTGCGACCATGTACGATCAGCTGTCCTATAATGAAGTGCTGGATAAAGAGCTGAAAGTGATGGATCTTGCCGCCTTCACGCTGGCTCGCGACCATAAACTGCCGATCCGTGTCTTCAACATGAACAAACCGGGCGCACTGCGTCGCGTGGTCATGGGCGAAAAAGAAGGCACTTTGATCACGGAATAATTTCCGTTGACGATAAATACAGGTAAGATTCCGCTTTATTTTGTAGTGGTATCTTACCCAGGCGCGCCTTTGGCGTTGTCATGAATTAAACGCGACTATACTTAGCACACCTTTAGCGCTGTGCTGGCGGATAGTCTGCCTGAGACAAGTTTTCAAGGATTCGTAACGTGATTAACGACATCAGAAAAGATGCTGAAGTACGCATGGACAAATGCGTAGAAGCGTTCAAAACCCAAATCAGCAAAATCCGTACTGGCCGTGCTTCCCCAAGCCTGCTGGATGGCATCATCGTAGAATACTACGGTACGCCAACCCCTCTGCGCCAGCTGGCGAGCGTAACGGTAGAAGATACCCGTACGCTGAAAATCAACGTGTTCGATCGCTCTATGAGCCCGGCCGTTGAGAAAGCGATCATGGCCTCTGACCTCGGCCTGAACCCAAGCTCTGCGGGTGCGGACATCCGCGTTCCGCTGCCTCCGTTGACCGAAGAGCGCCGTAAAGATCTGATCAAAGTGGTCCGTGGCGAAGCTGAGCAGGGTCGTGTTTCCGTGCGCAACGTTCGTCGCGACGCGAACGATAAAGTAAAAGCGCTGCTGAAAGAAAAAGAGATCAGTGAAGATGACGATCGTCGTTCTCAGGACGACATTCAGAAAATGACCGACGCTGCCATCAAGAAAATTGATGCGGCGCTGGCAGATAAAGAAGCGGAACTGATGCAGTTCTGATTTCTGTCGTACACTGATAAACGCCGTTCAGAGAGACTTCGGGTCTTGCTGGCGGCGTTTTGCTTTTATCTGGTCTAACTTTTTTCGGGCATCTCATGAAGCATTTAACACTCCTCGGCTCAACCGGCTCTATCGGTTGCAGTACTCTCGACGTTGTTCGCCATAATCCTGAACTTTACACCGTGACAGCGCTGGTGGCCGGTAAGAATGTGCAGCGAATGGTCGAGCAGTGCCTGGAGTTTACGCCCCGCTATGCGGTGATGGATGACGAAGAGAGCGCACGTCTGCTGAAAGCGCAACTGCGTGAAAAAGGCTGCCGAATCGAGGTTCTGAGTGGCCAACAGGCGGCCTGCGAGATGGCGGCGCTGGATGAGGTGGATCAGGTTATGGCAGCCATCGTCGGGGCTGCAGGATTATTGCCGACGCTTGCCGCGATTGATGCCGGTAAGGATGTTCTGCTGGCCAACAAAGAGTCACTGGTCACTTGCGGACGCCTGTTTATGGATGCGGTGAAGCAGCGTGGCGCGCGTCTTTTACCGGTCGACAGCGAACACAACGCGATTTTTCAGAGTTTACCGCAACCTTTTCAACAGAACCTGGGGTACGCTGACCTGGAGCAGAATGGCGTGGTATCTATTCTGCTTACCGGGTCTGGTGGCCCGTTCCGTGAAACCCTACTGTCTGAACTGAGCGCAATGACGCCGGATCAGGCGTGTCGTCATCCGAACTGGTCGATGGGGCGTAAAATCTCCGTTGACTCTGCCACCATGATGAACAAAGGTCTGGAATACATTGAAGCGCGCTGGCTGTTTAATGCGTCAGCGAAACAGATGGAAGTACTGATCCACCCGCAATCGGTGATTCACTCGATGGTGCGCTATCAGGATGGCAGCGTGTTGGCACAGCTAGGCGAGCCAGATATGCGTACGCCTATTGCCCATTCAATGGCGTGGCCGAATCGAGTGAAATCCGGCGTGAAGCCGCTTGATTTCTGCAAGCTAAGTTCCCTGACGTTCAGTGAACCAGACTACGACCGCTATCCTTGTCTGAAGCTTGCGATGAATGCCTTTGACCAGGGGCAGGCGGCGACGACGGCACTTAATGCAGCTAATGAAATTACCGTTGAAGCATTTCTGAATCAGCAGATTCGCTTTACCGATATCGCGTCGTTAAATTTATCGGTACTGGAAATGATGGATTTGCGCGAACCACAGAGCGTGGAAGAGGTGCTGGCGGTGGATACAGCTGCGCGTGATATTGCGCGCCAACAGGTGACTCGTCTCGCAAGCTGGTGATAAAGCAAGCACTAGTCGTCGTGCTATTTGTTAGCGTTGGGCTTCAGTGATATAGTCTGCGCCACCTGATCGCAGGAATTTGACTTTACGTGGTCAGGTAAGCCGTGGTTTGACACGGCTTTTTTATGTATAGGCTTCAGTATTCCTGAGTACCGTTAAATCCTTTTCAGGGACAAAAAACGCGTTATGTTGTCTGCGAATCAACCAATAAGCGAAAACTTGCCAGCTCATGGCTGCCGTCATGTAGCAATCATTATGGATGGCAATGGCCGCTGGGCGAAAAGACAAGGGAAAATACGAGCCTTTGGGCATAAAGCAGGGGCGAAATCTGTTCGCCGCGCCGTTTCTTTTGCCGCCAATAACGGCATTGATGCGTTAACGCTCTATGCTTTTAGCAGTGAAAACTGGAATCGACCTCCGCAGGAAGTGACTGCGTTGATGGAATTGTTTGTGTGGGCGCTAGACAGCGAAGTAAAAAGCCTGCACCGCCACAACGTCCGCCTGCGTATCATTGGCGATACCAGTCGTTTTAACTCACGTTTGCAGGAACGGATTCGTAAAGCAGAAGCGTTGACTGAAAGTAATACCGGTCTGACGCTTAATATTGCAGCGAATTACGGCGGACGCTGGGACATTATCCAGGGCGTTCGGCATCTGGCCGAACAGGTTCAGGAAGGGCTGCTGAGACCCGACCAAATTGATGAAGAGGCGCTGAGTAAGCAAATCTGCATGAATGAACAGGCGCCAGTGGATTTGGTAATTAGGACAGGGGGGGAACATCGCATAAGTAACTTTTTGATATGGCAAATTGCCTATGCCGAACTTTACTTTACGGATGTTCTTTGGCCCGATTTTGATGAACAAGACTTTGAAGGTGCGCTGCATGCTTTTGCCAATCGAGAGCGTCGTTTCGGCGGCACCGAGCCTGGTGGCGACAAAGCCTGATGGGGGTAGCTTTTGCTGAAGTATCGCCTGATTTCCGCTTTTGTATTAATACCCATTGTCATTGCGGCGCTGTTTTTACTGCCCCCGGTGGGATTCGCTATTGTTACGCTGGTGGTGTGCATGCTCGCCGCGTGGGAATGGGGACAGTTTAGCGGCTTTACCTCGCGCAGCCAGCGAGTATGGCTTGCGGTACTCTGTGGCTTTATCCTGGCCATAATGCTGTTTACGTTGCCTGAATATCATCATGATATTCATCAACCGCTGGTTGCCGGTTCCCTGTGGGTATCGTTGGCCTGGTGGGTTGGTGCGCTGCTGCTGGTGCTTTTTTATCCAGGTTCTGCGGCGTTATGGCGTAATTCTAAAGTGCTGCGACTGATATTTGGCTTGCTCACAATTGTTCCATTTTTCTGGGGTATGGTCGCGCTTAGGGCCTGGCACTACGACGAAAACCATTACAGCGGTGCGATCTGGCTGCTTTATGTGATGATTCTCGTCTGGGGGGCTGACTCCGGGGCCTATATGTTTGGTAAACTGTTCGGCAAACACAAACTGGCGCCGAAGGTATCTCCGGGCAAAACCTGGCAGGGATTCATCGGCGGCCTGTTTACGGCAGCGATCATCTCCTGGGGCTATGGCGTCTGGGCGAATCTGGAAGTGGCACCGTCAATCCTGCTGGTGTGTTCGATTTTTGCTGCGCTTGCCTCAGTGCTCGGTGATTTAACCGAGAGTATGTTTAAGCGTGAAGCAGGGATTAAGGACAGCGGACACCTGATTCCAGGGCATGGCGGTATACTGGATCGCATTGATAGCCTCACAGCGGCTGTCCCAGTGTTTGCTTGTTTGCTTTTACTGGTATTCGGGACGATTTAACGGAAGGTTTTATGCTGAGCATTCTCTGGAATCTGGCGGCGTTCATTGTTGCACTGGGTGTACTGATTACCGTGCATGAATTTGGCCATTTCTGGGTTGCTCGCCGTTGCGGTGTGCGGGTAGAGCGGTTTTCCATCGGTTTTGGCAAATCACTTTGGACGCGCACCGACCGTCATGGCACTGAATTTGTCATCGCCCTTATCCCGCTGGGTGGCTACGTCAAAATGCTCGACGAACGCGTTGAGCCTGTTGCTCCTGAGCTACGACACAGCGCGTTCAACAATAAAACCGTTGGACAACGCGCCGCCATCATTGCTGCCGGACCGGTAGCTAACTTCATCTTTGCTATTTTCGCTTACTGGCTGGTGTTTATCATCGGCGTCCCCGGCGTGCGTCCGGTAGTGGGTGAAATTGCCCCCAACTCCATCGCGGCAAGTGCGCAAATTACATCCGGGATGGAACTTAAAGCGATTGATGGCATCGAAACCCCTGATTGGGATGCCGTGCGACTGCAGCTGGTAGCCAAAATTGGCGATCCGCAGACAACCATCAGCGTATCGCCGTTTGGCACAGACGTGCGCCAGAACAAAGTGCTCGATTTGCGTCACTGGCGTTTCGAACCAGACAAAGAGGATCCCGTCGCTGCGCTGGGCATTCGTCCACGCGGCCCACAGATCGAGCCGATATTAGCCGAAGTACAGGCAAATTCGGCAGCGAGCAAAGCGGGTTTGCAAGCAGGCGACAGGATCGTTAAAGTCGATGGTCAACCATTAACAGAGTGGATGACCTTTGTTACTCTGGTGCGCGATAATCCGGGAACGTCTCTCGCGCTGGAAGTTGAAAGGCAAGGTAGTCCGCTTTCGCTGACGCTGATCCCGGATACAAAGTCGGTCGGCAAAAAGGCAGAAGGGTTTGCAGGCGTTGTGCCAAAAGTGATCCCGCTGCCAGATGAGTACAAGACAATACGCCAGTATGGGCCGTTCAGCGCCATCCTTGAAGCCACGGATAAAACATGGCAACTGATGAAGCTGACGGTCAACATGTTGGGGAAATTGATAACCGGTGATGTGAAACTGAACAACCTCAGTGGGCCAATTTCGATTGCTCAGGGGGCTGGGATGTCAGCGGAATTCGGGGTGATTTACTATTTCATGTTCCTCGCGCTCATTAGCGTGAACCTTGGGATAATCAACCTGTTCCCGCTTCCCGTTTTAGACGGGGGTCATCTGCTGTTTTTAGCGATTGAAAAGCTAAAAGGCGGACCGGTATCCGAGCGAGTTCAAGACTTTAGTTATCGCATTGGCTCGATTTTGCTGGTGCTGTTAATGGGGCTTGCACTTTTCAATGATTTCTCTCGGTTGTAAGAGAGTGTTAGGAAGAACGCATAATAACGATGGCGATGAAAAAGTTGCTCATAGCGTCGCTGCTGTTTAGCAGCGCCACCGTATACGGTGCTGACGGGTTCGTAGTGAAAGACATTCATTTCGAAGGCCTCCAGCGTGTCGCCGTTGGTGCGGCCCTCCTCAGTATGCCTGTACGCCCCGGCGATACGGTTAATGATGAAGATATCAGTAACACCATCCGTGCTCTGTTTGCCACCGGCAACTTTGAGGACGTTCGCGTTCTGCGCGATGGTGATACGCTGCTGGTTCAGGTAAAAGAACGTCCGACGATCGCCAGTATCACTTTCTCCGGTAACAAGTCGGTGAAAGATGACATGCTCAAGCAGAACCTTGAAGCATCCGGTGTTCGTGTGGGGGAATCTCTGGACCGCACAACCCTTTCAGACATTGAAAAAGGTCTGGAAGACTTCTACTACAGCGTCGGTAAATACAGCGCCAGCGTGAAAGCGGTGGTGACCCCACTGCCACGTAACCGTGTTGACCTGAAGCTGGTCTTCCAGGAAGGTGTTTCTGCGAAGATCCAGCAGATCAACATTGTCGGCAACCACGCTTTTAGCACCGACGAACTGATCTCCACTTTCCAGCTGCGCGATGAAGTGCCGTGGTGGAACGTGGTAGGCGATCGCAAATACCAGAAACAAAAACTGGCGGGCGACCTCGAAACCCTGCGCAGCTACTATCTGGATCGTGGCTACGCGCGTTTCAACATCGACTCGACTCAGGTGAGTCTGACTCCGGACAAGAAAGGCATCTACATTACGGTTAACATCACTGAAGGCGATCAGTACAAGCTTTCTGGTGTTGAAGTGAGTGGTAACCTGGCGGGGCATTCAGCTGAAATCGAATCGCTGACCAAAATTCAGCCAGGCGATCTATACAGCGGCTCTAAAGTCACCAAAATGGAAGACAGCATTAAGAAGCTGCTCGGCCGCTATGGTTATGCCTATCCGCGCGTACAAACGCAGCCTGAAATCAACGATGCGGATAAAACCGTTAAGCTGCACGTTAACGTCGACGCGGGCAACCGCTTCTACGTGCGTAAGATTCGCTTCGTCGGCAACGACACCTCCAAAGATTCCGTTCTGCGTCGCGAAATGCGTCAGATGGAAGGCGCATGGTTAGGTAGCGATCTCGTTGATCAGGGTAAAGAGCGTCTGAACCGTCTGGGCTATTTTGAAACGGTTGATACCGATACCCAACGCGTACCGGGCAGCCCGGACCAGGTTGATGTCGTTTATAAAGTGAAAGAGCGTAACACCGGTAGCTTCAACTTCGGTGTGGGCTACGGTACTGAAAGCGGCGTCAGCTTCCAGGTTGGCGTGCAGCAGGATAACTGGCTGGGTACGGGTTACTCTGTCGGTATTAACGGTACCAAAAACGACTACCAGACCTACTCTGAGTTTTCTGTTACTAACCCATACTTCACCGTTGACGGTGTGAGCCTGGGCGGTCGTATTTTCTATAACGACTTTAAAGCTGACGATGCGGATCTGTCCTCGTACACCAACAAGAGTTACGGTGTGGATGGTACGCTTGGCTTCCCGGTTAACGAATACAACACCCTGCGTGCGGGCTTAGGTTACGTGCATAACGACCTGTCCAATATGCAACCGCAGGTGGCGATGTGGCGTTATCTGGACTCTATCGGTCAGTCGGCGAGCAAAAACAGCGATAACAACGGTTTCGCTGCGGATGACTTCACCTTCAACTACGGCTGGACCTATAACCGTCTCGACCGTGGCTACTTCCCAACGGAAGGTTCTCGCGTCAACCTGAACGGTAAAGTCACCGTCCCAGGTTCCGATAACGAGTTCTACAAGTTGACGCTGGATACCGCGTCCTACTTCCCGATCGATGACGATCATAAGTGGGTGGTTCTGGGTCGTACCCGTTGGGGCTATGGCGATGGGTTAGGTGGCAAAGAACTGCCATTCTATGAAAACTTCTATGCCGGTGGTTCCAGTACCGTGCGTGGCTTCCAGTCCAACAACATTGGTCCGAAAGCGGTTTACTACGGCGGAAACGACAAAGACAACTGCGAAAGCCGAGATCCAAAAGATGTATGTAGCTCTGATGATGCTGTAGGCGGTAACGCTATGGCCGTTGCAAGCCTTGAGTTCATCACGCCAACGCCGTTTATCAGTGATAAATACGCAAACTCCGTACGTACATCCTTCTTCTGGGATGCCGGTACGGTGTGGGATACCAACTGGGAGAACACTGCCCAGATGCGTGCCGCTGGCGTTCCAGACTACAGCGATCCGAGCAATATTCGCATGTCTGCCGGTATCGCATTACAATGGATGTCACCGCTGGGGCCGTTGGTCTTCTCTTACGCCCAGCCGTTTAAGAAATATGATGGAGATAAGTCGGAGCAATTCCAGTTTAACATTGGTAAAACCTGGTAATAATCCGCAGCAAAGGAATGCGTTGGCAGTGTAGCGCTGACAACTGGCGATCGGTAAAAAGGTCGCCTTGCCACGCAAAGAACGGTACCTTCTGGTGCCAATGGGATGGTAAGGAGTTAATTGTGAAAAAGTGGTTATTAGCTGCAGGTCTCGGTTTAGCGATGGCAACTTCTGCTCAGGCAGCAGACAAAATTGCAATCGTCAACATGGGTAATTTGTTCCAGCAGGTTGCACAGAAAACTGGCGTTTCTGCGACTCTGGAAAACGAATTCAAAGGCCGTGCAAGCGAACTGCAGGGTATGGAAAACGATCTTCAGTCCAAAATGCAGCGTCTGCAGCGTGATGGTTCTACCATGAAAGCGAGCGATCGCAGCAAACTGGAAAAAGACGTAATGGCTCAGCGCCAGACGTTCTCCCAGAAAGCGCAGGCTTTCGAGCAGGATCGTCAGCGTCGTTCTAACGAAGAACGTGGCAAGCTGGTGACTCGCATTCAGACTGCTGTTAAATCAGTGGCTGCCGATCAGAACATCGATCTGGTTGTTGATGCGAACGCTGTAGCTTTCAACAGCAGCGATGTTAAAGACATCACCGCTGATGTTCTGAAACAGGTTAAATAAGTAATGCCTTCAATTCGACTGGCTGATTTAGCTCAGCAGTTGGATGCAGAATTACACGGTGATGGCGATATCGTCATCACCGCTGTTGCGTCCATGCAATCTGCTAAAGCTGGCACGATTACCTTCATGGTAAGCCCTAAGTACCGTGAGCAACTGGCACAATGCCAGGCGTCAGCTGTTGTTCTGACGCAGGACGATCTTCCGTTTGCCACTGCAAGCGCACTGGTAGTGAAAAATCCCTACCTGACGTATGCACGCATGGCTCAAATTCTCGATACCACGCCGCAGCCGGCCCAGAACATTGCTGCCAGCGCAGCGATTGATCCGACGGCAAAGCTTGGTAACAACGTCGCCGTTGGCGCGAATGCGGTTATCGAATCCGGCGTGGTGCTGGGCGATAACGTCGTCATTGGCCCGGGCTGCTTCGTTGGGAAAAATACCAAAATCGGCGCCGGGACCCGTTTATGGGCCAATGTGTCCGTTTACCATGAAGTCGACATTGGCGAAAACTGCCTCGTCCAGTCCAGCACCGTGATTGGTTCTGATGGTTTTGGTTACGCTAACGATCGCGGTAATTGGGTTAAGATCCCGCAACTTGGTCGCGTGATTATTGGCGATCGCGTGGAGATTGGCGCCTGTACCACCATTGACCGTGGCGCACTTGACGACACGATCATTGGCAATGGTGTTATCATCGATAACCAGTGCCAGATTGCGCATAACGTCGTGATTGGCGACAATACCGCGGTTGCGGGTGGCGTCATCATGGCAGGCAGCCTGAAAATTGGCCGTTATTGCATGATTGGCGGTGCGAGCGTGATTAATGGCCATATGGAAATATGCGACAAGGTGACTGTGACGGGTATGGGCATGGTAATGCGTCCTATCACTGAACCTGGCGTCTATTCCTCAGGCATTCCGCTACAGCCCAACAAGGTATGGCGTAAAACAGCAGCTCTGGTGATGAACATTGATGATATGAGCAAGCGCCTCAAGTCTCTTGAGCGCAAAATCGATCAACAAGACTAAGCGTCATCCGTTTAACGCTATTTTCCCGGCCTGTCGGCTTTCTAATAAACCGGCAGGCCGTGTTATTATTGTTATCAGTACATTTTGACAGGAAGAGTATTTTGACTACTGACACTCATACTCTGCATATTGAAGAGATTTTAGAACTTCTGCCGCACCGCTACCCGTTTCTGCTGGTAGACCGTGTGCTGGATTTTGAAGAAGGTCGTTTTCTGCGCGCAGTGAAAAATGTTTCCGTGAACGAGCCGTTTTTCCAGGGTCACTTCCCGGGTAAACCTATCTTCCCGGGTGTGTTGATCCTGGAAGCTATGGCACAGGCTACCGGTATTCTGGCGTTTAAAAGCGTCGGCAAACTGGAGCCAGGTGAGCTGTATTACTTCGCGGGTATTGATGAAGCGCGCTTCAAGCGCCCTGTCGTGCCTGGTGATCAGATGATCATGGAAGTCACTTTTGAAAAAACGCGTCGTGGCCTGACTCGCTTCAAAGGCGTAGCTCTGGTTGACGGCAAAGTTGTTTGCGAAGCGACGATGATGTGTGCTCGTAGCCGGGAGTCCTGATACGTGATTGATAAATCCGCCTTTATTCATCCTACCGCGATTGTGGAAACCGGCGCCATCATTGGTGCTAACGTTCACATTGGCCCGTTTTGTATTGTTGGACCCCATGTGGAAATTGGTGAGGGTACAGTACTGAAATCTCACGTTGTCGTGAATGGTCATACGACCATTGGCTGCAATAACGAGATCTATCAGTTCGCCTCCATCGGCGAAGTTAACCAGGATCTCAAATATGCTGGTGAGTCGACCCGTCTGGAAATTGGCGATCGTAACCGTATTCGCGAAAGCGTCACCATTCATCGTGGAACAGTGCAGGGTGGTGGGTTGACGAAGGTGGGCAGCGATAACCTGTTTATGGTTAATGCGCATATCGCGCATGACTGTACCGTGGGTGACCGCTGTATTCTTGCCAACAATGCAACGCTGGCAGGACACGTATCGGTTGATGACTTCGCAATTATTGGCGGCATGACCGCAGTCCATCAGTTCTGCATCATTGGTGTACACGTGATGGTCGGCGGATGCTCCGGTGTGGCGCAGGACGTCCCACCGTATGTGATTGCGCAGGGCAACCATGCCACGCCGTTTGGCGTGAACATCGAAGGCCTCAAGCGTCGTGGTTTTAGCCGCGAAGCGATTACTGCCATCCGCAACGCGTACAAACTGCTGTACCGTAGCGGTAAAACGCTGGAAGAGGCGAAGCCGGACATTGCCGAGCTGGCGAAAAAGCACCCGGAAGTGAACGCGTTCATGGAATTCTTTGACCGTTCCACGAGGGGTCTGATTCGTTAATGGTCGATAGTCGTCCGCTTACGATAGCCCTGGTCGCCGGAGAAACCTCCGGCGATATTCTTGGTGCAGGTCTCATTCGCGCGCTGAAGGCGCGTGTACCTAACGCACGCTTTGTGGGCGTTGCTGGCCCGCTGATGCAGGCCGAAGGCTGCGAAGCCTGGTATGAAATGGAAGAGCTGGCCGTGATGGGCATCGTTGAGGTGCTGGGGCGGCTACGCCGTTTGCTGCATATTCGCGCCGATCTTACCCGCCGCTTCACCGAACTCAAACCCGACGTGTTTGTCGGTATCGATGCACCTGATTTCAACATTACCCTCGAAGGGAATCTGAAAAAGCAGGGCATTAAAACCATTCACTACGTCAGCCCGTCCGTCTGGGCGTGGCGACAGAAACGTGTTTTCAAAATTGGGCGGTCCACCAACCTGGTGCTGGCTTTCCTGCCTTTCGAAAAGGCGTTTTACGACAAATTCAATGTTCCGTGCCGTTTTATCGGTCATACCATGGCGGATGCGATGCCGCTGGATCCGGATAAAAACGCGGCGCGTGACGTGCTGGGCATCCCGCATGATGTGCACTGTCTGGCATTGCTGCCGGGCAGCCGTGGCGCAGAAGTTGAGATGCTGAGCGCAGATTTCCTTAAGACCGCGCAAATCCTTCGTCAGACATACCCCGATCTGGAAGTCGTGGTACCGCTGGTCAACGCCAAACGCCGCGAGCAGTTTGAGCGCATCAAGGCCGACGTCGCACCAGACCTCCAGATCCGCCTTCTGGACGGGAAAGGTCGGGAGGCAATGGTCGCGAGCGATGCCGCGCTGTTAGCCTCCGGAACGGCAGCGCTGGAGTGTATGCTGGCAAAATGCCCGATGGTGGTAGGCTATCGCATGAAGCCGTTCACCTTCTGGCTGGCAAAACGTCTGGTAAAAACGGATTATGTCTCCCTGCCAAACCTGCTTGCCGGACGCGAGCTGGTGAAAGAGCTGTTGCAGGATGAGTGTCAGCCGCAGCTGCTTGCCGATGCGTTGCTCCCGCTGCTTGCAAACGGTAAGACCAGCCACCAGATGCATGATACGTTCCGCGAACTGCATCAGCAGATCCGCTGTAATGCCGATGAGCAAGCGGCTGATGCGGTGCTGGAGTTAGCAAAATGATGGAATTTGTTTATCCTCATACCCACCTTGTGGCGGGTGTGGACGAAGTGGGCCGTGGTCCGTTAGTGGGAGCTGTAGTTACCGCTGCGGTGATCCTCGATCCGGCTCGTCCAATTATCGGGCTGAACGACTCTAAAAAATTGTCCGAAAAGCGCCGGCTGGCGCTGTTTAGCGAGATTCAGGAGAAGGCGCTAGCCTGGAGCCTGGGGCGCGCTGAACCGCATGAAATAGACGAGCTGAATATTTTGCATGCCACGATGCTGGCGATGCAGCGTGCGGTTGCGGGTTTGAAAATTTCCCCTGAATATGTCCTGATTGACGGCAACCGCTGTCCGGCATTGCCAATGCCTTCAATGGCGGTCGTCAAAGGCGATAGCCGGGTCGCAGAAATCAGCGCGGCTTCTATTATTGCCAAAGTGACGCGCGACGCCGAGATGGCCGCGCTAGACCTGACTTACCCTCAGTACGGTTTCGCCCAGCATAAGGGATATCCCACCGCTTTCCATCTGGAAAGACTGGCTGAACATGGCGCAACCGAACATCACCGGCGCAGCTTTGGCCCGGTGAAACGCGCGCTGGGACTGGTGTCCTGAATCAATACGCAAGCAATTAAGTAACGCGGAATCTGAAGATGGCTGAACCACGTTTCGTACACCTGCGGGTGCATAGCGACTACTCCATGATCGATGGGCTGGCGAAGACCGGGCCGCTGGTAAAAAAGGCGGCCTCCCTTGGCATGCCCGCGCTGGCGATCACCGATTTTACCAACCTGTGTGGCCTGGTGAAGTTCTACGGAACGGCGCATGGCGCAGGGATGAAGCCAATCGTCGGCGCGGATTTTCACGTGCAGAGCGATCTCATCGGCGATGAAATGACGCAAATCTCCGTGCTGGCGATGAACAACACGGGCTATCAAAACCTCACTCTGCTTATCTCAAAAGCCTACCAGCGCGGGTATGGCGCGCTGGGGCCGTGGATCGACCGCGACTGGCTGGCTGAGCTGAATGAAGGGCTGCTGCTGATCTCCGGCGGCCGTATGGGCGATGTCGGCAAATGTCTGCTGCGTGGCAATAGCGCGCTGGTGGATCAGTGCGTGTCATTCTATGAAGAGCACTTCCCGGATCGTTATTATCTGGAGTTGATCCGCACCGGCCGTCAGGACGAAGAGAGCTATCTTCATGCCGCTGTGGCACTCGCAGAAGAGCGCGGGTTGCCCGTGGTGGCCACCAACGATGTGCGCTTCCTTGAGCCGGGTGATTTTGACGCTCACGAAATCCGCGTGGCGATCCACGATGGCTTCACGCTGGACGATCCTAAACGACCGCGCAACTACTCATCGCAGCAGTACATGCGCAGCGAAGAGGAGATGTGTGAACTCTTCTCCGATATCCCGGAAGCGCTGGAAAACAGCGTAGAGATTGCCAAGCGCTGTAACGTTACCGTCCGCCTCGGCGAGTACTTTCTGCCGCAGTTCCCGACAGGAGACATGACCACGGAAGATTTCCTGGTCGCAAAATCAAAAGAAGGTCTGGAAGAGCGTCTGGAGTTTCTGTTCCCGGATGAGGCCGTTCGCAAAGAGAAGCGTCCGCCGTACGATGAACGCCTGGATATTGAACTCCAGGTGATCAACCAGATGGGCTTCCCGGGCTACTTCCTGATCGTCATGGAGTTCATCCAGTGGTCGAAGGATAACGGCGTGCCGGTTGGGCCGGGACGTGGCTCCGGCGCGGGTTCGCTGGTGGCCTATGCGTTAAAAATTACCGACCTCGATCCGCTGGAATTTGACCTGCTGTTTGAACGTTTCCTCAACCCGGAACGTGTCTCGATGCCCGACTTCGACGTCGACTTCTGCATGGAGAAACGCGACCAGGTTATCGAGCACGTGGCCGATATGTACGGCCGTGATGCGGTATCGCAGATTATTACGTTCGGTACGATGGCGGCGAAAGCGGTTATCCGTGACGTAGGCCGCGTGCTGGGACACCCTTACGGTTTCGTCGATCGCATCTCTAAGCTGGTGCCGCCTGACCCGGGCATGACGCTGGCGAAAGCCTTTGAGGCCGAGCCGCAGCTGCCCGAAATCTACGAAGCGGACGAAGAAGTAAAAGCGCTGATCGACATGGCGCGTAAGCTGGAAGGCGTGACGCGTAACGCCGGTAAGCATGCGGGCGGGGTGGTTATCGCTCCGACCAAAATTACCGATTTTGCACCGCTCTACTGCGATGAAGCGGGTCAGCACCCGGTAACCCAGTTTGATAAGAACGACGTAGAATACGCCGGGCTGGTGAAGTTCGACTTCCTCGGCCTGCGTACGCTGACCATCATCAACTGGGCGCTGGAGATGATCAACGCCCGCCGTGAAAAGAACGGCGAGCCGCCGCTCGATATCGCTGCCATCCCGCTGGATGACAAGAAAAGTTTCGACATGCTGCAGCGCTCGGAGACTACCGCGGTCTTCCAGCTTGAATCCCGCGGCATGAAAGACCTGATTAAGCGCCTGCAGCCCGACTGTTTCGAAGATATGATCGCTCTGGTTGCCCTGTTCCGTCCGGGCCCGCTGCAGTCGGGGATGGTAGATAACTTTATCGACCGTAAGCACGGTCGCGAAGAGATTTCCTATCCGGATGTGCAGTGGCAGCATGAAAGCCTGAAGCCGGTACTAGAGCCTACCTACGGCATCATCCTGTATCAGGAACAGGTTATGCAGATAGCCCAGGTGCTCTCTGGCTATACCCTTGGTGGCGCGGATATGCTGCGTCGAGCAATGGGTAAGAAAAAGCCGGAAGAGATGGCCAAGCAGCGCGGCACCTTCGAAGAGGGCGCGAGAAAAAACGGCATTGATGGCGAACTGGCGATCAAGATCTTTGACCTGGTAGAAAAATTCGCCGGGTACGGGTTTAACAAATCCCACTCTGCCGCCTATGCTTTGGTCTCGTATCAGACGCTGTGGCTGAAAGCGCACTATCCTGCTGAATTTATGGCGGCGGTAATGACCGCCGATATGGACAACACCGAGAAGGTAGTGGGCCTGGTGGACGAGTGCTGGCGCATGGGGCTGAAGATCCTGCCGCCGGATATTAACTCGGGTCTCTACCATTTCCACGTCAACGAGCACGGGGAAATTGTCTACGGGATCGGCGCGATCAAAGGCGTGGGCGAGGGGCCGATCGAGGCGATCCTCGAAGCGCGTAACAACGGCGGGTATTTCCGCGAGCTGTTCGATCTTTGCGCCCGTACTGATACCAAAAAACTGAACCGCCGCGTGCTTGAAAAGCTGATCATGTCCGGCGCGTTTGACAGGCTGGGGCCGCACCGGGCCGCGCTGATGAATTCCCTCGGCGATGCGCTGAAAGCGGCAGATCAACATGCGAAAGCGGAAGCCATTGGTCAGGCGGATATGTTCGGCGTGCTGGCGGAAGAGCCAGAGCAGATCGAGCAATCTTATTCCAACTGCCAGCCGTGGCCAGAACAGGTGGTGCTGGATGGGGAGCGTGAGACGTTAGGCCTGTACCTGACGGGGCACCCGATCAACCAGTACATTAAAGAAATTGAGCGCTATGTCGGCGGCCACAGGCTGAAAGACATGCATCCGACAGAACGTGGTAAAATCACCACGGCTGCGGGGCTCGTGATTGCTGCAAGGGTTATGGTCACCAAGCGCGGCAATCGTATCGGCATCTGTACGTTGGATGACCGTTCCGGGCGTCTGGAGGTGATGTTGTTCACCGACGCGCTGGATAAATACCAGCAATTGCTGGAAAAAGACCGCATACTTATCGTCAGCGGACAGGTCAGCTTTGATGACTTCAGTGGGGGGCTTAAAATGACCGCCCGCGAAGTGATGGACATTGACGAAGCCCGGGAAAAATATGCTCGCGGGCTTGCTATCTCGCTGACGGACAGGCAAATTGATGACCAGCTTTTAAACCGACTCCGTCAGTCTCTGGAACCCCACCGCTCGGGGACAATTCCAGTACATCTCTACTATCAGAGGGCGGATGCACGTGCGCGGTTGCGCTTTGGTGCAACGTGGCGTGTCTCTCCGAGCGATCGTTTACTTAACGATCTCCGTGGCCTCATTGGTTCGGAGCAGGTGGAACTGGAGTTTGACTAATACAGGAATACTATGAGTCTGAATTTCCTTGATTTCGAACAGCCGATTGCTGAGCTGGAAGCGAAAATCGATTCTCTGACAGCGGTAAGCCGTCAGGATGAAAAACTGGATATTAACATCGACGAAGAAGTGCATCGTCTGCGTGAGAAAAGCGTAGAACTGACGCGCAAAATCTTTGCCGATCTCGGCGCATGGCAGGTAGCCCAGCTGGCACGCCATCCACAGCGTCCGTACACCCTGGATTATGTCCGCCTGGCGTTTGACGAATTTGACGAACTGGCAGGCGATCGCGCATACGCTGACGATAAAGCTATCGTTGGTGGTATCGCGCGTCTGGACGGACGCCCGGTGATGATCATTGGTCATCAGAAAGGCCGTGAAACCAAAGAGAAAATCCGTCGTAACTTTGGTATGCCAGCACCAGAAGGCTACCGTAAAGCCCTGCGTCTGATGGAGATGGCTGAGCGTTTCAACATGCCAATCATCACCTTCATCGACACCCCGGGTGCATACCCAGGCGTGGGCGCGGAAGAGCGCGGTCAGTCTGAAGCCATTGCGCGCAACCTGCGCGAGATGTCTCGTCTGAAGGTGCCGGTCATCTGTACCGTTATCGGTGAGGGTGGTTCCGGTGGTGCGCTGGCAATTGGCGTGGGTGATAAAGTGAATATGCTGCAGTACAGCACCTATTCCGTAATTTCCCCGGAAGGCTGTGCGTCTATTCTGTGGAAAAGCGCCGACAAAGCGCCTCTGGCCGCAGAAGCGATGGGCATCATTGCGCCGCGCCTGAAAGAGCTTAAGCTGATCGATTCCATCATCCCGGAACCACTGGGCGGTGCGCATCGTAAGCCGGAAGTGATGGCTGCTTCTCTGAAAGCACAGCTGCTGGCTGACCTGGCGGATCTGGACGTGCTGAGCAAAGAAGATCTGCTCAACCGTCGTTACCAGCGTCTGATGACCTACGGTTACGCGTAAGCTTCACAATTATCTGAAAAGCCGCACATTGTTGCGGCTTTTTTTATACCTGCCGTTTAGCCGGACTATGCTTAGCTAAAGTTTTTAAGGAGGAAGCCCATGAATATCATTGCCATTATGGGGCCGCACGGCGTCTTTTATAAAGATGAGCCGATTAAGGAGCTGGAGCACGCCCTGCAGTCGCGCGGGTATCAGCTAATCTGGCCGCACAACAGCGCCGACCTACTGAAGTTCATTGAGCATAATCCGCGTATCTGCGGCGTGATCTTCGACTGGGATGAATATGACCTCGAACTGTGCAGCGATATCAACAAGCTGAACGAATATCTCCCGCTGTACGCGTTTATTAATACCCACTCGACAATGGACGTCAGCGCCAACGATATGCGTATGGCGCTGTGGTTCTTTGAATACTCGCTCGGCGTGGCGGAAGATATTGCGACCCGCATTCAGCAATATACCGGTGAATATCTCGATAACATTACGCCGCCGTTTACCCGCGCTCTCTTCACCTACGTGAAGGAGGGCAAATATACCTTCTGTACGCCTGGGCATATGGCGGGGACGGCCTACCAAAAAAGCCCGGTGGGCTGCCTGTTCTATGATTTTTTCGGCGGCAACACGCTGAAGGCGGACGTGTCAATTTCGGTCACTGAGCTAGGCTCTCTGCTCGACCACACCGGCCCGCACCTCGAAGCCGAAGAGTATATCGCCCGCACCTTTGGTGCCGAGCAGAGCTATATGGTGACCAACGGCACCTCAACCTCAAACAAAATCGTCGGGATGTATGCTGCACCTGCCGGCAGTACCCTGCTGATTGACCGTAACTGCCATAAATCGCTGGCTCACCTGCTTATGATGAGCGACGTCGTACCGCTCTGGCTGTCACCCACACGTAACGCGCTCGGCATTCTTGGTGGTATTCCGCGCCGGGAGTTCACGCATCAAGCCATTGAAAGTAAGGTCGCGGCAGTGCCCGGTGCAGGCTGGCCTGTCCATGCGGTGATCACCAACTCAACCTATGACGGTCTGCTGTACAACACTAACTGGATTAAAGAAAGGCTGGATGTGCCGTCGATCCACTTTGATTCCGCGTGGGTGCCGTACACCAACTTCCACCCGATTTACGCGGGTAAAAGCGGCATGAGCGGTGAACGCGTGCCGGGTAAAGTGTTCTTCGAAACGCAGTCGACGCACAAAATGCTGGCCGCGTTTTCCCAGGCTTCGCTTATTCACATCAAAGGCGAGTACGACGAAGAGACCTTTAACGAAGCCTTTATGATGCATACCACTACCTCACCGAGCTATCCGCTGGTGGCCTCCATTGAAACGGCCGCGGCGATGCTGCGCGGCAACCCGGGTAAACGCCTCATCAACCGTTCGGTGGAGCGGGCGCTACATTTCCGCAAAGAGGTTCAGCGTCTGAAAGATGAAGCCGACGGCTGGTTCTTTGATATCTGGCAGCCGGAAGAGATTGATGAAGCGGCGTGCTGGCCGGTCTCGCCCGGGGAAGGCTGGCATGGCTTCCGGGATGCCGACAGCGACCATATGTTCCTCGATCCGGTAAAAGTGACAATTCTGACGCCGGGCATGGATGAACAGGGCAAGATGAGTGAAGAAGGTATTCCGGCCGCGCTGGTCGCGAAATTCCTTGATGAACGGGGTGTGGTGGTGGAAAAAACCGGCCCCTATAACCTGCTGTTCCTGTTCAGTATTGGGATCGATAAAACCCGTGCGATGGGGCTGCTACGAGGCCTGATGGAGTTTAAGCGTGCCTACGATCTCAACCTGCGGGTGAAGAACATGCTGCCGGATCTCTACGCGGAAGATCCTGACTTCTATCGCAATATGCGTATTCAGGATCTGGCCCAGGGGATCCACAGGTTGATCCGCCAGCACGATCTGCCGCGTCTGATGCTTCAGGCGTTCGATGTGTTGCCGGAGATGAAGTTTACCCCGCACAAGGCGTGGCAGCGCCAGGTGAAAGGGGAGGTCGAAACCGTCGAACTGGAAAATCTGGTCGGACGCGTATCGGCCAATATGATCCTGCCTTATCCGCCTGGCGTACCGCTCCTGATGCCGGGAGAGATGATTACCGAAGAGAGTCGGGCCGTGCTCGATTTTCTGCTGATGCTCTGTTCGGTTGGGCGGCACTATCCCGGTTTTGAGACGGATATTCACGGTGCGAAGCGCGATGAGAGCGGCGTTTACTGGGTGCGAGTCCTAAAATAAAGGTGACCGCTTGCAAGGTGCGGGTTTTCGGTTGTAACGTTCAGGCATCATAAAAAGGAGAAGCTATGCTGGGTTTAAAAGCTGTTCATCATATTGCGATCATTGCGACCGATTACGCAAAAAGTAAGGCATTCTACTGCGATATCCTTGGCTTTACGCTGTTGAGCGAAGCGTACCGCGAGGAGCGTGACTCCTGGAAGGGGGATCTCGCGCTAAACGGGCAATATGTGATTGAGCTGTTCTCTTTTCCTTTTCCGCCTGCGCGTCCGTCCCGCCCGGAAGCCTGTGGGCTGCGCCATCTTGCCTTCAGCGTTGATGACCTGGATAGCGCGGTAAAACATCTGGCGTCTCACGGCGTAACGTGCGAACCGATCCGTGTCGATCCGTTTACCGACAAGCGTTTTACCTTTTTCAACGACCCGGACGGCCTGCCGCTGGAGCTTTACCAGCAGTAATGTTTGTCCTGTGTGATAATGCCCGCTCAGTTCGGGCATTTTTTATGTGTAATTTCCTATGACCTTACCCGCTATCGCGCAAGCCGTTTCACCGTACCGCCAGCTGCTGGTGGGGTTTAGCGGTGGCCTGGATTCCACCGTTCTGCTCCATCGTCTTAAACTCTGGCGCGATCGGGAACCGGACGTCCAGCTTCGGGCTATGCATATTCATCACGGATTAAGTCCTCATGCAGAGGAGTGGGTGGCGCACTGCGAAGCTCTGTGTGCGGCGTGGGCGATCCCGCTCCTCGTGGAGCGCGTCACGCTTGTGGATGAAGGGTTGGGCATCGAGGCGCAGGCGCGTAAAGCCCGCTATGCCGCTTTTACCGGCGCATTGCAGCCTGGCGAAGTGCTGGTGACGGCCCAGCACCTGGATGACCAGTGCGAAACGTTTTTGCTGGCGCTTAAGCGGGGCAGTGGGCCGGCGGGGCTATCTGCCATGCCTGAGCGCTCTGAGTTTGCCGGCACAACATTACTGCGTCCGCTGCTTGGCGAGACGCGTGCGTCGCTGGAAGCCTGGGCGCGAGAACATCAGCTGAACTGGATTGAAGATGAGAGCAACCGGGATGACGGCTACGACCGTAACTTCCTGCGTCTGCGCGTCCTCCCGCTGCTCAGCGAGCGCTGGCCGCATTTTGCCGAGGCGACAGCACGAAGCGCCACGCTGTGCGCCGAACAGGAATCGTTGCTGGATGAGTTGCTGAGTGATGAGCTGGCTGAACTGATTTCTGACGACGGGGCGCTGGCGATTGCACCGCTGAAAGGGATGAGCCCGGTACGTCGCGCCGCACTCTTACGACGCTGGCTGGCCTCTCATCACGCAGCGATGCCGTCGCGGGCGATGCTGAGTCGCATCTGGGATGAAGTTGCACTGGCGCGGGATGACGCTTCCCCGTGCGTACACCTGAACGGCTTTGACGTAAGACGCTATAAAGGGGAACTCTGGTGGATAAAATCCACGCCCTCACTGACGGATGTAGTGCTCGACTGGCTTTCTCCTGACGCACCGCTGATATTGCCCTGTGAGACGGGACGTGTGTCTCTCACACCGTCTGGTCATGTGCGGCTGCCGAAGCCCGGTGAGCCGGTAAGCGTGCGCTTTAAGGCTGGCGGTATGCTGCATATCGTGGGGCGTAAGGGGGGACGCAAGCTGAAGAAAATATGGCAGGAGAGTAACGTGCCGCCGTGGCTGCGCGACACCACGCCGCTGCTGTTTTACGGTGAAGCGTTGATTGCTGCTGCGGGCGTTTTCATCACGGAAGAGGGATGGTCGGAAGAGGGAGTTAGTTTTGAGTGGCAGAAAGCGTAACGGGCAGCCTGGCTGCCCGTTGGTGTCATCAGGATTCACTCACCACGACGGTGCCGATTTGCGGGTGGCTGAAGCTGGCAATTTTATCCAGACGCAGCTCACGCGTTGCTCCGGCATCTTCCACTATCAGATATTCCACATTCTTACGTGAAACCAGATCGCTGGCTTTCCCCTTCAACACTTCGCCATCTTTTAGCTCCAGCGTCAGTATTAAGTGATGCTGGCAGGCGAGTTCGAGGTTGTCATAGTCATCACAATTGATGGGTTGATAAGTTTCATTCATCGACATAATCGCTCACCAGTAAATTCGCCGCAGCATACGCTGCTTTTTCCCTGACCGACTCTGAAAGGCTCTCATCGGAGGCCACTTCATTAAGCACTTTCAATACACAGCCCAGCGCGTCCGGGACATACCCCAGATCTCCGCTGGCGATTTCCGCATACCGTTTGCGAATTAACTCACAATAATTATTCACATCCCCTCCCGCCAGCGCACTGACTTACTGTGAGATATCATTAAGCCTACGAAGATAAACTCGGTTTAGCAAGGTGACTATACCATACTCATTTAAGCAATATCAGAGCCTTGATAGCGGTGTATTTAACACCCCATAACAGCCTTTTGCCGTTGTTTTCGCTACAATGGGCGCCTGATTCGAATGGAGTTCTCTCATGGCGCTGAAAGCGACAATCTATAAAGCAGTGGTCAATGTGGCCGATCTTGATCGCAACCAGTTCCTGGATGCGTCGCTTACTCTGGCACGCCACCCCTCTGAAACCCAGGAGCGCATGATGCTGCGCCTGCTGGCGTGGATAAAATACGCCGACGAGCGTCTGCAGTTTACCCGTGGGTTAAGCGCAGAAGACGAGCCTGAAGCCTGGCTGCGCAACGATCATCTGGGTATCGATTTGTGGATTGAACTCGGTCTGCCGGACGAGCGCAGGATTAAGAAGGCTTGCACCCAGTCCGCTGAAGTGGCCTTATTCGCGTATAATCAGCGCGCTGCGGAGATCTGGTGGCAGCAAAGCAAGAGCAAGTGCGGACAGTTTAAAAATCTCACGGTCTGGTATCTGGATGATGAGCAGCTGGCCCAGTTGAGCGAGTTTGCCGGCCGGACCATGGTGTTGCAGGCGACGATTCAGGACGGTGCAATCTGGCTCTCTGATTCTCAGAATAATCTGGAAATTCATTTGACGGCGTGGCAACCCGCGTCATGATCGTCTTGTCCCGTAACGTCAGCATTCCTGACAATGAGCTGGAGATCACTGCCATTCGGGCTCAGGGGGCAGGGGGACAGCACGTCAACAAGGCTTCCACGGCTATCCATTTGCGTTTTGACATTCGGGCCTCAAGCCTGCCAGAGTATTATAAAGAAAGCCTGCTCGCCGCCAGTCATCACCTTATTACCAGCGATGGCGTGATTGTGATCAAAGCTCAGGAGTACCGCAGCCAGGAGTTAAACCGGGAAGCGGCGATAGCCAGGCTGGTGGCGGTCATCAAAGAGTTAACGGCAGTACAAAAAAGCCGTCGGGCAACGCGGCCAACCCGCGCATCGAAAGAGCGTCGGCTGTCCTCGAAGGCCCAAAAATCCACAGTGAAAGCACTACGCGGTAAAGTTCGTCGCCCGACAGAGTGACGAAAGGGAACACAATTTTCATAAGGAATTCATTGTGAAAAAAGCATTATTATCAGCGCTGGCAGTGAGTACGCTGTTTGCGCTTTTCGGGTGTAACAACCGTTCTGAGACGCAGGTTATGCAGCCCGCGCAGAATGAAGAGTTAAAGCCAATGCAGCAGAGCTGGCGCGGCGTATTGCCTTGCGCAGACTGTGAAGGCATTGAAACGTCGCTGTTCCTGCAAAAAGACGGGACCTGGGTTATGAATCAGCGCTATCAGGGCGCTAAAGAGCCCTCGTCATTTGCGACTTACGGGACATGGGCGCGTACGGCTGAGAAGTTGGTTCTGACGGATACCGCCGGTGAGAAAACCTTTTTCCGCGCCAAAGGCGAGGGGATGGAGATGCTTGACCGCGAAGGCAATCCGATTGAATCCCAGTTCAACTACACGCTTGCACCGGTAAAAGCGGCTCTGCCGGCCACGCCGATGGCAATGCGGGGAATGTATTTCTATATGGCCGACGCGGCGATCTTTACCGACTGTGCAACCGGCAGGAAAGTCAGCGTAGCAAACAATGCGCAGCTGGAGCGTGATTACGCGGTTGCGCGCGGCAATGACAGCAAGCCGGTATTGCTGACGGTTGACGGTCACTTTACGCTGGAGCCAAACCCGGATAGCGGAGAGATGGTGAAAACGCTGGTGGCAGATAAAGACGCGAAATTCGTTGCGGGCAAAGACTGTAACAGTAAATAAGCTGACAATTACCCATTAAAAAACCCCGCCTGAGCGGGGTTTTTTGTTTAGCCTTTGATGGCTTTCAGCAGGTAATCAAGAATGTCGCCGGTCTTGATCATCTGTTTTTCGCCGCTGCGACGGTATTTGTATTCAATCTCATCGCTGTCGAGGTTGCGGTCGCCGATAACGACGGTGTGCGGGATGCCGATCAGTTCCATATCGGCAAACATCACGCCCGGACGCTCTTTACGATCGTCCATCAGCACTTCGATACCCTGCGCGCGCAGCTCGGCATACAGCTTCTCGGCCAGCTCCTGGACGCGGTAAGACTTGTGCATGTTCATTGGCAGGATCGCAACCTGGAACGGCGCGATATTGTCCGGCCAGACGATGCCGCGTTCGTCGTAGTTTTGCTCAATTGCTGCAGCCACCACGCGCGTCACCCCGATACCGTAGCAACCCATGGTCAGGATTTGGTTACGGCCATCTTCACCCTGAACAGCGGCGTTCAGCGCACGAGAGTATTTATCACCCAGCTGGAAGATGTGACCCACTTCGATACCGCGCTTAATCATCAGGGTACCCTGGCCGTCCGGGCTTGGATCGCCTGCGACCACGTTACGGATGTCTGCCACCTCAGGAGTCGCTACGTCGCGATCCCAGTTAATGCCGAAGTAATGTTTACCGTCGATGTTTGCACCGGCGGAGAAGTCGCTCATTGCGGCAACCGTGCGGTCAATGACAACAGGAACCGGCATATTCACCGGACCCAGCGAGCCTGGGCCTGCATTTACCACGGCACGAATTTCCGCTTCCGTTGCGAACGTCAGCGGGCTGGCGACCTGCGGCAGCTTCTCTGCTTTCACTTCGTTCAGCTCGTGATCGCCACGCACCAGCAGGGCAACCAGCGGGTAAGCGCTCCCTTCGGAGGATTTCACCAGCAGCGTTTTAACGGTTTTTTCGACAGGCAGGTTGAACTGCTCAACCAGCTCGGCGATGGTTTTCGCGTTTGGCGTATCAACCAGCGTCATCTCTTGCGTTGCCGCGCCGCGTGGTTCTTTTGGCGCCAGCGCTTCTGCAAATTCGATGTTCGCCGCGTAGTCAGAGGAGTCAGAGAAGATCACATCGTCTTCGCCGCTCTGTGCCAGCACCTGGAATTCATGGGACGCGCTACCGCCGATGGAGCCGGTATCAGCCTGCACAGCACGGAAATCCAGACCCATGCGGGAGAAGATTTTGCTGTATGCCTCGTACATTTTGTCGTAGGTCTCTTGCAGGGATTCCTGAGAGGTATGGAAAGAGTAAGCATCTTTCATCAGGAATTCGCGAGAGCGCATGACGCCGAAACGCGGGCGCACTTCGTCACGGAACTTGGTCTGGATCTGGAAGAAGTTCAGCGGCAGCTGTTTGTAAGAGCTCAGCTCATTACGAATCAGGTCGGTAATGACTTCTTCATGCGTTGGGCCGAGAACGAACGGACGCTCGCCGCGATCGACGAAGCGTAGCAGTTCAGGACCATATTGCTCCCAGCGGCCACTCTCCTGCCACAGGTCAGCGGGCTGGACCACAGGCATGGACACCTCGATAGCACCGGCGTTGTTCATCTCTTCACGCACGATGTTTTCGACTTTTTTCAGGACGCGCACGCCGGTCGGCAGCCAGGTGTATAACCCGGAGGCCAGCTTGCGGATCATCCCGGCGCGCAGCATCAGCTGATGGCTGATCACTTCGGCGTCGGCAGGCGTCTCCTTCAGAGTGGAGAGCAAATATTGGCTAGTACGCATGTTGTTACGGTTCCATTTCGACGATTGGAACAGGCTGAAACACCAGCCTGACACAAAAAAAGTGGTTTAGTTTACCAGTGTGGCAAAGATGCCAAAAGAGAGGAGAACAAAATTACCTGGGTTCAAGGGCAAACACTTCAAAACCTGCCCCAGTGACGCGCCAGCGAACGTTAAAATCGAGCAGCCAGACGGCGTATGTTTTTCCTGCTTCCTCTTCTTTACGGTAGGCCGGACGGGGGTCCTGCGCCAGAACTTCGGTGATGAAGTTCCGCAAACGAGGGTAGCGTTTCTCGAGCAGGCTGAGCTGCGAGGCAATCTCAGGCGTAAAATAGACAGGCATGTCCGCCTGCGGTGCGTCCTGAGCGTAACTGGCGCGCGCGTCCGGGAGTGCTTCGGCGAAGGGCAAATAGGGTTTGATGTCGATAACCGGCGTGCCGTCGACCAGGTCCAGGCTACCTAACTCCAGTATCACCCGATCTTTCTGGCAACGTATCCCTTTCAGCTCAACCAGCGACATTCCAACCGGGTTTGGACGGAAGGTGGAGCGAGTCGCAAACACGCCCATTCTGGCATTTCCGCCAAGACGAGGAGGACGTACGGTAGGACGCCAGCCGCCTTCCATCGTCTGGTGAAACACGAACACTACCCATAAATGGCTGAAAGCCTCGAGCCCGCGTACTGCATCGGCCTGATTGTAAGGCGCTATCAGGTGAAGCTCGCCGCTGCCGCTGGTGACAAGACCAGGCTGGCGAGGTACGGCGAACTTCTCTTTATAAGGAGAGTGGATAACGCCTATCTGCTCGAACTGAAATGCACTCATTTCGCCGTAATGTTCAACGCCGAACCGATGCAAACCGCCTGACGGTAGCAGCCCGGCGTGCCGCTGGTGACTTCGCAGCTGTGCAGCAGGACCGCGTTGGCTTTCATTTTTGCGGCATTAATCTGCATACGTTTACGCGCTGTCGGGATATTGGGTGGTGAGTCCTGATTGGTCGCCTGACAGGAATCGCCGCTCACTTCGCCCAGTTCACGGAACGGTTTGCCGACGAGTTCGTCCGCTTTCGTGATAATGCGAACCGGCGCAGAGCGCACCACTTTCGGTTTTGCAGGCTCTGTTTTTGGCGGGGTTGCCGTGCTTTGAACAGGTTCAACGGGAGATCTGCTTAGCATAGAACAGCCGCTCAGCATGAGTGCTAAAAGACAGATCGGTAAAGCACGCATAATATTTCCTCAATGGATAATCAAAACGTCAGATATTGAATCAGTTGACTGCACAAATGACAAGACGGGCATAAGCCCGTCTTGATGATATTACACTGAGGTGAGATTACCAGCCTTTAACAGCGCCGCCGTTAAACACTTTGTTGGCTTCCTGGTAAACTTCGTCAGACTGATAGGCCTGCACGAATTTCTTCACGTTTTCCGCGTCTTTGTTGTCTTCGCGAGTCACAATCAGGTTAACGTACGGGGAGTCTTTATCTTCAACGAAGATACCGTCTTTGGCTGGCGTCAGGCCAATTTGGCTCGCGTAAGTGGTGTTGATAACGGCCAGGGCAATCTGTGCATCGTCCAGGGAACGCGGCAGCTGCGGTGCTTCCAGTTCCACAATTTTCAGATTTTTCGGGTTCTCGGTGACGTCCAGAACGGTTGGCAGCAGGCCAACACCGTCTTTCAGTTTGATTAGACCCACTTTCTGCAGCAGCAGCAGGGAACGACCGAGGTTGGTTGGGTCGTTAGGCACGGCAACCTGAGAGCCCGGCTGCAGCTCGTCCAGTGATTTAATTTTCTTAGAGTAACCGGCAATCGGATAAACGAAGGTGTTACCCACGCCAACCAGCTTATAGCCGCGATCTTTGATCTGCTGATCCAGGTAAGGTTTATGCTGGAAAGCGTTAGCGTCGATATCGCCTTTGCTCAGCGCTTCGTTCGGCAGAACGTAATCGTTGAAGGTCACCAGCTCAACGTCCAGGCCATACTTCTCTTTTGCCACTTTCTGAGCGACTTCCGCAACCTGTTGTTCTGCACCCACGATAACGCCCACTTTAATGTGGTTTGGATCTTTTTCGTCCTGACCGCAACCCACCAGTGCCAGAGAGCCGATCAGCGCGCCTACTGCTGCAAAGGTCTTTAATTTAAACGCCATGTTTTATCCTTAACTCGTAGAGTTTGTGTTGTGTGTAACGTTATTTGTGAGTAACAGCCCGGACGATGCGATCGCCAGAGAACTGGATTAAGTAAACCAGAACAACCAGCAATACCAGAACGGTATTCATCACGGTAGCGTTATATCCAATATAGCCGTACTGGTAACCAATCTGACCTAAACCGCCGGCACCAACGGCACCGCCCATCGCGGAATATCCCACCAGGGTGATAAGCGTAATGGTTGCCGCGTTCACAAGGCCCGGCAGTGCTTCAGGCAGCAGAACTTTACGCACGATCTGCATCGGCGTTGCGCCCATTGCGCGGGAGGCTTCAATCAGACCTGTCGGGATTTCCAGCAGGGCATTTTCCACCATACGGGCGATAAACGGCGCGGCGCCTACGGTCAGCGGAACGATAGCCGCCTGCAGTCCAATTGACGTTCCGACGATGACGCGGGTAAAAGGAATCATCCACACCAGCAGAATAATGAACGGGATAGAACGGAAGATATTCACCAGCGCAGAAAGCGTACGGTACAGCTTCGCGTTCTCAATGATTTGACCCGGACGCGTGACGTACAGCAAGACGCCGACCGGCAGGCCAATCACAAAACCAAAGAAACCAGAGACAAAGGTCATTGCCAGCGTTTCCCAAACGCCGCGAACCAGTAGCCACATCATCGGCTCAGACATAACCCAGTACCTCTACTTTTACGTGATGTTCTTGCAGCCAGGCAATGGCTGCCTGGGTTTCTTCTTGTGTGCCGTGCATTTCCGTCAGCATGATGCCGAACTTCACGCCGCCGGCGTAATCCATCTGCGCGCTGATGATGTTGTTGTTTACGTTAAAGCGGCGCGCGGTCTCGGAAAGCAGGGGAGCATCAACGGACTGACCGGTAAACTCCATGCGCAGCATCGGGACGCTGTCTGCCGTTGGTTCGGTTTTCAGACGTTCCAGATAATCTTCCGGAATATCCAGATGCAGCGTGGACTGAATGAACTGCTGCGCCAGCGGGGTTTTCGGATGCGAGAACACTTCACTTACCGTGTCCTGCTCAATCAGTTCACCGTTGCTGATGACCGCCACGCAGTCGCAGATGCGTTTTACCACATCCATCTCGTGCGTAATAAGGAGGATCGTCAGGCCCAGGCGACGATTAATGTCTTTCAGCAGTTCCAGAATAGAACGCGTGGTTGCCGGGTCTAACGCGCTGGTGGCTTCATCGCACAGCAGTACCTTAGGATTGCTTGCCAGCGCGCGAGCAATGGCCACACGCTGTTTTTGCCCTCCGGACAGATTTGCCGGGTAGCTATCATGCTTGTCGCCCAGACCAACCAGGTCGAGCAGTTCGGTAACGCGACGTTTCACTTCTTCTTTCGGCGTGTTATCCAGCTCAAGCGGCAGGGCAACGTTGCCGAACACGGTGCGGGATGCCAGCAGGTTAAAGTGCTGGAAGATCATGCCAATCTGACGACGCGCTTTGGTGAGTTCTTTCTCTGAAAGGGCGGTAAGTTCTTGTCCGCCAACTTCTACGCTGCCCTGGGTTGGGCGCTCAAGCAGGTTAACACAACGGATCAGCGTGCTTTTACCTGCACCCGATGCGCCAATGACGCCATAAATTTGACCAGCAGGAACATGCAGGCTGACGTTGTTCAGCGCCTGAATGGTTCGGTTCCCCTGCTGGAACACTTTGGTGATATTGGAAAGTTTAATCATTAGATTATTTTTATCGTATGTAAGTTAGCCGTGGCATTTTCTTCTGCCAGATACGGGTGATGACCGTAAACAAAACGGATGTTAAGGCATCCAGACGTCTAAATCAATCCAACTCTGTACGATGAGCACTTTATTGCGCTGCGATTCATGAGATACTAGTCGAACATGCCTTTTTCAGGAGCAAACCGGTGGCAAAATCAGTACCCGCAATTTTCCTCGATCGTGACGGCACTATTAATGTGGATCACGGTTATGTCCATGAGATTGATGAGTTCGAGTTTATCGAAGGCGCAATAGATGCCATGCGCCAGCTGAAAGAGATGGGGTATGCGCTGGTGGTTGTGACGAACCAGTCCGGTATTGCACGCGGTAAATTCACCGAAGCGCAGTTCGAAACGCTGACGGAATGGATGGACTGGTCGCTGGCCGACCGCGGTGTGGATCTCGATGGTATCTATTATTGTCCGCACCACCCACAGGGAACAGTAGAAGAGTATCGTCAGACCTGTGATTGCCGTAAGCCGCATCCGGGGATGTTCATCTCAGCGCAGGAGTTCCTGCATATTGATATGGCTGCCTCTTATATGGTGGGCGATAAACTGGAAGATATGCAGGCAGCAGCGGCAGCGGGTGTAGGAACTAAAATATTAGTTCGTACCGGCAAGCCAGTGACGCCGGAAGCAGAAAATGCAGCGGATTGGGTGATTAATAGTCTGGCCGAACTGCCAAAAGAGATTAAAAAGCACCAAAAATAGCCTTTTTGGCGAAAAGGTGAGCGGTTGAAATAAAAATGCATTTTTCCGCTTGTCATTCCTCAGCGGCTCCCTATAATGCGCCTCCATCGACACGGCGGATGTGAATCACTTCACAAACAACCCGGTCGGTTGAAGAGAAAAAATCCTGAAATAACGGGTTGACTCTGAAAGAGGAAGGCGTAATATACGCCACCTCGCAACGGTGAGCGAAAGCCGCGTTGCACTGCTCTTTAACAATTTATCAGACAATCTGTGTGGGCACTCAAAGTGACATGGATTCTTAATGTCTTCGGACAATAAATGAATACCAAGTCTCTGAGTGAACATACGTAATTCATTACGAAGTTTAATTCACGAGCATCAAACTTAAATTGAAGAGTTTGATCATGGCTCAGATTGAACGCTGGCGGCAGGCCTAACACATGCAAGTCGAGCGGTAACACAGGGAGCTTGCTCCTGGGTGACGAGCGGCGGACGGGTGAGTAATGTCTGGGAAACTGCCTGATGGAGGGGGATAACTACTGGAAACGGTAGCTAATACCGCATAATGTCGCAAGACCAAAGAGGGGGACCTTCGGGCCTCTTGCCATCAGATGTGCCCAGATGGGATTAGCTAGTAGGTGGGG
>NZ_JBYTBA010000003.1:0-516238 GCF_058788735.1 Enterobacter sp. FW301-JW81 | reverse complement strand
TGCCGAACTCAGAAGTGAAACGCCGTAGCGCCGATGGTAGTGTGGGGTCTCCCCATGTGAGAGTAGGGAACTGCCAGACATCAAATAAGAAGAACCCCGTACCGTAAGGTGCGGGGTTTTTTGCTTTGTGCGGTCTGAAAAAGTCGGGTGGCGGCTTCGCCTTACCCGACCTACATAGCCCAGAGGCCCGGCAGTCAACGCGCTACCGGGCAAAACAGCAGATTAATGAATCACCTGCGACAGGAAGGCTCGCGTACGTTCTGACTTCGGATGCGCAAAAAACTCATCCGGTGGCGCCTGCTCAACAATCTCTCCGCGGTCCATGAAGATCACCCGGTCTGCCACGGTTCTCGCGAATCCCATTTCATGCGTCACACACAGCATGGTCATGCCGGACTGTGCGAGCCCAATCATGGTGTCCAGAACCTCCTTCACCATTTCTGGATCGAGGGCAGATGTCGGTTCATCAAACAGCATAATTTTAGGTTTCATACACAGCGAGCGGGCGATAGCCACACGCTGCTGTTGGCCACCCGATATCTGGCCGGGAAATTTATTGGCATGCTCTGCAATGCGGACGCGTTCCAGGTAATGCATTGCCAGCGCTTCCGCTTCCTTTTTCGGCATCTTTCGTACCCAAATTGGCGCAAGCGTACAATTCTGCAGAACGGTCAGGTGCGGAAACAGATTAAAGTGCTGAAATACCATTCCCACTTCCTGACGCACGCGTTCGATGTTGCGGATATCTTCATTCAGCTCAATACCATCAACCACAATGCGTCCTTGCTGATGTTCTTCAAGATGGTTAATGCAGCGAATGGTTGTGGATTTCCCGGATCCTGAAGGACCACAAAGGACGATACGTTCTCCCTGCTTTACCTTGAGATTGATGTCTTTCAGAACATGAAACTGTCCGTACCATTTATTCACGTTTTCCAGCGTAATCATCGCGTCGGCAGGTGTCATAGTAATTTGGCTCATAATTTCCTCAGTGCGGTGTACGCCCGGTGTTAAAGCGCTTTTCCAGGTGCTGGCTGTAGCGCGACATGCTAAAACAAAAGATCCAGTAGATCAGAGCTGCAAAGACATATCCCTCAGTGGACATACCCAGCCAGACAGGGTCAACGGTTGCCTGTTGCACGCTGCTAAAGAGATCGAATAATCCGATGATGATCACCAGGCTGGTATCTTTGAAGAGGGCAATGATCGTGTTGACCAGGCCCGGAATGACCAGCTTGAGTGCCTGGGGAAGAATGACCAGCCCCTGCGTTTTCCAGTAGCCGAGCGCCAGTGATTCCGCCGCTTCGTACTGGCCTTTAGGTAACGCCTGCAAACCACCTCGCACAACTTCAGCGACATAGGCGGACTGGAAGAGAATCACACCGACCAGGGCACGAATCAGCTTGTCTATCGTTGTACCTTCTGCCATAAACAGCGGCAGCATGACCGAAGACATAAACAGAACGGTGATAAGCGGTACGCCGCGCCAGAACTCAATGAAGATAACGGAGAGCACGCGTACGATCGGCATTTTTGAGCGCCGACCCAGGGCAAGTAAAATCCCCCACGGTAGAGCGCCGGCTATCCCCACTGAAGCGATAATCAACGTCAGCGTGAGACCGCCCCACTGGCGAGTTTCTACCCGTTCCAGCCCCAGAAAACCGCCATACAGCAGCACCCAGACAATAACGGGATAAACCACTGCCCAGCCGGCAATGTAGCGTCCACGATGAGGCAGCTTTTTCCAGAACATGACCGCGACAGAGAGCAGGCCGATAACCAGCGCCAGATTAATCCGCCAGCGCTGTTCGTGCGGATATAACCCATACATGAACTGACCGAAGCGCTCGTGAATAAACACCCAGCAAGCGCCCGCTTTTGTACAGTCTGCTCGGGTTGAACCGACCCAGTTGGCCTGCAGAAACGCCCAGTTCAAAAGGGGCGGGATCAATTCCCACATCAGCCACAGACAGACAATCGTCAGCAGGCTGTTGCTCCAGCTGGAGAAGAGATTCTTACGCGCCCAGAGAATAAAACGTCCACCTGTCGAGTTGGCAGGGCGCGAGGAGTGCGACAGTATCGCTTTTGTCATCATAGATCCTTAGCGCTCGACCAGTGCTATACGACGGTTATAAAGGTTCATCAGCAATGAAATCACCAGGCTGATGATCAGATAGACAGACATTGTGATGGCGATAGTTTCAATGGCTTGCCCGGTCTGGTTAAGTACGGTTCCGGCGAAGAGTGACACCATATCGGGGTAGCCAATGGCAGCGGCCAGCGACGAGTTTTTGACGATGTTGAGATACTGGCTGGTCAGGGGCGGAATGATGACCCGTAAAGCCTGCGGAATGATGACCTGGCGAAGCGTCACGGTATGGGGCAATCCCAGAGAGCGCGCCGCCTCGTGCTGTCCGTACGGTACGGCCTGGATCCCCGCACGGATAATCTCGGCGATAAACGCGGACGTATAAATCGACAGCGCCAGCGTCAGGGCTGCCAGCTCGGGAATTAATACCATTCCGCCCTGAAAGTTAAAGCCACGCAGATGCGGAATGTCCCAGTGCAGCGCGGCTCCAAACAGCCAGTGTGCCACTAGCGGCAGGATAACGATCAGGACGACAGCCGTCGGCCAGGTCCTGCGAAGCTGGCCGGTTTTGACCTGATGCTTGCGGTTAAAGCGAAATACCCCCGCAGAGAGAGCAAGCGCTATCACAATCGCGGCGATGAACGCGTACAGTCCTTCTCCAGACTGAGGAGACGGAATGGACAGCCCACGATTACTCAGGAAAAACAGCTCAAACGCGTCGACGGCCTGGCGAGGGCCGGGAAGGTTACGCAATACGGCGAAATACCAGAAGAAGATCTGCAGCAGCGGTGGGATATTGCGGAACGTCTCGATATAAATGGTAGACAGTTTCCGCAGGAGCCAGTTTTCAGAAAGGCGCGCCAGACCAATGAAGAAGCCCAGTATCGACGCGAAGACAATACAAAGCGCCGACACCAACAGCGTATTCAATAGACCGACCACGAACACGCGGCCGTAGGTGTCTCCTTCCTGGTAATCAATAAGGTGCTGAACAATGCCAAACCCCGCGCTGCGATCCAAAAACGCAAAACCGGAGGTAATGCCGCGGTTATTCAGGTTGGTGATTGTGTTATGGATGAGATACACGGCGATGAGAACAACCGCAACGATAGCAATAATCTGGAATAGCCAGGCGCGGACCGCGGGATGAGAAAAGGATAGCGATCCTTTTACGGCTGAGCGGCGATGGGACATAAAGAAACCTCAGTAACCATGACTCTGGAGTGGGCACTGCCTGAGCAGTGCCCGTTACAGCTATGACTTAACGTACTGGTGGCGCGTACTGAATACCGCCGTTGTTCCAGAGATTGTTCTGGCCGCGTTTGATCTTCAGCGGGCTTTCCGATCCCACGTTGCGCTCAAAGATCTCAGAGTAGTTGCCCACCTGCTTGATGATGTTATAAGCCCACTTATTATCCAGCTTCAGATCCTTGCCGAAATCACCCTCTTTACCCAGCAGGTGTGCCATATCCGGGTTGGATGGATTCGCGGCTTTCTCATCAACGTTTTTCGAGTTAATGCCCATCTCTTCTGCGTTCAGCATGGCGAACAGCGTCCAGCGAACAATGGAGAACCAGTCTTCATCGCCGCGGCGCACCACGGGGCCGAGAGGTTCTTTGGAGATTACTTCAGGCAGGACAATCCACTCTGCCGGGTTGCTCAGCTTAATACGTAAGGCATACAGCTGTGACTGGTCAGAGGCCAGCGTGTCACAACGACCGGATTCCAGCGCTTTAGCGGATTCATCCGAGCGGTCGAATGTGACCGGGGTGTATTTCATGTTATTTGCTTTGAAATAATCCGCGACGTTCAGCTCGGTATCGGTGCCCGCCTGGATACAGACGGTCGCGCCATCCAGTTCTTTGGCGCTTTTCAGGCCAGCTTTATTGTGAGTCAGGAAACCGATGCCGTCATAATAGGTCACACCCGTAAATGACATCCCCATACCCGCATCACGGGAGGAGGTCCAGGTGGTATTACGGGAGAGCATGTCAACCTCGCCGGATTGCAGCGCCGTAAAACGTTCTTTCGCCGTCAGCGGGGTATATTTTACTTTGCTGTCATCACCAAAAACGGCGGCGGCGACGCCACGGCAGACATCCACATCAATACCGGTAAATTTGCCGTTCGCATCGGCATAAGAGAAGCCAGGCAAACCGTCACTGATACCACATTGAACAAAACCTTTCTTTTTAACGGCATCCAGTGTCGTTCCCGCATGGGCTTGTCCGGCTACGGCAAACAACATGCCTGCAGCGGCCAGGCTGGCTATCATCGTCTTTTTCATAATGCATCCTGTGTGGCGAAATTTATCGTTATAGAGGCGCTTTTAAACGCTTTACCTGTCTGTGGCGTTGGCCAACGTTTATAAAGCAAACGTAATGCCAGTTTTGCGTTCGATAAAATAAGTGATGAGTGAACGCTTAATGCTGAGTGTAGACAGGCTTAAATAAAACGAGCGCCCCGAAACGGTGCGAAATTACAACCTATGCCACAAATCGGAGCAAAAGTTTTAAGGAGAGTTAGAGGAAAGGGAGAGATAGTTTCCAGAGTGAATATTGGCAGGGTATTCAATAGTATTAATGTGTGAAAATCATCACGATAGAATATGAAATTTAAAGAAGTATACGAAAAAGATGTGACTGGCTTCTGGCTAAAATTAATTGTGTGAATAAATAGGGGGCTATTTTTTTACTTATTTAAAAACCCTGCACTCTTTAAAAGCAAAAGCGCGGCCAGAGCCGCGCTTTCTTAACAGATGTTACTTGGTCAGGGCAACGATACCCAGCGTCAAACCCGCCACTGCGGCAGCGCCGCCGGCAATAGCACCCGCTGTTTCCCAGTTATCCTGGGTGGTGCCTTTCATACAGGTATTGGTATGAACCAGTCGGCCCTGGTCATCGTAAACCGGTACACATGGAGAGTCGTGCGCGCAACCAGCAAGCAGCGCAGCGAGAAGTGCAACGGAAATGAATCTTTTCATGATGTTACCTCAGTATTATTTCTCATTCGCTATAAAGCCAGGAGGGCTATTAACGAACTGGAGGTTATTTTACCACCGGGGTAACTCCTCGTTACACGAGGAATAATCTCAAATTATGTAGTTTGTAAAAATCGTGGAGAAAAAGCGGTTTCAGGATGAATTAATGGAGAAATTATGAAGCTGCAAGAGGCTGTTTTTACTTAATGCAAACCATCGTATTTTTAACACTGCTTTTGTGTAATACCTAATTCATTGTTTATGTTAAAAATAAAAAAGGCACCAGAGGTGCCTTTCAGGGAAAGATTAATCCTTATGGTTTGTAAACCGTCGCCGGACAACCACAAAGAAGACGGGCACGAAGAAAATCGCCAGAAGCGTTGCGGAAAGCATCCCTCCCATAACGCCCGTACCGACGGCGTTTTGCGCGCCGCTCCCGGCCCCGGTGCTGATCACCAGCGGCATGACGCCAAGAATAAAGGCCAGAGACGTCATCAGGATAGGTCGAAGGCGCATCCTTGAGGCTTCCAGCGTGGCCTCAATGATACCTTTACCCTCTTTATCCATCAGGTCCTTAGCAAATTCTACGATCAGGATGGCGTTTTTCGCCGATAAACCAATCGTCGTCAGCAGGCCGACCTGGAAATAAACGTCATTGTTTAACCCGCGCAATGATGCTGCGAGAAGCGCCCCGATGACGCCCAGCGGTACAACCAGCATGACAGAGAACGGAATAGACCAGCTTTCATACAGAGCTGCCAGACACAGGAACACCACGATCAGAGAAATGGCGTACAGTGCAGGTGCCTGGTTACCCGAAAGCCGCTCCTGATAAGACATTCCTGTCCAGTCGTAGCCGATGCCGGAAGGCAGTTTTGCCGCGAGGTTTTCCATCATGACCATCGCCTCACCGGTACTTTTTCCAGGGGCTGATTCACCGAGGATCTCCATCGATGGCATTCCGTTGTAGCGCTCCAGGCGAGGTGAACCATAAACCCAGTGAGCGTTGCTAAAGGCTGAGAACGGGACCATTTCCCCATTCGCGCTGCGCACGTAAAGGTTATTGATATCCCCCGGCAACATACGGAATTTTGCGTCGGCCTGAACGTAGACCTTTTTCACGCGCCCGTGATCGATAAAGTCGTTCACATAGGTGCCACCTAAAGCCGTCGAAATCGTCTGGTTGACGTCAGAAAGACTGACGCCCAGCGCCTGCGCTTTCTCCTGATCGACATCGAGCTTGAATTGAGGGGTATCTTCAAGCCCGTTAGGACGCACGCGAACCAGAAGGTCAGGATGCTCCTTCACCATGCCGAGCAGTTGGTTTCGCGCCTGAGTCAGCTGCGTATGCCCAAGGTTTGCCTGGTCAATCAACTCAAAGTCGAAGCCCGTAGCGGTACCCAGCTCAATAATTGCAGGCAGGTTAAACGGGAACACGAGTCCATCTTTAATCTGGCTGAAGGCTTTGGTCGCGCGACCGACAATGGCCTCGACGCCATTTTTCTCTCCTGGGCGTTCCTCCCAGGGCTTCAGGCTGACGAAGGCAATACCGGAGTTCTGACCCTGACCGCTAAAGCTAAAGCCGTTAACGGTAAAGACAGATTCCACGTTCGCCTTTTCGTTGTTCAGATAGTAGTCCTGAACCTGGTCGAGTACCTGCTGAGTCCGCGTCTGGGTTGCTCCTGCCGGGAGTTGAACCATCGTCATAAACACGCCCTGATCTTCTTCGGGCAGGAAGGAGGTGGGCAAGCGAAGGAAGAGCACCGCCATCCCGGCGACGATAATGACGTACACCACCAGATAGCGGCCGGTCTTGCGCAGAATACCGCTCACGCTGTTGCTATAGTGCTCCACGCTCTTATCAAAGCGCGCATTAAACCAGCCAAAGAAGCCACCCTTCTTCTCCTGACGATCGTGGGATACGGGCTTAAGCAACGTTGCACAGAGTGCTGGCGTCAGGATCAGCGCCACCAGCACCGACAGCGCCATGGCAGAAACTATAGTCAGTGAGAACTGGCGATAGATAGCCCCGGTCGAACCGCCAAAAAAGGCCATCGGAATAAAGACCGCCGAGAGCACCATGGCGATCCCCACCAGTGCGCCCTGGATCTGCTCCATCGACTTCTGCGTGGCCTCTTTCGGCGGCAAGTTGTCCTCGACCATGACGCGTTCAACGTTTTCAACGACCACGATAGCGTCATCGACGAGCAGGCCTATCGCCAGCACCATACCGAACATCGTCAGGGTATTGATTGAGAAGCCGAACGCCGCCAGAACCGCGAAGGTGCCCAGCAGAACGACCGGCACCGCGATAGTCGGGATGAGCGTCGCCCGCAGGTTTTGCAGGAACAGGTACATCACCAGGAAGACGAGAACGATCGCTTCAAACAGGGTCTTCACCACTTCGTGGATGGAGATTTTCACAAAAGGTGTAGTGTCATAGGGATAGACTACTTTTAGCCCCTGCGGGAAGAACTGCTGCAGTTGCGCCAGTTTGCTCTTGATGGCTGCCGCCGTGTCCAGCGCATTTGCCCCAGTTGCCAGCTTAATCCCCAGGCCGGTTGCCGCCTGCCCGTTAATTTTGGTCACCATATTGTAGTTTTCGCCACCGAGCTCAATGCGAGCCACATCCTTCAGATGAACCATCGAGCCGTCCTGGTTCACCTTGAGGGTTACGCGGCCAAACTCTTCCGGTGATTTCAGGCGAGTTTGCGCGATGATCGAGGCATTCAGCTGCTGCCCGGGAATGGACGGCGTTCCGCCCAGCTGGCCTGCCGCTATCTGGTCGTTCTGCGTTTTAAGCTGGTTGATAATATCCAGCGGCGTCAGCTGGTATTTGTTCATCGCGTTGCTGTCGAGCCAGATGCGCATCGCATACTGAGCGCCAAACAGCTGAACGTCACCGACGCCAGACGTTCGGCTGATAGCATCTTTGACGTTCGACGCGACATAGTCTGAGATGTCATTCTGCGAGAGGTTCTTGTTGTCTGAAACAAAGCCTGCGACCAGCAGGAAGCTGCTACTGGATTTCTCAACGCCAATTCCTTGCTGCTGAACTTCTTGCGGCAGCAGCGGCATAGCGAGCTGCAGCTTGTTCTGAACCTGCACCTGGGCGATATCTGGATCGGTTCCTGAATCGAAGGTCAGGGTGATGGTGACGTTACCCGCTGAATCGCTGGTGGAGGACATATACATCAGGTTATCGATACCGTTCATGTTCTGTTCGATAACCTGGGTCACGGTATCCTGCACCGTTTGAGCATCCGCACCCGGGTAGGTTGCGGATATCGCCACGGCGGGAGGCGCAATGGTCGGATACTGTGCGACGGGTAGTTTGAGAATGGCCAGCCCGCCTGCAATCATTAAAATGATGGCAAGTACCCAGGCAAAAACCGGTCTCTGAATAAAGAAATTAGCCATGTCGTCGTCCCTTAACTGGCTGGCGCTGAGGAGGTATCAGGCGTGGCGACGACGGTTGCCCCCGGTCTGACTTTCTGTAACCCGCTGACGATGACGCGATCGCCGTTTTTCAGCCCTTCCGTCACCAGCCAGCGATTGCCAATCGCCTGAGGGGCTACGACGGTACGTGATTCAACCTGGTTTTTATCATTCACCACCAGAACGGTTGCATCGCCTCGCGGCGTACGTGTTACCCCTTGTTGTGGAACCAAAATCGCATCCGGCTGCGTGCCTTCATCAATGCGGGCGCGAACAAACATGCCGGGTAACAGCAGATGCTGAGGATTCGGGAAAATGGCGCGCAGGGTAATCGAGCCGGTACTTTCATCGACTGTGACGTCAGAGAACTGCAATGTGCCCTTTAGCGGATAGGGCTGACCGTTCTCCATCAGCAGCTCAACGGTGCTGGCGGTATCACCTTTTTGCAGACTCGTCTGTTTCAGGCGCAAAAAATCATTACTGGACTGGGTGACGTCGACATACATCGGGTCAAGCTGCTGGACCGTTGCCAGCGCTGCGGCTTGTCCGTTGGTGACGAGTGCGCCTTCGGTCACGCTGGATTTACCGATGCGGCCATCGACAGGAGACGTCACTTTGGTATAGGCAAGGTTGATACGCGCGCTTTCAACGCCGGCTTTTGCGGCAACGACGCTGGCATCTGCCTGCTGCGCCGTGGCAACAGCCTGGTCATACTCCTGCTTGCTGACATACTGTGTTCCCACCAGCGGGAGATAACGTTTCACCGTCAGGTGCGCAATGCTGGCCGCCGCCTGGGCCTTCGCCAGCTCGCCTTTCGCGCTGTCATAGGCCGCCTGATAGGTCGCAGGATCAATCTGATAAAGTGATTCGCCCGCTTTTACATCGCTGCCTTCCGTGAAGTTGCGGCGCAGGATAATGCCGCTAACCTGAGGTCGAACCTCCGCAACCCGAAATGCATCTGTTCTGCCCGGGAGTTCAGTGGTGACAGCCAGAGGTGCGCTTTTCACGATGTGCACGCTGACCTGAGGCGCCTGCGGGGACTGTTGTTGTTTTTCCTGACCATCGCATCCAGTGAGCAGTACCGCGCAGACAATGAAACCGGATAAGGGTAAGCGTCTGAAATAATTCGTCATTGCTGTTCCTTTAAATACCCACTAACCGATATATGCCGTGAACCGGTAGCTAGGGCAGAGGGATAAAAAATAAAATGTAGCTGCGTATAATAATGAGGGTGTTTAATGTTTTTTAATTTATAAGTGCGAATGACCAGGCCTGAAGACAAAATCAGAATCGGTCCCGGCACTTTCAGCGGTATACTTCTGGCGAATTAAACAGATAATCAGGGCTTAATGTCCTCTAGTTATTCATGCCGTGAATTTATTTGTCTTGATGTATTTGTATTAATTATAAATTATGCGCGTTGACTTTTTTTGTGCAAAATTAAAACGGATTTTGGTGAATACTTTTATTTCCATGAACGCAGTAATACCTTTAAACCTTGTGCATAACGAGTAGTTGTCTATGGCGCGTAAAAAGAAAGAAGAGGCTCAACAAACCCGGCAGCAGCTGATTGAGGCGGCTATCGGACAGTTTGCGACGCGTGGCGTAGCCAGCACGACGCTGACGGATATCGCGGATGCCGCCAGGGTGACGCGCGGTGCGATCTACTGGCACTTCACCAGTAAATCTGAAATATTTAATGCCATCTGGGAACAGCAATTACCGCTTCGCGACATTATTCGCGACAGGCTTTCTCTTTCCGAAAGTGATGACCCGTTGTTAATGCTTCGTGAGCAATTTATAACTGCGCTGCAGTATATTGCGCATGAGCCCCGGCAATGCGCGCTTTTGCAAATTCTGTATCATAAGTGTGAATTTAGCAGCGATATGATTTCAGAGAGTGAAATCAGAAAGCGTATTGGATTCAATTATGAGACGCTACGCGTCGCGCTGGAGGGCTGTATTTCGCGGAAAATTATTTCGTCAAAGGTGAATGTTGATCTCACCTTGATCGTATTCCACGGTTTTTTTAGCGGAATAATTAAAAACTGGTTAATGAATAACGACAGTTTTAATCTTTATCAGCAAGCGCCAGCTCTGGTCGACAGCATTCTGGCGACACTCCCTGTTATTCGCGTATCGCCTCATGATGATGTTTACAGCTCCGCGCCGGGTAACATTTCCCCTCGGGCACAAAGTGCCTCTATGGTCTGCGCGCTGACCGGTTTACCTAACAGATAGCCCTGAAGGGTGTTACAGCCCAGTTCGGTCAAAAAGGTTTGCTGAGCCACAGTTTCCACACCCTCTGCCACGACTTTCAGGTTGAGCGTTTTAGCAAGGGCCACAATCGCTGAGACAATAGTGGCATCCTCGCTTTCCCCGCTTAACTCTTTCACAAACGCTCTGTCGATTTTCAATTCACAGGCCGGTAAGCGCTTGAGATACAGCAGGCTCGAATATCCGGTGCCAAAATCATCGATGGAGGCCTTCACGCCAGCATCCGTCAGCTCTGTCAGCACCCGTACACTTTCATCCGGGTTGCTCATTGCCGTGGTTTCCGTCACTTCCAGAATCAACATTTCCGGTGGCACATGGTGAAGTGCCAGGCAGTCGAGAACCGTTTTAACCAGCGAAGGTTGTTCGAACTGCAATGTTGACAGGTTTACCGCCATTGACCAGTTTTGATGCCCCTGAAGATGCCATTCCCGCAGCTGGCGGCAGGCTTCATTCATCACCCAGTTGCCAATGGGGATGATAAGCCCCGTTTTTTCCGCCAGCGGCAGGAAAAGATCCGGGGTCAGTAATCCCTGTTTGGGATGTTGCCAGCGCAATAGCGCCTCAAATCCAAGGATAGGCCCCGCGGGGGCGTGAAATTTTGGCTGATACAGGAGGCGCAGCTCATTGCGATCGATCGCCATCCACAGATCGTTCATGAGCTGGAGATGGGTCTGCGCCAGGGTGTTCATGGAAGGCTGGAAAAAGTGGTAACCGTTCCGACCCATATGCTTCGTGTGGTACATCGCCGCATCGGCGTTAAACATCAGCTCGCGCTCGGTTTTGCCGTCGTGAGGATAAAGTGCGATACCGATACTGAGGGTCACCACCAGTTCATAGGGATCGATATTGAACGGGCTATCGATCGCGCGCACCAGGGCATTGGCCAGCGAGGCCGCATCGTCAGGACCTTCTCCCTCTGCCAGCAGGACAAACTCATCACCGCCGATGCGCGCGAGGGTAAACTGGCCTTTCAGCAGAAGCAGCAGACGCTGCGTAACGGCGACCAGCAGTTTGTCACCGACATCATGGCCGTAGGCGTCATTGATGGCTTTAAAACCGTCGAGATCCATAAACATCAGGGCAAAATGGGTACCTTCACGGTCGGCTTTGCTGATGGCCTGATCGAGTCTGTCTTCCAGCAGGATACGGTTCGGCAGACGCGTCAGCGTATCCTGCAGCGCCAGCTGAGCGAGCTCGCGGTTCGCTTCTGCAAGCGACGAGGCCAGAAGGGCGGTACGTGCCTGAAGGCGGGCGTCCAGCATCGACACCAGCAGGGTGATCCCAAGAATAGAGAGCGCGACGACGCTGACCAGCACCGCCAGCCAGCTTCCGTTAATACCGTCATGATGAGCCATTGTGGACATCGGAAACTGCGCGGCTTTCATCCCGGCGTAGTGCATACCGGCAATGGCAATTCCCATCGTGATGGCGGCACCCATGCGCATCAGCACGACCTGCGCGGCTTCGTGACGCAGTCGGAAGGTTAGCCATAGGGCCGCGAGTGAAGCGGCAAGCGCAATCGCGACCGAAATAGCTACCCAGACCTTGTCCCAGATAATCCCGGGCATCACTTCCAGCGCCGCCATGCCGGTGTAATGCATGGCAACAATACCGCTTCCCATCACCAGCGCACCGGGCAGCAGCCGACCCAAGCGCAATTGTTCACAGCTCACGAGCCATAGCGCAAACAGCGACGACCCTACGGCGATGACCATGGATAACACCGTCAGGGTGGTGTTGTAGCTCATGCTCATGGAGAGGTCCATCGCCAGCATGCCGATAAAATGCATGGCCCATATGCCAATGCCCATTGCAATTCCGCCGCCAGCCAGCCAGACGCGGGCTGCAACGCCCTGACTCCCGGCGACGCGTGCAGCCATATTCAGCGCGGTATACGCCGCAATGATGGCAACAACGAAGGAGAGGACTACAAGGATATGGTTGTATTGGCTAACCAGCATGGTCGGTTCTACTCGAGTGTGAGGTTACGCTAGAGCGGTTGAGAAGGGCGAGACATTATCACCGTAAGTTAACGGCTCAAAGGGATTTAAATCCCCGTTTTTAGTGGGTAATAAGGGGGAGGTTTGCGCGATCGGGCGGTTAGTCGAGCTCTGAGCAGTTCACTAATTTCAGCGGATTCACGGAGTTCATATTGCGACACTTATCGGACTCGGTGCTCATCAGTTCAATCCACTGCATCAGGAGCGTATCGAAGATGAGAACGGAGATTGCAAAGACAACCAGCCACCAGTATTTACGAATCATTGTGTCATTCCGCGAGAAGAGCGCCAGTAGAGTGGGGGAAAATATACACGAAAAGACGCGCTTTAAAAGCGGGATAAGCGAAGGTTTACAAAGCGTTGACGGAGAGGGGAAGGAAATAAAAAAGGCGCATCCCCATGCCAGGTAGCGCCTTTTTAAACAAGCATTTCGCTAACCGAAATTAGTTCATGCCGTATTTTTTCAGTTTCTTACGCAGAGTACCACGGTTGATACCCATCATCAGCGCAGCGCGGGTCTGGTTACCGCGGGTGTATTGCATCACCATGTCCAACAGTGGCTGTTCAACTTCAGCCAGTACCAGCTCATACAGATCATTAACATCCTGACCATTCAGTTGAGCAAAATAGTTCTTCAGTGCCTGTTTAACCGAGTCACGCAGGGGCTTTTGAGTTACCTGATCCTGAGAGTTTACGGTAGATACGGTCAGTACGTCAGAATTTACGCGTTGTTCGAACATAGTTCTGTCAGCTCTTTATTTCATTACGCAAGATTTTCGAAGTATGCCTCCAACGCCTCCAGCTGTACGCTGGCATCCTCTATGGCGTTGAATGTGCGCCGAAACTGGTCATCTGGAGCATGCTCCTGGAGATACCAGGAGACGTGTTTACGCGCAATTCGGTACCCTTTTGCCTGACCATAAAAGTCATGCAATTCCCGAACATGCGAGCAAAGCAAACGCTTTACCTCTGCCAGCGGCAGCGGGGCAAGCAGCTCCCCAGTGTCCAGATAATGCTGGATTTCCCGAAAGATCCAGGGTCTTCCCTGAGCGGCACGTCCTATCATCAGAGCATCAGCTCCCGTATAGTCGAGTACAGCTCTGGCTTTAAGCGGGTCAGTTATGTCGCCATTCGCGATAATCGGAATGGAAACTTTCTGCTTAACTGCCCGAATGCTGTCGTATTCAGCTTCACCGTTGAACAAACAGGCGCGAGTGCGTCCATGAATGGTCAGGGCCTGAATGCCACAATCTTCGGCCAGTTGGGCAATTTCTACACAGTTACGGTGTTCCGGCGACCAACCCGTGCGAATCTTCAACGTAACAGGAACGTCCACTGCGCTGACAACCGCCGTCAGGATAGATTTCACCTGGTCGGGGTATTGCAGAAGGGCTGAACCTGCAAGCTTGCGATTCACCTTTTTGGCCGGGCACCCCATATTAATATCAATAATTTGGGCACCACTTTCCACGTTAATCCGCGCGGCATCTGCCATTTCTTCAGGCACGCTTCCGGCAATTTGCACGGTGCGAATACCTGGTTCATCAACGTGCACCATCCGAAGGCGGGATTTATCGCTTTCCCAAACCTGCGGGTTAGACGACATCATCTCGGATACGGTTAAACCGGCTCCCATCTCATAACACAGCGTCCTGAACGGCCGGTCTGTAATACCTGCCATTGGGGCTGCGATCAGGCGATTTCTAAGCTGGTGGTGTCCGATGCGCATGAGTTAAGAAATGACCATACTGTGACTGCAAGGCGGCGTATATTACGCATTTTTTGCACGAGATGAAAGGCCAAACTTTGAACAATCCACTGTTGTAGATCAAGGAATCGCCGCTCAATCTGTCCGTTCAAAATTATTCATTATTTAAATCATTATGTTATGCAGGAATGGTTATTTTATGGACGCTTACAATTTCCCGTAACTTCTCATCATTTCTGAATAAATGCGTCACTGACGCGGGATAATCTGCTGTTTTTAGCAGCAGATTATCCCGCTTCTTTGCGATCTGCGTCGCATTTTAGAACATGATCGTCAGGCGAAAAATGCGTCTTATTCGACCACAACACGCCCATGCAGCGACTGTACCGGACGGTTATTATCGTGGTGCAGGGTATGGGTGAATTTTTCGAGCTGTTCTGCAGAAACCGTCATGGGGTGCTTAAGCACAATCCATGTGACGCCTTCTGAGCACGGTGGGGTGGTCAGTGAACCGCTAAAGCGCCAGTACGTTTTATCTTTCGGCAGCAGAGCGTTCAGGTTGAGATTACCTTTGATGGATACGTTCTGCTCGGCCAGCTGAGGCATAACGCTCCACAGTTTTTCAAGCTCCGGGTTTGCGGTCCCTTTATCGAACATGACCGCCACCACCGCCAGTTCTCCGCCGGCATTTTTATGAACCAGGTGCATTTCCATCGCATATCTCTTGCCGTGAACGGTGTTTTCGCTCGGCGCGTGGAAATGGAACTGCTGTAAAGTCCAGGTTTGCTTATCCAGAGTAAGGGTATCGCGGGTATCAGCCGGTTCACTGGCCTGAATGGTATGGCCGTTGTTTGTCAGCGTCACGGGGCCATCAATGTAGTGCGTTTGTAGCGGGGAGAGATGGGCGTCAACGGTCGAATCAATATTAATGGGAGACTGGTTCATTCCGTTTTGACAGGTCTTGTATGCCTCGTCCAGTTCGCCCCAGTGTTCCGGTGAACTATTTCCTTCGTAGCCCCAGTGTGATGCGAATGCTGAAGCCGAGATCATGCTCAGCGTCAGCAGCGCTGCCTTGCCTGTAATGTGTTTCATCATATTCTTCCGGTGAATTTTTGTAATACAAATCAATATGATTTGTAGGGGTATATTACCGAAGAATGACCGGAGGAGAGAAAAGTATCGGAGGAGAAGGGCGTGGTCAGATGACCACGCCAGATTCTTATTTTTTACGGCCGGTGATACGACACCACTCTTCTTTTTCCACCACCGGGTCGAGATCAAAGAGATCGGCATAAGCTTCACACACGCTGTCAGCCTGGCTTGCAAGAATGCCGGAAAGCCCCAGCAGACCGCCCTCAACGGGCAGCACGCTGATTAACGGGGCCAGCTCGCGCAGCGGGCCCGCCAGAATGTTTGCGACCACCACATCGGCCTTCATGGCTTCTGGCTGCGCATCCGGCAGATACAGCTCCAGACGATCGGAGACGCCGTTGCGTTCTGCGTTATCGCGGCTGGCCTGAATTGCCTGCGGATCGATATCGATCCCGATGGCTTTTGCCGCGCCCAGCTTCAGGGCGGCAATCGCGAGGATCCCGGATCCACAGCCGAAGTCGATCACCGTCTTACCGTCAAGATCCAGACCATCCAGCCACTGCAGGCACAGGGACGTGGTTGGATGGGTGCCGGTACCAAACGCCAGGCCCGGGTCGAGCATCACGTTAACCGCGCTTTCATCGGGAACATCGCGCCAGCTTGGGCAGATCCACAGGCGTTTGCCGAACTGCATCGGGTGGAAGTTATCCATCCACTCGCGTTCCCAGTCTTTGTCTTCAAGCTGTTCGATTTTGTGTGCAAAGCCCGCGCCCAGCAGAGGATGATTTTCCAGAATCGCGACCACTTCTTTCATGTCGGTTTCGGCATCAAACAGACCAATAACGTCGGTGTCGCCCCACAGGCGGGTTTCACCCGGCAGTGGCTCAAAGACCGGCGTGTCATGCGTGTCCTGGAAGGTGATAGAGACCGAGCCGGCCTCCATCAGCGCATCGCTCAGTTCCTCGGCGTTAGCGCCGGTTGTGTTCAGTTTTAGTTGGATCCACGGCATGGCAAAACTCTTTATTTATCAGATGAAATCATAGCGGGTTGTGGCGCGGGCTGACCGAAACGGTTCCCCACCACAAACGCCAGTAAACTTAGCAGTAACGAAGGCACAATCGGATGGAAGCCCAGGTACTGAATTTTAAACGTAGCGAGAACGGCATACAGCACACCGCCGACTATCATGCCGCTCAGCGCGCCCGCAGCGTTCGCGCGTTCCCAGTAGAGCCCTAACACCAGCGGCCACAGGAAAACGGCTTCAAGGCCGCCAAACGCCAGCAGATTCAGCCAGATGATCATCTCCGGCGGGCGCCATGCGGCTAACATCATCAGAATGCCGAGCACCAGCGTGGTCCAGGTCGAGATGCGTTTAAGCTTTTGCTCATTATGCATTTTAGCTGGACGCGCGCTAAGCCACAGATCTTTGATGATGGTGGCAGAAGCCTGCAGCAGATGGGCGTTAACGTTGGACATGATGGCCGCCATCGGTGCAGCAAGGAACAATCCTGCGGCCCACGGCGGGAGCACCTGCACCATCAGCGTAGGAATGACCTGATCCGGCACGGTCAGGTGGGGTAAAACCGCCCGTCCCAGCGCACCCGCCAGATGCATGCCCAGCATCAGAAGCGCGACAACGACGGTACCAATCACAATCCCCCGGTGAACGGCTTTGCTGTCTTTATAGGAGATACAGCGCACGGCCGTGTGAGGCAGGCCGATTACGCCAAAGCAGACCAGCACCCAGAAGGAGGTCATAAACGCCGGCGTCAGGATATCATCTGCACCGTGGGGGCTGACCAGTTTAGGATCGATCTGTTCCAGCGTTTGCACCGCATTGTGCAATCCGCCGGCCGCATAGATGACGCCAACCAGCAGCACAAGAGTGCCTATCAGCATCACCATACCCTGCATGGTGTCGTTCAGCACGCTGGCCCGGAAGCCGCCAAACGCGGTGTACAGCGCAATCGTGATCCCGAAGATGAGCAACCCGGTCTCGTACTTGATACCCGCCGCCGTTTCCAGCAATCGCGCGCCGCCAATAAACTGAACGGCAATAGCGCCGACAAAGGCAACAATCAGGCTGATACTGGCGATCCAGACCACCGCTCGGCTCTGATAGCGTGCCTGCAGCATGTCGTTAAGCGTAATGGCGTTATAGCGGCGGGCGAGAATAGCAAATTTTTTGCCCAGAATGCCCAGCGACAGCCAGATAGTGGGCACCTGGATCATGGCCAGCAATACCCAGCCGAGCCCGTATTTGTAAGCCGCTCCAGGTCCGCCGATGAACGAACTGGCGCTCACATAGGTGGCGGTCAGCGTCATCGCCAGCACAAACCCGCCCATGGAACGGCTGCCGAGGAAATATTCGCTCAGAAACGAACCGGTGCTGCGTTTGCGCATGGCATAGAAAGAGAGGCCAAACACCACGATCAAATAGACAATCAGCACGGTGATAATTTCAGTTTGCATCGCTATCCTCCAGCGGGAAATCGCGGAAGATAAAGCGCACCATCAGCCAGCTGAGCAGAATGAAAATCAGCGGTACCAGCAGACAGGCCATTTCAAACCAGTGCGGCAGGCCGGTTATGCCGATAGCGGAATCAGGTAAGTAAGCGGTCACTAACCATGCTGCGAGATAGAGAAGGGTCAGCCACAGCGCCCAGCGCGCTTCTTTATGGGCCTGAACAAAACGTTTGTCCATTGTTTGTCCCTTGTGGATGAAGAAAGCGGGGATTGTACATGATGAGGCTTTCCAGGCCCCAGAAATAAAAAAGGCCGGAAAATCCGGCCTTTTAGCAAAGATGCTGTATTACTTCTCGTGCAGACCGAGTTTTTTCTCCAGATAGTGGATGTTGGTTCCACCATTCTGGAAGTGCTCGTCGCTCATGATACGCATCTGCAGATCAACGTTGGTTTTGATTCCGTCGATGATCAGCTCCTGCAGGGCGTTCTTCATGCGGGCAATCGCCACGTCACGGTTTTCGCCATAGCAGATAAGCTTGCCGATCATTGAGTCATAGTACGGCGGTACGGTGTAACCGGCGTAGATATGAGACTCCCAGCGCACGCCAAAGCCGCCCGGCGCGTGGAAACGCGTGATTTTACCCGGGCTTGGCAGGAAGGTGTTCGGGTCTTCGGCGTTGATACGGCACTCTACCGCATGGCCTTTCACCACAACTTCTTCCTGCTTGATGGACAGCGGCTGTCCTGCGGCGATGCGCAGCTGTTCTTTGATCAGGTCAACGCCGGTGATCATTTCGGTAACCGGGTGTTCAACCTGAATACGGGTGTTCATTTCAATGAAGTAGAACTCGCCGTTTTCGAACAGGAACTCGAAGGTACCCGCACCGCGATAGCCGATATCGACACACGCTTTGGAGCAACGCTCGCCGATGTAGCGACGCAGTTCCGGGGTAATGCCCGGTGCTGGTGCTTCTTCGACCACTTTCTGGTGACGACGCTGCATGGAGCAGTCACGTTCTGCCAGATAGATGGCGTTACCCTGTCCGTCTGCCAGCACCTGAATTTCGATGTGGCGTGGGTTTTCCAGGTATTTTTCCATGTACACCATGTCATTGCTGAAAGCGGCTTTCGCTTCAGCTTTGGTCATGGAGATGGACTGAGCCAGTTCAGCATCGCTGCGCACAACGCGCATACCGCGACCGCCGCCGCCGCCGGACGCTTTGATGATAACCGGGTAGCCAATGCGTTTAGCATGAGCACGGTTAGCATCCATGTCGTCGGTCAGAGGGCCGTCAGAGCCTGGTACGGTTGGAACACCGGCTTTTTTCATCGCGGTGATCGCAGACACTTTGTCGCCCATCAGGCGGATGGTGTCGGCTTTCGGGCCGATGAAGATAAAGCCAGAGCGTTCAACCTGCTCAGCAAAGTTGGCGTTCTCAGAGAGGAAGCCGTAACCCGGATGAATTGCCACCGCGCCGGTGATTTCAGCGGCGCTGATGATAGCCGGGATGTTCAGATAGCTTTTTACGGACGGAGCCGGGCCAATACAGACCGTCTCATCCGCCAGCAATACGTGTTTTAAATCGCGATCCGCGCTTGAGTGCACAGCGACGGTCTTGATGCCCAGTTCTTTACAGGCACGAAGAATACGCAGAGCAATCTCGCCGCGGTTGGCGATAACAATTTTATCCAGCATGTTCGCCTCGTTACTCGATGACGACCAGCGGCTCGTCAAATTCAACCGGCTGACCACTTTCGACCAGAATCGCTTTCACAGTACCTGATTTGTCTGCTTCGATCTGGTTCATCATTTTCATCGCTTCAACGATGCACAGGGTATCGCCTACGTTGACTTTCTGACCCACTTCGATGAACGCCTTCGCGTCCGGGCTCGGGGTGCGGTAGAAAGTACCAACCATTGGGGAACGTACGATGTGACCACTGATTTCTGCTGCAGCGGCAGGTGCGGCTTCAGCTGCTGGTGCAACGGCTGCGGAGAGCGCAGGCTGCTGCACTGGCGCAGCATAAGCCTGCTGCATTACCGGGAAGCTAGCGGCTGGGGCTGCACGGCTGATGCGTACAGACTCTTCGCCTTCAGAAATTTCCAGTTCGGAGATGCCTGATTCTTCAACCAGCTCGATCAGTTTTTTAATCTTACGAATATCCATGAGTGGGTTCCGTACTCTTGTTTAGTGTGATTGTGACAAGCGTTTTACCGCTGTCTGTAAAGCGTATGAATAGCCGTCAGCGCCCAGTCCGCAGATAACGCCAGCAGCGATATCCGAAAGATACGAATGGTGGCGGAACGGCTCTCGGGCGTGCACATTACTCAGGTGGATCTCGATAAACGGGATACTCACCGCGAGCAGTGCGTCGCGGATAGCAACACTGGTGTGCGTAAACGCGGCCGGATTAATCAGGATATAGTCCACAGTGTCTTTAGCCTGATGAATACGGTCGATGAGTGCGTACTCCGCATTCGACTGAAAATGATCCAAATCCACATTCAGTGACGCTGCTTCCGTTCCCAGACGGTTAACAATTTCACTCAATGTCAGCGTGCCGTACTTCTCTGGCTCACGGGTGCCGAGCATGTTCAGGTTCGGTCCGTTCAAAACTAAGATATGGAACTTATCAGTCATTGTGCTGCCATCTCCTGCGATTTTCCGGTAAAAAACAAAATATACCTTCGAAGCGCAATTGTCACCTTTTCAGAGGCTTAAAACCGCTGTCAGGCGAACCAAGGTCGCACATTATAACGATTTCGTAGCATTTAGCAGCTAAATACTGGTCTTATCAGGGAAGATTATCAACCGCTATCCGAAAAAGATTTGCGGTTGACGGGGAATCTGCGGGAAAACGCACAGTTTCGCGAACTATCGCAACCACTGGCGGAACTTCTTGTAACGCCATGCTAAAAGCGCCACGGCCGCCAGTGCGTAAAGGACTGGCTGAGGCGAGAGGATCTTCACCGACCACAGGTAATGAATGGGTGCGAGGATCGCGACAAGATAGACGAAGTTGTGCAACAGTTGCCAGCGCCTGCCGAGCTTACGCTGCGCATACTGCGTAGACGTCAGCGCTAACGCCAGTAAAACCAGCCAGCTCACGATACCCAGCGTCAGATAAGGACGTGTCACCAGTTCGCGGCCCAGCAGCGCCAGATTGTTAATGCCCAGTTCCAGCAGGGCATAGCTGGTAAGGTGCAGCGTCGCCCAGGCAAAACACCATAGCCCCAAAAGACGACGGGTTCGTATCAATAATGGCTGTTTAGCGTAGCGCGCCAGCGGCGAGACGAGCAAGGTCGCCAGCAAAAATTTCAGAGCCATCCGACCCGTAAAATGCTGAATATCCTTGGCCGGATCTGCGCTAAAGAGCCCCTGGCTGGCGGCCCAGAACAGCCATATAAAAGGAAGTAACCCGGCCAGGTGCAGGAGCACCTTCAGCCAGGTAATCTGCTTTGCCGTTAAACGCACTTAGAAATTCTCCCGTAAATTCAGACCACGGTAGAGAGAGGCCACTTCATCCGCATAGCCGTTAAACAGCAGCGTAGGCTGGCGCTTAACGTCCAGCGCACCGCCGGAACCGATAAAACGCTCGGTTGCCTGCGACCAGCGCGGGTGATCCACATGCGGATTCACGTTTGCGAAGAAACCGTATTCGTCCGGCGCCGCCAGATTCCAGGTGGTTGGCGGACGTTCGCGAGTGAGCTTAATGCTGACGATAGATTTAATCCCTTTGAAGCCATATTTCCACGGTACGGTTAAACGGATGGGGGCGCCGTTCTGCGGGGGAAGCGCTTTGCCATAAACGCCGACGGTCAGCAGGGTAAGGGGATGCATCGCTTCGTCGAGACGTAACCCTTCAACATAGGGATACTCCAGCCCGCCGCCGATAAACCGGTCTTTCTGCCCTGGCATCTCGTCCGGCGCATAACGCGTCTGAAAAGCGACATATTTTGCGTTGCTGTTGGGCTCAGCCATCGCCAGCAGTTTATGCAGCGGGAAGCCTACCCAGGGCACCACCATTGACCACGCTTCCACGCAGCGCATGCGATAGATACGCTCTTCGAGGGGAAAACGGGTGGTGAGATCGTGATGGTCCAGCGTCAGGGGTTTTGCCACTTCACCCTCGATTTTCAACGTCCACGGATCGGTTTTGAGGCTGCCTGCGTTGGCTGCAGGATCGGCCTTGTCGAGACCAAATTCGTAGAAGTTGTTGTAGCCGGTAACTTTATCTTCCGGCGTGAGCGTCAGTTTATTTTGCCATTGGGCGGGTTTCGTAAAGGTGAGCGGTGCGCCGGAAGGCGCCTTTGGCCGATCGTTACCTTTAAACCAGTCGAGCAGGTCGGCGTGTGCCGCCGGTGAGAGCGTGAGCGCGGTGGCGCTGATGCCAAGCATTTTCAGGATCTGGCGGCGCTGTAACATAAAGACAGACTCAGACGTTACGTCGGCTTCCGTCAGTTTTCGGTTTTTCATGGCATCCTCCGTCATGCGTTTTTCTAAGCATGACGGAGGAGAGGGACTCGCGCGAATATGTCACGAAAATTTGAAGATTAGGCGATTTTCACCAGCGCGCGACCGTGGAACTGATTGTCCATGATTTTACTGGCATATTCCGGCGCCTGGCTGAGGGTAATCTCCGTTGCGCTCTGGGAATAGAAGATTTCCGGCAGATCGCGCACCAGCCGTTCCCAGGCTTCAAGACGACGGGCTGGCGGGGTCATCACGGAATCCACACCCTGCAGGCGTACGTTACGCAGAATAAACGGCATCACGGTGGTTGGCAGGGCAAATCCTCCGGCCAGTCCGCAGGCTGCGACGCAGCCGCCGTAGTTCATCTGCGCCAGCACTTTTGCCAGCACCTTATCACCGACGGTATCCACCGCACCTGCCCAGACCTGTTTTTCCAGAGGGCGGGTTTCGGCAAACTCGTCGCGGCCAAGAATGCGGCTGGCACCGAGCTGACGCAGGTAATCGTGGGTACTTTCGCGACCCGACACCGCAGCGACCTGATAGCCCAGCTTGTGCAGCAGCGTTACGGCCGTGCTGCCGACGCCACCGCTGGCACCGGTGACGACAACTTCACCCGACTCAGGGCGGACGCCCGCATCTTCCAGCGCCATCACGCACAGCATGGCGGTAAAGCCTGCCGTGCCGATAATCATCGCTTTGCGGCCATCCATGCCTTTCGGCATCGGCACCAGCCAGTCGCCCTTAACGCGCGCCTGCGTTGCCAGACCGCCCCAGTGATTTTCACCGACGCCCCACCCGGTAAGCAGCACCTGCTGGCCCGGATGGAAGCGCGGATCCTCGCTGGTATGAACCCGGCCAGCGAAATCAATTCCCGGCACCATAGGGAAATTTCGGATGATTTTACCCTTACCGGTGATAGCCAGCGCGTCCTTATAATTTAAACTGGACCAGTCGATGTCGACGGTTACTTCGCCTTCCGGCAGGCGACCCTCTTCAACCGCCTGCACTGAGGCAAGCGTTTTGCCGTCCTGCTGTTCTAAGATCAAAGCCTGCATACGGGGTCCTCTCGACTCAGATGATTGGAAAATAATTTCTGAAGACTATACTCGCTCAGGGAAACGCAGTGCCGATTTAACGCAATAAATTGCCAGATACACCAGGTTTGGTAGTATGCCGCATTTGAAATGCAAGTTAGCGCTTACTCGCTACCCCATCAACCCACGGAGTAATCTCAAGGATGCGATTAACGACGAAGTTCTCAGCTTTTATCACCTTGCTGACGGGGCTGACCATTTTTGTCACGCTTCTGGGCTGCTCTCTGAGCTTTTACAACGCCATTCAGGACAAGCTGGTCAACCGGGTACAGTCTGTCGCATCGGTGATTGATACGCGTCTGCTGACGACGCCGCTGCCGGCGCTCTCCCGCGAGCTCGATGAGTTGATGGTACCTGTTGATATTGTTCAGATCGACATTCAGCAGGGAAAGCATCGCGTTTTAAGCCATGAACGTCAGGGAAGCTATCGCCCCGCGGGCGTGGTGAGCCAGTACCGGGAAGTGACGGTGCACTCCCTCAAAAATCCGGGCATGACCATCCACATGGTCTATCTCGATCCGATGGCCAGCTATTTCCATTCCATGATGACCACCGCGCCGCTCACCGTCGCCGTGGTGTTTATTGTCCTGCTGATCTTTCTCGCGGTCCGCTGGCTGCGGCGCCAGCTTTCTGGTCAGGAGCTGCTGGAGCTCCGCTCCTTGCGGATCCTTAACGGTGAACGCGGCCCGCAGGTGCGCGGCTCGGTTCATGAATGGCCTTCACGCGCCAGCAGCGCGCTGGATACGCTACTCTCAGAAATCCAGTTTGCCAGCGACCAGCGCAGCCGTATGGATACGCTGATCCGCTCGTATGCCGCGCAGGATAATAAAACCGGCCTGAACAACCGCCTTTTCTTTGATAATCAGCTCGCCACGCTGCTCGACGATTCGGAAAAGGTGGGAACACACGGGGTGGTGATGATGATTCGCCTGCCCGATTTCGATCTCCTGCGCGATACCTGGGGACAGCGGGCCGCGGAAGAAAATCTCTTTACGCTGATTAACCTGCTCTCCACCTTTATTATGCGCTACCCGGGGGCGCTGCTGGCCCGCTATCACCGCAGCGACTTTGCCGTATTGCTGCCTCATCGCACGCTGAAGGAGTCTGAAAGCATCGCCAGCCAGCTGCTGAAGGCGGTGGATGCGCTGCCGCAGAGCAAAATGCTCGACAGGGACGATATGGTGCACATGGGGATCTGCGCCTGGCGCGGCGGACAATCGGCAGAACAGGTGATGGAACACGCCGAAGCCGCCACCCGCAACGCCGTTCTGCAGGGGGCGAACGGGTGGGCGGTTTATGATGACTCGCTGCCGGAAAAAGGGCGCGGCAACGTGCGCTGGCGAACGCTGATTGAGCAAATGCTTAGCCGCGGCGGGCCTCGCATTTATCAAAAACCCGCGGTCATGAAAAATGGCAACGTCCACCACCGAGAATTGATGTGTCGTATTTTTGACGGCACGGAAGAAGTTATCTCTGCGGAATATCTGCCGATGGTGCTGCAATTTGGGTTGTCCGAAGAGTATGACCGCCAGCAAATTACCCGACTGATTCCGTTTTTATCCTTCTGGCCTGAAGAAAACCTCGCGTTACAGGTCACCGTGGAGTCGTTAATACGCCCACGTTTTCAGCGCTGGCTGCGTGATACATTAATGCAATGCGAAAAATCGCAACGCAAACACATTATTTTTGAACTTGCTGAGGCGGATGTAGGTCAACACATCAGCCGGTTACGTCCGGTGGTACGTTTGATCAATGCGCTCGGCGCGCGTGTCGCGGTGACGCAGGCAGGTTTAACGCTGGTCAGTACCAACTGGATCAAGGAGCTGGATGTGGAGTTATTAAAGCTACATCCAGGCCTGGTGAGGAATATTGAGAAGCGTACGGAAAACCAGCTGCTGGTACAGAGTCTGGTAGAAGCATGCAAGGGAACGCGGACACAAGTGTTTGCTACGGGCGTGCGCTCCAGAAGCGAATGGCAGATGTTAAAAGAGCGCGGTGTTATGGGTGGTCAGGGGGATTTTTTTGCTGCCTCTCAACCGCTTGACACCAACGTGAAAAAATATTTGCAAAGATACTCTGTTTGACCTGCCGTTTACGCTGTTTTCACGTAGAATATCGCGCCTGTAGCTTTGAGTATGTCGAGCAAAAAGCCAGTGAACGACCTTTAACGGGTTACAAATGTCAGTGGGGAACGCTACTGTTTACTCAGCCCTGAGGGAGTCAGGGGATGATTTTGTAACATCAGGAAACGTACTGCACAAATTTTCACCGTTGCAGATGATTTTTGCGCCTTGTCGCTGCTGCGTGTGGTTGGTAAAGTAAGCGGATTTTGTTTTCCGCCCCAGCTTTCAGGATTATCCCTTAGTATGTTGAAAAAATTTCGTGGCATGTTTTCCAATGACCTGTCCATTGACCTGGGTACCGCGAATACCCTTATTTATGTAAAAGGACAAGGCATCGTATTGAATGAGCCTTCAGTTGTGGCCATTCGTCAGGATCGTGCAGGCTCGCCGAAAAGCGTGGCCGCAGTGGGTCATGACGCGAAGCAGATGCTGGGTCGTACCCCTGGCAACATCGCCGCCATTCGCCCAATGAAAGACGGCGTTATCGCTGACTTCTTCGTGACTGAAAAAATGCTTCAGCACTTCATCAAGCAGGTTCACAGCAACAGCTTCATGCGTCCAAGCCCGCGTGTTCTGGTGTGTGTGCCGGTTGGCGCAACCCAGGTTGAACGTCGCGCAATTCGTGAATCTGCCCAGGGTGCAGGTGCACGTGAAGTGTTCCTGATTGAAGAGCCAATGGCTGCGGCAATCGGTGCAGGTCTGCCTGTTTCTGAAGCTACCGGTTCTATGGTGGTGGATATCGGTGGTGGTACCACTGAAGTCGCCGTTATCTCTCTGAACGGCGTAGTGTACTCCTCTTCCGTACGTATCGGTGGTGACCGCTTCGATGAAGCCATCATTAATTACGTGCGCCGTAACTACGGCTCTCTGATCGGTGAAGCTACCGCAGAGCGTATCAAACACGAAATCGGCTCTGCTTATCCGGGCGATGAAGTGCGTGAGATCGAAGTTCGCGGTCGTAACCTGGCTGAAGGTGTTCCACGCGGCTTTACCCTGAACTCCAACGAAATTCTGGAAGCATTGCAGGAACCACTGACTGGCATCGTGAGCGCGGTAATGGTTGCGCTGGAACAGTGCCCACCAGAGCTGGCGTCCGACATCTCCGAGCGCGGTATGGTTCTGACCGGTGGTGGTGCGCTGCTGCGTAACCTCGACCGCCTGTTAATGGAAGAGACAGGTATTCCTGTCGTAGTTGCAGAAGATCCACTGACTTGCGTCGCCCGTGGTGGTGGCAAGGCGCTGGAAATGATCGACATGCACGGCGGCGATTTGTTCAGCGAAGAGTAGTCGAGTTTGAGAGGGTAGCAATTTGCTACCCTTTCTCTCTGACGCGAGAATACGCATAGCCTATGAAGCCAATTTTTAGCCGTGGCCCATCGCTACAGTTTCGCCTCATTCTGGCGGTTCTGGTTGCGCTTGGGGTCATTATTGCCGATAGCCGCCTCGGTACGTTCAGCCAAATCAGAACGTACATGGATACCGCCGTCAGTCCTTTCTACTTTGTATCAAATGGTCCCCGTGAACTGCTCGACTCCGTTTCTCAAACGCTGTCTTCGCGTGACCAACTCGAACTCGAAAACCGGGCATTACGTCAGGAACTGCTGCTGAAAAACAGCGAGCTGCTGATGCTGGGGCAGTATAAGCAGGAAAATGCGCGTCTGCGTGAGCTGCTCGGCTCGCCGCTGCGTCAGGATGAGCAGAAAATGGTGACGCAGGTGATCTCAACCGTAAACGACCCTTACAGCGATCAGGTTGTGATCGACAAAGGGAGCGTAAACGGCGTGTATGAAGGTCAGCCTGTTATCAGTGATAAAGGCGTAGTGGGCCAGGTTGTTGCCGTGGCCAAACTGACCAGCCGCGTGCTGCTGATTTGCGATGCCACGCATGCGCTGCCGATCCAGGTTCTGCGTAACGATATTCGCGTGATTGCGGCCGGTAACGGCTGTACGGACGATCTGCAGCTGGAACACCTGCCTGCTAACACGGATATCCGCGTGGGCGACGTCCTGGTGACCTCCGGTCTGGGCGGGCGCTTCCCTGAAGGCTATCCGGTTGCGGTGGTGTCGTCAGTGAAGCTGGATACTCAGCGTGCCTATACCGTGATTCAGGCGCGTCCAACCGCCGGTTTACAGCGTCTGCGCTATCTGCTGCTGCTGTGGGGTGCCGATCGCAATGGTGCTAACCCGATGACGCCTGAAGAGGTGCATCGTGTGGCGAATGAACGCCTGATGCAGATGATGCCGCAGGTTCTCCCGCCTGCGGATTCCATGGGGCCACCTGCGCCAGTCCCGGCGCCGGCAACAGGGTTAACGCAGCCGCTGCCGGATGCGCCGCCACCGCCTAAACTCTCTTCGGGAGGGCAGTAGTGGCAAGCTATCGTAGCCAGGGACGCTGGGTCATCTGGCTCTCGTTTCTCATCGCACTGTTACTGCAAGTGATGCCCTGGCCGGATGACATTCTCGTTTTCCGGCCTAACTGGGTATTGCTCATTTTGCTCTACTGGATCCTTGCCCTGCCGCATCGCGTAAATGTCGGCACAGGTTTTGTGATGGGTGCCATACTGGATCTCATTAGCGGCTCTACGCTTGGCGTGCGTGCCTTGTCCATGAGCATTATTGCGTACCTCGTCGCTCTCAAATTCCAGCTCTTTCGTAACCTTGCGCTCTGGCAACAGGCCCTGGTGGTGATGCTATTGTCGCTCGCGGCGGATATCGTTGTTTTCTGGGCAGAGTTTTTAGTGATCAACGTCTCTTTCCGACCGGAAGTGTTCTGGAGTAGTGTAGTAAACGGTGTGCTCTGGCCATGGCTGTTCCTGCTGATGCGTAAGGTTCGCCAGCAGTTTGCTGTGCAATAAAAGGTTTCTATGACGTCTTTGTATCTCGCTTCCGGCTCCCCGCGCCGTCAGGAACTCCTGACGCAGCTAGGGGTGTCTTTTGAACGCATCGTGACCGGCATTGAAGAAAAACGTGCTGAAGGCGAAAGTGCTCAACAGTACGTGTCTCGCCTGGCGCGCGAGAAAGCGCAGGCTGGCGTAGCCAGCGTGCCACGCGATCTCCCCGTGCTGGGGGCAGATACCATCGTTATCCTTAACGGTGAAGTGCTTGAGAAACCGCGCGACGCCGATCATGCGGCGCGCATGCTGCGCAAACTGTCCGGACAAACGCATCAGGTGATGACGGCCGTCGCGCTGGCTGACAGCCAGCACGTGCTGGATTGCCTGGTGGTGACGGACGTGACGTTCAGAGTACTTACCGACGACGACATCGCCGCTTATATTGCCAGCGGTGAACCGATGGATAAAGCAGGTGCATACGGTATTCAGGGGCTGGGTGGCTGTTTTGTCAGGAAGATTCATGGCAGCTATCACGCCGTAGTCGGCTTACCGCTGGTGGAAACGTATGAGTTGCTGAGCAATTTTAACTCACTGCGTGAGGGAAGGGATAATTATGACGGCTGAATTGTTGGTAAACGTAACGCCATCGGAAACCCGTGTGGCCTATATTGATGGTGGCATTCTTCAGGAAATTCATATTGAGCGTGAAGCGCGGCGCGGAATAGTAGGCAATATCTACAAAGGTCGTGTCAGTCGTGTACTACCGGGTATGCAGGCGGCTTTTGTAGATATTGGACTGGATAAGGCGGCATTTTTACATGCCTCCGATATCATGCCGCACACCGAGTGCGTTGCGGGCGAAGAGCAAAAGCAGTTTGCCGTGCGCGATATTTCTGAGCTGGTGCGTCAGGGACAGGATCTGATGGTACAGGTGGTGAAAGACCCCCTCGGTACCAAAGGCGCGCGTTTGACCACCGACATCACCTTACCTTCCCGCTATCTGGTCTTTATGCCCGGCGCGTCGCACGTGGGTGTTTCGCAGCGTATAGAGAGCGAAACCGAGCGCGAGCGTCTTAAAAAAGTGGTCAGCGCCTACTGCGATGAGCAGGGTGGGTTTATCATCCGTACCGCCGCGGAAGGGATCAGCGAAGAAGACCTGGCATCGGATGCCGCTTATCTGAAGCGCGTCTGGACCAAAGTGATGGAGCGTAAGAAACGCAACCAGACCCGCTACCAGCTCTATGGCGAGCTGGCCCTGGCTCAGCGTGTTCTGCGTGACTTTGCCGATGCGCAGCTCGACCGCATTCGCGTGGACTCTCGCCTGACCTATGAAGCCCTGCTGGAGTTTACCGCCGAATATATCCCCGAGATGCCCGGCCTGCTGGAGCATTACTCAGGGCGTCAGCCGATCTTCGATCTCTATGATGTTGAAAACGAGATCCAGCGCGCGCTGGAGCGTAAGGTCGAGCTGAAATCCGGCGGGTATCTGATCATCGATCAGACCGAAGCGATGACCACCGTCGATATCAACACCGGCGCGTTTGTTGGCCATCGCAACCTGGATGACACTATCTTCAATACCAACATCGAAGCCACGCAGGCGATTGCGCGCCAGCTTCGTCTGCGCAACCTGGGCGGCATTATCATCATCGACTTTATCGATATGAGTAATGAAGACCATCGCCGCCGCGTGCTGCACTCGCTTGAACAGGCGCTGAGTAAAGATCGCGTGAAAACCAGCATCAACGGTTTCTCACAGCTGGGGCTGGTGGAAATGACGCGCAAGCGTACCCGTGAAAGCGTTGAGCATGTGCTGTGTAATGAATGCCCAACCTGCCATGGACGCGGAACGGTAAAGACGGTTGAGACTGTCTGCTACGAAATCATGCGTGAGATCGTTCGTGTTCATCATGCCTACGACTCCGATCGTTTTCTGGTCTATGCTTCCCCTGCGGTGGCTGAAGCGCTGAAAGGCGAAGAGTCACACGCGCTGGCGGAAGTGGAAATCTTTGTCGGCAAACAGGTAAAAGTACAAATTGAACCGCTCTATAACCAGGAGCAGTTCGACGTCGTGATGATGTAAGACGCAGTACGCTGCGTGACGAAAGCTGACAAGGAGAGATGCGTGAGGCGATTGCCGGGGATTTTATTGCTTACAGGGGCAACGCTGGTCGTGATTGTCGCGTTGCTCGTGAGCGGGCTACGCCTCGTTTTACCGCATCTGGACAGCTGGCGTCCGCAGCTGCTGGCGAAAATCGAATCCACCACCGGCGTGCCGGTGAATGTAAGCCAGCTCAGCGCTAACTGGCAGAATTTTGGCCCGACGCTTGATGTCCGGGATATCAATGCCAGCCTGAAAGACGGCGGCTACCTCAAAATTAAACGCGTGACCCTGGCGCTGGACGTCTGGCAAAGCCTGCTGCATCTGCGCTGGCAGTTTCGCGATCTCACCTTTTATCAACTCCAGTTTCTGACCAACACGCCGCTGTCTGGTGGCGATAGCAGTCAGGGGCTTGAAGCCAACCGCTTCAGCGATCTCTTCCTTCGCCAGTTCGATCATTTCGATCTGCGCGACAGCGAAGTGAGCTTTATTACCCTTTCTGGCCAGCGTGCCGAGCTCGCGATTCCCCAGCTGACCTGGCTCAACGGCAAAGATCGGCACCGCGCCGAGGGGCAGGTTAGTCTCTCAAGTCTGAACGGCCAGCACGGCGTGATGCAGGTGCGCATGGATCTGCGGGACGATGACGGCTTGCTTAACAACGGCAAAGTCTGGCTACAGGCCGACGATGTGGATGTGAAGCCGTGGCTGGGCGACTGGATCCAGCAAAATATGCAGCTGGAAACGGCCCGTTTCAGCCTTGAAGGCTGGCTGACCCTGACGAAAGGGGAATTTGCCAGCGGTGATATCTGGCTCAAGCAGGGGGGCGCAAGCTGGAAAGGTGAAAAACAGCAGCATCAGCTTTCCGTTGATAACCTCACCGCGCACGTCACGCAGGAGAAAGAGGGCTGGCAGTTCGCCATTCCGGACACGCGCATCACTATGGACGATAAGCCGTGGCCGCGCGGTGCGCTGACGCTGGCCTGGATGCCGGAGCAGGACGTTGGCGGTGCGGCCAGCAAACGCAGCGACGAGCTGCGCATCCGTGCCAGTAACCTGGATTTGGCCGCCATTGAAGGGCTGCGCTCCATGGCAGCAAAGCTCTCGCCTGACCTTGGCGAGATCTGGCTGGCCACGCAGCCGAGCGGGAAGATAGACGCCCTGGCGCTGGATATTCCGCTACAGGCGACAGAAAAAACCCGTTTCCAGGCAACGTGGAAAGATCTCGCCTGGAAGCAGTGGAAGCTGCTGCCGGGTGCGGAGCACTTTAGCGGCAAGCTGGAAGGCAGCGTGGAGAACGGCAGGCTGACGGTTGATATGCACGACGCCAGAATGCCTTACGAAACGGTCTTCCGCGCGCCGCTGGAAATTGAACAGGGCAGCGCGGTGCTAAACTGGCTCCGTAACGATAAAGGTTTCCAGCTTGATGGCCGCCATATCGACGTAAAAGCCAAAGCGGTACATGCGCGCGGCGATTTCCGCTATCTGCAGCCAGAAGGTGATGAGCCGTGGCTGGGTATTCTGGCCGGCATTAGCACCAGTGACGGTTCTCAGGCCTGGCGCTATTTCCCGGAAAACCTGATGGGTAAAGCGCTGGTGGACTATCTGAGCGGTGCAATTCAGGGCGGTCAGGCCGATAGTGCCACGCTGGCCTACGGCGGTAATCCGCATCTTTTCCCGTACAAGCATAATGAAGGTCAGTTCCAGGTGCTGGTGCCGTTACACAACGCCACCTTCGCGTTCCAGCCAGGCTGGCCCGCGCTGAAAAACCTGGACATCGAGCTTAACTTTCTCAATGACGGGCTGTGGATGAAGTCAGACAGCGTTGCGCTGGGCGGCGTGACGGCCAGCAACCTGACGGCAAACATCCCGGATTATTCAAAAGAGAAACTGCTTATTGATGCCGACATCAGCGGGCCGGGCAAAGCGGTGGGACCGTACTTTGAGGAGACGCCGCTGAAAGAATCGCTGGCGGCGACTCTGCAGCAGCTGCAGCTTGATGGTGATGTGAATGCTCGCTTACATCTTGATATCCCGCTGGACGGTGAAATGACCACCGCCAAAGGCGACGTCCGTCTGAAGAATAACAGCCTGTACATCAAACCCCTTGAGAGCACCCTGAAAAATCTCAGCGGGCAGTTCAGCTTTGAGAACGGCAACCTGAAGAGCGAGACGCTTAACGCCAGCTGGTTTAATCAGCCCGTGAATATCGACTTCACGACTACCGAGGGGGAAAAGGCTTATCAGGTGGCCGTCAATCTGGACGGTAGCTGGCAGCCATCGCGTATGGATGTTCTTCCGAAGGCCATTGAGGGATCCGTGGACGGTGCGGTAGCCTGGCAGGGCAAAGTCGCCATCGACCTGCCTTATCACGCCGGTGCCCAGTATAAGGTCGACATTACGGGCGATTTGAAAAACCTTCATAGCCAGCTGCCTGCGCCGCTGGATAAACAGGCCGGACAGCCGCTGCCGGTGAAGCTGAACGTTGATGGCAACCTGAACAGCTTCGAGCTGACCGGAAGCGTGGGCGGGACGAACCACTTTAACAGCCGCTGGCTGCTTAACCGCAAGCTCACCCTCGACAAAGCCATATGGACGACGGATAGCCGCTCCACGCCGCCGCTGCCGGAGCAGGCGGGCGTTGAGCTGAATCTCCCGCCGATGGACGGTGCGGAATGGCTGGCGCTGTTCCAGAAAGGCGTTGGGCAAAACGTCGATCAAACCGCCCAGTTCCCGCAGGCCATTACCGTACGCACGCCGTCGCTGATGCTGGGCGGACAGCAGTGGAACAACCTGAGTATTGTTTCACAGCCCACCGCTAACGGCTCGAAGGTGGAGGCCCAGGGCAGAGAAATCAACGGTACGCTGACCATGCGCAATAACGCGCCGTGGCAGGCGGCGATCCGCTATCTCTACTACAACCCGGCAAGCGCGAGTAGGAAAGACCAGCCAGCAAAAACGTCGCCGTTGAGTAAGACATCCCGCATCGATTTTAGCGGCTGGCCCGATCTCCAGCTGCGCTGTGCGGAGTGCTGGCTGTGGGGGCAAAAATATGGCCGTATCGACGGTGATTTTGCCATCCAGGGAAACACGCTTACGCTCTCTGGCGGGTTGGTTGATACCGGTTTTGGCCGGATGACGGCCGCAGGGGAATGGGTGAATAACCCCGGCGAGCAGCGTACGTCTCTGAAAGGCGACATTAAAGGTAACAAGCTGGATGCAGCGGCCAATTTCTTTGGTGTCAGCACGCCGCTGCGCGGCTCGTCATTTGACGTCGATTACGATCTTCACTGGCGCGCCGCGCCGTGGACGCCGGATGAGGCCTCGCTGAACGGCATTCTGAAAACCCGCTTCGGCAAAGGTGAAATCGCCGACGTGAGCACGGGGCGCGCCGGGCAGATCCTGCGCCTGCTGAGTTTTGATGCGCTGCTGCGCAAGCTGCGCTTCGATTTCAGCGATACCTTCAACGAAGGTTTCTACTACGATTCCATCCGCAGTACGGCGTGGATCAAAGACGGCGTTCTGCATACGGACGATACGCTGGTGGACGGCCTGGAAGCGGATATCGCCATGAAAGGCTCAGTCAACCTCGTGCGTCGCGAGCTGGATATGGAAGCCGTGGTGGCGCCGGAAATTTCCGCGAGCGTGGGCGTAGCGGCGGCCTTTGTGGTGAACCCGATTGTCGGTGCGGCGGTGTTTGCCGCCAGTAAAGTGCTGGGGCCGCTCTGGAGCAAGGTCTCCATTCTGCGCTACCGCATTACCGGTCCGGTGGATAAACCGCAGATTAACGAGGTGCTGCGCCAGCCGCGCAAAGATGCACAGCAATGATTTGACGTGGGCAGGTAATTGCCTCACTCTCAATAAATACGATCTTTATACCGCCACGGGCGGCAACGAACGAGTAGCAATACGATGAGTCTGAACCTGGTAAGTGAACATTTGCTCGCAGCGAACGGCCTGAGCCATCAGGACCTGTTCTCCATTCTTGGTCAACTGACCGAACGCCGTCTCGACTACGGCGATCTCTATTTCCAGTCGAGCTATCACGAATCCTGGGTTTTAGAAGACAGCATCATCAAAGATGGCTCTTATAACATCGACCAGGGCGTTGGCGTTCGTGCCGTCAGCGGCGAGAAAACCGGTTTTGCCTATGCCGATCAGATTAGCCTGGCCGCACTAGAGCAGAGCGCGCAGGCAGCGCGTACCATTGTGCGCGATACCGGTGATGGTCGCGTGAAAACCCTGGGCGAAGTGTCTCACTCTGCGCTCTATACCAGCATCGATCCGCTGCAGAGCATGAGCCGCGAAGAGAAGCTGGATATCCTGCGCCGCGTCGACAAAGTGGCGCGTGCTGCCGATAAACGCGTGCAGGAAGTCTCCGCCAGCCTGAGCGGCGTTTATGAATTGATTCTGGTTGCGGCCACTGACGGCACTCTGGCGGCGGATGTTCGTCCGCTGGTGCGTCTCTCTATCAGCGTGCAGGTCGATGACGACGGTAAACGCGAGCGCGGCTCAAGCGGCGGCGGCGGCCGTTTCGGCTATGACTGGTTCCTGGGGGATGTTGACGGTGAAGCGCGCGCTGACGCGTGGGCAAAAGAAGCCGTGCGCATGGCGCTGGTGAATCTGAATGCTGTCGCGGCACCGGCGGGCTCATTCCCGGTGGTGCTGGGTGCCGGCTGGCCGGGCGTGCTGTTGCACGAAGCGGTAGGGCACGGTCTGGAAGGCGATTTTAACCGTCGCGGTACGTCCGTATTCAGCGGCCAGATCGGGCAACTCGTCTCCTCTGAGCTGTGCACCGTGGTGGATGACGGCACCATGCGCGATCGCCGCGGCTCGGTGGCTATCGACGACGAAGGTACGCCAGGCCAGTACAATGTGCTGATTGAAAACGGCGTGCTGAAAGGCTATATGCAGGACAAACTCAACGCGCGCCTGATGGGCGTAGCGCCAACGGGTAATGGTCGTCGTGAGTCCTATGCGCACCTGCCAATGCCGCGCATGACCAACACCTATATGCTGCCGGGCAAATCCACGCCGCAGGAAATTATCGAATCCGTTGATTACGGTATCTTTGCACCAAACTTTGGCGGCGGTCAGGTGGACATCACCTCCGGTAAATTCGTCTTCTCCACGTCAGAAGCGTATCTGATCGAGAAAGGCAAAGTGACCAAAGCGGTAAAAGGCGCGACGCTGATTGGCTCCGGTATTGAAGCGATGCAGCAGATCTCCATGGTCGGTAACGATCTGAAGCTGGATAACGGCGTGGGCGTCTGCGGTAAAGAGGGCCAGAGCCTGCCGGTTGGCGTGGGCCAGCCAACGCTGAAAGTGGACAACCTGACGGTGGGCGGCACGGCCTGATCTGCGTTCACATAAAAAAAGGCGCTACCGAGTAGCGCCTTTTTTTTAACGTAATTGACCCAGCGGTATCTCCGGATCCGGCTCGTGGGTAATGCGGTTGCGTAAATCGCGGCGAATGATTTCGATCGACCAGAACCAGATCAGATGACCCACGATCTCTGATACGTGTTCATACCAGGGAAGGTCGAACAGCGGTGGTGTCAGCCCCATCAGAGGGAAGGAGATCATATGAACAAAAAGCTGGGCTAACGCACCCGCCAGCAAACCCTGCCAGAGTTTAATTTTCGGAAAGACTTCAGCAACTACACAATACCCTACAGCGAACACGATTGAGAAAATAATATGTGTTACGCCAACCCAGTTAAATATATGACCGGCAAAGGTATAAACCGCCGCGTTAGGATCAACGACGCCCAGCCAGTCGCGTAAAAATACATAGGGAGGGTTTAAAAAATTACGGGAACAATCAATCTGGCTTGCGGCTCTTATTAATTGTTCAGGCCCGCACGCGGCGGTGAATAAATCGGTGGGGCTTCGTGGCGGGAGCGGCACCTCGGCTCCCCATTTGACAAAAGCGGAGACAATCCCTGCAATTAAACCGATGAACGCGGCGAGCCCATAGCGCCTGCGTGCAGGCGGTGTTTGTTCAAATATATTCATTTGTTTTCCTTGTTTAACGTCATCCTGCGGAATACATTTTATTATTCAAATCAGCAACAAATTAATAACAGTCTGAATGGCAGACTGCTTATAAGGTAAAGGGCGGACAGCAGCAGTGTCAATTCGCTATTCCTGATAGCGGAGGGGAAATATTCTCGGATGAATGTATGTTCCATCCGGGAAATATTAATAACGCATATACTTTCAGGAATTAATCGATTATTCCTTCCTTCTTCCCCGCATCCCCTGAAACAGCTCCGCCACGTCCACAAAATACTCGGTCAGATAGTTAATACACACCTGTACTTTGAGCGGCAGCTTGTCTTTTTCGGTGTACAGGGCGTACACCGGGCGCGGATCGGACTGATAGCGAGGGAACAGGATCTCCAGTACGCCGCTGTTGATCTCGTTGATCACCCACATCAGCGGCACGTAGGCGATCCCGGCCCCGGCGACCAGCCAGCGGGAGATAGTCATCGGATCGTTGGTGACGAACCGGCCTTCCGGCAGCAGTTTGGTGGAGATCCCTTCCGGGGCGATCAGCTCAAATTCATTGTCGGGCCGCACGCTGTACTCCAGCCACGAGTGGTTGGTGAGATCGGCGGGCTTTTCCGGAACGCCGTACTGCGCCAGATAGCTCTTTGAGGCGCAAACCACCATCGGCATGCTGCCCAGCCGACGTGAGAACAGGCTGGAATCCTGCAGCGCGCCGACGCGGATCACCACGTCCAGGCCGTCGGCAATCAGATCCGGCGCCGGGATGCCCGTCACCAGGTTGACGGTAAGCCCGGGGTACTCTTTCAGCATATCCGCGGTCATGGCAGCGAGAACATTTTGTGCCATAGTTGAAGAACACCCGATGCGCAGCGTGCCGATGGGGGTGTTGTTAAAGGCATAGAGCTGTTCGTGAACATCCTGCACTTCAAGCAGCATGCGGCGACAGCCCTGATAGTAAATTTTACCCGCTTCCGTCAGCCCAATGCTGCGGGTACTGCGGTTGAGCAGCTTAACCTGAAGCTCATCTTCCAGTTTGGACACCGTCTGGCTAATGGATGAGACACTCATCTGAAGCTGGCGTGCCGCTGCGGTGAAAGAGCCCAGCTCGACCACTTTGGCGAAGACCGACATGCGTTTTAAACGTTCCATTGTTCACTCTGGCTTAAAAGTGATTTAGATCACATATTATAGATAACAGCATAACAGTTACGTTAATATACTATTAATTACATAACGGCTGCGCCATTCTCGCCCGGCGTTTCTTGCTCTCCTGCGGTGGCGTGCGCTAAAAAATTCTGAAGCCTGCACACTCTCTTATCAAGGTCAACATGAGTCTGTTTCCCGTTATCGTGGTGTTCGGTTTGTCGTTCCCACCGATATTTTTCGAGCTTCTTTTATCACTGGCGATCTTCTGGCTGGTGCGCAAGGTGCTGGTCCCTACCGGGATCTACGATTTCGTCTGGCATCCTGCATTGTTCAATACCGCGCTGTATTGCTGCCTGTTTTACCTGATATCGCGCATGTTTGTCTGAGGTTGATGTGAAAACGCTAACAAGAAAAATCTCCCGCACTGCCATTACGATGGCGCTGGTAATCCTCGCCTTCATCGCTATTTTCCGCGCCTGGGTCTATTACACCGAATCGCCGTGGACGCGTGATGCGCGCTTCAGCGCCGACGTCGTGGCGATAGCGCCCGACGTAGCCGGCCTTATCACGGCGGTTAACGTTCACGATAACCAGCTGGTGAAAAAAGATCAGGTCCTGTTCACCATTGACCAGCCTCGTTACCAGAAAGCGCTGGAAGAGGCGGAAGCGGATGTCGCCTATTACCAGGCGCTGGCAGCTGAGAAGCGCCGTGAGGCAGGCCGCCGTAACCAGCTGGGCGTGCAGGCAATGTCCCGTGAAGAGATTGACCAGTCCAACAACGTGCTGCAAACCGTGCTACACCAGCTGGCGAAAGCGCAAGCGACGCGCGACCTGGCGAAGCTCGATCTCGAGCGCACGGTGATCCGCGCGCCGTCCGATGGCTGGGTCACCAACCTTAACGTCTATGCCGGGGAATTTATCACCCGCGGCTCAACCGCCGTGGCGCTGGTTAAGCAGAACTCCTTCTACGTGCTCGCCTATATGGAAGAGACCAAGCTGGAAGGCGTGCGCCCAGGTTACCGGGCGGAAATCACGCCGCTTGGCAGCAACCGCGTCTTTAAAGGCACCGTCGACAGCGTCGCCGCGGGGGTGACCAACTCCAGCAGCTCTAACGATGCTAAAGGGATGGCAACGGTGGATTCCAACCTGGAGTGGGTGCGTCTGGCCCAGCGCGTGCCGGTGCGTATCCACCTGGACGAGCAGCAGGGAAATCTGTGGCCTGCGGGGACCACCGCCACGGTGGTGATTACCGGTGAAAAAGACAGGGATGCCAGCCAGGACTCGATCTTCCGTAAAATCGCCCATCGCCTGCGCGAGTTTGGTTAATCGCTATGGGGATCTTTTCCATCGCCAGCCAGCACATTCGCTTCGCCGTGAAGCTGGCCTGTGCCATCGTGCTGGCGCTGTTTGTCGGTTTTCACTTCCAGCTTGAAACCCCTCGCTGGGCGGTGCTGACGGCTGCGATTGTCGCGGCGGGTCCAGCTTTTGCCGCGGGTGGGGAGCCCTATTCGGGCGCCATCCGCTATCGCGGGATGCTGCGTATCATCGGGACGTTCATCGGCTGTTTCGCGGCGCTCACCATTATTATTCTGATGATCCGCACGCCGCTGCTGATGCTGATGGTCTGCTGTATCTGGGCGGGTTTCTGCACCTGGATTTCGTCTCTGGTGAAAGTGGAGAACTCCTACGCCTGGGGCCTGGCGGGCTATACCGCGCTGATTATTGTTATCACTATTCAGTCCGAACCGCTGCTCGCTCCGCAGTTTGCGGTTGAACGCTGCAGTGAGATTGTCATTGGTATTGTCTGCGCCATTGTCGCTGACCTGCTTTTCTCCCCGCGCTCCATCAAGCAGGAAGTAGACCGTGAACTCGACGCGCTGATCGTTGCCCAGTACCAGCTGATGCAGCTGTGTATTAAGCATGGCGACAGCGAAGAGGTGGATAAAGCCTGGAGCGGGCTGGTACGCCGCACGCAGGCGCTTGAAGGGATGCGCAGCAATCTCAATATGGAGTCTTCGCGCTGGGCCCGCGCTAACCGTCGTCTTAAAGCGCTCAATACCGTCTCTCTGACGCTGATTACCCAGGCATGCGAAACCTACCTTATTCAGAACACGCGCCCTGAAGCGGTGACCGATACGTTCCGCGAGCTGTTTGCCGAGCCGGTGGAAACGGTGCAGGACGTGCACAAGCAGCTTAAGCGCATGCGCCGGGTCATCGCCTGGACCGGGGAGCGCGACACGCCCGTGACGATCTACACCTGGGTCGGCGCCGCGACGCGCTACCTGTTGCTGAAACGCGGCGTGATCGGTAACACCAAAATCAGCGCGGCGGAAGAAGAGGTCCTTCAGGGAGAAGTGGTGATCAAGGCGGAATCTGCCGAGCGTCATCATGCGATGGTCAACTTCTGGCGTACAACGCTTGCCTGCATGCTCGGCACGCTGTTCTGGCTCTGGACGGGCTGGACGTCCGGCAGCGGCGCAATGGTGATGATTGCCGTTGTGACCGCACTGGCGATGCGTCTGCCTAACCCGCGTATGGTCGCTATTGATTTCCTGTACGGCACGATTGCCGCGTTGCCGATAGGCGCACTCTATTTCCTGGTGATCATTCCCTCTACGCAACAGAGCATGTTGCTGCTCTGTATTAGCCTGGCGGTGATGGCGTTCTTTATCGGCATTGAAGTGCAAAAGCGGCGTCTGGGATCGCTGGGGGCGCTGGCGAGTACGATAAACATTATTGTGCTGGATAACCCGATGACCTTCCACTTCAGCCAGTTTCTCGACAGCGCGTTAGGTCAGCTGGTGGGCTGTTTCCTGGCGATGATGGTCATTCTGCTGGTAAGGGATAACTCGCAGGCAAGAACGGGCCGCGTGTTGTTGAACCAGTTTGTGTCGGCTGCCGTATCCTCTATGACCACCAATACCGCGCGCCGTAAAGAGAACCACCTGCCCGCGCTCTATCAGCAGCTGTTTTTATTGCTGAACAAATTCCCGGGCGATATCGCGAAGTTCCGGCTGGCGTTAACCATGATCATTGCGCACCAGCGTCTGCGTAACGCGCCTGTGCCGATCAACGACGATCTGTCGGCCTACCACCGTCAGCTGCGTCGTACCGCCGACCACGTGCTTTCCGCGAGCAGCGATGACAAACGACGCCGTTACTTCACGCAACTGCTTGAAGAGCTCGATATCTACCAGGAGAAGCTAAAGGTCTGGGAAGCTCCGCCTCAGGTGACCGAGCCGGTAGGGCGGCTGGTGTCAATGCTGCATCGCTACCAGAGTGCCCTCACGGATAACTGACTGAAGTAAAAAAGCCGACGCCAAAAGCGTCGGTTTTTTTGTGGCTATACTTAATTCCAGCACGTTCTTACATTTCAGAAAGGGAGGGCATATGACGACCCAGGCGCTACAGGACCACATCCTTTTTCAGACCGGATATCTGGTCAATGGAATCTGGAAAACGCTGGACACGACGTTTGATGTGCTTAACCCCGCGACCGGTGAGGTCATCGCCAGAGTGGCAAAAGCGGGTAAAGCGGAAACCGAAGATGCTATCGCAGCGGCCACCAAAGCCTTCCCGGCATGGCGCGCCAAAACCGCGAAAGAGCGCTCGACTATCCTCTATCGCTGGTACGAGCTAATTATTGAGAATAAAAGCTGGCTCGGGCGGTTAATGACCACCGAGCAGGGCAAGCCCCTCAAAGAAGCGGAAGGGGAGGTGGAGTACGCTGCCAGCTTTATCCAGTGGTTCGCCGAAGAGGCCAAGCGCGCTAACGGTGAAATTATTCCCCCTGTTAAACCCGGTTCGCGCATTCTGGCGACCCGAGAACCGATTGGCGTGGTCGCGGCGATTACGCCGTGGAACTTCCCGATGGCGATGCTCACCCGTAAATTAGGCCCGGCGCTGGCTGCTGGGTGTACCGGGGTAATAAAACCGGCAAATAACACGCCGCTCAGCGCCTTTGCGCTGCTTACGCTGGCAAAACAGGCCGGTGTGCCCGACGGCGTGCTCAACGCCGTGGCCGGGAATACGCATGAGATCAGCGACGCGATCATGGCGAGCCGGGACGTGCGTAAAATTTCCTTCACCGGTTCGACCTCCGTCGGCAAAACGCTGGTGCGTAACGCTGCGGAAACCATGAAAAAAGTCTCCATGGAACTGGGGGGAAATGCCCCGTATATCGTTTTTGAAGATGCGGATATCGACGCTGCGGTTAAAGGGGCGATCGCCAACAAGTTCCGCAATGCCGGGCAGGTCTGCGTTAGCGTTAACCGCTTCTATATTCAGGAAACCGTCTACGACAAGTTTGTGAACAAACTGGCCGATGCGGTGAACGCGCTGAAGGTGGGAAATGGTCTGGACGACGGTGTGGTCGTAGGTCCGCTGATTGAACCCTCAGCGGTGAACAAAGTGCGCGAGCATGTGGAAGACGCTGTTGCCCGGGGCGCGACCGTACTGGCAGGCGGTAAGCCTCATCCGCTTGGCGGGAATTTCTGGTTGCCAACCGTGCTGGGCGACTGCCATGAAGGCATGAAGCTGGCAGAAGAAGAGACGTTTGGCCCTGTTGCGGCGTGCTTCCGTTTCACCTCGGAAGATGAAGTTATCCAGCGCGCCAACAACACGCCCTACGGGCTGGCGGCTTACTTCTACACCCAGAATCTCTCGCGGGTTTTCCGCGTTTCACAGGCCATCGAGAGCGGGATGATTGGCATTAACGAGTGCGCCGTGTCCACTGAGCTTGGGCCATTTGGCGGCGTAAAAGAGTCAGGCCTTGGACGTGAGGGCTCCGTGCTGGGTCTGGAAGAGTATCTGGAAGTTAAAACCCTGCATATCGGGGGATTATAATAGACGGGGCGGCATCTGCCGCTCGCCTGGACTGGGTGGCTGGCAATGAAAACCTATACCTTTGATTTTGACGAGATCGATGGTCAGGAAGACTTTTACCGAGAATTTATCCGGGTGTTTGATCTTGAACGGGGAAGCGTGACGAATCTGGACACGCTGTGGGACGTGGTGACCGGGAGTCTGCTGCCGCTACCTCTGGAGATCGAATTCATCCATTTGCCCGATAAGCTGCGCAGACGTTTTGGCGCACTGATTTTGCTGTTCGATGAAGCAGAAGAAGAGCTGGAAGGGCAGCTGCGCTTTAACGCGCGTCATTGAATGAAATGAAAAAAAAGCCCCTGACCATGAGGCCAGGGGCAAGTCGTATGATGAGATACGACGAGGGTTTATTTATACAGTTCTGCCGTAGCATGCCAGTGGTCACCCTGATTCAGTTCGGTGACGCGATAGCTGCTGGCACCTGCTTTTTCAGCTTTGGCGGCAAGTTCGTGACGAATATCCATCGGTGAGCCGGTGACTGACGTGACGGATACGCTGCCCATACGCTGCAGATTTTGAGCCTGGTCGGCATTCACTTGCTGTACGGCTGCACTCGCGCCGAAAGAGAGAACGGAAGCCAGACCGAGGGTTGCGATGATCAATTTAGTTTTCATAGTCTTTACTCCTGAATAGGGTTTTTGCTCAACGGCAGGAAGGGTTGAACCGCTATTTTTATGCCTGGTGCCGTTGAGTGGAGATTTACGTTTTCAGTTATTACTAAAACTTATTTGTACAGCTCAGCGGTAGCGTGCCAGTGGTCACCTGAACGCGCTTCGATGATGCGATAGGATGACGCACCCTGTTCTTCCGCTTTTTTGTTCAGCATTTCATGCATGTCCATTGGAGACGTGCCGATCGCGCCGACAGAAACCGTACCGATTGCCTGGCGGGATTGCGCCTGGTCAGCGTTGATAGAGTCAGCAGCGAAAGCACCGAATGACAGAACAGACAGGACGCTCAGCGCCGCTACAGTAGTTTTGATTTTCATGATTCTTACCTCGTCGAATTTTTTAGTGGGGTCTTGTTTCGTGACCCTCATCACAAAATCAAGTATACACTAATAACGCTAAAAATTAATACCAGGCTAATGGTTTCTATTGTTATTACGTGTTAACCAGTCTTTTTTTTATAACGAAATTGCATAATGCTGGCCGTTTTTTGGCCATTATGTGGGGTTATATCTAATTAAATCATATGGATATCTGCTTTTGATTTTTTGTGCGATTTTTTGATTTACCATTCACTGAATGAATGTTAATGGGTGGTAAAAAGCACTATTTGTCAAAGCCAGAGGCAGTAGAAGACAGGGGGAAATGATGCGGGAGCAGAATGATCCCCGCAGCGGCGCTACGGGGAGAGAGGATTACAGTTCCTGTTCGAACAGAGCCAGAATCGCTTCGTGGAGATCTTTAACGGAGAAACCGCTGGCCGGGATGGTAAAGATGGTGTCATCACCGGCGATAGTCCCGAGGATACCCTCCGTTTTACCTACTGAGTCCAGCATGCGGGCAATCAGCTGCGCGGCACCAGGGCTTGTGCGGATCACCACAACGGAGTCGTTGTAATCGATATCCAGAACCAGATTCTTGAGCGGGCTGGTGGTGGTCGGCACGCCAAGTTCTGCAGGCAGGCAATAAACCATCTCCATTTTGGCGTTACGGGTACGTACCGCGCCAAATTTGGTTAACATGCGGGAGACTTTCGACTGATTGATGTTATCGAAGCCTTGTTCCTGCAGCGCCTGAACAATTTCTCCCTGAGAACTGAATTTCTCTTCTTTAAGTAGCGCCTTAAACGCCTTAACTAATTCTTCTTGCTTAGACGAGCTTCGCATAAGTCACCCGGAATATGACGATAGAAACAACATTATTATGCATGTGGATGAATTTTTATGCAAATTATCTACTCAGCGCCAGGCTGAAATAATGTTATGAAAGGGAGTGATTTTATCAGATTTCGTTATCAGAAAACATGCCTGGGTCACGCCGCGCAAATAAGCTTAAAAGTAAATTAAATGTTATCAAAATGATGTTGTTTTGGTGGCGGGGCAGGGTGTATTGTAACCACCTCTTAATTCGTTGCCATCTGTCGTCAGATAGTCTTCTGATGAGAGATAAAGCCGCGTGACCTCAAATTCTTTAGCTACGAAAATTGTAATTAAACACTTGCTGAATTATGGTCGCCGCAACGGATTTACAGATACTTAAGTTAACCATAATAAGGAGTTTAGGATGAAAGTCGCAGTCCTCGGCGCTGCTGGTGGTATCGGCCAGGCGCTTGCCCTACTACTGAAAACCCAACTGCCTTCAGGCTCAGAACTCTCCCTGTACGATATTGCTCCGGTAACCCCAGGTGTGGCGGTTGACCTGAGCCACATCCCAACCGCTGTAAAAATCAAAGGCTTCTCCGGTGAAGATGCGCGTCCTGCACTGCAGGGTGCCGACGTGGTGCTGATTTCTGCAGGCGTGGCGCGTAAGCCAGGCATGGATCGTTCAGACCTGTTCAACGTCAACGCAGGCATTGTGAAAAACCTGGTGCAGCAGATTGCTGAAATCTGCCCGAAAGCATGCATCGGCATCATCACTAACCCGGTAAACACCACCGTTGCTATCGCGGCAGAAGTGCTGAAGAAAGCAGGTGTTTACGACAAAAACAAACTGTTCGGCGTGACCACGCTGGATATTATCCGTTCCAACACCTTTGTTGCTGAGCTGAAAGGCAAACAGCCAACAGAAGTGGAAGTTCCGGTTATTGGTGGACACTCTGGCGTCACCATTCTACCTCTGCTGTCGCAGATCCCAGGCGTTAGCTTCACCGAGCAGGAAGTGGCTGACCTGACCAAACGCATCCAGAACGCGGGCACCGAAGTGGTGGAAGCGAAGGCGGGTGGCGGTTCTGCGACCCTGTCTATGGGCCAGGCAGCTGCGCGTTTCGGTCTGTCACTGGTTCGCGCTCTGCAGGGCGAGAAAGGCGTTGTTGAATGCGCTTACGTTGAAGGCGATGGCGAACACGCTCGCTTCTTCTCTCAGCCGCTGCTGCTGGGTAAAAACGGTATCGAAGAGCGTAAATCCATTGGTACGCTGAGCGCGTTTGAACAACACGCGATGGAAGGCATGCTGGACACGCTGAAGAAAGATATCACCCTGGGCGAAGAGTTCGTTAACAAGTAAAGCGCACCCCCACCCGGTAAAAAAAACGGAGCTTATCGCTCCGTTTTTTTATGCCTGTCAGTTAGTGGCCGGGTATTCCTGAATCGTCACATGCAGCGTCAGTTTCTTATCGTTGCGCATGACTTCAACAGGTATGATAGAGCCTGGGCGAATTTCTGCCACCTGGTCCATCGTCTCCAGCGCAGAGACCGCCGGCGTGCCGTTGACCGACACAATGACATCATTTACCTGAATCCCCGCATTCGCCGCCGGACCGCCTGGCGACACCTCGTTCACCACGATGCCCTGAATCTGATCGATACCGCCGCCCTGGGTATGCATAGGTGCAATTTCACGGCCGCCAATACCGATATAGCCGCGAATCACACGCCCATCGCGGATCAGTTTATCCATAATTTTGGTCGCCAGCTGGAACGGAATGGCAAAGCCGATCCCTTCCGGCGTCTCACCGTCGTTACTCTTATCGAACGAGAGGGTGTTGATGCCCATCAGCTCGCCCAGCGAGTTGACCAGCGCACCGCCGGAGTTACCGTGGTTGATTGAGGCATCGGTTTGCAGGAAGTTCTGCCGTCCCGATGGGTTGAGACCAATACGGCCGGTCGCGCTGATAATCCCCTGGGTGATGGTCTGGCCCAGATTGTAAGGGTTGCCGATAGCCAGCACGACGTCACCAATGTGCGGGGTACGTTTACGGTTGATCGGGATGACCGGCAAACCGCCCGTGGCGTTAATTTTCAGGACGGCCAGGTCGGTCAGGCTATCCGATCCAACAAGTAATGCCTCAAACACGCGGCCGTCCTGCAGGGCGACGATGATCTGGTCGGCATCGTTAATCACGTGCTTGTTGGTAATAATGTAGCCACGCTCGTCCATAATTACCCCGGAGCCGAGGGTGCGTATCTCCAGCTGGTTATGGGCTGAGGTGTTCAGGCCACGGTTATAGACGTTAACCACGGCAGGTGCGGCACGGCGAACGGCCTGGTTATAGGTGGCCGGCGTTTCATCCGTGCTATCGAACTGGGGAGCCGACAGTTTGTTGAACTGACGTAAAGACGGCAGCGCCAGCAGCAGCAGGCCTGCGACAATCAAACCGATGAAAGTAGAACGTAAGAGCTTTAAAAGCATGATGCGCGTGTCGTTAAATAAGGAACGATTTGCAGCATAACATGAGTTATCCGGACATCACACGCAGCGGTGATGTCCGGGGTCGCAAATGCTTAGCGCAACAGAATATAGATGGACTCATTGCCACGCATGACCTGCAGGGCAATAACCGCCGGTTTACTTTCCAGCACCTTGCGCATTTCGGCAATGGACTGCACGCGATTGCGGTTTACGCCAATGATAACGTCATCCTGATGCAATCCGGCCTGCGCGGCAGGGCTGCCCTTCTCGACGGTGTCGATGCTGATGCCTTTCGTACCGTCTTTCAGCTGCCCGTCGCTCAACGTAGCGCCTTGCAACGCCGGCGCGATAAGCTCTGCGCTGGCAGAGGAAGAGGTGCTCTTATCCAGCGTTACTTCAACGTTCAGCGGCTTACCGTCACGAATCAGACCCAGCTTCACTTTGGCTCCAGGTTCGGTTGTGGCAATCCGCGAACGTAGTTCTGCAAAGCTGCTCAGCGGTTTGTCGTTAAGGCTGACGATCACATCACCCGATTTCACGCCTGCTTTTGCCGAGCCGGAGTTTGGCATTACTTCACTGACAAACGCCCCGCGCTGTACGTTAATGTTGAACGCCTTTGCGATATCCGCGCTCATCTCCATACCTTTAATGCCCAGCAGCCCGCGTTTGATTTCGCCGAACTGGATGAGCTGCTGCGCCAGCGTTTTGGCCATATTACTGGGGATAGCAAAACCGATCCCAATGCTGCCGCCGCCCGGAGCCAGGATTGCCGTGTTGATCCCAATCAGCTCGCCGTTCAGGTTGAGCAATGCCCCGCCGGAGTTCCCACGGTTGATGGAGGCATCGGTCTGGATAAAGTTTTCCAGCCCTTCAAGATTCAGGCCGCTGCGCCCGAGCGCCGAGACGATCCCGGAAGTTGCGGTCTGCCCTAAACCAAAGGGGTTGCCCACGGCGACGGCAAAATCGCCGACGCGCAGTTTGTCGGAATCCGCAATGGCAATCTGGGTCAGGTTGCTTGGGTTTTGCACCTGCAACAGCGCGATGTCGCTCTGGTCATCGCCGCCGATCAGTTTGGCATCAAATTCGCGGCCATCGTTAAGCTGGACGCTGATTTTATCGGCCTGGCTGATGACATGATTGTTGGTCAGAATATAGCCTTTTGCCGCATCAATAATGACGCCAGAACCCAGACCTTCAAAAGGCTGAGCCTGCTGGTCGGGAGACTCATCGCCAAAATATTTTTTCAGTTCTTCAGGGACGCGTTGGCTTTGTACTGCTGTGCCCTCAACCTGGACGCTGACCACCGCAGGCAATACTTTTTCCAGCATTGGCGCGAGGCTTGGGATGGCCGCCTGGCCTGGCACCTGGGAGGGAATGGCGGCGAATACCGGGACGGACGCCGAGAGAGATAACCCGACACTTAACGCGATAGCGCTCAACAGCTGGTTTTTTTTCTTCATCGATGTTGACTCTCGTAACCTGGAATAAAGGAAAAACGGCCCCAAAAACACGTTGATGTTATTGAATTTTAAACCGCTGAACAATGAGGTGTTTAACTAAATAATAGCTGGGGTCATCAAGAAAGGACGGGCGCAATCGCTGCGCCCGTAAAATAAATTCTGGTTGTGCGATTAATCGCGTTTTACGCCACCGCGCAGCAGGCCGGACGCGCCATCTGAGTAGTCGCGTGGCATCTGAACCGGAGCCTGATCGTTACCGGCTTCAGAGTCTGCCAGACGATTGCGGAACGGGTTGGTTTCCGCCGTCATTTCAGGCAGCAGGCTGCTGGAGCTTTTCGCCATGTGTTGATACAGCTGGCGATAGTCGGTCGCCATGTTGTCCAGCAGCTCGGCGCTACGGGCAAAGTGGCTGACCAGCTCTTCACGATACTCTTCCAGTTCGGCTTTGTTCTTTTCCAGTTCGTACTGCAGTGACTGCTGCTGACGCAATTTGCGATTACCGAAACGCATGGCCACAGCACCGATGACGATGCCGACCACTAAACCGATTAGCGCATATTCCCAGGTCATGAACTTCTCCCGTTGTCTTGTTGTTCCGTAGGGTGTTGGCTCGGCTCCTGCCTGTGCCTGATAATGCCACTATAACCGCTATTTCCGCAGAAGTGGAATCCTGACGTATCATCGCGTAGTGTAGAACGGCCTTTTTTTCATCAGTCACGCCTGCTGGTGAGCTTTAATTGAGGGAATAACAATAAGATTATGCAAAACTTGTCCCCTGCATCGCGATATCAACTGGCCCTTAACGAGGGCACCCATCAACCGGATGACGTTCAGCGTGAGGCGGTAAGCCGTCTGGAGACGATCTATCAGGAACTCACGGCAAAGCCCGCGGAAGCTGAACAGAGCGGTGGGCTCAAGGCGGCCTTTGGACGGCTGCTTGGGAAAAAAGCGCCGCAGGAGCACGCGCCGGTGCGCGGTCTCTATATGTGGGGCGGTGTCGGGCGGGGAAAAACCTGGCTGATGGACATGTTCTACCAGAGCCTGCCGGGGGCGCGTAAACAGCGTCTGCACTTCCATCGCTTTATGCTGCGGGTGCATGAAGAGCTGACGGCACTGCAGGGCAAAAGCGATCCCCTGGAGATTGTGGCCGACAGATTCAAGGCGGAAACGGACGTGCTCTGCTTCGACGAGTTTTTTGTGTCTGACATCACCGATGCCATGCTGTTAGGTGGCCTGATGAAAGCGCTATTTGCCCGGGGGATTACGCTGGTTGCCACGTCGAACATCCCGCCTGATGAGCTGTACCGCAATGGCCTGCAGCGGGCGCGCTTCCTGCCTGCCATCGACGCTATCAAACAGCATTGTGACATTATGAATGTTGATGCAGGGGTAGATTACCGGCTACGCACGCTGACCCAGGCACATCTCTGGCTCTCACCATTAAATGCAGAGACCACCCAACAGATGGATAAACTGTGGCTGGCGCTAGCGGGGGCAAAACGCGAGCACGCTCCGGAACTCGAGATTAACCATCGCCCGTTGGCAACGCTCGGTGTTGAAAACCAAACGCTGGCGGTCTCCTTTACGACGCTGTGTGTTGATGCCCGCAGCCAGCACGACTATATTGCGCTTTCGCGTCTGTTCCACACCGTGATGGTGCTGGATGTTCCGGTGATGACGCGGCTGATGGAGAGCGAAGCACGTCGCTTCATTGCGCTGGTGGATGAGTTTTATGAGCGCCACGTCAAGCTGGTGATTAGCGCCGAGGTTCCTTTATATGAGATCTACCAGGGGGAGCGGCTGAAGTTTGAGTTCCAGCGCTGCCTCTCGCGCCTGCAGGAGATGCAGAGCGAGGAATACCTCAAGCTGGAGCATATGCCATAAATGCCACCCTCTCCCGTGGGAGAGGGGCTGGGGGTGAGGGCACCAGACCGCACAGTGCTCACCCCCGAAAAACCCATTCCAAATCACATTTAAGGGTCGATCTTTGACCTCAACTTCTCTATAATCTTGCGACCCCACGTTACGAGAAGGTTTTTTTCCCGAAACTTTCTATGTGTCGGCATTAGCTATTCGAAGGGGTAGGTTTGCCGGACTTTGTCGTGTGAACCTCAACTGACTAAACGTTTGGGTGTTCACCAACGTGTAACTTATTATTTGGGTAAGCTTTTAATGAAAACTTTTACAGCTAAACCAGAAACCGTACAGCGCGACTGGTATGTTGTTGACGCGACCGGTAAGACTCTGGGCCGTCTGGCTACTGAACTGGCTCGTCGCCTGCGCGGTAAGCATAAAGCGGAATACACTCCGCACGTTGATACCGGTGATTACATCATCGTTCTGAACGCTGATAAAGTTGCTGTAACCGGCAACAAGCGTACTGACAAAGTGTACTATCACCACACCGGCCACATCGGTGGTATCAAAGAAGCGACCTTTGAAGAGATGATTGCTCGCCGTCCTGAGCGTGTGATTGAAATCGCGGTTAAAGGCATGCTGCCAAAAGGCCCGCTGGGTCGTGCTATGTTCCGTAAACTGAAAGTTTACGCAGGCAACGAGCACAACCACGCGGCACAGCAACCGCAAGTTCTTGACATCTAATCGGGATTATAGGCAATGGCTGAAAATCAATACTACGGCACTGGTCGCCGCAAAAGTTCCGCAGCTCGCGTTTTCATCAAACCGGGCAGTGGTAAAATCGTAATCAACCAGCGTTCTCTGGAACAATACTTCGGTCGCGAAACTGCCCGCATGGTAGTTCGCCAGCCGCTGGAACTGGTTGACATGGTAGAAAAACTGGATCTGTACATCACCGTTAAAGGTGGTGGTATCTCCGGTCAGGCAGGTGCGATCCGTCACGGTATCACCCGCGCTCTGATGGAGTACGACGAATCCCTGCGTTCTGAACTGCGTAAAGCTGGCTTCGTTACTCGTGACGCGCGTCAGGTTGAACGTAAGAAAGTGGGTCTGCGTAAAGCACGTCGTCGTCCACAGTTCTCCAAACGTTAATTCATTCTGCTTACGCAGAACGATTGGCGAAAAACCCGCTTCGGCGGGTTTTTTTATGGATAATGCGTAGGTTATCCACAGTATCAATGCATATATCTTCTCTTTTTCCACATTTCCAGAATCCCCTCACCACAAAGCCATCAAAATCTGGTAAACTATCATCCAATTTTCTGCCCAAATATCGGTGAATACTCGATTTTTGTTCGATTCTTGAACAATGTGTTTTCTCTGGGATGGGCGATACAACATCTGGCTGGCCCCTGTTGGGCTGGTAGCAGTAAAAATTCTGAATATACCTGGAGGTTTTCATGGCTGTCGCTGCCAACAAACGTTCGGTAATGACGCTGTTTTCTGGTCCTACTGACATTTATAGCCATCAGGTTCGTATCGTGCTGGCCGAGAAGGGTGTCAGTTTTGAGATCGAGCATGTGGAAAAGGATAACCCGCCTCAGGATCTGATCGATCTCAACCCGAGCCAAAGCGTACCGACGCTAGTGGATCGCGAGCTGACCCTGTGGGAATCCCGTATCATTATGGAATACCTGGATGAGCGTTTCCCGCATCCACCACTGATGCCTGTTTACCCTGTTGCGCGTGGTGAAAGCCGCCTGTACATGCAGCGTATCGAAAAAGACTGGTATACGCTGATGAACGTCATCGTTAACGGTTCCTCTTCTGAAGCCGATGCTGCGCGTAAGCAGCTGCGTGAAGAGCTGCTGGCCATCGCCCCTGTGTTTGGTCAGAAACCGTTCTTCCTGAGCGATGAGTTCAGCCTGGTGGATTGCTACCTGGCTCCGCTGCTGTGGCGTCTGCCTACTCTGGGCGTAGAGTTCAGCGGTCCTGGTGCGAAAGAGCTGAAGGGCTATATGACTCGCGTATTTGAGCGCGACTCTTTCCTGGCATCTTTAACTGAACCGGAACGTGAAATGCGTCTCGGCCGAGGCTAATCACTGTGGAAATGTCACAACTAACCCCACGCCGTCCGTATCTGCTGCGCGCCTTCTATGAATGGCTGCTGGATAACCAGCTCACGCCGCACCTGGTGGTGGATGTGACGTTGCCGGGCGTGCTGGTTCCCATGGAATACGCGCGTGACGGACAGATCGTGCTGAATATTGCGCCGCGCGCAGTGGGTAACCTGGAACTGGCAAACGACGAAGTGCGCTTTAACGCGCGTTTCGGCGGCGTACCGCGTCAGGTTTCCGTGCCGCTGGCTGCCGTGCTGGCTATCTACGCGCGTGAAAACGGTGCGGGTACCATGTTTGAGCCGGAAGCGGCTTACGACGAAGACGTTGCCAGCCTGAATGATGACGATGCAACCGGAGAGCGCGAAAGCGACGCGGTGATGTCCGTTATCGACGGCGACAAACCCGATCGCCAGGATGATAACGATCCAGATGACGATCCGCCACCACGCGGGGGGCGTCCTGCTCTCAGAGTGGTAAAATAACGGTTAATCAATACGTTATAAATCCAGCTTATCTAAAGATGGCTGGATTTTTTTTTGTGAAATTAATATTTCATATATTTTTTCTAATGGGACTCGCTGAAAGTCAAAGAGATGCTCTGAATATATCATTGTCGTGAATATCAACCCCTTCCGTAGCGGTCTTTTTCAGGCTATTTATCATTTAAACCATTAGAATTAAAAAAACTAAATAATAATATTATTTTTGATAAATTGCATATATTCGCATTGTAGATATTATATGCACATGTACTGTTGCATATCCTTCAGCATGAAGAAAAAGATTTGTTGCAGAAATCATATACTGAAATAACTCATACGTTAAGGATTAACAAATGAAAAAAGTATTACTTGTCACGGTATTGTCACTGTGTGTTTCATCTGCATTTGCTGCGGAAACGGCGGTAATGAAGGTGAAAGGAACGCTGACTAACTCAGCATGTACACCTGAATTAAGCAATGGCGGTGTTGTCGACTACGGTAACATCCATCTGGGTGAGCTGTCGACAACTGAAGTAAATCAATTGGGCGAAAAAAACATTAGCCTGACAATTAACTGTTCAGCACCCACTAAAGTTGGATTCTCATCTGTTGATGACCGAAGTGATAGTCAGGCAGATATCAAAGTTGAAAGCACAAAATACGGCGATCAAACCATTGATCCCTATTTGTTTGGTCTTGGGAAAACGACTGGGGATGTTAAGATTGGTGCATATGCAGTGCTCTTGGATCGCGATAAAATTACCGCTGATGGCATTGACGTTGATGGCATTTATACGCAATATCTTGATGGAAGATGGACAAGTACTACTGTACGAAACCAGCTTCAGGATGAGAATATTCGGACAATGACAGTTGCAGCAAAAGGCTCTTTAGAGCCATTGGCATTTACTACAGCAGTGTTCCCTTTGATAACCTCTGTCGCTATTCAGGATACGACGACTTTAGCGATAACCGACGATACGAAGTTAGATGGTCAACTGACAATCAGCCTAAATTATCTGTAATCCTCCATTTTTCAAAGTATAAAAATCATCCAAAAGAGCAAATGCTGTATATTTGCTCTTTTTTATTGTTTGTAAAACACTCAATGCTATGAAGATGCGTATAGTAAAATCACTTTTTGAGGATGGATGGGGACAAATTTAGAACAGTGTAAACAAGTATTTTATATGTATTGAAATGCTAAGAGCGTAAGTGGATTAAATCAAAACCGCAATCAATTAATTTCTTGAATATAAATGGCTGATAATTTACTTGATATCATTTAATTTATATGAATTATTAATGGATTGAGATTATCTTAAGTCAATTATTAATAAGTCTAAATTGCATGCATTTGGAATTTCTATATTATCGCCGTGAACTTCAGTGGTATTTATCAATGGGTTGTTAATTTTTAATGTGCTGGCGATAGGAATCTGTCAGTCTCTCAAAATTTAAAGTGAGTTAAATTCAAACCAACAAATAAGTAACATTTCACCCTAATAGAGAAGCGCCATAAACACGGAGTGTTAGGTAGTGCTTTCAAGGAATATACATATGACATGCTCTAAAACTGTTTTAATTAAAACGCTCGCTGCAGCTGCCTTGTTCACTGCACAGTTTGCCGTACATGCCGCAGGTATGGTGCCAGAAACCAGTCTGCTAGTTATTGATGAAGCGACCCACAGCGGCACCATCAACGTCAAAAATACCGATAGCCATCCGTCGCTGCTGTATACCGATGTGGTGGATTTGCCAGATGATCAAGGCCTGAAACTGGTGACCACTCAGCCCGTGGTGCGTCTCGAGCCCGGTCAGACCCAGCAATTGCGCTTCATTTTGCAAAACAGCAAGCCACTGGATGTTGAGCATTATAAGCGTGTGACCTTTGAAGGTATCCCACCGAAAAGTGACGACAACAAAGTCAAAATTGGCATCAATATTCGTCAGGATCTGCCTGTACTGATTCGCCCTGCGAAACTGGCCGTGGTGACCGATGCCTGGAAATACCTCGACTGGACCGCTTCAGGCACCTCCGTCACGGTGAAAAACCCGAGCAAATATGTCGTACGCCTGGCGCAAAACGTAGTCCTGCAGCCTTCAGGCATCAGCGGCTCGCTTGCCAAAACCTACATACTACCCGGTGAAACCATGACGGTTTCAATGGGCAAATCCGTCAGCGGCAACAACAAAGTTAAATTCTTCCCCGCCAGCCGCTATGGGGTCGAAGTTCCAAGCTTCATCTCGGATCTCAATAAAAAATAAAGGATTATGGCGGTGCGTAAAAAAAGCCAACTTGCACTTTTTGTGCGCGCTGTGATTTATAGCGCAATACCACTGTTGTTGCTTGATGCCCCATCTGTCCACGCGAGGGAGGTGACGTTTGATACGGATATCCTCAAATCCCGGGGGCTGGGCGTCGATCTGAACCGCTACTTTGCCGAAGCCCCGCGCTTTTTACCGGGGACGCATTCCGTTTCGGTCAAAGTGAACGGCAACGATCGCGGAACGGCAGCCGTACGCTTCAGTGAAGACGGTACGATGTGCGTTGATAACGACTTCCTGGAATTCGCAGGACTCATGCCGGTGCCCATAAAGGCGAATGAAACCTGTCATGATATTCGCAGCGACTATGCTCAGGCTGTGATTAACCCGTTGCCAAACCAGGAGGCAGTCGAGCTTTATCTGCCACCGGAAGCGCTTAACAGCCTGAGCGCAGACGTTAAAAACTTCCAGCATGGCGGCACGGCAGGCATGCTTAACTACTCGTTATTCAGTACCAAAAGTGACTACAGCGGAAGTGACAGCAGCAGTAACCGTTACTCCCAGGCAAGCCTGGAGGCGGGGTTCAATACGATGGACTGGTCTCTGCGCAGCCGCTATATCCTGACGGATGATAACGGTAACCGAAACGCAGAGAGCATTTATACCTACGCAGAACATGTGTTTGTGCCCCAGCGCCTGACCATGCAGGTGGGTGAAGTCAACGCCATGTCCGATGTGCTAAGCGGCGTGCCGATCACCGGTGTACAGCTGATGCCAACGAGCGGTTTGCAGAAAGACAGCTCGGGCGTGAGCGTGTCCGGTATCGCCCGTACGTCACAGGCGCGCGTTGAAGTTCGTCAGAACGGGCGACTTATCTTTAACACCCTGGTTCCGGCGGGGCCGTTTACGCTGGATGATGTGCCGATGGTACGCAACAACGTCGATCTGGACGTCACCGTTGTTGAATCTGACGGCTCAACGAACCACTACATTGTTCCCGCCTCTTCCGTAAAATCGCGGAACCTTTCAAGACCAAACGGCCTGACCGTTTCGGCAGGCCAGGTGCGCGGCATAGACAGTGACTACAGCGACCCGCTGGTGTTCAACGTATCCGACGGCTGGCGAATTTTCCCCTGGATGAACCTGCTTGCCTCCGGCGTGGTGGCTGAAGATTACCAGGCAGCAGGCGCGCGCACTGAGTTTATGGTCACCGATGACTGGAATATCTCCACCAGCATGGCCGCCAGCAAGGCGCAATTTGGCGACAGCGATAACGGTATCAAAAACGAATTACAGAGCGATTATTCATTTACCGAGAACGTCGGCCTGTCTGCCAGCGTAGCGCACTACAGCGGTGATTACCGCGAGCTGGCGGATGCCATGGACGATGATTACCAGGGCTATGACAACAGCTATTCCGCCAACATTCGCTGGTCAACTCCGCTAGCCGGAGCATTTAGTGCAGGCCTTAGCTACAACCAGGCAGCAGGAGACGGAGAGGATTCACGTTATTTACTGCTGTCATGGGGTAAGACCTTCAAATATGCCTCGGTCAACGTTAACTGGCAAAGCGCAGTTGGTAACTCTGATGATGACCAGAATGACGATCTTTTATACATCAACCTCAGCATCCCGCTAGGCGGTTCGCAGAGCCTGAGCTCTTATATGCGCAAGCAGGGCGATAGCACCAGCTACGGCCTGGCAAACAGCGGCTCGCTGGGTAATGACACTAACTACTATATTTCTGCCGATCGTGACCAGGAATCAAAGCAAAACAGCTTTAACGGCAACATTAACACCAACCTGCACTACGCCCAGCTTAGCGTAGGCGGGGGGACCAGCGGTGATAACCAGCGTAACTATAATGCGACGCTGTCTGGCGGTATTGCCATGCATAAAGAGGGCGTGACCTTCTCGCCGTATTCCATTAAAGACACCTTCGCAATTGCCAAACTGAGCGAACCGAAAGCGGGTGTGGAGATCACCACGCCGCAGGGTACCGTCTGGACCGATCGCTGGGGGCAGGCTGTCATTCCAGGCCTGACCGAGTGGCGTAACTCGCGCATTGAAGTGGATGCGAACAAACTGCCGCAGAGCATGACGCTGGCAAACGGCACCAAGTACATTGCTGCTGCCCATGGTTCGGTCAGTGAGGTGAGCTTTAAGGTGCTGAACAGCCGTCGCGTGATGTTACGCATCAAGCAGGCCGACGGTAAGCCGCTAACGAAAGGCCTGTCCGTGGTGGATGACAAAGATAATTACGTGGTGACGGTGGTCGATGATGGACATGTTTTCCTGAACGATGCCGATCAGGTCGCCGCACTGTATGCCATCAATGATGACAATCAACGTCTGTGCAAGCTTGATTTCACCCTTCCTGCAAAGCATGACGAAGACGCGTTTTATGAGGAAGTTAACGGAGTATGTCGATGAACCTTAAACATCTGGCTACGCTTTTGCTGCTTGCCTTACCGTGCTTTTCTTATGCTGAAGAGTGCCAGTTAACGCTCTCCCAGCAGGTCGTGGATTATCATCAGATGCGGCGTGACAACATTATCTCCAGTCAGCAAAGCTGGAACAAAATGCCGGAAAAAGAGATTAACGTCAGCGTCTATTGCCCTGAAAAACAGCAGATGGCGACGTTAATACAGGGCGCTTCCGGACAGAAAGGGCGTTTTCAGTTTGGCCAGAACGGCGGTGTGGCGATTAAAGTCAGCAACCTGACGCTTGACGGTAAAAGCTACAGCGTGGGAAAAACAACCGATCAGGTGAACTTTACGCCTGAAAGTGATAGCGGCGCATCACTCTATGTTCGCAATAACGAAGCGGTAATCGCGGTTGAAAACGGTAAGGTACCCAGCGGCCAGCAGCTAAATTTTACCGTGACGATTTTCCCGGTACTGAATGACAGCGCGTTTAACCATATTTCTGATCAAACTGCTCTGGAGAGCGATTTGTCCTGGCAACTTCTCAAGAAATAAAAAAATGGCCCGGTGTCTGCCGGGCCATTCTCGTTACACTTCCAGGTAATTCATAATCCCGTCGGCCGCTTTACGCCCTTCGGCAATCGCGGTGACCACGAGGTCGGAACCGCGAACGATATCGCCACCTGCAAAGATTTTCGGGTTGCTGGTCTGGAACGCATTGTCGCTGCCTTCTGGCGCAATAATACGGCCCTGCGAATCCAGCTCAACGCTGTGCTTCGCCAGCCACGCCATGCTGTGAGGACGGAAACCAAACGCCATGACCACGGCATCGGCCGGGATCACATACTCGGAACCGGCTACGATTTCTGCACGACGACGGCCTTTCGCATCCGGCGCGCCCATCTCGGTGCGCGCCATCTTCACGCCGCTCACTTTGCCATTGGCATTCACTTCAATACCCAGAGGCTGGATGTTGAACTGGAACTCAACGCCCTCTTCACGCGCGTTTTTCACTTCGCGTTTAGAGCCCGGCATGTTCTCTTCGTCACGACGATAGGCGCAGATCACGTGTGCCGCGTTCTGACGAATAGACGTACGCACGCAGTCCATCGCGGTATCACCGCCGCCCAGCACCACCACGCGTTTGCCTTCCATGCTGACGAAAGGTTCTTCGGCCGTTTCGCCATAACCCATAATCTGCTTGGTGTTGGCAATCAGGAACGGCAGCGCATCGTACACGCCCGGCGCGTCTTCGTTCTCCAGACCACCGCGCATGGACTGATAGGTGCCCACGCCCAGGAACACGGCGTCGTAATCCTTCAGCAGATCGTCGAGCTGCACGTCGCGGCCCACTTCTGTGTTCAGCTTGAACTCGATACCCATGCCGGTGAAGATTTCACGACGGCGGGTCATGACCTCTTTCTCCAGCTTGAAGGCCGGGATGCCGAAGGTCAGCAGACCGCCGATTTCCGGATGACGGTCAAAGACCACCGCCTTCACGCCGTTACGGGTCAGGACGTCCGCACAGGCCAGGCCCGCCGGGCCCGCGCCGATAATCGCCACGCGCTTGTCGGTTTGCTTCACGCCGGTCATGTCCGGGCGCCAGCCCATCTCGAACGCTTTATCGTTGATATAGCGTTCGATGTTACCGATGGTCACCGCGCCAAACTCGTCGTTCAGCGTACAGGAACCCTCACACAGACGGTCCTGAGGACACACGCGGCCGCACACTTCCGGCAGGGTGTTGGTCTGGTGAGACAGCTCGGCGGCTTCAAAAATACGTCCTTCGTTGGCCAGCTTCAACCAGTTCGGGATGTAGTTGTGTACCGGGCATTTCCATTCGCAGTAAGGGTTACCGCAGGACAGGCAGCGGTCTGCCTGCGCTTTGGCCTGGCCTTCTGAAAACGGCTCGTAGATTTCTACAAATTCAATTTTACGGATCTTCAGCGGTTTCTTTGGCGGATCAACACGCTGCAGGTCGATAAACTGGTATACGTTCTGGCTCATCTGAATTCCTTACTGCGCCTGCACGCGCAGCTCTGCTGCGCTACGACTACGGTGACCCAACAGGGCTTTAACATCGCTGGACTTCGGTTTAACCAGCGCGAATTTCGCAGAGAACGCCGGCCAGTTCGCCAGGATCTCTTCGCCGCGCGAAGAACCGGTATGCTGCACGTGCTCGGTAATCAAACCGCGCAGGTGTTCTTCGTGGATGGCCAGCGTATCAACGTCCAGCACTTCCACCAGTTCAGGGTTCACGCGTTTGCGGAACTCACCGTCTTCATCCAGGACGTATGCAAAACCGCCCGTCATGCCTGCGCCAAAGTTCACGCCGGTTTTACCCAGGACGCAAACAATCCCGCCCGTCATATATTCACAACCGTTATCGCCAATGCCTTCCACCACGGTGATAGCACCGGAGTTACGCACCGCAAAACGTTCACCTGCACGGCCCGCTGCAAACAGACGACCGCCGGTCGCGCCGTACAGACAGGTGTTACCGATGATGCTTGCCTCATGGCTGCGGAAGGCTGAACCTACCGGAGGACGCACCGCCAGCAGACCGCCCGCCATGCCTTTACCGACGTAGTCGTTGGCATCACCAGTCAGGTACAGCTCAACGCCGCCTGCGTTCCACACGCCGAAGCTCTGACCCGCGGTACCGCTGAAGTGCGCGGTGATCGGATCCGCTGCCAGCCCCTGGTCACCGTGCGTTTGCGCGATGTAACCGGAGAGCGACGCGCCTACGGAACGGTCAGTGTTGCGGATATCAAACCAGAACGTTTTGCTCTGCTTGTCGTCCACGTACGGCTTCGCCTGCTGCAGCAGCTGTGCGTTCAGCACGCCGTTATCGAACGGCGGGTTGTTCTCTGTGCAGTAGACCGCTTTGCCCGGGTGCGGCTGCGCGGTTTCCAGCAGCTTGCTCAGCTCCAGTTTCTGCTGCTTCGCGGTGAAGCCTTCCAGCTCTTTCAGCAGGTCGGTACGGCCAATCAGATCCACCAGGCGTTTAACGCCCAGCTGTGCCATCAGCTCGCGGGTTTCGCGGGCGATAAAGTCAAAGTAGTTGGTCACTTTGAACGGCAGGCCGTGGTAGTGGTTCTTACGCAGCTTCTCATCCTGGGTCGCAACACCGGTTGCGCAGTTGTTCAGGTGGCAAATACGCAGGTATTTACAGCCGAGCGCAACCATCGGGCCGGTACCGAAGCCGAAGCTTTCAGCGCCCAGAATCGCCGCTTTGATGATGTCGAGGCCGGTTTTCAGGCCACCGTCCACCTGCAGGCGGATCTTGTGACGCAGACCGTTAGCCACCAGCGCCTGCTGGGTTTCCACCAGACCGAGTTCCCACGGGCAACCCGCATATTTCACGGAGGAGAGCGGGCTTGCACCGGTACCGCCGTCGTAACCGGCGATGGTGATGAGATCCGCATAGGCTTTCGCCACGCCGGTGGCGATGGTTCCAACACCCGGTTCGGAAACCAGCTTCACGGAGATCATCGCTTTCGGGTTGACCTGTTTCAGGTCGAAAATCAGCTGCGCCAGATCCTCGATAGAGTAGATATCGTGGTGCGGTGGCGGAGAGATCAGCGTCACGCCCGGCACGGAGTAGCGCAGTTTGGCGATATACGGGGTGACTTTATCACCTGGCAACTGACCGCCTTCGCCCGGTTTTGCACCCTGAGCGACTTTAATCTGAATCACGTCGGCGTTGACCAGGTACGCTGGCGTGACGCCAAAGCGACCGGATGCCACCTGCTTGATACGGGAGACTTTGTTGGTGCCGTAACGCGCAGGATCTTCACCGCCTTCGCCGGAGTTGGAGTTGCCGCCGATGCTGTTCATGGCTTCCGCCAGCGCTTCGTGGGCTTCCGGGCTCAGCGCGCCGATGGACATCGCCGCGGTGTCGAAGCGTTTGAACAGTTCGGATGCTGGCTCAACCTCGTCAATGCTGACCGCTTCATCACCCGGATTGAGGGCAATGAGGTCGCGCAGCGTCGCCGCCGGACGGTTATTTACCAGCTCAGCATACTGCTGATAATCGCTGTATTCGCCGCTCTGAACCGCCTGCTGCAGCGTGCGCACCACGTCCGGGTTATAGGCATGATACTCGCCGCCGTGAACGTATTTCAGCAGACCGCCCTGATCCAGCGGCTTACGTGCCAGCCAGGCGCGTTTAGACAGGTTCACCAGATCCTGCTGGAAGTCAGCAAAACCAGCGCCGCCGATGCGGCTGACCACGCCCTGGAAGCAGAGGTTAGCGACCTCGTCATGCAGGCCGACCGCTTCAAACAGCTTCGAACAGCGGTAGGAGGCAATGGTCGAGATGCCCATTTTGGACATGATCTTGTACAGACCTTTGTTGATGCCGTTACGGTAGTTAAGCATCACAGCACGGTAGTCTTTGTCGATCGCGCGGGTATCCACCAGACGGGCCAGCGTTTCGTAGGCAAGATACGGGTAGATCGCCGTCGCACCAAAGCCTAACAGCACGGCAAAGTGGTGCGGGTCGCGGGCGCTGGCGGTTTCAACAATGATGTTGGCGTCGCAGCGCAGGCTCTTATCGACCAGACGCGTCTGGATAGCACCTACCGCCATTGGCGCGGGTACCGGCAGTCGATTTTTCGCGATATTACGGTCAGACAGCACCAGCAGAACGGTACCGTTACGTACCATCTGTTCGGCTTTGTCACACAGCGCATTCACCGTCTCTTCGAGGCTCGATTCGTTCACGTCAAACGTAATGTCGAGCGTGTCGGCGCGGTAGTGCTCCTCTTTCATGGTGGTGAGCTGTTTGAAATCAGAGTACAGCAGGATCGGCGATTTAAAGGTCAAACGGTGCGCCTGGCCTTCGGCCTCGCAGAAGACATTCATCTCGCGACCAATGCTGGTGGCCAGCGACATGACGTGCGCTTCACGCAGCGGGTCGATTGGCGGGTTGGTGACCTGCGCGAACTGCTGACGGAAATAGTCATAAATGATGCGCGGCTGGCTGGAGAGCACGGCAAACGGGGTATCGTCACCCATGGAGCCGACCGCTTCCTGGCCGTTTTCACCGAGCACGCGGATAACCGAATCCAGCTCTTCCGCGCTGTAGTTAAACTGCTTCTGGTAGCTGGCGAGGGTATCGTCGTCCAGCTCACGGCTGCCCACTTCTTCGTCCGACAGGTCTTCAAACGGCACCAGGCGACGCACGTTTTTCTCCATCCACTCTTTGTACGGGTGGCGGCTCTTCAGATCATTGTCGGTTTCGGCGGAATGCAGAATGCGCCCGCCGCGGGTGTCGATAACCATCAACTCGCCCGGACCGACGCGGCCTTTCTCAACCACTTCGTCAGGCTGGTAATCCCAGATCCCGACTTCAGAGGCGCAGGTGATGAGCTTATCTTTGGTGATGACGTAGCGCGCCGGACGCAGACCGTTACGGTCCAGGTTACAGGCGGCAAAACGACCGTCGGACATCACGATGCCCGCCGGGCCGTCCCACGGCTCCATGTGCATGGAGTTAAAGTCGAAGAACGCGCGCAGTTCCGGGTCCATATCCGGGTTGTTCTGCCAGGCAGGTGGCACGAGCAGGCGCATGGCGCGAACGATGTCCATCCCGCCCGCCAGCAGCAGTTCCAGCATGTTATCCATTGAGCTGGAGTCCGAGCCGGTTTCGTTCACGAACGGTGCGGCATCGTGCAGGTCAGGGATCAGTGGTGTCTGGAACTTATAGGTACGGGCGCGGGCCCACTGGCGGTTACCGGTAATGGTGTTGATCTCGCCGTTGTGCGCCAGATAGCGGAACGGCTGAGCCAGCGGCCAGCGAGGTACGGTGTTTGTGGAGAAGCGCTGGTGGAACAGGCAAATGGCCGATTCCAGACGCAGGTCCGCCAGGTCCAGGTAGAAGCGCGGCAGGTCAGCCGGCATACACAGACCTTTATAGATGTTGACCAGGTTTGAGAGGCTACAGACGTAGAACTCTTTATCGTCCTGGAGACGTTTTTCAATGCGGCGGCGGGCGATAAACAGACGGCGTTCCATATCACGTGGACGCCAGCCCGCAGGCGCATTGACGAAAATCTGTTCAATGCGAGGCAGCGAGGAGAGGGCGATTTCACCGAGCACCCCTTCATTGGTTGGCACATTACGCCAGCCGACAATAGACAGGGTTTCACGCTGAAGTTCTTCTTCGACGATGCGGCGTGAGGCAGCAGCCTTTTCAGGATCCTGGTTCAGGAACAGCATACCGACAGCGTAGTTTTTGGCTAAACGCCAGCCGCGCTCTTCCGCCACGATGCGGAAGAAACGATCGGGTTTTTGCAGCAGCAGGCCGCAACCGTCGCCGGTTTTACCATCGGCAAGGATGGCGCCACGGTGCTGCATTCGGGCCAGTGCGTGAATAGCAGTACGCACTACCTTGTGGCTAGGTTCGCCTTCTATGTGGGCGATCAGGCCGAAACCACAGTTATCCTTCTCAAGGGATTTATCGTACAACATATCAGTGAACCTCCCCAGGCTCGTCGGGCTTCTCTCTGAACTTTACCGTGGCGCACAGGCGCAGAAAGAGCATGGCGACGGGGTTTGCGTTTCATACGCGGACCTCGCATTCGCCCTCTTTTTCATCCTTTCGCGCAGGTAAACAAGTTTGAGGACTTGCTTCAGAGGGAATCTCAATTACTGCATAAATATGATGAGCAGGCCGCTCATCCAGAAAGCTTCCAGCGGATTTCCAACTTATCGGGAATTGGTACACAGGTCAAATGGCAATCTTATTTATACAAAAATGTGCTAAAGAGGCGCTATATCTTTGTATGTAAAAAGAATTTAACTATTTTTACATTGATTGTATGCCCAGACAGGACGCAGCGGAGTGTGATCTGACTCACTATATGAAAGCGGTATTATCAATGTAGCGTGCTGAATAGCGGTTTCATACCAGAATAATAATCTGGTATTGGCTGCAAACCCGCATAAAGCCACTGTTTTACCGTGGTGGCGCTATAAATGAAAAAAACAATCAGAACATAAGGAAAAGTAATTACGACCGGGGTGAATGAAATTGCAGTAATCCTGAGTATTTATTCATATAGATAAAGGCCGTCCAGGGCGATTGATCCAGGTCATCGCCGACAGAGGCTAAAAATGGCAGGCTTGTCCCCTTTCTCCGGGACGGTCTATCAGATTATGCAGTTACAGAAATTAGTCAATATGTTTGGTGGGGATCTTTTGCAGCGTTATGGTCAAAAGGTTCACAAGCTGACGCTGCATGGCGGGTTTAGCTGTCCAAACCGGGATGGCACGATTGGGCGCGGCGGCTGCACCTTCTGTAACGTTGCCTCGTTTGCTGATGAGACCCAGCAGCACCGCTCCATCGTCGAGCAGCTTTCACATCAGGCGAGTCTGGTAAACCGTGCGAAGCAGTATCTGGCCTATTTTCAGGCCTACACCAGCACGTGGGCGGAGGTGCAGGTGCTGCGCGACATGTATCAGCAGGCCGTCAGCCAGGCCAATATTGTCGGGCTGTGCGTGGGTACGCGCCCGGACTGCGTGCCGGACGCGGTACTGGACCTGCTCAGCGAGTATAAAGAGCAAGGCTATGAGATCTGGCTGGAGCTGGGTCTACAGACCGCGCATGACAAAACGCTGCACCGGATCAACCGTGGCCATGATTTTGCCTGCTACCAGCGCACCACGCGCCTTGCTCGCGAGCGCGGGCTGAAGGTCTGCTCGCATCTGATTGTCGGCTTGCCCGGAGAAGGTCAACAGCATGGCCTTGAAACGCTGGAAAGGGTAGTTGAAACCGGTGTGGACGGCATCAAGCTGCACCCGCTGCATATCGTTAAGGGCAGCATTATGGCGAAAGCCTGGGAAGCCGGACGGTTGAACGGCATTGAACTCGACGAGTATACGGTGACGGCAGGGGAGATGATTCGCCACACGCCGCCGGAGATTGTTTACCACCGCATTTCCGCCAGCGCCCGCCGCCCAACGCTTCTGGCACCGCTGTGGTGTGAGAACCGCTGGACGGGGATGGTGGAAATCGACCGCTATCTGCATGAGCACGGCGTACAGGGTTCGGCGCTTGGCCACCCGTGGGTTCCCCGTCTACCGACGACGGCCGCCTAGTAAACTCCCCAGCATGCCGCGCACTATCTGATTCGTGACCTGCCGCGCGGCGCTTTTCGCCATGGTCTGCACCACGCCATCACGCTTGCCGCCGCGCGGCCCGGTGCTGCCGAACAGAATGTCTTTGAGTCCACCGAGAATACCGTCATCCACCGCGACAGACTGCCCTTTGGCAGCTGGCGCATCCTGCGATTCGGTGGTCGCCTGTACCCCTTTTTGCAGCATTTCGAACGCAGATTCGCGATCTACCTCGTCTTCGTACTTTCCGTACACCGGGGAGTGGTTAATCAGGCCGTTGCGCTCATCGTCCGTCACCGGCCCCATGCGCGAGCAGGGGGCGATCACCATTGCGCGTTCCACCACGGACGGGCTGCCCTTCGCATCAAGGAACGAGATCAGCGCTTCACCGGTGCCTAACGCCTGAATCGCCGCTTCGGTATCAAAGGCCGGATTAGCGCGCATGGTTTGCGCCGCGGCTTTCACCGCTTTTTGATCTTTCGGCGTAAAGGCGCGCAGGGCGTGCTGCACGCGGTTACCGAGCTGGCCCAGTACGTTGTCTGGTATATCGGATGGATTTTGCGAGACAAACCAGACGCCGACGCCTTTGGAGCGAATCAGGCGAATCACCTGTTCAATCTTGTCCAGCAATACCTGCGGCGCATCGTTGAACAGCAGGTGCGCTTCGTCAAAGAAGAAGACCAGCTTCGGTTTTTCCAGATCGCCTGCTTCAGGCAACTGCTCGTAAAGCTCAGAGAGCATCCACAGCAGGCTGGCGGCGTAGAGTTTCGGCATCTGGTAGAGCTTCTCTGAACTCAGGATATTAATAATGCCTTTGCCGCTGCTGTCGGTGCGCATCCAGTCTTTGATATCCAGCATCGGCTCGCCGAAGAAGTGCTCGGCGCCCTGTTGCTCAAGCGTCAGTAGCCCGCGCTGAATGGCGCCCACCGACGCGCTGCTGATATTGCCATACTGGTTCTGGAAGGATTTCGCGTTATCGCCGATGTACTGGGTAATGGCCCGCAGATCTTTGAAATCGAGCAGCAGCAGACCCTGGTCATCGGCAATGCGGAAGATAATGTTCAGCACTCCGGACTGTACGTCATTGAGGTTAAGCAGGCGAGCCAGCAGCAGCGGGCCGAGATCGGAGACGGTAGCGCGTACCGGGTGGCCTTTCTCGCCAAAGATGTCCCAGACGACCACCGGATTACCGTGCGGGGTCCAATCCGTGATGCCAATATTTTTCAGCCGTTCGAGCAGTTTTTCAGAGGCGATACCCTCCTGAGCCACACCGGTTAAATCGCCTTTCACGTCAGCCATAAAGACCGGTACGCCAATCTCTGAAAGCGACTCCGCCAGTTTTTGCAGGGTGACGGTTTTCCCCGTCCCGGTCGCACCGGTGATCAGACCGTGGCGGTTTGCCATCGCGGGCAGTAAATACAGCTCTTTTTCCAGCGTCCGGGCAATTAACAATGGTGTACTCATGATGCGCTTCCTCTCTTGGTCCTGGGTGCAGTATAGGCAACCTGACGGCAATTTGGCTGAGTAAATTGCTGACTTTGCGGCGCATTATCCAGTGCGGACTATGCTTTTGCATACGGTTCACAAAATAGTGGGAAACTATGTCCAGATTCTTCTTTAACGACCGCAAGCAGCTGGTCAACGATGCCATAGAAGGCATACTGCTCTCTGCGCCGCACGCAAATCTTGTCAAACTCGATATCGATCCGGCTATCAGGATTGTCGCGCGCGGCGACTGGGACAAAAGTCGCGTGGCGGTGATCTCCGGCGGCGGCTCAGGTCACGAACCCGCGCACGCCGGGTTTGTCGGTAAAGGCATGCTGACGGCGGCAGTGTGTGGCGATCTGTTTGCCTCGCCGAGCGTGGATGCGGTGCTCAATGCCATCGTTGCGGTCACGGGCGATCGCGGCTGTCTGCTGATCGTCAAAAACTATACCGGTGACCGCCTGAACTTCGGCCTGGCCGCTGAAAAGGCCAAACGCTATGGCCTGAAGGTTGAGATGGTGATTGTGGCGGACGACATTGCGCTGCCGGATAACAAGCAGCCACGCGGTATTGCCGGTACGGCACTGGTGCACAAGATTGCAGGCTATGCGGCGGAGCACGGAAAATCGCTGAGCGAAGTGCGGGAGATTGCGCAGCAGGCCTGCGACAACCTCTGGAGCCTGGGTGTGGCGATGCAAACCTGTAACCTGCCGGGCAGCGACGATGATGAGGGGCGCATTAGGCAAGGCCACGTCGAGCTGGGTCTGGGCATTCACGGCGAACCCGGAGCTTCCGTGGTGGATACGCAAAACAGCAAAGCGATTATCGACACGCTGGTGGCACCGTTGAGGGCGCAGGCGGGTACGGGGCGCTTTGCGGTATTGATTAACAATCTTGGCGGCGTATCGGCGCTGGAGATGGCGCTGCTGACGAAAGAGCTGGCACACTCGGCGCTGAAAGAGGAGATCGCGTACCTGATTGGCCCTGCGCCGCTGGTGAGCGCCCTGGATATGAAAGGTTTTTCCCTGACGCTGCTTAAGCTCAACGATTTCTTCGAAAAGGCGATTCATGCCGATGTCGAGACGCTGGGCTGGCAGAAGCCGGTGGCGTTTGCACCGATGCGTACCGTGGCACATAGCGCCATTCACGATCGTGTGGAATTCACCCCTTCGGACAATACGCGGGTGAGAGAATGTGTCTCCTCAGTGACGAACACGCTGATCCAGCTGGAAAACCGCCTGAACGCGCTGGATGCGAAAGTGGGGGATGGCGACACCGGCTCCACCTTTGCGCAAGGCGCGCGGGATATTGCGCAGCGTCTGGAGGAAAACACACTCCCGCTTAACGATGTGTCTAAGCTGCTGTTGCTGGTGGGCGAGCGGCTGGCCACGGTGATGGGCGGATCGAGCGGGGTATTAATGTCGATCTTCTTTACCGCGGCCGGGCAAAAGCTTCACGATGGACAGTCGCTACCGGAAGCGTTGCTGAGCGGGCTGGCGCAGATGAAGCAGTACGGCGGGGCGGATCTCGGCGATCGCACGCTGATCGACGCGCTGCAGCCGGCGCTGGAAGCCTTGCAGAAAGGCGATCTTCAGGCGGCAGTGCAGGCGGCACAGCAGGGGGCAGAGGCAACGGCGAAAATGGAGAAAGCCGGTGCGGGGCGCTCATCGTATGTGAACAAAGAGAATCTGGACGGGGTGATGGATCCGGGAGCGGTCGCGGTGGCAGAGGTGTTTAAGGCCATGGTAGATGCAAAACGGTAACAACCGTTACCGTTTTTAGTGTTTGCGCCCTCTCCCCGTGGGAGAGGGTTGGGGTGAGGCACCAGGCCGCACATACCCCGGCAATCTCACATCAAAAATCCGCTTTCAACACCACGCGATAACGGGCTTTGCCGTCGCGCACGTGCTGGATGGCTTCGTTGATTTTCGACATCGGGTACAGTTCGGTGGTCGGTGCCACTTTCGTGCGTCCAGCAAACTTCATCAGTTTGCGCAACTCGAACGGCGTGCCGGTCGCAGAGCCGGATACGCTGCGATCCCCGCCGATCAGGGTAAACGCCGGAACCGGCAGCGGCTTCATCACGGCACCCACGGTGTGGAAGTTACCGCCGTAGGCCAGCGCTTCAAAGTACGGCTGCCAGTTGAGATCGACGTTGACGGTGTTAATGATCAGGTCAAACTGACCCGCCAGCGCGTTCAGGGCTTCCGGATCGCGGCTGTTCACGACTTTATCCGCGCCCATCGCCAGAACTTCTTTCTCTTTCGCCGGGTTCGAGCTGAACGCCGTCACTTCACAGCCCATCGCGTGCAGCAGTTTGATGGCAATATGCCCCAGGCCGCCAATACCGATGACGCCCACGCGGCTGGTGGCGGTAATATGGTGCATCAGCAGCGGTTTGAAGACGGTAATACCGCCGCACAGCAGCGGACCGGCAGACTCAATATCAATGCTGTCCGGCAGAGGAATGACCCATTGCCAGTCGGCGCGCAGCTTATCGGCAAAACCGCCTTTGTTCAGAATAGTGGGAACGGCGCCTTCGAGGCAGTTGATCTGGTTGCCGCTGATACAGGCGTCGCAGTGGCCGCAGCTGCGTGCCGTCCAGCCAATGCCCACGCGCTGGCCGACCTTCAGCCCTTTGTCCTGCGCGGCGCTACCGAGCGCAACGACGCGGCCAATGACCTCGTGCCCGGCAATCAGTGGATAGCTTGAAAAGCCCCATTCGTTGTCGATCATCGAGAGATCCGAGTGGCAGATCCCGCAGTAATCAACCTGTACTTCGACGTCTTCTGCTTTTAGTTCGCCCGCATCGTATTCGTACAGCTCAAGTTCTGCACCCGCCTGCGGTGCGGCGTAGCTTTTTATCTTCGACATCGTGTTTCCCCCGTTGTGGTGTGAACTGAGAGTGTAGAGCATTCAGTTCAGCGCCGCTTAACAGAAGGGGGCAGCAAAGATAGTTACAGAATTTTCAGCATCCTGACTTCGCAATCAACGTGGCCGGTACAGCCCAGCGGTGCATCAATATGCTCAAAGCCCAGATGTTCATACAGGCCGATGGCCTCTTTGAGGAAAGCGGTAGTTTCGAGGTAACAGCGTTTAAAACCCTGAGTGCGCGCGTGGTCCAGAGCCACCAGTGCCAGCTTTTTCGCCAGACCTTGCCCGCGCGCCGCTGGCAGGAAATACATTTTCTGCAGTTCACAGATATCCGGCTCGCTGCAGCTGAGTGGCGCTACGCCGCCGCCGCCTACAACCTGGCCGTTCTGTTCAATTATCCAGTAGGCATGGCCCGGCTGGCTGTACAGCTGGAACAGCTCGTCGAGATTTGGGTCGGCAACCGTATAGCCTTTGTCAGCCGTCAGGCCATATTCGGCAGAAACCGTACGGATAACGGCGGCGATAGCCGGGTTGTCCTGCACAGCGATCCGACGCATCGTTGTCGCGACGGGGGTAATCACGCTCATAGCATTACTCATTACAAAAATTGACACACAACTGCTGTTAATAGCACCGCAGAAAAAGGAGTGCAAGCGAGGAGTTTTCAGGAAGGGTACCCCTTACGCCCTGAAGCGTAAGGGGTAATAGCATTACAGGGCTGCAATAACCGCCTGCTGCTCAATCAGCTTGGTCTTCGCATCGGCGAAGGCAACCAGACGCTCACGCTCTTTCGCGATGACCGCTTCCGGCGCACGGGCGACAAAGCCTTCGTTCGCCAGTTTGCTTTCGATTTTGCCGATTTCCACGTCGACTTTCGCCACTTCTTTCGCCAGACGAGCCAGCTCGGCGTCTTTGTCGATGAGACCCGCCATCGGGATCAGCAGTTCGGCGCCGTCGATGATTTTGGTCACGGAAACCGGACCTTTGTCATCAGCAGGCAGCACGGTGATGCTTTCCAGACGCGCCATGGTTTTCAGGAAGGTGTTGTTCTCGGTGACGCGACGAACAGCCGCTTCGCTGCAGCCGCGCAGCAGCAGCTCCAGTGGTTTGCCCGGGGCGATATTCATTTCAGCACGGATGTTACGTACCGCAACGATCGCCTGTTTCAGCCACTCGGTATCCGCTGATGCGGCTTCATCAACCTTAGCAGCATCGAATTCCGGGAACGGCTGCAGCATGATGGTGTCTGCGTTGATGCCCGCAATCACCTTCACGCGCTGCCAGATGGTTTCGGTGATGAATGGAATGACCGGATGCGCCAGGCGCAGCAGACCTTCCAGAACGGTAATCAGCGTGTTGCGCGTGCCGCGCAGCTCTGCTTCAGAACCGCCGTTCATCACCGGCTTCGCCAGCTCCAGATACCAGTCACAGAACTGGTTCCAGGTGAATTCGTACAGGATGCCCGCGGCGATATCAAAGCGGTAGCTGTCCAGCGCGTCGCGGAACGCTTTCACCGTCTGGTTGAATTCCGCCAGGATCCAGCGGTCCGCCAGTGAGAGAGTCATCTCGCCGCCGTTGAAGCCGCAGTCCTGATCTTCCGTGTTCATCAGCACAAAGCGGCTGGCGTTCCACAGCTTGTTACAGAAGTTGCGGTAACCTTCCAGACGCTTCATATCCCAGTTAATGTCGCGGCCGGTAGAGGCCAGCGCCGCCAGGGTGAAACGCAGGGCGTCGGTACCGTGAGACTCAATCCCGTTCGGGAACTGCTTCTCGGTGCGCTTGCGGATTTTCTCAGCCAGCTGCGGCTGCATCATGTTGCCGGTACGTTTTTCCAGCAGGTCTTCCAGAGCGATACCGTCAACCATATCCAGTGGGTCAATCACGTTGCCCTTGGACTTGGACATCTTCTGGCCTTCATCGTCGCGGATCAGACCGGTCATGTAGACGGTATGGAACGGAACCTGCGGCTTGCCGTCTTCGTCTTTGATGAAGTGCATGGTCATCATGATCATGCGGGCAATCCAGAAGAAGATAATGTCGAAGCCGGACACCATCACGCTGGTTGGGTGGAACTGACGCAGCGCGTCGGTGTTTTCTGGCCAGCCGAGGGTGGAGAAGGTCCACAGCGCGGAGGAGAACCAGGTATCCAGCACGTCTTCATCCTGACGCAGGGCAACATCCGCGCCCAGGTTGTTTTCCTGACGGACTTCGTCTTCGGTGCGGCCAACGTAGACATTGCCTTCGTTGTCATACCATGCCGGGATGCGGTGACCCCACCACAGCTGACGGGAGATACACCAGTCCTGAATATCGCGCATCCAGGAGAAGTACATGTTTTCGTACTGCTTCGGCACGAACTGGATGCTGCCGTTCTCAACCGCTTCAACAGCCGGTTTCGCCAGCACGTCGGCACGCACGTACCACTGGTCGGTCAGCATTGGCTCGATAACCACGCCGCCACGGTCGCCGTACGGCACGGTCAGATCGTGAGGTTTTATCTCTTCCAGCAGGCCGAGCGCGTCGACGGCAGCCACAATCGCTTTACGCGCGGCAAAACGTTCCAGCTTCTGGAATTCAGCCGGGATGTCGCTGGAGTAAACGTCAGACTCTTCGCCTTTGGTGTCGTACACTTCTGCGCTTTCGCGGATATCGCCGTCGAAGGTCAGAATGTTGATCATCGGCAGGGCGTGACGACGGCCGACTTCGTAGTCGTTGAAGTCGTGCGCCGGGGTGATTTTTACGCAGCCGGTGCCTTTTTCCATGTCGGCGTGTTCGTCGCCCACAATCGGAATACGGCGGTTTACCAGCGGTAGCACCACGAATTTGCCGATCAGATCTTTATAACGTGGATCTTCCGGGTTAACGGCTACGCCGGTATCGCCCAGCAGGGTTTCCGGACGGGTGGTCGCGACCACCAGGTAATCTTTACCGTCGGCGGTTTTTGCGCCGTCGGCCAGCGGATAGCGGATGTGCCACATGGAGCCTTTAGACTCGCGGTTTTCCACTTCCAGATCGGAGATTGCGGTACGCAGTTTCGGGTCCCAGTTTACCAGGCGCTTGCCGCGGTAAATCAGGTCTTCTTTGTAGAGGCGGACGAAGACTTCTTTAACGGCGTTGGACAGGCCTTCATCCATGGTGAAGCGCTCGCGCTCCCAGTCAACGGAGTTGCCGAGGCGGCGCATCTGACGGGTAATGGTGCCGCCTGATTCCGCTTTCCACTGCCAGATTTTGTCGATGAACGCGTCGCGACCGTAGTCGTGGCGGGTTTTCCCTTCTTCAGCGGCAATTTTACGTTCAACCACCATCTGGGTCGCGATACCCGCGTGGTCAGTCCCCGCCTGCCACAGGGTGTTTTTACCCTGCATGCGCTGGTAGCGGATCATGGTGTCCATGATGGTCTGCTGGAAAGCATGACCCATATGCAAACTGCCGGTGACGTTCGGCGGCGGGATCATGATGCAGAAGGACTCTTTGCTTTCGTCGCCGTTAGGCTTGAAATAGCCCTGCTGTTCCCAGTGCTCGTAAAGCGGCTGTTCGATATCGCGTGGGTTATATGTCTTTTCCATTATTTCCAGGTTGCCGTATTCAGGTTAAAACCAGCCAGGCGGTACGCTTTATAGCGTTCGCGCGCCAGTTGTTTCAAAGATTCTTCGTAAGGGACAAAGTCTACCACTTCTGTGAAAGCGGTGGCAAAATCTGCAAAATCTATCCGCAGGCTAATCAGAATATCGCGCGCGCTGCTGTTGCGCTTTTGCGGCCAGGCAATTTCAACCGGTGCGCCGCCGCGTGGACCTTCGCCTGACAGGTTATGCGGCACAAAACTCTCCGGCGGGCGCGCCCACAGCGCTTCGTCAAGACGAATCGCCTGCTGTTCATCTTCACAGGCAATCAGAACGCGTTTACCTGCGCGCCAACGTTCTGCGGCAATTTCACAGACCAGCTGTTCTACGGCGCTGAGGCCATCCTGGTGGGTGTCGTTGTCCAGAAGGTAGAACGTTGCATTCTTCATATATGGGGCTTCTTAGTTTGGATTCAAATGCAAAGCCGGGTGGCGCTTCGCCTTACCCGGCCTACGGTTGAATGACGTTGTAGGCCGGGTAAGGCGAAGCGCCACCCGGCATTTTATATCATTCGTCGCCGTTAAAACCCGCGCGGTTCAGCAGGAACTGCGACAGCAGCGCGACCGGACGACCGGTTGCGCCTTTGGCCTTACCGGAGCGCCATGCGGTGCCCGCGATATCCAGGTGCGCCCAGTTGTACTTGCGGGTGAAGCGCGCCAGGAAGCAGCCCGCGGTGATCGCACCACCGGGACGTCCGCCGATGTTCGCCATATCCGCAAAGTTAGATTCCAGCTGATCCTGATACTCGTCACCCAGCGGCAGACGCCATGCGCGGTCGCCGGCCTGCTCCGAGGCGCCGATAAGCTCGTGCGCCAGCGGATTGTGGTTCGACATCAGGCCGGTGATGTGGTGGCCCAGCGCAATCACGCAGGCGCCGGTGAGCGTGGCGACGTCAATCACCGCTTCCGGCTCGAAGCGTTCCACGTAGGTCAGTACGTCACAGAGTACCAGACGGCCTTCGGCGTCGGTGTTCAACACTTCAACCGTCTGCCCGGACATGGTGGTCAGGACGTCACCCGGACGATAAGCGCGACCGCCAGGCATGTTTTCGCAGCCTGCCAGCACGCCAATCACGTTAATCGGCAGCTGAAGCTCCGCCACCATGCGCATCACGCCATAAACTGCCGCTGCGCCGCACATGTCGTACTTCATCTCGTCCATGCCTTCGGCAGGCTTGATGGAGATACCGCCGGAGTCGAAGGTCAGGCCTTTACCGACAAGCACGATAGGGCGCGCGTCTTCGGACGGATTGCCTTTGTACTCAATGACGGACATCAGGGATTCGTTCTGAGAGCCGTTACCGACCGCCAGATAAGAGTGCATCCCCAGCTCTTTCATCTGCTGTTCGCCGATGACGCGGGTAATGACATTCTTGCTGTAGGCATCGGCCAGCTGACGCGCTTGCGAGGCCAGGTACGCGGCGTTACAGATGTTAGGCGGCATGTTGCCGAGATCTTTGGCGGCTTTAATGCCGGCAGCAATCGCCAGACCGTGCTGGATGGCGCGCTCGCCGCTGGTCAGTTCACGGCGCGTTGGCACGTTAAAGACCATTTTCCGCAGTGGACGACGCGGCTCGCTTTTATTGGTCTTCAGCTGATCGAAGCTGTACAGGCTCTCTTTTGCCGTTTCGACCGCCTGGCGCACTTTCCAGTAGGTGTTACGCCCCTTAACGTGCAGCTCTGTCAGGAAGCAGACGGCCTCCATTGAACCGGTGTCATTCAGCGTATTAATCGTTTTCTGAATCACCTGCTTATACTGACGTTCATCCAGCTCGCGTTCTTTGCCGCAGCCAATCAGCAGAATACGTTCTGACAGTACGTTCGGAACATGGTGCAGTAACAGCGTCTGCCCAGGTTTGCCTTCCAGTTCGCCACGGCGCAGCAGGGCGCTAATATAGCCGTCACTGATTTTATCGAGTTGTTCGGCGATCGGGGAGAGTCGGCGTGGTTCAAAGACGCCCACAACGATGCAGGCACTCCGCTGTTTCTCCGGGCTACCGCTTTTTACACTGAACTCCATGCACTACGCTCCTGAATCTTAAAGACAACGGCGGCTGCTACGGATAGAATTGAAACCTTTCGTAACTCATGTCCGCTGTTGTGGTGACTTCGTGTTAATCTTACGTTACTACGGTTTCGACACGTCAGAAAAAGTCCTGAAGCGTGAATCCGCCGGATGTTTTAATCTTAGCGATGATTTCGACGACTCAAGAGAATAAATGACGTTTAAGCCATGAAACAAGCGATTTTCCAGCAAAGAGACGGGTTTTTACGGGCGTATTTAAAGTGATAATCATAAGATATCTGGTGCGGGAGACGCTCAAGAGCCAACTGGCGATCCTCTTCATCCTGCTGCTGATTTTTTTCTGTCAGAAGCTGGTTAAGATCCTCGGTGCGGCCGTTGACGGCGAAATTCCAACGAATCTGGTGCTTTCCCTGCTTGGTTTAGGGATCCCGGAAATGGCGCAGCTTATCCTGCCGCTTAGTCTTTTCCTTGGCCTGCTCATGACGCTTGGGAAGCTCTACACCGAGAGTGAAATCACGGTGATGCATGCCTGTGGCCTGAGTAAAGCCGTACTGGTGAAAGCCGCCATGATACTGGCGCTGTTCACGGGTATTGTTGCGGCGGTGAATGTGATGTGGGCAGGCCCCATGTCTTCCCGTCACCAGGACGAAGTGCTGGCCGAAGCGAAAGCAAACCCCGGCATGGCGGCGTTAGCCCAGGGACAGTTCCAGCAGGCGACCGACGGAAACTCCGTGCTGTTTATTGAGAGCGTTGATGGCAGTAAATTTAACGACGTATTCCTGGCGCAGCTGCGGACTAAAGGTAACGCGCGTCCATCAGTGGTCATTGCTGACTCTGGTCAACTTGCGCAGCGCAAAGACGGTTCGCAGATCGTGACGCTGAATAAAGGCACCCGCTTCGAAGGCACCGCGATGCTGCGTGACTTCCGCATTACGGACTTCCAGAACTACCAGGCCATTATCGGGCATCAGGCTGTGGCGCTCGATCCAACGGATACCGAGCAAATGGACATGCGTACCCTGTGGAATACCGATACCGACAGAGCGCGCGCTGAGTTCCACTGGCGTATTACTCTCGTCTTCACCGTGTTTATGATGGCGCTGATTGTTGTTCCGCTGAGCGTGGTGAACCCGCGTCAGGGACGCGTGCTCTCTATGCTGCCGGCGATGCTGCTTTACCTGATCTACTTCCTGCTGCAAACCTCGATTCGCTCCAACGGCGCGAAGGGCAAGCTGGATCCTATGGTCTGGACATGGTTCGTCAACAGCCTGTACATCCTGCTGGCGCTGGGATTAAACCTGTGGGATACGGTGCCTGTGCGCCGCATACGTGCCCGATTCTCGCGTAAAGGAGCCATCTAATGCAGGCGTTTGGCGTTCTCGATCGCTATATCGGTAAAACCATTTTTACCACCATCATGATGACGTTGTTCATGCTGGTGTCGCTCTCCGGCATTATCAAATTTGTCGATCAGCTGAAAAAAGCCGGGCAGGGGAGCTACGACGCGCTGGGCGCGGGGATGTATACCCTGCTCAGCGTGCCGAAAGACGTGCAGATCTTCTTCCCGATGGCGGCCCTGCTGGGTGCGCTGCTGGGGCTGGGTATGCTGGCGCAGCGCAGCGAGCTGGTCGTTATGCAGGCATCGGGCTTTACCCGAATGCAGGTCGCGCTGTCGGTCATGAAAACCGCAATCCCGCTGGTGCTGTTGACCATGGCGATTGGCGAGTGGGTCGCGCCGCAGGGCGAACAGACGGCGCGTAACTACCGCGCTCAGGCGATGTACGGCGGTTCTCTGCTGTCCACTCAGCAAGGGTTATGGGCGAAAGATGGCAAAAGCTTCGTCTACATCGAACGTGTAAAAGGCAACGATGAGCTAGGCGGCGTCAGTATCTACTCTTTCAACGATCAGCGCCGATTGCAGTCCGTCAGACACGCCTCTTCGGCGAAGTTTGACCCTGAACATAAGCAGTGGCGTTTGTCACAGGTTGATGAGTCTGACCTGACAGATCCAAAACAGATCACCGGTTCTCAGACGGTGACCGGTACGTGGAAGACCAACCTCACGCCCGATAAGCTCGGGGTCGTGGCGCTGGATCCTGACGCGCTCTCAATCAGTGGTTTACACAACTATGTGAAATACCTGAAGTCGAGCGGGCAGGATGCCGGGCGTTATCAGCTCAACATGTGGAGCAAAATCTTCCAGCCGATGTCCGTGGCGGTGATGATGCTGATGGCGCTGTCGTTTATCTTCGGCCCGTTGCGCAGTGTGCCGATGGGGGTACGCGTCGTGACCGGTATCAGCTTCGGTTTTGTCTTCTACGTGCTCGATCAGATCTTTGGTCCACTGACGCTGGTTTATGGCATTCCGCCGATTATTGGTGCGCTGTTGCCAAGCGCCAGCTTCCTCCTGATCAGCCTCTGGCTGCTGCTGAAGCGCTCCTGATTGACCTCTCCTCGCTTCCGGTTCGCCGGGAGCGAGGCTAATCTCCTGTTTCACCCCGCACTTTTTCTCAGAACCTTCAACGTCCCGCCGCGAATTTGAGTATTATTGAGCGATAAAGTCGTGAAGGGATCCTCTATGAAGCAAATTCGAATGCTTGCCCAGTATTACGTCGACCTGATGATGAAGCTTGGGCTGGTGCGTTTCTCCATGCTGCTTGCGCTGGCGCTGGTCGTTCTGGCCATTGTCGTGCAAATGGCCGTCACCATGGTGCTGCACGGTCAGGTCGAGAGTATCGACGTCATCCGATCTATCTTCTTTGGCTTACTCATAACCCCCTGGGCGGTCTATTTCCTTTCCGTGGTGGTTGAACAGCTGGAGGAATCCCGTCAGCGTCTGTCAAAACTGGTTGATAAGCTGGAGGAGATGCGCGAGCGCGACCTGAAGCTCAACGTCCAGCTCAAAGACAACATTGCGCAGCTTAATCAGGAGATTTCAGATCGCGAGAAGGCGGAGGCCGAACGTCAGGCCACGCTGGAGCAGCTGAAAATCGAAATGAAAGAGCGCGAGGTCACGCAGATCCAGCTTGAGCAGCAATCCTCTTTCCTGCGTTCGTTCCTTGATGCTTCGCCGGATCTGGTGTTCTACCGCAATGAAGATAAAGAGTTTTCCGGCTGTAACCGGGCGATGGAGCTGCTCACCGGGAAAAGCGAGAAGCAGCTGATTCACCTGAAGCCGCAGGACGTTTACTCCGAAGAAGCGGCCGCCAAGGTCATGGAGACGGACGAAAAAGTATTCCGCCATAACGTCTCGCTGACCTATGAACAGTGGCTGGATTACCCGGACGGACGCAAAGCCTGCTTCGAGATCCGTAAGGTGCCCTACTATGACCGCGTCGGGAAACGCCACGGCCTGATGGGCTTTGGGCGCGATATCACCGAGCGTAAGCGCTATCAGGATGCCCTGGAGCGCGCCAGCCGCGACAAGACCACATTCATCTCGACCATCAGCCACGAACTGCGTACGCCGCTTAATGGCATTGTCGGGCTGAGCCGTATTCTGTTGGACACCGACCTGACCGCGGAGCAGGAAAAATACCTCAAAACGATCCATGTCTCGGCGGTCACGCTGGGCAATATCTTCAACGATATTATTGATATGGATAAAATGGAACGCCGGAAGGTTCAGCTTGATAACCAGCCGGTTGATTTCACCAGCTTCCTTGCCGATCTGGAAAACCTGTCCGGCCTGCAGGCACAGCAGAAGGGGCTGAGCTTTGTCATGGATCCCACCCTGCCGCTGCCGCATAAAGTGGTGACTGATGGTACGCGGCTGCGTCAGATCCTCTGGAACCTGATCAGCAACGCGGTGAAATTTACCCAGAAGGGGCAGGTGACGGTGCGTATCCGCTTTGACGAAGGGGATATGCTGCACTTCGAGGTGGAAGATTCCGGGATGGGTATTCCGCAGGAGGAGCAGGACAAGATTTTCGCGATGTACTACCAGGTGAAGGACAGCAACGGCGGTAAACCCGCCACCGGTACAGGCATTGGCCTGGCGGTGTCTAAGCGGCTGGCGAAGAGCATGGGTGGCGATATCACCGTTATCAGCCAGCCGGGCAAAGGATCGACCTTCACGCTGACGGTCCATGCGCCGGCGGTGGCTGAAGAGGTTGAAGACACCTTTGATAACGACGACATGCCGCTGCCAGCGCTGCACGTCCTGCTGGTGGAAGATATTGAGCTTAACGTGATTGTGGCGCGCTCTGTGCTGGAAAAATTGGGCAACAGCGTTGATGTCGCGATGACGGGTAAAGCCGCTCTGGAGATGTTTAAACCGGACGAATACGACCTCGTTCTGCTGGATATTCAATTACCGGATATGACCGGGCTGGATATCTCCCGTGAACTGACGCGTCAGTACGCGGCCGATGAACTGCCGCCGCTGGTTGCGCTGACGGCGAACGTACTGAAAGATAAAAAAGAGTATCTCGATGCCGGTATGGACGATGTACTCAGCAAGCCGCTGGCGGTGCCTGCTCTGACCGCCATGATTAAGAAGTTCTGGGATACCCATGATGAAGAGGAGAGCACCATGACGTCTGTTGATAGCGCGAAAGCCCAAACGATACTTGATACGGGAATGCTTGAGCAGTACATCGATCTGGTTGGTCCAAAACTGATTACCGACGGTCTGGCGGTGTTTGAAAAAATGATGCCTGGCTATCTGAGCGTGCTGGAATCAAACCTGACCGCCCGCGACCAGAAGGGCATCGTCGAAGAAGGACATAAAATCAAAGGCGCAGCCGGCTCGGTCGGCTTACGCCACCTGCAGCAGCTGGGTCAACAGATTCAGTCGCCTGATTTACCTGCATGGGAAGATAACGTGGGTGATTGGGTGGAAGAGATGAAACAAGAGTGGCAAAACGATGTTGCGGTGCTTAAAGCCTGGGTCGAAGCCAGAAAAAAATGACCCCGGCTTAACCGGGGTGCGCGAATACTGCGCCAACACCAGGGAAATCGTGGCTGCGCCTGTTTTTTAAAGTTATTTTCGAATCGGCGCCGCCTGAAAAATTTAGGCCGCACGCAGATAAGATAGCAAATCTTAAATGGTTTGTTACATGAATCAGTGAAATGTGTGAAGCATAGCGTTTTAATCAAAATTATTAATGTGCTTCAGCCAGTTGCAGAAAAGGATCGTCATGATGAAAAAGATTGGTGTCGTGCTGAGCGGATGCGGTGTTTACGATGGTTCTGAGATACATGAAACCGTCATTACGCTGCTGGCTTTGGCAAAACAGGGAGCAGAGGTGATTTGCTTTGCGCCAGACAAAAATCAGGCTGATGTGATTAACCATCTGACCGGTGAGCCAATGGCGGAAACCCGTAACGTGCTGATTGAAGCCGCGCGTATCGTGCGCGGTGACATCCATCCTCTTATTCAGGCAGATGCCGCAGAGCTTGATGCGCTAATTGTTCCAGGCGGGTTTGGCGCGGCCAAAAATCTCAGCACCTTTGCCGCGCAGGGTGCGGAGTGTCAGGTCGATCCTCATCTAAAAATGCTGTCGCAGGCGATGCACGCGGCGGGTAAACCGCTGGGCTTTATCTGTATCGCGCCAGCCATGCTGCCTAAAATTTTTGATTTCCCGCTGCGGCTGACGATTGGCACCGATATTGATACCGCAGAGATCGTGGAGGAAATGGGGGGCGAACACGTTCCGTGCCCGGTTGATGACATTGTGGTTGATGAAGATAACAAGATTGTCACCACGCCGGCGTATATGCTGGCGAATAATATCGCTGAGGCCGCCTCCGGTATTGAAAAGCTGGTGGCTCGCGTGCTGGTGCTCACTGAATGAGACGTCAATCTGGCGCAGGCGCATGGGTGAAACGTATTCTCTTGCGCATCGTTCTTGTGCTGGCGGTATTCTGGGGAGGCGGGCTGGCATTATTCAGCATTATGCCGGTTCCGTTCTCTGCCGTTATGGTTGAGCGTCAGCTCGGCGCGTGGCTCACCGGCGATTTCAGCTATGTGGCCCACTCAGATTGGGTGAGTATGGACGCTATCTCACCGTTTATGGGGCTGGCGGTCATCGCGGCGGAGGATCAAAAATTCCCGGAGCACTGGGGGTTCGACGTCGCGGCCATTGAGAAGGCGCTTGCTCATAACGAACGCCACGAAAACCGCGTGCGAGGCGCGTCAACGCTGTCGCAACAGACGGCCAAAAACCTGTTTCTATGGGATGGGCGAAGCTGGGTGCGAAAAGGGCTGGAAGCGGGGCTGACCCTGGGGATGGAATCGGTCTGGAGCAAAAAGCGCATCCTGACCGTGTATCTCAACGTCGCCGAGTTTGGTGATGGCATATTCGGGGTGGAGGCTGCCGCACAGCGTTATTTCAATAAACCGGCCAGCCGTCTGAGTATGTCAGAAGCGGCACTCCTGGCTGCTGTCTTACCTAATCCCATCCGCTTTAAAGCCAGTGCCCCATCAGGGTACGTGCGAAGCCGACAGGCGTGGATTATGCGCCAGATGCGTCAGTTGGGCGGGGAAGGGTTTATGGAGCGCAATAAGTTAATGTAGGGCGGGTAAGCGCAGCGCCACCCGCCTGAATAGCCGACCTTAATCTTCGTCGAACCCTGCGTTAAACAGGGCAATGACCGCCGCCAGCGCTTCCTCTTCCTGAGGGCCGGTGGCTTCTACTTCAATCTGGCGCCCCTTGGCGGAGTCCAGCATCAGCAGCGCGATCACGCTGTTTGCTTCCGCTTCGGTACCTTCGTCATTCCGCAGCAGAACTTCCGCATCGAAACCCTGCATCAGTTCAAACAGTTTCATCGCCGGGCGTGCATGCATGCCCAGCTTATTGGTGATCTCAACGGTTTGTTTTACGGTCATGTTTTACGTTTTTCCAGCGTGCGATGACGGGACTGGACGTTCTTCCCGCGCGAGCGGAAATAGTCGGCCAGCTGTTCGGCGATGTAAACCGAACGATGCTTACCGCCGGTACAGCCAATCGCCACCGTCAGGTAGCTACGATTGTTTGTCTCCAGCATAGGTAACCATAGCTCAAGGTAGCTTCGCGTCTGGTAGATAAAATTGTGAACTTCTGTGTGCCTGTCGAGGAAGGCCGCGACGGGTTTATCCAGACCGGTCATTGGACGCAGTTTCGGATCCCAGTGCGGGTTCGGCAGGAAGCGCACGTCGAAAACATAATCCGCATCAATCGGAATACCGTGCTTGAAGCCAAAGGACTCGAACACCATCGTCAGTTCGCGCTCGCGCTTGCCCAACAGCCGGGTACGCAGCATTTCCGCCAGCTCGTGAACGGACATCTCAGAGGTGTCGACTATCAGGTCGGCACGAGAGCGCAGCGGCTCCAGCAGATCGCTCTCCTCATCGATCGCGCTCTCCAGAGAGAGGTTCTTACTGGAAAGCGGGTGCAAACGACGGGTATCGCTGTAGCGGCGGATCAGGGTATTGCGGTCTGCATCGAGGAACAGCAGCTGAGGTGAAAACGCCTCAGGCAGGTTACTCATCGCCTGCTCAAAAATTTCTGGTGATTCAGGCATGTTGCGAACGTCGATACTGACGGCGGCAGAGGTTTGTCTTTCCGCAAGCGTCCGAGCCAGGTCGGGCAACAACACGACCGGCAGGTTATCTACGCAGTAAAAACCCATGTCTTCCAGCGCGCGCAGAGCAACGGATTTCCCCGACCCTGAACGGCCACTGACAATCATCAGCACCATGTTCCGTTTCTCCTCAGGACAACAGATGTGAAGGCCATCACCTGGTTATGCATCATCCTGATTGCCTTCTGCTTCAGTGATAATTTGATAGAGCTCTTCATCACTTTGGGCCGAGCGCAGTCGGCGGCAAATGGTTTTATCGGCCAGGCGTTTTGCGACCAGCGACAGCGTATGCAGATGGGTTTTCGTCTGGTCGGCAGGAACCAGCAGCGCGAAGAGGAGATCGACGGGCTGGTTATCGATGGCATCGAAGGCGATAGGTGTTTCAAGCTGCACAAACACACCGACGGCGCGCAGGGTATCCTCTTCCAGTTTGCCGTGCGGGATCGCGATGCCGTTGCCGATACCGGTACTGCCCATTTTTTCACGGGTCAGGATCGCTTCGAACACCACCTGCGGCGGCAGGCCCAGCTGTTTTGCGGCCAGTTCACTGATGATCTCCAGCGCACGTTTTTTGCTCTGGCAGTGAACAGCACTGCGGGTACATTCCTGGTTAAGGACATTGCTCAGTTGAAGAGCGGAATCGTTGTTCATCATAATTTCACCTAAGCGCTAACTGTACAAATGGCCTGTTGTGTTTCACAACAGGCCGTCCTGCACCCGTTAACTGCCCGGACAATTAGTGTTGTTTCAGTTTATCTTTATGTTTATTGAGCTGTCGCGCAAGCTTATCAATCAAGCCGTCGATAGCCGCGTACATGTCCTGCCCTTCCGCACTGGCATGGAGTTCACCCCCGTTAACATGCAGGGTGGCATCCGAGATATGAGTCACTTTCTCCACTTTCAACACAATATAGACCTGGTTGATCCTTTCGAAATACTGCTCGAGTTTGGCAAACTTCGTGTTCACAAAGTCGCGTAAAGCCTCAGTAATTTCGACGTTTTGTCCAGTGATGTTGAGCTGCATAGTGTCTTCCTTATCGGTTGTGTCAGACCAGCTGTTTACGCTGGTTGGACGGCGGAATGGATAAAGACTCTCGATACTTCGCAACAGTACGACGTGCCACCATAATACCCTGATCGGACAGCATGGTGGTTAACTTACTGTCACTTAGTGGCTTCGCGGGGTTCTCCGCGGCGATCAACTTCTTCACCAGGGCACGAATCGCCGTTGACGACGCTTCGCCGCCGCCCTCGGTATTCACGTGGCTGGAGAAGAAATACTTAAGCTCAAAAATACCGCGCGGACTGTGCAGATACTTCTGCGTGGTTACACGGGAAATGGTTGATTCATGCATCTCGACGGCCTGAGCGATATCCGCCAGCACCATCGGTTTCATATACTCTTCGCCCTGCTCAAAGAAAGCCTGCTGCTGTTCGACAATGCAGCGGCTAACGCGTAGCAGCGTATCATTTCGGCTCTCCAGACTTTTGATCAACCATCGCGCTTCCTGCAAATTGCTACGAATATATTGATTGTCGGAATCGTTACGCACGCTGGTGCACATGGAGGCATACTGCTGGTTGATTTGCAGGCGAGGGATGCTGTCAGAGTTCAGTTCAACGACCCAGCGGTCATTGTGTTTTCTGACCAGCACATCCGGGATCACGTACTCGGGTTCGCTGGTCTGGATCGACTGACCGGGGCGCGGATCGAGCGACTGGATCAGATTCACCGCTTCTTTCAGCACGTCTTCTTTCAGGCGCGTGACCCGCATCAGGCTGCGGAAATCGTGGTTAGCCAACAGATCCAGATGATCGCTGATGATGACGCGCGCCTCATCGAGCCATGGCGTCTCTTTGCTGAACTGAGAAAGCTGGATCAGCAGGCAGTCGCGCAGATCTTTTGCAGCCACGCCTACCGGGTCGAAACGCTGGATGCGCTTGAGTACGGCTTCTACTTCCTCAAGCTCAATCTCATCGTCGCCCATGCTTTCGAGGATATCGTCCAGCGTGACGGTTAAATAGCCCGTATCATCAACGGCATCGACAATGGACGTGGCAATTGCACGATCGGTGTCGGAGAAGGGGGTCAGCTCGACCTGCCACATCAGGTAGTCCTGAAGTGACTGGGTGGTTTCTCCCTGATAGACCGGTAGCTCATCGTCCTGGTAGTCTGCACGCGTACCCGAAGGGGTTCCGGCGGTGTAGATTTCATCCCAGCTGGCATCCAGCGGAAGCTCGTCCGGCATCTCTTTTTGTTCGAGTGCATCCGCGGTGTCGAGCGTTTCTGTATCCTGCGACTGCTGGGTTTCTACCTCGTCATGAAGATCGGTTTGTTCCAGCAGGGGATTACTGTCCAGCGCCTGCTGGAGCTCCTGCTGAAGTTCTAACGTGGACAGTTGCAACAGGCGAATTGCCTGCTGTAGCTGCGGCGTCATCGCCAGTTGTTGGCTGAGCCTTAATTGCAAACCTTGCTTCATGTTCAGAGCATTTTTCTCCGGTTCGGCGTTACATTACCTCTACCCTATCAGAGTCTGAAGTCTTCCCCAAGATAGACGCGCTTAACATGATCGTCTTCGAGGATCTGTTGCGGCGTACCGTGGGCGATCAGATTGCCCTGGCTCACAATATACGCGCGTTCACACACGGCCAGCGTTTCGCGCACGTTGTGGTCGGTGATCAATACGCCAAGCCCGCTGTCACGCAGGTGCTCAATGATACGTTTAATGTCGATAACGGAGATGGGGTCAACGCCCGCAAAGGGTTCATCCAGAAGGATAAATTTCGGGTTTGCGGCCAGCGCACGCGCGATCTCAACGCGGCGACGTTCCCCCCCGGAGAGCGCCTGGCCGAGGCTGTCACGCAGATGCTCAATGTGGAACTCTTCCATCAGCTCGTTGGCACGATCCTGACGCTGCTCGCTGGTCAGATCGTTACGAATCTGCAGGACCGCCATCAGGTTATCGTAAACGCTAAGACGACGGAAAATGGAAGCTTCCTGCGGCAGATAGCCGATCCCGCGGCGCGCGCGCGCGTGCAGCGGCAGAAGGCTGATGTCTTCATCGTCAATGACAATGTTGCCGGCATCGCGCGGCACAATGCCAACGACCATGTAGAAGGTTGTGGTTTTACCCGCACCGTTAGGGCCAAGCAGGCCCACAATTTCGCCGGAGTTGACGGTCAGACTGACATCTTCTACGACACGGCGGCCCTTATAGGCCTTCGCGAGGTTTTTTGCAGTTAATGTTGCCATAACGAATTAGTTACTCTTCTTCTGTGCCGGGGCTTGGCCTTTGCCTTTGTCCTGCAGCTGCGACGGAACCAGTACGGTGGTCACGCGTTTGCCTTTCTCGCTGGAGGCCTGCATTTTTTGCTCTTTAACCAGATAGGTGATCTGGTCGCCGGTAATGTTGCTGTCCAGCTGTTCCAGATACGCATTCCCGGTCAGGATGACCAGGTCTTTCGCCAGCTCATAGTGCATATGCGTGGCGTGACCCTTCACCGGCTTGCCGTTGTCCTGCATCTGGTAGAAAGTTGCCGGATTACCATAGCCATCGATAATCTCTTTGCCCTGCTCGCCACCCGGACGGGTAACGACCACTTTGTCAGCGTTAATTTTAATGGTGCCCTGGGTCATGACGACGTTACCTGTAAAGGTGACGACGTTGCCCTGCATATCGAGAGACTGGGTGTCGGACTCGATATGAATCGGCTGGTCGGTATCGCCCGTTACAGCAAGCGCGGGGAGACTGGTTGCCAGCATCGCGCTGGCGATAATTACTTTAAGGCTGAGTTTGTTTGTTTTGAATTTCATAGGAGGTTCTAACCTTTTCAATCAGCTCGGCGTTTTTGCTGCGTAAGTTCCCGCGCATTCTTAAACCGCTGGAATTAAATGTTGTGCCATACAGTGTGACCAGATCCTGCGACGTCACGTCCTGGGTCACCAGGTTGATCTGGGCATTATCCGTCGTAATTTTTCGCAGTTGCGAGTCAGCGGTCAGGGCGTTGACTTCAACGTGGCCATACAGATAAAGCATACGGTCATTTGTTAGTTTTGCCCGATCTGACTTAATTGACCACGTCGGCACTTTGTCTTTATCAAACGTGGTCATGACAGGCTGGGTAAACCACGAAATACCGTCATCTGAAAAATATTCAACATGCTGGGCAATCAGGCGATAGTTCAGCGCGCCTTCCGGGCTATAGACCACGGTGTCGCTGTGATCGCTTTTATAAGTTGGATCGTTAGTGTTGATCGCTTCCGTTTGCGTATCGTCGCGATCGGCAAGGTTCACGCCAATCAATACCAGTGCGACAAGCGAAAGCAAAATGATAATCCAACGTCTGGTTTTACTCATATCGATTGCCCTTTGGCCTCATCAAGCTTGCCCTGCGCCAGCAGGAGCAGATCGCAGACTTCACGGACGGCACCACGGCCACCGTTGATGTGGGTAACGTAGTCCGCGCGCGGGATCAGCAGCGGATGCGCATCGGCAACGGCAATACTCAGCCCGACTTCAGCCATCACTGGCCAGTCAATCAGATCGTCCCCGACGTAGGCCACGTTTTCCGGCGCGATAGCCAGTTTACCCACTAAATCATTGAATGCTGCCATCTTATCGGATTGACCCTGATACAAATGGGTAATGCCTAAGGTTTCACAGCGGTCTTCTACCAGTTTAGCTTTCCGCCCGGTGATGATAGCAACCTCGATACCCGAGGTCAGCGCACAGCGGATACCGTAGCCGTCGCGAACGTTAAACGCTTTTAGCTCTTCACCGTTATTGCCCATATAAATCAGGCCATCGGAGAGAACCCCATCCACATCCAGAATCAGCAGGCGAATATTCTCCGCCTTTGCCATCATCTGGGTGCTGACCGGACCATAACAGGTTGCAAGGGATGCACCCGCATTACTCATTGTCTTATCCTTCATTACACTACGCCTGCGCGCAGCAGATCATGCATATGTACCACACCCAGCAACTGGTCGCCATCGGCAACCATAACGGAGGTGATATGACGGGACTGCATCAGGTTCAGCACATCCACTGCCAGCGTACCCGGACGCACGCGAATGCCGCCGGGCGTCATCACATCGGCAATGCCCAGCGTGCGGACATCGACGCCCATGTCGAACACGCGGCGCAGATCGCCATCGGTGAAGATCCCCTGAATTTTCATCAGATCGTCGCACACGACCGTCATACCCAGATTCTTACGGGTGATTTCCAGCAGCGCATCGCGCAGGGAGGCCGCTTTACTGACGTGGGGGATTTCATCGCCGGTGTGCATAATATCGTTCACCCGAAGCAGCAGCTTGCGCCCCAGCGCGCCACCCGGGTGGGAAAGCGCGAAATCTTCCGGCGTAAAACCGCGGGCTTCCAGCAGCGCGACGGCGAGCGCATCGCCCATGACCAGCGCAGCGGTGGTGCTGGAGGTCGGTGCCAGACCCAGCGGGCAGGCCTCTTTGGGAACTTTAACGCACAGGTGAATATCGGCCGCACGCGCCATGCTACTTTCCGGACGGCTGGTCATGCAAATAAGCGGTACCTGCAAACGTTTCAGTACCGGGATCAGCGCCAGGATTTCATTTGACTCACCGGAGTTAGACAGCGCGATGACGATATCCTGCGGCGTGACCATACCCAGGTCCCCGTGCGCGGCTTCCCCAGGATGGACAAAGAAGGACGAGGTTCCGGTGCTGGCAAACGTCGCCGCCATTTTGCGTCCAATGTGGCCGGACTTACCCATCCCCATCACCACAACTTTGCCGGCACAGTAGAATATCTTCTCACATGCCTGACTAAAATCCTGATTAATGTACTGATCTAACTGCGCCAGACCTTCACGTTCAATCTCCAGAACGTCTTTGCCTGCTTTCTGAAAGTCAAAACCCGGCTGCAATTCTATTTGCGACATAATGCGTTTCCGTTTACCCAGAGAGAAGAGGCGAGAGCCAGTACAGCATCGCCATCCATACGATAAATCCACCCGTCAACAGCGCGCCTGCGCCTTTGCCAATCTGTCGTTGCCGCCGCCAGCAGAGCAGGGCAAATATCACGCTGACCAGCAGCATCACGCCGTAATCACGCGAGAACGCCAGGGGGTTAAAGGGCCCTGGCGTAATCAGGGCCGGCAGGCCCATCACAATGGCGATATTAAAAATATTGGAGCCGATGATATTACCAATGGCAATGTCATCCTCACCTTTCCGTGCCCCCGCAATGGCCGTGGCCAGCTCCGGCAGGCTGGTGCCGATGGCAATAACCGTCAGGCCAATGGTCAGTTCACTCATCGCGAAATAGTTCGCCAGCACCGTCGCGTTATCCACGACCATGCGCGTTGCCATCGGCATGATGATCAGCGCAACGCCAAGCCAGAGCAGGGCAACAGGCAGCGTGCCTTCTCGCGGAAGTTCGGCGACCTGTTCACGCGTGAGGCTATCCTGACCCTGCTTTTCCGCCAGACGGGCGATTTTAACACTATACAGCAACCAAATGACGGCCAGCGCCAGCAGGAAAATCCCGTCGCTGACGCTCAGTTCGCCATCATAAAATACGCATCCTGCCAGCAGGCTTACGATTAACATTAGCGGCAATTCACGGCGCAGAACATCAGAATGCACGCGAAATGGATGGAGCAGTGCCGCCAGGCCCAAAATCAATAATATGTTGACGATATTGGAGCCAATCGCGGTGCCTACCGCCAGATCTAACTGGCCGTGCAGCGATGCCGTGACAGAGACGATGATTTCAGGGAGTGACGTTCCCACACTGACAACGGTCATCCCGATGACGACAGGCGGTACGCCAGTCAGGCGGCACAGGATAGATGCAGCAAACACTAAACGGTCAGCACTGTAGACCACCAAAAGTAAACCAATTATTAACAGTGCTGTTGCTAAAAGCATCAAAAGTCCTTTCTTCAGGTATACTCGTCGGTCCATCGCACGGGAATGGCTGGACTGTATACAGTCTGAGGCGTAACGAATTCCTAATTTTGACTTTATGCGCCGGAAAAGTAAAACAAATGCCAGCTTTCGCTAACCTCTCCAGCCAATATTCTGTAAAAATGTGGGGTTTAGGGCTGATTTAAGCTTCACGCTTCGCATGAAGCAGGGCAAGAAAGGAACCGTAAATGAGCCAAACGCTGGCGAATATAGTCGATGTCCGTGGAGTAAGCTTTTCTCGCTCCAACAGATTGATATTTGATGATATTTCGTTGACCGTACCGCGTGGCAAGATCACTGCCATCATGGGGCCGTCCGGGATCGGTAAAACGACCCTGCTGCGCCTTATTGGTGGGCAAATCCCACCTGATAGCGGTGAAATCCTCTTTGATGGCGAAAACATCCCGGAGATGTCACGCTCGCGCCTGTATACTGTTCGCAAACGTATGAGCATGCTCTTTCAGTCAGGGGCCTTGTTCACTGATATGAACGTTTTTGATAACGTGGCCTATCCGCTGCGCGAACATACCAGCCTGCCGCCTGCGTTGCTGAAAAGCACGGTGATGATGAAGCTTGAGGCCGTCGGTTTGCGGGGGGCGGCGAAACTGATGCCTTCGGAACTCTCCGGCGGTATGGCGCGCCGCGCCGCGCTGGCGCGAGCCATTGCATTAGAACCCGATTTAATCATGTTCGACGAACCGTTCGTTGGGCAGGATCCCATCACGATGGGCGTGCTGGTGAAGCTCATCTCTGAACTGAACAGCGCGCTTGGCGTAACCTGCATCGTGGTTTCTCACGATGTACCGGAAGTATTGAGCATTGCCGATTACGCCTATATCGTGGCGGACAAAAAGATCGTCGCACACGGTAGCGCTCAGGCGCTGCAGGAAAATTGCGATCCGCGCGTGCGGCAGTTCCTCGACGGTATTGCCGATGGCCCGGTGCCGTTCCGCTACCCGGCGGGCGACTATCGTGACGATTTACTGGGAATAGGGAGTTAAGCCACTCATGCTGTTAAATGCGTTGGCCGCTCTCGGACACCGTGGCATAAAAACCATCAGGACGTTCGGGCGTGCCGGATTGATGTTATTCAACGCGCTGTTCGGCAAGCCGGAATTCCGTAAGCACGCCCCTCTGCTGGTGCGGCAGCTTTATAATGTCGGCGTGCTGTCGATGCTCATCATCATCGTTTCCGGCCTGTTTATCGGTATGGTGCTTGGGCTGCAGGGCTACCTTGTGCTGACAACCTACAGTGCGGAAACCAGCCTTGGGATGCTGGTGGCGCTCTCGCTGCTGCGTGAACTGGGGCCGGTTGTGGCGGCGCTGTTGTTCGCCGGGCGCGCGGGGTCGGCATTAACGGCTGAAATTGGCCTGATGCGTGCGACCGAGCAGCTCTCCAGCATGGAGATGATGGCGGTCGATCCGCTGCGTCGCGTGATCTCTCCGCGTTTCTGGGCTGGCGTGATCTCTTTACCGCTACTGACTATTCTGTTTGTCGCCGTGGGTATCTGGGGCGGTTCGCTGGTTGGCGTCCACTGGAAAGGCATTGATGCCGGTTTCTTCTGGTCCGCCATGCAGGACGCCATTGACCTGCGAATGGATCTGGTTAACTGTCTGATTAAAAGCGTGGTATTTGCCATTACGGTCACCTGGATTGCCTTGTTCAATGGTTACGATGCCATCCCGACGTCGGCAGGCATTAGCCGTGCAACTACACGTACCGTCGTACATTCGTCGCTGGCCGTACTGGGTCTGGATTTTGTGCTCACCGCACTGATGTTTGGGAATTGAATTCATGCAAACGAAAAAAAATGAAATTTGGGTCGGCATATTCCTGCTACTGGCGCTGCTGGCCGCGCTGTTTATCTGCCTGAGAGCGGCGGATATCACGTCTGTGCGTACCGAGCCAACGTATCGCATCTATGCCACCTTCGATAATATCGGCGGGCTGAAGGCCCGTTCACCGGTCCGTATTGGCGGCGTGGTGATCGGACGCGTATCTGACATTACGCTTGATGAGAAAACCTACCTGCCACGCGTCGCGATGGATATCGAAGAGCGTTACAACCATATTCCGGACACCAGTTCCCTTTCAATCCGGACTTCGGGCCTGCTGGGCGAACAATATCTGGCGCTTAACGTCGGTTTTGAAGACCCTGAGCTGGGAACGACTATCCTTAAAGACGGTAGCGTCATCCAGGATACGAAGTCCGCGATGGTTCTGGAGGATATGATTGGTCAGTTCCTTTACAACAGTAAAGGGGATGAGAAAAAATCCGACGCTGCCCCTGCGCACAGCGAAGATCATACCAACGTCGCACCGACACCTGGCACGACGAATTAATTTCAGGAGAAGTCATTCATGTTTAAACGACTGTTAATGGTTGCCATGCTGGTCATTGCCCCTCTCACCGCGGTGCATGCTGCGGATCAGAGTAACCCGTACAAACTGATGGACGAAGCGGCGAAGAAAACCTTCGACCGTCTTAAGAACGAACAGCCTAAAATTCGTGCTAATCCTGATTACCTGCGTGACGTCGTTGATCAGGAACTGCTGCCGTATGTGCAGATCAAATACGCGGGTGCGCTGGTGCTGGGCCGCTATTACAAAGACGCGACCCCTGCGCAGCGTGACGCCTACTTTGCCGCGTTCCGTGAATACCTGAAACAGGCTTACGGTCAGGCGCTGGCGATGTACCACGGTCAGACCTACCAGATTGCGCCTGAGCAGCCGCTGGGCGATGCGACCATCGTGCCTATCCGCGTGACGATCAACGATCCTAACGGTCGCCCGCCGGTTCGCCTGGATTTCCAGTGGCGTAAAAACAGCCAGACCGGTAACTGGCAGGCGTATGACATGATTGCCGAAGGGGTAAGCATGATCACCACCAAACAGAACGAGTGGAGCGACCTGCTGCGTACCAAAGGCATTGATGGCCTGACCGCACAGCTGCAGTCCATTTCTCGTCAGAAAATTAGCCTGGACGAGAAGAAGTAATGTCACAGCAACTCAGCTGGTCGCGTGAAGGCGAGACATTAAAGCTGTCCGGTGAGCTGGATCAGGATCTGCTGAACCCCTTGTGGGACAAACGCCATGAAGCCATGCAGGGCGTGACGCTTATCGACTTAAGCGACGTCACGCGGGTAGATACGGCAGGTGTTGCGCTGCTTGCCCATCTGATTGCCGAGGGGAAAAAGCAGGGGGCTAGCGTCACGCTTCACGGCGCGAGCGATAATGTGGTTACCCTTGCGCAGCTCTACAATCTCCCTCAGGACGTACTGCCTCGTTAATATTTTCAGTGCGTTACTTCTGAAAGCCCTGACTGTTTCATCGTCGGGGCTTTTTGCTTGTTTAAGACGACGCCACTTTGCTCTAAGATGTTGGGCTTGTTTTCACTATCAGATGATTAAGAACCCATGGAAAATCATGAAATCCAGACAGTGCTGATGAATGCACTCTCCCTTCAGGAAGCCCACGTCACTGGCGATGGCAGTCACTTCCAGGTTATTGCTGTGGGTGAGATGTTCGACGGTATGAGCCGTGTGAAGAAGCAGCAGGCTGTGTACGCGCCGCTGATGGAATATATTGCGGATAACCGCATCCACGCCCTGTCGATTAAAGCGTTCACCCCGCAAGAGTGGGCACGCGATCGCAAACTAAACGGTTTTTGAGCTGAGGGCGACAGGCCCACAGCACGGTTGAATTTATAAGAGAGCACACAATGGATAAATTTCGTGTACAGGGGCCAACGCGTCTCCAGGGCGAAGTCACAATTTCTGGCGCGAAAAACGCCGCGCTGCCAATCCTTTTTGCTGCGCTGCTCGCGGAAGAGCCGGTAGAAATTCAAAACGTACCGAAGCTGAAAGATATCGACACCACCATGAAGTTGCTCACCCAGTTGGGCACTAAAGTCGAGCGTAATGGTTCCGTCTGGATCGACGCCAGCAACGTAAACAACTTCTCTGCCCCTTACGATCTGGTGAAAACCATGCGTGCTTCCATCTGGGCGCTTGGTCCGCTGGTGGCGCGTTTTGGCCAGGGGCAGGTTTCACTGCCGGGCGGTTGCGCTATCGGTGCGCGTCCGGTTGACCTGCATATCTTTGGTCTGGAAAAACTGGGCGCAGAGATCAAGCTGGAAGAAGGTTACGTCAAAGCGTCCGTCAACGGGCGTCTGAAAGGCGCGCACATTGTCATGGACAAAGTGAGCGTGGGCGCAACGGTCACCATTATGTCTGCGGCGACGCTGGCAGAAGGCACCACGATCATCGAAAACGCCGCGCGTGAGCCGGAAATTGTGGATACCGCCAACTTCCTCGTGGCGCTGGGGGCGAAGATCTCCGGTCAGGGTACTGACCGCATCACCATCGAAGGCGTTGAGCGTCTGGGCGGCGGTGTTTATCGCGTACTGCCGGACCGTATCGAAACCGGTACTTTCCTGGTGGCTGCGGCGATCTCTGGCGGTAAAATTGTCTGCCGTAATGCACAGCCTGACACCCTGGATGCGGTACTGGCGAAGCTGCGTGATGCGGGTGCGGATATCGAAATCGGTGAAGACTGGATCAGCCTGGATATGCATGGCCAGCGTCCAAAAGCGGTCAATGTACGTACGGCGCCGCATCCGGCGTTCCCGACCGACATGCAGGCGCAGTTCACCCTGCTGAACCTGGTCGCCGAAGGTACCGGCTTCATCACTGAAACCATTTTCGAGAACCGCTTCATGCACGTACCGGAGCTGATCCGTATGGGCGCACATGCAGAGATCGAGAGTAATACCGTGATTTGCCACGGCGTTGAGAAACTGTCTGGCGCTCAGGTGATGGCCACCGATCTGCGTGCGTCTGCAAGCCTGGTGCTGGCGGGTTGTATCGCGGAAGGCACAACGATTGTGGATCGTATTTATCACATCGATCGTGGTTACGAACGTATCGAAGATAAACTGCGCGCGCTGGGTGCGAATATAGAGCGTGTGAAGGGCGAGTAATCGTTCCGGCAGCCCCCTGCCAGAAATGACCGGGGGGTTGCTGTTCCTGTCAAAAAACGCATTATTCCTGCGTTTCTTTCTTTGCCTTTCTCTGGCGAATCATCCGCGATCTGTCGATAAATTCATGGGTTACTGGATCGTGGTAGCGCGAAGGCCAAATGACCCACGGATGCGTATCCAGTGCCGTTGCGATAATTAACTCTCCTTTAGGCCAGGGGCGGGTCAGGGCGTTTGCGAGGGTTGAAGAACTCAGTCCATGGCGGCGGGACTCTGCAGCCAGTGAAGTGCCTCTTTTGCGCAGTGCCGCAATGATATCAGCCGTGTGCCAGTCGATAAATTTCGTATCCATAACGCTGTCCTTAAGTTCGGATTCACCTACGCCGTTTCTTCTGAAACGACGGGCTTACTATACCCATTTCAAACTGTTGTTCTAAAAAGTTCGCGTTACTTGAAGGGATATTCAGAATAAGGAATGGCTTTATTCATGCGGTCTCTAAACCGATAAATTTACATGAATACGTAATTTACTGGGGTGTACTGGAATCTCCCCGCGATGGCGCGGGGAGAAACAAGGGGGTTAACGGTCGCGCTGAACGGCGATGTGGGCCAGGCCAATTAGCGCGTCGCGCCATGGGCTGTCTGGGATTACCTGCAGTGCAGCGATGGCTTTATCCGCTTCTTCTTCCGCGCGCTGACGGGTCCACTCCAGCGATCCGCAGATGGCCATAGTTTCCAGTACAGGTTCCAGAAGATGGCGGCCATTTCCCTGCTCAATCGCTTCACGGATCATTTTCGCCTGGTCGGCAGTTCCGTTGCGCATTGCGTGAAGCAGCGGCAGGGTTGGTTTGCCTTCGTTCAGGTCATCACCCACGTTTTTGCCGAGCGTCTCACCGTCCGCACTGTAGTCCAGCAAATCGTCAATTAACTGGAATGCCGTACCCAGATAACGACCATAGTCCTGCAGCCCTTTTTCCTGTGCCTCGGTACAGTCCGCCAGAATGCCGGAGCACTGGGCGGCCGCCTCAAACAGGCGCGCGGTTTTACTGTAAATCACACGCATGTAGTTTTCTTCGGTGATGTCAGGGTCGTTGACGTTCATCAGCTGCAGCACTTCGCCTTCTGCAATAACGTTAACGGCTTCGGACATCACCTCCAGCACTTTCAGGGAACCCAGACTGGTCATCATCTGGAAGGCGCGGGTATAAATAAAATCCCCCACCAGTACGCTGGCTGCGTTTCCGAAAGCGGCATTTGCCGTGGCTTTTCCACGACGCATATCCGATTCATCCACAACGTCATCATGCAGAAGCGTCGCCGTGTGAATAAATTCGATGAGTGCTGCGATCGTGATGTGGGCATTTCCCTCATAACCAACGGCTCTGGCAGCCAGAATGGCGATCATCGGACGAATGCGTTTACCGCCGCCGCTGACAATGTAATAGCCCAACTGATTGATCAGCTGAACGTCAGAGTTGAGTTGCTCCAGGATTGCTGCATTCACACCCGCCATATCTTGCGCGGTTAACTCGTTGATTTTTTCTAAATTCATCGCAAAAGCCGGGCTTTTTATCCTGTTGATCCCATCTACAATGGGGTAACGAAGGGTTTCGGTTTATCAATAGTAGTGCTGATTGTACTGAAAAAACGGCTCAGATAAACGTTACCGTACGCGTTGTGTTTTTTTTCTTCATGTATTGACGGTAGCACTTGTCAAAGGCTCGCGTTTTGCGTAATATTCGCGCCCTATTGTGAATATTTATAGCGCACTCTGAATCATACGAGGACGTGCGCGGAAGCGGAGTTTATATGTACGCGGTTTTCCAAAGTGGTGGTAAACAACACCGAGTAAGCGAAGGTCAGACCGTTCGCCTGGAAAAGCTGGACATCGCAACTGGCGAATCTGTTGAATTCGCAGAAGTTCTGATGATCGCAAACGGTGAAGAAGTCAAAATCGGCGTTCCTTTCGTTGATGGCGGCGTTATCAAAGCTGAAGTTGTTGCACACGGTCGTGGCGAGAAAGTTAAAATCGTTAAGTTTCGTCGTCGTAAGCACTACCGTAAGCAGCAGGGCCACCGTCAGTGGTTCACTGATGTGAAAATTACTGGCATCAGCGCCTAAGACCTGAGGAGAGATTTAAATGGCACATAAAAAGGCTGGCGGCTCCACACGTAACGGTCGCGATTCAGAAGCTAAACGCCTTGGCGTTAAGCGTTTCGGTGGCGAATCCGTTCTGGCGGGTAGCATCATCGTTCGTCAACGTGGTACCAAATTCCACGCTGGCAACAACGTAGGTTGCGGTCGTGACCACACTCTGTTTGCTAAAGCAGACGGTAAAGTGAAATTTGAAGTTAAAGGCCCGAACAACCGTAAATACATCAGCATCGTTGCTGAGTAAGGTTTTCTCGGTCCGGTAACGGATTAAAGCCCCGCAACGTGTTGCGGGGCTTTTTACATTGGAAACCCGGAAAATTTTCTGTAGGGAAAACGGGCATGAAGCAGCAGGCCGGCATAGGTATTCTTTTGGCGCTCACCACCGCAATGTGCTGGGGCGCGCTGCCAATTGCAATGAAGCAGGTACTGGAAGTGATGGAGCCGCCTACGGTGGTCTTTTATCGCTTTCTGATGGCAAGCATCGGCCTCGGGGCCATTCTGGCTGTCAAAGGTAAGCTTCCACCTTTGCGACTCTTCCGTAAACCGCGCTGGCTGGTGTTGCTGGCTATCGCGACGGGCGGTCTGTTTGGTAACTTCATCCTGTTCAGCTCTTCCCTGCAATACCTTAGCCCTACGGCGTCACAGGTGATTGGTCAGCTTTCACCCGTGGGCATGATGGTCGCCAGCGTCTTTATCCTTAAGGAGAAGATGCGCGGTACGCAGATTATCGGGGCGAGCATGCTGCTATGCGGTCTGGTGATGTTCTTCAACACCAGTCTGCTGGAGATTTTTACCCGACTGACGGATTACACGTGGGGTGTGATCTTCGGTGTCGGGGCAGCAACGGTCTGGGTGAGTTATGGCGTCGCGCAAAAGGTGTTATTGCGTCGTCTTGCCTCACAGCAGATCCTCTTTTTGCTGTACACTTTGTGTACAATAGCATTGCTGCCATTAGCAAAGCCGGGTGTGATTACCCAGCTTAGCGACTGGCAACTGGCGTGCCTCATTTTTTGTGGGCTGAACACGCTGGTCGGTTATGGCGCGCTGGCCGAAGCGATGGCGCGCTGGCAGGCAGCACAGGTGAGCGCGTTAATTACGCTTACTCCGCTGTTTACGCTGTTATTTTCAGATTTGTTATCAATGGCCTGGCCCGATGTCTTCGTCAGACCGATGCTCAACCTGTTGGGTTATCTCGGTGCGTTTGTCGTGGTTGCGGGCGCGATGTATTCCGCCATTGGTCATCGTCTTTGGGGACGTTGGCGCAAAAATGAAGCGGTTGTAGTAGTCCCCCGCTCAGGCGAATGAGTTACGGAGAGTAAAATGAAGTTTGTTGATGAAGCGACGATCCTGGTCGTGGCTGGTGATGGCGGCAATGGTTGCGTGAGCTTCCGCCGTGAAAAATATATCCCACGTGGCGGTCCTGACGGCGGCGACGGCGGGGATGGTGGTGACGTGTGGCTGGAGGCGGATGAGAACCTCAACACGCTGATCGACTACCGTTTCGAGAAATCCTTCCGCGCTGAACGTGGCCAGAACGGCCAGAGCCGTGACTGTACCGGGAAACGTGGAAAAGACGTCACCATTAAGGTTCCGGTCGGTACGCGTGTGATTGACCAGGGAACCGGTGAAACCATGGGTGACATGACCAAACACGGTCAGCGCCTGATGGTTGCGAAAGGCGGCTGGCACGGTCTGGGTAACAGCCGTTTCAAATCTTCCGTTAACCGTACGCCGCGTCAGAAAACGATGGGTACACCGGGCGATAAGCGCGATCTGCAGCTGGAGCTGATGCTTCTGGCAGACGTGGGCATGCTGGGTATGCCAAACGCCGGTAAATCGACGTTTATTCGCGCCGTCTCTGCTGCAAAACCAAAAGTGGCGGACTATCCGTTTACCACCCTGGTACCAAGCCTTGGCGTTGTCCGTATGGATAACGAGAAGAGCTTTGTGGTTGCCGATATCCCGGGTCTGATTGAAGGCGCGGCGGAAGGGGCGGGGCTGGGTATCCGCTTCCTGAAACACCTTGAGCGTTGCCGTGTACTGCTGCACCTCATCGATATCGATCCTATCGACGGTTCCGATCCGGTTGAAAATGCCCGCATCATTATCGGTGAGCTGGAAAAATACAGCGAAAAACTGGCGAATAAACCACGCTGGCTGGTCTTCAACAAGATCGACCTGATGGATAAAGCCGAAGCGGAAGCGAAAGCCAAAGCGATTGCAGAAGCGATGGGTTGGGAAGATAAATACTACCTGATCTCTGCGGCAAGCCAGGTTGGCGTGAAAGATCTGTGCTGGGATGTGATGACCTTTATCATCGAAAACCCAATTGTTCAGGCGGAAGAAGTTAAGCAGCCTGAAAAAGTCGAATTCATGTGGGATGACTACCACCGCCAGCAGCTCGAAGAGCTGGAAGCGGAAGAAGATGATGAAGACTGGGACGATGACTGGGATGAAGACGACGAAGAAGGCGTCGAGTTCATCTACAAGCACTAATATCTGTCCAAAGCCCCCATTATGGGGGCTTTTTTTATTCCAGCGTTGATGGCAACCAGCAGCTGGCGATTAAGCCGCCCTCAGCGCCATTTTCAAGCGTCAGCTTGCCGCGGTGGAGCTGCACGATGCGTTGCACGATACTCAGGCCCAGACCACTGCCACCGTAGCGCTGGTCAAGACGACGGAATGGCTCCGTAATTGACTGCCGGTGGGCTTCATCAATACCGGGCCCCTGATCGATAACGCTGACCTGAGTACCGCCTTCGACTTCGTTTAATGTCACTTCAATCGTTGTCCCTGACGGGCTGTATCGTCCGGCATTCTCCAGCAGGTTTCGCAGCATCAGGCGCAGAAGCACTGCGTCTCCCTGAACCGTGAGCTCGCTCCTGGCCGGCCATATCACCGTATGCTCTTTGGCTTCATGCTCAAGACCAAGCGGCATAATGATATTGTCCGTCCAGTTAACGGTATCGTAGTGGCCGCTGGCCATTGCCTGTCCGGCCCGGGCCAGCATCAGCAGTTGTTCAACGGTATGCATGAGCTGATCGATGCGGCTGATTAACGTCGCGGCCTGTGGCGCGCCAGACTGCGCCATGAGCTCCAGATGGAGCCGGATCCCGGCAAGGGGCGTTCGCAGTTCGTGTGCGGCGTCTGCGGTGAAGAGACGCTCCTGCTGAATGGTATTATCCAGCCTGGCGAGTAACTGGTTCAGGGAAGTGGTGACCGCACCAATTTCTTCCATGTCGGAATACATAGGGAGCGGGGTTAAGTTATCCGCCGAACGGTTAGCCAGGCTGGCGCGCAGTTTATTCAGGGGCCGGGTTATCCAGGTAACTGCCCAGAATGAAAACAGCAGCGTGAAACCGACCATCACCAGAGAAGGAACGAGAAGAGAGGCAATCGCTTCGCGGATCTCTTTCTCGACATGGTTATTGCGGGCTTTGGCAGACAACGTTTCACTGACCAGAAAACCAATCTGTTCACGGCTTTCATGCCACAGCCAGATAACGCTTATCAACTGGAAAAATAACAGAATGACCGCCAGCAGCACCATCAGGCGCCGACGCATGCTGTTCATTTCTGGCTCTCCAGGCGATAACCAACGCCACGGACAGTTTTGATCCTGTCTTTGCCGAGCTTACGACGCAGGTTGTGAATATGGACTTCAAGGGTATTTGACCCCGGATCGTCCTGCCAGGAGTAGATATCCTGCTGGAGGGTTTCTCTGTGCACCGTTTGCCCGCTGCGCATGATCAGACGCGTAAGCAGGGCGAACTCTTTTGGGGTCACCTCAACCGGTTGGGCCTGGCGCAGTACCTGCTGGGTTTGCAGATTCAGCGTAATATCGCCGTCGGTGAGTAAGTTGTCACTGTGCCCCTGATAGCGGCGAATCAACGCGCGCACCCGGGCCTGCAGCTCCGCAAGTGCAAAAGGCTTCACCAGGTAATCATCAGCACCGGCATCAAGGCCGGTGATACGATCTTCAATGGCATCGCGTGCTGTCAGGATCAATACCGGGTTGGCGATACCGCGACGTCGCCACTGGGTCAGGAGCGTGGCGCCGTCTTTGTCAGGCAAACCCAAATCGAGGATCACCAGACTGTATTCGCCGCTCTGAATCAGGGCATCCGCCTCCGCCGCCGTGCTGGCACAGTCGAGTGCATACCCTTCATTGGCCAGACCCAGCGCCAGCCCTTCCTGCAATAACAGATCGTCTTCAACTATGAGTAGTTTCATCGCTAGTTATTCTGATAAATGTCCTTATAGAGCCTGCTTTCGAAGCGAACAAGCGGAATACGGCGATTGCGCTGGTCGGTCGGTTCGACGGCATAGCCGGAAAGATACTGCACGAATGCCATGCGTTGTCCGCTGGCGGTAGTGATGAAGCCTGCAAGGTTGTAAACCCCCTGCAGTGAACCGGTTTTGGCGGATACTTTGCCATCCACACCGGCAGCGTGAAGCCCGGCGCGGTACTGCAACGAACCATCATGACCGGCCAGTGGCAGCATTGAAATAAAGTTTAGCTCAGTGTCATGCTGTGCAATGTACTGTAGCACTTGCATCATTGTGGCCGGAGAGATCAAATTATGACGCGATAATCCGGAGCCATCGACGGCAATGGTATTACCCAGATCGATCCCTGCCTGCTGGCGCAGGATCTGACGAACCGCGTCAGAGCCCGCGCGCCAGGTTCCCGGCACGCCAAACCGTGCGTGACCAATCATGCGGAACACGGTGTCGGCAATCATGTTGTCAGATTTTTTCAGCATAATTCGCAGCAAATCGTGCAGCGGCGGAGACTGCTTGCTGGCGATGACCGTGCCGGGCTGGTTGACCTGCGTCTGACGAAGCAACGTGCCGGAGTAGGTTATTCCCGCTTGTTTCAGCTCATCTTTCAGAATGGCGCCCGCGTAGCTGGCACCGTCCTGTATCGCAAATGCCAGCGGCAGCGGATCGGCACGCTGCGTCAGGCAGCCGGTAAGCGTGAAGCGGTTAAGATCGCCTGGCACCACATCCAGTTCGCAATACTGTGCATCCGGGGATCCCTTGGCCAGCGTGCGGACCTGGCTAAACATCGTGACCGGGTAGTAGGATGCTATGCGGATAAACGCTAAGTCATCAGGCTTTGGCGCGCTGTAAAGCGAAACCGAGAAGCAGTTACGGTCAACAATCGCGGCGGCGGGTGGGGCGCTAAAGCATTGCGTCATATCGTTCCACGGCCAGCCTGGGGCTTTATCGTGGCTGGCAAAGATGGACGTATCTATCAGCACATTGCCATCAATCCTCTGCACGCCGGTTTTTTTCAGTACCGCAACCATATTGCGGATATCCTGGCGTTTAAAGGTCGGGTCACCGCCAAAGCGGGCGATAAGATCGCCTTTCAGTTCGCCACCCTCGACGTTACCTTTGGTCTCAAGTGTGGTGGTAAACCGGAAGTCAGGCCCAAGTTGAAGGAGGGCGGCAAGCGCAGTAATCACCTTCTGGGTACTGGCAGGCAGGGCCATCTGTTGACTGTGGTAGTCAATCTCTGGCGTCTGCGCCCCGACCTTTTGCACCATCAAGGCAAGGTTGGCACCTGCGGGCAGTTGATTAATATACTCATCAACATTCGCGGCCTGAACGCTGAACGTTATACTGGTAGTCAATCCGATGATAAATCTGGAAAATCGCATAATCTCGCGCTAACAACCCGAAAACAAACCGTCATACTACGGTGCATAGCACTGCAAAGTAAACGATGACCCATAGTGAACTTCGCGGTAAAATGCATATCAAATTGAAAATTGCTGCTGACCTGGGGCGTTGCTCCCGGGTCGGTTTTCTTTTTGCTTCTGGCCTGCTCATGAGGGCCGGGGCAGGGAACACTGCTCCCAACAGGAATGTTTAAGAGGTATAACAAATGCAAGCTATTCCGATGACCTTACGTGGTGCCGAAAAACTGCGCGAAGAGCTGGATTTCCTGAAATCCGTTCGTCGTCCTGAAATCATCGCCGCTATCGCGGATGCGCGCGAGCATGGCGACCTGAAAGAGAACGCTGAATATCACGCCGCGCGTGAGCAGCAGGGCTTCTGTGAAGGGCGTATTAAAGATATCGAAGCAAAACTGTCCAACGCGCAGGTTATTGATATCACTAAGATGCCTAATAATGGCCGCGTGATTTTCGGTGCAACCGTTACCGTGCTTAACCTCGACAGCGACGAAGAGCAGACGTATCGCATCGTGGGTGATGATGAAGCAGACTTCAAACAGAATCTGATTTCGGTGAACTCACCGATTGCTCGCGGCCTGATTGGCAAAGAGCAGGATGATGTTGTCACCATCCGCACCCCAGGTGGTGAAGTGGAATATGAAATTATCAAGGTTGAATACCTGTAATTCGCCTCTCTGCTAAGATGTTGATACATTGTAAAGAAAAGAAAAAGGCCGCATAGCGGCCTTTTAACAACTCAAGGAGCGTGGCATTTTGCTCACCTGCTGACAGAAATCCCTCGTTTTACACAGAAAATGTGTTCAATTCAGGATATCCTTAACGTGGCAGCGAGATTTTGCGCTCTTTAGATGGGCGATAGAGCACCAGCGTTTTACCGATGACCTGTACATTACAGGCACCGGTTTCGCGCACGATGGCTTCCACGATCAGGTTTTTAGTGTCTCTGTCTTCAGAGGCGATTTTCACCTTGATCAGCTCGTGGTGTTCCAGCGCTTGTTCAATCTCGGCAAGCACCCCTTCGGTCAAACCATTGTTGCCAAGCATAACTACAGGCTTGAGCGGATGTGCCAGACCTTTAAGGTGCTGTTTTTGTTTAGTACTCAGATTCATCGTATATTTTTGCTTACGTTGGGATTGAAAACGGTTCATTCTACCGCCATCTCCCTAATATCGCCAAACAGCAGCGTAGAAATTTACGCCAAAGGTAAGCAACGATGAACCCGGACGGAAATGTTAAATGACAGGTAAAAAGCGTTCTGCCAGTTCCAGCCGCTGGCTTCAGGAACACTTTAGCGATAAATATGTTCTGCAGGCGCAGAAAAAGGGGTTACGTTCCCGCGCCTGGTTTAAACTTGATGAAATACAGCAAAGTGACAAACTTTTTAAGCCGGGGATGACGGTTGTCGACCTCGGTGCAGCACCTGGCGGATGGTCCCAGTATGCGGTAACGCAGATCGGCGGAGCGGGTCGAATCATCGCATGCGATCTTTTACCAATGGATCCCATCGTTGGTGTCGACTTTCTTCAGGGCGATTTTCGTGACGAATTAGTGCTAAAAGCGTTACTTGAACGTGTGGGTGACAGTAAGGTCCAGGTTGTCATGTCTGATATGGCACCAAATATGTGCGGAACACCGGCGGTGGATATCCCTCGCGGCATGTATCTGGTGGAGCTAGCGTTAGAAATGTGTCGTGATGTACTAGCGCCTGGTGGTAGTTTTGTTGTGAAGGTGTTTCAGGGCGAAGGTTTCGAGGAGTACCTTAAGGAAATTCGCTCCCTGTTTGCGAAGGTTAAAGTTCGTAAACCGGACTCTTCCCGGGCGCGTTCCCGTGAAGTGTATATTGTAGCGACCGGGCGAAAATGATAACCGGTAGATTTCAGGCGAAAGTTTGAATGAAACTGGATATAGAGTATCCTGACGCTGTTTTTAACACAGTTGTAATGTGAGGTTAATCCCTTGAGTGACATGGCGAAAAACCTAATTCTCTGGCTGGTCATTGCCGTCGTGCTGATGTCAGTATTCCAGAGCTTTGGGCCCAGCGAGTCGAATGGCCGCAAGGTGGATTATTCTACCTTCCTGCAGGAGGTCAATCAGGACCAGGTTCGCGAAGCGCGTATCAACGGACGTGAGATAAACGTTACCAAGAAAGATAGTAACCGTTACACGACCTACATCCCGGTGAACGATCCTAAGCTGCTTGATAACCTTCTGACCAAAAACGTCAAAGTGGTCGGCGAGCCGCCAGAAGAACCAAGCCTGCTGGCTTCTATCTTCATTTCCTGGTTCCCGATGCTGCTTCTTATCGGCGTCTGGATCTTCTTTATGCGTCAGATGCAGGGCGGCGGTGGCAAAGGTGCCATGTCGTTCGGTAAGAGCAAGGCGCGTATGCTGACGGAAGACCAGATCAAGACCACGTTCGCTGACGTCGCCGGGTGTGACGAAGCGAAAGAAGAGGTGGGTGAGCTGGTTGAATACCTGCGCGAACCGAGCCGTTTCCAGAAACTGGGCGGTAAGATCCCGAAAGGCGTGCTGATGGTTGGCCCTCCGGGTACCGGTAAAACCCTGCTGGCGAAAGCCATTGCGGGTGAAGCGAAGGTGCCGTTCTTTACTATTTCTGGTTCTGACTTCGTAGAAATGTTCGTGGGTGTCGGTGCATCTCGTGTGCGTGACATGTTCGAGCAGGCGAAGAAGGCAGCACCGTGCATTATCTTCATCGATGAAATCGACGCCGTAGGCCGCCAGCGTGGCGCAGGTCTGGGCGGTGGTCACGATGAACGCGAGCAGACGCTGAACCAGATGCTGGTTGAGATGGACGGCTTCGAAGGTAACGAAGGTATCATCGTTATCGCAGCGACTAACCGTCCGGATGTACTTGACCCGGCGCTGCTGCGTCCAGGCCGTTTCGACCGTCAGGTTGTGGTCGGTCTGCCGGATGTTCGCGGTCGTGAACAGATTCTGAAAGTCCACATGCGTCGCGTACCGCTGGCGCCAGATATCGACGCGGCAATCATTGCGCGCGGTACCCCGGGCTTCTCCGGTGCGGACCTGGCTAACCTGGTCAACGAAGCAGCACTGTTTGCCGCTCGCGGTAACAAGCGCGTGGTGTCCATGGTGGAGTTCGAGAAAGCGAAAGACAAGATCATGATGGGTGCGGAACGCCGCTCCATGGTGATGACGGAAGCGCAGAAAGAGTCCACAGCATACCACGAAGCAGGCCACGCGATTATCGGTCGTCTGGTGCCGGAACACGATCCGGTGCATAAGGTGACGATTATTCCTCGCGGTCGTGCACTGGGTGTTACCTTCTTCCTGCCTGAGGGTGACGCGATCAGCGCCAGCCGTCAGAAACTGGAAAGCCAGATTTCTACCCTCTACGGTGGTCGTCTGGCGGAAGAGATTATCTACGGTGTTGAACATGTTTCTACCGGTGCGTCCAACGACATTAAAGTTGCGACAAACCTGGCGCGTAACATGGTGACGCAGTGGGGCTTCTCCGACAAACTCGGTCCGCTGCTGTACGCAGAGGAAGAGGGCGAGGTCTTCCTGGGCCGTTCTGTGGCGAAAGCGAAACATATGTCCGATGAGACGGCACGTATCATCGATCAGGAAGTTAAGTCTTTGGTTGAGCGTAACTATGCACGTGCTCGCCAGATCCTGAACGACAATATGGACATCCTGCATTCGATGAAAGATGCGCTCATGAAATATGAGACCATCGATGCACCGCAGATTGACGACCTGATGGCGCGCCGCGAAGTGCGTCCGCCAGCGGGCTGGGAAGATCCAGGCGCGTCCAATAATTCTGACAATAATGGCACCCCGCGTGCGCCGCGTCCGGTTGATGAACCGCGTACGCCAAACCCGGGCAACACCATGTCAGAACAGTTGGGCGATAAGTAAGTTACTGCTGTTGAAGCATTTGTCCGTACCTCAAACCCTGGAGCTTGCTCCGGGGTTTTTCATTTCTGTTTAACCATATAAATACCAGGGATTTCGCCATGAAATTATTCGCCCAGGACTCGCATCTCGATCTTTCACATCCTCATGTGATGGGGATCCTGAATGTTACCCCTGACTCCTTCTCTGACGGCGGCACGCATAACACGCTTATTGAGGCGGTTAAGCACGCAAATTTAATGATTAATGCAGGTGCCACCATCATTGACGTTGGCGGCGAATCGACGCGTCCGGGGGCGGCGGACGTGTCCGTGGAAGAAGAGCTGGCGCGCGTGGTGCCGGTGGTGGAAGCAATTGCACAACGCTTCGAAGTATGGATATCCGTAGACACTTCCAAACCTGAAGTGATCCGTGAAGTGGCGAAAGTGGGCGCTCACATTATCAATGATATTCGTTCACTCACCGAGCCGGGCGCGATTGAAGCGGCAGCGGAAACCGGGCTGCCCGTTTGTCTTATGCATATGCAGGGTCAGCCGAAAACGATGCAGGAAGCGCCGAAGTACGACGATGTCTTTGCCGACGTGAATCGCTTCTTTATTGAGCATATCGCGCGCTGCGAACGTGCAGGTATCCCAAAAGAGAAATTGCTGCTCGACCCGGGGTTCGGTTTCGGTAAAAATCTCTCACACAATTATGCGCTGCTTGCGCGCTTGTCGGAATTTCATCACTTTGACCTGCCGCTACTGGTGGGGATGTCGAGAAAGTCGATGATTGGTCAGTTACTGAATGTTGGGCCAGCTGAACGCCTGAGTGGGAGTTTGGCCTGCGCGGTGATTGCGGCGATGCAGGGCGCACACATTATTCGTGTCCATGACGTCAAAGAAACAGTAGAAGCCATGCGTGTGGTGGAAGCCACACTGGCAGCGAAGGAAAACAAACGCTATGAGTAATCGTAAATATTTTGGTACCGATGGTATCCGTGGGCGTGTAGGCGATGCTCCAATCACCCCTGATTTTGTTCTGAAGCTCGGCTGGGCTGCTGGCAAGGTACTGGCGCGTCATGGTTCCCGTAAGATCATTATCGGTAAAGATACCCGTATTTCAGGCTATATGCTGGAGTCTGCTCTGGAAGCCGGCCTGGCGGCGGCTGGGCTTTCTGCCTCCTTTACTGGCCCAATGCCAACGCCTGCGGTCGCATACCTGACCCGCACCTTCCGCGCCGAAGCGGGGATTGTCATCTCGGCTTCTCACAACCCGTTCTATGACAACGGCATCAAGTTCTTCTCCATCGATGGCACCAAGCTGCCGGACGAAGTGGAAGAAGCAATCGAAGCCGAAATGGAAAAAGAGATCACCTGTGTTGATTCCGCAGAGCTGGGTAAAGCGAACCGTATTGTCGATGCGGCGGGTCGTTATATCGAATTCTGTAAAGGCACCTTCCCAAATGAGCTGAGCCTGGCGCACCTTAAAATTGTGGTGGACTGTGCCAATGGCGCGACCTATCACATCGCCCCGAATGTCTTCCGCGAGCTTGGCGCGAACGTGATTACCATTGGCTGTGAGCCGGATGGTCTGAACATTAATGAGCAGGTCGGTGCGACTGACGTTCGTGCCCTGCAGGCGCGCGTTCTGGCGGAAAAAGCCGATCTGGGCATTGCGCTTGACGGCGACGGCGACCGCGTGATCATGGTCGACCACGAAGGCAATAAAGTCGACGGGGACCAGATCCTTTACATCATCGCGCGTGAAGGCCTGCGTCAGGGTCAGCTGCGCGGCGGCGCCGTCGGTACCCTGATGAGTAACATGGGCCTGGAACTGGCGCTGAAACAGCTCGGTATTCCGTTTGTCCGCGCGAAAGTGGGTGACCGCTATGTGCTGGAAAAACTGCAGGAGAAGGGCTGGCGTATTGGTGCAGAAAACTCCGGTCACGTGATCCTGCTCGACAAAACGACCACCGGAGACGGTATCGTGGCCGCGCTGCAGGTGGTTGCCGCGATGGCGCGCAACCACATGAGCCTGCACGATCTCTGCAGCGGAATGAAAATGTTCCCACAAATCCTGGTGAACGTGCGCTTCACTGCCGGCAAAGGCGATCCGCTGGAAAATGAGAACGTGAAAGCGGTAATGGCTGACGTTGAAGCGGCGCTGGGCAATCGTGGACGCGTGCTGCTGCGTAAGTCTGGCACCGAACCGCTGATCCGCGTCATGGTGGAAGGTGAAGACGAAGCGCAGGTCAATGAGTTTGCACACCGTATTGCGGATGCTGTAAAAGCTGCATAATCTTGCACGCTAAATGTTTAAAAAGGCGGCTTTTGTCGCCTTTGTTTTAAGCAATTAATGGCTTTTTGCTGTTTTTTTCCGCAGTTGATACAATGCGTCAAAAATGCCCTTGCGAAGGTCATTCGCTTTGGTTAGTATTCACACCCGCTTCAGTGGGAAACAAAAATCCTGCTAATTGGTCGAAGCATTGGTATGCGGCAAATCCGCAAGGAACAGGTTGATTATGTACGAAGCTCTTTTAGTTATTTTCCTTATTGTAGCCATCGCTCTCGTAGCGCTGATTATGCTGCAGCAAGGTAAAGGCGCTGATATGGGAGCCTCCTTCGGAGCAGGCGCTTCCGGTACGCTGTTTGGTTCAAGTGGTTCTGCGAACTTCATGACCCGCACAACGGCGATTCTGGCTACGCTGTTCTTCATCATCAGCCTGGTGCTTGGCAATATCAACAGCAACAAGACCAGTAAAGGAAGCGAGTGGGAAAATCTGAGCGCGCCAGCTAAAACTGAGCAAACTCAGCCAGCTGCACCGGCTAAGCCGACTAGCGATATCCCGCACTAAGTATTCTGTACCGAGGTGGTGGAATTGGTAGACACGCTACCTTGAGGTGGTAGTGCCCTAACGGGCTTGTGGGTTCGAGTCCCATCCTCGGTACCAATATTCCAGAAGAAAGACGTCGAAAGACGTCTTTTTTTTCGTCTGTACTTTTTGTTGTTCGTAGGCCCGGTCAGCGCAGCGCCACCGGGCAAAATGGCGGGTGGCGCTGCGCTGACCCGCCCTACAAAAGGCCACAAAAAAGGCGTCCAGTGGACGCCTTTTACATTCACATCAGCGATTACTTCTTATCGCTGTGCTCCAGGTTTTCAACCTGCGGCAGGCCGTTACCTGAGTTTGCGGAGAGCAGGCCATTCTCAACATAGTTGAACAGCTTCTCACGGGTATCGGTGATATCCAGGTTACGCATGGTCAACTGCCCAATACGATCGTCCGGCGAGAACACGGATTCACCTTTCTCCATGGTCAGACGCTCTGCTTTATAGGTCAGGTTGTCAGACACGGTATTCAGGATGGAGTAGTCGTTACCGCGACGCAGCTCCAGGGTAACTTCACCGGTGATCGCACTTGCTACCCAACGCTGCAGCGCATCACGCAGCATCAGCGCCTGTGGATCGAACCAGCGGCCCTGATACAGCAGTTTACCCAACTGGCGGCCATGAGAGTGATACTGCTCAATGGTGTCTTCGTTGTGAATACCAGTCAGCAGACGCTCGTAAGCGATGTGCAGCAGCGCCATTCCCGGGGCTTCATAGATGCCACGGCTCTTCGCTTCGATGATACGGTTTTCAATCTGATCGCTCATGCCCAGACCGTGACGACCGCCAATACGGTTAGCTTCCAGCATCAGCTCAACGTCATCAGAGAAGGTTTTACCGTTCAGCGCAACCGGATGGCCGCGTTCAAAACGTACGGTCACTTCTTCGGCCTGGATTTTGACATTCTCGTCCCAGAACTTCACCCCCATGATTGGGTTCACGATCTTCACGCTGGAGTTCAGGAACTCCAGGTCTTTCGCTTCGTGCGTCGCACCCAGCATATTGGAGTCGGTGGAGTAGGCTTTCTCAACGGACATCTTATAGTCAAAACCGCAGGCGATCATAAACTCGGACATCTCATGACGACCACCCAGCTCGTCGATGAAGTCGGTATCCAGCCACGGTTTGTAGATCTGCAGTTCGGCGTTGGTCAGCAGGCCATAACGATAGAAGCGTTCGATATCGTTACCTTTATAGGTGCTGCCGTCGCCCCAGATGTTCACACCGTCTTCTTTCATGGCGGCAACGAGCATAGTGCCGGTGACTGCGCGGCCCAGCGGGGTGGTGTTGAAATAGGTCAGGCCGCCGGTGGTGTTATGGAAAGCACCACACTGAATAGCCGCAATACCTTCAGCGACCAGTTGTTTACGGCAGTCAATCAGGCGCGCGTTCTCTGCACCATACTCTTTAGCGCGACGAGGAATAGCATCATAGTCTTCCTCGTCCGGCTGACCCAGGTTCGCAGTATATGCATACGGAACCGCTCCCTTCTGGCGCATCCACAGCAGTGCAGCGCTGGTATCCAGGCCGCCTGAGAAAGCGATGCCAATACGTTGTCCTACAGGAAGATGCTTGAGAATCGTCGTCATAGAATAAAACCCTGCTTGATTGACTGATTAGAGACCGCTTTCGCTCTCTTGTGCATTTTTATGCAAAATAAGTGAGTATTCATTTAATCATCTTTTGGCGAAGACCGGAAGAGACTCATGCGTTTTTTGTAAAAATTTTGGTCTGATCGAGCTGACGGAAGTCGCCTTGACAGGTGGGGTCAACTATCAATATACTAAACGCCGATTTTACGTCCCGTCTTCGGTACCAAATCCCAGCATTATTTGCAAATTCTGTCCAAAACGCGTAGAATTTGCCACGTTTCAGGCGCGGGGTGGAGCAGCCTGGTAGCTCGTCGGGCTCATAACCCGAAGGTCGTCGGTTCAAATCCGGCCCCCGCAACCACTTTCCCATAAAGTTCTTTTTCAAATATACTGTGAAGACTTAGAGCCTTCGTAGCTGGATTTGAAAAAATTCTTTCGGAGAGTGCTCCAGGCCACAGTTGTGGCTATAGGGTTCAGTTATCTAAAGCCCCGATTTATCGGGGTTTTTTGTTATCTGACTACAGAATAACTGGGCTTTACGCCCTTTTTTTATGTCTTGGGGGTGGGCTTGTCCACATTAGAGCAAAAATTAACAGAGATGATTACTGCACCGGTCGAAGCACTGGGCTACGAACTGGTCGGCATCGAATTCGTTCGCGGCCGTACATCGACGCTGCGCATCTATATTGATAGTGAAGATGGCATCAATGTTGATGATTGTGCTGATGTTAGCCACCAGGTGAGTGCGGTTCTTGATGTTGAAGACCCGATTACCGTTGCGTACAACCTGGAAGTTTCCTCACCTGGCCTCGATCGCCCGATGTTCACGGCCGAGCACTATGTGCGCTTTACCGGTGAAGAAGTGGCTCTCGTTCTGCGTATGGCCGTACAGAACCGCCGTAAATGGCAGGGAATTATCAAAGCCGTTGATGGTGAAATGATCACGGTGACAGTCGACGGCAAAGATGAAGTGTTCGCGCTGAGTAATATCCAGAAGGCGAACCTGGTTCCCCACTTTTAACAGTCTGGATTGAGGTGAAAAGCCCGCGATGAACAAAGAAATTTTGGCTGTTGTTGAAGCCGTCTCCAACGAGAAATCACTGCCGCGTGAGAAGATTTTCGAAGCGCTGGAAAGTGCACTGGCTACAGCAACCAAGAAAAAATACGAACAAGAGATCGATGTTCGCGTAGAAATCGATCGTAAAAGCGGTGACTTCGATACATTCCGTCGTTGGGTAATCGTTGAAGAAGTGACCCAGCCGACCAAAGAGATCACGCTGGAAGCGGCACGTTTTGAAGACGAAAGTCTGAACGTGGGTGAATACGTTGAAGATCAGATTGAATCTGTTACGTTTGACCGTATCACCACCCAGACCGCTAAACAGGTTATCGTGCAGAAAGTTCGCGAAGCCGAGCGCGCGCTGGTTGTCGATCAGTTCCGCGATCAGGAAGGCGAGATCATCACTGGCGTGGTGAAGAAGGTGAACCGCGACAACATCTCCCTGGAGATCAAATCCGAAGGGTTGCCGGGTAACGCTGAAGCCGTGATCCTGCGTGAAGATATGCTGCCGCGTGAAAACTTCCGTCCAGGCGACCGTATCCGTGGTGTTCTGTACGCTGTGCGTCCAGAAGCGCGCGGTGCGCAGCTGTTCGTGACCCGTTCTAAACCAGAAATGCTGGTAGAACTGTTCCGTATCGAAGTACCGGAAATCGGCGAAGAAGTTATTGAGATTAAAGCGGCGGCTCGCGATCCGGGCTCCCGTGCGAAAATTGCGGTGAAAACCAACGACAAGCGTATCGACCCGGTCGGTGCTTGCGTCGGTATGCGCGGTGCGCGTGTTCAGGCAGTCTCTACTGAGCTGGGCGGCGAACGTATTGATATCGTTCTGTGGGATGACAACCCAGCGCAGTTCGTGATCAACGCAATGGCTCCAGCTGATGTGGCGTCTATCGTTGTTGACGAAGACAAACACACTATGGATATCGCTGTTGAAGCGGGCAACCTGGCGCAGGCAATCGGCCGTAACGGTCAGAACGTACGCCTGGCATCTCAGCTGAGCGGCTGGGAACTCAACGTTATGACCGTTGATGACCTGCAGGCTAAGCATCAGGCTGAAGCCCATGCGGCGATCGATACCTTCACCAAATACCTGGATATTGACGAAGATTTCGCCACTGTTCTGGTTGAAGAAGGTTTCTCTACGCTGGAAGAACTGGCCTATGTGCCAATGAAAGAGCTGCTGGAAATTGACGGCCTGGATGAACCAACCGTTGAAGCCCTGCGTGAACGCGCTAAAAACGCACTGACCACCCTGGCACTGGCTCAGGAAGAAAGCCTTGGCGATAAGAAGCCGGCTGATGACCTGCTGAATCTGGAAGGTCTTGATCGTGCGATTGCGTTCAAGCTGGCTGCCCGTGGTGTTTGTACGCTGGAAGATCTCGCTGAGCAAGGCGTTGATGACCTGGCTGATATCGAAGGTTTAACCGACGAGAAAGCCGGCGAGCTCATCATGGCCGCACGTAATATTTGCTGGTTCGGCGACGAAGCGTAATAAACTGTAGCAGGAAGGAACAGCATGACTGATGTAACTGTAAAATCGCTGGCTGCTGAGATTCAGACCTCCGTGGACCGCCTGGTACAGCAATTTGCTGATGCAGGGATCCCGAAGTCCGCTGATGACTCGGTGACCGCGCAAGAAAAACAAACCTTGTTAACGCACCTGAACCGCGAACACGGTTCTACGCCTGACAAGTTAACGCTGCAGCGCAAAACGCGCAGCACGTTAAACATCCCTGGTACCGGTGGCAAAAGCAAATCGGTACAAATTGAAGTCCGCAAGACGCGCACCTTTGTAAAACGTGATCCGCAAGAGGCAGAACGCCTTGCCGCGGAAGAGCAGGCACAGCGTGAAGCGGAAGAACAAGCTCAGCGTGAGGCGGAAGCAACCGCTAAACGTGAAGCAGAATTAAAAGCTGAACGTGAGGCCGCAGAAAAAGCGAAACGCGACGCAAGTGATAAAGCGAAGCGTGACGCTGCGGAAAAAGACAAAGTGAGCAATCAACAGACAGACGAAATGACAAAAACCGCCCAGGCTGAAAAAGCCCGCCGTGAAAATGAAGCTGCCGAGCTGAAGCGTAAAGCGGAAGAAGAAGCCCGCCGTAAGCTGGAAGAAGAAGCTCGCCGCGTGGCCGAAGAAGCGCGCCGTATGGCAGAAGAAAACGAGAAGAACGGTGTGAATGTCGCTGAAACGACTGAAGATACCAGCGACTATCACGTGACCACTTCTCAGCATGCGCGTCAGGCTGAAGATGACAACGACCGTGAGGTTGAAGGTGGCCGCAGCCGTACTCGCAGCACCAAAGCTGCACGCCCGGCGAAAAAAGGCAACAAGCACGCTGAATCCAAAGCTGACCGTGAAGAAGCACGCGCAGCCGTTCGCGGTGGTAAAGGCGGTAAGCGTAAAGGTTCCGCTCTGCAGCAGGGCTTCCAGAAGCCTGCTCAGGCCGTTAACCGTGACGTTGTGATTGGCGAAACCATCACCGTTGGCGATCTGGCGAACAAGATGGCCGTTAAAGGCTCTCAGGTCATCAAAGCGATGATGAAGCTGGGCGCTATGGCAACCATCAACCAGGTCATCGACCAGGAAACCGCACAGCTGGTTGCTGAAGAGATGGGCCACAAAGTTATCCTGCGTCGTGAAAACGAGCTGGAAGAAGCGGTAATGAGCGACCGTGACACAGGCGCAGCGGCTGAACCGCGTGCACCTGTTGTGACCATCATGGGTCACGTTGACCACGGTAAAACCTCTCTGCTCGACTACATTCGTTCTACGAAGGTTGCCTCTGGTGAAGCGGGTGGTATTACCCAGCACATCGGTGCTTACCACGTAGAAACAGAAAACGGCATGATCACCTTCCTGGATACCCCAGGCCACGCAGCGTTTACCTCAATGCGTGCTCGTGGTGCTCAGGCAACGGATATCGTTGTACTGGTTGTTGCTGCAGACGACGGCGTGATGCCACAGACCATCGAAGCTATTCAGCACGCGAAAGCGGCGCAGGTGCCTCTGGTTGTTGCAGTCAACAAAATCGATAAGCCAGAAGCTGATATGGACCGCGTGAAGAACGAACTGTCCCAGTACGGCGTTATGCCGGAAGAGTGGGGCGGTGAAGCGCAGTTCATCCCAGTATCTGCTAAAGCGGGTACCGGTATTGACGACCTGCTGAACGCTATCCTGCTGCAGGCTGAAGTTCTGGAGCTGAAAGCTATCCGTAACGGTATGGCGAGCGGCGCGGTGATCGAATCCTTCCTGGATAAAGGTCGTGGTCCGGTTGCTACTGTTCTGGTTCGCGAAGGCACGCTGAACAAAGGCGACATCGTTCTGTGTGGCTTCGAATACGGCCGCGTTCGTGCGATGCGTAACGAACTGGGTCAGGAAGTGCTGGAAGCGGGTCCGTCCATTCCAGTTGAAATCCTGGGTCTGTCCGGTGTTCCGGCTGCCGGTGATGAAGTGACCGTGGTGCGTGACGAGAAGAAAGCGCGTGAAGTGGCACTGTATCGTCAGGGCAAATTCCGCGAAGTTAAACTGGCTCGTCAGCAGAAATCTAAACTCGAGAACATGTTTGCTAACATGACCGAGGGTGAAGTTCACGAAGTGAACGTTGTCCTGAAAGCCGACGTTCAGGGTTCTGTGGAAGCGATCTCCGACTCCTTGCTGAAACTGTCTACCGACGAAGTTAAAGTGAAGATCATCGGTTCTGGCGTAGGTGGTATCACCGAAACCGACGCCACCCTGGCTGCTGCCTCTAACGCTATCCTGGTTGGCTTCAACGTTCGTGCTGACGCCTCTGCGCGTAAAGTTATCGACGCTGAAAGTCTGGATCTGCGTTACTACTCCGTCATCTATAACCTGATTGACGAAGTGAAAGCAGCAATGAGCGGCATGCTGTCGCCAGAGCTGAAACAGCAGATCATCGGTCTGGCTGAAGTGCGTGACGTGTTCAAATCACCGAAATTCGGTGCGATCGCGGGCTGTATGGTTACCGAAGGTACCATCAAACGTCACAACCCAATCCGCGTCCTGCGTGACAACGTGGTTATCTACGAAGGTGAGCTGGAATCTCTGCGCCGCTTCAAAGATGACGTTAACGAAGTTCGTAACGGCATGGAATGTGGTATCGGCGTGAAGAACTACAACGACGTTCGCGTTGGCGATATGATCGAAGTGTTCGAGATCATCGAAATTCAGCGTACCATCGCTTAATCTTCGTCGGCTTTTGGGCCGCTACTGCGTTGGCTGCGCTCGTTCACCCCGGTCACATAGTTATCTATGCTCCCGGGGATTCACGAGCTTGCCGCCTTGTTGCAACCCAAAATCCTTAGAAGATTAACTAGCGTAGGCCGGGTAAGCGAAGCGCCACCCGGCAATAATTTCAAAAAGGGGCTTTAGCCCCTTTTTTGTCTGGAGAATTTATTATGGCGAAAGAATTTGGTCGCCCACAGCGCGTAGCGCAGGAAATGCAGAAAGAGATCGCACTCATTCTGCAACGTGAAATCAAAGACCCACGCGTTGGTATGATGACCACCGTGTCTGGCGTTGAGATGTCCCGCGATCTGGCTTATGCCAAAGTGTTCGTGACTTTCCTGAACGATCAGGACGAAGCCGCGGTGAAAAACGGCATTAAAGCGCTGCAGGAAGCCTCTGGTTTCATCCGCTCTCTGCTCGGCAAAGCGATGCGCCTGCGTATCGTGCCTGAACTGACCTTCTTCTACGACAACTCGCTGGTCGAAGGTATGCGCATGTCCAACCTGGTGACCAGCGTGGTTAAACATGACGATGAGCGTCGTGTTAACCCGGCGGACGACAGCAAGGAGGACTGATGAGTCGTCCTCGTCGTCGCGGTCGCGACGTGCATGGCGTACTGCTGCTGGATAAACCGCAGGGCGCATCCAGCAACGACGTGCTGCAAAAAGTTAAGCGTATTTTTAACGCCAACCGTGCGGGCCACACCGGCGCGCTCGATCCGCTGGCAACCGGTATGCTGCCGGTCTGTCTGGGAGAGGCAACAAAGTTTTCCCAGTACCTGCTCGACTCCGATAAGCGTTATCGCGTCATTGCTAAACTGGGCCAGCGCACGGATACCTCCGATGCGGATGGCCAGGTGGTGGAAGAACGCCCGGTGACGTTCAGCCCTGAACAGCTTGATGCGGCGCTGGAGAGCTTCCGCGGGGACACGATGCAGGTGCCGTCGATGTATTCGGCGCTGAAATATCAGGGCAAAAAACTCTACGAATATGCGCGTCAGGGCATTGAAGTCCCGCGTGAAGCCCGCCCGATAACCGTGTATGAGCTGCTCTTTATTCGCCACGAGGGTGACGAGCTGGAGCTGGAAGTTCACTGTTCTAAAGGGACGTATATTCGCACCATTATCGACGACCTCGGGGAAAAGCTGGGCTGCGGCGCGCATGTGATTTACCTGCGCCGACTGGCGGTGAGCAAGTACCCGGTCGAGCGGATGGTGACCCTGGAACAGCTGCGCGAGCTGGTTGAACAGGCGGAATCGCAGGGGATTGCATCGGCAGATTTGCTCGATCCCTTGCTGATGCCGATGGACAGTCCGGCAGCAGACTTTCCGGTGGTTAATCTTCCTTTTACATCGTCCGTTTACTTTAAGAACGGCAATCCGGTTCGTACGACGGAAGCGCCGCTGGAAGGGCTGGTCCGCGTCACCGAAGGTGACGAAGGTAAGTTCATCGGGATGGGCGAAATGGATGGCGAAGGGCGCGTTGCGCCGCGTCGTCTGGTCGTCGAATATCCGGTCGAAGCGTGATGGCGATAACGGCTCACCTTGCGATAAGCAGGGGAGACGAGTAGAATATCGCCGCTTAACGCCTGGTAAATTGTTTAACAATCTGCGGGGCGTACATTGGATTGCTGAATTAGAGATCGGCATCCTTACATTCTTTATACTTTGGAGTTTGAAAATGTCTCTAAGCGTTGAAGCTAAAGCTAAAATCGTTTCTGAGTTTGGTCGTGGTACTAACGACAGCGGTTCTACCGAAGTTCAGGTTGCACTGCTGACTGCACAGATTAACCACCTGCAGGGTCACTTTGCAGAGCACAAAAAAGATCACCACAGCCGTCGTGGTCTGCTGCGTATGGTTTCTCAGCGTCGTAAACTGCTCGACTACCTGAAACGTAAAGATGTTGCACGCTACACCGCGCTGATCGAGCGTCTGGGTCTGCGTCGCTAAGTCTTGCGAGTTTCAGAAAAGGGGGCCTGATGGCCCCTTTTTTCAACCAGACGGCAGCAATTCACTGGAAACTATTGTATTGTTGCTATAAATGATCTTCATTGCAGAGGTTCGCGCGGCTAATGAGAGGCTTCACCCATGGGGGTGTTGGTTGTCATTAGTCGCGAGGATGCGAAGAAGGTCGGGTTAAATCGACAGCACACCGGTGGTGTGCTGTCAAACATTTAAGAAAGGACAGAACTTTGCTGAATCCGATCGTTCGTAAATTCCAGTATGGTCAACATACCGTCACGCTGGAAACCGGCATGATGGCACGTCAGGCTACTGCTGCCGTTATGGTAAGCATGGATGACACTGCGGTATTCGTTACCGTAGTTGGCCAGAAAAAAGCTAAACCAGGTCAGGACTTCTTCCCGCTGACCGTTAACTACCAGGAGCGTACCTACGCTGCCGGTAAAATCCCGGGTGGTTTCTTCCGTCGTGAAGGCCGTCCAAGCGAAGGCGAAACCCTGATCGCGCGTCTGATTGACCGCCCGGTTCGTCCGCTGTTCCCGGAAGGCTTCGTTAACGAAGTGCAGGTTATTGCGACCGTTGTTTCCGTTAACCCACAGGTTAACCCGGACATCGTGGCGATGATCGGTGCCTCTGCTGCCCTGTCACTGTCTGGTATTCCATTCAATGGCCCAATCGGTGCAGCGCGCGTTGGCTACATCAACGACCAGTATGTGCTGAACCCAACCCAGGAAGAGCTGAAAGAAAGTAAGCTGGACCTGGTTGTTGCGGGCACTGAAGCCGCTGTGCTGATGGTTGAATCCGAAGCTGAACTCCTTAGCGAAGACCAGATGCTGGGCGCTGTGGTCTTTGGCCACGATCAGCAGCAGGTTGTTATCCAGAACATCAACGACCTGGTGAAAGAAGCCGGTAAACCACGTTGGGACTGGCAGCCAGAAGCGGTAAACGACGCGCTGAACGCACGCGTTGCTGCACTGGCAGAATCTCGCCTGAGCGATGCATACCGTATCACTGACAAACAAGAGCGTTATGCTCAGGTTGACGTGATCAAGTCTGAAACTATCGCGACGCTGGTTGCTGAAGACGAAGCGCTGGATGCTAACGAGCTGAGCGAAATTCTGCACGCAATCGAGAAAAACGTTGTTCGTAGCCGCGTTCTGGCAGGCGAGCCGCGTATCGATGGCCGTGAAAAAGACATGATCCGTGGTCTGGATGTGCGCACTGGCGTACTGCCACGTACTCACGGTTCTGCACTGTTCACCCGTGGCGAAACGCAGGCGCTGGTTACTGCAACGCTGGGTACCGCGCGTGATGCACAGAACATCGACGAACTGATGGGCGAGCGTACTGACAGCTTCCTGTTCCACTATAACTTCCCTCCGTACTCCGTAGGTGAAACCGGTATGGTAGGTTCGCCTAAGCGTCGTGAAATTGGTCACGGTCGTCTGGCGAAGCGCGGCGTGCTGGCAGTGATGCCAGAAGCGGATAAATTCCCGTACACCGTTCGTGTGGTTTCTGAAATCACCGAATCCAACGGTTCTTCTTCCATGGCTTCCGTGTGTGGCGCATCTCTGGCGCTGATGGATGCAGGCGTGCCGATCAAAGCCGCTGTTGCGGGTATCGCAATGGGCCTGGTGAAAGAAGGCGACAACTATGTTGTTCTGTCTGACATTCTGGGCGACGAAGACCACCTGGGCGATATGGACTTCAAAGTGGCGGGTTCCCGCGACGGTATCTCTGCTCTGCAGATGGATATCAAAATTGAAGGTATCACCAAAGAGATCATGCAGGTTGCTCTGAACCAGGCTAAAGGTGCGCGTCTGCACATCCTGGGCGTGATGGAACAGGCGATTAATGCGCCACGCGGCGACATTTCCCAGTTCGCACCGCGTATCCACACCATCAAGATCAATCCAGACAAGATCAAAGATGTTATCGGTAAGGGCGGTTCCGTCATCCGTGCGCTGACCGAAGAGACTGGCACCACTATCGAAATCGAAGATGACGGTACTGTGAAAATCGCAGCAACCGACGGCGAGAAAGCGAAATTCGCCATTCGTCGTATCGAAGAAATCACTGCAGAAATCGAAGTGGGCCGCGTCTACGCAGGTAAAGTGACCCGTATCGTTGACTTTGGCGCGTTCGTTGCCATCGGTGGCGGTAAAGAAGGTCTGGTCCACATCTCTCAGATCGCTGATAAGCGTGTTGAGAAAGTGACTGATTACCTGCAGATGGGTCAGGAAGTACCGGTTAAAGTTCTGGAAGTTGATCGCCAGGGCCGCATCCGTCTGAGCATTAAAGAAGCAACCGAGCAGTCTCAGCCAGCTGCTGCGCCAGAAGCACAGGCAGCAGAACAGCAAGGCGAGTAAGTTGCAATTTGCCCTCCGCTTTGCGGAGGGCCTATTATCAGGCAGGACGCCTTGTTAAGCCGCCGGGGGACAGGACGTTCATCCAATTGTTGTCTTCGGGAGTGGGAAATGAAGCCTTTTTTGCGCTGGTGTTTCGTTGCGACAGCTTTAACGCTGGCAGGATGCAGCAACTCTGCCTGGCGTAAGAGCGAAGTCCTCGCAGTGCCATTGCAACCGACTTTGCAGCAGGAAGTGATCCTGGCACGCATGGAACAAATACTTGCCAGTCGGGCTTTAACCGATGACGAACGCGCACAGCTTTTATATGAGCGCGGAGTGTTGTATGATAGTCTCGGTCTGAGGGCATTAGCGCGAAATGATTTTTCACAAGCGCTGGCTATCCGACCTGATATGCCTGAAGTATTCAATTACTTAGGCATTTATTTAACGCAGGCAGGCAATTTTGATGCTGCCTATGAAGCGTTTGATTCTGTACTTGAGCTTGATCCAACTTACAACTACGCGCACTTGAATCGCGGTATCGCCTTGTATTACGGCGGTCGTGATAAGTTAGCGCAAGATGATCTGCTGGCGTTTTATCAAGACGATCCTAATGATCCTTTCCGTAGCCTGTGGCTTTACATCGTTGAGCAGAAGCTCGATGAGAAGCAGGCAAAAGAGGCACTGAAACAGCGCTTCGATAAATCGGACAAGGAACAGTGGGGATGGAACATTGTCGAGTTCTACCTGGGCAACATTAGCGAAGCAACGCTGATGGAACGCCTCAAGGCGGACGCAACGGATAACACCTCGCTCGCTGAGCATCTCAGTGAAACCAACTTCTATTTAGGTAAGTACTACCTAAGTCTGGGGGATATGGACAGCGCTACGGCACTGTTCAAATTAGCGGTTGCTAACAACGTACACAACTTCGTTGAGCACCGTTATGCATTGTTGGAATTATCGCTCTTGGGCCAGGAGCAAGACGACCTGGCAGAATCGGACCAGCAATAGCTGACGACATAGACATCAGCCCGTAATCTTTTGATTGCCATCATCTTAACTGGTGAGGGCGTTGTTGTTCGTCAATACACCTACTTTGAGCCGGTTCACACTTTTCAATGAAAATTGCTAATCATTTTCACGATGAGCTAAGTAGACTGGCCGCCATTAATATCGAGGCACTTGTACTACATGGCTGAATTCGAAACCACTTTTGCAGATCTGGGCCTGAAGGCTCCTATCCTTGAAGCCCTTAACGATCTGGGTTACGAAAAACCATCTCCGATCCAGGCTGAGTGTATCCCACACCTGCTCTCTGGTCGTGACGTGCTGGGCATGGCCCAGACTGGTAGCGGTAAAACTGCAGCATTCTCGCTGCCGCTGCTGAACAACATTGATCCGGACCTGCGTGCACCGCAGATCCTCGTCCTGGCTCCAACCCGTGAACTGGCTGTTCAGGTTGCAGAAGCCATGACGGAATTCTCTAAACATATGCGCGGCGTAAACGTGGTAGCCCTGTACGGCGGCCAGCGTTATGACGTGCAGTTACGCGCCCTGCGTCAGGGCCCACAGATTGTTGTCGGTACGCCGGGCCGTCTGCTGGATCACCTGAAGCGCGGTACGCTGGATCTCTCTAAACTGAGCGGTCTGGTGCTGGATGAAGCAGACGAAATGCTGCGTATGGGCTTCATCGAAGACGTTGAAACCATCATGGCGCAGATCCCGGACGGTCATCAGACCGCGCTGTTCTCTGCAACCATGCCAGAAGCTATCCGTCGCATTACCCGCCGCTTCATGAAAGAGCCGCAGGAAGTGCGCATTCAGTCAAGCGTGACCACTCGCCCGGACATCAGCCAGAGCTACTGGTCTGTGTACGGCATGCGTAAAAACGAAGCGCTGGTACGTTTCCTGGAAGCGGAAGATTTTGATGCGGCGATTATCTTCGTTCGTACCAAAAACGCGACCCTGGAAGTGGCTGAAGCGCTGGAGCGCAGCGGTTACAACAGCGCAGCGCTGAACGGCGACATGAACCAGGCCCTGCGTGAGCAGACTCTGGAGCGTCTGAAAGACGGTCGTCTGGATATCCTGATTGCAACCGACGTGGCAGCACGTGGCCTGGACGTTGAGCGTATCAGCCTGGTTGTTAACTACGACATCCCGATGGATTCAGAGTCTTACGTTCACCGTATCGGTCGTACCGGTCGTGCGGGTCGTGCTGGCCGTGCGCTGCTGTTCGTTGAGAACCGCGAGCGTCGTCTGCTGCGTAACATCGAACGCACCATGAAGCTGACCATTCCAGAAGCTGACCTGCCAAACGCAGATCTGCTGGGCAAACGCCGTCTGGAAAAATTCGCCGCGAAAGTACAGCAGCAGCTGGAAAGCAGCGATCTGGATCAGTACCGTGCACTGCTGTCGCAGATTCAGCCTACCGCTGAAGGCGAAGAGCTGGACATGGAAACCCTGGCTGCAGCACTGCTGAAAATGGCTCAGGGCGAACGTAGCCTGATCGTACCACCAGATGCGCCAATGCGTCCTAAGCGTGAATTCCGTGACCGTGACGATCGCTTCGAACGTCGTGGCGACCGTAATGACCGTGGCCCACGTGGTGACCGTCCAGAGCGTGGTGGTGAAGACCGTCCACGTCGCGAACGCCGTGACGCGGGTGACATGGAGCTGTACCGCATTGAAGTGGGCCGTGATGATGGCGTTGAAGTTCGTCACATCGTTGGCGCGATCGCTAACGAAGGCGACATCAGCAGCCGTTACATTGGTAACATCAAGCTGTTCGCATCCCACTCCACCATCGAACTGCCAAAAGGCATGCCGGGTGAAGTGCTGCAGCACTTTACGCGTACCCGCATCCTGAACAAGCCGATGAACATGCAGCTGATGGGCGATGCACAGCCACGCCCTGACCGCGGCGGTGAACGTCGTGGCGGTGGTCGCAGCTTCGGTGGCGAACGTCGTGAAGGCGGTCGCAGCGAAGGCCGCGGTGGTGAAGGTCGTCGTTTCTCCGGCGAGCGCCGCGAAAATCGTGGCCCGCGCCGTGAAGAAGGCACCAGCCGTCGCCGTGACGCGTAAGCCTTACGCAACTGACGTAAAGTAAAATATACAGCCCCGATACATGCTATCGGGGCTTTTTTTATTCCTTTTGTACTCTTGTACTGGTACAGTGCGTCACATTAAAATGCAGAACCACATTTTTGACTGGAGATAAGGCTGTATGGCGACACTAACGACCACCCAAACGTCACCTTCGCTGCTTGGCGGCGTGGTGATCATCGGCGGAACCATCATTGGTGCCGGGATGTTTTCCCTGCCCGTGGTCATGTCCGGTGCGTGGTTCTTCTGGTCGCTGGCCGCGCTGGTCTTTACCTGGTTCTGCATGCTCCATTCCGGGCTGATGATCCTCGAAGCCAACCTGAACTACCGCATTGGCTCCAGCTTCGACACCATCACCAAAGATCTGCTGGGCAAAGGCTGGAACCTGGTGAATGGCCTCTCCATCGCGTTTGTGCTCTATATCCTGACCTATGCGTATATTTCGGCGAGCGGCTCGATTCTGCATCACACCTTCTCGGAGATGTCGCTGAACGTTCCGGCGCGTCTGGCGGGATTGTGCTTTGCGCTGGGCGTGGCGTTTATCGTCTGGATGAGTACCAAAGCGGTGAGCCGGATGACGGCCATCGTACTGGGTGCAAAGGTTATCACCTTCTTCCTGACGTTCGGCAGCCTGCTGGGGCACGTAACGCCGGCAACGCTGTTTAACGTCGCCGAAGTGAATACTTCCTACACGCCGTATCTGTTGATGACGCTGCCGTTCTGCCTGGCGTCGTTTGGCTACCATGGGAACGTGCCGAGCCTGATGAAATACTACGGCAAGGATCCGCGCACCATTGTGAAGTGCCTGGTCTACGGTACGCTGCTGGCGCTGGGGCTGTACGTCATCTGGCTGCTTGGGACAATGGGCAACATCCCGCGCCCGGAATTTATCGGCATTGCGCAGAAGGGCGGGAATATCGATGTGCTGGTGCAGGCGCTGAGCGGCGTGTTGAACAGCCGCAGTCTGGATCTGCTGCTGGTGGTGTTCTCCAACTTTGCGGTAGCGAGCTCTTTCCTCGGGGTGACGCTGGGCCTGTTTGACTATCTGGCGGATCTGTTTGGCTTTGATGATTCTGCGATGGGGCGCTTCAAAACCGCGCTGCTGACCTTCCTGCCACCGATTGTGGGCGGCCTGCTGTGGCCGAACGGTTTCCTGTACGCCATCGGCTATGCCGGACTGGCGGCGACCATCTGGGCGGCAATTGTGCCGGCGCTGCTGGCCCGTAAATCACGTAAACGCTTCGGCAGCCCAAAATTCCGCGTCTGGGGCGGCAAGCCGATGATTGCACTGATACTGGTGTTTGGTGTTGGTAACGCGCTGGTCCACGTGCTGTCGAGTTTTAACCTGTTGCCTGTTTACCATTAAACCGTGCGGCCTGATTCCCTCACCCCGCCCCTCTCCCGAAGGGAGAGGGAGAAAACCGTAGGCCGGATAAGGCGAAGCCGCCATCCGGCAAAAAAACTACCCCACCAACTCCTCTTTCACCTGCATCGCCAGCTCAAACGAGTGCAAACGCGCCTGGTGATCGAAAATCTGGCCGTTAACCATAATCTCATCGGCCTGCGTCTCGCGCAGCACCGCTTCAAGCCCGTGACGCACCTTCGCTTTATCACCCACCAGCGACATGCTCAGCGCCTGTTGAACGCCATACTGCTCGGAGGCTGACCACAGCTGGTGCATATTCTCCACCGGCGGCGGAAGCTGGCCCGTCTCACCGCGACGCAGCTTCACAAACGCCTGCTGCATGGAGGTAAACAGGAATTCCGCATCGCGATTGCTATCAGCAGCAATGATGTTGATACACACCATCGCGTACGGTTTCTCCAGCCGTTCGGAGGGTTTGAAGTTCGTGCGGTAGAGATGCAGCGCCTGATGCAGCATATCCGGTGCGAAGTGTGAGGCGAACGCGAACGGCAGCCCCAGCTGTGCGGCGAGCTGGGCGCTATACAGGCTTGATCCCAACAACCAAACCGGGATCTTCTCACCGTAGCCCGGCACCGGGCGCACGTGCGGGTTAGGATCGCGCGCGTCGAACCAGTCCACCAGCTCGGCCACGTCGCGCGGGAAGTTATCGATATCGCCGCTCATATGGCGGCGCAGGGCGCGCATGGTTGGCTGATCGCTGCCCGGCGCACGACCAAGCCCTAAATCTATACGGCCTGGATAGAGCGTATTCAGCGTGCCAAACTGCTCGGCAATCACCAGCGGGGCGTGGTTCGGCAGCATCACTCCGCCGGAGCCCAGGTGCAGGGTAGTGGTATTTGCCGCCAGATAGCCGATCAGAACCGAGGTCGCGGCGCTGGCGATGCCCACCATGTTGTGGTGCTCGGCCAGCCAGTAGCGGTAATAGCCGCGCTTTTCAGCCAGACGTGCAAGATCCAGAGAGTGGGAAAAGGCCTCTCTTGCCGAGGAGCCTTGTGGGATCGGCGCCAGATCCAGCACCGAAAACGGAATGGTTTTGTCGGTCATAACAGCTCACTTTGTCGACGGTGAATCTTTAATATTGCATTAAAAAATCATAACCGTTGTTAACAAAGTGAGCCTTTTTTATGCCTGTAGCTCCAGCCCGGCGAGACGTTTCCAGTAGCCGTTGCAGTCGCTGTTAGCCTGCAGCGGCAGCGGAGCGGCGCCGTTTTCATTGGCGCGGAAGGCGTCCAGCATCGCGAACACGCCGGTATCCAGCGGCGACAAACGCACCATATCCACCAGCCCGTCCATCGACGCCAGCTCGTTGCCGAGGTTATAGACATAGCCGCTCATGGTCTGTATGCCGTTCAGGACAAACACCTGCTGGTTTTCCTGCGACAGCATGCTGCGCCCGTTCGGGTACTTGATGCAGCAGGTTTCGCATTCGTCTTTCGGGCGGTCTTCCGAGCGTGCGGTAAAGCAGCGGGCGGAGTAGGCCAGCGGCAGATGCCCGTAGCTCAGCACTTCCACTTCAAACTGATTGCGAATACCCAGCTCGTCGCACTGATTCAGCAGGTTTGCCAGCCAGTCGCGGGAGAGTTCAACCGGCATGCACCAGCGCATCATCCCCTGCTTAAGCAGCAGGCGCAGGGTCACGGCGTTATAGCAGTTCAGGGCATGGCCCGCGACAAACGGCAGTTTGCGTTCAGCGCACATGTTCACCACACCGAGATCGCTCGCTTCCAGCAGGAATTCGCCGTTCTCCACGTAGCGTTTTAGCTCGCCCAGTTCGGAAGAGGCCTGAACCAGCGCGAGCGTCGAAAGCACCACCTGCTTGCCGCTTCCGGCGAGGGTTTTCGCCATATCCAGCCAGTCGCCTACTTTGGTGGCGCGGCGCTTGCTGCATACCGCTTCGCCGAGGTAAATCACATCGGCGCTGCTGGCGGCGGCCTGTTGGTAAAAATCTTCCAGCGTCTCTTTTGGCCAGTAGTAGAGCACCGGCCCTAATGAATATTTCATGATTATCTCACTGCCATTTACGGTGATACGCGCCCAGCGTGGTTTGCGTGCCTTCGGACATCGACCCAAGCGTCTCCATCCACGCCGGCTGCGGGGCGTAGTTCTGCGGATCCGCCATGCAGCGGTCAATGGCCTGACGCCAGACTTTCGCTACCTGGCTCACGTAGGCCGGGCTGCGCTGACGACCTTCGATTTTCACCGAGGCAATATTGGCCGCCAGCAGTTCCGGCAGCAGCTCCAGCGTGTTGAGGCTGGTGGGCTCTTCCAGCGCGTGGTAGCGCTCGCCGTCGACCAGATAGCGGCCTTTACACAGGGTTGGATAACCGGCGTTTTCACCGTCCTGATAGCGGTCGATCAGCACCTCATTCAGGCGAGATTCCAGCCCCTGCGGCGTTTGCTGCCAGCGGACAAAGCGGGCAGGGGAGCAGGCTCCGACGGTATTAGGCGATTCCCCGGTTAAATAAGAGGAGAGGTAGCAGCGGCCTTCGGCCATGATGCACAGGCTGCCGAAGGCGAAAACTTCCAGCGGCACTGGCGTGACGCGCGCGAGTTGCTTAACCTGATGAATAGAGAGAACGCGCGGCAGCACCACGCGGGCCACGTCAAAGTGTTGATGATAAAAACGTACGGCCTCTTCGTTGGTGGCGGATGCCTGAACAGAGACGTGGCGCTCAATATGGGGATAGCGTTCTGACGCATACTCAAGCATGGCGAGATCGGCCAGGATCAGCGCATCGGCCCCCAGCTGTGCTGCCATATCCACCGCGCGCTGCCAGCGGGCGTAGCCGTCAGGATGGGCAAAGGTGTTGATGGCGATATGCAGTTTGCGGCGGTGCTGGTGAACGAAGTTAACGGCTTCCTGAAGCTTTTTCTCCGTAAAGTTGAGGCCAGCAAAATGGCGGGCGTTGGTATCATCCTTCAGCCCGATATAGACCGCATCGGCCCCATTTTCGATGGCCGCCTTAAGCGCCGGAAGGTTTCCGGCAGGGCAGAGCAGCTCCATAATTTATCCTGATGTAGTCGATCGCAAAATTGTTAACGAGCTGGGATTTTAATTAACCCATACGCGACAATTTTTGATTTAAGGCAGCTAATGGCGTATTGATGACACCAATAATGAGGTACCCCGGAGGACGGTTTGTTGATTTACGCCGCTATGTTGTCCTTCGGATATGGCAAAATAGCAGGACTATAGATATCAGGGAGTAAAGCTCGTGCTGGATAAACTGCGTTCACGTCTCGTACAATTTGGTCCATCAATGCTGAGCGTGCCGGTAAAGCTGGCGCCGTTCGCGCTTAAACGCCAGGTGCTGGAGCAGGTCCTGACCTGGCAGTTTCGTCAGGCGCTGCAGGATGGCGAGCTGGAATTCCTGGAAGGCCGCTGGTTAAGCATTGAGGTGCGCGACATCGGGCTGCGCTGGTTTACCTCCGTTGAGAATGACCAGCTGATCGTACGTGAATCCGCCGACGCGGATGTGAGCTTTAGCGCCAACGCCAGCGATCTGCTGATGATCGCCGCGCGCAAGCAAGACCCGGACACGCTCTTCTTCCAGCGCCGTCTGGTGATTGAAGGCGATACGGAGCTTGGCCTGTACGTTAAGAATTTAATGGATGCCATTGAGCTGGAGCAGATGCCGAAAGCGCTGCGCGTGATGTTAATGCAAATGGCAGATTTCGTTGAGGCCGGGCTGAAAACCCCGCCGGACGGTAAATACACTTCAGTAGGTGAGCCATGCTGATTCGAGTCGAAATTGGGATTGATGCACCGGGGATCGATGCGCTGCTGCGCCGCGCCTTTGAGAGCGATGCCGAAGCCCAACTGGTCCACGATCTTCGCGAAGACGGCCTGATAACGCTGGGGCTGGTTGCCACCGATGACGAAGGTCAGGTGGTGGGCTATGTTGCCTTCAGTCCGGTAACCGTTCAGGGCGAAGAGCTCCAGTGGGTAGGAATGGCGCCACTGGCGGTGGATGAAAGCTATCGCGGGCAGGGACTGGCGCGCCAGCTGGTCTATGAAGGGCTGGATTCGCTCAATGAGTTCGGTTATGCGGCCGTTGTCACGCTGGGCGATCCGGCGTTCTATGGCCGTTTAGGCTTTGAGCAGGCCGCCCATTACGATCTCCGCTGCCGCTGGCCGGGGACGGAATCCGCCTTCCAGGTGCATCGTCTGGCGGACGACGCGCTAAACGGCGTGAATGGTCTGGTAGAGTACCACGACCATTTCAATCGCTTTTAATCAGGCTCTCGCGTAGCGCCTCAAAGGAGCCGTCTCCGGTCACGAGGCGCTCTTTCTGGCGCTTCGTCAGCTGCTTGATTCGGTATTCCAGCCTGAGCGCCAGCGATCTGTCGCCCACGGCGGCTGAAAATGCCAGCTGCAGTTCCCCTTTTCCCCGCAGCGCCTTCGCCCCTTTCCCCGTTTGATGCTGTAAAAAACGCCGCGCCACATCGGTGGTGATCCCGGTGTAGAGAGCGTTATCAGCGGTTCGGACAAGATAGAGAAACCAGCACACGGTAAACGGATTCAGTATGTTAAGGTGAACGCACCATAGCATGAGAGAGAACGAAAATGGAAACACTGGCCGCCATTAACCGCTGGCTGGCGAAGCAGCATGTCGTCACCTGGTGCGTGTACAGCGAGGGTGAGATGTGGTGTGCAAACGCGTTTTATTACTACGACCCCGAGCGCGTCGCGTTTTACGTCATGAGCGAAGATAAAACGCGTCATGCGCAGATGACCGGCCAGCAGGCAAAGGTGGCGGGCACGGTGAATGGCCAGCCTAAAACGGTCGCGCTGATCCGTGGGGTGCAGTTTCAAGGGGAGATCCGTCGTCTGGACGGAGAAGAGAGCGACGCGCGTCGTAAGCACTACACGCGCCGCTTTCCGGTTGCTGCTGCGCTAAAAGCCCCAGTGTGGGAAATCCGCCTCGATGAGCTGAAATTTACCGACAACACCCTGGGCTTTGGCAAGAAGCTGCACTGGTTACGCGCCGAGCAGGCGTAGCGCTTCGCGGTTAAACGCCGGGAGATCGTCCGGGGTCCGGCTGGTGATCAGCTGATCTTTGTCGTTGACCACTTCCTGATCGTAAAACTCGGCTCCCGCGTTTTTCAGATCGATAACGATCGGCTTCACGGCCGTGAGCTTACGCCCGCGGACAACCTCCGCGCTGATCAGCAGCTGCGGGCCGTGACAGATGGCAAAGACCGGTTTGCCGGTAGAGACAAAGTCCCGGGTGAAGGTCACGAAACGCTCGTCCCCGCGCAGGGAATCCGGCGAATGGCCGCCCGGTAACAGTAGGGCGTCAAAATCGGAGGGGCTAACGTTATCGATACTCGCGTCGATGGTCACGCTGGCCTCGCCCTTATGGCCCTTCACCGTTTTACCCGCTTCTTTCTCAATGGTGATGACCTCATGTCCCGCCTTGCGGAACGCCTCTGCGGGAGAGGTGAATTCTGAATCTTCAAACTCGTCGGTAATCAAGACTGCGATTTTCTTGCCCATGCTTCCTCCGTTGTTTTGGCTTCAGACTGATTTTTCTCCGCTTGTGGTAAATACTTACCTGTAACAGACTTTTAAGTGTGGTCGACCACGGCGATTTCGCAAACGGACAATTCTGTAAAGGGGATACGATGAGTCAGGTACTGATTACGGGCGCCACCGGGCTGGTGGGGGATCATCTGCTGCGGTTGCTGATTCAGGATCGCCGCGTGAACTACATTGCAGCGCCTACGCGTCGGCCGCTGGCGGACGTCTCCGGCGTATTTAACCCGCACGATCCGCAGCTGACGGACGCGCTGGCGCAGGTCCTGGATCCCATTGATATCGCCTTTTGTTGTCTCGGCACGACCCGGCGCGAGGCGGGCAGTAAAGAGGCGTTTGTGCATGCCGACTACACGCTGGTGGTGGATACGGCACTCACGGCCAAAAGGCTGGGGGCCAGGCATTTTCTGGTGGTCAGCTCGCTCGGCGCCAGTGCCGGCTCGCCCTTTTTCTACAACAAAGTGAAGGGCAAAATGGAAGAGGCGCTGATTGCCCAGAAGTGGGAGCACCTGACGATTGTTCGTCCCTCCATGCTGCTGGGACACCGCGACGAACGGCGTTTTAACGAGTCAATTTTCGCTCCGCTGTTCCGCATCCTTCCCGGAAACTGGAAATCCGTTGAGGCGCGGGACGTGGCGCGCGCGATGCTGAAAGAGGCGCTTTCCCCTTCGAAGGAAGGGGTCAACATTATCCCTTCGGCAAAACTGCGTGAAATCGCCCAGGACGAGGCGTAAACTCCCCCGGCTAATAACCTAATACTCTCCGGGGAATGCTATGACTGGTCAGTCTTCATCTCAGGCGGCAACACCTGTTCAATGGTGGAAGCCCGCACTTTTCTTTCTCGTGGTCATTATTGGCCTCTGGTATGTGAAGTGGCAGCCTTACTACGGTAAAGCCTTCACGGCTGCCGAAACGCACAGCATCGGAAAATCTATTCTTGCTCAGGCTAATGCCAGCCCGCTGCAGGCGGCGTGGGATTACGCCATGGTCTACTTCCTTGCCGTCTGGAAAGCCGCTGTGTTAGGCGTCATTCTGGGGTCGCTGATTCAGGTGCTTATTCCGCGTAACTGGCTAGTGAAAACCCTCGGGCAGCCGCGCTTTCAGGGCACGCTGCTGGGGACGATTTTCTCCCTGCCGGGCATGATGTGTTCCTGCTGCGCCGCGCCTGTAGCGGTAGGGATGCGCCGCCAGCGCGTGTCGATGGGCGGCGCGCTGGCGTTCTGGATGGGCAACCCGCTGCTCAACCCGGCGACGCTGGTATTTATGGGCTTTGTGCTGGGCTGGCATTTCGCGTTCATCCGTCTGGGTGCCGGGCTGCTGACCGTGCTGGTCGTCGCGACGCTGGTGCAAAAATGGGTGAAGGATACTGACGCAGAACCCGCCTCAGTTGAGCTGGACGTCAGCGAGCCGCAGGGCGGTTTCTTCACACGCTGGGGTAAGGCGCTATGGCAGCTTTTCTGGAGCACCATCCCGGTCTATATCCTGGCGGTACTGGTGCTGGGGGCGGCGCGCGTCTGGCTGTTCCCGCATGCGGATGGCGCTATCGACAACACGCTGATGTGGGTGATTGCGATGGCCGTTGCAGGCTGCCTGTTCGTTATCCCGACGGCTGCTGAAATTCCGATTGTTCAGACCATGATGCTGGCCGGCATGGGCACCGCGCCTGCGCTGGCGCTGCTTATTACTCTGCCTGCGATCAGTCTGCCGTCGCTCATTATGCTGCGTAAATCATTCCCGGCGAAAGCGCTGTGGCTCACCGCAGGGCTGGTGGCGTTGAGCGGGGTGATTGTGGGGAGTGTTGCGTTGCTGTAAAAAAAAGCCCGGTAGCGCTGGCGCTTACCGGGCCTGTAGTCAGGTGTGGCTTACTTGATGTAAGTAAACGCGGTGGTGACGTGCTTCACGCCGCTCACACGGCTGGCGATATCGGCCGCCGCTTTCCCTTCACGCTCGGTCACCAGACCCAGCAGGAATACTTCACCGTTTTCAGTCGTCACCTTCACGTTGGAGGATTTCACCTGGTCCGAGCCCAGCAGCTGGGAACGCACTTTGGTGGTGATCCAGGTATCGGATGAGGCATCACCTAAACCAATTGGTTTGCCCTGGCGCACTTCGTTAAACACCTCTGTGGTACCTTCTACGCCCATCGCAATTTGCTTCGCACGAGAGGCGAGTTCCATATTCGGCGCCTGGCCTGCCAGCAGCACTTTGCCCTGATAAGCCGTCACGTTGATACGCGCTTCTTTCTTGATTTGTTCGTCTTTCGACAGCGCACTGTTGACGCGCAGCTCCAGCGTACCGTCATCCACCTGTGTACCCACAGTGCGCGGATCGGTTGCCGCTTTGGTGCCTACCGCGGCGGTACCCACAACGGCCGCAGCGATACATCCCTGAAGCAGTAATGCAGACATAAGGACTGCGAGGGTCGATAAAGCCTTCATAAGAACTCCTTAATCATCCTGGTGAGGGAAAAGCGTGTTATCGATCAAATCACATAAGCAGTTCACCGTGAGCATATGCATCTCCTGAATACGCGCGCTTCGGTGAGACGGAATGCGAATTTCCACATCCTGCGGCCCAAGCAGACCCGCCAGCTCGCCACCGTCATAGCCGGTTAAGGCCACGATAGTCATGTCGCGGGTAACGGCGGCTTCAACGGCTTTGACAATATCCCGGCTGTTGCCGCGCGTGGAGATTGCCAGCAGCACATCTCCGGCATGACCCAGGGCTCGCACCTGCTTTGCGTAAATTTCGTCATGCAGACGATCGTTAGCAATCGCTGTTAAGACCACATTATCGGTGTTAAGTGCAATGGCAGGTAAACTCGGGCGTTCTGTTTCAAAACGATTGATCATGCTGGCAGCAAAATGCTGTGCGTTGGCGGCTGACGTGCCGTTGCCACAACAGAGGATTTTGTTGCCGTTGAGCAGGGATTGCACCAGCGTCATCGCGGCACGAGAGATAGCATCCGGAAGGGCTTCCGCCGCGGCAATCTGAGTCTGGATGCTTTCTGTGAAGCACACTTTAATTCTTTCGAGCACGTTATCCCTTTTAAATCTTAATTATGCGTCTTCGCCAAAAGCGTTTTTAAGCCATTCGATCTCATTTCCGGTGAAGGCTATCACATCGAACCGGCAATCCACAGTATCAAAACTCCCATTATGGCGGGCAAGCCACAAGTGGGCAGTCTGTAATAATTTATGTTGTTTGGCGAGCGTCACGCTGGCGGCAGCACCGCCGAAACGGGAGGACTGTCGAAAGCGGACTTCTACAAACACAATGACCTGACCGTCTTTCATGATCAGGTCAATTTCGCCGCCGCGCCCGCGGACGTTAGCGGCGATAAAGCGCAGTCCATTGCCTTCAAGCCAGCGACGCGCTTTTAACTCCCACGCGTCGCCGGTCTCTTTACGGCTTAACTGGCCGGGACGATTTGCCCCTGCTGGTATTTGAGCCATGATAACTTCCTGTTGATCACGCAGTCCTGAGTTGCGGTCAGATCGCCGGTGTTGCCGTTAAGCTCAAAGCCCGGCACCTGGCGCATCTGGGTAAAGTGGTTCGCCAGCGCCCACGCATCGACACCCATCGCGTACAGACGCGCCAGAGAGTAATCGTTACGCACCGTGCTGAGCGCCTGCTGCATCAGCGCCGGATTGCTGCCAGCCAGCATAGGGATTTCACTGTACTGCAGGCCGTCCATTTCCAGACGGAAATCAGGGCCTGCGGTGCCCTGCGCGCTGCGCGAGCTGGCGTAGAGCGTTGCGCCACTCTGGCTGCCGTTACGCATCGCAATCATCGGTTTGATAAAGGCGATCTCCTGCGGTGTGGCAACAATATAGGCCGCATCCACTTTACCGCCACCGCTAATCTGCGCGTCGGTAGGTGGGGCAGGGATCGTCAGGCCGCCAATGGTCACGCCCTGCTGCTGCGGCAGGCTCGCGGTCACCGGGCTACCGTTAAGCGCGATACCCGCTCCGCCGTTTACGCCCGCGCGCAGTTCAGAGACGGAACCGAATTTCTGCTGCAGCACCACGCCGCCGCCCAGCTTCTGCCACTCATCGGCAAAGGCATTGGCCACGCGATCGCCAAGCGTGCTGCGTGGGATGAGCAGCAGCGGAGCCTGCTTACCCTGCTCGTGAATATGACGCGCCGCATCGCGGGCCTCATCTTCAGGAGAAAGCGCGAAGTAGCAAATATTGGCCCGGTTCTGAACCTGCTCAGGCTGGTTGAGCGCCAGCACGTTCAGCGTGGTATTGCTCTTCATCAGCTCTTCAACGTTGTTTTTCAGCAGCGGGCCGACAACGATGCTCGCACCGTCCTGCTGAACCTGCGCCAGAACCTGGTCAAGCGGCTGCGAGCTGGTGTCATAGACTTTCAACTCAGCGCCCGGGTTGGCGCTGGTGGCTGCCACGGCCTGCGGTTGAGCGGCAGGTTGTACAGGCTTCTGCTGAGTCTGTTGAGTCTCCTGGGGCTGTGCGGCTGGGGCGTCAGGTGCAGGCGCTGCCTGTGTCTCAGCCGGAGCCTGCGTCTCAGGTGCTGCAGTAGCCGCAGGCGTCGTCGGGGCCGTCACCGGGTTTTGCATCGTGCCCTGCGCCGGGGTTTGCGCGGTGGTCAGGTCGCTGGTCTCCGCGGCGGAAGGGCTGACAACGTCATTCACGTTGGCCGCCTGGGCCGCCTGGGCGGGAACCGCGCTGCCCGTTACCGAGGTGGTGCCGTTTTTCGCCGCTTCAAAGCCCTGCTGAATGGTACGGCCAAACACTGCCGCCTGGCCGTTGAGCGGCAGAAGCAGGGCGATTTTGCTGGTGGATGCAGGCTTAAAGTTCTGCACGTTCACCAGCTGGGTTGGCAGCATTTTCGCGCCCGGGTTTTGCGGGTAGCGCGTCTGCCAGTCCGTAATACCGGCTTTCAACATCTTTGGATCGCTGCGGTTGTTAAACCACATCTGCTGCAGATCCAGCCAGCCCTGAAGAACGTTTTCATCCGCGTTAATGACCAGCGCCTGCGCCTGTTCCTGGGTCATAGAGGCAAGCGCTTGCCAGGTGGCATCAATATTTTTCTGCTTATCCGCGCCGCCGAGCAGTGGCTCTTGTGCGACGAGCGCCCGGAGCAGCGTCAGCGAAGGACGCCCCTGCTCAGCGGTAATGCCCGCCTGCCAGAAGCGGGCCTGCTGATTTTTATCCAGCGCGCTCACGTCAATGTCACCGAGGGTCTTCTTCGCGGCGGCGTAATCTTTCAGTGCGACTTTCAGCTCGGCAGAGAGCAGGCTCTGCTCACGACGCTGGGTGTCGTTAAGATCTTTCGGCAACTGGTTAAACAGCTCGGCGGCCCGCTGGGTTTTACCCTCTTTCAGCAGTGCACGAATGGCGAGTAATTGCCAGTTGATCCTGGTATCATTTGAACTCTGCGACATTTGTTGCAGATAAAAGCCAGAATCAGCCTGAGCGGAACCCTGAAGATGGGCCGTGCTCTGGTCAGGTGCCTGGGTGCCACAGCCTGCAAAGATCAGGGCTGCCAGCAGAAGCGGCACGCTGCGCGTGGCTTTTTTTCGAAGAAACGTTAACGGTACCATACTGTATCCAGTGATTTTTTTACGCAATGCTCAATATTAAATCGGCAATACGGACGAAACAATGAAACAACACGAAACGGCAGATAATTCTCAAGGCCAGCTTTATATTGTACCTACTCCTATCGGGAATTTATCTGATATTACCCAACGTGCGCTCACCGTATTGCAAGCTGTTGATTTAATTGCCGCCGAAGATACCCGACACACCGGATTACTGCTGCAGCATTTCGCGATTAACGCCCGTTTGTTCGCCCTGCACGATCACAATGAGCAACAAAAAGCCGAAACGCTGGTGGCGAAGTTGAAGGAGGGGCAGAACATTGCGCTGGTCTCCGATGCCGGTACGCCGCTTATTAACGACCCTGGCTACCATCTGGTGCGCACCTGTCGCGAAGCCGGTATCCGCGTTGTGCCGCTGCCGGGGCCGTGCGCCGCCATTGCCGCGCTGAGCGCCGCGGGTCTGCCGTCCGACCGTTTCTGCTATGAAGGCTTCCTTCCAGCCAAATCCAAAGGCCGCCGCGACGTGTTGAAGGACCTGGAAGCGGAGCCGCGTACTCTGATTTTTTACGAATCCACGCACCGCCTGCTGGAGAGCCTGGAAGACATGGTCACCGTCTGGGGAGAAGGCCGCTATGTGGTGCTGGCGCGCGAGCTGACCAAAACCTGGGAGACCATTCACGGCGCGCCGGTGGGCGAACTGCTGGCGTGGGTAAAGGAAGATGAAAACCGCCGCAAGGGTGAAATGGTGCTGATTGTCGAAGGGCATAAAGCGCAGGAAGACGCGCTCCCTGCCGACGCGCTGCGCACGCTGGCGCTGCTGCAGGCAGAGCTGCCGCTTAAGAAAGCGGCTGCACTGGCGGCGGAGATCCACGGCGTGAAAAAGAATGCGCTCTATAAGTATGCGCTGGAGCAGCAGGGGGAGTAATCCCCTGCGTATTTTTTTGCCGGGTGACGGCTGCGCCTTACCCGGCCTACGGTTAGTTAACAGGCATCGCCTCAAACACCAGCGTTTCCAGCGGTTTCAGGGTAATCACCACCGCGTTTTTATACTCCTCCGGTACGCTATCGTTACTGCCGTACACCGCTTTCAAATTGAAGTGCGTCGTGCCGTCTGTCGGGATCTCAAAGTCTCTTGCCAGCTCCAGATAGTAGCTTTGTGGCTTATCCGACGGGTTACGCAAGCCGATAATCGCTTTGTCCTTGCTCCATGATGCCCAGCCGTAAACCTGCAATGCCGTCGGGTCACCGCCAATCCAGTGGGTATCCACCAGCACGCTGGCGTTATCCCGGGACCACTTCGCGGCCTGCGCCAGGACATCCCACTTCGCCTTGTTGAGCATTGAAGGGGTGATATACAGCTCCTGCAACTGGGTGCCGGTGGCGAAGTAGCTCCAGACCTGGTCTGCAAAATCGCTGTCCGTTTGCACCTTCTCCAGACCGTAATACGCGTTCTCCGCGCTGACGATCCCGTGATACATCAGGGAGTTCAGCGGGAACAGCGGACCTTTACGTACAATGGAGCGATACGTTTCCGCATCGCGGTAGGTCATCCACTGCTGCACCGGCGTGCCGGGGCCGTACAGGTTGATATCATCTCCCTGGCGCCAGATGGAATCGGCGTAGAACAGCCAGGATGGGCTGGCGTTGGTACCGGTCGTCAGGTTAATAAACAGATTCGGATTGGCGCTGCGCATGTTATGCAGCAGATCGATAGAGGCGTCAAAATCCGAGGCGAACGGGCTCCCCTTAATATGTGAATTGGCATTACCCATCCCGTCGAGCTTGAACGAGGTAATGTGCTCATTTTTGATAAGCTTAACAATCTGCTCATTAAAGTTTTTAAAGTAGTTTGGGCCTGACAGCGCCAGCTTCCCGTCTACCGTTTCGAAACCGTACTCTTTTGCATGCGAGACGCGCGTATCGCGCGGTTTGTTATATCCGCCCCACGGCGAGAGCCACAGGCCGACGGAGCTGTGCAGGCTGTCAGCTTTCTCCCGTACCTTGCCAAAACCCTTGCTGAAAGCCGGGCCAAACAGCCAGCGCCCGGTCAGGTCATCCCAGCCATCGTCAAGCAGGAACGCATCCAGCGCCACGCCGCGCCCGGTGATAAATTCCTTATTCCATTCATCCATCCGCCCCAGCACGTCCTGCTCGGAGTACGGGGTAAAGAAGCCGATATCCATCCAGCTGTTATAGTGTAAATAAGGCTTATACGGACGCGGACGGACGGCATCGATAAACTGGTTTACGCTACGGCGCAGCTGGCTGGTCTCCGGGAAGGTACCAAAGTACGTGGTGTAGCTGACCGGAGTTGCGGGCTGAATAGGGGTTTTCAGCTCCACGTTGAGGTTGGTCGTCGCTTCATAGGCGTAAGTGTTAACGATGGGCTTATCCGGCAGAATAAAGAACGAGTCTGCGACGATCGGCGAGCTGTTAATTGCCCCGTCTACGTAAGGGGCCTGAGCCTGCTTTTTGGTCGGGAAGAAGGTGATTTTCGCCACGTCCCGGGGCTGACCAACGGCGGCGATGGTGTAGTCGATGCTGGCGTATTTGCCCTTCACCAGGTTCAGCTTCACCGTCACGTTAAATTCCGGATGGGTGAAATCAACGACAATCCCGCTGTCCTGCTTGTCGACATGCTTGATTTTAAAATCCGCGGTGTGGATTTTAGTCTCGTCCGGCAGCGTCAGAAAGAACAGCTCCTGCGGCGTGAGCGGATGGTTAGCTTTGCTGTCCTTAACCACAACCGTTGAGTTTGCATCATCAAATGACAGGGCGATATTGTCGTTATTGAGCGTGTAGTTCGCGGCCACCGCGCTATGGGATACGCACAGGGCCAGCACTGAGAGTGCGAGAATTTTTTTCATCAGCGTAAGCTCCATTTTAATCAGGCTTCTGCCGGAAGCAGCAATCGGTTTGCCGAGCCGCAAACGGTGATTTTGCTTCTGACCACCTCTTTCATGGCGTCCATACCGACCCGCATATAGAAGCGCGGATCGTTACCCTGGGGGTTTTCAGCAAACCAGGCCTTCACCGCGTCAGAGAAGGCGATTTTCAGCTCGGTAGCCACGTTCACTTTGCACACGCCCAGCGCGATGGTGCGGCGAACATCTTCATCCGGCACATCGCTCGCGCCGTGCAGCACCAGCGGCACGGTGACCACGTCGCGGATCTCGGCCAGCCGCTGGAAGTCGATTTTCGGGCGTTTGGTATACAGGCCGTGTGCGGTACCGATGGCGACGGCGAGGCTATCGACGCCGGTCAGCTCGACAAAGCGTTTCGCTTCCTGAGGGTCGGTGAGAAACGCGCTTTCGGCGTCGACGCTCATGTCATCTTCCACGCCGCCCAGTCGGCCCAGCTCGGCCTCGACGCTACAGTCGTTGAGGTGGCAAAAATCGACCACCGACTTCACCAGCTTCACGTTTTGTTCGAACGGATAGTGGCTGCCGTCGATCATCGCGCTACGCACGCCCGCGTTGACCTTGCGACGAATATCGTCGAGAGATTCGTGGTGATCGAGATGCAGCGCCAGCGGCATGTCGTAGGTTAACGAGTATGCGCTGCACAGGGCGTAGATCTCTTCCAGCGCAATGTGCTTAAAGGTGCCCGGCGTGCCCGCGAGGATCACCGGCGATCGCATTTCGCTGCACACTTCTAGGATCGCCTGGATCGTCTCAGCGTTGTGGATGTTGAACGCCGGTACCGCGTAGCCTTTTGCCTGCGCGTCCTGCAGAAGATATTTCGTTGAGATAATGCTCATAGTGAGATCCTCTTAAGCCTGCCACGGATGAATAACAACGCCCTGCACCACGCGGTTGACCGTGCCGCTGGCAGATGGCGTATCGGGCGTATTGCCCACGCTGAGAGACTGGGACAGCGCAAAGACCTGGGCGTACATCAGGAAGCAGAACGCCTGTTCCATATCGATAAACGGGCGGGAAGGCGGCAGCAGGATGTGCGGACCCGCTTCAATAACCGCATCGTTTTCAGCGGCGATGGCGACGACGCGCAGAGCCTGGCGTTCGCGGCGCAGTTCGGCCAGCAGATCGAGATCGTACTGACGCGTATACGGATGGCTGGAGACAAACACCACCACCAGCGTTTCGCTATCCACCAGTGATTTAGGCCCGTGACGGAAGCCGGTTGGGGACTCGTAGAACGCCGCCAGCTTGCCCGCCGTCAGCTCCAGCACCTTCAGCGCCGATTCACGCGCCGCGCCCTGCAGGCCACCGCTTCCCAGGTAAACGATCCTTTTCCACGGTTCGTTGCCAAAGACCCCTTGGCGGAAATCGCCGAGTGAGGTGAGGATCGCCTGACAGCGATCGGCCACGTCGCGGAAGGTGTGGCTACCGATCGTTTCTGGCGCGAATACCGCCAGGCAGCTCGCCATCATGGTGGTGATACTGCTGGTCATCGCGAAGCCGCGATCGTGCGTTTCGGCAGGCATCAGCAGGGCATAGGCGTTATCGCTGTCGACGGCGTTCTGATACAGGCTACCCGCCTCGTTACAGGTGATCGACAGGTGGTAGCACTCCGGCACGAACTGATTGGCCAGCTCTACCGCAGCCACGCTCTCCGGGCTGTTGCCGGAGCGGGCAAACGAAACCAGCAGCAGCGGATGTGTTGGGCTGAAGTAATCCATCGGGTTCGTGACCAGATCGGTTGTCGGTACGGCGGAGATGTTTTTCCCGGTGTGGCTCGCAAGCCATGGCGCAATGATATCGCCAATAAACGCGGACGTGCCCGCGCCGGTCAGTACGATCCGCAGATCGCGCTTGCGCAGCAGCGGGGTCAGGAAACCATCAATCGAGGAACGCAGATTATCGATGTTGTTGAGCGAGCGGATCCAGCTGGCAGGCTGCTGGCGGATCTCTTCTTCGGTCCAGGTGCCGGTTGTGGCGGCGGGGGTGATTTGTGGCATAACTCAGTCCTTAGTCGTGTGAATTCCACATCAGACGCTGGCAAACGTGTCGCTATCTTTCGTTTCGTTTCACTTGTTCACTTAAGCAGTTAAATAAAATTTATAGAAAAGAAATCGAAAGTTCAATGAAAGAAAAGAAATAAAACGAAAAGTGTGATCGTGAAAGAAAAGGGCAAATTTAAGGAAAGGAAAAGAAAGGCCTTACGGTTTCAGGCCGTAAAGCCAAAAGGAGACACAATGAAAGGGCTAAAGGGGGAGAGCCTGGCCCTGAATCCAGATCTGCTGAAGGTGTAAACCACCGTCCAGCGCAATCATATTGGCGCGTTTTCCCGGCGTTAAGGATCCGAGCTGACGATCGATGCCCAGCAGGCGGGCAGGGTGCAGCGAAGCCATATGAATAGCGTCTTCTGCGGCGACGCCCGCGTGCTCCACCATATTCCTGACTGCGGCATCCAGCGACAGCGTGCTGCCCGCCAGTCCGCCGGAGGCGGTTTTCACCACGCCGTGGTGCATCGTGACCTCTTCGCCACAGAGCGTATAGCGCCCATCCGGCATACCTGCCGCCTGCATGGCATCGGTAATCAGCACCACTCTCTCTTTCGCACAGCAGCTGCATAAGCGCAGGGCTCCCGGATGAACATGGTGGCCGTCGGCGATAAGCTCCAGCCACGCCCGCTTGTCCGTCAGCCCCGCGCCGACCATGCCGGGCCCTCTGTGATGCAGCCCCGTCATGCCGTTGTAGCAGTGCACCAGCCCGTCCGCGCCGGCGTCAAAGGCGGCGAGGGTTTGCCCGTAGGTGGCGGCACTGTGGCCCAGCATCACGCGTAAACCCCGCTGCTTCAGGTGGCGGATCGCCCGTAGCGCGCCGGGCTTTTCCGGCGCCAGCGCCACCACCTTCAGCGTGTTGTGCGAAAGCGTAATTAGCGCGTCCAGCTCGGCGATATCCAGCTCACGAAACAGCGCCGGCGGGTGCGCCCCTTTGTTCTGCGGGGTGAAGTACGGCCCTTCCAGGTAGCTACCCAGAATCTGCGCGCCGGGGCCGCCCGACCGACAGCGCCGGGCGATGCGCGTGAGGGCACCGTGAATGAGCTCCAGCGGTGCGGTGACGGTAGTGGGCAAAAATGCCCCCACCCCTTCACGCGCTTTATGGATGGCTAAAACGTCCAGCGTATCGGGTGCGTCATCCATCACATCCACGCCCATGCCACCATGCACGTGAATATCAATGTACGCCGGGCAGAGCTTATCGGCATCGCGGGCGTGAACGCCCGTGGGGATGGGCTCAATCGCCGCGATAACGCCGTTCTCGATACGAAGCTGGTGGTCATCCAGCCAGCCCTGTTCGGTCAGCACCCGTCGTGCGCGCAGCAACTGGCTCATATCCCTTCCTCAGCGGGCGCTTCCTCGCGGCAGCGCCCAAGCTCATCCACCAGACTCGTCAGGCCCCGGTGTCCGCATTCCAGTGCCTGCAGGCGAAACGCTTCGCTGGTTAATCCGTCTCGCTCCAGCACCATCTCCAGCAGGAGCTGCAGGTTGGTGCCGGTGATGACTTCGCTGCCCGGTCTTTGCATCGCGAGCGTTGATGCCACGCGAAACGGCGTGCCGCCCAGCAAATCGGTAAGAAACACAATATCGTGCCGGGCGTCGAGTTCGCTCACCGCCTGCTCAAGCTGAGCGGTCAGCCGCGCCGTGGTAGACGTTTCAGGAAAATCGATGGCGATAAACTGCGGCTGCTCGCCGAGGATCTGCTTCATCGCCTGCTCAAGCCCGCTGGCAAAACCGCCGTGACCCGTCAAAATAATGCCTAACATTGCTACCTCTTTGCTTTTACAGGAAGTGACAGAATTTACCGACAACGCCCAGCACCACGGTAATACCAATCAGCCGCAGCGGGCTCCAGCCACGGCGCACCAGCCAGAACATGGTCAGGGTGTAGACCAGCGGCAGAAACGCAGGCATCAGCTTGTCGATAACGTCGGCCTGCAGCTTGACGACCGCATCCCCGGCTTTGATTTCGAGCGTGGTGTTGAGGCGGACATAGGTTGCTACCAGCGCGCCGATCACCGTCATCCCGACGATGGAGGCCGTATGGCCGACCTTTTTGGTGTTGGCCTTGATCAGCGGAATGGCCGCAACGCCCATCCGGTAAGCGTAGTGCGCCAGACCAAAACGCAGGCCGAGGTGCACAACGTTAAACAGCACGATAAAGACCACTGCGCCCAGAATCGATCCCTGCAGCGCCAGGCTGGCACCAATGCCGCCGCAGATGGGCAGAAGGGTAAGCCAGAACATGGCGTCACCGATGCCGCCGAGCGGCGCGCCGACGGCAATCTTGGTGCTCTGGATGCTGTTCACATCCTGTTTGGAGCGTTCCATCGCCAGAATAATGCCGATAACAAAGGTCACGAGGAACGGGTGGGTGTTAAAGAAGCCCATATGGCCTTTCATGGCCCGCGCCAGGTCCCGCTTGTTGGTGTGGATCTTTTTCAGCGCAGGCAGCAACCCGTACAGCCAGCCGGAGGCCTGCATACGTTCATAGTTGAACGAGGCCTGCAGCAGCATTGAACGCCAGGCGACGCGGTTAATATCTTTTTTCGTCAGTTCGGCACCGATGCTTTGGTCTTCGTAGACGTTTTCGTTGACGCCGGTCAGCAGGGTCTCTTCAGTTTCAGACACGCCCGGTAACGTTGTTTGATTAGATGCCATCTTCGAATTCCTCTTTCTGGGCCGCTGGAGCCGTCGGTTCAGGTGATTTACGTATCAGGTCGATCAGCGCCATGGCCAGCGCGGCGGCCGCAATCGCCAGGACCGGAAGCTTGAGCCAGGCCGCGGCGACAAAGCCGATAATGAAGTAGGGGATGTAGACGTTTTTCATCATGATCTTCAGCAGTACGGCGAAGCCGATAGCGGGCATGATGCCGCCTGCGACGCCGAGGCCGTCAATCAGACGCGCCGGCAGAACGTCAATGGCGGTTTTCGCGTGCTCCGCACCGAAATAGATGGGTAGAAACGCGCACAAGAAATAGAAGATGCCGAGCGCCAGCAGGGCCAGATAGTTAACCCGCTCAATGCCGTTGGTATCCGCATTGGCCGCCATTCGATCGCAGCGGGACATCACGCCGGACATCACCGAGAAGAGGAACGTAATCCCCATCTGTACCGCAACAGCAAACGGCACGGCGACGCCAACGGCAACTTCTGGCTTCACGCCTGTGCTGATGGCAAATGCGGTACCCACAATCGTGCCGATAATGACGTTTGGCGGTTGTGCGCCCGCGAGCGGCGCCAGGCCCATCCAGACCAGCTCTAACGTCCCGCCGGTCAAAATCCCGGTGTGCAGATCGCCAAGAATCAGGCCAACCAGCGGCCCGAGAACGACCGGGCGGTGCATGTGCGTTAACCCGTTAAACATATCCAGGCCCGCGATAAAGGCGAGAAGCCCCAGCGCGAATGCCTGCAACAGACTGATTTCCATTGTGAATCCCTCAGAGCAGTTTAAAGAGATCCAAAGCAGTTTCTGTCGGAACGCCCTGAACAAAGCATTCCACCCCGGCCGTTTTCAGGCCGTTGAACGCGGCAATATCGCTCGCGTCGACGGAGACCGTTTTGGCAATTTGTTGTTTGCCACTGGCGTAGTGCATGTTTCCTACGTTGATACGGGTGATGGGCACGCCGCCCTCAACCAGCTGCAGAAAATCGGCGGGAGATTTACAGACCAGCAGGATTTTCTGACGGTCGGCGGCGCGATGAATGTTGTCGATCACTTTTTGTAATGACCAGAACCGCACGGCGATCCCTTCCGCGAGCACCATTTCCATCAGGTTCTGTTGAACAGGATCCTCAGCCACCTCATCGTTGGCGACCAGAACCAGGTTTGCCCCCGCAAACCCTACCCACTGCACGCCCACCTGACCGTGGATCAGGCGTTCATCAATGCGGCATAAGACAATGTTTGGCATAGTGCTTTCCTCTTTTTATTATGCGTTTTGCGTCGTTACGCCTTCGCAGGCGGCGTGGTATTGCTGGAGTATGTCCTGAATGTGGTCGAGGATGAGTTCCCGAGGCGTCGACTTGAGAGCGCCCTCGCGAACTTTGCTGTACTGCAGCGGCAGGTACTGGCTGATCAGCGGCAATGGAATGGGGTCGTTTGCCAGATTGCGTACCAGCCGCGCGAAGGCTTCGTCGATCTGGCTGTCTGGCCAGTAATACCGCACGCGGTCAGAGTAGCTGTAGCCGCGCGCCAGGCGACGCGCGTTGCCGTCACCGTGGTAATGGCTTTGCCAGTACTCCGGTCGGTCGAGCATCACGTTTTCCAGCACGTGGCGCAGGCCAGAACTGGCCTTCGCTGGCAGCAGCTCCTCTTCAATGGCGGCCAGTGAGAAGAGGGCTTCGCGCAGGGCAAAGGTCAGGGCCGGACCGACTTTTAAGATGGCGAAGTGATCTTTTACCAGCTGGCGCAGCGCCTGCGGCGTCTGGTAGTCAGTGGAGTGCGCTTCAAAAACCAGCGTATCGTAGGCTTCCACCATTTCGCTCAGGGCGATGGCTTTTTCCGGCCGGTAGTCGCAGACGTGTGCGTGGTCGAACTCCACGCCGGGCTGTACCACCAGGCCAATAATGCGCGGCCAGATGTCGCTTAATCCTTCCTTTTCGAACGCGTGACGATGCGCTTCAAGCGTCGCGCGCGCCGCGTCTGGCGTGGTGACCTCAAGCTCGGTGAGCGTGTCGTGCGCGCCACCCGGCACCGGAACCTCCGTGCCGATAACGTAAACCAGATCGGATTCACCAAACTGTTCCCGGCAGGTCGCTTCGGCAATTTTCGCCAGACGCGCGGCGCGTTCGGCGACGATCGCGTCGGTCAGGGGAACCGGATCGTCCTCGCAGGACATGCTGCAGTCGAGGTGGATCTTTTTGAACCCGGCCGCGACATAGCTTTTAATGAGATCGTCGGCATTGGCCATGGCTTCCCGCGCGGGCAGGTGTTGCCAGCGGTTTGGCCCTAAGTGATCGCCGCCGAGAATCAGCCGTGACGCCGGGAATCCAAGAGAGTCTGCCAGCCTGCAGACGAACCCGTGAAAGTCGGCGGGCGTCATGCCGGTGTAGCCGCCAAACTGATCGACCTGGTTAGAGGTGGCCTCAATCAGCAGCGGCGTCTGCTGCGAATAGGCGTAACGAATCGCGGCTTCAAGTACCAGCGGATGTGCGGAGCAGACGGCATAAATTCCATTTGCCTTCCCCCGTTTATGCTGCTCCACCATTTCTGTCAGATGTTTCACTTTCCTCTCCATGTCGGATGGTAATGATATTTATCTTTCGTTTTGTTTCATTTAATCCTGCATCATGGTGATATAAAAATAAAACGAAAGATAATAGTTTTCCGATCTGTTTCACAAAAGAAACACAATGAAAGGTTTCAGCGCAGGTTAAGCGAATGCCAGGCGGGGTTTCAGGGCTTGCATTCCACCAAAAGAAAGGCGTTAATAGGCAAAACGAAATAAAACGAAAGTGTTTTTACTAAGGAGCTCGCATGGGCAGCACCGATCCATCCGCAGAAAAGCGCATCACCGGCACCAGCGAAAGGCGAGAGCAGATCATTCAGCGGCTGCGGGCGCAGGGAAGCGTACAGGTTAACGATCTTTCTCATTTATATGGCGTATCAACGGTAACGATCCGCAACGATCTGGCATTCCTGGAAAAACAGGGCATCGCCGTGCGCGCTTACGGTGGCGCGCTCATCTGCGAAGGCAATACGCCGGGCGCTGAGCCATCTGTGGAAGACAAAAGCTCGCTCAACACGGCGGTGAAGCGCAGCATCGCGCAGGCCGCTGCCGCGCTGGTGAAGCCCGGACACCGCATTATTCTGGACTCCGGTACCACGACGTTTGAAATTGCCCGCATGCTCCGTCAGCACATGGATGTCATTGCCATGACCAATGGGATGAACGTGGCGAATGCGTTGCTGGAGGCGGAAGGCGTTGAGCTGCTGATGACCGGCGGGCACCTGCGCCGCCAGTCGCAATCCTTCTACGGCGACCAGGCGGAGCAGTCCCTACAGAATTATCACTTCGATCTGCTGTTCCTGGGCGTTGACGCCATCGATCTCGATCGCGGCGTGAGCACGCATAACGAAGACGAGGCCCGCCTGAACCGCCGGATGTGTGAAGTTGCGGAGCGTATTATCGTTGTGACCGACTCCAGCAAGTTTGACCGCTCAAGCCTGCATAAAATTATTGATACGCAGCGGATTGATATGATTATCGTCGACGAGGGGATCCCGGCGGAGAGTCTGGACGGGTTGCGTAAAAGCGGGATTGAAGTGGTGTTGGTGAAGGGGTAGTTTCTCCCCTCACCCTGCCCTCTCCCCTATGGGGAGAGGGCAGGGTGAGGGGCAATCACGTCACCGGCGCTGGGTTAAACACCGCCAGCTGGTTATGCAGCCCCCATTGGTCAGAGAAGGTTTTCTTCCGCCCGCTCGCCACGTCCAGAATGAAGTGGAACAGCTTCCAGCCTACCTCTTCAATGCTCTCTTCCCCGGTGGCGATGGTGCCCGCGTTGATATCCATTAAGTCATACCAGCGGTTTGCCAGCTCGGTGCGCGTCGCCATTTTAATCACCGGCACCGCCATCAGGCCGTACGGCGTACCGCGCCCGGTGGTGAAGACCTGCACCGTAATGCCGGATGCGACCTGCTGCGTGCCGCAGACGAAATCGCTGGCCGGCGTTGCCGCGTAGATCAGGCCGCGCTTCGTCGGTCGCTGGCCCGGAGAGAGCACTTCAGCAATGGCGCTCTGGCCGGATTTGGCAATGGAGCCGAGAGCTTTTTCCACCACGTTTGCCAGACCGCCCTTTTTGTTCCCCGGAGAGGGGTTGGCGCTGCGGTCGGTTTTGCCCATGTCGAGATAGTTATCGTACCAGGCCATCTCCTCCAGCAGGCGTTTGCCGACCTCTTCGTTGACGGCGCGCGGCGTAAGCAAATGGATGGCGTCACGGACTTCGGTCACTTCGGAGAACATCACCGTGGCGCCGCAGCGAACAAGCAGATCGGACGCATAGCCCACCGCCGGGTTGGCCGTCACGCCGGAGAATGCATCGCTGCCGCCGCACTGGGTGCCCACCACCAGTTCCGAGGCCGGACACGTTTCGCGCTGGCGGCGGTTGAGTTTGTCCAGATGGCGCTCTGCGACCTGCAGAATATCGTCGACCATTGAACGAAAACCGACGTGGCGTTCGTCCTGCAGGCGCACAATGCTGGCCTCGTCTGCCGGGATGGCTTTGACATCTTCCGTGCCCTGCAGCAGACGCTCGGGCTGGAGCTTTTCGCAACCCAGACCGATCACCATCACCTCGCCGCCAAAGTTAGGGTTCAGGGCGATGTTGTGGATGGTCCGGATGGGCACGACCGCTGCCGGCGCGTTAATCGCCACGCCGCAGCCGTAAAGGTGATTCAGGCCGACCACGCCGTCCACGTTCGGGTATTTCGGCAGCAGATCGCGCTCGATGATTTTCACCACGTAATCCACTACGCCCGCCACGCAGTGCACGCTGGTGGTAATGCCGAGCAGGTTTTTAGTGCCGACGCTGCCGTCCGCATTGCGATAGCCTTCAAAGGTATAGCCTTCCAGCGGAGGAAGCGGCTCCGGCACGCGGGTTGCCAGGGGCAGCGTATTGAGCGGCGGTGCTTTTGGCAGCTCAACCAGCGACTCCTCAATCCAGCTACCCTGCGGAATGAAGCGGACGGCATAGCCGATGACTTCGCCGTAACGCACGATTTCGCCGTGAGCCGGGATATCCACCAGCGCAACTTTATGTCCTTGCGGAATATGCTCAGTCAGCTCCAGCCCGTCCGGGAATCGGGTTCCTGCTTTTAAGCCATTGTCGTTGACAATAATCGCCACGTTATCGGTGTCGTGTACTTTTATATAGAACGCCGTCGGCGATGCGTGTCGAATTTCAATGTCGGCCATTGTTCACTATTCTCCAGCAAAGTGTCTGATAATAAATTCAGCCAATTTTCTAATGGTAGAAATAAATACGCGGCTTTCAGAAATAAAGCATGTCAGCAGATAGGATATGAAAATGTGATCCCGATCGCTCCCGAACCAGTAATGCCTGATTCTGTGCATTAGCGCCCAGTGCTTTGTGCATATGCTCAAAATATTATCAAAATGCACCGGAATGCTTGAGCATTAAAACAATGTGCAGTGGTGGATTGCGTCTTATACTGAATGACGATTTTATAACGCCAAACCAGCTCAGAATAATAAATATAACCCTGTCGCTGCGTCTGAATAAATAAAATGATATTGAACAAGGCTGCGGAATTAAAAAGGTAAACGCGATGAATAACGATATCTTCCCGAATAAGTTTAAAGCGGCCCTTGCGGCGCATCAGATTCAAATTGGCTGCTGGTCCGCGCTGGCCAACCCCATCAGCACGGAAGTGCTGGGTCTGGCCGGCTTCGACTGGCTGGTGCTGGACGGCGAGCATGCGCCGAATGATATCAGCACCTTTATTCCGCAGCTGATGGCGCTCAAAGGCAGCCACAGCGCGCCGGTTGTGCGCGTGCCGACCAACGAGCCGGTGATCGTTAAACGTCTTCTGGATATCGGTTTCTACAATTTCCTGATCCCGTTTGTGGAAACGGCAGAGCAGGCGGCGCTGGCCGTGGCCTCCACGCGCTATCCCCCGGAAGGGATCCGCGGCGTCTCCGTTTCACACCGCGCCAACATGTTTGGCACCGTACCGGACTACTTCGCCCAGTCCAACAGCAACATCACCATCCTGGTCCAGATCGAGAGCCAGCAGGGCGTCGATAACGTCGATGCGATTGCCGCCACCGACGGCGTGGACGGTATCTTCGTTGGCCCAAGCGATCTGGCTGCCGCGTTCGGACACCTGGGGAATGCCGGTCATCCGGACGTACAGCGTGCCATTCAGCACATCTTTGCCCGCGCCAAAGCGCACGGTAAACCGTGCGGCATTCTGGCACCGGTTGAGGCGGATGCCCGCCGCTATCTGGAGTGGGGTGCCACGTTTGTTGCCGTCGGCAGCGATCTCGGCGTATTTCGCTCGGCCACGCAGAAATTAGCGGACGCTTTTAAAAAATAACCATCATTGAGGAAAAAACTATGACGCTGAAAGTGGGTTTTATTGGCCTGGGGATCATGGGGAAACCAATGAGTAAGAACCTCATCAAAGCAGGTTACTCACTGGTGGTATCCGATCACAATCCGCAGGCCGTGGCTGAGGTGATAGCGGCTGGCGCAGAAGCGGCCACCACCGCGAAAGCCATTGCCGAGCAGTGCGATGTCATCATCACCATGCTGCCAAACTCACCGCATGTTAAAGAGGTTGCGCTGGGTGAGAACGGTATTATCGACGGTGCGAAGCCTGGCCTGGTGCTGATCGATATGAGCTCTATCGCGCCGCTCGCAAGCCGTGAAATCAGCGAGGCGTTAAAAGCAAAGGGCGTTGAAATGCTGGACGCGCCGGTGAGCGGCGGTGAGCCGAAAGCGATCGACGGCACGCTGTCTGTTATGGTCGGCGGCGACAAGGCCGTTTTCGACCAATACTACGACCTGATGAAAGCGATGGCGGGCTCCGTGGTGCATACCGGGGACATCGGCGCCGGTAACGTGACCAAGCTGGCAAACCAGGTGATTGTGGCGCTAAACATTGCCGCCATGTCGGAAGCGCTGACGCTGGCTACCAAAGCGGGCGTCAACCCGGACCTGGTCTATCAGGCGATTCGCGGTGGTCTGGCGGGTAGCACCGTGCTGGATGCCAAAGCGCCGATGGTCATGGACCGAAATTTCAAACCCGGCTTTCGCATCGACCTGCATATTAAAGACCTGGCCAACGCGCTGGATACCTCTCACGGCGTGGGGGCACAGCTGCCGCTGACCGCATCGGTTATGGAGATGATGCAGGCGCTGCGCGCGGATGGCCTGGGCACGGCCGACCACAGCGCGATTGCATGCTACTACGAAAAGCTGGCGAAGGTGGAAGTCGCGCGTTAATCGCGTCTTGCCCACGCCTGAGGGTGACAGCGGCGCGCAAACCCTCTATACTGCGCGCCGAAGCTGACCAGACAGTCGCCGCTTCGTCGTCGTCCCCTTTGGGGGAGACGGGCGGAGGGGAGGAAAGTCCGGGCTCCATAGGGCAGGGTGCCAGGTAACGCCTGGGGGGGAAACCCACGACCAGTGCAACAGAGAGCAAACCGCCGATGGCCCGCGCAAGCGGGATCAGGTAAGGGTGAAAGGGTGCGGTAAGAGCGCACCGCGCGGCTGGTAACAGTCCGTGGCACGGTAAACTCCACCCGGAGCAAGGCCAAATAGGGGTTCACAAGGTACGGCCCGTACTGAACCCGGGTAGGCTGCTTGAGCCAGTGAGCGATTGCTGGCCTAGATGAATGACTGTCCACGACAGAACCCGGCTTATCGGTCAGCTTCAACTTCTTAAAAAACCCCGCTTTGGCGGGGTTTTTGCTTTCTGGGCTTTGCAGGCCGGGTACGCGCAGCGTCACCCGGCAATCGCCTGTGCGATATAAATTCTCATATTTGCGACATTAAGCACATTTCACTGTTTTTATCCCTTCATCGTCTATTCAACATCTGCTTACGATCGACATCACAAAATTTCACGCTAAAAAATCATCAATCTTCAGTGTTGATAGTTTGTTATGTTTGTTACCTTAATGATCGCGAAACTTTTCTCGTTTGATATGTACATATTGAATTTAAAAACATTCGCCCCGTGAATGTGTGACGTATTCCTCTCTTTATCGGTAACCTGCAAAATTACGTCTGAAAATTTTGATAAATTAAAAGAATGTTTCAAATGAATAGTGGTTATTTATTGCCCTTTAATTGTCTGAAATATCGTCTTTATTGATTTTTTATGAACGGTAAAATTTAGCCGGGTTATCGCCATAAAATAAATTTATTACCGTGGGTTTTATTGATCAATATCAGCGTAATGGCGTATTTTAATTTCAGTATTTTATTGATATTAAAGGTTTTTTATTGGGTTTTGCAGCGGCTGGATTGGATGCGAAAAGGCAAATTGTGAGTAACAGCACATACCCCTTTAAACATTATTGAGTAGAATTCACCCCGTCATAGGGAAATAAGCGCAGAATATTATGAACACTATTATTCTACCGAAAACACAGCACCTCGTGGTATTTCAGGAAGTCATTAAAAGTGGCTCCATAGGTTCTGCGGCAAGACAGCTGGGCCTGACGCAGCCCGCCGTCAGCAAAATCATCAGCGATATCGAATCCTACTTTGGCGTGGAAGTGATGGTGCGCAAAAACACCGGCGTCAAACTCACTGCCGCGGGCCAGGTTCTGCTCTCGTACTCCGAGTCGATCACCCGTGAGATGAAAAACATGGTGAGCGAAATCAACAGCCTGAGCTTCAGCACTGTCATGGACGTCTCCTTTGGCTACCCGTCGCTGATCGGCTTTACCTTCCTGTCAGAGATGATCAAAAAATTTAAGGAAGTGTTCCCGAAAGCACGCGTCTCGATGTATGAAGCGCAGCTGTCGTCTTTCCTGCCGGCCATTCGCGACGGCCGGCTGGATTTCGCCATCGGTACGCTGAGCGATGAAATGCTGCTGCAGGATCTGCACGTCGAGCCGCTGTTTGAGTCCGAGTTTGTGCTGGTCGCCAGTAAGTCACGAACGTGCACCGGCCCGACGACACTGGCATCGCTCACGCACGAGCAGTGGGTGATGCCGCAAACCGATATGGGCTACTACAAAGAACTTCTGACCACCCTGCAAGACAACCACATCAGCATTGAAAACATCGTCCAGACCGATTCCGTCGTCACCATTTATAACCTTGTGCTGAATGCCGATTATCTGACGGTCATTCCCCGCGACATGATTGCCCCGTTCGGCTCCGATCAATTCATCGTCCTGCCGGTGGAAGATGAATTACCCGTGGCGCGTTATGCCGCCGTGTGGTCGAAAAATTACAGAATTAAAAAATCGGCGTCAGTATTAGTTGAGCTGGCAAAACAATATGCCTCACTCACCAGCGAAAGACGACGATGATGTATTAATCCCCTGAGAAGCATTAAACCTTTATAAAAACACCCAGAGTTTATTTTAACAATGCTCTGATACCCTGACTTTGCCCGAAAAGAATGAATTATTATAACGAGGATATTATGCACATTACCTACGATCTCCCGGTAACGATTGAAGATATTCAGGATGCCAGAAAACGGCTGGCAGGAAAGGTATATAAAACCGGTATGCCGCGTTCGAATTATCTCAGCGAACGCTGTAAGGGCGAAATATTCCTGAAGTTTGAGAACATGCAGCGTACCGGTTCGTTTAAGATCCGCGGTGCGTTTAACAAATTAAGCTCGCTGACCGACGCTGAAAAACGCAAAGGCGTGGTCGCCTGCTCCGCGGGAAACCACGCGCAGGGGGTGTCTCTCTCCTGCGCAATGCTGGGCATTGACGGCAAAGTTGTGATGCCGATGGGCGCGCCGAAGTCCAAAGTGGCCGCAACGCGCGACTACTCGGCGGAGGTGGTGCTGCACGGCGAGAACTTTAACGACACCATCGCCAAAGTCAGCGAAATCGTCGAGATGGAAGGACGTATTTTTATTCCACCTTACGATGACGCCAAAGTGATTGCCGGGCAGGGCACCATCGGTCTGGAAATTCTCGAAGATTTATACGATGTGGATAACGTCATTGTGCCTATCGGCGGCGGCGGCTTAATTGCCGGGATCGCGACGGCGATTAAATCCATCAACCCCACCATTAATATTATCGGCGTGCAGTCAGAAAATGTTCACGGCATGGCGGCATCGTATCAGGCGGGAGAGATTATAAACCATCGCGTTACCGGTACATTAGCCGATGGTTGCGATGTCTCTCGTCCGGGTAAATTAACCTTCGAAATTGTTCGTGAATTAGTCGATGACATTGTGCTGGTCAGTGAAGACAACATTCGTGACAGCATGATTGCGCTTATTCAGCGAAATAAAGTGGTGACGGAAGGTGCCGGTGCGCTGGCCTGTGCCGCGTTATTAAGCGGCAAGCTTGACCACTATATTCAGGGTCGTAAAACCGTCTGCATTATTTCCGGCGGCAATATCGATCTCTCTCGTGTTTCCCAAATTACCGGCTTCGTTGACGCATAAAGGTGACCTATGAGCAACACAGAAAGCATTATCGTTGGCCAGACAAAAACGTCCTCCTGGCGTAAGTCTGATACCACCTGGACGCTTGGCCTGTTCGGAACCGCCATTGGCGCAGGCGTGCTGTTCTTCCCCATTCGCGCAGGCTTTGGTGGCCTGATCCCTATCCTGCTGATGCTGGTTCTCGCGTTCCCGATTGCGTTCTACTGCCACCGCGCGCTGGCGCGCCTGTGTCTGTCAGGCAGTAACGTCTCGGGCAACATCACCGAAACGGTAGAAGAGCACTTCGGTAAGACCGGCGGGGTGGTGATCACGTTCCTCTACTTCTTTGCGATTTGCCCGCTGTTGTGGATTTACGGTGTCACTATTACCAACACCTTCATGACCTTCTGGGAAAACCAGCTCCAGCTGCCCGCGCTGAACCGCGGCGTGGTGGCGCTGTTCCTGCTGCTGCTGATGGCCTTTGTTATCTGGTTCGGTAAAGACCTGATGGTGAAGGTCATGAGCTTCCTGGTGTTCCCGTTTATCGCCAGTCTGGTGCTGATTTCCCTGTCGCTGATCCCTTACTGGAACTCGGCGGTCATCGACCAGGTCAACCTCAGCGATATCGCCTTCACCGGTCATGACGGCATCCTGGTCACGGTGTGGCTGGGGATCTCCATCATGGTCTTCTCCTTCAACTTCTCGCCTATCGTCTCCTCGTTTGTGGTCTCCAAGCGCGAAGAGTACGAGCCACAGTTCGGTAAAGAATTTACCGAGCAGAAATGTTCCAGAATCATCGGTCGCGCCAGCCTGCTGATGGTCGCCGTGGTGATGTTCTTCGCCTTTAGCTGCCTGTTTACGCTCTCCCCGCAGAACATGGCGGAAGCCAAAGCGCAGAACATTCCGGTGCTCTCATACCTGGCGAACCACTTTGCGTCGATGTCGGGAACCAAATCGACGTTCGCGACGGTACTGGAATACGGTGCCTCCATCATCGCGCTGGTCGCTATCTTCAAATCCTTCTTCGGCCACTATCTGGGGACGCTGGAAGGGCTCAATGGTCTGATCCTCAAGTTCGGCTACAAGGGCGATAAGAAGAAAGTGTCCGTGGGCAAACTGAATACCATCAGCATGGTGTTCATCATGGGCTCCACCTGGGTTGTTGCGTACGCCAACCCGAACATTCTTGACCTTATCGAAGCGATGGGTGCGCCGATCATCGCCTCTCTGCTGTGCCTGCTGCCGATGTATGCCATCCGCAAAGCGCCGGCCATGGCGAAATACAAAGGCAGACCGGAGAACATCTTCGTCACGATTGTGGGTCTGCTGACCATTCTGAACATCGTTTACAAACTGTTCTAACCAAAGCTCAGGAAGAGCGGAGTCACATGATGAATGAGTTTCCGGTTGTACTGGTTATTAACTGCGGATCGTCCTCCGTTAAGTTTTCGGTGCTTGATGCCGGCAGCTGTGACGCCCTGCTGACGGGCATTGCGGACGGTATCAACACTGAAAAGGCCTTTATTTCCGTAAACGGGGGTGAGCCAGTCAGGCTGGCTTACCATGACTACGAAGGGGCGCTGGCAGCCATCGCCCTGGAGCTGGAGAAGCGTAACCTGATGAGCAGCGTGGCCTTAATTGGCCACCGCATTGCGCACGGCGGCGACCTCTTCAGCGAGTCGACCCTGATTACGGAAGAGGTGATTGCGCAGATCCGCCAGGTTTCCCCGCTGGCGCCATTGCATAACTACGCAAACTTAAGCGGCGTGGAAGCCGCAGAGCGCCTGTTCCCGGGCGTACAGCAGGTCGCGGTGTTCGATACCAGCTTCCACCAGACGCTGCCGCCGCAGGCGTATCTGTACGGATTGCCGTACCGCTATTTTGAAGAGCTGGGCGTGCGTCGCTACGGCTTCCACGGTACCTCTCACCGCTACGTGGCCGGGCAGGCGCAGGCGCTTCTCGGGCTGTCCCCCGATGACAGCGGCCTGGTGATTGCCCATCTCGGCAACGGGGCGTCCATCTGCGCGGTGCGCAATGGCGAAAGCGTGGATACCTCCATGGGGATGACGCCGCTGGAAGGGCTGGTGATGGGCACGCGCTGCGGCGACGTGGATTTTGGTGCAATGGCGTGGATTGCCCAGCAGACCGGCCAGTCGTTTGAGGATCTGGAGCGGGTGGTCAACAAAGAGTCGGGGCTGCTTGGCATCTCCGGCATCTCTTCAGACCTGCGGGCGCTGGAGAAAGCCTGGCACGCGGGCAATGAACGTGCCCAGCTGGCGATCCAGACCTTTGTGCACCGTATTGCACGTCACATTGCCGGTCACGCGGCGTCGCTGCACCGCCTGGATGGAGTGATCTTTACCGGCGGCATCGGTGAGAACTCAACGCTTGTCCGCGCCCTGGTGGTGGAACGCCTGAAGGTGTTTGGCATCATCCTCGATGACGCCAAAAATGCCCTGCCGGGCAGCGCGGGTGAACGCGTCATCAGCACCGAGTCGTCCCGCGTGGCCTGCGCGGTTGTCCCTACCAACGAAGAAAAAATGATCGCGCTGGACGCCCTCCGTCTTGGGAAGGTTACCCCGGCTGCGGCTTACGCCTGATAAAGCGAGAATAAAATGAAAGTAACAATCGATACGGGCGTCGCGCCCTACAGCGACGCATGGGCCGGGTTTCGCGGTGAAGAATGGAAAGACACCGTCAACGTGCGCGATTTTATTCAGCATAACTACACCCCTTATGACGGCGACGAAGCTTTCCTCGCGCAGGCGACGCCAGCAACGACGGCGCTGTGGCAGAAGGTAATGGTCGGCATTCGTCAGGAGAACGCCACCCACGCCCCGGTGGATTTTGACACCAATATCGCCACCACCATTACCGCGCACAGGCCAGGCTATATCGACCAGGATCTGGAGACGATCGTCGGCCTGCAAACCGATAAACCGCTGAAGCGCGCCCTGCATCCGTACGGCGGGATCAACATGATCCGCAGCTCATTTGAAGCCTACGGCCGCGAGATGGATCCGCAGTTCGAATACCTGTTTACCGATCTGCGCAAAACCCACAACCAGGGCGTGTTTGACGTGTATTCGCCGGAGATGATGCGCTGCCGTAAATCCGGCGTGTTGACCGGTCTGCCGGACGGCTACGGGCGCGGGCGCATCATTGGCGACTATCGCCGCGTGGCGCTGTACGGGATCGGCTATCTGGTGCGCGAGCGTGAACTGCAGTTTGCCGATCTGCAGGGGAAACTGGAGCGCGGGGAAGATCTCGAGGCGACGATCCGCCTGCGTGAGGAGCTGGCGGAGCACAAACGCGCGCTGCTGCAGATCCAGCAGATGGCGGCGAACTATGGCTTTGATATCTCACGTCCGGCGATGAACGCTCAGGAAGCGGTGCAGTGGGTCTATTTTGCCTACCTGGCGGCGGTGAAATCCCAGAACGGCGGGGCGATGTCGCTGGGGCGCACGGCCTCGTTCCTCGATATCTACATTGAACGCGACATGCAGGCCGGGCGTCTGAATGAGGTTCAGGCGCAGGAGCTGATCGACCACTTCATTATGAAGATCCGCATGGTGCGCTTCCTGCGCACGCCGGAGTTCGACACGCTCTTCTCCGGCGATCCGATCTGGGCGACGGAAGTGATCGGCGGCATGGGGCTGGACGGCCGCACGCTGGTGACTAAAAACAGCTTCCGCTATCTGCATACGCTGCACACCATGGGGCCTGCGCCGGAGCCTAACCTGACGATCCTCTGGTCAGAACAGCTGCCGATCGCGTTCAAGAAATACGCCGCGCAGGTATCGATCGTCACCTCTTCGCTGCAGTATGAGAACGACGACCTGATGCGTGCGGACTTCAACAGCGACGACTACGCCATTGCCTGCTGCGTCAGCCCGATGGTGATCGGCAAGCAGATGCAGTTCTTTGGCGCTCGCGCCAACCTCGCCAAAACGCTGCTGTACGCGATCAACGGCGGGGTGGACGAGAAGCTGAAGATTCAGGTCGGCCCGAAAACCGAGCCGCTGCTGGACGACGTGCTGGACTACGACACCGTGATGGCGAGCCTCGATCACTTTATGGACTGGCTGGCGGTGCAGTACATCAGCGCGCTGAATCTCATTCACTACATGCACGACAAGTACAGCTACGAAGCCTCGCTGATGGCGCTGCATGACCGGGACGTTTACCGCACCATGGCATGCGGCATTGCTGGCCTGTCGGTAGCGGCGGATTCCCTGTCGGCCATTAAATACGCCACGGTTAAGCCGGTGCGCGACCACACCGGCCTGGCGGTCGACTTTGTGATAGAAGGGGACTACCCGCAGTACGGCAACAACGACGACCGCGTGGACAGCATTGCCTGCGATCTGGTGGAGCGCTTTATGAAGAAAATTCAGGCGCTGCCCACCTACCGCAACGCGGTGCCGACCCAGTCGATCCTGACCATTACCTCCAACGTGGTTTACGGCCAGAAGACCGGTAACACGCCGGACGGACGCCGCGGCGGCACGCCGTTTGCGCCAGGCGCAAACCCGATGCACGGCCGCGACAGAAAAGGGGCGGTGGCCTCGTTAACCTCGGTCGCCAAGCTGCCGTTCACCTATGCCAAGGACGGGATCTCCTACACCTTCTCCATCGTGCCGCAGGCGCTGGGCAAGGACGAGCTGGTCCGCAAAACCAACCTGGTGGGGCTGTTGGACGGGTATTTCCATCACGAAGCGTCCATCGAGGGGGGGCAGCATCTGAACGTCAACGTCATGAACCGGGAGATGCTTCTGGATGCCATTGCGCACCCGGAAAATTATCCGAACCTGACCATCCGCGTTTCGGGATATGCGGTGCGGTTTAACGCCCTGACGCGCGAGCAGCAGCAGGATGTGATTTCAAGGACGTTTACGCATTCCATCTGACGCAAATGACGCCTCATGCCCCCCCAGCGCAGGGGGCATTTTTTTGCCCGCTAAACATACAAAATTGTTTATATAATTACTCACACATATTCATCCGCTCTTGAAAAACAATACGCCTGCTTTCCCCTATAACAGCATGTAAGGACAGTAAGATGATGAAAATGACCCGTATTGCGTTGGCCGCCGCCGCGCTGGCCCTGTGCAGTTTTACGGCGCAGGCCGCAAACGTTGAGGCTGCCCCTTCTCCATCGCAGGATCCGCTGGTCCAGCACCTGAAGCTCAGCAATGAGCAGGTGAAGAAGATTGAAGATCTGCATAAGCAGCTGGAACAAAATGTCAGCAACATTCCGATGACGGGCGTGAAGGACGGGGCGCTTATCGACATGTTCCAGGCGGGTAAATGGGACGAAAGTACGGTGAAAAGCCAGCTTACCGCATTCAGCAAAATTGAAGAGCAGACCCGTTATTACCGCGTGAAGTATTACTTCGACGTCAGCCAGGTATTGACGCCGGAGCAGCGCAAGCAGATCAGAACCGATATGGCTAACGCGCTGGCAGAGTGATTTCGTCGTCGCGAACGGCGCTGGATGATTCTGCCGTGGCTCAATCGGTCCCCTCTCCCGTTGGGAGAGGGTTAGGGTGAGGGCGTTCTCTAAACCGGCAAATCAATCAGCAGCGCGCGCAGCGGCGTATCTGCCACCAGCGTGATATTCGCTTCATCACGAATAAACGCCCCGTCGCCGCAGGTGAGCGCTTCTTTCTCTTCCGCATGCGTCACCGCATGCACCGTGCCGTGAATCGACTGCAAATAGGCGCGCGGCCCGTGAAGCTGGAAGCTCGCCTGTTCACCTTTCTTCAGCTCGATATGGTGCAGCCACACCTGCTGGCGCAGCTGCAGACTACCTTTGCTGCCGTCCGGGGATGCGATCAGCTGCTGCTTATCGCCCGTTAAATCTAACTTCTGTACCAGCGGATTTTCCCGCTCGGGGCAGGCATCAAGCCACAGCTGCATGCGGGTCAGCGTTTTATCTTTGCTGAGGTTATGCTCGCTGTAGCTTATGCCCGGCTGAGTGGAAATTAACAACGCTTCGCCAGCCTTTGCCTGGACATGATTGCCCTCGCTATCGCGGTATTCTGCCTCGCCTTCCAGGATCAGGTTCAGGATATCGACTTTCGGGTACGTGCGCGGCTGGAAGGAGGCACCCGGGGCGAGCACTTCCTGATTCAGCACGCGTAGTGATGCGTAACCGAGGAGTTTAGGGTCAAAGTAGTGTCCAAAGGAAAAGGTGTAGCGGGCCTGCAGCCAACCGAAATCGGCTTGTCCGCACTGTTTAGCTGTTCTTGTCGTAATCATAAACTTGACCTCTCTTTACACTAAAACAATGGTAAAGGTATGGACGCTGCATTGTTAGCCAGATATTCTGCCCGGTATGTTCAAATTTCCTGAATGAGAACGAGATGGCTAAAGAGAGAGCATTGACGCTTGAGGCGCTTCGCGTCATGGACGCGATTGACCGACGCGGCAGTTTTGCGGCGGCAGCTGATGAACTGGGGCGCGTTCCGTCTGCGCTGAGCTACACTATGCAAAAGCTGGAGGAAGAGCTGGACGTGGTGCTGTTTGACCGCTCCGGTCATCGAACAAAATTCACTAACGTCGGGCGAATGCTGCTGGAGCGCGGCCGCGTGCTGCTGGAAGCGGCGGATAAGCTCACGACGGACGCCGAAGCGCTGGCGCGGGGCTGGGAAACCCATCTGACGCTGGTGACGGAAGCGCTGGTGCCGACTGAAGCGCTGTTCCCGCTGGTGGACCGCCTCGCAGCCAAAGCCAACACGCAGCTGTCAATTATCACCGAGGTGCTGGCAGGCGCGTGGGAGCGTCTGGAGACGGGCAGGGCGGACATCGTCATTGCGCCGGACATGCACTTTCGTTCCTCATCGGAAATCAACTCGCGCAAGCTTTACAGCGTGATGAACGTCTACGTTGCCGCACCCAATCATCCGATTCACCAGGAGCCGGAGCCGCTCTCTGAAGTCACGCGCGTGAAGTATCGCGGCGTGGCGGTCGCGGATACCGCGCGCGAGCGCCCGGTGCTGACGGTGCAGCTGCTGGATAAACAGCCTCGTCTGACGGTGACGTCACTGGAAGACAAACGGCAGGCGCTGCTGGCCGGTCTCGGCGTGGCGACGATGCCTTATCCATTTGTGGAAAAAGATATTGCGGAAGGACGGCTGCGCGTTGTCAGCCCGGAATATAGCCACGAGGTGGATATCATTATGGCGTGGCGTCGCGACAGCATGGGCGAAGCCAAATCGTGGTGCCTGCGCGAAATACCCAAACTCTTCGCCCACCACAATAAATAAACGCGTAGGCCCGGTAAGCGTAAGCGCCACCGGGCTCTGATTTACACGCCGGCTTTCGGGTCCGGACCAAAGCGGTTTTCACCCGGCGTGCCGCTCTGACAGTTGAAGATCAGAATCACGATCCAGCCGACAATCGGGATCAACAGCAGCAGTAACCACCACGCCGAACGATCGGTATCGTGCAGCCGACGGAACAGTACCGCCCATGATGGCAGCAGGACTAACAGGCCATAGATGGTAGTCAGCACGCCTTCTCCGCCAGCCCGCTCCCAGCCAAGAATTTTATCAATAATACCCAGCACCATAATGAGAATGAAGTTCACCAGAACAAACATCCAGTACTCTTTACGGCGGGCGCGGCCACCAAATCCAATATAGTTACGCAGTACTTTTAAATACCAGTCCATTTTCCTTGCCTCAATAATCAGTCAATCACTTGTTTTCTAAGCAATCAAAGTAAGGATAGATGGAGATTGTGAATTAAAAAAGGGCATCTATTGATGCCCTTAATATTTATCCAAATCGAACGTCGCGCCCGTGCGGTTCATCCAGATCCTGCCACGGGCCAATGGAGATAATGCCCGTTGGGTTGATGGTCTTGTGGCTGCGGAAATAGTGGGTGCGGATATGGTCGAAGTCGACCGTGTCGGCAATACCCGGCATCTGGTAGATGTCGCGCAGGAAGCCATACAGGTTCAGGTAGTCGCTGATGCGGTGTTTATCGCATTTAAAGTGGGTAACGTACACCGGATCAAAGCGAACCAGCGTGGTCCACAGGCGAATGTCCGCTTCCGTCAGGCGGTCACCCGTCAGGTAGCGGTGCTGGCCGAGGATCTGTTCCAGACGCGCCAGCGATTCAAACACCTTCCCGACCGCTTCGTCATACGCTTCCTGGCTGGTAGCAAAGCCAGCTTTGTAGACACCGTTGTTGACGTTGTCGTAAATCCAGCTATTCAGCTCATCAATCTTTTCGCGCAGTTCAACCGGATAGTAATCCCCGGCGCGGGCGCCGTGAGCGTCAAACGCGGTGTTGAACATGCGAATGATTTCCGCAGACTCATTGCTGACAATCGTCTGGTTTTTCTTGTCCCAGAGCACCGGCACGGTAACGCGCCCGGTATAGTGCGGATCGGCGCGCAGATAGAGCTGGTAAAGGAAATCATGGTGGTAAAGCTCGTCGCCGGTCGCGGCAGGGAAATCACCGTCAAACGTCCAGCCGTTTTCCAGCATCAGCGGGTTCACCACCGAAACCGGAATTAAAGATTCGAGGCCTTTGAGCTTGCGTACAATCAGCGTGCGGTGTGCCCACGGGCAGGCAAGGGAAACATAAAGATGATAACGGTCTTTCTCCGCCGCGAAGCCGCCTTCGCCGCTCGGGCCAGGCGCACCATCAGCGGTGAGCCAGTTACGGAAGGCCGAAGCTGAGCGCTTGAAGCGACCACCGGTGGATTTGGTGTCATACCAGACATCCTGCCAGACGCCGTCTACGAGTTGTCCCATTTTTTCTCCTCCTTCAGATAGCAAAAGCGAGGAGATGTCTCCTCGCTTTGTGTTCATTCAGTATAGCGCGCTTACCATTTCTTATTCAGAACGCGGTCGATGCTGTATGCACCCGGGCCAGTGATGGCCAGCAGCAGGAAGCCACCCGCGATGGTCAGGTTTTTCATGAACATCAGAGAGTTCACGCCTTCCGCAAAGTTGCTGTGGAAGAGGAACGCTGTCAGCAGGGTGAAGCCCGCGGTGAACAGCGCGGTGGTGCGGGTCAGGAAGCCGAACAGAACCGCCAGGCCGCCGCCGAACTCAAGAAGAATGGTCAGTGGCAACAGGAACCCCGGAACGCCCATGGCTTCCATATATTGCTGGGTACCCGCATAGCCGGTGATTTTTCCCCAACCTGCGACGATGAACAGAATTGGCATCAGAATACGCGCTACCAGTACACCAACATCTTCTAATTTTTTCATTTTACTCTCCAGGAAACCACATCAGCGGCTGAACTTTATTTGTCTGCAATTCCGGGTAGATACCGCGTCATTGCTGTCGATGGAGAGCATCATAAACGTGACGGTTGGCGATTGTTAGCAAGGAAAACTGTCAATCTAATTCAAAGATATTGAGTAAGGGAGGTTGGGGAAATGTTGCCGGGTAAGGCGTAGCCGCCACCCGGCAACAAGGCTAGCGCAGCTGCTGCTGACGAATCGTGGCTTTCACCAGACGCCAGGCGCTCCAGGCACCGAAGCCACGGCGGGCCCAGCGGATCAGCATATTCGGATGACGAACCGTCCAGATAGCCATCACGCTGCTGCCGACCAATGCCCAGGAACGCAGGCTCAGGACGGTATTCCAGCCACGGTCAAAGCGTCGCGTCGCATCAATCCAGTCGCGACGGCTGGCAGACAGGTCCAGCCGTTGCTGCTGGATCTGACTTAACAGGTACGCTTTTCGCTTCTGACGTTCGGCTTTACCGCTCACGGCTTGTCATCCTCCAGCAGGGCGCGATCGTTAGCCAGCTCCTGGCGCGTATGGCGCAGGAGCGTGGATTTACGCGCTTTGCGCAGCGTCCAGATACCGCCAATCAGCGCCGCGACCAGCAGAACGACGGTGGTGGCGATCATCGCGTTAAGACGATACTGCGGGTCAATGGCCCAGATGATTAACACCATCAGGCTCATCAGACCAAACGCGGCGAAGAGCATGGTCAGCCCGAGCATCAGCAGCATCTGGAAGAGGTTTGCTTTCTCCTCTTCCAGCTCGACCACTGCCAGCCGGACGCGCGTTTCGGCAATTCCAACCAGCGTCGTTAGAATACGCTGGCCGATGCCGAGGACGTTGTTAGCAGGCCCTTGTGCGTGACGAGGATCTTCCATATCAACGACGCGTCAGAAGGACACCCAGTACCACACCGACTGCGGCACCAATTCCTACGCCCGTCCATGGGTTATCACGCACGTATTCGTCCGCACGGGCAGCCGCTTCGCGGGTCTGTTTCGCCAGCGCATCGCCGGTTTCACCCAGACGATAGCGGCTCTCCTTCAGCGCCTGCTCCGCTTTGCTGCGCAGTTTGCTGACCTCTTCTTTTGACTTGTCAGCAGAGGAGTTCAGCACCTCTTCAAGGGTATCGGCCAGGGATTTCAGTTCAGCGCGCAGATGTTCAGACGTCGTATCTTTTGACATGATTCTCTCCTGTTGAGATTTCCGTTAACTCAATAATCGCGAGCTTCCAGCGCTTTCAGGTCGTCCTGCGCTTCTTTCAACTTCTTCTCGCGCTTGGCAATTTTTTCCGCATCCCCTTTCTCTTTCGCTTCCTGCAGGTCGCGACGGCGCTCAGCTATCTCGTCCTTCTGTTCAGCGATTTTTTTCTGGTGATCGGCACGAAGCTTGCTGTCTGAACAGTTCGCTTTCACTTCGCTCAGCGCTTTTTTAAGACCATCAACACGGTGCTGATTGTTATGCTTTTCGGCATAACCGATCTCACGCTGAATATCCTGTTCTTTCTCCTGACAGAGAGAGGTTGCGAAGGATGCTGTGCTTAAAGAAAAAAGGGCCAGAGCCAGAGTAATGCGGAATTTCATTATCGAAACCTTCCATTGTGTTACGGCGTAAGCCGTTATCCAAAATTATGCGGAGTACATTCGAGGGATGCTCCGCGTACTTAAGCATAGTAAGTAAACGGGGGATTCACCAAAGTGAGTGAAAAGATTCGGAATCGTGGTAATTATCCAAACCGATGCGACGTATCGCGAATCAATGACAGCCAGGCTGCAGGTTGGCTGACTTCTTCCTGCTGAGCAATGATATACCCGTGCGGCAGCGTACGGTCGAGCACCACTTTCGCGGCGGCGCTTTGTGCACGGGAATCAAACTTAATCAGTAAAACATCGTCCTGCGGGGTGATGCTCTTAAAGCGGATCCCGTTCGCATCCAGATGATGCCAGACAGAAAAACCGTCAGGCACGCTGGCACCCTGGTTTACCGGGCGAATGGCCAGCGTCGATTCCTGATGCGAAAGCGCGCTCCAGGCCAGCAGCATGGCGCTGAGTACCACCAGTGCAACCACGGCAAAGGCGAAACGGCGCAGAGCGAGCGGTGAGATAGCCATCGTTAACCTCTGGCTCCGTATTTCTTTTTCCACAGGACAACCAGGGAGCCAATCAGGCCAAAGACCAGCAGCACAACGGGCAGCAGCATCAGGCAGGACATCAGCTGGTCCTCATATTTCATGAAGACCGGGGTTTTACCCAGCGCGTAGCCCAGCGTCGTCAGAATAAGCACCCATAGCAGGCCGCTCATCCAGTTGAAGAACTGGAAGCGCGCGCTGCTCAGACCGGACAGGCCGGCAATCGTAGGCAGCAGGGTACGAACAAAAGCGATAAAGCGTCCAATCAGCAGCGCGGAAAGCCCGTGCTTATGGAACAGGTGGTGCGCCCGCTGGTGATAATGCGCGGGAAGATGAGAAAGCCAGTTCTGGACGATCCGGGTATTGCCCAGCCATCGCCCCTGGATGTAGCTCACCCAGCAGCCGAGGCTTGCGGCGACGGTCAGTAACAAAATGGTATGTGGAAACGCCATCGCCCCTTTGGCACACAGCACGCCAACGAGCACCAGCAAGCTGTCACCGGGCAGGAAGGCAGCAGGCAGCAAACCGTTCTCAAGGAACAGGATCATAAACAAGACGAAATAGAGCATGCCAATCATGGAGGGGTTGGCCAGCGTTTCAAAATCCTGCGCCCAGAGGGCATGCAGTAGTTGGGTCAAAAGTTCCATTCAGTGTTCCTGGAAATCGGTTAACGTCACGCCTGTTATCCGGGACAAACAGCACGGCGACATTGTTGTGATTTCATTATGGTCGCTCGCGGACACATTGCGGTGTGGCCAACACTGTTCCCTGTTAATTGGCTGGTTAGCAAGCACTAACTTACAAAATAACGAATTGAATCCAATTGTAACAAAGCCCAACGTTCTGCGTCACAGAATTTGCAGGGGTGAGTTGATTTTGGCGTAAGCCATGGAGGGGAGCGAGGGGATTTACAAAGGCTGACACTATATATGTTTTGCTTACCTGCTCAAGCCGGAGGGCGCAGCGAAGCGCCTGCCGGCAGAAAGGTCATCTATTTTGCGGCACTGGACGCCGTATCGAGATGAACAACGGGATTATCGGCAAAAAGATAGCGGTCAGCGTTAAATTCGAAGTCATCGCTGGTTTCATTGAACAGCATCTGCTTGGTGTTTTCCAGGTGCTGCCACATCGCCAGCTTAGCGGCATGCGGGTCTTTACGAATCAGCGCCTTGAGAATTTGATCGTGGTCGTCACACCAGTTGTCGACGGTACGAGAATCGATATGGTCGTGCAGTTTTTTCCAGTACGGGTTGTGAACGCGTTGAGTCCACATTTTCTCAACAATTGCCGCCAGCGCCGTGTTTTGGGTTGCCAGGGCGACCTGAACGTGGAACTGCAGATCCCATTCTGAATCACGGAAACATTTTTCCTTGCGGGCATTCTCCTGGATTTCCATCAGCTTCATGATGTCCTGCTTGGTCACCTGCGTCGCGGCAAATTCGGCAATATTGCTTTCGATCAGCTGGCGAGCCTGGAGCAGCTCAAACGGACCATAGCTGGCGAATTCCAGACTTTCGTCCGCGACGGGAGAGTGTTTCGGCAGATTAGAAATCACGTGAATGCCGGAGCCTTTGCGTACCTCAACGTAGCCTTCCACTTCCAGCATGATGATCGCTTCGCGCACGACGGTGCGGCTCACGCTTTTTTCATCCGCGATAAAGCGCTCGGCGGGAAGTTTATCACCGACAAGATAGACCCCTTGCTCGATGCGATCTTTCAGCTCGGCAGCAAGTTGTTGATATAAACGACGTGGTTCGGTGATTTCCATATGCGCTCCAGGCAGGGTACGGCAGATGATTTGTTATACCACTTTTGCGTGCCACTCTCCAGATTATGCCATTAAAAAAGCCGCCCGGAGGCGGCTTCGGTGAAACGCATTTTCGCTAACTCTGCGTTGCCGGTTTTCCGAGGGACTCTTTCGCCAGCTCCTCTGCCGACTTGCTTCTTAGCACCGTCCAGATAACCACTGCCCCCAGCAGGTCGAAGATTGCCAGCACCGCGAACAGCGGGCTAAAGCCGATGGTATCCGCCAGCGCGCCGACCACCAGAGCAAACATCGTACTTGCGGTCCAGGCAGCCATCCCGGTCAGGCCGTTAGCGGTTGCCACTTCGTTACGGCCGAAGACGTCAGAGGAGAGCGTAATCAGCGCGCCGGACAGGGACTGGTGCGCAAAACCACCGATGCACAGCAGGGCGATAGCCACGTACGGGCTGGTGAACAGGCCGATCATACCCGGACCAATCATCAGCAGCGCGCCCATAGTCACCACCATCTTACGGGAAACGATCAGGTTCACCCCAAACCAGCGCTGGAACAGCGGTGGCAGGTAGCCGCCAACGATACAGCCGAGGTCAGCAAACAGCATTGGCATCCAGGCGAACATCGCGATCTCTTTCAGGTTAAAGCCGTAGACTTTAAACATGAACAGGGGGATCCACGCGTTGAAGGTACCCCAGGCCGGTTCAGCCAGGAAACGCGGCAGGGCGATACCCCAGAACTGACGGGTACCCAGGATCTGCCAGACGGTCATTTTTTTGCCGTTGTTGGTCTGATGCTGCGCTTCCTGACCCCCAATGATGTACTCGCGTTCTTCTTCAGACAGTTTTTTCTGATCGCGCGGGTGTTTATAGAAAATCAGCCACGCCATGGCCCACGCAAAGCTCAGCACGCCAGAGATGATGAACGCCATCTGCCAGCTGTGCATCACGATAGCCCACACCACCAGCGGCGGCGCAATCATCGCCCCGATGGACGAGCCGACGTTGAAGTAACCGACCGCAATGGAACGCTCTTTTGCCGGGAACCACTCGGAGCTGGCCTTCAGGCCTGCGGGGATCATGGCGGCTTCTGCCGCACCGACCGCGCCGCGCGCCAGCGCCAGACCACCCCAGCTGCCGGCCAGCGCGGTTGCTCCGCAGAACACCGCCCAGGCGATGGCGAAGAAGGCATAACCGATTTTGGTGCCGAGAATGTCCAGCACATAGCCTGCCACCGGCTGCATGATGGTATACGCCGCGGAATAGGCGGCAATGATGTAGGAGTATTGCTGCGTGGAGATATGCAGCTCTTCCATCAACGTTGGCGCTGCTGCTGCCACGGTGTTACGCGTCAGGTAGCCCAGCACGGTGCCTAACGTCACCAGCGCGATCATATACCAACGTAACCCTTTAATTTTACGCATCTAAAACCTCATCGTTATGTTATTTCCGCGCCAGAACGCGGCAACCTCTCAACCGTTTCCGGGAGCAGTTGTGTAACGGGAGGGGCGTAGCCGGGAGCATGTCCCGGAACGACCCGAACCTTGCCATAAGTAAGCGTGCATAAGTCGGTATCCGTACCGTTAAACCCGATGTCTCTCACACCGGTAATGCATTCCGTCGGCTGAGTGTTTGCGACGGCGAAAAGATAACTTGTCATACAACTTTAAAAGGTGAGTGACATCACAAATGTATGATTCTTTGTGGGGACATTCATCGTCGCGGGCAAAGCCAGTATTGGCGCGGGTTGCAGAAGGGTTTACTCCATTGAGGGTAATTTATTTGTTGACGTTTATTGATCTCACTCACGAAAAAAGCTTCGGTGGGTGGAAATTGGTGTGATAACTTTGCAGCATATGAACATACGCTTTCTGACGCTCCCGTAATGAGGAAGACGATAATGACGCCGTTTATGACCGACGATTTTCTGTTAGATACCGAATTTGCCCGCCGCCTGTACCACGACTACGCAAAAGACCAGCCGATTTTCGACTACCACTGCCATCTGCCGCCGCAGCAGGTTGCCGAAAATTACCGTTTCAAAAATCTGTATGACATCTGGCTGAAGGGTGACCACTATAAATGGCGCGCCATGCGCACCAACGGCGTCGCTGAGCGCCTGTGTACCGGCGACGCCAGCGACCGCGAAAAGTTTGACGCCTGGGCTTCCACCGTTCCGCACACCATCGGTAACCCGCTCTACCACTGGACGCACCTTGAGCTTCGCCGCCCGTTTGGTATTACCGGAACGCTGCTCTCCCCAACGACCGCCGATGAAATCTGGGAGCGCTGCAATGCGCTGCTGGCGCAGGATAACTTCTCCGCGCGCGGCATCATGAAGCAGATGAACGTGAAGATGGTGGGCACCACCGACGATCCGATCGACTCTCTGGAACACCATGCGGCAATCGCCAAAGACGGCGCGTTTGACATCAAAGTGCTGCCAAGCTGGCGTCCGGATAAAGCTTTTAATATCGAACAGGCCACGTTCAGCGATTACATGGCGAAGCTGGCGGAAGTCTCTGATACCGACATTCGTCGTTTCGCAGACCTGCAAACCGCGCTGACCAAACGTCTGGATCACTTCGCGGCGCACGGCTGTAAAGTTTCTGACCACGCGCTGGACGTGGTGCTGTTTGCGGAATCAAACGAGGCCGAGCTGGACAGCATTCTGGCGCGTCGTCTTTCCGGCGAAAGCCTGAGCGAGCACGAGGTGGCGCAATTCAAAACGGCGGTGCTGGTGTTCCTCGGCGCGGAATATGCACGCCGCGGATGGGTACAGCAGTACCATATCGGCGCGCTTCGCAATAACAATCAGCGCCAGTTTAAGCTGCTGGGCGCGGATGTCGGCTTCGACTCCATCAACGACCGTCCGCTGGCCGAAGAGCTGTCTAAACTGCTGAGCAAACAGAACGAACAAAACCTGTTGCCAAAAACCATTCTCTACTGCCTGAACCCGCGCGATAACGAAGTGCTGGGCACCATGGTCGGCAACTTCCAGGGCGAAGGGATGCCGGGCAAGATGCAGTTCGGCTCCGGCTGGTGGTTCAACGATCAGAAAGACGGCATGGAACGTCAGATGACGCAGCTGGCGCAGCTTGGCCTATTAAGTCGCTTTGTCGGCATGCTGACCGACAGCCGCAGCTTCCTGTCCTATACCCGTCATGAATATTTCCGCCGCATTCTGTGCCAGATGATTGGCCGCTGGGTGCACGCAGGCGAAGCGCCAGCGGATATCCAGCTGCTGGGCGAAATGGTGAAAAACATCTGCTTTAACAATGCGCGTGACTACTTCGCCATTGAACTGAACTAGGGCCGTTTGAGGTTGATATGCAATACATCAAAATCCATTCGCTGGATAACGTGGCCGTCGCGCTGACGGATCTCTGTGAAGGCGACGTGGTGACCGTCGATAACCAGAGCGTCACCCTGCGTCAGGCGATCGTTCGCGGGCATAAGTTTGCCGTGAAGCCTCTCGCCAAAGGGGACAACGTTGTGAAGTACGGCCTGCCGATTGGGCATGCGTTAGCGGATATCGCGCCGGGTGAACATATTCATTCCCACAATACCCGCACCAATCTTAGCGATCTGGACGAGTACAGCTATCAACCTGAATTACCCGCGGAAGCGATGCAGGCGGCGGATCGTGAGGTGCAGATCTACCGTCGCGCCAATGGCGACGTGGGGATCCGCAACGAGCTGTGGATCCTCCCGACCGTCGGCTGCGTGAACGGGATTGCGCGTCAGATCCAGACGCGCTTTCTGAAAGAGACCAACAATGCCGAAGGCACTGACGGGGTGCATCTGTTCAGCCACACCTATGGCTGCTCCCAGCTCGGTGACGACCACATTAATACCCGTACCATGCTGCAAAATATGGTGCGTCACCCGAACGCGGGCGCGGTGCTGGTGATCGGCCTGGGCTGCGAGAACAACCAGGTGGACGCCTTCCGCGAGACGCTGGGTGAGTTTGACCCTGAGCGCGTGCATTTTATGGTGTGTCAGCATCAGGACGATGAGGTGGAAGCGGGCATAGAGCAGCTGCATCAGCTTTATGAGGTGATGCGCCACGACAGGCGCGAGCCGGGCAAGCTGAGCGAGCTGAAGTTTGGTCTGGAATGCGGCGGGTCTGATGGCCTGTCCGGTATCACCGCCAACCCCATGCTGGGCCGCTTCTCGGACTATGTGATCGCCAACGGCGGCACGACGGTGCTGACCGAAGTGCCGGAAATGTTCGGCGCGGAGCGTATTCTGATGAGCCACTGCCGCGACGAAGAGACGTTTGAGAAGACCGTCACCATGGTGAACGACTTCAAGCAGTACTTCATCGCCCATAACCAGCCGATTTATGAGAACCCGTCTCCGGGCAACAAAGCGGGCGGCATCACCACGCTTGAGGAGAAGTCCCTCGGCTGCACCCAGAAAGCGGGCGCGAGCCAGGTGGTCGATGTTCTGCGCTACGGCGAGCGCCTGAAAACGCACGGTCTGAACCTGCTGAGCGCGCCCGGGAACGATGCGGTTGCTACCAGCGCGCTGGCCGGGGCAGGCTGCCACATGGTGCTGTTCAGCACCGGGCGCGGCACCCCGTACGGCGGCTTTGTACCGACGGTGAAAATTGCCACCAACAGCGAGCTGGCGGCGAAGAAAAAACACTGGATCGACTTTGATGCGGGCCAGCTGATACACGGCAAAGCGATGCCTGAATTGCTGACGGAGTTTGTGGACAGCATTGTGGAATTCGCTAACGGCAAGCAGACCTGCAACGAGAAGAACGACTTCCGCGAGCTGGCGATCTTTAAGAGTGGCGTGACGCTTTAAGTGTGATGTCGGGTGGCGCTAACGCTTACCCGACCTACGAAATCCTGTAGGCCCGGTAAGGCGTAGCCGCCACCGGGCTTTTCTTTTTACCCGCGCACTGCGTTCTTTGCCAGGCGTGCGTCTTCCGCCTGGCATACGGCGGCGGTGAACATCACGTCGGTGGAGGAGTTGATCGCCGTTTCGCAGGAGTCCTGCAGCACGCCGATAATAAAGCCTACCGCAACCACCTGCATGGCGATCTCGTTCGGGATGCCGAACATATTGCACGCCAGCGGGATCAGCAGCAGAGAGCCGCCCGCCACGCCTGATGCACCGCAGGCACAGAGAGACGCTACCACGCTCAGCAACAGCGCAGTAGGCAGATCCACAGGAATACCCAGCGTATGTACGGCCGCCAGGGTTAAAACGGTAATCGTGATCGCCGCCCCCGCCATATTGACCGTCGCCCCCAGCGGGATAGAGACGGAATAGGTATCTCGGTCCAGATTCAGCTTTTCGCACAGCGACATATTAACCGGAATGTTCGCCGCCGAGCTGCGGGTGAAGAAGGCGGTCACACCGCTTTCGCGCAGGCACATCAGCACCAGCGGGTACGGGTTACGGCGGGTCTGCAGAAATACCAGCAGCGGGTTAATCACCAGTGCCACCACGGCCATACATCCAATCAGTACCAGCAGCAGTTGCGCATAGCCCCAGAGTGCGCCGAAACCGGTCGTTGCCAGCGTTGAGGCGACAAGACCAAAAATACCAATCGGCGCAAAGCGGATGACCACCGTCACGATAAACGTCACGGCGTGAGAAAGGTCGTTGACCAGGTTTTTTGTCGTGTCGTTGCTATGACGCAGGGCAAAGCCCAAACCGACTGCCCATACCAGGATCCCGATGTAGTTCGCGTTGATAAGCGCGTGGATCGGGTTGGCAACAATGCTCATCAGCAGGCCATGCATGACTTCAACGATACCCGCCGGCGGCGTAATGTCGGTTGCGCCGGTGGTCAGCTGCAGCGTGGACGGGAAGATAAAGCTCACCACCACGGCCGTCAGGGCCGCAGAGAAGGTGCCCAGCAGGTACATCCACAGAATGGGGCGGATATTGGTTTTTTGCCCTTGCTGATGATTCGCAATAGAGGCCATCACCAGCGTCAGAACCAGCACCGGTGCGACCGCTTTCAGTGCGCCGACGAAGAGGGTACCGAGGAGGCCAGTTGCCTCTGCGGCAGGTTTTGAGATCAATGCCAGCGCGACGCCGAGCACCAGGCCAACCAGTATTTGCTTAACGAGGCTGCCGCGCGAGAGGCGCGCAAGCATACCCGACGAGGATGTAGTCATAGGTGTTCCTTAAGTGAAATTGCGTTCCATCCCGGATGTGCTCTAAGTCACATTTATGTCCGGATGTAAGTAAATGTTTGCCTGGTCGAGTATAGGGAATGCAAGAAAGGAGGGAAGCGTAAAATGCTGGGTTTTACGTGTTGCATCATATTTTTTAACTATTGCGTTACAAAAGTGTGTTCACCCTCTCCCTGTGGGAGAGGGGCGGGGTGAGGGAATTACTCCATCTGCTGCTTCTTATCGTGCTGGCGGTTAACCCAGGTATTGATAATCAGCGTCACGATCAGAATGCCAAACACTACGCCGAGCGAAATGGCGATCGGGATGTGGTAGAAATCGACGATCAGCATCTTGATACCGATAAACACCAGGATCACCGACAGACCGTACTTCAGCATCGAGAAGCGTTCCGCCGCGCCTGCCAGCAGGAAGTACATTGCACGCAGGCCGAGGATCGCAAACAGGTTAGAGGTCAGCACAATGAACGGGTCGGTGGTCACCGCGAAAATGGCCGGGATGCTGTCGACGGCGAAAATCACGTCGCTCAGCTCAACCAGAATCAGCACCAGCAGCAGCGGGGTGGCGAACAGCAGGCCGTTCTTGCGCACGAAGAAGCGCTCGCTCTCGATCTTGTCGGTCATGCGCAGATGTCCACGGATCCACTTCACCAGCGGACGATCGCCAATCGCGGAGCCGTCCTCTTTCGCCAGCGCCATTTTGACCCCGGTGAACAGCAGGAACGCGCCGAAGACGTACAGCAGCCACTCGAACTGGGTAATCAGCCAGCTGCCGGCGAAGATCATAATGGTACGCAGAACAATCGCGCCCAGCACGCCGTAAACCAGCACGCGGCGCTGCAGGGCAGCAGGCACGGCGAAGTAGCTGAACAGCATCAGCCAGACGAAGACGTTATCAACCGCCAGGGCTTTTTCAATCAGATAGCCGGTGAGGAAGGCGAGCGCCTGAGGATCGGCCACCGCGCGGCCTTCGGTCGAGGCCAGATACCACCAGAAGGCAGCACAGAACAGCAGAGAAAGGGTAACCCACACCAGAGACCAGGCCGCGGCCTGCTTCATGGACATGCCGTGCGCGCCGCGACGGCCCTGCAAAAAGAGGTCGATCGCCAGCATGATGAGCACGACAACCGCGAATCCGCCCCACAACATTGGAGTGCCGACAGAATGCATACTATTTTCCTTACACATAAAAAACAAAAACGGCCATGGTCAGAAGACGATAGCCGTTAGCTTTTTATGCATAGACCTCGCCTTCCGGCAAGGTCTCACTTACAACCACGAGGGTTGCCCGGCGACCGGATGCGGTATTGCACGCATCGTAATGACGATCCACCGACGAAGAAGTTACTCCCCTTTGCAGGTAACAAAATATGTCAGACCATTGGTTTCGTCAATGGTCTGCGCCGTTTCATTACACAGCTTTACGCGATAGCTTCCGCGCTCACGCCGTCTGCCGGGAACACCACGCCGGTCTGACGGCGGATCTCCGTTTGCAGCTTCGCCGTGGTGCGGCTGACCGCAAGACCCGGGTGATTCACTTCGTTGTCTTCCACCAGGCGGGCGAAGACCTCTGCCTCATAGAGCATAGTGTTAATATGCTGAGGCTGCGTCAGCTCCTGCGCTTTACCGCCGCGCGGCACAAAGCTCACCTTCTGGCACTCGGAGATCTTCTCGATAACCAGCGAACCCGCTTCGCCCTGAATTTCGCTCGGCAGCACGGAATCGCTGACTTTGGAGTGCTGCAGCGTGACGCTGAAATCGCCGTAGTCCAGCACCACTAAACCGTGTGCATCCACGCCGCTCTCCAGCAGGCTGGCGGTGGCCGTTACGCCATGCGGCTCGCCCCACAGCGCCACGGCGGAGGCCAGGCAGTAGAAACCGATATCCATAATCGAGCCGTTAGAGAAGGCCGGGTTAAAGGTATTTGGGTTCTCGCCGTCGAGGTAGCGCTGGTAGCGCGACGAGTACTGGCAGTAGTTGATAAAGGCTTTACGCACTTTGCCAATTTTCGGCAGCGACTGCTGCAGCAGCAGGAAATTTGGCAGGCTGGCGGTTTTGAACGCTTCGAACAGCACCACCTGGTTTTCGCGGGCAAGCGCAATGGCCGCTTCCACTTCCTCGATATTCGACGCCAGCGGCTTCTCGCAAATCACATGCTTTTTATGGCTGAGGAACAGCTTCGTTTGCGGGAAGTGCAGAGAGTTTGGGCTGGCGATATAGACCGCGTCAATGGCGTCGCTTTGCGCCATTTCATCGAGCGAGGTGAACAGATGTTCAACCAGATAGTCGTTCGCGAAGCTCTGCGCCTGCTCAAGGCTGCGGGAATAGACTGCGGTAAGTTTAAGTTTGCCGGTTTCATGGGCGGCGTCGACGAACTGGCGTGTGATCCAGTTCGTACCGATGACTGCGAAACGTATCATAAACGTTTACGTACTCCGTAGCGGGGAACCTTTAGCCACTGTAGCACGTCATCATGACAATTCGCGTGCGCTATTCCGCATTACTATTTAACGATAAATGCGTAAGCCATAGCCGGGTATCAAACTCCAGCTGGTGGTACTGCGGCTCCATATGGCAGCACAGGGAGTAGAACGCTTTGTCGTGCTCTTTCTCTTTCAGGTGCGCCAGCTCATGCACCACGATCATCCGCAGAAAGGCTTCCGGCGCGTTACGGAAAACCGTCGCGACGCGGATCTCGGCTTTGGCTTTCAGCTTGCCGCCCTGCACGCGGGAGATGGCGGTGTGCAGGCCGAGCGCGTTTTTCAGCACGTGGATCTTGTTGTCATACATCACCTTGTTGATCGGCGGCGCGCTCTTCAGATAACGGCTTTTCAGATCCTGCGTATACTGCCAGAGGGCCTTATCGGTCGCGAAATCGTGCGTACCGGGATAGCGTTTTTCCAACACCGCGCCGAGCTTCTGCTCGGCAATCAGGCTGCGAACCTGAGTCAGTAAATGCTCCGGATAGCCCTGGAGATAAGTAAGTTGGTTCATCAACGCCCCAAATCGACAATAAAACGGGTATACTCACGCACCCTTTTCAGGGATACGCCAAATTTTACCATTCAGGAGGGCCGATGAGCCACTTAGACAACGGTTTCCGTTCACTCAACCTTAAACGTTTCCCGGAAACGGACGACGTTAACCCGCTTATGGCGTGGGAAGCGGCGGATGAATATCTGCTGCAGCAGTTGGATGAGACTGAAATCCGCGGCCCGGTTTTGATCCTGAATGACGCGTTTGGCGCGCTGGGCTGCGCCCTGGCGGAGCACACGCCATACAGCATCGGCGATTCCTACTTAAGCGAGCTGGCGACGCGTGAAAACCTGCGTCACAACGACATCGAAGAGTCCAGCGTCAAGTTCCTCGACAGCACCGCGGACTACCCGCAGGCGCCAGGCGTGGTATTGATTAAGGTGCCAAAAACCATGGCGCTGCTGGAGCAGCAGCTGCGCGCGCTGCGTAAGGTTGTGACGCCTGAAACCCGCATTATCGCGGGCGCCAAAGCGCGTGATATTCACACCTCGACGCTGGAGCTGTTCGAGAAAGTCCTCGGCCCGACCACCACGACGCTGGCGTGGAAAAAAGCGCGCCTGATCAACTGTACGTTCAGTGCACCGGAGCTGGCCGACGCGCCAGAGACCCTGAGCTGGAAACTGGAAGGCACCGACTGGACCATCCACAACCACGCAAACGTCTTCTCCCGCACCGGTCTGGATATTGGCGCGCGTTTCTTTATGGAACACCTGCCGGAAAACCTGGAAGGGGAAATCGTCGATCTGGGCTGCGGTAACGGCGTGATTGGCCTGACGCTGCTGGCGAAGAACCCGGAAGCCAGCGTAGTGTTCAGCGACGAGTCGCCGATGGCGGTAGCGTCGAGCCGTCTGAACGTGGAAACCAACCTGCCGGAAGCGCTGGATCGCTGCGAGTTTATGATCAACAACGCGCTGTCGGGCGTAGAGCCGTTCCGCTTCAACGCCGTGTTCTGCAACCCGCCTTTCCACCAGAAGCATGCCCTGACGGATAACGTCGCGTGGGAGATGTTCCACCACGCGCGCCGCTGCCTGAAAATCAACGGCGAACTGTACATCGTGGCAAACCGCCACCTGGACTATTTCCACAAGCTGAAGAAGATTTTCGGCAACTGCGTCACCATTGCGACCAACAACAAGTTCGTGGTGCTGAAGGCGGTGAAGCTGGGACGTCGTCGTTAAGATTGGGTATGTGCGGCCTGATGCCCGGTGGCGCTTCGCTTACCGGGCCTACAATGGCCTCGAACCCGTAGGCCGGGCAAGCGAAGCGCCGCCCGGCAATGCCCTAGATCGCCAGAGCTAACTTTGTCCCCTGCGCAATTGCCCGCCGCGCGTCCAGCTCCATCGCCACGTCGCACCCGCCGATCAAATGCACCGTTTTACCGGCTTCGCGCAGCGGATCCGCCAGATCGCGCTTCGGCTCCTGCCCGGCACACAAAATGACATGATCCACGCGCAGCAGCTGCGGTTCGCCGCCGATCGTGACGTGCAGCCCCTCGTCGTCGATCTTCTGGTAGCTGACCGCCGGGATCATCTTCACCCCGCGCGAGAGCAGGGTGGCGCGGTGGATCCAGCCCGTGGTTTTGCCCAGCCCTTCGCCCGGCTTGCTGGCTTTACGCTGGAGCATCACGATCTGGCGCGGGCTTTTCGGCAGCTGCGGCCCTTCGGGGCGTAGCCCGCCGGACTGGTTCAGGCTGGTGTCGATCCCCCATTCCACGCAAAACTCGGCAATGTTCTGGCTGGTGGCCTCACCCGGCTGGCTTAAATACATGGCGGTATCAAAGCCGATCCCGCCGCAGCCGATAATCGCCACCTTCTCGCCAACCGGCGCTTTGTCACGCAGCACGTCGAGATAGCTCAGGACCTTTGGATGATCGATACCCTCGATCGCCGGCATGCGCGGTACGATCCCGCTCGCCAGGATCACCTCGTCGAAACCGATCAGATCCGCCGCGCTGACAAACTGGTTAAGCCGCAGATCGATGCCTGTAAGCTCGATCATCCGGCGGTAGTAGCGCAGCGTTTCATAGAACTCCTCTTTGCCGGGGATCTGTTTGGCGATATTAAACTGGCCGCCAATCTCCGCCAGCGCATCAAACAGCGTCACGCTGTGCCCGCGGGAAGCGGCATTCACCGCAAACGCCAGCCCTGCCGGGCCTGCGCCCACCACGGCCAGGCGTTTTTTACTGACCGCCGCAACGACCGGCATTTTGGTTTCATGGCAGGCGCGCGGGTTAACCAGGCATGAGGTCACCTTGCCGACGAAAATCTGATCCAGACAAGCCTGGTTACAGCCGATGCAGGTGTTGATCTCATCCGCGCGCCCGCTTTGCGCTTTCGACAGCAGTTCGGCATCGGCGAGGAACGGCCGCGCCATGGACACCATATCGGCATCGCCGCGCGATATCACATCGTCCGCCACCTGCGGGTCGTTAATACGGTTGGTGGTGACCAGCGGAATAGACACTTTCCCTTTCAGCCTGCGCGTCACCCAGCTGAACGCCGCGCGCGGTACCGGCGTGGCGATGGTCGGAATGCGCGCCTCGTGCCAGCCGATGCCGGTGTTGATAATGGTGGCCCCTGCGGCTTCAATCGCCTGCGCCAGCTGCACGGTTTCGTCGAAGGTGCCGCCGCCCTCTACCAGGTCGAGCATCGACAGGCGGAAAACAATAATAAAATCAGCGCCCGCACGTTCGCGCACGGCGCGCACGACCTCCACGGCAAAACGCATGCGGCGGGCATAGTCGCCGCCCCATTCGTCGTCGCGCTGGTTAGTGCGTGCGGCGAGGAACTCGTTAATCAGGTAGCCTTCTGAGCCCATCACCTCAACGCCGTCGTAGCCCGCCTCGCGCGCCAGCGCCGCGCAGCGGGCGAAGTCGTCAATCAATGCCAGGATCTCGTCGTGGGTGAGAGCGTGAGGTTTAAAGCGGTTAATCGGCGCCTGAAGAGCCGACGGCGCGACCAGGTTCGGCTGATAGCTGTAGCGTCCGGTGTGCAGGATTTGCAGGGCGATTTTACCGCCCTCGCGGTGGACCGCGTCGGTCACAATGCGGTGGTGCGCCAGCTGTGACGCATCGTTCAGGACCGCGCCGCCCTCCATGCCCACGCCGGAAGGAGCAGGGGCCACGCCGCCAGTGACAATCAGCGCCACGCCGTGGCGCGCGCGCTCGGCGTAGAAGGCCGCCAGACGCTCGGCCCCGTCCGGATGCTCCTCCAGCCCGGTGTGCATTGAGCCCATCAACACGCGGTTTTTGAGTGTGGTGAACCCCAGATCGAGGGGGGCGAATAGCGACGGGTAGCGGCTCATAGTCTCTTCCAGTGTAAAATTATTGTTATGTGGTCGGATGAGTTACTAATTTAGCCAGCGGGGAGTAAAAGGGAAAAGGGGAATGCAGTGATTGTGATGGGATTCAAATATTGGTGTGGCCTGATGCCCTCACCCTAACCCTCTCCCTAAGGGAGAGGGGACTTAATCTCCCTCTCCCTTAGGGAGAGGGGCGGGGTGAGGGGGATGCCCGCACTAACCCCGGCGCCTGCCACATCGACGTCGTCAGCCCGCTGTCCACCAGCCCAAGCTGGTCGGCGTACACCGCCTGCCACTTCTGCATCATGCCGTCGTACAGCTCGCGGTGCTGCGGGTTGGGCGTGAACTCGCGGCTCCACTTCACCAGCCGCTCGCCCGTCGAGGCCATATCCGCAAACAGCCCCGCGCCTGTTCCGGCCGCGATCGCGCAGCCCAGCGCCGTTGCCTCCTTCACTTCCGGTACGCGCACCGGCAGCCCGGTGACGTCGCTTAAAATCTGGCTCCACAGGGCCCCTTTTGACCCGCCGCCCGCGAAGACCAGGCTCTCAAACGTCACGCCGGAGAAGCGCGAAATCTGCGCCAGGTTGCAGGCCGAAACAATCGCCGCATTCTCCTCCAGAGCGCGGAACAGCGTCGCTTTGTTGCACTTTTCCGGGTCGATGGAGAGGTTAATAAACGACGGCGCGGCGTGGTACCACTGCTTAAAATGCATCGCGTCAGAGAAGATCGGCATTACCCCGTGGGAGCCTGCCGGCACGCGGCTGGCCATCTCTTCCATCAGGGAATAGGTGTCCATGCCCATCCGCTCGGCAATCAGCTTTTCCTCGGCGCAGAAGGCGTCGCGGAACCAGCGCATGGTCAGCCCGGTAAAGAAGCTGATCGACTCAGCCTGCGCCATCCCGGGGATAACGTGCGGGTTCACGCGGATGTTCATCTCGGGATCGGTGCGCACCTGCGGCAGGTTCACTACCTGCTGCCAGAAGGTGCCGCCCAGCACCGCCGTCTGCCCGGCGCGGACCACGCCCAGCCCAAGACAGCCCAGCTGCACGTCGCCGCCGCCCATCACCACCGGTGTGCCCTCGCGAAGGCCGCTCTGCTGTGCGGCTTCATGGGTAACGGCACCCAGCACGGTACCGGTCTCTTTCACCGGGGAGAGGATATCAGCCCGGAGCCCGGCCATGTCGAGCAGCGCCGGCCGCCAGTCGCGGGAGAAGAGATCGAGCATGCCGGTGGTGCCCGCGTTGGACGGGTCAACCGCCAGTTCGCCGGAGAGCTTCGCCGCCAGCCAGTCGCTGATCATGGTGATAGTCGCAGCCTTGCGGTAGATATCCGGGCGATGGTGCGCCAGCCACAGCAGGCGCGGCATCGCGCTCAGCGCCAGCGTCTGGCCGGAGACGTCATACACCTCGGATTCAAATCGGTCGTCGTGGATCTCTTTGAGTTCCGCCACCTCGCGGCTGGCGCGGGCGTCGACGTTGGCGCAGGCCCAGATGGCCTCGCCGTTGCGGTCGTACAGCACGATCCCTTCGCGCATCGAGCAGCAGGCGACGGACTGAATATCCGCCGCGCTCAGGCCTGCACGCGCCAGCGCCTGATGAATACACTGACAGGCCAGCCGCCAGTTGGTCTCCAGATCAAACTCCATCGAGCCCGGCACATTCTCAACGCTCAGGTGCTTCCACTCGGCCTGGCCGACGGCAATCTGGTTGCCCTGTAAATCGAAAATCACGGCGCGAACGCTGCCTGTCCCTGCATCTAACGCTAAAAGGTAACTCATGAGCTTGCCTCGTGTCAGGCGCAGGGCTGCTCTTATCCGGCCAGAGCCAGCACCGCGCGGGCTGTCGTCTCTTCCGTCACCAGGCCATTGATACGGCGACCTTTGAGTGCGGCATAAATCGCATCGGCTTTCTCTTCTCCTCCGGCCACGCCAACGATGGTGGGCAGCTGCGCCAGTTCATCGAGCGTGACGCCCAGCAGTTCTTTGTGGATCTCCAGCTCCTCGACGCATTCCCCTTCGGCATTAAGGAAATAGCCGAGAATGTCACCGACCGCACCTTTGCGGGCGTACATCAGCTGCTCGCCCTCGCTGATATAGCCGGAGCGCAGTATCGTTGCGTCACGGCGCTGGTTTACCGAACCAATGCCGACCACCGCCACGTCGGCAGCGGTGGCGGCGAGGATCACGTCCCGCACGCTGGTTTCGCGTTTTAAGATCCCGGCCACCTCGGCGGATGACACGCGAAGCGGGGCGGGGATCATGCTCACGCTGCAGGCCGCATCCAGCTGGCCGATACCGGTCATGTAAGGCCCCACGCCGCCGGAGAGCGTCACCAGGCGGATCTGCTGCGAGCTGATAAAGCCGCTCAGGTGCTGCAGGCTGCTCATGGTGGTTTCACCAAACCCCACCGCCAGAAGCTGGCCGGGCTCCAGCACGCCCATCAGCGACTGCGCGGCGCCTATGCCTAACCGCACGTTCATCGGCGGGGTATTCAGCGCCGGCATCACGCGCACCAGCTTCAGGCCAAAGCGCTGTTGGAGCTCGGTTTCCAGCGCCAGACAGCCCTCGTAGCGGGAGTTGATCTGCACCCGGATCACCCCGGACTGACGGCCCTTCTCCAGCAGGCGTGAAATCTTCAGGCGCGGCAGCCCGAGCCGCTCGCCGATGTCGTTCTGGGTCAGCCCGTCGTGGTAGTAACACCAGGCCACGCGCGCCACCAGCTCCTCTTCCGCCAGCGCCAGCCCGGCAAACCGTCCTTCTTCCGCAGTGCGTTTATCGCTCATAATTGAACTCTTATAAAAATTTAGATCATATGTTCGTGATGGCGCGGAGGGAAAGTGTGAGCCACGCGACAAAACGGATCTTTTAGATTGTTTGAAGCCTGTCTGGATCTTAATCGATAAAACTGTGATCCCTGCACGGTTGTAAATATAGTTCACCGTCTACGCTTTTGAACATTATTAAATCTAAAAATCATTTGTTCAATAGCGGAGCGATGATGACCTCACTTCTTGAAGCGCGCGATATCAGCAAGCAGTTCTCCGGCGTGCCGGTACTAAAAGGCATTGATTTCACGCTGCTTGCGGGCCAGGTGCACGCGCTGATGGGCGGGAACGGTGCGGGAAAATCGACGCTGATGAAGATTATCGCCGGGGTCGAAACACCGGACAGCGGTGAACTTTCCGTCGAGGGACAGTCATATGCGCGGCTCACGCCTGCGCAGGCGCACAGGTTAGGCATTTACCTGGTGCCGCAGGAGCCGCTGCTGTTCCCCAACCTGACGGTCAGGGAAAACATTCTTTTCCGCCTGCCGCGCGAACGCGATCGGGAAAAGCGGCTGGCGGAGAAACTTAAGCAGCTGCAGTGCCCGCTTAATCTCGATGCCGCGGCCAGCACCCTGGAAGTGGCGGATCAGCAGATGGTGGAAATCCTCCGCGGATTAATGCGCAACGCCAGGATCCTGATCCTTGATGAACCCACGGCGTCCCTTACGCCCGGCGAAACCGAGCGGCTGTTCCGTCAGATCCGCGCCCTGCAGGATCTCGGCGTTGGGATTGTCTTTATCTCCCACAAGCTGCCGGAAATTCGCATGCTTTCGAGCCACGTCTCGGTGATGCGCGACGGTGCGGTGGTGCTCAGCGGCGAAACGGCGCAGTTCGACGATAACGCCCTGATCGCGGCGATGACGCCGGTGAGCCGGGAGAAAGGCTTGAGCGACGCGCAAAAGCTGTGGCTGGCGCTGCCGGGCAACCGCCGCACCCAGCCGCAGGACTTTCCGGTGCTGCGCGTGGACGAACTTACCGGGGAGGGGTTTATCGATCTGAGTCTTGAGATCTACGCCGGTGAGATCGTCGGCCTGGCCGGGCTGGTGGGATCCGGGCGCACCGAGTTTGCGGAAACGCTCTACGGCCTGCGTCCGGCGCGCGGCGGGCGGATCTGGCTGGAAAACCAGGAGATCACCGCAGATCCGGTCAGTTCACGCCTGGACAAAGGGCTGGTCTACCTGCCGGAAGACAGACAGGTGTCCGGCCTGTTCCTCGACGCGCCGATCCGCTGGAACACCGTGGCGCTGAACGAGCCGTCTCTCTGGCAGCAGCGCAAGCGGGAGTCTGCGGTGGTGGAACGCTATCACCGGGCGCTCGGGATCAAGCTCAACCATGCGGATCAACCCGTGCGCACGCTCTCCGGCGGCAACCAGCAGAAGGTGCTGCTGGCGCGCTGCCTGGAGGCCAATCCGCTGCTGCTGATCGTCGACGAACCGACGCGCGGCGTGGACGTGGCGGCGCGCGCCGATATCTATCAGCTGCTTAAAAGCGTGGCGGCGCAGAACGTCGCGGTGCTGATGATCTCAAGCGATCTCGATGAGTTTCCGGGCCTCGCGGACCGGGTGCTGGTGATGCATCAGGGCGTACTCAGCGGTGAACTGCCGCACCACGCCGTCAGCCTCGACCGGATGATGGCGCTGGCGTTCGGAGGACAATCATGAAGATCTTACTGAAAAACCGCGAGCTGAGCGCCTTTCTCGCCATTCTGGCGCTGTTCGCCGTGCTGGTGGCGCTGAATCCGTCCTACCTAAGCCTGCAGACGCTGGGGATGATCTTCGCCAGCTCGCAGATCCTGATCCTGCTGGCGCTCGGCGCCGCGCTGGTAATGCTGACCCGCAATATTGACGTGTCCGTCGGCTCTACCGTCGGGCTGTCGGCGATCGCCGTCGGCGTGGCGCTGAACAGCGGCTACAGCCTGCCCGTTTCCATTCTCTTCGCGCTGTCGACTGGCGCGCTGGCGGGGGCGTTCAACGGTTTTCTGGTGGTGGGGCTGCGCATTCCGGCGATTGTCGCCACCCTCGGCACGCTGGGGCTGTACCGCGGGGCGATGCTGCTCTGGACGGGCGGGAAGTGGATTGAAGGGTTGCCGCCGGGGCTGAAATCCCTCTCAGAACCGGTTGCCATCGGCATTTCGCCGCTCGGTATGGTGGTGCTGTTTTTAGCGGCCGCGGGCGCGTGGACGCTGTCGCGCACCGCGTTCGGTCGTGATTTCTATGCCGTGGGGGATAACCTCGCCGCCGCGCGCCAGCTGGGCGTAGCCGTGAACCGCACCCGCATGCTCGCCTTTACCCTCAACGGCATGCTGGCGGCCTGCGCCGGGATCGTTTTTGCCGCGCAGATTGGCTTTGTGCCGAACCAGACCGGCAGCGGGCTGGAGATGAAGGCCATCGCCGCCTGCGTGCTCGGCGGCATTTCGCTGCTGGGCGGCACGGGCACGCTGGTTGGCGCGCTGCTCGGGGCCTTCTTCCTGACGCAAATCGATACCGTGCTGGTGCTGTTCCGGCTCCCGGCCTGGTGGAACGACTTTATCGCCGGGCTGGTGCTGCTGGGCGTGCTGGTGCTCGACGGGCGCCTGCGCCAGGCGCTGGCGCGTCATCAGCGGGCGCTGAAGTACGGCCGCTTCCAGCCGGGTAACAAAGGGGGAAAGCACATCACCTTTTTTCCAAAACGCAAAAAAGAGGTGGCGTAAATGAGGCTTAACTGGGAAAGCGCGCTGCTGATTTTGCTGGTGCTGGAGATCCTGCTCTTTGGCGCCATCAACCCGCGCATGCTCGACGTCAACATGCTGCTGTTCAGCACCAGCGATTTTATCTGCATCGGCATTGTAGCGCTGCCGCTCACGCTGGTGATTATCAGCGGCGGGATCGATATTTCGCTGGGGTCGACCATCGGCCTGTGCGCTATCGCGCTGGGAGTGATGATGCAGGCGGGGTGGCCGATGGCGGTTGCTATCCCTCTGACGCTGCTGCTGGGACTGCTGTGCGGATTATTTAATGCCGCGCTTATTCACTACACCGGCATTAGCCCTCTGGTGATTACCCTCGGCACGCTCTACCTCTACGGCGGCGGCGCGCTGCTGCTCTCCGGCATGGCGGGGGCGACGGGCTACGAGGGCATCGGCGGCTTTCCGGACAGCTTCACGGCGTTCGCTAACCTCACGGTGCTGGGCATGCCGATCCCGCTGGTGATGTTCGCGGTGATTACCCTCTTCTTCTGGCTGATTACCCACCGCGGGCGCTTTGGCCGCCATCTTTTTTTGATTGGGCAGAATCCTCGCGCGGCGCGCTATGCGGCGCTGTCGGTGAACGGTATGCCCTACGCGCTGTACGGGCTGGTGGGCGTGGCCTCGGCGGTTGCCGCGCTGGTGATGGTCTCCTATTTCGGCTCCGCGCGTTCGGATCTGGGGCGGGATTTACTGATGCCAGCGCTCACTGCCGCCGTGCTTGGCGGGGCCAATATCTACGGCGGGTCAGGTTCGGTTGTCGGTACGGCGCTGGCGGCGCTGCTGGTGGGCTACCTGCAGCAGGGGTTACAGATGGTCGGTATTCCTAACCAGGTGTCGAGCGCGCTGTCAGGGGCGCTGCTGGTTGTGGTGGTGATGGGACGTTCGCTGAGTCTGCACCGCGAGTGGGTGCGTTCTCTCTTTAGAAAACTATCCGGAGCGTAAGATGAAAACAAAACTGATAGTCCTGGCAATGGCCCTCAGCTTCGCCTCGGCGCAGGCGGCGGACCGCATTGCTTTTATCCCGAAGCTGGTCGGGGTCGGCTTTTTCACCAGCGGCGGTAACGGCGCGAAAGAGGCGGGGAAAGATCTTGGCGTGGACGTCACCTACGACGGCCCAACCGAGCCGAGCGTCTCCGGCCAGGTGCAGCTCATCAATAACTTCGTCAACCAGGGCTATAACGCCATCATCGTCTCCGCCGTGTCGCCGGACGGCCTCTGCCCGGCGCTGAAGCGCGCGATGCAGCGCGGCGTCAAGGTGCTGACCTGGGATTCCGACACCAAACCGGAGTGCCGCAGCATCTACATCAACCAGGGGACGCCGGAACAGCTGGGCGGCCTGCTGGTGGAGATGGCGGGCAAGCAGGTCACCAAACCGAATGCCAAAGTGGCGTTCTTCTACTCCAGCCCGACCGTCACCGACCAGAACCAGTGGGTGAAAGAGGCGAAGGCCAAAATCGAGAAAGACCATCCGCAGTGGCAGGTCGTCACCACCCAGTTTGGCTATAACGACGCCACCAAATCCCTGCAAACCGCCGAGGGGATCTTAAAAGCGTATCCGGATCTGGATGCGATCATCGCACCGGATGCCAACGCGCTTCCAGCCGCCGCGCAGGCGGCAGAAAACCTGAAGCGGGAAGGGGTGGCGATTGTCGGCTTCAGCACGCCGAACGTGATGCGCCCGTACGTGGAGCGCGGCACGGTAAAAGCCTTCGGCCTGTGGGATGTCGTACAGCAGGGCAAAATTGCGGTCAATGTCGCCGATCGTTTGCTGAAAAAGGGCGATCTTAACGTGGGCGACAGCGTGGACGTAAAAAATATCGGGGCGCTGAAGGTCGAGCCGAACAGCGTGCAGGGCTACCAGTATGAGGCGAAGGGCAACGGCATCGTGCTGCTGCCGGAGCGCGTGGTGTTCACCAAAGAGAACATCAACAAATACGATTTCTGACGGGGGAGCAAATGGCTGATTTAGACGACATCAAAGACGGTAAAGATTTTGGCATCGGCACGCCGCAGCAGAATGTGCCTTTCACTTTGAAGGGCTGCGGCTCGCTGGACTGGGGCATGCAGTCCCGGCTGGCGCGCATCTTTAACCCGCAAAGCAACCGCACGGTGATGCTGGCCTTTGACCACGGCTATTTTCAGGGGCCAACCACCGGCCTTGAGCGCATCGATCTCTCCATCGCACCGCTGTTCGGCGAAACCGACGTGCTGATGTGTACCCGCGGCATCCTCAGGAGCCAGGTACCTGCCGCGACGAACAAACCGGTGGTGCTGCGCGCCTCCGGCGGTAACTCGATTCTGGGTGAACTCTCCAACGAGTGCGTGGCGGTGGCGATGGAGGACGCGCTGCGCCTGAACGTCTGCGCGGTGGCGGCGCAGGTCTATATCGGCAGCGAGTTTGAGCATCAGTCGATCAACAACATCATCAAGCTGGTGGACGCGGGCGCGCGCTACGGCATGCCGACGCTGGCGGTGACGGGTGTCGGGAAAGAGATGGCGCGCGACTCGCGGTATTTCTCGCTCGCCAGCCGCATCGCCGCCGAAATGGGGGCGCAATTCGTCAAAACCTATTACGTGGACGAGGGCTTTGAAAAAGTGACCGCCAGCTGCCCGGTGCCGATCGTCATCGCTGGCGGCAAAAAGCTGCCTGAGCACGAGGCCCTGGAGATGTGCTGGCGCGCAATCGACCAGGGCGCCTCCGGCGTGGACATGGGGCGCAATATCTTCCAGTCCAGCGCGCCGCTCGCCATGCTGAAGGCGGTGAAAAAAGTGGTACACGAGAACATGAGCGCCCGGGAGGCGTTCCAGTTCTGGCAGGAAGAGAAACAGGGAGAAGCACAATGAACGTGACGCTGGTTGAGATTAACATCAAGCCCGAGCGGGTGGACGAGTTTCTGGAAGTGTTTCGCGCCAACCACGAGGGGGCAATCAAGGAGCCCGGGAATCTGCGCTTTGACGTATTGCAGGACCCGAGGGTGAAAACCCGGTTCTTTATCTACGAGGCCTATAAAGACGAAGAGGCGGTGCTGGCGCACAAGAAAACCCCGCATTATCTGGCGTGCGTGGATAAGCTTGAGGAATTGATGTCGGAGCCGCGCAAAAAGCGCAGCTTTGTGGGATTGTTGCCGGAGTAACAGGCGTTATAAAGGTTTTGTAGGCCGGGTAAGCGCAAGCGCCACCCGGCATTTTTCAGGCCAGCTCCAGGCTGACAAATAACTTCGCAAGCGCTTCACGCGGCTCGCCCTGAAGCGACTGTAACGGGAACGGCAATGCAGGTGCAGCCACTTTCCCCATCATCTCTGCCGCCGCCGTGATGACCCGTAAGCTGCCGTAATGACGGAACAATTCCCACAGCGGCTCCAGCCGTTCCGACTCAGCATTATTTCCCGAACGCGCAATCGCCAGCGCCGTCTGAGGGAACAAGCCCGCGAGAACCGAGTACCAGACGTCAAACCCGGCCTGCAGGGCTGAGGCCGCTCGCCAGTCACCGGCGATGCCCAGCGTGACCGTATCAGAAAGACGGGCGCGTACCTGCGACAGGTCCTCCGGCACGCGACCCAGCTTAATGGATCCCACATTCGGCAGGGCCGCGACCGCAAATAACAACTCATCGCTAAACGTAAAACCGGTGGTGGCCGTATTGTCGTAAATACATAGCGGTACGGAGAGCTGGCGCGTTACCGTTTCATAGAGATTAAACGCTTCGTCTTCCGTTAATCGCTGGTACGACACGGGCGCCATCAGCACGCCGGAGACACCTGCCGCCTGCGCGTCGTCAGCCAAACGCAGAATATCGTCCAGCCGTAGCGCGCCGATGCTGACGATAACCGGAATGTCATCAGCATGCGCCACCGCGCAGCGTGCGATCCGGCCGCGCTCTTCAACGGTCAAATAGGCATAGCTTCCCGTTGAGCCGAGAATGCCCAGCGAATCCACGCCGGCGTCGACCACTGGGCGGAGAAGATTGATGAAGGCCTGCTCGTCAAACGTCCCCTCTTTCAGGGGCGTTAATGGAAAGGCGCTTAATCCGCGAAACATCGTGTTGTCCTCTTATAGTTCCAGCAGTTGAACCTGAGCAGTGGCTCCCGGCATCAGCCGCTGCAGGCTATCCACCAGCTCCGCACCCGCCTCTTCCAGCGCCGCAAGCGGCATCGACGGCAGGCTTTCAAGAATAAACCACATGGTTTGCGCCCGACTGTCCAGACGCGTCCGTATCCCCTGGCGCCAGTTCCAGCGGCGGCAGGTGACGCCGAGATCGTCGCGCCAGATAACCTCGCCCGGTTCCGGATGTTCCACCACCGCCTGTCCCTCTTTGAGGGTATCAAACGGCTCGCTGCCGTCGGCCAGCGTCAGACGCGGCGCGCCTGAATAAGCCGCGAGATTTTCTCCGCCAACTGGGATCGCGTAGCGAATACTCACCGCGTTATAGATATCTACCACCGGGTCCAGCGGCGGCAGCGAGCCGTCTTTCAGCACCCGCTTACGCAGGGCGGATGCCGAGCAGGGCGTGCGTTTCGGTTTCGCCCCGAAGGCTTTAAACACCTCATCCCAGCCTGAAAGGTGTGCATCAGCCCATGGCACATCATCATTAAGCATCTGCTGGCAGGCCTGCGCCAGCGCGGCAGCCGCCACCTCCGGGTGGGTAATCGGCGCTGCTTCAACCAGAATGCTCAGCGCCCGAAAGCCGGGGGCAATCCCGGCAAGACGCGAGTCTATTGACGGCGTAACGAGAGACATAAATAATCCTGTATTGACTGTTTTATACCATGGTAGTGACCAATGACTGATAAAGTCAATATAATGACTGCACAGGGTGCCGACGTTGCCCAAGTAAGCCTGGCCGTGGCGAACCGCATCCGCAACTGGCGGAAAGAGAAAAAACTGTCGCTGGATGAGCTGTCCCGCCGCGCCAGCGTCAGCAAAGGCATGCTGGTGGAGATCGAAAAGGGCGCAGCCAATCCCAGCATCGCCATTTTGTGCAAGCTGGCCGCCGCGCTCGGTATCTCAGTGGCGGATATCGTTAACGTCTCCAGCGAGCCGCAGGTGCACGTTATCGAAGAGGCCGCGATTCCGGTGCTGTGGCAGGGCGCACGGGGCGGTTACGCCAGGCTGCTGGCGGGCACCGCGGGTCCGGATATGATTGAGCTATGGCAGTGGGAGATGCAGCCGGGAGAGCGCTTTACCTCTTCGGGGCATCCGGCGGGAACCTTTGAGCTGCTGCACGTGAACGAAGGTATGTTAACCCTGACGGTGGACGAGACGGTAACGCAGGTGGCTGCCGGGGCGTCGGCGGTGGCGAAAACGGAAGCCGCGCACGGCTATGCCAATGAAGGCGATACTGTACTTCGCTTCACCATGACGGTGGCGGAGTTTCACCGATAAAAAGCAGCCCGGTGGCGCTACGCTTACCGGGCCTACAGATGCAGTATTTGGTAGGCCGGGTAAGCGTAGCGCCACCCGGCGTTGATTACGCCTCTTCCACGCTCACGCGCAGCGCTGCCAGCGCTTTGCGTGCCGCTTTCAGCACCTGCTCACACTGCTCAATGGTCAGCGTCAGCGGCGGTTCGATGCGGATGGTTTTCGAGTTGTTCAGCGTGCCTGCCACCAGCACCCGCTGGCGGAACATCTCGCTCGCGAAGCTGTAGCCGATTTCGTTATCAACAAACTCAATGGCCATCAGCATCCCTTTGCCGCGCGCCTCCTGAACCAGATCCGGATATTCACGCCCCAGCTGGCGGAAGCCGTCCAGCAGCATGTCGCCTTTCTGCTCGGCCTGCGCAGGCAGGTTTTGCTCCAGCAGCACGTTGATGGTCGCCAGCGCCGCCGCACAGGCCAGCGGGTTGCCGCCAAAGGTGGTGGTATGCAGGAACGGGTTGTCGAACAGCACCGAGAAGACCTCTTCTGTCGCAACCGTCGCACCAATCGGCATAACGCCGCCGCCCAGCGCTTTCGCCAGGCATAAAATGTCCGGCTGAACGTTCTCGTGCTCGCAGGCAAACATCTTGCCGGTGCGCCCCATCCCGGTCTGGACTTCGTCGAGGATCAGCAGCGCGCCAAACTCATCGCACAATTGACGCACGGCAGGCAGATAGCCCGGCGGGGGGAGGATCACGCCGCCTTCTCCCTGGATAGGCTCCAGGATCACCGCGGCCACGTCATCGCCGGTTTTACGGCATTCAGTCAGCACGGTGCGCATGGCGTTAATGTCGCCGAACGGCACGTGGCGGAAGCCCGGCAGCAGCGGCATAAACGGTTTGCGGAAGGTGGATTTGGCGGTAGCGGACAGTGCGCCCAGGGACTTACCGTGGAACGCGCCGCTGGTGGCGATAAAGGTGAATTTCCCGCGCGGCGACTGGTACGCTTTGGCGAGCTTAATCGCCGCTTCGACCGATTCCGTGCCGCTGTTGCTAAAGAAGCTGTATTTCAGTTTGCCGGGCGTTAAGGCTGCCAGCGTTTTTGCGAGCATGGCGCGAAGCGGGTCGAGCAGCTCCTGGCTATGGAGAGGTTGTTTCGCAAGTTGATTCTGTACGGCGGAAACCACAACTGGATTACGGTGCCCCACGTTGAAAATGCCAAAACCACCCAGGCAATCGATAAACTCCTGTCCCTGGGTGTCGACAAGCGTGTTAAGACTCCCCGCTTGCCACTCTACGGCTCCGTAATCCCCGCCGGCGGTAACAGATTTGCGATACTCCAGAAAACCAGGATTGACATGCTCTTTAAAGTAATCGATGACCTCTCGGTTAAGTTGTTTCATCTCCTCATGATCGAGCGTTCGCTTTTCAATGAGATTCAGTGCGTGCGCGGTACAGGCAAGAGCCGAGGCGCTGGAAGGTAACCTGTTCAAAATGTGCTCCCGGGGATCGCGTATCACATGATACTGAGTTAAGTATTGCAGGGATTACGCCACTTCAGATGCCTTAACGAAAATCGGGATAAACGCCAGGTTAAAATAATGTTGCGCAATATTTAATCATGCCGATACAACCGAAACGGGATTTAGCGGGACACGGCAGAGCGCATCAAGAAGGGATGAAAGGGGCGGATGCACTAAACCAGTGCACGTGCTGCGACTTTAGCGAGCGTTAACCAATCCTACTTTGTGGGTAATTTCTTACCGAAAGTATTTGAAATCAATGAATTATAAAATCGTATAAAAAGTATGGTTTAAGTCAAATCTGCGATCTTCATCAAGTTTAACAACTAAAGATAAATTGTTTACCGCCGAAATAACAATGACCCACAAAATTAACATTCAAATAACCTGCAAGGGATGCCCACGATGTCCTCTCCAACCTATGTCACCCAGAATGAATATCCTCTGGACGATGACACCACCTTAATGTCTACCACAGACGTCCACAGCTACATTACCCACGCCAACGACACTTTTGTGCAGGTGAGCGGCTACCAGCTCGATGAGCTGACGGGCCAGCCGCACAATATGGTGCGCCACCCTGATATGCCAAAGGCCGCGTTTGCCGATATGTGGTACACGCTGCAGCAGGGCGAACCCTGGAGCGGGATCGTCAAAAACCGGCGTAAAAACGGCGACCACTACTGGGTGCGTGCTAACGCGGTGCCGATGGTGCGCCGCGGGCAGGTGACGGGCTATATGTCGATCCGCACGAAGGCCACAGCGGAAGAGATTGCCGCCGTGGAGCCGCTCTACCGGGCGCTGAATGACGGGCGCTGTAAAAAACGTATTCATAAAGGGCTGGTGGTGGGAAAGGGCTGGCTGGGTAAACTGCCGGCCATGCCGCTGCGCTGGCGCGTGCGCGGCGTGATGGCGGCGCTCTTTGCCCTGCTCGCCGCCTCGCTGGTCGCGACCAATGCAGGCTGGACGCCGCTTGCCGCTGCCGCGGTGGTGATGCTGCTGGGGACGCTGCTGTTTGAGCAACAGATTGTCCGGCCTGTAGAGAATGTGGCGCGACAGGCACTGAAGGTCGCAACCGGTGAGCGCAACAGCGTGCAGCATCTGAACCGCAGCGACGAGCTGGGGCTGACGCTGCGCGCGGTAGGGCAGCTGGGCCTGATGTGCCGCTGGTTGATCAATGACGTCTCGAGCCAGGTGGTGAGCGTCCGCGACGGCAGCGACAGGCTGGCGCAGGGCAATGAAGATCTCAACGATCGTACGCGTCAGACCGTGGCCAACGTGCAGCAGACCGTCGCGACAATGAACCAGATGGCCGCTTCCGTTCAGAGTAACTCTGAAACCGCCGCCGAGGTGGATAAACTCTCGGTCGCCGCCAGCGGCGCGGCGACGAAAGGTGGCAACGCGATGCAGACCGTCGTCAAGACCATGGATGACATCGCCGACAGCACGCAGCGAATTGGCTCGATTACGTCCCTGATTAACGATATCGCTTTCCAGACCAATATTCTGGCGCTGAATGCGGCCGTTGAGGCGGCAAGGGCAGGCGAGCAGGGGAAAGGCTTTGCCGTGGTCGCGGGCGAAGTTCGCCACCTCGCCAGCCGCAGCGCCAGCGCAGCGAATGATATTCGTAAATTGATTGATGCCAGCGCCAGCAAGGTGCAGTCCGGCTCTGAGCAGGTTCACGCCGCAGGCCGAACGATGGATGATATTGTCGAGCAGGTGAAAAACGTGACGCAGCTGATCGCCCAGATTAGCCACGCGACGTCCGAGCAGGCAACCGGGCTGTCAGAGTTAACCCGCGCGGTGGCCGAGCTCGACAGCATCACGCAGAAAAACGCCGACCTGGTCGAGGAGAGCGCGCACATTTCTGCGATGGTGAAACACCGCGCCGGACGTCTCAAGGATGCCGTAACCGTGCTCCATTAAACCGCGATGTTCCAGAAAAGCCGTGTATACCGTAAGGCATACGCGGCTTTTCTATTCTATAGATGTGACTATTAATGTAGTTTGTTGTTAACTTAATATTAAATAACTAAAAAAAGTGCCTCAGTTATTTATTCCCGCCTAAGTCAATTCTTCAGAATGCTATTTCGAAAAAGCCCCGTCAGGTGGTCTGGTAACGATCGATGGAGCAATATTAATAGTCTCTACCTATCCATTGTGAGGGTTATGAAATAAAAAAACGATCAAAGTCATAAAGTTAGCGAATTCGTTACCGATAACAGCGATCGTCTGAGAAATAATCACATCGATGGAGAAAATATGTTCCTACATGACGTAAAGATCGGCACGAAATTATTTCTGGCGTTTGGGTTCTTTATTGTCCTGATGGCGATCAGCGCAAGCTTGTCTTTGCTGAGTCTGAATCGGGCAAATAATGGGATGCAGTCCATTATTACCAGTGACTATCCAACCACGGTAAAAGCGAACCAGTTAATCGATAACTTCCAGGAATTTATTAGCACTCAACAGCTGATGCTGCTGGACGACCAGGGCACTTATACCGGGCAATCTCAGCAGCACCTGAAAGAGATCAGCGAGCACATCACGGTGATCCTGGGCGAGCTGAACAACGCGCTGCAGGATCAAAAATCTCAGCAGGTGCTGACGGAAATCCGCAGCGTGCGCCAGCAGTATCTGGACTCGCGCTACCGCATTTTGCAGGCGGTGCAGAACAACAATCGTGCGGGCGCTATTCAGGAGATGATGACCACGACCCTCGCCGTGCAGCAGGCTTACAAAGCGAAGGTGAAGGAGTTGATCGCCATTCAAAACAGCGAGATGCAGAGTGCAGGCGCGCAGGTGGAAGGGGATTTCAGGTCTAACCGCCTGCTGCTGATCCTGATCACCCTCTTTAGCGTCGCGGTCGGCAGCCTGATTGGCTGGTTCATCGTGCGTTCTATCACCCGCCCGCTCGGCGAGGCGGTGCATTTTGCAAAAGCGATTTCAGAGGGCGACCTGACGGGCAGCATCACGCCGCACGGCAAAGACGAAACGGGCCTGCTGCTGCATGCGCTGATGGAGATGAAGACGCGTCTGCTGGACATTGTGCAGCAGGTACAAACCGGCTCGGAGAATATCTCCAGCGCAGCCGCGCAGATTGTCGCCGGGAACCAGGATCTGGCCGCGCGCACGGAAGAGCAGGCAAGCTCCGTTGAACAGACCGCCGCCTCGATGGAGCAGATCACCGCGACGGTGAAAAACACGGCCTCGCACACCGGGGAAGCGACCAACCTCTCGGCAGATGCCGCCACGGTGGTCAAAAACAACGGCGAGATGATGAAGCAGGTGACCAGCAAAATGCGCCTGATTAACGAGACGTCGAACCGGATGTCCGACATTATCGACCTGATCGACGCCATTGCTTTCCAGACCAACATTCTGGCGCTGAACGCGGCGGTGGAAGCGGCGCGCGCCGGGGAGCACGGTCGCGGCTTTGCGGTGGTAGCCGGTGAGGTGCGTCAGCTTGCCCAGAAGAGCGCGTCGTCGGCCAGCGAAATCCGCGAGCTGATTGAAAGCTCAACCAGCCAGACCCAGGACGGGATGAACCTGGTCGAGAAAGCGAGCGCGCTGATCAACGGGATGGTGGGCAACGTGGAGGAGATGGATGTGATCCTGCGCGAGATCCGCCAGGCCAGCCATGAGCAGACGGAGGGGATCTCCCAGATCAACAGCGCGATTGGCCTGATTGATGCCACCACCCAGCAAAACTCCGCGCTGGTGGAGGAGTCCGTGGCGGCGGCGGCCTCGCTTAACGAACAGGCGATGCACCTGAAAGAGCTGGTACGCGTCTTCCGCGTGAGCGAGCACGCACCGGCTTAATCCAGCTGGGAGATCTCCAGCGCCGCGCGGTCAATCACCCCGACGATTTGCCTGAGCTGCGCGTCGCTGAGCTCTCCCTGATTCACCTTCAGGTCTAACACCGCTTTGAAGTTATCCAGCGCCCGCTTCATCTGCGGGTTTTTGCGCAGCTGAAAGCCGACGGAACGCGCTTTGATACGCGCCCGTATGTGCTCAAGCTGCTCCTGGTTTTCATCCAGCCACTGCTGGCCCGCAGCGGTAATCGTAAATCGCTTACGCCCGCTCTCTTCTTCCGTAATAGCGATAAACGTCTGATCCTGAAGATAATCCAGGGTCGGATAGATCACCCCAGGACTGGGAGTGTAATTCCCCTGCGTCAGGTTCTCTATCTCTTTGATCAGCTCATAGCCGTGGCTCGCGCTGCGGGTCAGGATGTCCAGAATCACCAGCCGCAGGTCGCCGTGGCCAAAAAAGCGCGGTCGGCGCCCGCCGCCGTCGTGTTCGTGTCGCATAATATGCCCTTCAATTTGATATATCTAAACTATATCTAAGATATATTCAGATGCAATCTAAAAGATCTTGCATTTTTTCTTATTAGTAATCATTATCATTTGAAAATTGATTTAGATATATCGTATTCACCAGAGAAGGGGCTAAAAATGGCATCTACCCGTTACCCACAGCGCGTTCGTAATGACCTGCGTTTTCGCGAGCTGACGGTGCTTCGCGTTGAGCGCGCCAGCGCGGGTTTCCAGCGCATTGTTTTAGGCGGCGAGGCGCTGGAGGGCTTTAGCTCCCGCGGTTTCGACGACCACACCAAAGTCTTTTTCCCGGCGCCCGGGGCAACGTTTGTGCCGCCGGTGGTTACCGATGAAGGCATCGACTGGGGCGACGGCGTGCGTCCGCAGGCGCGCGACTATACGCCGCTGTACGATGAGGCCCGTCATGAGCTGGTGCTCGATTTCTTCGTTCATGACGGCGGCATTGCCAGCTGCTGGGCGGTTGAGGCGAAAGTGGGCGACAGGCTGACCATCGGCGGCCCGCGCGGTTCGCTGGTTGTGCCGGAAGATTACGCCTGGCAGCTGTACGTGTGTGATGAATCCGGCATGCCCGCGCTGCGCCGACGCTTAGAGGGCATTGCTAAGCTGCCGGTTCGCCCGGAGGTTCATGCGGTAGTGACGGTTGGAGACGCGTCTTATAAAGAGTATCTGGCGCACCTGAGCGCGTTCGACATCACCTGGGTGGTGGGCCACAGCGAGCAGGCGGTAGCTGACCATCTGGCGGCGCTCAGCGTCCCGGCGGAGGACTACTTCATCTGGCTGACCGGGGAAGGGAAGGTGGTGAAAACGCTGAGCCGTCAGTTTGAAACTGACGCGATTGACCCCCAGCTGGTGCGTGCCAGCGCATACTGGCACGCCAAGTAGTCACGCGGCGGAATCCAGCTGCGCTTCGTTCACCTGATGTTCGAGCGAGGCGCGGACCTCGTGCAGCGCTTTCTCCTGCTGAGCGAAGTACGCTTCCATATTGCTCAGCGACGAGACCAGAAGCCAGGACTCCTCTTTCTCCAGCTCCGCCAGCTCGTTCACTAAAATGTCGATCTGCTCGCGCACCTGCGCCATCTTTTTGCGGATACGTTCCAGATCGTTCAGCCTGTCGCTGGCCATCAGCGGCTCGAAGCCCTGCTGCAGTCGGGCCACCAGAGAGCGAATGGATTTAACGTCGCCGCGCTGCTTCGCCTGGTTGAGCTGCACCATCATCGCGTTGGCTTCTTCTTTCAGGTCGTCTGCCACCAGGTCAGGGTGGCAGAGCTTGCTCGCTTGCCGCCAGAGACGCTTCAGTTCGTTCCGATCTTCTTCCGAGAGATCTTTGCCCTTGCGCAGCCGCACTTCGGCATCGTGATGCTGCTCGCGATATTTTTCGTACTCTTCGTTGGCCTCGTCGCGCGCCTGGCGCGCGGGCTCCTCTTCGCGCGTTAAGCCGCTCTCCAGCTCCAGCGCCTCGGCCAGCAGGTTGGCAATCAGATCGCTTTGCTGCTCCAGATGCTTGCGCGCCTCGGCGGCCTGCACGGAATCCGCAGGCAGATCGCGCCAGCGCTGGGTGAGCGTTGCCAGCACCTCAACCGCCTGCGCCATGTAGCGCTGGCAGCGGCGATAATCTTCCTCGCGACGACGCGCCTCCGCCTGCTGACGCCGCAGGTTCAGCTCCGCCAGGGTTTTACGCAGGGCGAGGATCTGCTGCATCAGGGGACCCAGGCGGGAGAAATAGATATCGTTGAACTCGTCAAGCTGCTGCACCCGCGCGTTGCGGCGGTCTATCAGATCGCGCAGGCGCTCTTCCAGCGCCTTCAGCTCCAGCTTGCTGGCAGCCACCTGCGGGTCGCGCCACGGGGTAACCGCGCGCTGGCCCTGCAGCCAGGCGACGATAGCCGCCATCGCCGCGGTGTAGTTCTTCTCCTCAAGCGCCACGACGATCGCCTGTAGCTCATCGTCAAACGCTTCATTTTTCAGGCGTGTCAGCTGGCTGTGGATGATGTCGTCATCTTCCAGCTCAATGGCATTTTTAATGATTTCTAGCCGTTTGATCGGTGTGCTCATGATGCCTTTCGCTTTGGCGCTTAAGTATTTGAGTTAAGGATAGTTGTGGTCAACGCTACAGGAAATAATACACACGGATGATGATCGGCGCGATGGGGGATTTCTTTAATATTGCTTCGTATTTATCCCTGCAAAAATCTGAAAATGCGCCAGAAGTATCCTTATTTTCTTTATTGATATTTACACTATTTACTTTTTGAAATAAGTTGCTCGTTTTTTAACAGTCAAGTTTGAAAGCGGACTTTGAGCGGAGAGTAAATAGTGTTAGGGAAAACATCAGCACGCACGCTGCTGACAGCCATCGTGTTACTGGTGCCAGGCATCGCACTCGCCGCCCCGTTGTCGCCGGCCGACCGCAATACCATTCAGCAGCAACAGCAGCAGCTGCTGGATGAAAATCAGCGCCAGCGTGAAGAACTGGAGCGCAGCGTGGTGTTACCGCGTCCGGCTCAGCCCGACAGTACCGCGACCCCACAAGGCCCCTGTTTTGCTATCTCGCGCATCGAACTGACGGGTGCCAGCCTTCTCTCTCCGTTAGCTAAAGAACGGCTGGTTGCGCCGTGGCTGAATCAGTGCCTTGATATTGCCCGTTTAAATACCCTGACTAACGCCGTGTCTGACTGGTACATCAGCCGGGGCTATATCACCAGCCGTGCGTTTTTGACCGAACAGGATCTCTCCGGTGGTGTTCTCCAGCTCGCGGTTCTGGAAGGTAAGCTCCAGCAAATACGCCTTGAAGGTGTTCCGGCGCGCACCCTGAACATGACCTTCCCCGGGCTCGAAGGAAAAATTCTGAACCTGCGCGATATCGAACAGGGAATGGAGCAGCTCAATCGCGTGCGCCAGACGCCGGTTGAAATAGAAATCTTGCCCGGCGACAGGCAGGGCTACTCGATCGTTAATCTGACGGCTACGCCAGAATTCCCGCTCAGCGGAACAGTGAGTTTCGATAACAGCGGACAAAAGAGTACGGGGACCGGGCAGCTCAATGGCGCGGTGTACGGCAATAACCTGCTGGGTCTGGCGGATAAGTGGTTTGTCAGCGGCGGGCGCAGCAGCGATTTTTCGAATAGCCATGATGCGCAGAATTTTGCCGCCGGGGTCAGCGTACCTTACGGCTACGGCTTGCTGGACTATAGCTACAGCTGGAGCAATTACCTCAGTACCATCGACAATAACGGTTATCTCTGGCGTTCGACGGGGGATACCGAGACGCACCGCCTGACGGGCTCCTGGGTGCTGTTCCGCAATGGCGATATCAAAACCGGCGTGTCGGCGGGTCTCACGCACCGTATCAACCATAACTATCTCGACGATGTTCTGCTGGCCACCAGCAGCCGCAAGCTCTCCAGTTTCTCGCTGGGCCTTAACCACACGCAAAAAATCGCCTCCGGCGTGGCGACCCTGAACCCGACCTTTACTCAGGGGGTACCGTGGTTTGGCGCAGAAGATGATAACGACAAGCATGGCGATGTGCCGAAAGCAGAGTTTCGCAAATGGAGCGTAAACGGCAGCTTTCAGCGCCCCGTTGCGGACAGGCTGTGGTGGCTGACCAGCGTCTACTTTCAGTGGTCGCCGGACCGGCTGTACGGCAGCGAGCGGCTGACGCTGGGTGGCGAAGCCTCCGTGCGCGGCTTTAAGGAGCAGTACATCTCCGGCGATAAAGGCGGCTACTGGCGAAATGAGCTGAATTATTCGCTCTTTACGCTGCCGTGGGTAGGGGATGTCGGCCTGCTGGCGGCAATCGATGGCGGCTGGCTGAAGAAGGACGGTTTCGACCGTTACTCCTCCGGCACGCTGTGGGGTGCTGCACTGGGTCTTACGACGGCTCATCGTAACTACTCAAGCCAGTTTACCGTTGGCACACCGATGGCGTACCCGGACTGGCTGGGGCCGGACCACCTCACGATTTATTACCGCGTATCAGTGGCTTTCTAAGGGACAGGGATGATGAAACAGGATCAGGTTCGTTTTTCGCAGCGCGCGCTGAGCGCGTTACTGAGCGTGCTGCTGACGACGCAGCCGCTGCTGCCCGCGATGGCAGCAACCCTCACCCCGTCCGGCAATACGCAGATGGACAAGGCGGCCAACGGCGTGCCGGTGGTGAACATCGCCACGCCGAATCAATCCGGTATTTCCCATAACAAGTACAACGATTACAACGTCGGGAAAGAGGGGCTGATCCTCAATAACGCGACCGGGCAGCTCAACCAGACCCAGCTGGGCGGGATTATTCAGAACAACCCCAACCTGAAAGCCGGGCAGGAAGCCAAAGGCATCATCAACGAAGTCACCGGGACTAACCGCTCGAATTTACAGGGCTATACCGAAGTCGCGGGCAAGGCGGCTAACGTCATTGTGGCGAACCCCTACGGCATCACCTGTAACGGCTGCGGGTTTATCAATACGCCGAATGTGACGCTCACCACGGGTAAACCGGTGCTCGATGCCAGCGGTAAGCTGCAGTCGCTTGATGTGACCAAAGGCGCCGTCACCATCGAGGGCGCGGGGCTGAATGGTAGCCAAAGCGATGCGGTGTCGATCATTTCCCGCGCGACCGAGATCAATGCGCAACTGCATGCGAAAGATTTACGTCTGGTTACCGGGGCGAACCGCGTCGCGGCGGATGGTAGCGTCAGCGCGTTAAAAGGTGAAGGCGAAGCCCCGAAGGTGGCGGTAGACACCGGCGCGCTGGGTGGCATGTACGCCAACCGCATTCGTCTGGTCTCCAGTGAGGCGGGTGTGGGCGTAAACCTGGGCAACCTTAACGCGCGTCAGGGGGATATTGCGCTCAACAGCGCGGGAAAAGTGGTGCTGAAAAATTCCCTTGCCAGCGGCAGCACCACGGTCAGCGCGGCGGACGTGACGTTACGCGGCGACCATAAAGCGGGTGGCAGTTTAACCGTCTCCGGTCAGAGCGCTCTGACGCTTGACCAGGCCCGCATCGCCGCCGATGAAAACCTGCAGTTAACAACCGGCGGCACGCTGACGCAGAACGGCGGTGCGTTCACGGCCGCAAACGACGCGACGCTTGCGGCAAAAAGCGTTATCCAGAGTGCCGATGCCCAGGCGGGTGCCGGTCGTCACCTTGCCGTGAACGGTGCGGAAAACGCGGTGCTTAATGGCGCTGTCGTCGCGGGCCAGCAGCTGTCGGTTGAGGCTGGCGAGCTGGTACAGCGCGGAAATCTCAGTGCCTCAGCGATTGCGCTCAGCGGTCAGACGCTGACTCAGGAGAGCAGCAGCACCACCAATGCCAGCGGGAATATCACGCTCACCACGTCCGGCCACAGCCAGCTGAACGGCAGCAATGTCGCCGGACGATCCCTCGCCGTCAGCGCGGGCAGCCTCACTCACCAGGGCACGCTTGCAGCCGCTGCGGATACCCGGATTACCGCCGGGACATTCAGCAATACCGGCACCGTTCAGGGCAACAGCCTGACCGTCTCGGGGACCGATATCACCAGCTCCGGCACGCTGAACAGTGCCTCGACGCTGGATATCCGCGCACGCAACGTCACTCTTTCCGGCGACACCGGCGCAAAAGGCAAAACCACCGTTATCGCGAGCGGTAACCTGAACAACAGCGGCAGTCTTATCAGCGATGACGCGCTGACGCTGAACGCGGCGCAGATCGTCAACAGCGGTACGCTTTCTGGTGCCCGGGGGCTCACGACCTCTGCGCAGACGTTCACCGCCAGCGAAAAGTCAGTCACCCACAGCGACGGGGATCTGCTGCTTAACAATACCGTGACCACGCTTGCCGGTGAAACCAGCGCGGGTGGCGCCATTACTCTGCACGGAAACAGCCTCAACACTACGGCCACGGCACAGACGCAGGGCAACAGCATCAGCGTGGACGTGCTCAATGCAAAGCTTGAAGGAACGCAGGCTGCCAAAGGCAGCCTGATTCTGAAGGCGGATAACAGCCTCAACCACGCGGGAAAATCATCGGCTTCAGGGCTTAAGGTTGAAACCGGTCATCTCAGCAACAGCGGGACGCTGACGGCCTCCTCGCTCGCGATCGACAGCCCTGACGTCATTAACAGTGGCCTGATCCACGCCGAAACGACGCTTTCACTGGTCACCCGTCTGCTGGATAACCGTAGCAGCGGGGTGCTGTACAGTCCGGCCGCGCTGTCACTCTCACTCGCTGAACTGAAAAACGCCGGCATTATCACCAGCGATGCCGCGCTTTCCCTGTCTGGCTCAACCCTGACCAACGGCGGCGAGCTGAGCGGCGCCTCACTTCTTGTTGATTACGACTCGCTGAATAACAGCGCGGGGGGACTGCTGCTGGCTCACGGGGCAAACCGCATCACGGCGCAGTCGGTGTCCAGCGTGGGCAGCATCGTGGGGAAGACGCTGACGCTGAATGCCGATCGCCTCGAAAGTGCCGGTCTGTTACAGGGCGATAGCGCACTGTCTCTGACCGCCGGAATGCTGGATTTACTGGCAGGCTCCCGCACGCTCACGGGTGGGGCGCTCAGCCTTTCAGGAACCGCGCTGACCACCGCAGGCCAGCTACAGGGAGAGAACGTCAGCCTCCGCGGGCGTGACTGGATTAACCGCGGAAGTTCACTTGCGACCGGCTCACTGGACGCCTCAACCATCGGTACGCTCAGCAATACCGGCGAACTGATGAGTCAGGGCGACATCACGCTGAATGCCATCAATACCGTGAATAACGGCAGCCTGCTGTCGGCGGGCGATCTCTTGCTCACGGGAAATACGCTGCGCAACAACGGCACGGTTCAGGGGAACCGCGTCACCGCGCATCAGGACAGCATCACGAACAGCGGAACGCTGACCGGGATTGCCGCCCTGACGCTCGCTGCCCGCCTTGAGATGGCGGCGCCGTTACTGACGCTGGTGAATGACGCGTCGGGATCGTTGCTGACCGCAGCCGACCTGTCCGTGACGGGCGGCGATCTGCGAAATACAGGGCAATGGCAGGGGAAACGGGTACTTATTAATGCGCAGGCGCTTACGAACGGCGGTGCGATCCAGGCAGAAAATTTACTGGATGCGCAAATCGACAGCACCCTTATCGGCACTACGGGAAGCAAAATCACCTCAAATGGTGAGCTGGCGCTCTCAGCACTGACGCTGGCAAACAGCGGGCAGTGGATTGCGAAGCACCTCACGCTGAAGGGGAAGACGCTGACCAACAGCGGTGAAATCACCGGCGTTGAGGCGCTGTCGGTTGCCATGAATCAGGAGCTGAACAATCTGGCCGGTGGAAAACTGCTCAGTGCAGGCGCGCTGGCGCTTGATACGGGCAATGCGACCAACGCCGGGCAAATCCAGGGGAAAACGACCTCGGTTACGACAGGGCAGCTGATCAACAGCGGACGGCTTCAGGGGGAAGGGCTAACGCTGAATACGGCCGGGGCACTGAGCAATACCGCCAGCGGCGTGCTGCTGAGTGAGAACGCGCTGTCGGCGTCGGCTGCCACGCTGAATAATCAGGGAACGATACAGGGCGGTGGAGAATCTACGGTAAAAGCCACCACCCGCGTGCAGAATGACGGCAAAGTGCTCTCTGGCGGCAGCCTCACGCTGACCGCGCCGGAGCTGGAGAACAGCAGCAGCGGGCTGGTTCAGGCGGTGAGGTTGCTGCTGGATGCGGTGAACGCCGTGAATAATGGGCGGATACTTGCGACCGACAACGCCGAGCTACGGGGAACGACTCTCACCAACGACGGCACGCTGCAGGGTGCAGACCTGCTGGTTAACTATCAAAAACTGAATAACCGCGGTACGGCACTCGGCACCGCTTCGCTTACGGTGAAGGGCGATGCGATGACCAATGCCACCAGCGGCAGGTTGTTCAGCGCGGGTAATCTCACGCTTAAAAGCGGCACGCTGAACAACGCGGGTCAGATTGTGGCGCTGGGGGATGTCACGCTTCATCTGTTAAGTGCGCTGGAGTTCAGTGGAACGCTGGCCGCCAGCAACACCCTGTCTCTCACCGCTGAGGGTGATATCACCAATAATGGCACGCTACAGGGAAACAGCCTCGTTCTGAGCGCCGGTGGGGCGTTAACCAACAACGGTCAGTTCACCGCAGGTAAGGGTGACAGCACGTTCAGCGCGCAACGTATTTTGCTCAATACAGCCGGTAGCCTCTCTGCAGGCGGCGACGTGGCGTTTAACAGCCTGAGCGACATTACCGTAAATGGTTTTACCGGTACGGCAGGCAGCCTGACGATGAATACTGCGGGCACCTTGCTCAATACCGCACTGATTTATGCCGCGAATAATATGCAGCTTTTCGCTGACCGTATGCATAACGTCTACGGCGATATTCTGGCAGGGAATAGCCTGTGGATGCAGAAAAATGCGGCGGGTGCGGCGAGCAGCGAGATCATAAACCGTTCTGGAACCATCGAAACGACAAAAGGTGATATCACAATAAAGACATCACATTTGTTGAATGAAGCCGACGGTCTGGCGGTGAGTAAACATGAACAGGAATATCCAGACGCTATCCCCGACGGGGGAAAATATTCCAACGGCTTATACACAGGCAATAAGACGCCTGATATTGAAATAAGTCTTGAGGAGTGGAAAAACAATGGCAGCAACGTTGAGTACGAAATGTATGAACGATGCGCCGGTAGTGGAGCTAATGGTAGTGGCCAGTGTTCAGATCACATTCGCTACCGTCTTGCCGGAGAGGACATCCGTCAATTTCTGCTAAGTGAATCTGTTGTGTCTGTTACTGCTAATGGATCAGGTGCAAGAATCGCAGCTGGACGAGACATTTCGATTAGTGCTGGAGAACTGGATAACAGAGCCAGCCAGATAATAGCTGGTCGTAACGCCATACTTTCTGGCGATAAACTGAATAATATGTCTGCGGAAGGGGGCAGACGTATCACATACGTCCAGGCAGAATACCGTTGTGAATGGTTTTATGATGATTGTGGCAGTAATGACTGGAGTCCACTGTCAGGTTACGGTGATACCTGGTACTGGTGGGATGAAGAACAACGCCAATATCGAAGCTGGGTACCCTATATTTTAGGCGACCGCAAAACTGAATTTGAATCAGATGGCGGGGTGTATCGTTCCGTCATTAGTGCTGGCGGCAATGTCTCCGCCACCTTCACTACCGACATCAGCAACACGCTCGTCACCGCGAACACGGACGGCTTTAGCAATACGATTGCTGCCCCAACGCTGACCCCACTCAGCAACCATTCCATCGCCAACGGCGAGCAGGCGCAGTCTCTTGTCGAAACCGATACGCAGGACATCGCCACGCCGCAATGGCGTGATGCGTTAAGCGACGCCCTGAAAGATATTTCCGGTGGTTCATCACTTTCCGACCAAAACGGCAGCAGCGGAAACTATCCACTGCCGTCCGGCAACAACGGCTATTTTGTCCCGTCAACCGATCCCGATAGCCCGTATCTGATTACGGTGAACCCGAAGCTTGATGGCCTCGGCAATATGGACGACAGCCTGTTTGACGGACTGTATGACCTGCTCGGCATAAAACCCGGCAATGCGCCGCGTGAAACCAACAGTGCGTATACCGATCGGAACCAGTTCCTTGGCTCGGCGTATTTCCTGGACAGGCTCGGCCTGAACCCGGACCGCGACTACCGGTTCCTCGGCGACGCGGCGTTTGATACCCGTTACGTTAGCAACGCCATTCTCAACCAGACCGGCAGCCGCTATATCAACGGCATCGGTTCCGATCTCGATCAGATGCGCTACCTGATGGACAGCGCCGCAGAGCAGCAGAAAACGCTGGGGCTGAAATTCGGCGTGGCGCTCACGGCGGCTCAGGTTGCCGCGCTTGACCACAGCCTGCTGTGGTGGGAAGCGGCGACCCTCAACGGCCAAACGGTGATGATCCCGAAAGTCTACCTTTCACCGAAGGACGTCACCGTTCACAGCGGCAGCGTGATTAGCGGTGATAACGTCCAGCTGGCGGGCGGTAACGTCATCAACAGCGGCAGTACGATCGCGGCGCAGAATGGCCTTACAATCGACAGCAGCAACAGCCTGAGCAATCTCAACGCCGGGCTGTTGAGCGCAGGCGGTGGGCTGAACCTGAGCGCGCTGGGGGACATCAACAACATCGGTTCCACCATCAGCGGTAAAACGGTAGGGCTGGAGAGCGTCACCGGCAGCATTAACAACGTTACCCGCGCGCAGCAGTGGAATGTCGACGCGGGCAATGTGCGTTTTAGCGGCACGGACGTGGGCGGGACGGCCTCCATCACCGCCACCGACGGGCTGACGATGCGCGCCGGACAGGATATCAACGTGACCGGCGCAAACGTGTCGGCGGGCGGCAGCCTGGCCATGGCGGCGGGGAATGACATCAACATCACCGCCAACGAGATGGCGACGAGCGAGGGACGTTCCGGTCGCAACCGCGCGACAACGGAGACGGCGTCGGTCACGCATCAGGGCAGTACCCTGAGTGCGGGCGGCGATCTCACCCTACAGGCGGGTAACGACGTGAACGCCCGTGCGGCAGCGATGGCCGCAGAAGGGGATGTGGGGATTCAGGCCGGGCGGGATGTGAATCTGCTGGCGGAAGCGTCAACGGAACGCTCCAGCAGCCAGGCGAAGAAAAAAACCGCCATCGATGAATCTGTTCGTCAGCAGGGAACGGAGATTGCCAGCGGCGGCAATACGGCGATCGTCGCCGGGCGAGACGTGACCGCGCAGGCGGCAGAGGTCACTGCTCAGGGCGATATCGGCGTGGCGGCAGGGCGCGACGTGAACCTGACGACGGCAACGGAGAGCGATTACCGCTACCGCGAGAAAACCAAAACCAGCAGCGGGTTCCTGAGTAAAAAGACCACCCACACTATCGAGGAAGACAGCGCGACGCGGGAGAAAGGCTCGCTGCTGAGCGGCGACAACGTGACGGTGTCGGCAGGGAACAACCTGCTGGTGAAAGGTTCTGCGGTTGCCGGAGACGGCGACGTGGCCCTGTCTGCAGGCAATAACGTGGACATCGTGGCGGCGACCAACACCGACACCTCATGGCGCTTCAAGGAGACCAAAAAGTCCGGCCTGATGGGCACGGGCGGCATCGGCTTCACCATCGGCAGCAGCAAAACCACCCACGACCTTCGCGAGCAGGGCACGACCCAGAGCGAGAGCTTCAGCACCGTCGGATCAACGGGCGGTAACGTCAGCATTACGGCAGGCAAACAGGCGCATATCGGCGGGGCGGATATCATCGCGCAGAAGGATATCAACCTCACCGGCGACAGCGTGGTGATTGAGCCGGGGCATGACAAACGCACCCGCGATGAGACGTTTGAGCAGAAGAGCAGCGGGCTGACGGTGGCACTGTCCGGGGCGGCGGGTAGCGCGGTGAACAATGCGGTCACCACCGCACGCGACGCGAAAGACGAGAGCGATGACCGCCTTGCGGCGCTGAAAGCCACCAAAGCGGCACTGTCAGGCGTACAGGCGTCGCAGGGCGCGGAAATGGCGCAGATTAACGGCGATCCCAACAGCGGTATAGGCGTAAGCGTTTCGCTCTCCTCGCAGAAATCGAAATCCGAGCAGCACATGCAGAGTGACACGGTTGCGGGCAGTACGCTGAATGCGGGGAATAATCTGTCCATCACCGCGACCGGGAAAGGGAAAGGCGATAACAGCGGCGACATTCTTATCGGTGGCAGCCAGCTGAAGGCGGGCGGCGACACCGCGCTTGTCGCAGCGAACGACATTGTGCTGGGCGGTGCGGCCAGCACGCAGCAGACGACCGGCAAGAACAGCAGCAGCGGTGGCGGCGCAGGCGTCAGCATTGGTGGCGGGAAGAGCGGTTACGGCATCGGCGTGTTTGCGAACGTGAATGCTTCGAAAGGCAGTGAAAAGGGAGACGGTACGGCGTGGACGGAAACAACGCTCGACAGCGGCGGGACGGTCTCCATGACCAGCGGTCGGGACGCCATTCTGAACGGCGCGCAGATGAGTGGCGATAAAATCGTTGCGGATATTGGGCGTGACCTGTGGATGAGCAGCCAACAGGACAGCAACGATTATAAATCAACGCAGAACAGCGCGGCGGCAGGCGGCAGCTTCTCTTTCGGCAGCATGACGGGGTCCGGCTACATCAGTGCCAGCCAGGACAAAATGAAGAGCACGTATGACTCGGTGCAGGAGCAGACAGGGCTCTTCGCGGGTGAAGACGGCTTTGATGTGACGGTGGGACGCCACACGCAGCTTGACGGTGCGGTGATTGCCTCGACGGCGACGGCGGACAAAAACAGTCTCGATACGGGAACGCTGGGCTTCCGTGATATCCACAACGAGGCGGATTATAAGGTCAGCCACAGCGGCATCAGCCTGAGCGGCGGCGGTGACTTTGGCGGTGATGCATTCAAGGGCAACCTGCCGGGTGGCGTGGTATCGGTAGCGGGCAGCAGCGGTCATGCGGAAGGCACGACGCAGGCGGCAGTGGGTGAGGGTAATATCACCGTCCGGGATACCGCGAACCAGCAGCAGGATGTGGCTAACCTGAGCCGGGATACGGAGCATGCGAACGACAGCATCAGCCCGATATTTGACAAGGAGAAGGAGCAGCGGCGGCTTGCGCAGGTGAGCGCCATCAGCGATATCGGCGGACAGGTGGCCGACATCGCCCGAACGCAGGGCGAGCTGAATGCGCTGAAGGAAGCGCGTAAGACGCACCCTGACCTGACGGTTGAGCAACTGAAAGAGACGCCGGAGTACCGGGATGAGCAGGCGAAGTTTGGTACGGGCAGCACCATTCAGCGTGGCATTCAGGCGGCAACGGCGGCGCTTCAGGGGCTGGCAAGTGGAGACCTGACGGCGGCACTGGCGGGGGCGTCGGCGCCGGAACTGGCAAATTATATCGGCCACGGTATGGGCATCGACGACAACGCGGCGGCGAAAGCCATTGCTCACGCCATACTGGGTGGTACGGTTGCAGCGTTGCAGGGCAACAGTGCGGCGGCGGGTGCTGCGGGCGCGGTCACGGGGGAGCTTGCGGCGAACGCGATAATGGCGTCGCTGTACCCGGGCAAAGCGGTGAGTGACCTGAGTGAGGAGCAGAAGCAGACGGTCAGCACGCTGGCGACGATATCGGCGGGGATGGCCGGAGGAATAGCGGGAGACAGAACGTCATCGGCTGCTGCGGGGGCGCAGGCCGGGAAATCGGCGGCGGAGTCAAATTCGCTTGCACTGGTTGCCAGAGGCTGCGCGGTTGCAGCACCGTGCCGGACGAAGGTTGCAGAGCAGTTGCTAGAAATCGGTGTCAAGGCCGGTATTACCGGAGCCGTGGCGAAAACACTTGCCGACAAACTGACCGCTGATGAACTGGATCATCTTGTTACCTTGGAAATGATGGGCAATGATGAGATCACCAGTAAGTATCTCAGCTCGCTTCAGGATAAGTACGGTTCCGGGAGTGCTTCGAATCCGAATATTGGCAAGGATCTGACGGATGGTGAGAAAGCTGAACTGGGCGGTGCGGGGTCGGGGACTCCGGGAGGCTGGGAGCCGCAGGATGAGGATAATGCGCGGAGCGCTGAATCTCAGCCAAATAAATCCGATGTCGGTAATATATCTTCCCTACCTATCGAAGAACAGATAGGTATATTGAGGGATGCGGCAAAAGGGAATAAAGGTAATTTTGGTTTAGGTCAGGCGACAGCTAAGGACGCTAACGCATTGGGTGAAGCATGGGTAGGGCCAGGGTATCGAGTATCCAGTGATGGTACCGCATGGGTCAGTTCTGATGGATTGAGAGTTTATCGCCCGCCTTCTACTAAACCAAATAGCCCTCATGCCACGACGGGGGTTCAGGCCAATTTTGAACAAAAACTGACGCCAACGGGGAGACCTATCAGCAATGGACATCTGGATATAACTAAATGAATATTGAATTGAAAGGGCTGAGATCGCTGGAACTGGAGGATAGTTTAATCAACTATTGGCCAACCGATCCTGTCAACTTTGGTTGTTGGATCAGGCTAATGATCGGACCTAATGATCAAAACGGTGCTGAAGCTTTTGATATGTTGGTATGTACGCCAATTTGGCTTCAAAACGAGCTGGTATTAAATAAGGTTTTGTCTGGTAAAGGAATGATCATTGTCGAAGAATATGATTATGATGAGATCCTTTCTTATGTAGAGAAAAAGATCATTGCCTGCAATGATAGCGATTGGTCAAAAGCTGCCATCAAATTAAGTCGATTCAGTTACTGGGAATATGAAGATTATCAACCTTAAGTAGTAGAGATCCCGGCCACCGAGCCGGGATCTTACTTTTATCGGTCAGGAAAAATGCCCGTTACCTCGTTTGTACACCGGCAGATCGCCGGTATCGTTCAACGCTCCCGGAAACTCTTTGATCCACTGGTTCATCTTCTTCTTGTTGAAGTGGGCGACGCTTAAACCCTCGGCGCAGCCCCATAGTTCGCGGCTGTTCTGAGTAGTGATGACAATGCAGTTGCGCATCACCCGGATTTTGCTCGGCATCCCGTCAGTAAACCCGGCCTGTGAAACCCACTTGCCCTAGAGCGGGATGTAGTTGCGTTGTGCGCGATCGTAAAACTCGCAGCAGGATGTGGCCAGCCTGAGCCGGGACACAGAGCACGCAAACGACAGCATCAGCCCGATATTTGACAAGGAGAAGGAGCAGCAACGGCTTGCGCAGGTGAGCGCCATCAGCGATATCGGCGGACAGGTGGCTGACATCGCCAGAACGCAGGGCGAGCTGAATGCGCTGGAGGAAGCGCGTAAGACGCACCCTGACCTGACGGTTGAGCAGCTGAAAGAGACGCCGGAGTACCGGGATGAGCAGGCGAAGTTTGGTACGGGCAGCACCATTCAGCGTGGCATTCAGGCGGCAACGGCGGCGCTTCAGGGGCTGGCGGGCGGAGATATTGCCGGCGCGCTGGCGGGGGCATCGGCACCAGAGCTGGCGCATCTGCTGAAATCGACGGAGGGCAATCCGGCGGTCAACACCATCGCGCACGCGATACTGGGAGGTGCGGTTGCGGCGCTGCAGGGGAACAGTGCAGCGGCGGGTGCGGCCGGTGCGGCTACGGGGGAGCTGGCAGCGCGCGCAATCATGGCGGCAATGTATCCGGGCAAAGCGGTCAGTGACCTGAGCGAGGAGCAGAAGCAGACGGTCAGCACGCTGGCGACGATATCGGCGGGGATGGCCGGAGGGATAGCGGGAGACAGCACGGCTTCAGCAGCTGCGGGGGCACAGGGCGGGAAGAATGCGGTTGAGAATAACTATCTGAGCGTGTCGGAGAAGACGGCGCTTGAGATAGCGAAACAAAAACTCAACAGTAACGACCCGGCTGAACGCGAAAAAGCACAGCAGACTATCAATGATCTACGTGAAAAAGATATAGCTAGTGATAAGAAGGTTATTGATGCCTGCAGTAACGGTGCGGCAGGGAGTGCGGCCTGTGCGAGTGCGCGGCTGGAGGTCATAGCGGCCAAAGGTGAATATGAAACAGGGCCGTATAACTCGAAGGTTAGCCAGCAATACGCAGATGCTTACGGGCAGATAGTGAACCTGCTGAATATCACCAGTGTTGATACGCAGAATCAACAGCAGGTGAAGGATGCTATGGTAAACTATGCAATGGTGCAGTTTGGTGTCGATAAGGTGACGGCGGAGAACTATGTCGAAACCTATGACGGGATGAAGACGGTGGCGGCATCAATGACGCCTTTGTTGGGGGCCGCCGCCGTCAGTAAGATCGATTCCATTGTGGTTAATTATTCAAAAGCCAATCAGTTATCGACAGGAACCGTTTTCGACTCAATCAAGGCAACACAGCCTGTGCATCCAGGATCTGTAATTCCTCAATCATTTGAAATGTCTTTACCAAATGGACAAAAAATATGGGTGCATGGTAATGCTACAGAACATATGGCTGAATATGCGACATCAAAAGCAGTGACACATACGCCTGAAGCAGTGCGTCTTGCCAGTCAAGAGGAATTGCGTAGTTTTCAAGCTGCTGTGAACACGGCAACTAAAACTAATATGCCATATGGAGAACGAATTACAGTTGATGGCTGGCAGCTAGAAATTAAGCCGCCTCGTGTTGATGGAGAATTGCCGACAATAATTCATGCACGTTATTTGGGGTCTCATTAAATGGATATAGAAATTACTAATCCTGTAAATATAAAGCTGGACGTTATTGAGCTTGATGAGCATGTTCCTTCCTTAAAGTTTAGCGTCTCAATTTCAGTTGAGAAGTTTGGTTATAAGGCTGAAGTTAATGCTCACTTCTGGATAGAGTGTCAGTGCTTTGACCAGTTTGTTAGCTGTATGAACTGTGGCGAACTTGCCATCCTCAAGGATATGAACGACGGTTTTAAGTTAGTTTTAAATCCAGTCGCTGGTGAGCTGAATTGGTCATGTATGAAGGAAGATATCAATGGTGGTATCTCCCTATCAAAAGGAAGTGAAAAGCTTGATGACGCTGCCAGGCAATCGATATTACGTGCTTTTAACGATTATCCTAAATGGTGGTAGTTTTTGTAGAGGTCCCGGGCACTGAGCAGGGACCTTTGACCTGTCAGTTCTTAATCCCTCTCTTCATGCACTACTAATGTCGGAGGGGGGCGGCTATCAGCTCTTTACCATTATTGGGAAAAGTGGATAACGGGGTGCAAAACCGCGTATTGAGGCATTGCGCCCGATTCAGTGAAATGTCCGGGAAAAAGTAGTTGTAACATACTGATATAGCACTATAAGTGTAGCTTCGGCGGCCTGCTTCACATCGGGTAAAGGTGTTGTTGATAATAACTCGCTTGCCGGAGACCAAGCCCTTGCAGCGGCGAAGCAGGCTGCTGAATCCCTGAAAAATCAGGTCAGGGAGAAGCGGGATGAATGAACAGCTTCGTCCATTGCGAACTTTGAGTATGTGAGTAATTTAGTACGATATATAACCAAATGCTATTTATAAGGCTGTTAAATATGAAAAAATCTATTTTTTTTATTATATGGATCATTTTAGCTTCATTTTTACTTACTAGCTGTCATTCCGTTTATAAGTCGTTACGCATTGAGCCTTTCGATTTTTACAGTACTAATATTAATTATATCGATCTTACACCAGAGTTGGCAGTAAAATATTCGAATTACCACAATACGTTGATTCGTATTGAGGACCCTCCTGAATATGCTAGGCTGGCTGCTGATTTAGGTAGTGGTATGGGATACCACGGTTATACCAGCAAAGCATTGTTGCCGGCGTGGGATGCTTTGTTCGAACGTTTTTTGGTCTGGCAATCTTCGCCTGGTGATGTCGAAACGGTAAGTGATGCTGTGGAAACTAAAAAGTATGGTGGTTATCTCAGTAAAGATGTGAGGTTTGTTAACGTAGAAGGGACAAAATATTTGGTATTTATTACTTACCATTCTCTGTCACCAGATGTTCTCATGGCTTATGACGAGGAAAACGTCAGGAAAATGAAGGCATTGTATAAGAGTTTGAGTACCACCCTCATGGAAAAATGACATAGCTTGCCGCGATAAATCCATAGGTGCAGGTGGTATGTCACAGTATGAAGATATGTCCGAAGCCAAAAAGTATGCCAGGGCAAAAAGTTGTTGCTGTGGAACTCCTCTCCAACAAAATAACTTATAAGACATTGATTTTACAAGATGATTTTTTGCGCTTTCGATAGTCAAAATTTTCTATTTTGAATGTGAAGTCGATCATGAAGACTTAGAGCTTGCATCGGTAAATGAAAAGTAGGTCAGTACTGTTTTTTATTACGTTTTTAGATGAATTCTTTAAACGGCTTGATTCTCCGGATTGATGAATAATTCAAAGCGTGGGTTGATATTACTTAGGAAATAGTAGTAATAGCGGTTCTGAGCACATACTCGAGAACCTTGTGGGATGAAGGCATTATGGTGCCTTCCTATTTTAATATAAAATTGTTTAAGGATAAATTAAATATGTCAAAAAAAATAATATTAAGCATTGCTGTAGTGTCAATGCTACTAACCTCATGCTCTGCATTCAACGGCGGTAGTGAACTTTTGTCTGACAAGAAAAACAGTGATTCTTTTATTAATTCAAAAGTAATAGACGGAGAAACAAAAGTCTCTTCTTTGTCCAGTATTATTGGGAAAAAAGATGAATTCCGGTCTACATTAAAGAAAACATTCCCTGATGGTAAGCTTTCGGTTGCTTCATATACAGGCTTTTTGAACGGTATGACCGGCACTTACGCACATAGAGTTCTTTCAGTTGTTTATGGTCCTGATAATGTTGTCATTAATCATGGTATCTTTGTAAAAGATTTGCACAATGCGAATAAATATAATCTTGATTATATCAGTGCTCGTAATTTGGCGTTTACAGAATTAGAAAAAGGTAGTGATAAAACGAAAGTTATTAATTTATTAGGTAATCCGGATGGCATGACCTTCACAGATGAGGGTGACCTTCTGCTTATCTATTCTAAAACAGATATTTCAAGAGATGCCTCATCTTATATTCCGGTAGTTAACATGATAAGCGGGACAGAGTCTGGCGTATCAGAAAGGCTCTATATTGAGATGAGTAAAGATGAGAAAGTAAAAAATGTTATTTCAGCTACTGTGCAAATTGTTCAGGGAAGAGGTATAGGTAATGCAGATAGTTATATTGAAAAATACGAAAACATTAAAAGTAAGTTCTAGATGGTGAGTTAATATCAAGTCGCAATCATAGGCGCTAATAGAGAATGGAGAATTAACCTTTCTTTATGAATTGAAATGCCTTATAGCCCAGTGAAGTATTGGCTGGGCTATAAGGCATCAGCCCGATGTGTGACAGGGAGAAGAGGTTGACGCGACAGCGATATCGGCGAGCAGATGGCAATCATCCCCAGAAATCAGGCTATAAAATTCCTAAAGTTTGTAATTTGCCAGCAACATCACCCTATCTTTCTTTATCCTGTTCTTGCTTATTTATCTTCCATGTTAAAATACCGAGAAAACAACATTGTTAAAGGATAAACGATGAGTATGAAGCTCTTCCTGTTTTGCGAAGATACAGGTTTCAGTAAAAAGGATTCTCCTTTGTGGGCGGACGTCTGCGATGCGCTTCATAAGCTCAGAACTCATACTGGAAGCATAAATATTGAAGATGTTGATAATCATAAAACGCTCAGCATACATTCAGATGGTATGCATTTCTTGCTCTCATTAATTGAGTGCGAGGACGATGAAACAAAAATAAACAGTATTCAAAAAACCTGTTTTTCGAGAGGAGTGAGCCCTGTTTTGCCTGTTTCCTGGAGTCGCTCTCATGACGCGACAAGTGATTTCGATTTTGTCACTGAGGTGTCCAGAACTTTTTTCATTACGGGGCAGGTTTAGTTTTTTTGCATAGAATACTACCTGGATATATCAGGTTTTTTAAGCCTTCGCGTATTTCTTTAAGTCATTATGAATAATGCACATTAGGTGGTTGTCATGTATTTGTTGAGACTGTAATACTGAATTATCCCATCATTCCCCATCCTCAAAATGCCGACAGGCCGGGTATTAAAGGCCACTTCCCTGCGCTCAGGGTGCTCGGCAATGTGCTTCCACAACCAATCCCTACGTAAAATTACCAGGTAAAACGCGTATTCATCCGAATAGTTTGCCCCTTCGGGACTGACTATGCTTCGTCTCACTGACTTTTTCCTGCCAACGGCGGACGACTGTTCGACGTGCGGAATATTTTTCAACGGAGTAGAGATGAATATGAAAGCTATTTTAGCCGCCCTGCCGATCGCAATGATTCCGGCCACTGTTCTGGCAGCAAATACCGAGGAAGGGTATTACGGTTCGGCAAAATATCTGCAGGTTGAACAGCGTGCGAAAGAGATGGATACCAGCGCGCGCCCGGGTGTCGGGCAGTTTGTGGGTGGTAAAGAGAAGGAGCACTTCGGCAGCGCGGCGATTGCAGCGGGCTACCAGTTTGGTAACGGCTGGCGTACCGAGGGTGAATATACCTTTAAGCAGAAGGCCGAATATACCAGCGGCTCCAGCACATTCGCTAATAGCTATAACCACCTGAAAACAGAAACTGAGCGCCTGATGGTCAACGTTTATCGTGACTATGAGCTGGGTTATGGCGTTTCCCTGTACGGGACGGCAGGCCTTGGCGTAAGCAAGATTAAAGCCGGCGGCTGGCAGGGTAACTCGGGCCGTGAATATGCCTCAACCACGCATAACAACCTGACCTACGCCTTAGGAGCCGGTGTGAGTTACACGGCAATTGAACGCCTGTATGTCGATCTGGGCTACCGCTATATCGATATGGGCAAGATCGAAAGCGGATATAACAACTTCACTAACGCGCGTGGTTTAAAAGACGAACAGATGAAAGCACATATCGTCTCTAATGAATTTACCCTTGGCATGCGTTATGTCTTTTAGCCTGTTGTAAGCGTCACTGCCTTAAAAACAGGGCCAACGCCGCAGGAATGCGGGGTTGGCTTTTTTATTGCGAGCATGCGGTTTTGATTACCCGCACGCCGTCAGCTCACCTCGCTGTAAATCCCCACCACGCGACCCACCGTTTTGATCTCGTCGATACCGCATTCAAAGGGAACCTTGCCCCCCGCCACGTGGAGCTTTTTACCCGGCAGCAGCGTTAAGTCGCGGATGCTGGTGGTGCCTTCAATCTCAACCAGCCACAGACCGTCGGTTAACGACGCCTCTTTCTCAATAAAGTGCAGCTTGCCCTCCGCCCTGACGGCGATGCCGCGCGCCAGCGGTTTGCTAAAGACAGCAGAATCGATACTCAAAGTAGTATTTTCTTCCAGTCTTCCATCACTAAGGGTGAACGCGGAAACCGAAACGGGATCGCCCGGCGCGGGGTTACCTTCAAACTGCGCGCCTTGTCCGGTCATCAGCCAGCGAAGGCTGGCGCCGGTGTCCAGCGCGCACTGAACCGCAAAGTCGTAAGAGATGGTACCGCGCGCGTAGCGGTTCTGAAGCGAGCTGGCGGCGATGTTGAAGTGCCGGGCCAGCTGGATTTTCTGCGTGAAACCATATACCTGACAGATTCTATCGAGTAACTCTTCATTATTCACTTGAGAATCTAAAATCAAAATATGTTCCTTTGAGTGTTTACTAATACTCATTTGGGTATTAATATCATTACAAATTCGGGCAATCAGCGGCAGACGTTGGCAAACAGAGGCTAATGATTGCAGACAGTATCAAAATGGGAATCATGCAGCATGGCTTCTGAAATCGCAATCCTCAAACGGCGGAAAAAGCCGTGCTGTGCCCGTTATCAGCGCATTAGCGTGCGTGAATTTACGCGAGGGGAGATATGGCGATTGAAGCTGCTCGTGCAAGGGTTCCACTTAGCGTGGGGGCTCGTCTTAGCGGGCTTAACCACGTCGCTGAACTGCGCGCCCGATACGGGAGCGATAGCGGAAAAGAGCTGGCGCGGTTTATGGCCGAGCTGCGCGATAAGCGCGATCCCTGTTTTGAGGAGAACAGCAGGGCGCTGGCCGCCATCTTTTTCCTGGCGAGATTGCCCGTCGCCCGTCACGAGTGCGATATCAGCGAGCTGACGACCGAGGAGAAAAGGGCGCTGATTACCGCCATGAACCATTTTCGTGCTGTTGTGAGTCTATTTCCTGAACGGCTGACCATGCCGGTGTAACCCAACCAAAAAACGAATGGCGTAAACCCGCCGGGCATTCTATTGCCTGAAATTAAGGAGAACGCGTGATGCGAAACAGTGAAAACCGCCCTTATCCGATTGGAAGTGAAGAACTGAAACGCCTGCTGAGGGAGGCAAAAACAGAGGAACGATGCGCGCGAGCCCGCGCGGTCTCCCTGCGCCTGGAGGCGCTGGCGAGCCATATCTTCAAAACCGGCATGAGCGGGGAAGACGTTGCCGAACTGCTGTGCCTCGAGGCGGCCCGCTACGAGCGCGAATCACAGGAGCTGCACTGATGGCTGATTTTATCGATCTTGCGCAGGCGCGCGAGCAGGAAGACAGAGAGCGGCACATAAATCACGCCCGCAGACGGCCCGCATCGCCTTCGCGTTTCCTCTGCGAGGACTGCGAGGCCCCGATACCTGAGGCGCGCCGCATGGCGGTGCCCGGCGTGGCCCTGTGCGTCACCTGCCAGGAGATCGCGGAGATGAAAAATAAACACGTCCGGGGAGGATGAGTTGGCTACGTCATTTGCTTATCCGTGGAACGCTCCGCGGTCGGCCATTGCCAGCCCCTACCTTACTCATGCCCAACTGCAGCGCCGCGATCGCCTTTTCGCGGCGCTGCAGCAGGCAAGAATTGCCCTCTCACGGCAGCCTGACTGCGTGCGCGTTGACGTCTGGCGCACGGTCGACGCCCTCGAACAGCGTCGGGGCAGCCCGCAGGCTAATGCCTTTTTGATCCGCTTCTGCAACAGGATGCTGCCCCGCCTGCGGCAGGTCTCTGAACGCTATGCCTGCGCGGGCCTGCACAGCGCGGTTTCCCGGGCCGTGTTTGACGGCCATTTCGACACCCGGCTTCTGCAATACCTTGCCTCGCGCATGGTCGAGCTGGTTGCCCGCTATAACCGACTTCCGGATATGTCCCGCGCGGATATCGACCTGCTGGCCGCCGATATCGCCAGCTTTATTCGCGGCGAGCTGGCGAATATTAACGATGCTGACATGGGCGAATACCAGACGCTGTTCGTCTGGTATCAGCGCGCCGGGCTGATCGCCCGGCAGTTCAACGTGCCGCCTCCGCACTGGGAGCGGGTGTCGAAGACGTTTTTCAACAAAGATGATGTTGCCGCGGCGGTGATCCGCATGTTTTCCGAGGCGTGGTGGCGCGGGCGCCTGCGCCGGATCGCGGCGGCCTGGCGCGAGCATTTGCAGATTGCCCTCGGCAACGTCAGCAAAAAGAGAACGGCGTATGCGAGCAAGCGCTGCGTGACCGAGTGGCGCGAGCAGAAGCGCCGCACCCGCGAATTTCTCAAGGGCATGGAGCTGGAAGATGAAGAGGGCAACCGCATCAGCCTGATTGAAAAATACGATACCTCGGTGGCCAACCCGGCCATACGTCGCTGTGAACTGATGACCCGCATTCGCGGGTTTGAAAATATCTGCCAGGCGCTGGGCTATGTGGGCGAGTTCTATACCTTAACCGCCCCCGCGCGGTATCACGCGACCATGAAGTCGGGCTACCCCAACGCGAAGTGGAACGGGGCCAGCCCGGCGGAGACGCAAAGCTACTTCACCCGGCTGTGGGCGCGCATCCGCGCAAAGCTGCACCGGGAGGGGCGCCGTATTTTTGGTATCCGCGTTGCGGAACCCCATCACGACGGTACGCCCCACTGGCACATGCTGATGTTTATGCGGCCGGAAGAGGTCGAATGCGTTCGACGGATTATGGGGGACTACGCGCGGGAGGAGGATGCCGCCGAGCTGCAGAGCGAAAGCGCCAGACAGGCGCGCTTTCACGCAGACGCCATCGATCCGCAGAAAGGCAGCGCTACCGGCTACATCGCCAAATACATCTCCAAGAATATCGACGGCTATGCGCTGGATGGCGAGACCGATAGCGAAAGCGGCGGGCTGCTGAAGGAGACGGCGTCCGCCGTGTCGGCCTGGGCGGGGCGCTGGCACATTCGCCAGTTTCAGTTTATCGGCGGGGCGCCGGTAACGGTCTACCGCGAGCTGCGCCGTCTGGCGGATACCGAGGCCGCGCGCGGTCTGAGCATCGAGTTTGCCGCCGTCCATGACGCTGCCGACGCCGGGGACTGGGCGGGTTACGTCACCGCGCAGGGCGGACCGTTTGTGCGTCGCGATGATTTACAGGTGCGCACGCTGTATGCCCCGCGCGCCGGGTTTAACCAGTACGGCGAGGAGACCGTCCGCATCCACGGCGTGTACGATTCCGCCGTCGGCGCGGGAAGCCCCATTTTAACCCGGCTCACCCAGTGGAAAATTGTGCCGAAGCGGGCCGTGGAAGATAAGACTGCGCCTCCTCGGAGTTCTGTCAATAACTGTACGGTGAGCGATCTCTCTCAACCTCTTAACCGGCGTGCGAGACGGGCGTTAACCGAACGCATCAAACGCATCCGGCCCGGCGCAGCGGCGCCCTTTGTCTACGAGCGGGATCCGCAGAACGGGGTTCCGGAGAGGGTGATTGACGAGATCCGGCTTGCCACCGGAATCGCCATCAGCCGGGGAGAGGCCCTGCATCTTATGGCGGGCGGCGTCAGCCGCTTTAACGACAAATGGTGCAGAGGCGCAGCTGACGGATCGCTCTTTCCGGCGGGGCGTTCTTATCAGGAAAAGGCGCGAAAAATCCTTGAACGTATTGGGCATTTAACGGAACTGCTCACCCAGCGGGTACGCTAATCTCCATCGATATCATGTACATACCGCGAAGGGTTCTGATTTTTCGCTTCACTCTTTTTATGAATACGTGCTACTGTATGTTTATACAGTATCTCGTGGTGGAGGTTGTGTGGACAGAGAGTTGAACGAGCAGGTCATGATTGAACGCGTCGAGATGATTGCGCGACTCACGACAGAAGGAACGTGTCAGGAAAGAGATCGTGAAATTGCCCTGAATTTGATTGCTGAGATTGCGCGGGGAAATTTAATCAAGAACAACGCGTTTACCGTTGTTTTCTCGGCATCGCCTGTTCCGGAACGCATTAAAAAAGAGGGTAACGTTCGGGTGAACATTACCCTCGATAAAGATCGGCAGATTGGCCATGCCGTCGTCGAGGCCTTCCAGTGCGAACTGACCCGCAGAATACGGTCCCTGTTTCCGTCATCCCGGGTGAACGTGAAGTTAGGCTCGGTGACGGGAGTCGAGCTCCAGGGGCTTGAAAGAGAGGCCGATCGCGAGGCGCTGGACGCTATTCTCCGGGAAGTCTGGGAAGACGAGAGCTGGCGCTAGCCCCGGCTCATTACCCGACCCCACGCCCTCATTCAGAGTTTGCGCTTCCGGTGAACCACGCGTCGCTGCTCGCGGACGGTCTGTTGTGTCCGCGTTTGCCCATCTCTCAGCGATAGCGAAAAGACCGCCGGCCCGGGAAACTCTACGGTACCTGGAAAACCGGATGTTGGGAGCGTCTGATGAAAATCTATGCAATGCAGGGGGACACGCTTGATGCCGTTTGCGCTCGCTTTTATGGGCGCACGGCTGGCGTCGTTGAAGCCGTTCTGAAGGCCAATTCTGGCCTCGCGGAGTTAGGCGTTATCTTGCCTCACGGCACGCCGGTAGAGATGCCGGAGGTGGATAGCGCCCCCACAAAAGAATCCGTAAACCTATGGGACTGAGCCTGGAGAAGATCACCACGTTTATCGCCTACTGGCTGGCCGTGGCGCTGGCCTGGTTCGGGGCGATGTCTCCTGAAAAAGTCGCGCTGTACGTGGGAAGCCTTTGCGCCATTTTTACCGCGCTGACGAATTACTGGTTTAAGCGAAAAACCTGGCGCTATCTCCAGTCTCTGGGCCTCGACAAGAAGAGCATTCGTGAACTCAATCATTAAGCGTTGCAGCGTCGCCGGCGTGCTGGCCCTGGCGGTGCTGATGCCTGACTTTCGGCTACTGAAAACGTCCCCGGAGGGGCTGGCGTTGATTGCCGATCTCGAAGGATGTCGCCTCTCGCCTTACCGGTGCAGCGCCGGGGTCTGGACGTCAGGCATTGGCCACACGGCAAACGTCGTGCCGACGCGGGACATTACCGAGCGTGAGGCCGCGGTAAACCTGGTCGCTGACGTGCTCAACGTTGAGCGGCGGCTGGCGGCCTGCGCGCCGGTGGAGATGCCGCCCCGGGTCTACGACGCGCTGGTGAGCTTTACCTTTAATGTCGGCACGGGCGCCGCCTGCCGTTCGACCCTGGTGTCGTTTATTAAGCGTAAACAGTGGCCGCAGGCATGCGGCGAGCTTACCCGCTGGGTGTACGTCAACGGCGTCAAAAATGCCGGGCTGGAAAACCGCCGCGTTCGCGAGAAAGCCTGGTGCACGAAGGGGCTGCCGTGAGGGTCCTCATGCTGATATTGGCCGGGCTGCTGGCCGTCACGCTGTGGCTTCGTCATGACAACCAGACCCTGTCCCGCTCCTTGGTCACCGCTAACCGGGTCGCCAGCGAGCAAAAAAACGCTCTCGCCGAGCTTAATCAACAGCTTTCCCTGGCACAGCGGATGGCCAGATCCAACGAAAACGCCCAGGTGAGGCTCCGTGAGGCGCTGCTCGCTGCCGGTGAGGAGCAGGCGAGACGGGAAGCGACTATCGGGAGATTGCTCAATGAAAATGAAGCGTTACGCCGCTGGTATACCGCTCAGCTGCCTGATGCTGTCCGCAGGCTGCACACCCGCACCGCCTGCGCCTCCGCAGCACATTGTTTACAACGCCTGCCCGAAGGTGAGCCGCTGCCCGATGCCGGGAAGCGAACCCGCCACTAACGGCGATCTCAGCGCAGATATTCGCAGGCTTGAGTACGCCCTTATCGCCTGCGCGCTGCAGGTGGAAACCATTAAAGACTGTCAGGATAAACTCGATGCACAAACTCAAGAGCCTGCGTCAGGCATTAATTGACGCGATCCCCCAGCTGAATGCTCACCCGGAGCGCCTGCAGATGTCGGTCGGCAGCGGCAATATTGACGCCCGCCTGGCCTCCTCGCTCTCCTTTGAAAAGCGCTATGCGCTGAACGCGAAGGTCAGCGGTTTCGCCGGCGACAGCGAGGGGTTTTTCGTCCCGGTGCTGGCCTGGCTTCGGGAAAACCAGCCGGACATGTTTACCCTCGATGAAGGACACAAAAACGGATACACCTTCGCGATCGTCCTGAACGATGACGATACGATGGACATCAGCATCAGCGTGCAGGTGACCGAGCGCATTCTCGTGTCCCAGGAGCAGGGCGCTCTGCACGCGACGTACTCCCCCGAACCGCCGCTGCCGGAGCCCGTCACGCGTCCGAAAGAGTTGTACATTAACGGCGAGCTCGTCAGCAAGTGGGAGGACTAACTCCCCCGCGCTGAAAGCCGCCTGCGGCCTGCTGTCTGGACAGCTTGTTGTTTCATCCCGCAGAAAACCCCGTCTCGTTGCTGCCGTTCGCCCTGAACGGCATTCTCTTCTCATGAATACATTAACTTCCATGAACGGCATCGCTCGCGCGATCCGCAATCTGATTCGTATCGGTGTTGTGACCGATGTTGACCTCAACAGAGGGCTTTGTCGCGTCCAGACCGGCGGGATGAAAACCACCTGGCTGAACTGGCTAACCTGCCGCGCGGGACGTTCGCGCGTGTGGTGGGCCCCTTCCGAGGGCGAGCAGGTGCTGCTGCTGGCCATCGGCGGGGAGCTTGATACCGCCTTCGTGCTGCCCGGCATTTTCTCGGACGACCATCCGGCGCCGTCCGGGTCGCCTGACGCGCTCCACGTCTCGTTTCCGGACGGCGCGGTCATTGAGTACGAACCCGGGCGCGGGGCGCTGACGGTTTCAGGCATTAAAACGGCCGACGTTACCGCCTCTGAATCGCTGACCGCCACCGTGCCGGAGGTGCGGGTGACGTCAACGTCACGCATCACGCTGGATACGCCTGAAGTGGTGTGCACTAACAAGTTAATTACCGCCTCTCTTGAAGTGCAGAAGGGCGGTGTGATGGCCGGAAATATCGAGCATTCCGGCGGTAAATTCACCTCCAACGGGGTGCAGGTGGACAACCACGCGCACGGCGGCGTGCAAAGCGGCGGAAGCTGGACTAAGGGGACACAATGACGGTGCGTTACAGGGGAATGAACAGGCAGACCGGGCTTAGCATTACAGAGGCTGACCACATCCGGCAAAGCGTGCGCGACATTCTGGTCACGCCGATTGGCTCGCGGGTCATGCGCCGGGATTACGGCTCGCTGCTGGCGGCGATGATCGACAGGCCGCAGAGTCCGGCGCTGCGCCTGCAAATCATGGCTGCCTGTTATTCCGCCATCCAGAAATGGGAGCCGCGGATAAGCCTGACGGCCATCACCTTCGAGCGTTCGGAGAACGACGGGACGTTGTATGTCGATATCACCGGCACGTGCCCGACCTCCGGACAATCCTTTTCTATCACCATTTCACTGAGTTAAACGCTATGGCTATTGTTGATCTGAGCCAGCTCGCCGCGCCTGATGTCGTGGATGAGGTGGATTATGAAACGCTGTTGGCAGAACGAAAGGCCACCTTTGTCTCGCTCTATCCGGAAGAGGAGCGAGAGGCGATTGCACGGACGCTGACGCTGGAGTCGGAGCCGATTGTGAAGCTCCTGCAGGAGAACGCCTACCGGGAAGTTATCTGGCGCCAGCGCGTTAACGAGGCCGCGCGTGCGGTCATGCTGGCCTATGCCGCAGGCAGCGATCTGGACCAGATTGGGGCAAACGCTAATCTTGAGCGCCTGGTGATTACCCCTGCCGACGACACCACCTTCCCGCCCACGCCGGCCGTGATGGAGTCCGATACCGATTTTCGCCTGCGCATCCAGCAGGCGCCGGAAGGGCTGAGCGTGGCCGGCTCAACAGGGGCGTATCAGTTCCATGGCCGCAGCGCGGATGGCCGGGTAGCGGATATTTCTGTGATCAGCCCACAGCCGGCGAACGTCACGGTCTCCGTGCTCTCCCGGGAGAATAACGGCGTGGCGTCTGAGGAACTGCTCGCCGTTGTTCGCAATGCGCTGAACGATGAGGACGTCAGGCCCGTTGCCGACCGCGTGACCGTCCAGTCGGCCAGGATTGTCGACTACAGCATTGACGCCTCGCTATTCCTCTTCCCAGGCCCTGAAAGTGAACCCGTGCTTAGCGCGGCAAGGGCCCGGCTACAGGCCTACATCACGGCCCAGCATCGGCTTGGACGCGATATCCGCAAGTCAGCCATTTACGCCGCACTTCACGTGGAAGGGGTGCAGCGGGTGGAGCTGACCGCCCCCGCGGCGGATATCGTGCTTGATGAAACTCAGGCCTCATGGTGCAGCAACTACAGCGTAACCGTGGGGGGAAACGATGAGTAATACCCGCCTTTTACCGGTTGGCTCATCGGCGCTTGAGGTCGCCGCGGCGCGCGCCTGTGCGGACATCGAAAATACGCCTGTTCCGCTGCGCCAACTCTGGAATGCGGATACCTGCCCGGCGAATCTGCTGCCCTGGCTGGCGTGGGCGTTTTCGGTTGACCGTTGGGATGAGAACTGGCCGGAGGCCACCAAGCGGGAGGTGATCCGCGCCGCGTGGTTTATTCATGCCCACAAGGGAACGATTGGCGCCGTGCGTCGCGTGGTGGAGCCGCTTGGCTATCTGATCAACGTTACCGAGTGGTGGCAAACCAACGATCCGCCCGGCACCTTCCGCCTTGATATCGGCGTGTTAGACACGGGCATCACCGAGGAAATGTATTACGAAATGGAGAGGCTTATCGCCGATGCGAAGCCTGCCAGCCGCCACCTTATTGGCCTGAATATCATCCAGGACATACCGGGTTATCTCTATACCGGCGCCCTGAGCTATGACGGCGACATCATCACGGTTTATCCCGGATAAGTGAGAGCACAATGACAGTGAAATATAAAACGGTTATCACCAAAGCCGGTGCCGAAAAACTGGCTGCAGCAACCGTCCCAAACGGCAAGAAAGTCAATTTTGCGGCGATGGCGGTTGGCGACGGTGGCGGTGTGTTGCCAACGCCAAACGCAAACCAGACGAAACTCATCAATGAAGTCTGGCGCCATGCGCTAAATAAAATCAGCCAGGACAAAAAGAATAAAAACTATGTCGTGGCGGAGCTGCTGATCCCTCCTGAGGTTGGCGGTTTCTGGATGCGCGAGATGGGGCTGTATGACGATACCGGGACGCTGATTGCGGTCGGGAATATGGCTGACAGTTACAAACCTGCACTCGCTGAAGGTTCGGGACGTGCTCAAACCTTACGCATGGTTATCATGGTGAGTGACATTGCTACGGTTGAACTCTCTATTGATGCGTCAACGGTGATGGCGACGAAGGATTATGTTGACGAGAAGCTGACGGAGCATGAGCAATCGCGCCGTCATCCTGACGCCACGCTTACCGCAAAGGGCTTTACCCAGTTAAGCAGTGCAACCGACAGCGCCTCCGAGGTGCTCGCAGCAACACCGAAAGCGGTGAAGGCGGCGTACGACCTGGCTAACGGGAAGTACACGGCAGCGGACGCAACGACGGCGCGAAAGGGCATCGTTCAGCTCAGTAGCGCTACTGACAGCGTGTCTGAGGTGTTGGCGGCGACGCCGAAGGCGGTTAAAGTCGCTAACGACAACGCCGCTGCAGCCAATAAAAATGCCAATGAGCGAGTCAGCAAGTTCGGCGACAGTATGACCGGAACGTTGAATCAGGACGCTATAACACAGTCAACCTATAACTTAACGGCACTCTCTAACGCGACGACAGGCAATAAAAATTATCTGCGTAAAATGCGAGGCGGAGCGACGGACACTATCTGGCATGAAACTGTTCAGGGGGGAGAATACCGTCTCGCAACAGGCAGTACTGATTCGCAGGAGGAACTGGCGATTAGCACAAATACCGGCCTGAGAGTGAGAGGTAATTTAACTTCACAACTTGGCGGATTTTATTCGGGGAATACGAAAAAACTCTCTTTTTATTCATCTAATACCTCTGACAAGAATGCAGCCCTGCGCCTCTGGGGTAATGTAGACCGGCCATCTGTAGTCGAACTGGGGGATGACACCGGCTACCATTTTTACTCACAGCGAAATAAAGACGGCTCGCTGTTGTTTCAGACAAACGGTGCGGGACAATTCAGCGGCTATTTACGTTCAAGCGGGGAAGTGCAGTCTATTTCATCTAATAGTTATCGGATTGCATATGGGGACTACGGTTGCTTCTGGCGTAATGATGGTAATAATCTTTATCTGATGCTAACCAATAAAGGAGATGCTTATGGCAATTACAATGCTCTGCGTCCTTTACGGGTGAGTCTTGAAACCGGGGCGTTGCAATCCGAAACACCTTTTACTGTAGGCAACACCATCTACGCCACAAAGGAAATTACAGCGGGTTATAGCAATTCTTTTGCATGGGCTGAGCAGTACAAAACAAAGGCACCATTTTATAATACCTATTCAACAACTGGAGCGAGTGAATACCACCCCGCGTTAAAACAGCAGGCAAGTATTACCGGGATCAATTCATGGGCTTTTTCCATGGGGTCTCTTGTCGCTGATACCGCTCTTTCATGGCATCTGCACATGAAAGGCAGTGGTGGTCAGGACGTTAACTATAAATGGGATACTAGTGGTAATTTTATCGCCCCAGGCCAGCTCATTCCGGGTAGTTTCGCTAACTTCGACGCTCGTTATTATACCAAAGGACAAAGCGATGCGGGCTATATGGCTAAAACTAGCGCATATACAAAAGCCGAAAGCGATACGCGCTATAATCTGAAAAATGCAGCCAGTAAGGCGGCGAGCGGTTGGGAGAAAGATAACTCTACGGGCGTGATAACGCAGTGGGGGGTGGCAACGCGTAGCGCTGATTCGACGCGTATTACCTTCCCAACGGCGTTTCCTAACGCCTGTCTCAGCGTGCAGTTAACCTTGCTTTTTACCAATGGGTTCCACGATCAAAATATTTACGTGCAAAACCCTGACAGATCAGGGTTCACCTACGTAGCGGGCAGTGGCGAAGTTAAAGCTTATTTTGAAGCGCGAGGCTATTAATATGAGTTATATATATTCTCCTGTAAACGGGGCTTTTTATAATGATGAGCTGGAGGCTGATTATCGTTCCGCTGAAACGTGGCCGGATAATTATGTCAGCGTGCTTGATGAAGACTATGTGTCGCTGATGGAGGGACAAGCAGACGGGAAAATAATTATTTCAGATAAAAATGGTTATCCCGTATTAGCGGAACCTCCCGCACCAACCTATGAAGAGCGCGTGAGTCAGGCAACGATGCAAAAAAACGCCTTAATGAAAACGGCAAGTGACATTATCACTCCGCTTGAAGATGCAGCCGAACTCGGTATTGCTACCGACGAAGAAGCCGCCGCGCTTTTAGGCTGGAAGCGATACCGGGTCATGCTTAACCGGGTAGATGTGAACACCGCCCCGGACATTCAATGGCCCGAACGTCCCGCCTGACCCCAAACCCTCCATCCGGAGGGTTTTTCGTTTGTTGTGTAATCCTTTCCCCAACCCCAATAAGTCGCATCAATCGAGCACTCCACAGACAATAGCCTCACCACTAAACGAAGGAGTTAACCGGATGGGCGACTATCACCACGGCGTGGAAGTCATCGAAATCAACGATGGCACGCGCACCATTTCTACCGTCTCGACGGCAATCATCGGCATGGTCTGTACGGCCAGCGATGCTGACGACAAGACATTTCCGTTAAACGAGCCAGTGCTCATTACCAACGTGCAAAACGCGATTGCGAAAGCCGGCAAGGCGGGGACGCTGTCCGCTTCTCTGCAGGCGATCGCTGACCAGTGCAAACCGGTTGTCGTGGTTGTGCGCGTTGCCGAAGGTATCGACGACCCGGAAGATCCGGAAGCGGCACAGAAAGGGACTATCTCTAACATCATCGGTACCACCGACGAAAACGGCAAATACACTGGCCTGAAGGCGCTTCTGACCGCGAAAACGGTAACCGGCGTGAAGCCGCGCATTCTCGGCGTGCCGGGGCTGGATTCTCAGGAAGTGGCGACCGCACTGGCAGCGACGTGCCAGAGCCTGCGCGCGTTCGGCTACGTCAGCGCATGGGGCTGTAAAACGATTCCTGAGGCAATCAACTACCGCAAAAACTTTAGCCAGCGCGAGCTGATGGTTATCCACCCTGATTTTCTGGCATGGGATACCACCACGAACGCAACGACAACGGCCTGGGCTACCGCCCGTGCGCTTGGCCTGCGCGCCAAAATCGACCAGACCATGGGCTGGCATAAAACCCTGTCAAACGTTGGCGTCAACGGCGTCACGGGCGTAAGCGCCTCCGTCTCCTGGGATCTTCAGGAGCAGGCCACCGATGCGAACCTGCTTAACCAGGCTGGCGTCACCACGCTGATTCGCAACGACGGCTTCAAATTCTGGGGTAACCGCACCTGCTCAGACGACCCGTTATTCGTCTTTGAAAACTACACCCGTACCGCACAGGTGCTGGCCGATACCATGGCGGAAGCGCATGCGTGGGCGATGGATAAACCTATCACCCCAACGCTTATCCGCGACATCGTTTCCGGTATCAACGCCAAGTTCCGCGAGCTGAAAACCAACGGCTATATCGTCGACGGCACCTGCTGGTATGACCCTGAATCGAACGACGCATCCACCCTGAAAGCGGGGAAACTGTATATCGATTACGACTACACCCCTGTCCCGCCGCTGGAAAACCTGACCCTGCGCCAGCGCATCACCGATACCTATCTGGCAGACCTGTCAGATTCGGTTAATAGCTAAGGAGCTGAAGCATGGCGTTACCACGCAAACTTAAATACCTGAATATGTTCAACGATGGCCTGAGCTATATGGGCGTTGTTGAGTCTGTCACCTTACCGAAGCTCACCCGCAAACTGGAGAAGTATCGCGGCGGCGGTATGCCTGGCTCGGTCTCTATCGACCTCGGCCTGGACGATGATGCCCTGGCGCTGGAGTGGACCATTGGCGGTCTGCCGGACGTGGCGCTGTGGGCGCAGTACGCCTCTCCGGGCGCGGACAGCGTGCCTCTGCGCTTTACCGGCTCCTTCCAGCGTGACGACACCGGCGAAATCTCCGCCGTCGAGATCGTCATGCGCGGCCGTCACAAAGAGTTTGATGGCGGTGAAAACAAGCAGGGCGAGAGCGGCACCACCAAAATGTCCACCGAGTGCGCTTACTACCAGCTGACCATCGATGGCAAAGAGATCGTCGAGATCGACATCATCAACATGGTGCTGAAAGTCGACGGCGTCGATCGTCTGGCTGAACACCGTAAGGCGATTGGCCTGTAACCCTTTAACCGGCCGGGACTGCCGGCCGGTAAGTTAACTTTCTGAAGAGTAACGAAATGGACAATATCAACGAGACTGCCATGAACGAAAGTGAAAACCTACATATCGTCACGCTGGATAGCCCCGTTCTGCGCGGCGAGCAAAAAATCGAAAAGGTGACCGTCGCCAAACCCAATGCGGGAACCCTGCGCGGGGTGTCGCTGGCGTCGCTGGCGCAATCTGACGTCGATGCGCTGATCAAGGTGCTGCCGCGAATGACCTCGCCGGCGCTGACCGAGCATGAGGTTGCGCGCCTGGATGCCTGCGATCTGCTCTCTTTTGCAGGTAAGGTGATCGGTTTTTTGTCACCGGCTTCGGCTCGCTGAAATTTCCCGAAAAACTGTCGGTCGACGATCTGATGGCGGATATCGCGGTGATCTTTCACTGGCCGCCGTCAGAGCTGTACTCCCTGAGCGTGACCGAACTCCTCTTATGGCGCGAAAAAGCGCTGCAGCGAAGCGGAAACCACCATGAGTAATAATGTCAGACTTGAGGAGCTGCTTAAGGCAGTCGACCGGGCAACCCGACCGCTTAACGCTCTCCATAACGCCAGCCTCACTCTCGCGAGCGATATCCGCAGTACGCAGACGATGCTGGGGGCGCTCGATGAGCAGGCAGGGCGTATTGACGGCTTCAGGAAAGCAAACGCCCGGCTCACCGTGACGGAGCAGTCGCTTGCCCTGGCGAAACAGCAGGCAGCGGCGCTGGCGGTGCAGTTTAAGAACACGCAAAACCCCACCCAGGCCCAGGCCGATGCGTTGTCCGCAGCCCGAAAATCGGCAGCCGACCTTAAGCTTGAGTACAACAGCTTGCGCTACTCGGTGCAGCGCCAGCGCGCTGAACTCGCCCAGGCGGGAATAAACACGCGCACGCTCTCGTCGGATGAGCGTCGTTTACGCACCCACATCAGCGATAAAACGCTGCAGCTTAACCGACAGCGTGATGCGCTGGCCCGCGTCAACCAGCAGCAGGAGCGGCTGAGTACCGTTCAGAATCGCTATGAGTCAGGCAAACGCTTTGCCGCACGGGTGCATCAGCTGGCTAATGCGGGCGTGGGCATGGCCAAAGCGGGCTTTGACCAGACGTCCCGGTTCATGGCCCCCGGCATCAGTTTTGAAAAGCAGATGTCGGCCATACAGGCAAGCCTTGGCCTGGAGAAGGGCGACGCCCGGCTTGAGGCCATTCGCCAGCAGGCGCGGGAGGTTAGCGTCAGCGCCGGCGTACCTGCGGATACGGTCGTTCGGGCTCAGAACGCGCTGGCCCGTTCAGGCTATGACGCCGATGGGCTGCTTGCGGCCACCGCGCCAGCGGTCAACCTCAGCCTGGCGGGGAACGTCGACGCGGCTAAGGCGGCCGATACGATCGCCAGCACGCAGGCCGCGTATCGCCTGGCGAATACGGATGCGGGGCGCATCGCAGACGTGCTTACGCGCGGTTTTACCTCTTCAAATACCACCCTCGCTGAGATGGAGGCCGCCATCACCTCCGCCGCGCCCGCTGCGGATGCTTCCGGTCTGGGGCTTGAAGAGACCACCGCGCTGCTTGGCGTTCTGGCGGAAAAAGGAATGAAAGGTGCCGCCGCCGGGGACGCGCTCAGCGCGATGCTGCGCCATGTTCAGACTCCGGATGCCATAAAAGCCGCGGGGTTGCTGGCTTCCGCTTCGGGTGATGGATCGCTTGATGAAAAACGTCAGCAGCTGCAGGGGGCGAAGGGCAGTACCGCACTCGCGGCTTCCGTTCAGACCGATAATCTTGACGGCGACATCAGCCGGTTCCAGGCCGCGTTGAACGGGTTGAAGATTGATGTATTTGATAAATCGGATGGCGCTTTGCGCAACCTGACCACTACCGCAACGGGGTGGGTCGGCACGCTTTCGCTTTGGGTAAACGCTAACCCTGAGCTGACGCAAACCCTGGTCAGCGTGATTATCGGCGCACAGGCATTTACCGGCGTACTGGGCACCTTAGGGATGGTCGTCGCGCCGGTGTTGTCTGGCCTGAATCTGGTCATGACCGCCGCAGGAATGTTGGGAACGGTATTCAGCGTGGTGGGTGGTGCCATCATGACGGTGCTGGGCGCCCTTAGCTGGCCGGTTATTGCCCTTGGCGCGGCGATTGCCGCCGGTGCTTTGCTGATTTTTAAATACTGGGAGCCCATCAGCGCCTTCTTTGGCGGAGTGATTGAGGGGCTTTCTGCGGCTTTCGCGCCGCTGGGCGAGCTGTTCGCTCCGCTGTTACAGGCCTTTGGTTTCATTTCAGAAAAACTGGGCGGGATCTGGCAGTGGTTTACCGATCTGATTGCGCCGATTAAGGCAACGCAGGAAACGCTCGACAGCTGTAAAAATGTCGGCGTGGCGTTCGGTCAGGCGCTGGGCGATGCGCTAATGGCGCCGCTTAATCTCTTTAACAGCCTGAGCGGCAAGGCCAGCTGGCTGCTGGAGAAGCTCGGCGTCATAAAAAAAGAGTCGGGCAATATCGACTCGGCTGTGCCGAAAGAAGGCACATCCTCTGCTGACGCCGGCAGTGCCTGGGACCTGGAGCCACCTGTTTATAGCGGCTTCATGGGATACCAGCCGACGGCTGCCGCGGGAGGACGTTCTTACGTCGATCAGAGTAAAAGCGAATACAACATCACGCTGCAGGGGAGCACGGCCTCCGGAACGGATCTGACTCGTCAAATCCGGGAGGAAATAGAGAACAGTGAACGTGAAAAAGCGAGACAGCGGCAATCCAGCTTTTTTTATGGTTGAGGAGAGAGAAAATGTTAATGGTGCTGGGTCTGTTTGTCTTTGAACGACGAACCTTACCGTATCAGTCAATGCAATTTTCAAAGGACTACCGCTGGGTGTCCAACGATCGCATCGGAAAACCCAAAGCCTGGCAGTATCTTGGCGAAGGCGAGACTTCTCATTTGCTCACAGGGACGCTCTATCCGGAAATCACCGGCGGGCGCCTCTCCCTGAAGGCGATCGAGCTGATGGCGAATGAAGGGCGGGCGTGGCCGTTGATAGACGGCACCGGCATCATTCACGGCATGTTTGTCATTGAGAAAGTCACGCATACGCACACGGATTTTTACAGCGATGGTGCCGCCCGAAAAATTGAGTTTACCCTGTCGCTAAAACGCGTGGACGAATCGCTGATGACGATGTTTGGCGACCTGAGAACGCAGGCTTCAGAGCTGGTGGAAAGCGCACATAATAGCATTGGAGGGCTGGCGGGATGATCGCTGAAATGAATATCCGGGCGGGTGGGAAAATCGCCCCTGATTTTATGCTTAAGCTTGACGATCGCGATATCACGCAAAATTTCAGCCATCGTCTTATCAGTTTGACCATGACCGACAAGCGCGGGCTGGAGGCCGATCAGCTGGATATTCAGCTGGATGATTCCGACGGGCTGTTAGACCTGCCTGCCCGGGGGGCAACGCTCTCCTTATGGCTGGGATGGGCGGGAACCCCGCTCGAGCAGAAAGGGAACTTTACGGTCGATACCATTGAGTTTCGGGGCGCGCCGGACACGCTGACCATTCGGGGATGCAGCGCGGATTTTCGCGGAAAGCTAAACGTGCGGCGCGAACAGTCGTGGCATGACACGACGATCGGCGCGATCGTGAATACCATTGCTCAGCGTAACCGGCTGACCGCCAGCGTCGCGGCGGATCTTTCATCCATTGCTATTTCTCATATCGATCAGTCTCAGGAGACAGACGCGGCGTTTCTCACCCGCCTGGCCGAACGCAACGGTGCCTTTGTTTCAATTAAAGCCGGCAAGGTTATTTTTATGAAAGCGGGCCAGGCCGTGACGGCTGGCGGCACCTCGATTCCCTTGATGATGATTGAACGTGGGGATGGCGATAAGCATCTTTTTTCCGTCGCGGACCGTGAAAATTACTCCGGCGTGACGGCCAAATGGCTGCAAACGCGCGACCCCAAAAAGCAAAATCCTCAATTGAGTATTAATCGTTTGCCTGAGGGGCAGGCGGCAGAGGGGCTGCAGCACCCGGATGCCGCTGCGCCGATTGCGGGAGCAGGGGGGAAGGAGCAGAAGCCGCAAGAGATGCTGGTGGGATCGGCGGAAAACGTATTTGAGCTCACCACGGTGTATGCCTCGGAAGAGCAGGCGCTGAGGGCTGCGGAGGCGAAGTGGCGCGCGCTTCAGCGCGGTACCGTGAATTTCTCCATCCAGCTGGCGCTGGGACGCGCCGATCTGTTCCCCGAAACGCCGGTGCTGGTAAACGGCTTTAAACGCGTCATTGACGAGCAGGCCTGGATCATCAGCGAGGTGGTTCATACCCTCAGCGGGAGTGGATACACCACGAAGCTGAACCTTGAGCGTAACGTCACCGACGAAAAATTTGCTGTCGACAGTGAGTAATTTATTTGCCTTTACGTTGTTTTTGAGTATTATTAATTCACAAATTGTGAATTAAACGGAGGGGTACATGTTTCATTGTCCTAAGTGCAAGCATTCAGCGCATGCGCGTACCAGTCGCTACTTGAGTGAAAATACCAAAGAGCGGTATCACCAGTGCACCAATGTGGACTGCAGCTGTACGTTCGTGACGATGGAGTCCGTGGAGCGTCTGATTGCGACCCCTGGCGACGCTGGCAAAGCCCGAATAACTTCGCTACCAGCTGTTTAAACACCAATAAAAAAAGCCACTCAATGAGTGGCTTATTTATTGTCACCCCTAAACCACCTCCTAGGGAGGTGGTGATTGATCCTGTAAGGCTATAGCCTGAAGAATGCCCATGCCGGAATATCTCTGCTTACTCACCACAAGTAAAAGGAGACAGACCGACATGGGGCTTTACAGGAGTTCATCACATGTATATTGGCGTTGCAAATACCACATAGTCTGGACGCCAAAGTACCGCTTCAGGATCCTGAAAGATAAGCTGGGTAAGGAGCTTTACAGGACAATCTACATTCTCTGCGGAATAAAAGATTGTGAGGTTCTTGAGCTAAATATTCAGCCAGATCATGTACATCTTGTTGTAATCGTCCCACCTAAAATCTCAATATCAACCCTGATGGGGCATCTGAAAGGCCGCAGTGCAATCAGGCTCTACAATCGTTTTCCACATATACGAAAGAAGCTATGGGGTATCACGTGGATACTTTGTAGATACTGTCGGTGTGAACGAGGAAATTATCAGACAATATGTGCGGCATCAGGAGAAAATGGAGCAAACGCACGAACAGCAGATGGAATTGCTAGAGTAGCATGAGGAAGGTGACAATCGCCCCCCTTACAGGGGGCATTCTCAAAAGCCACCTTCTAAGAAGGTGGTCTTTTACTCTACAGCTAAAATTTGGTGGCCCCTGCTGGACTTGAACCAGCGACCAAGCGATTATGAGTCCCAATTCTAGGTTAATGAAATCAGTAACTTACTGATTTTTATGTTTTCTTCAGGCCGAATAGTGATGAAAAGTGGCACATAGCGTTGCGCTCTGCTGCCACTTTGCTGCCATTTTGCAAAATTATCAGTGAAGAAAAATTTAAGGAAATTGGTTTCAGAAATGCTATACGAATATTGGAGGAATAATAAAATTAGTTATACCGAAAAATACCTACTGCAATTTAAATATAATTAGCTGATTTATTATGGTGGATAATTAATTTTATATGTTGACTTAACTGCTCAAGAAGTATATATATTGTTAATTATTTTTTAAATTCAAGATAAATTTCGATTGAAGTCGTCACGCAGTAGTCTGTTATGTCTTTCTGAAACTTGATGGAGCAAGCGCATGAGTTTTGATATTAAGGAATTAAACAGTGTCAACCAATGGATTGAACAGTTTGATCTAGTTGATAGATATGCAGCTGAGTTACTTTTACAGTCACTTAATTACGTTAGCTTTGAGAACTTTGAAAAAACAATTCTAGAAAAAGTGGAAGGGTTAGTCAATGAATTGCAGATGAATAATAACACATCCATTGCAATTTTCCCCATTAGAAAGAACACGGGAAATAAATTTAATAAAAGCAAAGAATATAAAGCGGCTAATGATAGCTCGGGTAGGATTGGACATATTCTTAAAAATTTGGAAAGGAAGCTTCAAGGAAGGATCGAAATCTCCCCGAGGGTTATTTCGATGTCACAAAGCAAAGTCAGAAATATTATTTATGTAGATGATATTATTGGGTCAGGAAACAGATTTTTAAAATTCTGGAGAAATGATGTATCGAAGTCAATAAAGAGTTGGGTTTCCGGAGGTTATTGCAAAATTTGGATTGTTAGTCATACTATTCATCAAGGAGGACTGACTAAGTTAACAAATAATTTAAAGGCAATTGATTCATCTAGAGTGGTCTGTGGTAATCTAATAAAAAAGTCAGCTTTGTTAAGTAATGTTACTTTGAAAAATTTACTAATTAAGTATGGTGCTAGAACTAATAAGCCAGACGCGGCTTTAGGTTACAATGGAGATTGTTCCCCAGTAATATTTCAGTATGGCTGCCCAAATAACGCGCCTGCAATACTTTGGGCAACTGGTAATCCAAAAGTTAATGCGGCTGGCATAACAACTGGTCGCTGGAATGCGATTTTTAGCGAGCGTTCAATTGATAGTTCATTATATAAATTATTTAACGGTGACCTTTTTTATAAAACATATCCTGAGCTATTGTGGAATGCAGGGCAATATAAGTTGGCTTTTTCATTTTGTGAAAAACTTGATGCTTCTAATGATACTAAGGTATATATACTAATATTAGCCTTGATATCTAAAGGCTATAGTCTTGAGAAGGTTAAGAGTGTTTTTGCACCAATAAACACAGAGTTCGATAGTGCTGTTTCTATCCTAACTCAGTATGGATTAATTGACAAAAACTTCTGTCTGACTATCTTTGGTAAAGATGTTTTAAGGTCGAATAAAAAACAAAGTAAAATTTATGTTGATAAAGAATATGAAAACTACTATCCTTCTAGTTACTTGGGGATCCTTCGTGAAATTTAGTGTTAGCCTGACTAACTTCAGCAGAGTATGGATTCCATTACTCGATGGGAATGTTAACTATTGCGAACGGATGAAGCAAAAGCTTTGTTCACGCGTAGCCTTCGTTCCAAAGCTTTTGCTTCACCCTCACTTCGTGAGGTTAAGTAAATGAATCGTTGGGTCCCCAATACCTATCATAGAAATGGCCTCATTCAGGGTTATGATAAAACATATCTTAAAAATTTAGTACAAACTGGCAATATTATTAGTGGTACACACCATCCAGTAATTTTCACTTTGGGGCATTTGTCAAAATGTACAAATACTCAATATGATGATTTGCATAGCTTTGTTTCGAGAAAAGATTATCTATCGGAAATAGAACCTCATTATCGTACTTTTAATATTAAAAAAAGAACTGGCGGTTATAGAAATATTCATGTTCCTCACCCAGTACTCAAAATAGTGCAGTCTTGGATTGCAAGAAATATTCTTAGGCAAGTCGATGTACATGACTGCGCTAAAGCTTATAAGGTTGGAGAATCTATTTATGATAATGCACTTCCGCATTGTGGTGCTCAGTGGTTATTGAAATTAGATATCAAAGACTTTTTCTCTAATATTTCTGAAAGGCAAGTATATTATGTTTTCAGAAAAATGAATTACCCCGCCTTGCTTTCTCTTGAAATGGCCAAGTTATGCACCAAAGTTGATCATTTGAGAGTAGGGAAAAGATGGATTAATACAGAAAAAAATTATGCTGTTAAAGAATATCTATTCGATAAGGTCGGGAGTTTGCCACAGGGAGCACCAACAAGTCCTGCATTATCAAACATTGTTTTTAAAGAACTTGATGAATTGCTTTTTATGCTTTCATTAAACCATGAGGCTTGCTATACAAGATATGCCGATGATTTAACTTTTTCTTTCCACTCTTCATCAAGGGCTGAAATCATAGCGTTTAAAAAATTAGTTTCGAAAGAATTATTAAAGTTTGGATTCAACATTAACCCTAAAAAGACTCGAATCGTTCCTCCAGGGGCAAGGAAAATTGTCACTGGATTAATTGTTAATACTCATAAGCCTAGCATTCCAAAGGAAATTAGAGATAAGGTAAAAGCTGACTTGTATTATTGTGAGAAATATGGTGTCATTAATCATTGCGTGAAAAATAATTATAAATCTATTATTGGATTCTCAAATCACATTAGCGGAATGATTTCTTTCATATACTCGATTGATCCCGTTCAAGGCGGTAAATTTAAGAAGGTTTATGATAAGTTAAATTTACCTCTTTTTGTCTTGTGAGTGGCCATAATAATGTCTTTCGTTGATTATTTTTTATTTTACTTAATGGGTTAAGTAACCTAGCCTCGACTAGATGATCAGGAGCAAAGTGTGCATACCGCATCGTCACCTTAATATCCGTGTGACCTAATATGCGTTGAAGCACCAAGATATTACCTCCGTTCATCATGAAATGAGACGCGAAGGTATGGCGTAAAACATGAGTAAGCTGGCCTGCAGGTGTTTCTATACCGGCGCGTTGCATGGCCTTTCTGAAGGCTGAACAGCATGGTTTAAAAAGCACCTGCGCTTTCCTGCTGGATGGCAGTTCAGCCTGTAATTTTTCAGTTATCGGCACCGCGCGGTTTTTCTTGCCTTTAGTTTTCACGTAGATGATCTGACCGGCGCGGATTTGGTTGCCCTTCAGGCCTTCGGCTTCACTCCATCGTGCACCTGTTGCCAGACAGATTTTCACAATGGTAGTCAGATCTTCAGATCGGCTGTTCTCACATTCGGCGAGGAGGGTTCTAATCTCCTCAATGGTGAGATACGCCATCTCAGATTCACTGATTTTGAACTCTCGCACGTTCTCTAACGGGTTGGGCGCAGTCCATTCATCCAACCGGCGCAGCTCATTAAACATCGCCCTGAAATAAGCCAGCTCTAAATTCACCGTGCGCGCCGTCTGCCTGGTTAACAAAAAGGCGTCCCCGTATGTCAGCTATGAGGCTGTGATCCACAAACGCGAACAGCGCCGCAAATCCCTGGAGTTTTTCCGCTCGCATGAGCTGGTTAACGCCGAAGGTGACACGCTGGATATGGAAGAAGTGGTAAACGCCAGCAGCAGCAATCCGGCGCACCGGCGCAACGAAATGATGGCCTGCGTTAAGGGGCTGGAGCTGATCGCAGAAATGCGTGGTGAATGCGCCGTGTTCTATACCATCACCTGCCCGTCACGCTTTCACGCAACGCTCAATAACGGCAGGCCAAACCCGAAATGGACCAGTACCACGGTCCGCCAGAGCAGCGATTATCTGGTGAATATGTTTGCCGCTTTCCGTAAGGCGATGCACAAAGCCGGGCTGCGCTGGTATGGCGTCCGCGTTGCTGAGCCACACCATGACGGCACCGTGCACTGGCATCTGCTTTGCTTCATGCGCAAAAAAGACCGCAAATCCATTACCGCGCTACTGCGTAAATTCGCCATTCGTGAGGACCGGGAGGAGCTGGGTACCAATACCGGGCCGCGATTCAAGTCTGAGCTTATCAACCCGCGCAAGGGTACACCGACCAGCTATATCGCCAAATACATCAGCAAAAATATCGACGGGCGCGGGCTGGCGCAGGAAGTCAGCAAAGAAACAGGCAGATCACTGCGCGATAACGCTGAGAACGTAAACACCTGGGCTTCGCTGCACCGTGTCCAGCAATTCCGCTTCTTTGGGATTCCTGGCCGCCAGGTGTACCGCGAGCTTCGCCTGCTGGCCGGTCAGGCTGCCAGGGCGCAGGGTGACAAGAAGGCCGGCGCGCCCGTACTGGAAAACCCGCGTCTGGATGCTGTGCTGGCCGCAGCTGATGCTGGCTGTTTTGCCACCTACATCATGAAGCAGGGCGGCGTTCTTGTTTCCCGTAAGCATCACCTGGTCAGAACTGCCTATGAGCTGAACGACAAGCCGAGCGCCTACGGCGATCACGGTGTTCGTATTTATGGCATCTGGTCCCCGATCATTGAGGGCCGGATCTGCACTCATGCAGTGAAGTGGAAAATGGTTCGTAAAGCCGTTGACTTTCAGGAGGCGACAGCCGACCAGGGCGCTTGCGCCCCTTGGGGAGAAACGGATATGATGAATTGTCCGAAATGCGGACACGCGGCACATACTCGCAGTAGCTTTCGTGTATCAGATAATACGAAAGAGCGTTATTGCCAGTGCCAAAACATTAACTGTGGAACCACTTTTGTTACTCATGAAACCGTAGTGCGCTTTATCGTAACACCCGGACAGGTCGATCATGTGCCTCCGCACCCTTTAAACAGTGGTCAGGGGCACATGAATTTTTGACAAACTAACCCGCTTCGGCGGTTTTTTTATTGGTGGCAGCTTATTTCCTGCTGCCATTTTGCTGCCAACGATGAAACCATAAATAAAAAAGCCACTAGCTAGAGTGGCTTTTTTATTTGATTTTAAATCTAAAATTTGGTGGCCCCTGCTGGACTTGAACCAGCGACCAAGCGATTATGAGTCGCCTGCTCTAACCACTGAGCTAAGGGGCCGTGGCGGTGAATTATAAAGTAACTCCCCGCAGCAATCCAGCCATTCACACCTGCCTGCTGTTTTTATAAACAACGCATAATCAATCCTTTATACTTCAATCACGATGTATCGATCGGGAGTAAAGATGATCAACGATATTCTGGCCCCTGGCCTGAGGGTGGTGTTCTGCGGAATTAACCCGGGCAAGTCCTCGGCGCACACCGGTTTTCACTTCGCCCATCCGGGCAATCGCTTCTGGAAGGTGATCTACCAGGCCGGGTTTACCGACAGGCTACTCAAGCCCGAAGAGGAGCAGCACCTGCTGGATACGCGCTGCGGGATCACCATGCTGGTCGAGCGGCCTACGGTGCAGGCGAGCGAGGTTAACCTGCATGAGCTGCGAAGCGGCGGGCGAGAGCTGGTCAAAAAGATAGAAGATTATCAGCCGGCCGCGCTGGCGATCCTCGGTAAGCAGGCCTACGAGCAGGCGTTCAGCCAGCGCGGGGCGCAGTGGGGCAAGCAGGCCATCACCATCGGTGTGACGCAGGTATGGGTGCTGCCGAATCCGAGCGGGCTCAACAGGGCGACGCTGGATAAGCTGGTGGAGGCGTATCGGGAACTGGATGAGGCGCTGATGGTGCGGGGGCTTTAGGGGCTTCTGTGGCCTGATGCTCTCACCCTCACCCTAGCCCTCTCCCTCAAGGGAGAGGGGGACGTCTGTGCTGGCATTATTTTGTGGGGATCCCTCAGCCCACAGGGAGAGGGGATAGGCAAAAAAAAAGCTCCCGACTGGGAGCTTTTTGCTGTTTACCCGGATTAATCGTCCAGGAAGCTACGCAGCACTTCAGAGCGGCTTGGGTGACGCAGCTTACGCAGCGCCTTCGCTTCGATCTGACGGATACGTTCGCGGGTCACGTCGAACTGTTTACCCACTTCTTCCAGCGTGTGGTCGGTGTTCATATCGATACCGAAACGCATACGCAGCACTTTCGCTTCACGGGCGGTCAGGCCAGCCAGCACGTCGTGCGTGGCAGCACGCAGGCTCTCGGTGGTAGCAGAGTCCAGCGGCAGCTCGAGGGTGGTATCCTCGATGAAATCACCCAGATGCGAATCTTCATCATCACCGATTGGTGTTTCCATGGAGATAGGCTCTTTGGCGATCTTCAGCACTTTACGGATCTTGTCTTCCGGCATCAGCATGCGCTCGGCCAGCTCTTCTGGCGTCGGCTCGCGGCCCATCTCCTGCAGCATCTGGCGGGAAATACGGTTGAGCTTGTTAATGGTCTCAATCATATGCACCGGAATACGGATGGTGCGCGCCTGATCCGCGATAGAGCGGGTGATAGCCTGACGGATCCACCAGGTTGCGTAGGTGGAGAACTTGTAGCCACGACGGTATTCAAACTTGTCTACCGCTTTCATCAGACCGATGTTGCCTTCCTGAATAAGATCCAGGAACTGCAGACCACGGTTGGTGTATTTCTTGGCGATAGAGATAACCAGACGCAGGTTCGCTTCAACCATCTCTTTCTTCGCACGGCGGGCTTTCGCTTCACCGATGGACATACGACGGTTGATGTCTTTAACCTGCTCGATGGTCAGGCCGGTCTCTTCTTCAATCTGATGCAGCTTCTGCAGGCCGCGATGCACATCGTCCTTCACGTCGTGCAGTTTTTCAGACCATGGCTTGTTCATCGCGATAGCGGCGTTGAACCAGGTTTCGCTGGTTTCGTTGCCGGTGAAGAGGGTGATGAAGTTCTTCTTCGGCATTTTGCACTGCTCAACGCACAGCTTCATGATGATGCGTTCCTGGGTACGTACGCGATCCATCATCACGCGCATGCTGTTCACCAGGTAGTCGAACTGTTTTGGCACCAGGCGGAACTGTTTGAACACTTCAGACAGCTTCAGGATCTCTTCCTGAGCGGCGGCATGGCTGCGGCCTTTCGCTTTGATGGTGTCACGCGTCACTTCGTACTGGGTACGCAGCTCGGCAAACTTCTCACGCGCCAGTTCCGGGTCGATGCTGTTGTCATCATCCGCGGTGTCGTCGTCGCTCTCTTCCTCATCTTCGTCTTCGTCATCATCCATCTCTTCCTGAGACAGTTCAGAACCGACGTGAGTGGCGGTAGGTGCCATATCTTCTTCAGCGTTCGGGTCGACAAAACCGGTGATCAGGTCAGACAGGCGCGCTTCTTCCGCTTCAACGCGATCGTACTGCTCCAGCAGATAGGTGATCGCTTCCGGGTACTCGGCAACAGAGCACTGAACCTGGTTGATCCCGTCTTCGATGCGTTTTGCGATGTCAATTTCGCCTTCGCGGGTCAACAGTTCAACGGTACCCATTTCGCGCATGTACATGCGGACCGGGTCAGTGGTACGCCCGATTTCAGATTCCACGCTGGACAGTACCTGTGCAGCAGCTTCTTCCGCATCTTCGTCAGTGTTGTTGGAGGTTTCAGCCAGCAACAGATCATCGGCATCCGGTGCTTCTTCCATCACCTGAATGCCCATGTCATTGATCATTTGGATGATGTCTTCGATTTGATCTGAATCGACGATATCTTCCGGCAGATGGTCATTGACCTCGGCATAGGTCAGATAGCCTTGCTCCTTACCACGTTGGACAAGAAGTTTCAGCTGTGACTGCGGGTTTTGCTCCATAAGACGGTATCCACACTTAATTCGTTTGATTGGTGTCGGCGATGGGGCTGCCAACCTTTAAAGCGAGGGCGTACTTATATTTTTGCCGCTGCCTCTCAGTGCGGCTGCCGGGGGCTTCCCGATCGATATTCGGCACTTAAGCCGTTAAATACTATTGTCTTTGACTTATTTCTTCGCCAGTTCCTGGTTTATCATCCAGAGCTCCCGGCGTTCTTCGCTGCTCAAACCGTGCGTGCGCTCGCGAGCAATCAACTCTTCCTGGCGCAGCTCGAGCATCGAATCAAACATATGGTTGAGTGAGTCGGTGAACGTTTTTTCTGCAATGTCCTTATCTGCTATATCGTCCCACATCGACAATTTTTCAAGGGTAGCGGCCTCTTTTGTGCCGCGATAATGCTCTAAAAGTTGTCCGGTGGTCAGACCTGGCTGAGACAAACAAGTGTTGACCAGTTCTGAAAATAAGCCAAGTCCGGGCAATTTTTCGTGGTTCAAACCCGCCAGCGACGGCACCTGCGGTGCAAGCTCGGGATTTTGTACCAGCAACCCTATCAGTATACGCATGGTTGTGCGTTTTAGCTGAGGCGCGGCGCGAACCGCACCGTTTTCAGCGTGTTTAGGCATTAAACGTTCAAGCTGGCTGTCATCCAGAATGCCGAGCTTGTTGCCTAACTCCTGACGCAGATAGATGCGCAGCGTTTCGCCGGGCACCTGGCTGATTAACGGCAGCGCCAGCGTACTGAGCTGCGCGCGCCCGTCAGGGGTACTCAAATCGACCTGCGGCATCAGGCTGTTAAACAAAAACGTGGAGAGCGGCTGAGCCTGCTCCATCCGCGCTTCAAATGCCGCTTTGCCCTCTTTACGCACCAGCGTATCCGGATCTTCGCCGTCGGGCAGAAACATAAAGCGCAGCTGACGGCCGTCGGTCATGTAGGGGAGCGCGGTTTCCAGCGCGCGCCAGGCGGCGTCGCGTCCGGCGCGGTCTCCGTCGTAACAACAAATCACGTTGTTGGTCACGCGGAACAGCAGCTGGATGTGATCCGCCGTCGTGGACGTTCCTAACGACGCCACCGCGTAGTTAATGTCGTACTGCGCCAGCGCCACGACGTCCATATACCCTTCGACGACCAGAAGACGCGGAGGTTCCGCGTTGTTCTGTTGCGCCTCATAAAGGCCGTAGAGCTGGCGGCCCTTATGGAAAATATCGGTTTCCGGGGAGTTGAGGTACTTCGGCAGGGCATCACCCAGCACGCGACCACCAAAACCAATTACCCGGCCACGCTTGTCGCGGATCGGGAACATCACCCGTTCGCGGAAGCGGTCGTAGCTTCGTCCCTGGTCGTTGGTGACCAGCATGCCTGCATCGATGAGAGACTTACGATCTTCGCTATTGCCGCCAAAACGCTTTAACACGTTGTCCCAGCCGGGCGGGGCGTAACCAATAGCGAAACGCGCAATGACATCGTCGCTCAGTCCGCGCTTGTTCAGATACTGACGCGCAGGCTCAGCCGCAGAGTGCTTAAGAGACTGTTGGTAAAACGAATTCAGGCCATCCATCAGTTGATACAGCGTTTGCCGTTGATGGCGCTCGATCTGACTTGGCCCACTGCCTGCTTCATACGGCACTTCAAGGTTATGCATCGCCGCCAGTTCTTCGACGGTTTCAACGAACTCGAGCTTGTCGTAGTTCATTAAAAAATCAACGGCATTACCGTGAGCACCACAGCCGAAGCAATGGTAAAACTGCTTTTCACCGTTTACGGTGAAGGAGGGGGTTTTTTCGTTATGGAACGGACAGCACGCATGGTAATTCTTGCCCTGCTTTTTCAGCTTTACCCGCGCGTCGATGAGATCGACGATGTCGGTTCTGGCGAGCAGGTCATTGATGAAAACGCGTGGGATTCTTCCGGCCATATGCCCCGTTATTTTTAGCGACTCATAAACGAAAACAAGCCGCGCATTCCTTCCGGAAGCACGGCCTTACGACTATTACTCTGTCTGTCAATTGAGGGCTGAGGCCCTCAACCAATTAGTACAGACGAGTACGGCGTGCGTTTTCGCGAGCCAGTTTCTTCGCGTGACGTTTCACAGCGGAAGCTTTAGCGCGCTTACGTTCGGTCGTTGGTTTTTCATAAAACTCACGACGACGAACTTCAGCCAGAACACCTGCTTTCTCGCATGAACGTTTGAAGCGACGCAGTGCTACGTCGAACGGCTCGTTTTCACGTACTTTAATTACCGGCATGTAACTCTCACCTTTAATAAATTCGGTTTGCCGCTGGCATCAACGCCAGCTTATTTCAAAATGGTGCGGAATTTTACTGCAAATGCTGCTGCTTTGTAAAGCACCGATGCGATTTTGAAAGGGACTTTAATAAGGGTGAGGAGTATACACGAGCCTTCTTCCTGGGGCGAACAAAGTTTTACATCAACCCGCCCAGGCTCTACACTGCGCGGTATTGAAACGAGGTAAAACAAGTCATGCGTGTACTGGGTATTGAAACATCCTGCGATGAAACCGGCATCGCTATTTACGACGACGAAAAAGGCCTTCTGGCCAACCAGCTGTATAGTCAGGTGAAATTGCACGCTGACTACGGCGGCGTCGTGCCTGAACTGGCCTCTCGTGACCACGTGCGTAAAACGGTTCCCCTGATTCAGGCGGCGCTGAAAGAGGCCGGGTTGAGTTCAAACGATATCGACGCCGTGGCCTATACCGCGGGCCCGGGTCTGGTCGGCGCGCTGCTGGTCGGTGCGACGGTTGGTCGTTCGCTGGCCTTCGCGTGGGATGTTCCGGCCATTCCGGTTCACCATATGGAAGGGCATCTGCTGGCGCCGATGCTGGAAGAGAATCCGCCTGAGTTTCCGTTTGTGGCGCTGCTGGTTTCGGGTGGGCATACCCAGCTGATCAGCGTGACCGGCATTGGCAAGTATGAGCTGCTGGGCGAGTCAATCGACGACGCCGCCGGTGAAGCGTTCGACAAAACCGCCAAGCTGCTGGGGCTGGATTACCCGGGCGGCCCGATGCTCTCGAAAATGGCGTCGCAGGGAACGGAAGGGCGCTTTGTCTTCCCGCGTCCGATGACCGATCGTCCAGGGCTGGATTTCAGCTTCTCTGGCCTCAAAACGTTCGCGGCCAATACTATCCGCAATAATGACGACAGCGAGCAGACCCGTGCCGATATCGCCCGTGCGTTCGAAGACGCGGTAGTCGATACGCTGATGATCAAGTGCAAGCGCGCGCTGGATCAGACCGGCTTTAAGCGCCTGGTGATGGCCGGTGGCGTCAGCGCCAACCGCACGCTGCGCGCGAAGCTTGCTGAGATGATGCAAAAACGTCGCGGGGAAGTGTTCTATGCGCGTCCGGAGTTCTGTACCGATAACGGGGCGATGATCGCCTACGCCGGGATGGTGCGTCTGAACGCCGGTGCAACGTCTGACCTGAGCGTGTCCGTGCGTCCGCGCTGGCCGCTGGCGGAACTGCCGGAGGCGTGAGTTTTTTTGCCCGGTGGCGCTGCGCTTACCGGGCCTACAAAACCGTAGGCCGGGTCAGGCGAAGCCGCCATCCGGCGATAAACCGCACTATACCCGCAGCATCCCTTTCTCTTCCAGAAACGCAATAATTGTCGCCAGGCCGTCGCCCGCTTTCAGGTTGGTAAACGTCCACGGACGCTCGCCGCGCATGCGGTTGGTGTCGCGCTCCATCACCTCCAGTGAAGCACCCACGTACGGCGCGAGATCGGTTTTATTGATCACCAGAAAATCGGATTTGGTGATCCCCGGCCCGCCCTTGCGCGGGATTTTTTCCCCTTCGGCCACGTCAATCACGTAGATGGTGAGATCCGCCAGTTCCGGGCTGAAGGTTGCGCTCAGGTTATCGCCGCCGCTTTCAACGAAGATCAGATCCAGATTGCCGAACTTCTCGCTGAGCGCTTCTACCGCTGCCAGGTTCATTGAGGCATCTTCGCGGATGGCGGTATGCGGGCAGCCGCCGGTCTCCACGCCGACGATGCGCTCCGGCTCCAGGGCTCCCGCTTCGGTCAGGATGCGCTGATCCTCTTTGGTGTAGATATCATTCGTCACCACCGCCAGGTGATACGTGTCGCGCATTGCTTTGCAGAGCGCTTCCAGCAGCGCGGTTTTACCCGACCCCACCGGGCCACCCACGCCCACGCGCAGGGGATGTTTGTAATCAGCCATGTTGCTTCCTCAGGAACGGAATAGTCGTGAATATTGTGTTTCGTGCCGCGCAGAGGCGATCGCGGACAGCGGCGTCGCCGCGCCTATCTCGTCGTCACTGCATAAAAACGCCTGTTCAAACCGGGCAGCAAAATGGTCGCTCAGTTCGATAATCAATTGCTGCGCCGCCTGCTGCCCAAACGGCACCAGCTTGACGCCCGCCATTACCGCGCTCTCCATCCAGCTGTAGCCGAGGCTCAGGGCCAGCTCGCGTACGCCAATGCCCCAGCGCGCGCCGAGCCATGCCATGCCGCAGAGCTGGCTTTGCTGACACAGCGCCAGCCACGCGGGCGGACAGTCGGGCTCCCAGCTCTTAATGAGGCGCGTAAAGGCTGCCCCGCGGTTGCGCTCCTCGTCGCGCAGCTCGCGCGTTTCCCGGCAGGCGAGCAGCCAGGACGTCCAGCGCGTGGCCGCCTGCAGATCGTCCTGCACGCAGGCCTGGCAGAGACGGTGAAACAGCGGCAGATCGACGCAGAAAAAGCTCTGCTCCATCTGCTGGATTTGCCAGCGCTTAAAGTCCCCTGCGTCGGCAACCCAGCCGGCTTCAACGGCCCACTCCAGCCCCTGCGACCAGGTAAACGACCCGACCGGCAGGCTGCTGCTGGAGAGCTGCATCAGGCGCAGCCGCTGGCGGGAAGCGTCCATTAGCCCATCAACGCCAGCAGGGCAGAGACGATCAGCCCGCCGCCGAAGGTTTTACGCAGGCCGTCGTGACGGCGCAGCAGCAAGCCTGCGGCGAAACTGGCGCACAGCACGGTGGCGCTGGCGAACATAAATCCGCTGGTGAAGAGCCAGAAGCTGTGGCCGGACATCTCCACGCCGTGCGCCCAGCCGTGGAACATCGCCAGAGCCGGTACCGCCAGCAGCAGCCGGTTTTCAGTTTTAAACATCATCACGCCGCAGACCGCCAGCGAGGTGATAATCAGCATCTCCATGCCGCTAAAGCCGCCGAGCAGGCTGCCCGCGATGGCACCGACAAGCATCATCCCGAGAGTGGCAAATGGCAGCAGGAGCTTGCGGCCGCTCAGCGCCGAGAGCACGCCTGCGCCCGCCAGCATCAGCAGGTGATCGAGCCCGGTCAGCGGGTGGAGAAAACCGGCCTGAAAGCTGTCGGCGCCGTGGCCGGGATGGGCGAGTGCGGGTACGGAAACGGCCAGCAGTAACAGCGGTAAATACTTACGCATGATGGATCCTTAATGTGAATGGGCGTGAGAGTGGCTATGGCTGTGGGCATCGCTGGCATACGCGCCCGCTTCCGGTTCAAACGGCAGGCTGGCGTAGGCCACCTCCAGCCCGAACTGGCGCAGCATATCGTCGAGAACGTGATCGTGGTGATAGCGCAGCTCGCCGGGCATGACCTGCAGCGGCACGTGGCGGTTGCCCAGGTGGTAGCAGGCGCGGGCGAGCAGGAACGGATCGGCGCAGCGCACCACGGAGACGGACTCCGGCGCGGCGATCACCTCAATCACCTCGCTGCCGTCGTCGGTAGTCAGCAGGTCGCCCCCGCGCAGCAGCAGGCCGCGCGGCAGCATCAGCCCGGCTTCGCGACCGTCGTTCAGCGCCACGCGGGCGCGGCTTTTCACCCGCACGTCAATCGGCAGCGTGACGCTGGCGGTAATCGGGTGCGCATGGTCCAGGCGTTGGGTTAAATAGATCATCATCACTCCTCAAAACAGGAAATAGCGTTGCGCCATCGGCAGAACGTCAGCCGGTTCGCTGGTAATCAGTTCACCGTCGACGCGCACCTCGTAGGTTTGCGAATCGACGGTGATATTCGGCTGCAGGCCGTTGTGGATCATGTCCGCCTTTTTCACCGTCCGGCAGCCTTTCACCACCGCGGTAGCGCTCTGCAGGTTGAGCCGTTGCGGGATGCCGTTGGCGCTGGCGGCCTGTGAGACAAACGTCAGCCGGGTGGCGTGTCGCGCGGCGCCCAGCGCGCCAAACATCGGACGGTAGTGCACAGGCTGCGGCGTAGGGATCGAGGCGTTGATATCGCCCATCGGCGCGCAGGCGATCATTCCGCCCTTGACGATAGTGGCGGGCTTGACGCCGAAGAATGCCGGGGACCAGACCACCAGATCCGCCAGCTTGCCCGCCTCAATCGAACCGACTTCGTGGGCAATGCCATGGGTAAGCGCCGGGTTAATGGTGTATTTGGCGACGTAGCGCTTCACGCGGAAGTTGTCGTTCTCGCCGGTCTCTTCCGGCAGCGCGCCGCGCTGGACCTTCATGCGGTGCGCCACCTGCCAGGTGCGAATAATCACTTCTCCGACGCGGCCCATGGCCTGCGAATCTGACGAGGTGAGCGAGAATGCGCCGATGTCGTGCAGCACGTCTTCAGCGGCGATGGTTTCACGACGAATGCGGGATTCCGCAAACGCCACGTCCTCGGCGATATCCGGATCGAGGTGGTGACAGACCATCAGCATGTCGAGATGCTCGTCGATGGTATTGACCGTGTAGGGCAGCGTCGGGTTGGTGGAAGAGGGCAGAATATTCGGGTGCGCGCAGGCGGTGATGATATCCGGCGCGTGGCCGCCGCCTGCCCCCTCGGTGTGGAAGGTGTGAATAGTGCGCCCACCAATGGCGGCCAGCGTGTCTTCCACAAATCCGGACTCGTTCAGCGTGTCGCTGTGCAGCGCCACCTGGATATCCATCTCTTCGGCCACCTCCAGCGAGCAGTTGATGGCCGCAGGCGTCGCGCCCCAGTCTTCGTGGATCTTCAGCCCGATGGCGCCGGCGGCGATTTGCTCGCGCAGGGCATCCGGGTTTGAACCGTTGCCCTTGCCGAGCAGGCCGATATTCACCGGCAGGGTATCGGCAGCCTGCAGCATGCGGGCGATATACCACGGCCCCGGCGTGCAGGTGGTGGCGTTGGTGCCTGCCGCCGGTCCGGTACCGCCGCCGATCATCGTCGTGACGCCGGAGACCAGCGCCTCCTCCGCCTGCTGCGGGCAGATCCAGTGGATGTGGGTGTCGATCCCGCCGGCGGTAACGATCTTCCCTTCGGCGGCGATGACTTCCGTCGCGGCGCCTATCGGGATCGTTACGGCGGGCTGAATATCCGGGTTGCCGGCTTTGCCGACGGCAAAGATCCGCCCGTTCTTCACGCCGATATCGGCCTTCACGATCCCCCAGTGATCGACGATCAGCGCGTTGGTGAGCACCAGATCCACGCAGTCGTCTGCGGTCATCTGTCCCTGACCCATGCCGTCGCGGATCACCTTCCCGCCGCCGAACTTGACCTCTTCGCCGTAGGTGGTGAGATCGTCTTCCACTTCTATCCACAGCTCGCTGTCGGCCAGCCGCACCTTATCGCCGGTGGTAGGGCCGAACATATCGGCGTAAGCCCGGCGCGAAATTTCAGCCATGTTTCACCTCTCCCATAACCTCGCCGCGAAAACCGACTATGCGCCGCGCACCCGTAACCTGAACCAGCGTCACTTCGCGCTTCTGGCCGGGTTCAAAACGCACGGCGGTGCCCGCCGGAATATTCAGCCGGTAGCCTTTGGTGGTTTCCCGGTCAAACTTCAGCGCCGGGTTGACCTCGTAAAAGTGGTAGTGCGATCCGACCTGGATCGGCCGGTCACCGTGGTTTTCGACGATGACGCGCCGGGTTTCACGCCCGACGTTGAGGGCAATATTGCCGGGCTGGATCTGATATTCGCCTGGGATCATCACGCGCTCCTTAGACGATCGGGTTATGAACGGTGACGAGCTTGGATCCGTCCGGGAAGGTCGCTTCCACCTGGATATCCGGGATCATCTCCGGCACGCCCTCCATTACCTGGTCGCGCGTCAGAACGTGTCGGCCCGCCTCCATCAGCGAGGCGACGGTTTCGCCATCGCGGGCGCCTTCCATAATGAAGGCGCTGATCAGCGCGACCGATTCCGGATAATTGAGCTTTACCCCGCGCGCAAGGCGGCGTTCGGCAACCAGCGCGGCGGTGAACAGCAACAGCTTGTCTTTTTCTCTGGGGGTCAGTTCCATAACGTTTCTCTTATGTCTGCCAGATACGCGGCGAACAGGCGGTTTTAGTGGTGAGAAGCGGGCGAAGCGACTGCCAGACGTCGCGCATTACCCGCTGACAAATCAGGTTATCGTGGGAGAGAAAACGCACCGACAGCAGATCGTCAGTGAGCGTTGCGCCGGCAAAGGTACCCAGCGGGGCGAGCCGCTCGCGTACCGTGTCGAGATGCGCTTCCCCGGCCGGATAGAACAGCAGCGTGCCGAGCCACGGATGCCCGGCAACGGGCGTGAGATCGCCATGGCTGAGATGCTGGCGCTCAATCAGGCGCGGCGCGTCGTCGACCCAGACCTCAAGACGGCTCTCCAGCGTGCCGTGGCTGAAGGTTTCACCGATCACCGGTCGTCCCAGGCAGTACAGCTCCCACGCCAGCAGCGTGCTGGAGGCCTTCAGGTGGAAGACGGAGCGCAGCGCGGCATTCGCACCGGGAAAAATAATGGTGTCCTGCGGCAGCCATTCAAGGATGGCGTCTTCATCGAGATAAAAGTGCTGGCTCAGACGAGCCTGCGGGCCGCTGCTGCGATAAAACTTGCTGGCGCCGGGCATGGTGATGAGCGCGTGGCTGTTGGCGTCCAGCCGGACAGAAATATCCAGCGTATCGCCGCCCACAACGCCACCGGGTGGGTGCAGCAGATAGAGGTGGCAGGTTTCGCTTTCAGGATAAAACGGCCGCTGAACGGTGAGCGGCCCGAGGTGATGAGCAGAGTGCAGGAGGGTTTTCTCAGGGGTGTGACAAAACTGCAGGGCAAGCGACGCCTGCCAGCCTTTATACGTATTATCAGTGACCTGAGCTGCTAACATGCTGCATCCATCCGCTCATCATCGGGGTCGTTTCAGTATGCCCTGGCAGAATTGAAGGCTGTCATATGAGTCGCTTATGGATGGCGGTTAAGACGAAACAAAAAAGCACGCCCCAGGGGGCGTGCTGTCTGACAAGCATCGCGATGCTGTTATTTCAGGTGCTCATGCAGCGCTGCGCCAGCCTGCTCCAGAGCAACCTTGACCGTAGGCTCTTCGCTCAGTGGATTGAGCAGGCCGTAATCGTGGATCATGCCGTTATAGCGCGTGACGGTCACCGGAACGCCAGCCGCATCCAGTTTACGCCCGAATGCCTCACCTTCATCCCGCAGAACGTCCAGCTCTGCTGTCTGAATCAGCGTCTCCGGGAAGCCTTTCAACTGCGCGGCGCTGGCGCGAAGCGGAGAGGCAAGGATATTGTTGCGATCGGCTGCGTTGGTGGTGTAGTTATCCCAGAACCATTTCATCATGTTTTTCGACAAGAAATAGCCGTTCTCGAACTGGTTATACGAGGCAGTATCAAAATTTGCATCGGTAACAGGCCAGAGCATGACGTTGTAGCGAATTTTTGGCCCATTGAACTGTTTTGCCTGCAGCGCCACGGAAGCCACCATATTGCCGCCCACGCTGTTACCGACCAGACCCAGACGGCTACCGTCCACGCCAATTTCCTGACCGTGCCCGGCTACCCATTTTGTCGCTTCATAGGCCTGATTAATGGCTACCGGGAAATGGGCCTCAGGTGACGGCGTGTAATCAACGTAAACCGCTGCGGCACCCGACGCGCGAACGAGATCGCGGATCAAGCGTTCGTGGGTTGGGAAATCACCCAGCACCCAACCGCCGCCGTGGAAGAACATAAATGCCGGCAGCGTGCCGGTTGCGTTTTCAGGTTTCACTATTTTCAGTTTGATCGCCTGACCATTTACCTGGATCGTTTTTTCTGAAACCTGAGCGGGGGGCAGTTTTGCGCCTTGCTGCGCGCCGATCAGTACCTGGCGGGCCTCCTGTGGAGTCATCTGTTCCATTGGCTTACCCTTGCCTGAATTGAGAACATTAAGAAATGCCTGTACGCCTGCGGTCGGGGTAGGGGTATTGGTGGTGTGAGCGGACGCTGCGGCTGACGCGAATACGGAAGAAACCAGGATGGCGGTTAATGTTTTCATGGTAGTACCTCTTTAAGCGAGTGTTAAACGGTGACGTTATTTAAGTAGTGCACTATTAAGTTGCTGGTGTAATACTTGCGCGCAAGATACTTTTAGTCAAACTTTATTTATAATTTTTTTATAAAACTGACTCAGGGTTGATAGAGAAATGAAAGAAAACAAGACATTAGATGATTTACTTTGCTTCTCACTGTACTCGGTCACCAACGCGTTCGTTCGGCAATATCGTCCCTTATTGCAGGAAATGGATCTGACCTATCCGCAATTTGTTGTTTTGATGGCGCTTTATGAGAAAGACAACATTCCACTTCGCGATCTCAGCGATAAGACGTTTTTTGATTCGGGCACATTGACCCCGCTGGTACAAAAGCTTGAGGCAAAGGGGTTTCTCAACCGTATCGCGGTTGTGGGTGACGAAAGAATGAAAAATGTTGTTCTGACGGAGAAGGCTAACGCACTGAAAAAGCAGGTGATGGCGCTGCCGGACCAGATTCGCTGCAGCATGCGGATGAATGATGAAGAGCTTGAGATGCTGAAAAAACTTTCCCGAACGCTGCTGGATGATTTGTAAGAACCCTTCGGTGGGGTTAACCCACCGAAGCGAGGTCATTAGCGGTAATCCTCCGCATCCACGTCATACCCGGACGGCTCCCAGCGGATCGCCAGCAGGGAGGCCAGGCCGATAAACGGCGCCAGCGCAATCACCCAGAACACGGCGGTATCGAGGGAGGCGACCAGCAGCGGGAACAGGAACAGCGACAGCGTGGAACTGCTGCGCATCAGCGTCTGGTTGAGACCCACGCCGACGCCGCGCAGCGAGGTCGGGTAGCTCAGCGAGGCAAACGTCATGGTATGCGCGCCCGGGCCGAAGCCCTGACCGAACAGGAACAGCGCCAGCATGCCGACGGCAACCACACCTTCCGCTGCGCCTTCTGGCCGCCCGACCAGCGCCAGCCCGAGCAGCGCGACTAGCTGGCAGGCGTAGCCCGCAAGCGACATCCGCCAGGCACCGAAGCGCGGGACGTAGCGTACCGCCAGCAGCCCGCCGACGAAGGCAAACAGCAGGTTAAGCACCAGAGAAATCAGAATGGTGGTGAGCATCGACTGGACAAAGAAGCTGGAGATGATCACCGGCAGGCCAAATGCCACGGCGTTATAGGCAAACGACGAGACGACGGACAGCAGCGTGGCGAGCGTCGTGCGGCGTAAATAGATGCCGCGAAACAGGTTCAGGTAGTTAGACCATTTCGCTTTATTGACGACGGGTGCGGGCTGGCTGAGCGCGTCCTGCGGCACGTGGGCGTTGATGTTATAGGACTGGCGCAGGATCGAGGTTGCCTCTTTCAGGTTGCCCTGATTCGCCGCCCAGACCGGCGATTCGCTCATATAGCGGCTGCGGATGGCGATAATCACCAGCGCCGGCACCGCGCCGAAGCCCAGAATCAAACGCCACAGCCAGTCGCTGTGGCTTTCCGGCAGCACGGCGTAGAAGAAAAGCACCAGGAGATACGAGATGCTGATGGCGGCATACCAGGTGGGGCACCACATCGCGACGCTGGAGGCCTTATTCCCCGGGCCTTTGAGTTTGGCAAACTCGCTTAAAAACGCCATCGCCACGGGAAGGTCGATCCCCACGCCGAGCCCCATCACAAAGCGGGCGCCCGCCAGCACGTATTCGTTAGGTGCCAGCGCACAGGCGATGGCGGCCACCACGAAGAAGAGCATGTCGGCCATAAAGACCCGGTAGCGGCCAATCTTGTCCGTGAGGTAGCCGCCGAGCAGCGCCCCGACAATGGCCCCGAAGGTAATGGCCGAGGCCACCATGCCGGTGCCTGCCGGCGTAAGGTTAAATTCTCGGGTGATGTCTTTTATGCCGAAGGCCAGCGCGCCGAGGTCGTAGGCATCGAGGAAAATCCCGCCCAGCGCGATACCGATGACGATGCGCGCATTCGCCCGTCCCTGAGAACCGTCATTGACCAGCCGCGAGACGTCAGCGGCGCTGCGCACCCACTGGATGTCGCCATTCGCTGAATGTTGTGGTGTTGAAAGGGGAGTGGTTTCTGTAATGTCTGCCATTTTCTTCTGATGTGGTTGTGTTGTGTCTCTAACAGTTACCACAGGCAGAAGGTGGCCAAAATCACATTTGGCTATAAGGCATAACTAACCCTTCGGAGCGTCTTTTTTCTTTCTCTTGAGCTTCGTCCAGATTTTGGTCTCCTGACGACGCCACAGGCGCTGAATATTATCGTGATGGCGCAGCAGGATAAGGCAGGAGAGCATCGACACCGGGAAGGTAAACTGGGGTTTGAACCACCAGACGTAGAACGGGGCAATCAGCGCGCTGACAATGGCGCCCAGCGACGAATAGCCGCTCAGAAGAATGGTCAGCAGCCAGGTGCCGGCCATGACGCCGGTTAAGTCCCAGCCGATAGGCGCAATGGCGCCAAAAGCCGTAGCCACGCCTTTGCCGCCTTTAAAGCCGAAGAAGACGGGCCAGATATGACCAACGCAGGCGGCAATGGCAATGAGCCCCAGCCAGAACGGCGTAACGCCCAGCGCGTACGCGCCCCAGACGGGTAGCATCCCTTTCAGAACATCAAAAATCAAAACCGCTACGGCTGCTCCCTTGCCGCCAATTCGTAGTACGTTGGTCGCTCCCGGGTTCCCGGAACCACTTTCACGCGGGTCAGGTAACCCGGCGATGCGGCAGACCAGAATGGCGCTGGAGATTGAGCCGCAAAGGTAGGCGAGGAGGATCATTCCAGGCGCGATTGCACTCATAACGCTGTTCCGTTTTGAAAATGTATCTGTATTCTCAGCATCTGTGGATAATACGCATAATTCGCCGGAAGTGGTATCCGGTTTAGCCAAAAAGCAGGCAGGTCGTGATGGATATTGTATTTATAGAGCAACTTTCGGTAATCACCACGATTGGTGTTTACGACTGGGAACAGACCATCGAGCAGAAGCTGGTGTTCGATATCGAAATGGGCTGGAATAACCGCAAATCGGCAAAAAGCGATGACGTGAACGATTGTCTGAGCTATGCCGACATCAGTGAAACGGTCATCGGCCACGTTGAAGGGCAACGCTTTGCGCTGGTCGAGCGGGTGGCGGAGGAAGTGGCGGAACTGCTGCTCACCAAATTCAATTCGCCGTGGGTGCGCATCAAGCTGAGCAAGCCGGGCGCGGTGGCGCGAGCCGCCAATGTCGGCGTCATCATCGAGCGTGGCACAAATCTGAAAGGACAGATTTAACGTCATAATAGCTAAACCATTTTAGGTTATATCGGTCTTAAAGCTGTATCTTTCACGGTAGCCGTTGGGGCGACCGTTTTTTTATATCTTTTTAGGGGTTTATAGATGAGCGATATGCACTCGCTGCTGGTGGCGGCAATACTGGGTGTGGTCGAAGGATTGACGGAATTTTTACCCGTTTCCAGTACGGGCCATATGATTATCGTTGGCCATCTGCTGGGCTTTGAAGGCGATACCGCAAAGACGTTTGAAGTGGTCATTCAGCTGGGTTCGATTCTGGCGGTGGTGGTGATGTTCTGGCGTCGTCTGTTTGGTCTGATCGGCATCCACTTTGGTCGTCTTCCTCAGCGCGAAGGTGAAGGCACCGGCCGTCTGACGCTCATCCATATCCTGCTCGGGATGGTCCCTGCGGTGGTGCTGGGTCTGGTTTTCCATGACGCCATCAAGTCTCTGTTTAACCCGATTAACGTGATGTATGCGCTGGTGGTTGGCGGTTTCCTGCTGATTGCAGCAGAAGTGCTGAAACCTAAAACCCCGCGTGCGGAAGGTCTGGACGACATGACGTATCGTCAGGCGTTTATTATTGGCTGCTTCCAGTGTCTGGCGCTGTGGCCGGGCTTCTCGCGTTCAGGCGCAACGATTTCTGGCGGGATGCTGATGGGCGTGAGCCGTTATGCCGCGTCGGAGTTTTCGTTCCTGCTGGCGGTGCCGATGATGATGGGTGCCACCGTACTCGACGTCTATAAGAGCTATCACTTCCTGACGGCTGGCGACATTCCGATGTTCGCCGTGGGCTTCATCACCGCGTTTATTGTGGCGCTGATTGCCATCAAAACCTTCCTGCAGCTGATTAAGCGTATCTCGTTTATTCCGTTCGCGATCTATCGCTTTATCGTGGCGGCTGCGGTGTACGTGGTCTTCTTCTGACCGATGGCCCTCAGTCTTTCGGCTGAGGGCAATGCTTTTCCTTCCAGTCCGATACCGCCTGAACTCGCCGTTTCGTCAGCTCTTCCCGAATCTCCGGTCCTTTGAATCCCGCGTCGACAACGTCTTTCGTCGGCACCGCTTTTGCCACGTCCCAGGCTTTACGCAGCAAACGACCCTGCGGGTAATCGCACGCTTCAAACCCGGTACGACCGCGCACGTCCGCTTCGCTGGTGAGCGCGATTTGCTCCACGCGCTGGGGTTTGCGCCAGGCGTCGATGTTATCGAAAAGCTTGACGATGGTGGCCGGCTTCAGGATCGGGAAGGTGTGGATCAGGTCGTGGAACTCGGCGACCAGTTTCGCCAGATCGCGGATCTCGTTTGGGACGCGCAGACGCTGGCACAGTCCCTCGACCAGCTTCACCCCTGCCGGGCCGTGCCCGTGGTGGCGAGGCCAGAATTCTTTTGGCGTTAAGCCTTTGCCGAGATCGTGGCACAGGGTGGAAAAGCGTACGTCCACGTCCGGGCTGAGCATGGCCGCCATGCTCAGCGTCATCAGCGTATGCACGCCGGTATCAATTTCCGGATGCCATTTCGCCGGGGCGGGAACGCCAAACAGCGCGTCTATTTCCGGGAACAGCACCTTCAGCGCGCCGCAGTCGCGCAGGACCTGGAAAAAGATCTGCGGGTTGCGCGTGGTGAGAGCATTTTCCGTCTCTTTCCAGACGCGCTCTGGCGTCAGGTGTGCAAGCTCGCCCGCCTCGGTCATGGCGGTCATCAGCGCCATTGTCTCATCGGCAATACGAAAGCTGAGATGCGCATAACGCGCGGCAAAGCGCGCCACGCGCAGGACGCGGAGCGGATCTTCAGAAAACGCGGGGGAGACGTGACGTAAAAGACGGTTGCGCAGATCGTCCTGGCCGCCATAGGCGTCAACGATCTGGCCGTTTTCGTCCTGCGCCAGCGCGTTGATGGTGAGATCGCGGCGCAGGAGATCTTGCTCCAGCGTGACGTCCGGTGCGGCATAGCAGGTGAAGCCGGTATAGCCCGAGCCCGATTTCCGCTCGGTACGCGCCAGGGCGTACTCTTCGCGGCTTTGCGGGTGCAAAAACACGGGGAAATCGCGGCCTACCTGCTGGTAGCCCGCGTCGAGCATCTCTTCAGGGGTGGCGCCAACCACCACCCAGTCTTTATCTTTGACCGGCAGACCTAACAACGCATCACGTACCGCACCACCGACCAGATAACTCTTCACGCCTTACACTCCCGTTTTCTCTTTTCCAGAATGATACGTAAGTCTGGCAGAGAAGACGAATTAGTTCATCCAGCGGTCTTTACGCTTACGGCTTGGGATCAGATGCGGCAGAACCAGACCCAGCACCAGACCAACGCCCAGCACGCCGCCGCCATACATGAACCACTGCATGATGATGGTGCGCTGTTTGTCATCGAGCTGCAGATTGGCGGCATTCACTTTCTTCTGCGCGACAATCAGCTCATTTTTCAGTTTCTGGTTCTCTTCTTTCAGACCGTTAATCACGCCGTCGCTTTGCGCCACTTTCTGCTGCATTTCAGCGGTGCGCTGGTTCCAGGTTCCGTCGATGTTGTTCAGCTTATCGGTCAGGGTTTTCACCTGGTTTTCCAGATCCGGGACGCGGGTGCGCAGGCTTGGTACGGTGCTCAGCTCTTTCAGCGGGATCCATGAAGTACGACCGGTGCTGTCGCGCACCTGGCCGTAGTTGGTGTCCGCGTTGGTCTGTAACAGCGTGACTTCCTCGCCGGCATTTACCGTACCCACGAGGCGATAATTGTCTCCAGGGCCACTGCGTACCCAGGTGTTCAGTTCGTCAGAAACGTAACGCTTCTCTTCAGCGTGCACTGCGGTTGCGGCGCTAAAAGCGAGTAAAGTAAGTCCAATCAGGCGTAATTTAAGCATCATTAGTCGTTATTTTCATAAATAGTGGAACGATAGTAGTGGCAACAGTGTCTCTACGCAAAGCATTCATCAGCAATCAGAATCATCTGTGTCACGACTCTACACATTTACGCCCGTCAAATTGCTCATTGCATGGCAATTTGGCGCAAAATACTATGTACTGACAAACAAATGGCGAGGAAGTTCGCCCTCATTGACGCGTCTGTGACGCCCGCAAAAGTACAAGGCTATGGCTCAGGAAATCGAATTAAAATTTATCGTCGAAAAAGACAGCGTTGACGCATTCCGCCAGCATCTGCATACGCTTTCCGGCGAACACCATGCACCGGTACAACTGCTTAATATCTATTACGAAACGCCGGACAACTGGCTGCGCCGCCACGATATGGGGCTGCGCATCCGCGGTGCAAACGGTCGCTACGAGATGACGATGAAAATTGCCGGCCGTGTGGTCGGCGGTTTGCATCAGCGCCCGGAGTACAATATCGACATCAGTAAGCCAGAACTTGAGCTGGAACGTTTCCCTGCCGAAGTCTGGCCGGAAGGCGAGCTGCCTTCCACGCTGGCGGAGCAGGTGCAACCGCTGTTCAGCACCGATTTCTGGCGTGAAAAATGGCTGGTGACGGAAGGCAAAAGCCGCATCGAAATCGCCCTGGATTTGGGTGACGTGAAGGCGGGAGAGTTCCATGAGCCGATTTGCGAACTGGAGCTTGAGCTGCTGGAAGGGGATGCGAATGACGTGCTGAAGCTGGCGCGCAGGCTGGTGAACCAGTCCGGATTACGTCAGGGGAGCCTGAGCAAAGCCGCGCGGGGTTACCATCTGGCCGCCGGGAATGCGCCGCGCGTGCTGAAAGAGACGACCATTTTGCACGTTGCGCCGAAAGCCAGCGTTGAACAGGGCCTGGAGGCCGCGCTGGAGCTGGCGCTTTCTCAGTGGCAGTACCACGAAGAGCTGTGGGTGCGAAACGTGAAAAACGCCAAATCCCACGTGCTGGCGGCGATTGCCCTGGTGCGCCATACCCTGACGCTCTTCGGCGGTATCGTGCCTCGAAAAGCGAGCGCTCACTTACGTGATCTGCTGACGCAAACCGAAACGCTGATGCACTCCGACGTCTCTGCGCAAACGGCGATCTACAGCCCGCAAAACGCGACGGCAAAACTGGCGCTGACCGAGTTTCTGGTGACGCGCGGCTGGCGCCCGTTCCTGGATGCGAAAGCAGAGGCCAAAATCGCGGAAAACTTCAAACGCTTCGCGGATATTCATCTTTCCCGCCATGCCGCTGAGCTGAAGACCACGTTTGCCTATCCGCTGGGCGACCAGTATGGCGATCAGCTTCCCCGCCTTTCGCGCAACGTCGACAGCATGCTGCTGCTTTCCGGCGCTTATGACGGCGCGAAGGCCCAGGCCTGGCTGGAAAACTGGCAGGGACTGAAGCATGCCATTGAAACCCGTCAGCATATCGAGATTGAGCATTTCCGTAACGAGGCCATTTCGCAGGAGCCGTTCTGGCTGCACAGCGGAAAACGTTAACTCTGGCAAGGAACCCCAATAATGCCGCTTTCTTCGCAGTTACAGCAGCAGTGGCAGACCGTTTGCGAACGTCTGCCTGAGTCATTACCGGCGTCATCGTTAAGCGAGCAGGCAAAGAGCGTGCTCGTATTCAGTGATTTTGTGCAGGAAAGTATCGCCGCCAACCCGGACTGGCTGGCGGAGCTTGAGAACGCACCGCCGCAGGCAGACGAGTGGCGGCACTATGCTGGCTGGCTGCAGGCTGCACTCGAAGACGTGGCGGATGAGGCCACGCTGATGCGCGTCCTGCGCCAGTTCCGTCGTCGGGTGATGGTGCGCATTGCCTGGGCGCAGGCGCTGGAGCAGGTGAGCGAAGAGAGCACGCTGCAGCAGTTAAGCGAGCTGGCGCAGACGTTGATCGTCGCCGCGCGAGACTGGCTCTACGCCGCCTGCTGTAAAGAGTGGGGCACGCCGTGCAGCGAGGAAGGGGTTCCCCAGCCGCTGTTGATTCTGGGGATGGGCAAGCTGGGCGGCTGCGAGCTGAACTTCTCCTCCGATATCGACCTGATTTTTGCCTGGCCCGAGAACGGCTCCACGCGCGGCGGCCGTCGCGAACTGGACAACGCCCAGTTCTTTACCCGTCTCGGCCAGCGTCTGATTAAGGCGCTGGACCAGCCCACGCAGGACGGTTTTGTCTACCGCGTGGACATGCGCCTGCGTCCGTTTGGCGACAGCGGGCCGCTGGTGCTGAGCTTTGCGGCGCTGGAAGATTATTACCAGGAGCAGGGACGCGACTGGGAGCGCTACGCGATGGTCAAAGCGCGGATCATGGGCGACAGCGACGACGCTTACGCCAACGAGCTGCGCGCCATGCTGCGCCCGTTTGTGTTCCGTCGCTATATCGACTTCAGCGTCATCCAGTCCCTGCGAAATATGAAAGGGATGATTGCCCGCGAGGTGCGCCGCCGTGGTCTGAAGGACAATATCAAGCTCGGCGCGGGCGGCATCCGCGAAATCGAATTTATTGTCCAGGTCTTCCAGCTTATTCGCGGCGGACGCGAGCCGTCGCTGCAGTCTCGTTCGCTGTTACCGACGCTGAGCGCCATTGCGCAGCTGCATCTCCTGCCGGACGGCGACGCGCAAACCCTGCGCGAGGCCTATCTTTTCCTGCGTCGTCTGGAAAATCTGCTGCAAAGCATCAACGACGAACAGACTCAGACCCTGCCGGGCGACGACCTGAACCGGGCGCGTCTGGCCTGGGGAATGCGCGTGGAAGAGTGGTCAACGCTGACCGAACGGCTCGATGCCCATATGGCAGGCGTGCGCCGCATCTTTAACGAGCTGATCGGCGATGACGAAAGTGAGTCGCAGGACGATGCGCTCTCCGAACACTGGCGCGAGCTGTGGCAGGATGCGCTTCAGGAAGATGACACCACGCCGGTGCTGACGCACTTAACCGACGACGCGCGTCATCGCGTGGTGGCGCTGATCGCTGATTTCCGCCTTGAGCTGAACAAACGCGCCATCGGCCCGCGCGGTCGTCAGGTGCTGGATCACCTGATGCCGCACCTGCTGAGCGAAGTCTGCTCGCGGGCGGATGCGCCGGTGCCGCTTTCGCGGATGATGCCGCTGCTGAGCGGGATTATCACGCGTACCACGTATCTTGAACTCCTGAGCGAGTTCCCCGGCGCGCTGAAGCACCTGATTACGCTCTGCGCTGCGTCGCCGATGGTAGCCAACAAGCTGGCGCGTTACCCGCTGCTGCTGGATGAGCTGCTCGATCCGAATACCCTTTATCAGCCGACGGCGACTGACGCCTACCGGGACGAGCTGCGCCAGTATCTGCTGCGCGTGCCGGAAGAGGACGAAGAGCAACAGCTGGAGGCGCTGCGTCAGTTTAAGCAGGCCCAGATGCTGCGTGTGGCGGCCGCGGATATCGCCGGAACGCTGCCGGTAATGAAAGTGAGCGATCACTTAACCTGGCTGGCGGAAGCGATTATCGACTCGGTGGTGCATCAGGCATGGGTGCAGATGGTGGCGCGCTACGGCCAGCCGAAACACCTGGCCGACCGTGACGGCCGCGGGTTCGCGGTGGTGGGTTACGGTAAGCTCGGCGGCTGGGAGCTGGGCTATAGCTCCGATCTGGATTTAATCTTCCTTCACGACTGCCCGGTTGACGTGATGACCGACGGCGAGCGCGAGATTGACGGGCGGCAGTTCTACCTGCGCCTGGCGCAGCGCATCATGCACCTGTTCAGCACCCGCACCTCGTCGGGCATTTTGTATGAAGTGGATGCCCGTCTGCGCCCGTCCGGCGCGGCGGGCATGCTGGTTACTTCGACGGAGTCCTTCGCCGATTACCAGAAGAATGAAGCCTGGACGTGGGAGCACCAGGCGCTGGTGCGTGCTCGCGTGGTGTATGGCGATCCGCAGCTCAAAACGCAGTTTGACGTCATCCGCAGGGAGGTCATGACCACCCTGCGTGACGGCAGTACGTTGCAGACCGAAGTGCGCGAAATGCGCGAGAAAATGCGTGCGCACTTAGGCAATAAGCATCGCGATCGCTTTGATATTAAAGCCGATGAGGGTGGAATTACCGATATTGAGTTTATTACCCAGTATCTGGTGCTGCTGCACGCGCACGACAAGCCGAAGCTCACTCGCTGGTCGGATAACGTGCGCATTCTGGAACTGTTGGCGCAAAACGACATTATGGACGAGCAGGAGGCGCAGGCCTTAACCCGCGCCTACACCACGCTGCGCGACGAGCTGCATCACCTGGCGTTGCAGGAGCAGCCGGGGCACGTGGCGCTGGACTGTTTCACCGCCGAACGCGCTCAGGTAACGGCCAGCTGGCAGAAGTGGCTGGTGGAACCGTGCTTAACAAATCAAGTGTGATATTATCGCGCGCAAATTGTGAATCTTTCTGGAGTCAGGAATGAAAGTAACACTGCCAGAGTTTGAACGTGCTGGGGTAATGGTTGTTGGGGATGTGATGCTGGATCGCTACTGGTATGGGCCGACCAGCCGCATCTCTCCGGAAGCACCGGTACCGGTAGTTAAGGTCGACACCATTGAAGAGCGTCCCGGCGGCGCGGCAAACGTGGCGATGAACATTGCCTCTCTGGGCGCGCATTCGCGTCTGGTGGGCCTGACCGGCATCGACGATGCGGCCCGCGCGCTGAGCAAGTCGCTGGCGGACGTGAACGTGAAGTGCGACTTCGTTTCTGTTCCGACCCACCCGACGATCACCAAGCTCCGCGTGCTGTCGCGTAACCAGCAGCTGATCCGCCTCGACTTTGAAGAAGGGTTCGAAGGCGTTGATCCTGAGCCGCTGCACGAGCGTATCAACCAGGCGCTGGGCAATATCGGCGCGCTGGTGCTGTCTGACTATGCGAAAGGTGCCCTGGCCAGCGTGCAGACGATGATCCAGCTGGCGCGTAAAGCCAGCGTGCCGGTGCTGATCGACCCGAAAGGGACCGATTTTGAGCGCTATCGCGGCGCGACGCTGCTGACGCCAAACCTGTCAGAGTTTGAGGCGGTGGCGGGCAAGTGCAAAACCGAAGAAGAGCTGGTTGAGCGCGGCATGAAGATCATCGCTGACTTCGAGCTGTCCGCGCTGCTGGTGACTCGCTCCGAGCAGGGAATGACGCTGTTGCAGCCAGGCAAAGCGCCGCTGCATATGCCAACCCAGGCGCAGGAAGTGTACGACGTAACCGGTGCCGGTGATACGGTGATTGGCGTCCTGGCGGCGACGCTGGCGGCGGGTAATTCTCTCGAAGAAGCGTGCTACTTTGCGAACGCGGCGGCGGGCGTGGTGGTCGGTAAGCTCGGGACGTCTACCGTTTCGCCTATCGAACTGGAAAACGCGGTGCGCGGTCGTGCCGATACCGGTTTTGGCGTCATGAGCGAAGACGAGCTGAAAGTGGCCGTCGCCGCTGCGCGCAAGCGCGGTGAGAAAGTGGTGATGACCAACGGCGTGTTCGACATCCTGCATGCGGGCCATGTTTCCTATCTGGCGAATGCGCGCAAGCTGGGCGATCGCCTGATTGTGGCGGTTAACAGCGATGCGTCGACGAAACGCCTGAAGGGTGAAACGCGTCCGGTGAACCCGCTGGAGCAGCGTATGATCGTGCTTGGCGCGCTGGAAGCCGTGGACTGGGTGGTGTCGTTTGAAGAAGACACGCCGCAGCGCCTGATTGCCGGTATTCTGCCAGACCTGCTGGTGAAAGGCGGGGATTACAAACCGGAGCAAATCGCGGGGAGCGAAGAGGTCTGGGCCAACGGCGGTGAGGTGATGGTGCTCAACTTTGAGGACGGGTGTTCAACCACCAACATCATTAAGAAGATCCAGAAAGACAGTCAGTAGTCCGTGCGGGCTGATGCCCTCACCCCAACCCTCTCCCACAGGGAGAGGGCGCAAACCAAAAAAAACGGCAACCGAGGTTGCCGTTTTGCATTGATTTTAGGCCTGGTCGTCCACCGGCGGAATCGCCGGTGCCGGCTTCACTTCTTCCGGGGTATTGCGGTTTTCCAGCTCGGTCAGGCGCTGTTCCAGCAGCGCCAGCTTTTCGCGGGTGCGCAGCAGAACCTGGGTTTGCACGTCAAACTCTTCGCGGCTCACTAAATCAAGGCGAACCAACTGCGCCTGCAGCGTCTGGCGGATTTTCTTCTCAACGTCATCACCAAACTCACGAATGCCTTTTGGCATGGACTCGTGAACCTGACGCGCAATTTGCTCAATTTTCTTCGGGTCAATCATAGCGGCTTCCCTTGATAAAACGGTGTTGATGAACATTGTAGCGCGTCATGCTCCAGGATAAAGCAGATTTGTTTGAAGCTTATGCATTGCCCAGGTTAATCAATAGCGTTATAGTTATCTCGCTTATTCTCAGGGCGGGGCGAAATTCCCCACCGGCGGTAAATCAGCTTAACGCTGAAAGCCCGCGAGCGCTTTGGGTAAATACTCAAAGGTCAGCAGATCCGGTGTAATTCCGGGGCCGACGGTTAGAGTCCGGATGGGAGAGAGTAACGATCCAGTCGGGCATGGGCCCGCTCACGTTATCTTTTTGCCGCTTGTACGGCGCTCCTAAGACTGCCCTGATTCTGGTAACCATAATGTTAATGAGGTTTTTTTACCATGAATCAGACGCTACTTTCCTCTTTTGGCACTTCAACTCAACGTGTTGAACATGCACTGGATGCACTGCGCGAAGGCCGCGGTGTGATGGTGCTTGACGATGAAAACCGTGAAAACGAAGGCGATATGATTTTCGCCGCCGAAAACATGACCGTTGAACAGATGGCGCTGACCATCCGTCACGGCAGCGGCATCGTATGCCTGTGTATTACCGAAGACCGTCGTAAGCAGCTCGACCTGCCGATGATGGTCGAAAACAACACCAGCGCTTTTGGTACCGGGTTTACCGTGACCATCGAAGCGGCGCACGGCGTGACGACCGGTGTGTCTGCGGCTGACCGTCTGACCACCGTTCGTGCTGCGATTGCCGATGGTGCTAAGCCGTCCGACCTGCATCGTCCAGGCCACGTCTTCCCACTGCGCGCGCAGGCGGGCGGCGTGCTGACCCGTGGCGGTCATACCGAAGCGACTATCGACCTGGTGACGCTTGCAGGCTTCAAACCTGCGGGCGTGCTGTGTGAACTGACCAACGATGATGGCACCATGGCGCGCGCGCCGGAGTGCATCACTTTTGCGCGTCTGCACAACATGCCGGTGGTGACCATTGAAGATCTGGTGGAGTATCGCCAGGCGCACGAGCGCAAAGCCAGCTGAACGTGCTGATGTGAAAAAGCCGGGGAAACCCGGCTTTTTTGTGTCTAGTGGTAGTTGATTTTGAACAGCACGACGGTTTCAAAAGGGCCTGAAACAATGCCCGAACCTTCGGCGTGAGAAAGCTCGGCGGTGTAGGTGGTTTCGAACTGCAGCACCGAACCGGTAAAATCGGCATACTCGTCATACTGATTGAAGGTATAGGGCTGTGTGCCGTTAAGAATACGCAGCTTTAAGCCGTTGCCGATAAGCAGTGCCGTGTCGTTGGCGGTGAGCGTTTTATCGGTATAAAACGAAGAGTCAATCTTAAACCCGTCGGAGCATTGCGCATCCTGCACCTTCGTCGTTTTTACCGAAAACGTGCGGGTTCGCGCGCCCTGATTCACGATGTCTCGCGCGCTGAAGGTGCCAAAATCGATCTCCTGATTCTCAGGATAAATACTGAACGTTGCCCCGCAGTCCAGCACTTTGATGTTTTCCAGCCCGTTAATATGATATTTAAGGTTTTTCGCATCAGAAAGGGTATTTACGCCCCCTTTGCCGTCAAACTGCACCACGATGTAATCTCCCAGCGTGCTGATATACCCCTGAGGCGGCGCTGCTTTGAGTTTGACGTACAGCCTGAAGCGCGCCACAAAGGTGCGTGAGGTATGAACGTCCCACGGATTCCCCGAACACACGTATTTCTCCCAGCCCATCGCTTTGAGCTGTTCAGGCGTGTAATTGCTCAGGCTGTTGTTGTCCAGACACTGGCGAGTGTCCGCACCGTAGGGTTGGCCGGCGGCATCGTAATCCGCCCCCTCGTAGGTCACGCCCAGCTCGTAGTAAGGATCTGACACGGACGGGTAAGGGTTCACCCAGGCGAACACATCTTCATTCTCATGGTTTGAGGCGGTATTTCTGTCGCAGTAAACCGGGATCTTGATGTCGCTGGATTCCCAAATTTTTTGGCCGATCGTGGCGTTGCTGGGGATCGAAAATTCAGACACCGTTTTGGTTTGCTCAACCGGGCCGTTTTGCGTGCCGAGATAGCAGTTCAGCGCCAGCGCTTGCTTAATCGGCGACATCACCCACAGCAGAAAGAAAAGCTTAACGAGATGTCGCATGTTGCCCTGCCTTGCGCGGCGTCAGCGTGCATTGGGTTGACCCGGAGCACGTTAAATTGACCTTGCGCAGCGCGCCATAATCATCAATGTACCCGATGGTGTAGCCTGTTCCTTCTGCCGTGCTCAGCGTCAGCGTGCGGGTCGCAAACGGATCGATCATCAGGCTGTCGAAGCCAGGCAGCATGGTTTTGCCGTTGTTGCTAAGCCACGCCAGCGTGACGAAGTACGGCGTAGGGTTATGCAGCGTCATGGTTTTACCCGACAGGGTGATGGCGAGCCGCATTTCCGTTTCCTCTCCGGGCTTTTTGTGAATAGCGTCTGGACGCCAGAACAGCTTGATGCGGCTTTGCATGGCAACCTGCATCACGCTGCGATCGTCTTTCGGGCTCTCGCTTTTAGGCGGCACTTCGCGCAGGTTGAAAAAGAACAGGGTCTCCCTGTCTTTCGGCAGCTCGCGTGTTGCCGGCTGTTTTACCACCCGCACCTGTGATGAGGTGCCTGGTTCAATGCGCTGCAGGGGAGGAAGCACCATAAAATGGCTGTCCTCTTTGCGCCCCTCACCATCTTCAATCCAGGCGAGCGCCAGATAGGGAAGCGCATGGCTCTGGTTTTCAATCGTCAGGCTGCTGGCTTTGTCGCTTTCGGGAAAGACAATTCGCGTGCGATCCAAATTGATCGCCGCGAACGAGGCGCAGGAGCCAAAGAGAAAAAGGGTTGCTGATAACAGGTGTAATTTCATCATGATATCTACTGGCAGGGCAGCATAAGCTGCGTCGTGTTTTCCAGAGAAGCGGGCAGGGAGAAGCGGCATTGCTGGCCGTCCCCCCACGTCACCGTAAAATGTTTTTCTGCTTTTACCGCACCCAGCCAGAGATGGCCGTTTTCGGCAACAATGCTGACTTCGGCGCCGGTCTCCTGGTCGTGAACCCGCGCGCCGAGCGGCGGCATGCCGGTGGGCGTGCGCAGAATGCCAACAACATCCTGCCCCTTACGGGTAGCGATTTGTCGATAACCTATGGCCCCCTCGGTCCATGTGGCGCGGATAATGCGACTGTCGACATCCACACCCTCCGGCAGAGCATTGAGATTGACCTGTACACTGGCAGGTAAATAGCTCGAAAAAGCCGGTAGCACGCCGATGCCAAACGCGTTGGTGGCGTCACGGGACATATTTAATGGGATATTGCCGATGCTTTCCGTGCTGACCATGACGCGCGGCTCGTTGCCATAGCTTCGGCGATGCAGTGCGGCACCCTGGGCAGTCGCGGTGAACGAGCCGTTCCAGCTCGCGCTGACCGAACGGTATTCGTTGGCCTTATAGCTTCCGGAAAGGTTGAGATCTCCCGTCCCGGCATAGTGCTGATAGGTACCGCTGAGCTGCGCGCCGGCGTCGGGCTTTTCACTTTCTGTACTCGCCGATATCCCCCAGGTGTTATTCCTGTCCGAGGCGTCGTACCAGGAGAGCGTCTGGCGCGTATTGTCACCGTTTCTCAGGTCGTAGCTCAGACGACGATCGGGGGCCAGCGGTACGCTCAGCGAGACGTAAACCTGCGTATCATCACCCTGGTCCTGATAATAGGTTTTGCTCCAGGAGGCCGTGACGGCAAGATTTTTCCAGCGACCCAGATCGAAGCTGTAGCCTGCCGTCAGGGTTCCCGTGGTGGAGGAGGCTCTATCCCACCATGTCTGGCGCAGCATGCCGAGATACAGGTTCAAAGACAGGGCGGGAAGGTACTGGCTGGCGGTAACGCTCAGGGTCTGCTTTTCCGTCTCCTTATTGTCCTGCTCATTTTCAAGAAAACGGGCGTAGCTGAGAAATCGGCTGTCGGAGTAACGGTAGCTCGCAAGCGTAAGCTGGCTGCCGGTGGTGTCGAACCGTTTGCTGTAGTTGATGCGGTAGCTGTATCCCGTCTGTTGAGCTTTACCGTCTGGCTGGCTGGTGGCCTGCGTGACATCAAACGAGAGCGCGCCCAGCACATTCAGGTTTTGTCCGATGCCCGCAGCCAGCGCGCGATAATCATTGCCGCTATTCAGTACGCCGCCGTACAGCGAGGTGTGGGACATCATGCCCCAGGAAAATTCGCTGCTCAGAAACGCATTGCCTTCAATGCGGTGCGAGCTGTCCTCACGGGCTTTCCCTCCCGACAGTTTGTAGCGAACCTGGCCTTTGCGGGTAAGGAATGGTACTGACGCCGCAGCAACCTGGAATGTGCTGGTACGTCCATCTTCTTCAGCGACCTTGACGTCCAGGGTGCCCTGTACGGACTGATTGATATCCTGAATCACAAAGGGGCCGGGCGGCACGTTGGTCTGATAGATAATCCGGTCAGACTGGCTGACGGTCACGGTTGCATTGGTCCGGGCGATGCCGGTGATTTGCGGCGCGTAGCCACGCAGTGACCAGGGAAGCATGCGCTCGTCGCTAATAAGCGAGGCGCCGGTATACGAAAAACCATCGAAAATATCGGACTGAAAATCAGACTCACCCAGCGTCAGCTTTGAACCCAATGATGGCAGAGGGCGAAAAAGGTAAGCGCGGGACAACCGGCCTTCGTTCTGCGAACCCTCATCGGTACGATTAAGGGCATACTGATAATCTCCCCGGAACCGCCAGGCGCCTAGGTTCGCTCCGGCGGTCCCGTAGGTGTTCACGTTATCGCTGCCTGGCCCTTCATCTGGCTGGTAGCGACTGGCGAAGAGATTGTAATCCAGCAGTACGCCGGAGACGCCGTTGTCCCAGGTTGCAGGCGGCATCCAGTCGGTGGCGCGGTACTTTAGCCAGGCCTGAGGTATGGTTACCTCCAGCGTTTGTGTCGCCTGGATAAACTCGAAATGCACCTGCGGCAGACCGGAAAAATCGACGCAGCCTGTTTTATCGGCAAGCGTGCCGCGGATCTTGTCATCCAGGCTGAAAGTATCAGCCAGGTCTGCCGGAATGCAGACCTCCGTTGTGTCCCCTTTTTTTTGCCAGCCCAGCAGCCAGCCAGCGGCAAGCGGGGTTTTATTTATCGAAACGGTAACGAAATAATATCCTGGAGCAATATGACGTTTATCTCTGAACTGTGATAAATCAATATTGCTGCGCTGATCTTTATCGATAGCGTTAATGTTAAACTCAACGGCGAGAAGCGGGTGTGAGATAAGAAAGCCTGCGATGATTAATCCTGGTGAACTGTATTTCATCATTCAGCTCGAAAATAAAATAACCGCTATGGCTGGCAAATATATTGCCAGCCGAAATAAAATTAACGATATTTGCTTATTTATACAGCAATACATAATTCGCGGTTGATTCAACCTGACCGGCCGTTGCTGTTTTACCGTTGACTACTTCCATCTGAGCTTTGAAATGCAGCGTCTGAGTAGAGGAACCTTCTGACAGGTCGACGCTGTTCGCGGAGCCCAGTGTAATGGGGGACTCTGCGTTATTCAGCAGACGAACCCCGACGTTCTGCGCACCGCCGGCATAGGTGTTGCTCATCAGGTTGCTATCGGTGGTGTCGGTTGCCGTGCTGCTGAAGGTCACATCCACCTTGGTGACGGGAGTTGCAGTTTCATCTGCAGCATCAAGCTGGCAGTTTTCCAGGTTAATATCAACCGGTACCGCGGTGGATTTTTTATTCGCATTCATCATCGCCGTGGTGAACTGGCCAAGTTCAATCTCTTTATCAATACTGTCTGGTGCAATATTACACGGTGCGTCAATAATAACGCCCTTAAAGGTGATTTTACCGGAGCCCTGATCGCTTGCCAGTGCAGTGCCAGAGATAAGAGAGGTTAACGCAACCGCTAAAAGTGCTTTTGAAATATTTCGCATGAAATATCCTTTTATGAATAATGTTTAAAATGTATTTGTTTTCGAGGCAGTCGCATTCTAAAACTAATTGTAACGGTCTGTGATTAAAAAATAATTAAAGACTCATTAAGCTTTGATTCATTAATTATTGAAGTGAATGGCTTATGCAGAAAAAGAGAGGGTGAAATGCTGAAAAAGCAGACCAACATGAGATGCTGGTCTGCTTTTTGATCAATTATTGATAATTGATTTTGACAATAATGTCTTTACTGAAGGGTCCGAGAGCAATGGCTTCACCCGGTTTGCGGGTGAGTTCAGCCGTATAATCGTGAGTTAGCGTCGTCACCGTATCATCAGGGTGATAGGTTGCAAAAGGAAGATACTGATTGTACGTCACGTCGCCGTTGGTTTTATCAATGAGACGCATGAGTAAACCATTTCCCATGTCCAGATGCGTATCATCGTAGAGCGTATCGGTGGTGTAAAAGCTGGTCGTTACGTCAAACTGTTCTGAACAGCCTGCAGTGGCATCCCGGATTGTCGAAATGCTAAACGGTGAGGTGAGGGCGCTGGTGCTGACTGCACTCTCCGTAAACTGGCCAAAATTCACAATCTGATTTTCAGGATAGATCCGGATATCCACACCGCAGTCCAGGAAGTGAATATTGGAGAGGCCGGCGATATCGTAATGCAGGTTTTTGGCACCAGGCATGACATTTATTCCGCCAACACCATCAAAGGTAAGTACGGTGACCGAAGGGAATGTGAAGTCAAACTGCTCTTTTGGTACCGCTTTTAACTTTACGTAGAGGCGAAACCGCACGGTGAAAGTGACGTTTTTTTGTATTGTGGTGCCGTTACACGCTGCGACTTTATATTCTCCGTAAAAGTCCTCTTTTTTATCGAGACAGGCGCCGGTATCAATTTTGATATCAGGGGTATCATAGTCAACGCCGTTATAGGTCACCCCAAATGCCAGATAGGGATTGTTGGTCATCAGGCTATCGGTATTATGAAAACTGTCCAGGATATAGGCATATATATTTTCACTCCATGGATCCTGGTCGACCGGCTTAGTGTGATCGCGCGTAGCGTTATCGCAATACACCGTCACCAGCAAATCGCCGCTTTCCCAGATTTTTTGGCCGGCAGGGGCGTTTGCGGGCACGGTGAAAGCCGGCAACGTGGTTGTCACCAGGCTTGCCCCCCCTTTTGAACCTTTATAGCATTCCAGCGCCCATGCGGATGATGAGAACAAACAAAATAATGCGATTGCAGCGAAGCAGATCCTTTTCATCATTATCCCTTTTTCACCGGCTTGCTCTGACAGGTGTTTTGCACCGCATTACAGTTCACTTTAAACATTTCCAGCCCGCCGTAATCTCCAACATAGCCTATCTGAAATTCTGCAGGTAAATTCCGCAGCGTCTGAGAGGCCTGGCCGAAAGGTTCAACCATCACGCTTTCTGCACCCGGTAACAGCGTTTTGCCATTCAGTCCGATATATCCCACGGTGATGTAATAGGGGCTGTAATTTTTGAGTTGCAGACCGTCAGCCGAGCGGGATATGACCACTTTTTCCAGCGGCACAAATTGTCCCTCTTTCAGCTCAATGGCTTTTGGCCGCCAGAACAGTTTAAGCCGGCTTTGCATGGCGATTTGCATCACGTTCTTCTGCTCGGCTTTGGGCGGGATCTCCCGCATGTTGTAATAAAACAGCGACTCGCGATCGGCGGGCAGTTTGCTGAGGTTTTGCTGTGCCATCAGGCGAACCTGCGCCTGTTCGTCAGGCTCGATACGCAACAGTGGCGGAATAGGGGAGATAAACTCGCGCGTTTTTTTTCCCTCTTTATCCTCAATCCAGGACTGAGCCAGATAAGGGGCGGTTTTACTCTGGTTCGTCAGTCTGACCGACACGCTTTTTGCTGAGGCGTTGAAAATGATGCGCGTTCTGTCTGGCGATACGGTGGCATGTGCAATACCGCACACGGCCAGCATGTAGATAAGTCCTTTTGTTAAAAAAGTCATGTTCATTTTATTCGTCCTGAATTAATGCACTGTTTTACAAGGTAAAAATATAGCGTCACCGCTAAGGTTACTTTGGTTCGGCGGCGTGATTTCGCAAGCGTTGCCGGACCAGGTGAGACGTAGCGTGCTGTTTTCCTGAATCCCGCTGAGATAAGCGAAGCCTTCTTCGGCAACCAGCCCGACCTCTTTACCCGTAGCGCTGTCGACGATACTGACGCCCAGGGGCGGGAACTGTCCGTTTTCCTGCCGAATGATGCCGACAATCTGGTAGCCCGTGGTGGCGTTCAGCTTACTGTAACCAATGGCACCTTCGGTCAGCGTGATGCGAATGACGGAGGTTTCAATGTCTACGCCATCAGGCAGCGTGTTGTTGTTAACACGCACCGTTGAGGTGGTGTAGTTGCTGAGTGAAGGCACGACGGCAATACCGAATGCGTTGGTACGCGTGCGCGAACTATTGACCTCAATTCCGGCAACGCCGTCGGCATCGATCATCATGCGGGCGTTATCGGCCGGGCTGTAATCATGCAGGGCTACGCCATGCCGCGTGGCGGTAAGCGAGCCATTCCAGCCCGCGCTGATCGAACGATATTGGTTAGGCTGAACGCTGCCTGAAAGGTTGAGACGTCCGTAGGGGGAATAGTGCTGGTATCCGCCGCGCAATGACGGTTCACCTTCGCGCAAATCGTCTTCCGTCGTCGAGGCAGAGAGGTTCCACGTATTGTTGCGATCGGAGGCGTCATAGTAGGAAACCATGTGAGACGCGCTGTCGCCGCCCGATCGCTGGTAGCTGTACATAATGCTGCGACTCTGTTCCAGCGGAAGGGTGAAGGAGAAGTAGACCTGATTTTCGTCGCTGTCGTCCCAGCGGACCCGGCTTAGCGCCAGCGATGCGGATAAACCTCTTAAATTGCCAATATCAAAATTGCGGCTCACCGAAAAGGAATAGTTCGTGTTGCTGCTGTTGTCCCAGTAGGTGTTACGGGTGACGTTGAAATAGGTATTTAAGGCCAGAGAATCCAGGTACTGGTTGAAAGAGATAACATAGCTCTCTTTTTCGTTTGTCGTTGAGGTATCGCCGTCCCGGGAGGCGAGATATTCGCTCATTGAGACATATTCTTTATCCGAGAATCGATAACCTGCGAAAGTAATCTGGCTGCCGGTTGCCTCAAAGCGTTTCGCATAGTTCGCGCGATAGCTGTAACCACGCTGTTTATCATTTTTTTCCCGATGCAGCGTGGCCTCAGCGCCCGTCACATCAAAAGATATCGAACCGAGCGAATCCAGGTTGAAGCCGATACCGGTGGTCATGGCCTGATAATCATCAGATGTGAGCATGGTACCGCCATAAAGCGAAACGTTACTTAACCAGCCCCAGGAGAGCTCTCCTGTCCAGAAAAGAGGGTTATTGATGTCGTTATGGCCCGTAGCGGTAGGTTTACCGACGGATGTTTTATAACGCACCTGGCCTTTTCGGGTCAGGAAGGGAATTGAGGATGAACCCACCTGGAAGGTGGTTTTGCGCCCATCTTCCTCTTCGACCATTACGTCCAGCTGTCCCTGGTAGGTTTCACCCAGGTCAGAAATTGTGAACGGGCCCGGCGCGACGGTTGTTTGATAAAGAACGCGGCCAGACTGGGAGACGGTCACTTTGGCATTGGTCTGCGCGATGCCGGTAATTTGCGGAGCATAGCCTTGTAAATCTGGCGGCAGCATACTTTCATCACTTTCCAGCGATGCGCCCGTAAAGTGGAAGGTATCAAAAATATCTGAACTTAAGTCGTACTGCCCCAGCTTCATTTTTGATGACAGCGAAGGGATAGGGCGGTAGAGATAGGTCCGTGCCAGACTGCTGTCGCTGCCCGTAGACTCGCCGTGTCGAAAGTTTTGATTGTACTGATAATCTGAACGTAGACGCCAGGCACCCAGGTTAAGCCCGAGCGTACCGTAGGCGCTGACATTCTGGCTGTCGTCGCCCCCGTGCGGATCGTACTGGCTGGCATAGAGATTATAATCGAGTAAAACGCCCGCAATACCTTCATCCCAAAATTCCGGCGGCGTCCAGTTTTGCGCCTGATACTTCATCCATGCCTGGGGAACGGTGACGGAAAGCACCATTGTCCCTTTATTAAGGGAAAAGCCCAGCTCCGGAAAAGTCGAAAGATCAAGGCAACGTCCGACCTGTGAATAATGGAGTCGCGAAATAAAATCGGTGCTCAGTCCGAAATCGGATAGTTGACCGGCATTCACACAAATTTGCGAACCGCTTTCGTTTTCCGTTGCGATCCATTCCATTGTTGCGGATTGAGGCAACGTGTTTTTATTCACCTGAATGCGGACCAGATAGCTACCCGGCGCGATGTGGCCTTTTTTCTCGAACTGGGAAATATCGATATTACTTCGGTCTTCAACGTCAATCATATCTGTGTTGAATTCAACCGCGGAAACTGGCAACACGAATAATGCTGAGTAAAGTGTGGCACTCAGCGAATGCTTAATAAAAGCAGAGAGGCGAGAGAGTTGATGCGCTGAGTGTTTTAGCATAAATCCGTTTCGCTTTTAAAAAGAATGCATAAAAGCCGATGAGTCCTTCATCGGCTACGTTTTCAGACGACAATCAAATTACTTGTATTCAAGAATATAGTTCGCCTGGGCCTGAACGTTACCCGGGGTAGCCGTGCTGCCGGACACGGGCTCCATACGGGCTTTGAAGTTCAGTTCCTGATAGGCATTTGTGGTTGGGAATGACACTTCAATCGGTTTACCCAGCGTGACTTTATTGCTGCCGCTGTCCAGCAAGCGAATGCCTACACCTGTTGCACCGCCAATGTTGCCATCGAGGGTGTTTTTCATCAGGCTGGTGTCAGTCGAATCGGTACTTGCGGAGGCAAAGGTGACCTTCACTTTGTCGATCGTGGTGGTGGTTTGCCCGGTCGTTGTAGAGAGAATGCAATCCTGCAGGTGGATATTTACGTCAACCGGCAGCGAGTTTTTACCGCTGTTCAGCACGCTATCCGCGACTTCGCCTAATTCAATGGTCTGATTTTCATCTCCCGGGGTGATAGAGCAAGGCGCACTGATCACCTCACCGGTAAACGTGATCTTCCCTGAGCCCTGGTTATCTGCCGCCACAGCAGTAAATGACAGGCCAGAAAGCAGTGCCGTTGTCGCAACTGCCAGAATAGTCTTGTTAAACATGAAGATATAATCCTTTATCTAAGATTGGATGGCGCAATAAGTTTAATGAATTAATATTGCAACACATTTATTTCATTAAAGCGGTCGAAATATATCAACCACAATATGGATTATCTCGTGAGCATTTCTTAATGAGCGATTTAGATGTGGTTAATATATTTTTTGAGATTATGAGAGGGATGGATACCTTTTCTATAAAGCCAGAGGCTAGGTTTAAATAGTGATTAACATCAACCTTTTGAGTTTTTTTTAATACACGGAGTGGTAATTGTTTTACGGAAAATAGTTATAAATAATATTTCTTAAGTGAATTCTATGGTGTTCAGAAAGTATGGTGCCGGACTTTGTATCATTAATACTGATAGTTGGCATTCACTGACATAAGAAAAAATTGCGCTCCCTCAATAAGGGGAGCGCAACCGTTCAGCCAATACCCGCCGATTGTAACAAGACGAGGCTGAATCCCATTACGGACATGCCGCACAGCACGCCATAGCTGGGGTTGTTATTAGGGTCGATCTCTTTTGCCAGCGGCATCAGCTCATCTACCGAAAGCGCGACCATAATCCCGGCGACCGCTGCCATGATGGCCGCCATCACAACGGGGGAGACCAGGCTACCCAGGATCAGCCAGGCCAGCACGCCGCCGAGAATTTCTGCCATCCCTGATATCCCTGCCCAGAACACGGCGGTGCGCTTTGAGCCGGTGGCGGCGTAAACCGGCCCGGCGACGGCCAGTCCTTCAGGAATATTGTGTAAGGCGACCGCCAACGCGATGCCAAAGCCCATTTCCAGATTGCTGCTGGCCGTCACGTAGGTGGCGACCCCTTCCGGGAAGTTATGCAGGCTGATGCCCAGCGTCAGCAGAACCGCTGTTCGCTTAATATTCCGCGGCATGGGCGTTACGTTTTTCTGCATTAAATCCTGCGGGTGCGCGTGCGGTAGCATACGGTCGAGGGCAAAGTATCCCAGCAGGCCAAAGACAAACATTCCGTAACCCAGCAGCGGAGACATGCCTTCTGTACCCAGTGCGGCAGGGAGCATCTCCATAAGGGAGATGAGCAGCATGATCCCGGCAGCAAAGCCCAGTGAAAAGGCCAGTACGCGGTTAGATGGCTTCTGGCCAAGCACGCCGAGGATCGCACCGATGAAGGTCGCGGCCCCCGCCAGTATGGTCAGGATCAAGGGGACTGACATGCATTGCTCCTTATGATAATGATTCTCATTAATAGTAATGATTCATTGTGTGCAAAGCGAGAGAGGGAGCTCCGTTTTACACATTCCTTACATTCAAATTTCCTGATGATGATCTTCACGCTTATCTGCGTTCATCTTTGCCCGATTGGGCGTAATGTAGCACCATTAAATTGACACCTTCTGTAAGGATATCACCATGACTTCTTCCCGTATGCCAGCCCTGTTTTTAGGCCACGGTAGCCCAATGAATGTTCTGGAAGACAACGTCTATACCCGCGCATGGCATCATCTGGGCGAGACGCTGCCGCGTCCAAAAGCAATCGTGGTGGTGTCTGCGCACTGGTTTACCCGTGGGACGGGCGTAACCGCGATGGAAACGCCAAAAACCATTCATGATTTCGGTGGTTTCCCGCAGGCGCTGTATGATACGCATTATCCGGCCCCCGGCTCGCCCGAACTGGCGCAGAAGCTGGTGGATTTGCTGGCACCTGTCCCGGTCGCGCTGGATAAAGAAGCCTGGGGCTTTGACCATGGCTCGTGGGGCGTGCTGATCAAAATGTATCCTGAAGCGGATATCCCGATGGTGCAGTTGAGTATCGACAGCACCAAACCCGCGGCATGGCACATGGAGATGGGCCGTAAGCTGGCATCGCTTCGTGATGAAGGCATTATGCTGGTGGCGAGCGGCAACGTGGTGCATAACCTCCGCACGGCGCGCTGGCACGGTGAAAATACCCCGTACCCGTGGGCAACCTCTTTTAACGACTACGTAAAAGCGAACCTGACCTGGCAGGGCCCGTTCGAAGAGCATCCGCTGGTGAACTATCTGGAGCACGAGGGCGGTTCGCTCTCTAACCCGACGCCGGAGCACTTCCTGCCGCTGCTGTACGTTCTTGGCGCGTGGGATGGTCAGGAACCGGTGACGATCCCGGTCGACGGAATTGAGATGGGGAGTTTGAGTATGTTGTCGGTGCAGGTAGGCTGAAAACATGCCCGGTGGCGCTACGCTTACCGGGCCTACAAAACCGTAGGCCGGGTCAGGCGAAGCCGCCACCCGGCAGATCTTACTCCACAAAGATGTGCGGATAGAAGCGTGACAGATCCTGCGTGATCAGCGCGCGATCTTCGCGGATGCCAATCCCGGCAGGTTGATCGTTGATGAGCCAGCTGCCAATCAGCGTATAGCTGTCGCCAAATTTCGGCAGTTGATAAAATTCCTGGACGATCATGCCTTCCTCGCCGTAAGGCCCTTCAACTGCTTCCAGCGTCTTACCGTTTTCGATGATCGACACGTTTGCGCCTTCGCGGGAGAAAATCGGCTTAACGACGTATTTTTCCATTTCTGGGAAATCGTCTTCCGCAAAGTAGGCTGGCAGCAGGTTCGGGTGGTTCGGGAACATCTTCCACAGCATCGGCAGCAGGGCTTTGTTGGAGATAATGCTCTTCCAGGCCGGTTCCAGCCAGCGCACGCCAGCATCTTCCAGCTTGGTGGAGAACATCTCACGCAGCATATATTCCCACGGGTAGAGCTTGAACAGGTTGCTGATGACCTGGTCCTGCATATCCGTAAACTGACCTTTTTCACCCAGGCCGATATCCTCGATATAGAGGAACTCGGTCGCTACCTCCGCTTCGGCGGCGCAGTCCTGCAGATACTGAACCGTGCCGCGGTCTTCTTCCGTATCGCGGCAGCAGGCGAGATGCAGCAGGTTGAAGCCATGCTGTTCGCGCAGCTCGGCAAAACGCTCAATCAGCTTTTCCTGCAGGCTGTTGAACTGGTCGCTGCCTTCCGGCAGGTTTCCGGCATTGGCCTGGTCTTCCAGCCAGATCCACTGGAAGAACGCCGCTTCGTACAGGGAGGTTGGCGTATCGGCGTTATTTTCCAGGAGCTTAGGTTCACCCACGCCATCCCAGGCGAGATCGAGGCGAGAGTAAAGTGAAGGTTGGTTCGTTTTCCACGACTGGCGTACAAAGCTCCAGGTGTGCTTCGGAATGCGGAATTTGGTCATCAGCTCATCGCTGTCGATAACCTTTTCCACGACCTTCAGGCACATCTGATGCAATTCAGCGGTGACCTCTTCCAGTTTTTCAACCTGGGCCAGCGTGAGCTTGTAATAGGCGTCTTCACACCAGTACGGCTCGCCGTACATGGTGTGGAAGTTAAAACCGTATTCGGTGGCTTTTTCGCGCCAGTCCGGGCGCTCGACAATACTGACTCGTTCCATAATCAGCCGCCCATTGAGCGAGTCGAAGACCCGGTCGCGCTGCGCTGCATGGTGGTTTGTTTCGCCACAGATTCACCAAAGCCACCGCGGGTGATGGTGCTGGTGGTTGCTGGCTTAGGTGCCATCGCCGTTTTAGGCACGGTCGTGGTACGGCCAGGCGTTGCTGCACCGTAGTTTTTACCGGTGGCGTCTGTGTATTTACCGTATGCCGGGCTGTTTGGGTTTTTGGAGCTAAACAGCGGCTGCTGCTGGTAGCCCGCGCCGCCGCTCATCAGACGGCCCATCATGTAGCCCGCCATCAGCGGCATCCAGAAGCTGCCGCTGGACTGCGCCTGCGCCTGGTTTTCCGGCGCCATGCCTGCCTGAGCAGGAGCCTGCTGGCACTGGCCTTCGCCGAATTCCGCCACGCAGTCTTCGCGCGAAGCATATTTCGGTGCGGTACGTTCCGCTTCTTTCAGCGCGCTGGTGTAGGCCGTCTTACATTCGGCAGCTTTACCGGTTGCGGCAGAGCAGTCGTCTGCGTTTTGATACATCGAGACCGTTTCGTCGCTTTGCTCACAGCCTGCCAGCATAAAGACGGCGGTGACCGCCAGTGCAACAGGGGTGAGGTGACGTGCGTTCCAGCTTTTGCGGAACGACGCGTGATTCATCGTTTTTGTCCGTTTCATATTTGTCTTCCAGGACCCAGTGGTAATAACGCTCAGGATAGAGGATGAGTGGTTGAAAATGAAGCGAAGAGGGGCGGAATCAGGGGGATCTTTACGTTGGCTTACGTTCGGGTGTGATTTTGCGCCGGGTGGCGCTGCGCTTACCCGGCCTACGATCAAGTAGGCCCGATAAGCGAAGCGCCATCGGGCAATGCTTAATTACGGAACGGATTATTGCCTTTGCTGGAAGGCGCAGTGGTACGCGCAGCAGCTGGCTGTGCAGCAGGGGTATTGCTGTCACCGTTGAAGTTATCAACTGCGGCAACCTGCTCCGGGTTCTCCGGTGCAACGCTGTCCGGAGAGGTGGAGACCGGTTTACCCAGCGCGCTGTTCAGCATCTGCAGGTCTTGCTCGTTCAGCGTACCCAGAGCCTGTTTGATGTTCAGCTGGTTAATCAGGTACTGGTAACGCGCGCTGGAGAGCTGCTGTTTCGCGTTGTAAAGCGTGGTGGTCGCGTCCAGCACGTCAACGATGGTACGGGTACCAACGGAGTAACCCGCTTCCATCGCGTCCAGGGAGCTCTGTGCAGACACAACGGCCTGTTTATAGGCGTTGATGCTGCTGATCGAAGCGTTTACGTTGTTGAAGGAAGAACGCACGGTCTGCACCACATTGCGGTGAGCACTTTCCAGTTGCTCGCTCGCGCCAACAAAGTTGTACTGCGCCTGTTTCACCTGGGAGTTGACCTGACCGCCCTGGTACAGCGGCAGGGAGAAGCTCAGGCCGACTTTGTTCTGGCCCTGGTTGCTGTCGTCATACTGGGCTGTGTTGGTTTTAGAGCCGCTATAGGTCGTATCAGAGACACCGGTAGACGCGCTCAGGCTCAGGGTTGGCAGATGGCCGTCCTGCGCCTGACGAATTTGCTCGCGGGCCAGGTCCTGGCTCAGACGCGCCTGCAGCAAGGTCAGGTTGCGGTTTTCCGCTTCTTTCAGCAGGGCGTTAACCGCCTGCGGTTTATCCGTTTTGAAGCTGTCCACGTTCAGGGACGCCAGTTCAGGATAGTAATTCCCGGTGACCTGGCGCAGGGATTCCAGCGCGTTATCGAGGTTGTTACGCGCGGTCACTTCGTTGGCCAGCACGGTGTCGTACTGTGAACGGGCGTTCTGCACGTCGGTGATCGCCACCAGACCCACGTTGAAACGCTGGGTGGTTTGATCTAACTGACGGTAAATAGCCTGTTTCTGCGCTTCGGTGTAGGACAGCGCGTCAATCGCGCTCAGCACGTTAAAGTAAGCCGTGGCAGTGTTCAGGATCAGCGTTTGCTGGTCGGTCTGATAGGTCACATCCTGGATACCCGCGCTCTTTTCCTGCAGGGTCAGGGCGCGCCATTTGGACATATCAAACAGCGTCTGTGTTAATTGCAGTGAGGCGCTGGTAGCATTGGAGTTAACGCCGTTAGCGTCGCGGAAACCGTTGCTGTAGGTATAATCTGCACCTAAACCTAACTGTGGCAGCAATGGGCTACGCGCTTCGTTAATCTTTTCAAACGCAGCATCACGATCGGCCGCTGATTTACGTAAATCAGGGTTGCCCAGACGTGCCTGCTGGTAGACCTGTAACAGGTTTTCCGCCTGGCTCATTGCACTGAAGCCCGTCAGGCTCAGGCCGATAAGGATGGGGAGCAATTTCTTCATTTGCATTCCTTGTTGTGAAGCAGTATTAGCGCTGATCTAATTAAAAAATAATTGCCGATTCTAACAGAATCATCCACACCAAAAGGTTGGCGTTACGTGCCATCTGGCGGTAATTTGCACCAATCTATCATATAGCCTTACAAACGGCAGCCAAACAGCCTTGAAATTCACAATTTCATCACCATTGCTACCAGGACTCGACTCATGCAAAAACCAGAAAAGTTGCCCGTGACATTCGCCAAAAACGATGTAGAAATTATTGCACGAGAAACGCTTTATAGCGGTTTTTTTTCAATGGAACTTTACCGTTTCAGGCATCGCCTGTTTAACGGTGAAATGAGCGGCGAAATCAGACGCGAAATTTTTGAGCGCGGGCATGCGGCAGTCTTGCTACCCTTTGACCCAGTGCGCGATGAAGTTGTGCTGGTGGAACAGATCCGCATAGCCGCTTATGACGTGAGCGAGAGCCCGTGGCTGCTGGAGATGGTGGCCGGGATGATCGAAGAAGGTGAGTCGGTCGAAGACGTCGCCCGGCGCGAGGCGCTGGAAGAGGCGGGGCTGGTGGTGGGCCGCACAAAACCGGTGCTGAGCTATCTTGCAAGCCCGGGAGGCACCAGCGAGCGCTTGTCCATTATGGTGGGGGAAGTGGACGCCACGACGGCGGAAGGGATCCACGGTCTGGCTGATGAAAACGAAGATATTCGGGTTCATGTGGTGAGCCGGGAGCAGGCTTACCAGTGGGTAGAAGAGGGGAAAATCGACAACGCAGCGTCTGTCATCGCCCTGCAATGGCTACAGCTGCATTATCAGACATTACGAAACGAGTGGAAAAAATGAAGCGCTATACGCCTGACTTCCCAGAAATGATGCGCCTGTGCGAAACCAATTTCGCACAATTGCGCCGCCTGCTGCCGAAAAACGACGCACCCGGCGAAACGGTAAGCTATCAGGTGAGCAACGCGCAGTATCGGTTAACCATAACAGAATCAACGCGCTACACTACGCTGGTGGAGATTGAGCAAACGGCACCCAGTATTAGCTACTGGAGCCTGCCGTCGATGACGGTCCGCCTCTACCACGATGCGATGGTCGCTGAAGTGTGTTCAAGCCAGCAGATCTTTCGCTTCAAGGCGCGGTATGATTACCCGAATAAAAAGTTGCATCAACGCGACGAAAAGCATCAAATTAACCAGTTTTTAGCCGACTGGCTAAGATATTGTTTAGCACATGGAGCAATGGCGATTCCGGTTTGTTAGCGTCATAAACCTACCTAAGGACACCATTTGGAAAGCCTGTTGAACCTGACTGTTGCTGGTGGGGCGCCAGTCAGGATATTACAAATCACCGATACCCACCTTTTTGCCGAAAAGCATGAGACGCTACTGGGGGTCAACACCTGGGAGAGTTATCAGGCGGTACTGAGCGCCATTCACGCTGAAAATCGTGTATGCGATCTGATTGTCGCAACCGGCGATCTGGCGCAGGATCAATCCTCCGCGGCCTACCAGCATTTTGCTGAAGGCATCGCGAGCTTTAGCGTACCTTGCGTCTGGCTGCCAGGAAACCATGATTTCCAGCCTGCGATGTACAGTTCCCTCCAGGATGCGGGGATCTCTCCGGCGAAATGCGTTTTTGCGGGCGAACAGTGGCAGATCCTGCTGCTGGACAGCCAGGTGTTTGGCGTCCCGCACGGTGAGTTAAGCGAGTTTCAACTCGACTGGCTGGAGACCAAACTGGCTGCTGAACCTGAACGTCATACGCTGTTGCTGCTTCATCATCATCCTCTGCCAGCCGGGTGCAGCTGGCTCGATCAACACAGCCTGCGCAACTCCGCGGCGCTGGATCGCGTGCTGGCAAAGTTTCCGCGGGTGAAAAATCTGCTGTGTGGACATATTCATCAGGAACAGGATCTCGACTGGAACGGACGTCGGATGCTGGCGACGCCGTCGACCTGCGTTCAGTTTAAGCCGCACTGCGCCAACTTTACGCTGGATACCATCGCGCCAGGCTGGCGCTGGCTGGAACTGCATGCCGATGGCACGCTGACCACGGAAGTCTGTCGTTTAACCGGCGCACAGTTCCGCCCGGACACCGCTTCAGAAGGCTATTGATGTCTACGCTCCTTTATCTGCACGGATTCAACAGCTCGCCGCGCTCCGCAAAAGCGACGCAGTTTCGCCAGTGGCTGGGCGAGCATCACCCCGACGTTGAGATGATCATCCCGCAGCTGCCGCCTTACCCGGCTCAGGCCGCGGAGATGCTGGAATCTATCGTGCTCGGGCACGGCGGAGAATCATTCGGTGTGGTCGGCTCATCGCTGGGCGGGTACTACGCCACCTGGCTCTCGCAATGCTTTATGCTGCCCGCCGTTGTGGTTAATCCGGCGGTACGGCCGTTTGAGCTGCTGCGGGACTTTCTTGGCGAAAACGAGAACCCCTACACCGGCCAGCAATATGTGCTAGAGTCACGCCATATTTACGATCTCAAAGTTATGCAGGTCGACCCGCTTGAGGCACCGGATCTCATCTGGCTGCTGCAACAGACGGGAGATGAAGTGCTGGATTACCGCCAGGCAGTGGCGTATTACGCATCCTGCCGCCAGACTATAGAAGAGGGCGGAAACCATGCTTTCACGGGCTTTGAGAATCATTTCACCCAGATTGTCGATTTTCTTGGACTGCACAGCCACTGACAATCAATGCGAATTGCTAGTTTAAATCATGACGCAAACCTATAACGCTGATGCCATTGAGGTCCTCACCGGGCTTGAGCCGGTTCGCCGCCGCCCGGGGATGTACACCGATACGACGCGCCCAAACCATCTGGGCCAGGAAGTTATTGATAACAGTGTGGACGAAGCGCTGGCTGGCCATGCCAAACGCGTTGACGTTATCCTGCATGCCGATCAGTCGCTGGAAGTCATCGACGACGGGCGCGGCATGCCGGTGGATATCCACCCGGAAGAGGGTGTGCCAGCCGTCGAGCTGATCCTCTGTCGCCTGCATGCGGGCGGTAAGTTCTCCAACAAAAACTACCAGTTCTCCGGTGGCTTACACGGCGTGGGCATTTCCGTCGTCAACGCCCTGTCCAAACGCGTGGAAGTGAACGTCCGTCGCGACGGCCAGGTCTATAACATCGCGTTTGAAAATGGCGATAAGGTGCAGGATCTGCAGGTTGTCGGCACGTGCGGTAAACGCAACACCGGGACCAGCGTCCACTTTTGGCCTGACGAAAGCTTCTTCGACAGCCCGCGCTTTTCTGTTTCTCGCCTCACGCACCTGCTGAAAGCCAAAGCGGTGCTGTGTCCGGGCGTAGAAATCACCTTTACCGATCACGTTAACAATACCGCACAAACCTGGTGCTACGCCGACGGTCTGAACGACTACCTGTGCGAAGCGGTAAACGGCCTGCCAACGCTGCCGGAAAAACCGTTTGTCGGTAACTTTAGCGGCGATACCGAAGCCGTGGACTGGGCGCTGCTGTGGCTGCCGGAAGGCGGCGAGCTGCTGACCGAAAGCTACGTTAACCTGATCCCGACCATGCTCGGCGGTACCCACGTCAACGGCCTGCGTCAGGGGCTGCTGGACGCGATGCGCGAGTTCTGCGAATACCGCAATATCCTGCCGCGCGGCGTGAAGCTGTCGGCGGAAGATATCTGGGACCGCTGCGCTTACGTGCTTTCCGTGAAGATGCAGGATCCGCAGTTTGCCGGCCAGACCAAAGAGCGCCTCTCTTCACGTCAGTGCGCGGCGTTCGTCTCCGGCGTGGTGAAAGATGCGTTTACCCTGTGGCTGAACCAGAACGTTCAGGCTGCAGAGATGCTGGCTGAAATGGCCATCTCCAGCGCCCAGCGTCGTCTGCGCGCCGCGAAGAAAGTGGTGCGTAAAAAGCTGACCAGCGGCCCCGCGCTGCCGGGCAAGCTGGCGGACTGTACCGCACAGGATCTCAACCGTACTGAACTCTTCCTCGTGGAAGGGGATTCGGCAGGCGGATCGGCCAAGCAGGCGCGCGATCGCGAATATCAGGCGATCATGCCGCTGAAGGGTAAGATCCTGAACACCTGGGAGGTCTCTTCTGATGAAGTGCTGGCCTCGCAGGAAGTCCACGATATTTCGGTGGCGATCGGCATCGATCCCGACAGCGACGATCTGAGCCAGCTGCGCTATGGCAAGATCTGTATCCTCGCAGATGCGGACTCCGATGGTCTGCACATCGCCACGCTGCTGTGCGCGCTGTTCGTGAAGCACTTCCGCACGCTGGTGAAAAATGGTCACGTCCACGTGGCGCTGCCGCCGCTGTACCGTATCGACCTTGGCAAAGAGGTTTATTACGCGCTGACGGAAGAAGAGAAAGCGGGCGTGCTGGAGCAGCTCAAGCGTAAGAAGGGCAAGCCTAACGTTCAGCGCTTTAAAGGGCTGGGCGAGATGAACCCGATGCAGCTGCGCGAAACGACGCTGGATCCGAACACCCGCCGTCTGGTACAGCTGACGATCAGCGACGAGGACGAACAGCAAACCAACGCCATGATGGATATGCTCCTTGCCAAGAAACGTTCGGAAGACCGACGTAACTGGCTGCAGGAGAAAGGCGATATGGCGGATATTGAGGCCTGATGCTGAAAAAGCCCTGCGATGCAGGGCTTTTTTTTGCCCGGTGGCGCTGCGCTTACCGGGCCTACGATCGATCCCCTCGCCCCTCTGGGGAGAGGGTTAGGGTGAGGGGAACACCCCGCACTGACATCAAAACTCCATCTTCACCGTAAACTGCACTTCGCGCGGATCGCCAATTTGGTTGCCCAGGTTGTTGGTCGCGATAGACGAGGTGTAGTAGGTCTTATCAAACAGGTTCTTCACGTTGACCTGCAGCGTCACCGGATACTGCAGCTTCATCTTATATGCCGCAAACGCATCCGCCACGACATACCCCGGCAGGTAGTAATCCGCCCCGTTGGTTGCGGAACGACGGCTTACGCCGTGCCCGCCGCCGCCCAGCGTCAGGGTATTCCCGGCAAACGCATTGTGAATATCGTAGGTCAGGAACAGGGAGCCGGTATGGCGCGGCACGTTCGGCAGCGGTTTGCCGGCATAGTCCGGATCTTCCAGCACCTTCGCGTCGGTATAGCCGTAGCTGGCGATAATGTTGGTGTTTTCGGTCAATGACCCGGCAAGATCCACTTCAACGCCCTGAGAGCGCACGCGGCCCGCGGTTTTGGCGACGGTTTCATCTCCAATGCTTTCGGTGTACAGCACGTTGCGCTTGTGGATATCAAACAGCGCAATGTTGGCGGTAATGCCGTTGAACAGGTCAAACTTGGCGCCCACTTCGTAAGCATTCGACGTTTCCGGCGGCAGGTCGCCAATGTAGCTCGCAATGGACGACTGCGGCATAAACGTCTGGGAATAGTTGGCAAACAGCGAGACCGCCGGGGTGAGCTTATAAACAAGACCTAGCTTCGGCGTCCACTGGTCGTCGCGGCTGTCGGTGTTCACGTTAAACGGACGGCCTTTGCCCGCGTACTGGGTGTAATACTGGTAGCGCAGTCCGGCGACGGCGATCCACTTATCGGTCAGGTACAGCGCGTCCTGCGCGTAGGCGGAGTAGCTCTCCTGCTTAATGGTTTGATCGCTGTCGGATGCCGAGACGGTGGTGCACTTGCCCAGGCTGCCGTAACTCGGGTTGTAAATGTTGAAGTCCTTAACGTTCTTACAGCGGATCATATCCGTACGCAGCAGATCGTAATTCTCATACGACACGCCGGTCAGGATCTCATTGTAAAAGCCCGCGATGTCCACGTTCCCCTGCAGATCCGCTCGCGTCGTGTGCATACGCTGGGTCGAACCCTGGGTCGCATCCACGCGGCGGGTCAGGTTGCCGGTTTTTGAATCATAGGCCATTACGCGGGCCTGGTTATCGCTGTATTTATCCTGGCTGAAGCTATAGTCGAACTTCGCGGTCCACTGGCTGTTGAGGCGATATTCCGCGTTGAGCTGGGCGAGATCGGACTGCCCGTCGGTGACGTTAAACGGCTCGTCAAAGCGGGTTTTACGATCCACATTCACCGGCTGTTTAGTGTTGAGATCGAAGATCGTTCCGCGATCGAACGGCGTCTTATAGTCGCGATGCGAATAGAGCACGGTCACGGTGGCATCGTCGCCAAACCAGGTGAGCGACGGAGCGATAAAGGTGCTGCGCTCGTTGCCAAAATTACGCCAGTAATCCTCGTCCTGATATTCGCCCGTGAGGCGATACGCCAGACGCGTGCCGTCAATCGGGCCGGTCACGTCTACCTGTCCGGTGCCGCCGCCAAAGCTGGAAGAGGTGGCGGAAATCGAACCGCCGAAGGTCTTCTCCGGGCGTTTGGTGACGACGTTAATCAGGCCGCCCGGATCGAGAATGCCATAAAGCGTCGAGGCCGGGCCTTTCAGTACCTCCACGCGCTCGGTTGCGGCATTAAAGCTGCGCGGCAGTACGGTGCGCAGGCCATTGGTCATGATCGAACCGTCGCGGTTCGCGCCAAATCCGCGGCGCACAAAGGCATCCTGCGTGCCGCCCAGGGTGTTGGTCTGTACCACGTTGCTGACGTTATAGAGCGCTTCATCCAGCGTGGTGGCGTGCTGATCCTCCAGCACTTTATCGCTGACGGTATTCACCACCTGCGGGATATCCAGCATCGGCATGTTGGTTAGCGTGGCGGTGGAGGTATTCAGCGGCTGATAGCCATTCGTAGCCTCCACCACGGTATTTGCATCGGCGGTGACGGTAAGCGTTTCGCCGTCTTTAGCCGCGGTGGTGTCTGCCGCCTGCACCAGCGGTGCCATAAACAGCAGTGAAAAGAGTGCGCGCCCTTTTACCCCAGAGAGGGAAGGTGTGAACGTAGCCATTACATCTGTTATCCCGAAATATCCCGCGAATGACGTTTCGCGGAAGAATGTGTGAGTCATTGCCCTTAATGGTCTGCTCGTTAGCCTGAAACGGCATCGAACATGTAATTGAGAATCATTCAATCATGTGCGGATGTAGTAGTAAATGGAAAAAAGCAAAAATCGGCTACAGCTATAAGCGGTGCGTAAAAGTGCAGAGAAATAATATTCAATGCATTGAAATTAAAGATTTTATTATTTTGGTGTTTTTTGTAATGCCTTCCGTTTACCCCTTGTGTTTTCAGGGTGTTTCTTCTCTTGACTACTACATAGCGCGGCGTCAAACTCTCAAAAGAGAATGAGTTTTATTTTTATTTGTTATTTTTTTCATTACGTTGGCGTTCACGTGGCTCACAACACAAACAAACCGGGACTGGTTCTGGAGAACCTCTCTGCGGGCTATCAGAAAAAAATCATCATTGATGAGATCTCCCTTGCAATCCCTCAGCAGAAAATGACGGTGCTGGTAGGGGCGAACGGCTGCGGGAAATCCACGCTGTTAAGTACTATCGCGCGGCTGCTGCAGCCGCTTGGGGGAACCGCGCTGCTGGACGGCAAAGCCATTCATGAGCAGCCAACCAAAGCGGTTGCCCGCCAGCTTGGCATTCTGCCTCAGTCTCCGCTGCTGCCGGAAGGGTTAACCGTCTTCGATCTGGTCTCGCGCGGGCGGTTTCCCTGGCAAAATTTTATGCGTCAGTGGAGTGACGAAGACGAGCTGGCGGTGGAAGAGGCCCTGCGCCTGACCGGCACGGCAGACTTTGCGCACCTGCCGGTCGAAAGCTTGTCCGGCGGCCAGCGCCAGCGCTGCTGGATTGCCATGGCGCTGGCGCAGCAAACGCCGTATATCCTGCTGGACGAGCCCACGACGTTTCTCGATCTCCGCTATCAGGTGGAGATCCTGGAGCTGCTGCACGCCCTGACCCGCCAGCACGGACGTACCGTGGTGGTGGTGCTCCACGATCTCAACTTCGCGGTGAACTACGGCGATTCGCTGGTCTTTTTACGCCAGGGAAAAGTGGAGGGGGTATTGCATGAAGGCGACGTCTGCACGCCGGAGCTAATTAAAGCGGTGTTCGATGTCGACGTGCATATGTCCATTAACCCGCTGACCGGCAAGCCGTTCTTTATGCCCTTTCGCCAGGTCGCAGAAAAATGATGATGCGCACGTCTCTGGCATTTATCCTTTTTGCGCTCCTGCTGGCGGCGGCAGCGGTTGCACACCTCGGGATCGGCGCGCGCGTTATTCCTCCCTGGACGGTGGCCCAGGCTTTTTTCGCTTTCGACCCGCATAATTTCGATCATAACGTCATCATCAGGCTGCGCCTGTTACGCCTCATTGCCGCCACGGTGACCGGCGCGGCGCTGGGCGTGGCGGGGGTATTATTGCAGTCGGTCATCCGCAACCCGCTGGGCGAGCCGCATATTCTGGGGCTTAATGCCGGGGCGGCGCTGGCGGTGGTGCTGACGAGCGCGCTGGGGCTGACCCTGCCGGTTGGCCAGCCGCTTATTGCCGCCACCGGTGCCGCCACGCTGTTTTTGCTGGTGCTGATATTCTCCTCTTCCGGTCGCACCGGGCTCACGCCGATGAAAATCACCCTGTGCGGCGTCGCGATGTCGGCTTTTGCCTCGTCAGTCACCGCCGCCGTGCTGATTCTGGACGAACAGACGCTGCTCTCCCTGCGTACCTGGCTGGCAGGGGATTTAGCCGGGGTTAACGCACAGACGCTGCAGAGCGCCCTGTGGGCTGCGACAGCCGGCTTGGTTCTCGCTATCGGACTGTCGCCTTCTCTCAACATGCTGGCGCTGGGGGACAGAATGGCCCAGGGGCTTGGCGTATCGCTGCTGAAAACCCGCCTGCTTGCCCTGTTGGCCATCGCGCTGCTCTGCGGCGCGGCCGTCTCCATCGCCGGGCCGATTGGCTTTATCGGCCTTGTGGTGCCGCAGCTCATTCGCCGTCTGGTGTCGGTCGATCTACGTGCGATGGTGCCGCTGTCTGCCCTGTGCGGCGCATTGGTTTTGCTGCTGGCGGATATCGCCGCCCGCACGCTGTTTACGCCCTGGGAGCTGGCAACCGGCATTATGACCGCGCTGGCTGGTGCCCCCGTCTTTATCTTCATGGCCTCGAGGATGTTTAAATGAACCGCGCCGGACTGCGCGCGCTGCGCGTTGGCGCCTTCTCGGCGCTGGTTCGTCCAAAGGCGTTGGCGTGTCTGATCATCCTGGCGCTGGCCGCCTGCCTGCTGACCGGTTTTGGCCTGACGCACGGTTCCCTGCCCATTCCCACATCCGATGTCGGGCGCGCGCTGTTTTATCCTGAAAGCCTGACGGCGGAGGCGCGCTACATCGTGATGGACATCCGCCTGCCGCGCCTGCTGATGGCGATACTGTGCGGCGCCATGCTCGGCATGGCTGGGGCGGCAATGCAGTCAATTACCCGCAATGGCCTGGCTGACCCGGGGCTTATCGGCGTGAAAGAGGGCTGTAGCGCGGCGGTACTGCTGCTGATTTTTCAGTTCCCGGCGCTGGGTCTGGCCTGGCGCCCGCTGGTCGGGATGGCCGGCGGGCTGTTCACCGCGCTGCTGGTGATAGCCCTGGCGCGCGATATCTCGCGCCCGCGATTCATCCTGATCGGTATCGGCGTGTCGTGGGCATTTGCCGCGGCAATGGGCGTCTTTATTACCACCGCTGACGTACGCGACGTGCAGACGGCGATGCTCTGGCTGACGGGAAGCCTGCACGCGGCTAACTGGACGCTGGTGGGACTGGCCGCACTCTGGGCGGCTCCCGCGGTTGCGCTGCTGCTGTTAACCGCGCGGGCCGCGGACGTGGCGTTGCTCGGCAATCAGGCCGCTACGGGTCTTGGCGTTCGCACAACCCGGCTGGCGCTGCTGCGGGTTCTCGCCCCGGTGGTGCTGACGGCGGCCAGCGTCTCCTGCGTGGGCAGTATTGGTTTCGTGGGGCTGATTGCCCCGCATATGGCACGCCTGCTGCTGCGCGGTGGGCAAACCGCGCTCCTGGCGGGAAGCGCCGTGCTGGGCGCGCTGCTGGTGCTGCTGGCGGATAACGTTGGCCGTTTGGCATTCCTCCCGCTGCAGCTGCCGGCGGGAATTGTGATTTCACTGATTGGCGGACCGTTTTTCCTGCTGCTGCTCTGGCAGCGTCGGGACAGATTTTAGGGGACTGTGATGCGCGTAGTATTTTCGATGCTGTTGCTGGTGGGGTTTGCGGTGAGCGCGGCGGAGCCGACTCAGGTATTTACCGACGATTTGGGACGCAAGGTCGTTGTGCCGGTTCATCCGAAGCGGATTGTCTCATTACACGATTTGGATATCACCATTCCGCTGATTGAGTTAGGCGTGCCGCCGGTGGCGAGCCATGGCCGTACGCGGCCGGACGGCAGCCATTTTCTGCGCTCCAGCGGGATGTTGACGGGCGTCGACTTCGATAATTCCGACATCAAATTTATCGGCACGGCAGATATCGACATTGAAGCGATCGCCGCCGCAAAGCCCGATCTGATCGTGACCGAGCCGACCCGTAACACGCCGGTGGAACAGCTGGCAAAAATTGCCCCGACGGTCAGCATCGATCATCTCGATGGCGGCGCCCCGGAGATCTACCGCAAGCTGGCGCAGCTCACGGGCACGCAGGCGCGGCTGGCGATCCTTGAGCGTCGCTATCAGGAGCAGATCGAGGCGCTGAAAGCGACGGTGGATACCCGCAAAATTAGCGTGTCCGTGATTCAGGCGAATCAGGGGAAGATTAACGCCATGCACAGCTACCACTCGCTGGGCCGCGTGCTCCGTGATGCCGGGTTCACCTTCCCGCCGCTGATTGAGTCCATCCCGGAAGGGGGACGAATTGACGTCAGCGCCGAGCGCCTGCCGGAGCTGGATGCCGATTTTGTGTTTGCCACCTGGCGCGGGGATACCGGCGGTAAACCGCAGGACGAGCTGGCGGCGATGGATGCGGTGATGCCGGGCTGGTGTCAGTTCCTGAATGCCTGCCGGACCGGGCATTATGTGCTGATCTCGCGTGAAGAGGCGATCTCGAATTCGTTCGCCTCGTTAGGGCTGATGGCCGCGCAGGTGCAGTCGCAGATTGCCGGGCGTCCGCTGCCGGAGGCGTCACGGTGATTCGCAAAGAGAAGGGACGCGTGGATGTCTATGGCGACCGCTTTCGCGCCCGCGCGCATCAGCTGTCGCCGCGCCTGCTGCAGGTCGCACGCTATATCCACGATAACCGCGAAGCGGTGATGGAGCAGACGGCAATGGAGATTGCTGCTGGGCTGAAAACCTCGGACGCCACGGTGGTTCGCGCCATCCAGGCGCTGGGTTTCGCCGGGCTGCGCGATCTGAAGCAGACCCTGGAGCAGTGGTTTGGTCCGGTGGTGACGTCCAGCGAAAAGATCTCCACCACGGTGAATACGCTTGCCAGCGACGTCAACGCGAGCATCGATTTTGTGCTGGAGGGGCATCAACACACCTGCAACGTGTTATCCGAGCCGCATAACCGCTACGCGATGGCGCAGGCGGTTTCCCTGCTGGCGCAGGCGAGGCAGGTTGCCATATTTGGCATTGGCGCATCAGGCATTCTGGCCGAGTACACCGCCAGGCTGTTCAGCCGCATGGGGTTACCCGCCACGCCGCTTAACCGCACCGGGATAGGGCTTGCCGAACAGCTGATTGCGCTTCAGCGCGGCGACGTGCTGGTGATGATGGCGCAGAAGTCCGCGCACCGGGAGGGGCAAACCACGCTGCGTGAAGCTAAACGTCTGGGCATCCCAACGATCCTGCTGACCAACGCCCTTGACTCGCGTTTCAGTAAGGAGGCCAGCGTGGTGATCCACGTTCCGCGTGGCGGCGAAAAGGGCAAAATCCCGCTCCACGGCACGGTGCTGCTGTGTCTGGAGATGATCATTTTATCCGTCGCCTCCACCGAGCCGCAGCGCACCATCAAGTCCATGAAGCGCATCAACGAGCTACATCGTGGGTTAAAACCGGGGAAGAAAAGCAGCTGATTTCCCCGGCTCGCGGATTACGCTTTAGGAATACGCAGCGTCTGGCCAGGATAGATTTTATCCGGGCTGGAGAGCATCGGGCGGTTAGCCTCAAAAATCTTATTGTACTGGTTGGCATCACCGTACACGGTTTTGGAGATAGCGCTCAGCGTATCGCCGGATTTCACCGTGTAGTAGGTGGCTTCATCTTTGGCATCGGTCGCGGTGATGTTGTTCTCCACCTCGCTGACGCCCGCGATGTTCCCGACGGCAACCTGGATTTTCTCTTTCTGCTCCTGGGTCAGCCCGTCGCCCGTCACGCTGGCTTTGCCGTCGGTGACGTTAACCTGAACCTTATCTGAACCGGGAATATTGAGTTTTTTGAGATGCTCGGTGATTTTGTCGCTCTGGCCTTTATGATCGGTCAGGTTATCCCATAGCTTTTCGCCTGCTTCTTTTACGAAGTTAAAAAGACCCATTCCATCCTCCTGTTAATCATGAAGTCAGAATAAGCATAGCAGTTGAGTTTTAAGCCGATAAAAAAAAGCCCGGTAGCGCTGACGCTCACCGGGCCTGGATATGTTCTCCCTCTCCCCGTGGGAGAGGGCTGGGTGAGGGGAAACTTAAACCCCTTGCTCCAGAATGCGGATGTGGGTTTCCAGCACGTCACCCTTCACCGCCTCGCTCCACGCTTTCATGTGCGCGGTCTGCAGGTGCGCTTCAAGATGCGCGACCGTTTCCCACTGCTCAACCATGATGATCGAGTCTGGTGCGGTCGCCTGGAAGCTGGCGTCAGTGGCGGCATCCACCATCGGCGCGTAGCCGTGGCAACCTTCTTCTTTCAGTACGGTCGGGATAATTTTCGCGAACTGATCCAGCACCGCCTGGCGGTGATGTTGACCTGGACGAGTACGGATTTCTGCAATAACGGTAAGCATTGTGACTACTCCTTTAATTCCAGGGTACCAGTTAAGCAAAAATTTCCGCGAGATGCTTGCGATATTCTGCGATATAGCTCGGGACATCAGGCATTTTAATCACGTCGTTGACGATAAAGGTCGGCAGCGGATCCATTCCCAGGAACTGGTTAGCCTTGTGGAACGGCAGGTACGCGCCGTCAACGCCCACGCCTTCGAAGAACTGATCTTTCTCGGTGAACGCTTCCATCGGCGCGTTCCAGGTCAGGGACAGCATGTATTTTTTGCCCTGAATCAGGCCGCCGGAGCCATATTTTTTAGAGGCATCGGAGCGGGTGCGGCCGTCGCTGGCATACAGTGAGCCGTGGCCTTCGGTGAACACGTCGTCCATGTATTTTTTCACGGTCCACGGCGCGCCCATCCACCAGCCCGGCATCTGCCAGATCACCACGTCGGCCCACAGGAAGTTCTGCACTTCGGCCTTCACGTCGTAATTGCTGTCCGCGCGCACGACCTTAACATCATGCCCGGCGTCGCGCAGGAAACCGTCCGCGACCTCGGTCAGGGTGTCATTCAGCTGGCCTTTAGAGTGTGCGAATTCTTTTGCGCCATTGATAATCAGAATGTTGCTCATTATTTGTCCTCGGTGATGAGAGTATGGCGAGTATTCTACGCGCGAGGACGGTGCGGTAAAATAAGCAAAATGTGCAAAGTCTTTTGCGTTAAATGCAATAATCCCTTACCAACTGACCTTTACTTCAAAGCCCCCTGCAGGCGCATTGTTCAGCGAGACGTGCATCCCATGCAGTGCGGCAATGCGTCTGACGATAGATATCCCCAGCCCGCTGCCCGTGGCATCCTGGCCAGGCGGACGATAAAAGCGTTCGCCGATGCGCGCCAGCGCATCAGGTGAAATACCGGGGCCGTTGTCGCGAACGGTAAAGCTGCGCGGGTCCAGCGTCACGTCCACCACGCTGCCGCGCGGGCTGTAGCGAATCGCGTTATCCAGCAGGTTGCGCACCAGCAGGCTCAGGAGCAGCTGCTGGCCCGTGCGCGTAACCTCTGGCGCATGGATGTTCAGGCGAATATCAATGCCCGCCTGCCGGGCCGGATGCCAGATATCCAGCACGGCCGACTGCAGTAAATCGGCCAGGGTAATCGGTTCGACATCGTCAAGATTATCCAGCGAGTCCAGACGCGACAGCGTGAGGAGTTGATCCACCAGCCGGGAGGCGCGGTCGATACCCGCATGCAGCTGCATCAGCGCTTTTTCCCGCGCCTGCGGATCGTCCTGGGAAAGCTGCGCCACATCGGTTTGCACCTTCAGGGCCGCCAGCGGGCTGCGCAATTCGTGGGCGGCATCGGAGGTAAAGCGGCGCTCGCGGGTCATCATCTCCTGAGTGCGTGCGAAGAGATGATTCAGCGCGTCGAGCAGGGGGCGCACTTCGGTTGGTACACCCTCCGTCGGCAGTTTATCGGTGGCATCCGGTGAGCGAGAACGCAACGTCTGCGCCAGATTTTTCAGCGGCTTCAGCTCGCGGCTTAGCAGGAAGATTAGCAACAGCAGCATCACGGGCAGTGCCACCAGCCACGGCGTGAGCTGCGAGCTGACCACGTCCAGCGCCATATCCTGCCGGTACTCCCACTCCTGGCCGACCACCACGCGGTACTTCCCGTCAGGCGACGTCAGCCATAAGAAGCGCCATTCGTCGTTGTCGTCCTGCAGCTGCCCATTATCGAACCCGTCGCGGCGATAGTGGTACGGAATATCGCGGCCGTTTTCACCGTCGTTGAGGATCATTTTGCCGTCGACGGCGTAGATGGCGAACGCCAGCGCGTCGTCGTCCAGATGTCCGTGTTTGGCTTTTTTGGGCACTTCGCGCATGCGTTCAGGCGCGCGAAGCTCGTCGAGATCCATCGTCAGCAGCCGTTTGGCAAACAGCATCTGCTGGGTATCAAAGAGCTTGTCGAGCTTGTGGGTGGTCTGCTGCCAGGCGACCAGGCTGGCGGTAAACCAGGCCGCAAGCGACAGCAGCAGGAAGAGAATCGTCAGGCGCAGCTTCAGGCTCAGCTTCATGCGTCACCCAGGGTATAGCCGATGCCGTGCACGGTGCGGATAAACTCGCTGCCAAGCTTGCGGCGCAGGTGATGGACATGAACCTCGATGGCGTTGCTGGAGACATCATCGTCCCAGGTATAGAGTTTTTCCTCGATAAGCTTTCGCGGCAGCACCCGGCCCGCGTTACGCATTAACAGCTCAAGCAGTGCAAACTCTTTGGGCTTTAGCGTCAGGGGAGCGTTGTCCAGCGTGGCGACGAGGCGGGTTGGATCGAGCGTAACCTTACCGTGGCGTAGCGCGCTGCACGCCTGGCCGTGGCTGCGGCGGACCAGCGCTTCGAGGCGAGCCCCCACTTCAATCAGCGCGAAGGGCTTACAGAGATAATCATCCGCGCCCAGGCGCAGCCCTTCGACGCGCTGGTTAAGCGCATCCCGCGCGGTCAGGATCAGTACCGGCTCGCTGCGCCCGCTTTCGCGCCACGCGCGCAGGATCTCAAGCCCGTCGACTTCCGGCAGCGTCAGATCCAGCACCACGGCATCATAAGGCGCAGAAGCGAGGGCGGCCTGGCCGGTTTTTCCATCGGTAAACCAGTCCACGCTAAAGCCCATTTTGCCTAATCCCGTCTTAATACCGTCGCCGATTAAGGTGTCGTCTTCTACCAGTAAAATGCGCATGTTCCCTCCGTGATGCCGCCAGTAAACCCTCTGTAAGCGCCTGCTGTACAGTAAAAATAAATAAATTTTTCCCTTAAGAAGTTGTTAAGGATTACCCTGTTAAATGGTTTGCGAAACCAGATTAAAGGGAGAGTTAATATGAAAAAATTCGCTGCTATTGCCGCCATCATGATGATGACCACTGCCCCCGTTTTTGCCGCGCAGGGCGGATTTAACGGCCCGTCTGCCGCACCAACCCAGACCCAAACGCAGGCAGGCGGTTTTGTCGATAATGACGCGAACCTCACCACCGCGGTGAAGGTAAAAGAGATGAAGGACGACAGCTGGGTGAAGCTGCGCGGGAACATCACCCAGCGCCTGTCCGACGACCGCTACACCTTCCGCGATGAGACCGGCACGGTAAACGTCGAGATTGACCACAAGCGCTGGAACGGCGTGACCGTTACCCCGCAGGATAAGGTGGAAATCCAGGGCAAGGTCGATAAAGAGTGGAACGATTTCGAAATCGACGTGAAGCAGGTTATTAAGCTGAACAAATAACCCGGAAAGGGCCGCATAAGCGGCCCTTTTTCTTTGTGACTCAACTCGCCAGATAGGGTAGTATCTGCGGCAATATTGCCTGAAACCCATCGGTTTCTGAGTTGAGGAATCACACGTAATGAGCGATATGGCAGAGCGCCTCGCGCTACATGAATTCACGGAAAACGCCTACCTGAACTACTCCATGTACGTCATCATGGACAGGGCGTTGCCGTTTATCGGGGATGGCCTGAAGCCCGTTCAGCGCCGCATCGTCTATGCGATGTCCGAGCTGGGGCTGAACGCCACCGCCAAGTTCAAGAAATCCGCCCGTACCGTCGGTGATGTGCTGGGTAAATACCATCCGCACGGCGACAGCGCCTGCTATGAAGCGATGGTGCTGATGGCCCAGCCGTTCTCTTACCGCTATCCGCTGGTGGATGGGCAGGGGAACTGGGGGGCACCGGACGATCCGAAATCCTTCGCGGCGATGCGTTATACCGAATCCCGCCTGTCAAAATATGCCGAAGTGCTGCTGGGCGAGCTGGGCCAGGGAACCGTTGACTGGGTGCCTAACTTCGACGGTACGATGCAGGAGCCGAAGATGCTGCCTGCGCGTCTGCCGAATATCCTGCTGAACGGCACCACCGGTATCGCGGTCGGTATGGCGACGGACATTCCGCCGCACAACCTGCGTGAAGTGGCGAAAGCCGCCATCACCCTGATCGAGCAGCCGAAAACCTCGCTGGACGAGCTGCTGGATATCGTGCAGGGGCCGGATTACCCGACCGAAGCCGAAATCATCACCTCGCGCGCGGAAATCCGCAAAATCTACCAAAACGGTCGCGGCTCCGTGCGCATGCGCGCGGTGTGGAATAAAGAAGACGGCGCCGTGGTGATCACCGCGCTGCCGCATCAGGTCTCCGGTGCAAAAGTACTGGAGCAGATCGCCTCCCAGATGCGCAATAAAAAGCTGCCGATGGTGGACGACCTGCGCGACGAATCCGACCACGAGAACCCGACCCGTCTGGTGATCGTGCCGCGCTCTAACCGCGTGGATATGGAGCAGGTGATGAACCACCTGTTCGCCACCACCGATCTGGAAAAAAGCTACCGCATTAACCTGAACATGATCGGCCTCGACGGTCGCCCGGCGGTGAAAAACCTGCTGGAGATCCTCAGCGAATGGTTGACGTTCCGCCGCGATACGGTACGACGCCGTCTGAACCACCGTCTGGAAAAAGTGCTTAAGCGCCTGCATATCCTCGAAGGTTTGCTGGTGGCGTTCCTCAATATCGACGAAGTGATTGAGATCATCCGCACCGAGGACGAACCGAAGCCAGCGCTGATGTCGCGCTTTGGCATCAGTGAAACCCAGGCCGAAGCGATCCTCGAACTGAAGCTGCGCCATCTCGCCAAACTGGAAGAGATGAAAATCCGCGGCGAGCAGAACGAGCTGGAAAAAGAGCGCGATCAGCTGCAGGCGATCCTCGCGTCCGAACGCAAGATGAACACCCTGCTGAAGAAAGAGCTGCAGGCCGATGCTGACGCATTTGGCGACGACCGTCGCTCTCCGCTGCACGAGCGTGAAGAAGCGAAGGCGATGAACGAGCACGACATGCAGCCGTCCGAGCCGGTGACTATTGTCCTGTCTCAGAGCGGCTGGGTGCGCAGCGCCAAGGGCCACGATATCGACGCACCGGGGCTCAGCTACAAGGCGGGCGACAGCTTCAAAGCGGCGGTGAAGGGCAAGAGCAACCAGCCGGTGGCGTTTATCGACTCCACCGGTCGCAGCTACGCCATCGACCCGATCACGCTGCCTTCCGCGCGCGGGCAGGGCGAGCCGCTCACCGGTAAGCTGACGCTGCCGCCGGGGGCAACGGTTGACCATATGCTGATGGAAGCCGATGACCAGAAGCTGCTGCTGGCGTCTGATGCGGGGTACGGTTTTATCTGTACCTTCAACGATCTCGTCTCCCGTAACCGTGCCGGTAAGGCGCTGATCAGCCTGCCGGACAACGCTCACGTGATGGCGCCGCTGGTGATCGAGAACGAAAGCGACATGCTGCTGGCAATCACCACCGCCGGCCGTATGCTGATGTTCCCGGTCAGCGATCTGCCGGAGCTGTCAAAAGGCAAGGGCAACAAGATCATCAACATCCCGTCGGCGGAAGCCGCGAAAGGCGAAGATGGCCTGGCGCATCTCTTCCTCCTGCCGCCGCAGAGCACGCTGACCATTCATGTCGGCAAGCGTAAAATCAAACTTCGCCCGGAAGAGTTGCAGAAGGTGGTGGGTGAGCGCGGTCGCCGTGGCTCGCTGATGCGCGGTCTGCAGCGTATTGACCGCGTGGAGATTGACTCTCCTGCACGCAGCACCACGGGTGACAGCGAAGAGTAATGTCGTGATATCCCCCTCCGTCCGGAGGGGGAATTTCAATAAAATTTCCCGTAAAATCGTTGTTAATTCGTGCGTTGCGATTAACAATACGCGCTCGTAATAAAGTCCTTACCTGGCCACAGGTGAAGTATAATTGTCAGCTGTTGGGGCTTCAGAGGTCGCTATGCTATACATTGTTCGTCTCATTCTTACCGTTATCTACTGCATTCTGGTCTGTATCTTCGGCTGCATCTATTGCCTGTTCAGCCCGCGTAATCCGAAGCATGTTGCCACCTTTGGCCATATGTTCGGTCGCCTGGCACCGCTGTTTGGTCTGAAGGTTGAAAAACGCCTGCCTGAAGGGGCTGAGAATTTCGGTAACGCCATCTATATTGCTAACCATCAGAACAACTACGATATGGTGACCGCCGCAAACATCGTTTTACCTCCGACCGTGACGGTGGGGAAAAAGAGCCTGCTGTGGATCCCGTTTTTCGGTCAGCTGTACTGGTTGACCGGTAACTTGCTGATCGACCGCAATAATCGTGCGAAAGCGCACAGCACCATCGCCGAAGTGGTGAATCATTTTAAGAAGCGCAAAATCTCTATCTGGATGTTTCCGGAAGGGACGCGCAGCCGTGGTCGTGGCCTGCTGCCGTTTAAAACCGGTGCGTTTCATGCCGCAATTGCGGCAGGCGTTCCAATTATTCCCGTGTGCGTTTCCAATACATCGAATAAGATTAATCTTAACCGCCTGAATAACGGGCTGGTGATTGTCGAAATGCTGCCACCCGTCGATACCAGCAAATACGGTAAAGATCAGGTGCGCGAGCTGGCAGCACACTGCCGTGAGCTGATGGCTCAGCATATTGCGCAACTCGATAAAGAAGTCGCAGAGAGAGAAGCCGCCGGTAAGATTTAATCCGGCGTTAAAAGGGAAAACGAATTCCCGCGTTGTTAGTCGTTTCAGATGGAGCTTATATGTCACTCAGTCGGCGTCAGTTTATTCAGGCTTCGGGGATCGCCCTTTGTGCGGGTGCGATGCCGCTGACAGCCAGCGCCGCCGGGCAGCAGCAGCCGCTGCCCATTCCGCCGTTGATTGAATCCCGTCGCGGGCAGCCGCTATTCCTGACCCTGCAGCGTAGCCACTGGTCCTTTACTCAGGGGACGCGCGCGCAGATATGGGGAATCAATGGGCGCTACCTTGGCCCAACCATTCGCGTGTGGAACGGCGATGACGTTAAGCTGATTTACAGTAACCGTACGACTGAAAATGTCGCGATGACCGTCAGCGGCTTACAGGTCCCGGGCCCGTTGATGGGGGGGGCCCCGCGCATGATGTCACCCAATGCCGACTGGGCGCCCGTGCTGCCAATCCGCCAGAGTGCGGCAACGCTGTGGTATCACGCTAACACCCCTAACCGCACCGCTCAGCAGGTCTATAACGGCCTTGCCGGAATGTGGCTTATTGAGGATGAGGTCAGTAAAGCTCTGCCGATCCCGAACCACTACGGCGTGGACGATTTCCCGATTATTATCCAGGACAAACGTCTGGATAATTTCGGTACGCCGGAATACAGCGAGCCGGGCAGCGGTGGCTTTGTTGGCGATACGCTGCTGGTCAACGGCGCACAAAGCCCCTACGTTGAGGTCTCGCGTGGTTGGGTGCGCCTGCGCCTGCTCAACGCCTCTAACTCGCGCCGCTATCAGCTCCAGATGAGCGATGGCCGACCGCTACACGTGATCTCCGGCGACCAGGGCTTTTTACCGGCGCCGGTGTCCGTCAAACAGCTGGCGCTCTCGCCGGGCGAACGTCGCGAAATTCTCATTGATATGACCAACGGGGATGAGGTGTCGTTGACCTGCGGCGAGGCGGCCAGCATTGTGGATCGCATCCGCGGGTTCTTTGAACCGTCGAGCATTCTTGTCTCCACGCTGGTGCTGACCCTGCGCCCGACCGGCCTGCTGCCGCTGGTAACCGATAGCCTGCCAATGCGCCTGCTGCCGCAGGAGATCATGAGCGGCTCTCCGGCGCGCAGCCGTGATATCAGCCTGGGCGACGATCCAGGCATCAACGGCGCGCTGTGGGACGTTAACCGTATCGACATTACCGCACAGCAGGGCACCTGGGAACGCTGGACCGTTCGCTCGGATATGCCGCAGTCGTTCCATATTGAAGGCGTGTCATTCCTTATTCGCAACGTGAATGGCGCGATGCCGTTCCCGGAAGATCGCGGCTGGAAGGATACCGTCTGGGTGGATGGTCAGGTCGAGCTGCTCGTCTACTATGGTCAGCCTTCGTGGCCGCACTTCCCGTTCCTGTTCCACAGCCAGACGCTGGAGATGATGGACAGGGGCTCCGTGGGGCAGATGCTGGTGAATCCGGCGCCGTAAAACGAGTCGGGTGGCGGCTTCGCCTTACCCGACCTACAAGCCCGTAGGCCCGGTAAGCGTAGCGCCACCGGGCAATAAATACCCCTTCAATTCCTTCAACGATCCAGCGTATAATCCCCGCCCTTTTGTCTATTTTTTCTTCGGAAGCATTATGAGCGCAATTTCCCTGATCCAGCCGGATCGTGACCTCTTCTCCTGGCCCCAGTACTGGGCGGCCTGCTTTGGACCGGCGCCGTTCCTGCCGATGTCCCGGGAAGAGATGGACCAACTGGGCTGGGACAGCTGCGATATCATTCTGGTCACGGGCGATGCCTACGTTGACCATCCGAGCTTCGGGATGGCCATCTGTGGCCGTATGCTTGAAGCGCAGGGCTTCCGTGTGGGGATCATCTCCCAGCCTGACTGGAACAGCAAAGCCGACTTTATGCGTCTGGGTAAACCCAACCTGTTCTTTGGCGTCACCGCAGGCAACATGGACTCGATGATCAACCGCTATACCGCCGACCGTAAGCTGCGCCATGACGATGCCTACACGCCGGATAACGTGGCGGGTAAACGCCCCGACCGCGCCACCCTGGTGTATACCCAGCGCTGTAAAGAAGCCTGGAAAGACGTGCCGGTGATCCTGGGCGGCATCGAGGCGAGCCTGCGCCGCACCGCGCACTACGACTACTGGTCAGATACCGTTCGCCGCTCGGTGCTGGTGGATTCCAAAGCCGACATGCTGATTTACGGTAACGGCGAGCGTCCGCTGGTGGAAGTGGCGCACCGTCTGTCGCAGGGTGAACCGGTGACCAGCATCCGCGACGTGCGCAATACCGCCATCATGGTGAAAGAGGCGCTGCCGGGCTGGAGCGGGGTGGATTCCCGTATCATCGATATGCCGGGCAAAATCGACCCGATCCCACATCCGTACGGCGAAGATCTGCCGTGTGCCGATAACAAGCCGGTAGAGCCAAAGAAGGCGGAAGCGAAGGCTATCGTCGTACAGCCGCCGCGCCCGAAGCCGTGGGAAAAAACCTATGTGCTGCTGCCGTCCTACGAGAAGGTGAAAGCCGACAAGGTGCTCTACGCGCATGCGTCCCGTATTCTGCACCATGAAACCAACCCGGGCTGTGCCCGCGCGTTGATGCAGAAGCACGGCGAGCGCTTTATCTGGATCAACCCGCCGGCGATCCCGCTCTCTACCGAAGAGATGGACAGCGTCTTTGCGCTGCCGTACAAGCGCGTGCCGCACCCGGCGTACGGTAACGCCCGTATCCCGGCGTATGAGATGATCCGCTTCTCGATCAACATCATGCGCGGCTGCTTCGGCGGGTGCTCTTTCTGTTCTATTACCGAACACGAAGGGCGTATTATCCAGAGCCGCTCTGAAGATTCGATCATCAACGAGATCGAAGCAATTCGCGACTCGGTGCCGGGCTTTACCGGAGTGATTTCCGACCTCGGCGGCCCAACCGCGAACATGTACATGCTGCGCTGTAAGTCGCCGCGCGCGGAGCAAACCTGTCGTCGCCTCTCCTGCGTCTATCCGAGCATTTGCGAGCATATGGACACCAACCACGAGCCGACGATCAACCTCTATCGCCGCGCGCGCGACCTGAAGGGCATCAAGAAGATCCTGATCGCCTCCGGGGTACGTTACGACATCGCCGTGGAAGATCCGCGCTACATCAAAGAGCTGGCGACGCACCACGTCGGCGGCTATCTGAAGATTGCCCCGGAGCACACCGAAGAAGGCCCGCTGTCGAAGATGATGAAGCCGGGCATGGGTAGCTATGACCGCTTTAAAGAGCTGTTCGACACCTATTCGAAGCAGGCGGGCAAAGAGCAGTATCTGATCCCTTACTTCATTTCCGCGCACCCGGGCACGCGCGATGAGGACATGGTGAACCTGGCGCTGTGGCTGAAGCAGCGTCGCTTCCGTCTGGATCAGGTGCAGAACTTCTATCCTTCACCGCTCGCCAACTCGACGACCATGTATTACACCGGTAAGAACCCGCTGAGCAAGATTGGCTATAAGAGTGAAGAAGTGGTGGTGCCGAAAGGGGATAAACAGCGTCGTCTGCACAAGGCGCTGCTGCGCTACCACGATCCGAAAAACTGGCCGCTGATCCGTCAGGCGCTGGAAGAGATGGGTAAAAAACACCTGATCGGCTCGCGTCGCGACTGCCTGGTACCGGCCCCGACGCTGGATGAGATGCGCGAAGCGCGTCGCCAGAATCGCAATACGCGCCCGGCGCTGACCAAGCACACGCCAATTGTGCATCAGCGTTCGAACGGTGTTGCGGGAACGAAGAAGAACGTAAAACGTAAGACCGGTTAAACCTGTAACAATGCCCGGTGGCGCTGCGCTTACCGGGCCTACAGGTCAGAACGTAGGCCGGGTAAGGCGCAGCCGCCACCCGGCTTTTTTCTGCATAAGGGCAGGAGGCCCAAAATGAAAATAAAGAAGTTGACGGGAGCGATGCTGATTTGCCTGACGTTAAGCGGTTGCGTATGCACCGCCAGACACAGCCAGAAGTGGAAGGACGTCTAATCGACAGCGCAGGTAAGCCAGTCCCGGGCGCTAAAATAACATTAGAGAAGGAGCAAACGCTTTCTGACGACAACGGTCGTTTTGCTTTTCAGAGCCAGCATGAGTGGAGCTTTTTTCTGCCAATAGGTCCGATGGACTGGATTTATCACACCCCGCTCCAGATAAGTGTCAACGGAAAGAAATATGAAGCTGAAGCAGGCGGCGGTCTTGGTGGGCCACATGAACTTGAAGGGAAAGCGTTTAACGTTATTTGCACATTGCCTGACCTTCCCGGAGAAGCGAGATGTCAGTCCGGTTTATAGATTAAAACGAGCCCGGCGGAAGACCGGGCTCGTTTTAGGTATTACCCGCCAAACTGATCCGGATCGGGCCCTAAACGCTTGTCCTTATCCAGCTTCGCAATTTCACCCAGCTCATCTTTGTCCAGTCGGAAATCCCAGACGTCGAAGTTCTCGGCGATGCGCGACGGCGTGACCGATTTCGGGATCACCACCAGACCGTTGTCCAGATGCCAGCGAATGACAATCTGTGCCGGCGTCTTGCCGTATTTATCCGCCAGGTCGCGGATAATTTTCTGATCGAACACCCCTTCACCGCCCTGGGCCAGCGGGCTCCAGGATTCGGTCTGAATTTTGTGCGTGGCATTCCAGGCGTGAAGCTGGCGCTGCTGCATCAGCGGGTGCAGTTCAATCTGGTTAATCACAGGCGCGACGCCCGTCTCGTCAATCAGGCGCTGCAGGTGATGCACCTGGAAGTTACAGACGCCAATGCTTTTCACCAGCCCTTCTTTCTGCAGTTCAATCATCCCTTTCCAGGCGTCAACGTAGTGATCGATGGCCGGAACAGGCCAGTGCATCAGATACAGGTCAACGAAATCGAGCTGGAGTTTCTCCAGGCTTTCCTGCAGGGCTTCGCGGGGGCGCTTTTGATCGTCATTCCAGAGTTTAGTGGTGATGAATAGCTCATCGCGGGAAACGCCGGCGCTGGCCAGGGCAGTGCCTACGCCGTCCTCGTTTTTGTACGCGGCGGCGGTATCAATCGACCGATAGCCGACTTCCAGGGCTTTATGAATGGCGGAGACGACCTCGTCGTTACCGGCTTTCCATACACCTAGCCCCAGCTGGGGCATCACGTTGCCGTCCTGCAGCTTGATTACGGTTTGGTTTGCCATTTTTCCTCCTTCAGGTACGCATCGCCGGAGGGGGACTCCGGCGATGGGGTGTGCATTAAGTCTGGACGAAATGTCAAAAAACGAAAGTCGGGAGGGCAAAAACGCTTAGCGCGCCGCTTCGTAAATGCGACGGCTAACGTCCAGCGTAATGTCGCCGTGCTCGCCCAACTGGGTCATGCCGTGCTCTTCAAGTTTTGCCAGCAGAGCAGGGATGGAACTGCCGTCCAGGCCGTAGCCGGACAGACGGGTTGGCACGCCCAGGCCTTCGAAGAAGCTGCGGGTCGCTTCGATTGCCGCGTCAATACGCGCATCGTCAGAACCCTCGGTGATGTTCCACACGCGCTCGGCGTACTGCAGCAGTTTGGCACGTTTGGTATCACGTTTTTCGTTCCACAGCGCAGGCAGAACAACGGCCAGCGTCTGCGCGTGATCCAGACCGTGCATCGCCGTCAGCTCGTGGCCCAGCATGTGGGTCGCCCAGTCCTGCGGCACGCCAGCCCCGATCAGGCCGTTCAGCGCCTGCGTTGCCGCCCACATCACGTTGGCGCGAACGTCATAGTTTTCCGGCTCTTTCAGCGCTTTCGGACCGTCTTCGACCAGCGTCAGCAGAATGCCTTCCGCGAAGCGATCCTGAATTTTTGCATCGACCGGGTAGGTGACGTATTGCTCAACGGTATGCACAAAAGCATCGACCACGCCGTTCGCTACCTGACGCGCAGGCAGGGTGTAAGTGTAAACCGGGTCCAGGATGGCGAACACGGGCTGAACGTGCTCGTTCATAAAGGCCTGCTTATCCCCGGTGGTTTTGCGAGAGATCACCGCACCCTTGTTGGATTCAGAACCGGTGGCCGGGAGGGTCAGCACGGAGCCCATCGGGATGGCGCTTTTAATGTCGCTGCCGCGGGTTTCCAGAATGTGCCAAGGGTCAACGCCGTCAGCGTAGTGGGCTGCTGCCGCGATGAACTTGGTGCCGTCCAGCACGGAACCGCCGCCGACGGCCAGCAGGAAGGTGATCTTCTCTTCGCGGGTGATTTTCACCGCGTTCATCAGCGTTTCGTAAGACGGGTTTGGCTCGATGCCGCCGAACTCACGCACGTCGAGGCCGTCCAGTGCGCTGTAAACCTGATCCAGCACGCCGGTTTTTTTCACGCTGCCGCCGCCGTAGGTGATGAGAACGCGGGCGTCAGCAGGGATCTGCGCGCGCAGGTCAGCGATAGCGTCTTTACCAAACAGAATGCGGGTTGGGGTGTGAAGATTAAAGTTGTTCATTGCTCGTTCCCTTTAGTGGGTGAAAAATCGTGGTGGCGCAGAGGGCAACCTGATGCTGCACATTGTGGCCGTCCGGGGATATCCTCTCAATGCACATTCCTGCCGATGTCTTGCCCATTTCTACAGAGCGCTGGAGAAAGCGCGGAAAACGACGCACACTGTCAGCGTCGGAAACCGTACCCGGAGTAACGTAAAATGAATCGTGACGCGATCTGCCATCAGCTCACTGAGCAGATTAAAAGACTGATAGATAACGAAAAAGGTATCAGCGAACTGCTGCCGGATATTCGCCTGCTGTACGGCACGCAGCCCGGGACGCGCACGCCGGTGATGTACCAGCCGGGCATCGTTTTTCTCTTTTCAGGCCATAAAATTGGCTATATCAACGAGCGCGTCTTCCGGTACGACACCAATGAATATCTGCTCCTGACAGTACCTTTACCCTTTGAATGTGAAACTTTCGCGACAGAGGCGGTTCCGCTGGCGGGGATCCGCGTCAATGTTGATATCCTTCAGCTGCAGGAGCTGCTGATGGAGATTGGCGAAGACGAACTCTTCCAGCCGTCAATGGCGTCGAGCGGGATTAACTCCGCAACCTTATCAGAAGAGATACTTTGCGCTATTGAGCGTCTGCTGGACGTTATGGAAAGGCCGCTGGATGCGCGTATTTTGGGCAAGCAGATTATCCGCGAAATTCTCTACCACGTGCTGCTGGGGCACGGCGGTGGGGCGTTACTCGCCCTGGTGAGCCGACAGACCCACTTTAGCCTGATAAGCCGCGTGCTCAAGCGTATTGAAAGCCAGTACACGGAAAACCTCAGCGTCGACCAGCTGGCCGCGGAAGCGAACATGAGCGTCTCGGCGTTTCACCATAACTTTAAATCGGTGACCAGCACCTCGCCGCTGCAATACCTTAAAACCTACCGTTTGCATAAGGCGCGGATGCTGATGATCCACGATGGCATGAAGGCCAGCGCGGCGGCGATGCGGGTGGGTTATGAAAGCGCGTCGCAGTTCAGTCGGGAGTTTAAGCGCTATTTCGGCGTCACGCCGGGAGAGGATGCGTCGCGCATCCGAACCATGCAGGGAGCCTGACGGAGAACGTAGGCCGGGTAAGCGCAGCGCCACCCGGCAATGACCTCACGCGCTGCAATATTTCTTCTTAATCACTACCGCAATAGTCCCCACCAGTCCCGCGACCAGCAAGAACATCGGCAGCACCATCAGGAAGGTCATCACCTGATCTTCATGGTGTTTCACAAAGGGGATCATATTCAGCGCGTAGCCGAGCGTGGTGACCACGCCAACCCACAGCAGAGCGCTCAGCCAGTTGAAGAACTGGAAGCGACGGTTAGAGAGACCGGAAATGCCCGCCATGGTGGGCAGAAGGGTGCGAACAAACGCCAGGAAACGCCCCGCCAGCAGCGCCAGCAGGCCGTGGCGATCGAACATGCAGGTCGCACGCTGATGATATTTATGCGGTAGCTGCGCCAGCCAGCCTTTTACGATGCGCGTATTGCCAAGCCAGCGGCCCTGCAGATAGCTCAGCCAGCAGCCCAGGCTGGCGGCGGAGGTGAGAATAACCATGGTTGGCGTAAAGTCCATGACGCCTTTGCCGATTAACGCCCCGGCAAGTAAAAGCAGGCTGTCACCGGGTAAAAACGAGGCTGGCAGTAATCCGTTTTCCAGAAACAGGGTTGCGAACATCACGAAATAGACGATACCGACGACGTGAGGATCCGCCAGCGCGGCAAAGTCGTGTTGCCAGAGCGCCGCGATAATATCTTGAATTACAGCCATGGACTTTCCTGTGGAACAGCAGATATAGAATTATTGTACTCCCTTATTCGCCCGTCGGGTTTGATCCCGGGCGCAACTCATGCAGACTTTTCTGCTTGCAGTGTCCACAAATGCGTCCAGGGAGTACATTTTAAGCCAGCACTCTACACGATACGCTCAAACCCTGCTGCTAAATCCGCAATTAAATCGTCCACATCTTCTAAACCAATATGCAGCCGGATCAGGGTGCCGCTGAAGTCCACTTCGCCCCCGGGGCGCAGGGCCGCGACCTGCTCCGGCTGGTTAGGCAGGATCAGGGATTCAAAACCGCCCCAGGAGTAGGCCATGCTGAAGAGGGTAAAATTATCCAGATAGCTTGCCAGCTCGTCGTTATTCAGCCGTTTTTTCAGCACGAACGAGAACAGACCGCTGCTGCCTGTAAAGTCACGCTGCCAGAATTCATGACCTTTACTGCCGGGCAGCGCGGGATGATTAACGCGCTCCACCAGCGGGTGCTGCGCCAGCCATTCGGCCACCTTCAGGCTGCTTTCATGGTGCTGACGCAGGCGAACCCCCAGCGTGCGGAGTCCGCGGCTGGTCATATACGCCGTGTCTGCATCCACCATCTGGCCCATCAGGTAGGCATTTTCACGCAGCTGGTCCCAGCAGCGCGCGTTGGAGACCGCGGTTCCAATCATGCCGTCAGAGTGGCCAATCAGGTATTTCGTCGCCGCCTGGATGGAGATATCGATGTCGAACTCCAGCGCTTTAAACAGCACGCCTGCCGCCCAGGTGTTGTCGATCATGACGATTGCCTCTGGCGCTTTGCTGCGCACGGCCTTCACGATAGCCGGCACGTCGTGGACTTCCATGGTGAGCGAACCCGGCGATTCCAGGAACACAATGCGCGTGTTTGGCTGAATAAGTTCGGCAATGCCTTCGCCAATCAGCGGGTCGAACCAGCCGGTCGTGACGCCGAGCTTGCTGAGGATTTTGGTACAGAAGTCCTGGCTGGGTTCATAGGCGGTGTTGGTCATCAGGATATGGTCGCCCTGTTCCACAAACGCCAGAATAGTGTTGGCCACCGCAGCCGCCCCGCACGGGAACAGCGCGCAGCCCGCGCCACCCTCCAGCTCGCACATGGCTTCCTGCAGGGAAAAATGGGTTAGCGTGCCGCGACGGCCATAAAACAGCCCGCCTTTAGCGCGATTGCGCGTGGCGATTTTTTTCTCCTCAACGGTGTCAAACACCAGCGAGGAGGCGCGCTGAATCACGCTGTTGACCGATCCCTGAGTGTATTTTTTGCTGCGTCCAGCCTGTACCAGCGTGGTATCAAGATGCTTCTTTGTCATGTTCGCTAACCCTGTTTTTATACGTCTGGACGTCCAGACTACCACGATTGGAAAAAACTGCACCCGCAGGCTTATCGAATAAGCAGAAAATTTCAGCAAAAAAACGCATAAGAAATTTTTACTGCGTAAGCGCAAGGAAAGTGAACGAAAATTGCGGCACCATGTAAATACTAATGAGAACGACTATCAATTCGACGACGTTTTGATATTATTACGGTCAGATTTTGTGATTTGCGTCCTGGAGATACAGAGTGGGTAATAATTTGATGCAGACGGATCTCTCCGTTTGGGGCATGTATCAGCATGCTGACATCGTGGTTAAGATTGTGATGATCGGCCTGATTCTGGCGTCCGTTGTCACCTGGGCTATTTTCTTCAGCAAGAGTGCCGAGCTGCTTTCCCAGAAGCGTCGCCTCAAGCGGGAACAATTGCAGCTGGCTGAAGCCCGCTCTCTGGATCAGGCCTCGGATATGACCTCATCCTTCCATGCGAAAAGCCTGACCACCCTGTTAGTGAATGAAGCACAGAACGAACTGGAACTCTCCGCAGGCAGTGAAGATAACGAAGGCATCAAAGAACGTACCGGCTTCCGCCTGGAGCGTCGCGTTGCGGCCGTTGGCCGACACATGGGGCGTGGCAATGGTTATCTGGCGACCATTGGTGCAATCTCACCGTTTATCGGTCTTTTCGGTACCGTATGGGGCATCATGAACAGCTTTATCGGTATCGCGCAGACCCAAACCACCAACCTGGCGGTTGTGGCACCGGGCATCGCAGAAGCGCTGCTGGCGACGGCAATCGGTCTGGTCGCCGCTATCCCGGCGGTGGTTATCTACAACATCTTCGCACGCATGATTGGCAGCTACAAAGCCACACTCGGCGATGTTGCCGCGCAGGTTCTGCTGCTGCAAAGCCGCGATCTCGACCTGAATGCCAGCTCGGTTAAGCCGGTGCATGCGGCGTCTAAACTGCGCGCAGGTTGATACGATGGCGATGCGTCTAAACGAAAATCTGGACGATAACGGCGAAATGCATGAAATCAACGTGACGCCGTTTATCGACGTCATGCTGGTTCTGCTGATTATCTTCATGGTGGCTGCGCCGCTGGCGACGGTCGACGTGAAGGTAAACCTGCCTGCCTCATCCAGCCAGCCACAGCCGCGCCCGGAGAAGCCTGTCTACCTGTCAGTGAAGGCGGATAAATCCATGTTCCTTGGCAACGATCCGGTGACGGCGGACTCCGTCATCCCGGCGCTGGAGCAGCTTACGGGCGGTAAGAAAGACACCACGGTCTTCTTCCGTGCGGATAAAACCGTTGATTACGAAACCATGATGAAGGTAATGGACACGCTGCATCAGGCGGGGTACCTGAAGATTGGGCTGGTCGGCGAAGAGAAAGCGGCCGCGAAATGATATGCTATCGTAGCGGAATGTAGGCCGGGTAAGCGCAGCGCCACCCGGCAAGACAGGCGGCTGGTGAAAGCCGCCTTTTTTGTTTTCTTCTACGCGAAATCGTTATTATTTTCTGCTGTTTGTCCCCATACTTCATATTTATTAATCAATAAAGCCATAGTTAATAATCTATTGATAGTTAAGTAAATATCAATATTCTGCTGCGCTTTTAAAATATATCTTTTGTTGAAATGGCGTCGCGGAATATCCCCACTACGCTTAAAAAAGATAATAAAAACAGACCTTCTTCGAAGGATCTTTTCATCTGCACAGCAAGAGACTCCCTATGGCTACGATGACATGGCTGTATCCGCACGCGCCTCAAAACGACCAGTTCTCGCTTTCTGCAATTCGACGACGCGCCGACAGGCTAATACTGGGGCTTATCTGGTCGATGTGGGGCATCTCGCTAGGCGTAGGTTATATAAACGAGAATATTGTGCAGGGTGCGGTTGTTGGCACCTCGCTGGCCGGTTTATCGACACTGCTAACGCTGTTGCTTCCCGGCACGCTGCTGCTCCGACTGAGCTCTGCGTTTGTGCTAATGGCATTTTCCGCGTTGCTCATTCATCTGGGCGAGGGGGAAACCGAATACCATTTTTCTGTTTTCGTCCTGCTTTCCGCGCTGCTTGCCTGGCGAGACTGGCGGCCCCTGGTGATGGGGGCTGCGGTCATCGCGTTACATCATCTGGTATTTAACTACCTACAGGAAAACGACCTTTACGGTGTCGTGGTGTTCATGCACACCGGCTTTCATATGGTGGTTTTTCATGGTCTTTTTGTGGTGGTCCAGACCGCGATCCTGGTCCTGCTGGCGATACGAATGGAGCAGGACGCCCGTTCAGCGAGCGAGGTGGCAAGGCTCGCGGGCGTGATCAACAGCGAGCCAGGGTACCTCACGCTTGCCATTGATGCGGTGCCGGCAGAGTCCCCTTTTGCCCGCACCTTTAGCCTGACGCTTGGCACTATGCGTGCCACGCTTGAGCAGGTCAGCGTCAATATCGGGCAACTGCTGGAGGCATCCCGCGCGTTAGGACAGCGCAACAGCGCGCTGTCGGAACGAACCGATCATCAGGCAAGCTCGCTGGCAACGGCGGCCAGTGCGATGGAACAGTTAAGGGCAGTCGCAACCCTGACCAGTGAAAAAGCCAGCCAGGTCAGGGAGGTGGCGTTTAGCACCAGTAACGTGGCGGAACAGGGGGGCCATAACGTACGGCAGGCGATTGCGGCGATGGAACACATTCGCGAGGAGTCGCAGCGTATTTACGCCATTCTGGAGCTGATCGACGGGATTGCATTTCAGACAAATATCCTGTCGCTCAACGCCTCGGTCGAGGCTGCAAGAGCGGGCGAACATGGCAAAGGCTTTGCGGTGGTTGCCTCGGAAGTGCGCGTATTGGCCCAGCGCAGCGAGGGGGCTGCAAAAGAGATCCGCCAGCTTCTGACCGCATCGCAGGCGACCACGCAGCAGGGCGTCGAGCAGGTTGAGCATGCCGGTATGACAATGAAGTCGATCATTGAGAGTATCGAAGGGCTCCGCTCTCTGCTTGAAGAGCTGTCTCAGATGAGCGAGCAGCAGCGGGCAAGCATTGCGCAGATGAACGACAGTATTGCCAGCATCGATGCCAGCGTGCAGGAGAATGTGCGACACGTTGCGCAAACATTGCAGGTAGCCGACGCGCAGCGACAGCAGACGGGTCAGTTAAAAGAGGCGATTGCCGTCTTCAGATTTAACTAGCTTTGCTTTTCAGAAGGGGGGCTGGTGTCAGACGCCAGCGCGTCCTCATCCAGCGCAACGCAGGTGACGTTTGAGGTACGGTACTCACCGTCTGACAGTTTGCGCGTCAGGCGCAGGGTGGCAATTTCACGGGCAAGCAGATACTGGTAATTGGCCTCGAGGCGTCCAAGAAGCTTCTCTTTCAGCTCGGGACGCTGTTCAATGATGGCGTTCATCACGGCACCGTAAATTTCTTCTTTTACCTGCAGAGGATAAATCTCGCGGCGATTCTGCCATTTCAGATGGACCAGCGTCGCCGGGATCGATACCAGGTCTTGTGTAATTCGCGTCATCTCGGCATTTTTTGTTTTTCGCAGCGCGTCGAGATTTTGCTTTAAGATAAATTCATCACTTTTTTTATCATCTAAAGTCAAATAAACGTCGTTATTTTTAACTTCTGTCACGTTAATCTTCCCCCAGGCTATAAAAAATTGGGTTGTTTTTTTCTCGCGTAATTAAGTTAAGCCAAATTTCATTGCCCGCTTCATTAATTTCTTTGGTTTTCTCGGCCATTATTTGACTTAGTTTCTGGGCATCTATTTCACCTTCGGCCTGCAGGTCGTTCAGCAGGTGGACAAAGGCTTCAATTTTTATGGCGCGAAATAAGCGGTCCTTTATATGACGATCGTGCTCTTCCAGCAACATATTACGGGATTTGCCGGTGCGGGAAACACCAATTAATATATCAGGCTCGAAATCAGAGAGCTTTCTTTTCCCCTGAGTGAAACTGACCTCTTTTTCTGCTTCCGTCGGTTGCTGTTCCACAGGCGTAATATGATACTTAGCCGGGACGAGATAGTCGGGCAGCATTTTTAATTTCCTTTAATTTCAACAGGGTGGGGTTGGTAAAGGCGTGAGATTCGTTGACAATATCATGAGGCAAATTTAAAATCAAAAAAAATGGAGCCTACCCATGAACAGCATCTTTTTTACGGTCATCACATTACTATTACTGACCGCTGGTGTTCTTTTATTGATGCAGGAGTTCAATAAAACGAAAGTGTCGAAAGACACCAGTGAACCCCCACAACCGGAGCTCATGACAAAAGAGGAAGGTGAAGACCATTTCTCTGTATTGATGAACTCCGTTACGCCTGTTTGGTACTGGCGGGTGAACCACGAATATATCGACTTTTTACATGCGACAATTAAACGTATGAAAATGTCGGAAATTAATGACACGCCTGGACTGTTTGAGGCGCAGCGTCGTTGTAGCGACCTGAATTCAGCCGTGTATAAATATTATGACAATATCAAAAAGCGCTGCCTTAACGGCGAGAAGGTATCTTATTCCGACCTGGACGTATTAAATTTGCGTCAGTGTTTTCGTGAGTTCAGCCTGGAAGCCTACCCGGAACTGGTGGTATTGGTCTGGCCGGAGTATGCCCGTCCGGAGGTTAACCCAGACAACGTCTGAGTAACGTACTGGTTAGCTATTGCAAACAGTCAGCGCCGTTGAGATATACTGGGCGCTGGTTTCTTTTGCAAACAGGACTTTATGGAACGCTTTTTTGAAAATGCCATGTACGCCTCCCGCTGGATACTGGCCCCCGTCTATTTTGGCCTTTCGCTGGCACTTGTCGCGCTGACGATTAAGTTCTTTCAGGAAATCTGGCATGTTCTGCCGAACATTTTTTCCATTGCCGAAGCAGATTTAATTCTGGTTCTGCTGTCGCTGGTGGATATGACCCTGGTGGGGGGACTGCTGGTGATGGTGATGTTCTCCGGCTACGAGAATTTTGTCTCCCAGCTCGATATCGACGAGCGTAAAGAAAAGCTCAGCTGGCTGGGCAAAATGGATGCCTCGTCGCTGAAGAACAAGGTGGCCGCATCGATTGTGGCGATCTCCTCTATCCACCTGCTGCGCGTATTCATGGACGCGAAGAACGTGCCGGATAACAAACTGATGTGGTACGTCATCATCCATCTGACGTTTGTGCTGTCGGCGTTTGTGATGGGATATCTGGATAAGATCAGTAAGAAATAAAGTACACCTCACCCCTCACTCTAACCCTCTTCCCAAAGGGGAGAGGGGACCGCTCGGTGTGGCCTTTCTCCCTCTCCCTGCGGGAGAGGGCCGGGGTGAGGGCTATTTATCCGACGACGCCTGCCAAAGATTCAACTCCCCATCCGCAACGTGCTGGTCAATCCGCTTGAGTTCGTCCTCCGTAAAGCGCAGGTTTTCCAGCGCCTGAACATTCTCTTCCAGCTGTTCCGGACGGCTTGCGCCGATCAGCACCGATGTTACACGTTCATCCTTGAGCAGCCAGCTTAGCGCCATCTGCGCCATCGTCTGACCGCGGGCATGAGCCATCTCATTCAGCAAACGCAGGCTGTTCAGGTTGGCGTCGGTCAGCATTTTTTCCGTCAGGCCGCGTACCTTCTTACCTTCACGCTGCATGCGTGAACCTTCAGGAATACCGTTCAGGTATTTTCCGGTCAGCAGCCCCTGCGCCAGGGGCGTAAACGCGATGCAGCCCGTACCGTTTTTCTCAAGCGTATCCAGCAGGCCGGTGTGATCCACCCAGCGGTTGAGCAAGTTATAGGATGGCTGATGAATTAGCAGCGGGATTTTCCACTCGCGAAGCAGGTCGGCCATTTTCTGCGTGCGCTCCGTTGAATAGGACGATATCCCAACGTACAGCGCTTTCCCGCTCTGCACGGCGTGGGCCAGCGCAGCGGCAGTCTCTTCCATCGGCGTGTTTTCATCCACGCGGTGGGAGTAGAAAATATCCACGTACTCGACGCCCATACGCTTCAGGCTCTGGTCGAGGCTGGCGAGCAGATACTTACGCGAACCGCCCGAACCGTACGGTCCCGGCCACATATCGTATCCCGCCTTGGTGGAGATGATCAGCTCGTCGCGATACGCGGCAAAATCCTCGCGCAGCAGGCGGCCGAAATTCTCTTCCGCGCTGCCCGCCGGCGGGCCGTAGTTATTGGCGAGATCGAAATGGGTAATGCCGAGGTCGAAGGCTTTGCGCAGCAGCGCGCGCTGGGCATCAAGAGGCTGTACGTGGCCGAAGCTGTGCCACAGACCCAGCGACAGCGCAGGAAGGCGCAGGCCGCTGTTTCCACAGTAGCGGTACTGCATATGTTCATAGCGGGTAGCGTCAGGGTACCAGGACATGATGTCTCCTTTTCTTATCGATAATTTTTTGAAACGTCGTTTTCATTCTGAACTTATCACAACACTCAGTGCGAAGATAATGGTTAACGGTGGCTGTGCGACCAGTGAAGCCACGCTAATTAAAAATGATCACAAAACGTTATAATTTCCCTGTTTCCTGCCGATAACGAGAGGAGTACTCGCCTCTGGGCGAATTCACCCTCACGGCAAGGAAGACTTATGAACATGCTCCGTAATTTTACGATCCGCTTCGTCATGCTGACGATTCTCGGGATCTTTTGTTTAATGTGGGCGGGCGTTGGCTTGTACAGCACCTGGTCCCTTTCTCGCGTTTCAGATGGCAATGAGGTGGACCGCCAGCTGGTTAAACAGATGACGGTACTCAGCCAGGGCAACGATCAGTATTTCCGCTTTGTGACCCGTCTGAGCCGCGCAATGGAAGTCAAAGCCGCAGGCGGCACGCCGGATCTGGCCTCTGCCCAGCAGGCGCTGGATAACATGGGCAAGAAACTGGCCGAGATGAAAGCGATCTCTCCAGGCCCGATGGATGAGCAGATCTCTTCCCGGGTGATTGGCACCTGGCAGGCGCTGCTTGAGCAGGGCGTCACGCCGCAAATGCAGCAGGCGAAGCAGGGGGCTCTGGAGGGTTACCGCCAGCAGGCCAACAACGTTACGCCGCCGCTGAGCCGCGCGTTCGGTGCGGCTGCTGAGGCGTTCAACAATGCTGCCGCGAAGTCCCTCGACAGCACCCGCGTGGTGGTGGACGGCCTGACCAGCATGACCCGCACGGTGATTATCGTCGCCACGATTATCGGCCTGCTGATCCTGCTCTTCACCGACCGCTACCTGGTGGCGATGCTGGTCAAACCGCTGGACCGCATCCGTCAGCAGTTCCGCCAGATTGCCCAGGGCGATCTCAGCCAGCCTATTGAGCCGTTCGGACGCAACTGTGTGGGACAGCTGGTGCCTCTGCTGAGCGCCATGCAGGATAGCCTGCGCGAAGCGGTCAGCACGATTCGCTCCGGAAGCGAGAATATCTGGCGCGGTGCGACGGAGATCTCCAGCGGTAACAACGATCTCTCTTCCCGTACCGAAGAGCAGGCGGCCGCGCTGGAAGAGACGGCGGCCAGCATGGAACAGCTGACCGCCACGGTGAAGCTGAACGCGGAAAGTGCGCGTCAGGCAAGCCAGCTGGCAGATGTGGCCTCAACCACCGCAAGCCGCGGCGGCTCGCTGGTGGAAGAGGTCGTGAGCACCATGAGCGGTATTTCTGAAAGCTCGAAGAAAATTGCTGAAATTACTAACGTCATCAACAGCATTGCCTTCCAGACCAATATTCTGGCGCTTAACGCGGCGGTTGAAGCGGCGCGCGCGGGCGAACAGGGTCGTGGTTTCGCGGTAGTGGCTGGCGAAGTTCGTAACCTGGCAAGCCGCAGCGCCAACGCCGCCAAAGAGATTGAGGGGCTGATTACCGATTCGGTTTCCCGCGTTGAGCAGGGGGCGCAGCTGGTGAGCGACACCGGCACAACCATGGATGCCATTTTGCGGGATGTCACGGAAGTGACGACCATTATGAAGCAAATCGCATCGGCTTCTGAGGAGCAAAGTAAGGGGATTTCTCAGGTCGGTATCGCCATTACCCAGATGGACGGCGTCACCCAGCAAAACGCCTCGCTGGTGGAGGAAGTTTCCGCCGCGGCGGCGGCGCTGGAGCGCCAGACCGAAGATCTTCAGCGCTCGGTGCAAAAATTCCGCCTTACGGCATAACGCTATTTTGCAAGGCCGCCCCGTGCGGCCTTGCTTTATTAGCGCCTTTCACATTCAGGTCTCTCTGAAACTGCTATTCTTTGGCTAACCCCACTGACGTTCTGGGCTCCTTCCACGAGGTGTTGCTATGAACAGATCGTTATTTGCCATCTCTGTCCTTTCGTTCATTTTCATGGTGCTGTTCCCGATTTCTGCCAGCGCGACCGAGCAGGCGCAGGAACGTCGCGTGGCGCGTGATGTCAGGCAGGAAACCCGCGATGCGTCACGCCAGGTGAAGCAGACCTGCGTGGCGAACAATAACCAGAGTAATCACGACTGCCGTCAGGACAAGCGGCAGATGAAGCAGGCTGGCAGACAGAAAGCGCGGGATATTAAGTATTAATGCTGTTGACGAGAACCGTACAGGAATAAAGCGCTCTTGATAAGCGGAAAGGATGGCCGGAATTGTTATTCATGCCGGGCTCGCAGAGCGCTGCCCGGCGATATCTGTCAGTGAGTTGCTTCACCAATCAGCGCGCCTGTACCCGCACCGACTGCCGCACCTTTCAGCACGCTCTTCCCGGTTACCGCCGCAGCGCCCGCGCCCACGGCGGCCCCTACCGCGCCGCCCTTACGCGCGGCTTTACCCTTGTCACCATTTTTGAACATGGCACCGGTACCTGCGCCCACGACGGCGCCGCCAACGGTCGATTTCAGATCTTTGCCCGTGGCCGCGCCAATGGCAGCGCCCGCAACCGCGCCTGCGGCAGTTTTGTCGATGGCCATTCCCGAGGTGGAAAACATGAGGGCGCTGATAACCAGCGTAGTTTTAATCAGTTTCATAACAGATCCTTTGTGACTGCTGTCGGTTGAGACGTCATCTCTCTGCGTTTGACAGGAGAGAAACGGCCAGATAGTGCCAGCAACACCGGCCCAACCTTTAGGCTAATCATGCCCTGAGCAAGGATCTGCCGGGCGGCGAACCGCCCGGCCAGTCGTCACGCCTGACGCTTATCTTCCGTATTCGTCTCAAAGTCGCTCGCCGCGTGGCGCTCGTGGAGCTGCTCGTTCAGCTCGCCGCTGGTGCGGTTAACGATGCGTCCGCGCTTGACGGCATGGCGGTTCGCCACGTCTTTCGCCCAGCGCTGCACGTGAGTGTACTTCTCTGCGTCGAGGAACTCGGCGGCGTTATAGACGCTGCCCAGCGCCACGCAGCCGAACCATGGCCAGATGGCGATATCCGCGATGGTGTACTCCTCACCCGCGACGTAACGACCGCGCGCAAGCTGTTTATCCAGCACGTCGAACAGGCGCTTGGCTTCCATGGTGAAGCGGTCAATCGCGTACTCAATTTTCACCGGCGCGTAGTTGTAGAAGTGACCAAAGCCGCCGCCGAGGAACGGCGCCGCGCCCTGGAGCCAGAACAGCCAGTTCAGCGTCTCGGTGCGTCCTGCCGGATCTTTCGGCAGGAAGTGACCGAACTTCTCTGCCAGATAGAGCAGGATATTGCCGGATTCAAATACGCGCGTTGGCGGGGTCGTGGAGTAGTCGCGAAGTGCCGGTATTTTCGAGTTCGGGTTCACATCAACAAAGCCGCTGGAGAACTGGTCGCCCTCGCCGATGCGGATCAACCACGCGTCGTACTCCGCGCCCGTCACGCCCAGCGCCAGCAGCTCTTCGAGCATAATCGTCACTTTCTGGCCGTTGGGTGTACCCAGAGAGTAGAGCTGCAGCGGGTGAGAGCCGACAGGAAGATCTTTCTCATGCGTTGCGCCGGAAATCGGACGGTTGATGTTGGCGAACGCGCCGCCGCCGTTTTTATTCCATTCCCATACTTTTGGTGGCTGATACGTGTTGTCTGACATGTTGGCCTGCCTTTTTAGTGATGTGTTGAGGCAGTGTAGCAGGAGATTTGTGAACCGTTTAACGTTGTGAGCGCAAGCAATTAACCGCTATTCCTTCTGGCGCTTATATATATCAAATCCGGCATAAGCTTAATCGAAAATCGCATTTTCATAATTAATGCGTAAATGAATAAAGCTGCATATGATGCTTCAACATAAATAAAAGATGCAGTAATAAACACTTTATAAGGCAAGGAGTTAGTGAGATGCGCAAGCTTCTGTTATCGGCAGTGGTCGTTTCGCTCGCGTTAGGCCTGGCGGGCTGTGATGATGCGAAAAATAAAGAGACAAATACGCCCCCGGCGGCAAAAAGCGACGCGCCGAAAGAGGGTGGGTCACTGATTATCGGGATTACCTCCGGCGACCCGTTAGCCGTTAATCCGCTCTACGCCAGCGACCGCACAACGTTAACCATCATGCAGGCGCTCTATGCCCCGCTGTACAGCTTTAATAACGGCAACATCGAGTGGGGCCTGGCGGAAAGCCTGACGCCGTCTGCCGACAACCTGAGCTACACCCTGACGTTAAAACCCAACCTGAAATGGCAGGACGGACAGCCGCTGACGGCGGACGACGTGGTCTTTACGTTCAACAAGCTGCTGGATGCCAAACAGCACAGCTTCTTCCGCAGCATGTTCACCTACGGCGATAAGCCGGTACAGGTGAGCAAGGTTGACGACCGCACCGTTAAATTCACATTACCGCAGGTTAGCGCCGCCTTTACCGGAACCCTGGTGCAGATCTACCCGATCCCGCAGCACGTGTTTGCCGGTGAAGGCGATCTGGAAAAGAGCACCAAAAACGATGCGCCGGTAGGCTCCGGGCCGTTCAAATTTAAAGAGTACCGTGCCGGGCAGTATTACGCCCTGACCCGTTTTGACGATTACTGGAACGGCAAAGCGAAGCTTGATTCTGTCACCTACCGTTTCGCCAAAGACAGTAACGCCGCCAACCTGGCGCTGCAAAACGGTGAAATCAACCTCAAGATGGTTGACCCGCAGGATGTGAACCGCCTGAAAAATACCGGTAAGTTCGACTTCGTGGTCTATCCGGAGGGTCGTCTGGCCTATATGACGTTCAACCAGAACGTGCCGGTGATGAAGAGTAAAGAACTGCGTCAGGCCATTGCTTACGCCATCAACAAGGACGAGCTGACCCAGACCGCCTTTACCTCGCTCGACTACGCCAAACCGGCAACCTCGTTCCTGACGCCAGATACGCTTTACAAGACGGATGACGTCGAGCAGTACAAATTCGATCTGCAAAAAGCCAAAGATCTGCTGAAAGCGTCCGGCGCGCCGGATAACCTCAAGCTGCGCCTGGCGTATGTGAACACCAACAAAACCCAGGAGAGCATGGCGCTCTACATTCAGCAGGCGCTGAAGGGCATTGGGGTGAACGTGGAGCTGATGCCGCTGGACTCCAACGCGATGTCTCAGCGCAGCCTCGACATGAACAACACCGCATGGGAGCTGAACCTGGGCGGCTACATCATGGGCTCAGAGCCGGACGGCTATAAATCGCTGTTCATGAGCAACGAGGCCTATAACTACGCGCACTACAAAAATCCGCAGTTCGATGCCCTGTGGGATAAAGGCGCCGTGGAAACCGACGCCGCGAAACGTGCCGATATCTATAAGCAAATTCAGCAGACCGTGGCAAACGACATGACGTACTACCCGATCGCCTATACCAATGCGACCGTCGCGGTGGACAAGCGTTTCGGCGGCACCCAGGAAGCAGAGCCGAAACCGGTCTACCTGTTCCAGGATCTGTCAAAAATCTATCAGAAATAAGCGATTGCCCCGGCCGTCAGGTCGGGGCTTTGGTAAGGGCACGTCGTGAACACACTCCTCACGCGTCGGCTGCTGCAATTGCTGCCGATGCTTTTCTTTATTTCGCTGGTGGCGTTTTTGCTGGTCAAGCTCGCGCCCGGCGATCCGGTGGCCGCGTACATCACGCCGCGTATGGCCCCGGAAGATATCGAACGTATTCGCCAGAGCCTGGGGCTGGATAAGCCGCTGGTCACGCAGTACGTTATGTGGCTGAAAAACGTCCTGCAGGGCGATCTCGGCTATTCGCTGATTTACCACCGCCCGGTGCTGGAGATGATCGGCGAACGCATTCCGGCCACGCTGGGGCTGATGGGCGCGTCGCTGCTGATGGCGATCGTGCTGGCTATTCCGCTGGGCCTGCTGGCGGGGGCATTTAAGCACCGCTGGCTGGATCACCTGCTGAACCTGTTCGCCTATATCGGCATCTCGGTGCCGATTTTCTGGTTCGGGATCTTGCTCATTACCGTCTTTGCCGTGCAGCTTAACTGGTTTCCCAGCATGGGGATGCGCACTATCGGCGTAGAGGATAACGGGCTGGACGTGCTGCGCCACGGCGTGCTGCCGTGCATTGCGCTCACGTTCTACAACCTCTCCAGCTACGTGCGCTACATTCGCTCCAACACCATCTCGCAGCTCTCCGCCGACTACGTGCAAACCCAGCTTGCCTACGGCGCAACGCGTTCCAGTATTCTGTTCCGCCACGTGCTGAAAAACGTGCTGCTGCCGGTGATTACCCTGTTCGGCCTGTCGTTCGGCGAGCTGATTGTGGGGGCCTATGTAACCGAGAGCGTCTTCTCCTGGCCGGGGATGGGGCTGCTCGGCATCCAGTCGATCGCCTCATTGGACTATCCGCTGATCATGGCGATCATCATGCTTTCGTCGATGATGCTGATCGTCGGTAACCTGATCGCCGATGTGCTTTATCGCTTCGCCGATCCCCGCATTCGTACGCTGAGGTAACCCGGATGAGCAGACGCTGGCAGCAGGTTCGCCACCAGCTGCGCCGCAACCGTCCGGCGCAGTTCTCTCTGTTTGTGCTTTTTATTTTCGTTGTCGCCGCGCTCTGTGCGGGCTTGAGTCCGTACGATCCGGATCGGATGGCGCTCGGCGCGCGCACGCTACCGCCGGATGCCGCGCACTGGTTCGGCACCGATGAATACGGGCGCGACTACTTCACCCGCGCGCTGTATGGCGGCCAGATCTCCCTGATGGTCGGTTTTCTCGCCATGCTCTTTTCCACGCTTATCGGCACGGTGGTGGGAACGGTGAGCGGCTATTTTGGCGGCTGGCTGGATAACCTGATGATGCGCGCCGTGGATATCCTGATGGCCATTCCGGCCTTCTTCCTTCTGCTGGTGGTGAATGCTTACCTCAAGCCGGGCGTGGATAACATCATCCTGATTATCAGCCTGCTGACGTGGATGAACATGTCGCGGCTGGTGCGTGCCGAAACGCTGTCGGTGAAAGAGCGCGAGTATGTGCTTTATGCCCGCGCGTCGGGAGAGCATCCGCTGCGTATTATCGTGCGCCATATTATTCCCGGCGTGCTGCCGACCATTATCGTGGCGGCCACGCTGAATATCGCCTCGGCCATCCTGATGGAATCAACGCTCAGCTTCTTAGGGCTGGGCGTGCAGGCGCCCGCGGCGTCGTGGGGTAGCATGCTTAACAACGCTCAGTCTTATATTGGCGAAGCGTCGTGGCTGGCGATGTTCCCCGGCATTCTGATCCTGCTGACGGTGTTCAGCTTTAACGTGCTGGGCGATGTGTTCCGTACCGCCTTTGAGCCGGGAGCGAATCGCGATGAGTAACTTATTAGCGCTTGAGAACCTGCAAACCACGTTCCGCACCCGCGAGGGCGAGGTTCACGCGGTGCGCGGCGTGAGCTTTCAGGTTCAGCCGGGGGAGGTTGTTGGCATCGTCGGCGAGTCGGGCTGCGGGAAAAGCGTCACCTGCAAGTCGATCATTCAGCTTCTGGGGAACAACGGACGCATCGCCGGGGGCAGCATCCGCTTCCAGAACGAGGACCTGGCGCAGAAAACTCCTGCGCAGATGCGCGCCATTCGCGGCAACGAGATTGCGATGATTTTCCAGGATCCGATGACCGCCCTGAACCCGGTGCTGACCATCGGTAAACAGATGGCTGAGATCCTGATGCGCAACAAAGGGCTCAGCAAAAAAGCGGCCAGGGCGGCGGCGATCGCCATGCTGGAACAGGTGGGTATTGCCGAAGCGGAACGCCGGTACGACCAGTATCCGCACGAGTTCAGCGGCGGGATGCGCCAGCGGGTGATGATCGCCATTGCGCTCTCCTGCAACCCGAAGCTTCTTATTGCCGACGAACCGACCACCGCGCTGGACGTGACCATTCAGGCGCAGATCCTGCGCCTGCTGAAAAGCCTGCAGCAGCAGACCCGGACCGCGATTTTGCTGATCACCCACGATCTCGGCGTCGTGGCGCAGGTCTGCAGCCGCGTGGTGGTGATGTACGGCGGGCTGGTGATGGAGGAGGGCAGCGTGGAGGACATTTTTTATCGCCCCGCGCATCCCTACACCCAGGGGCTGCTGGCCTCGCTACCGCGGCCGGATGAGGTGAACCAACGTCTATCGCCGATTGAAGGTTCACCGCCTGGCCTGCTTAACCCGCCGCCGGGCTGCCCGTTCGCGGAACGCTGCCCGAAGCGCATGCCGCAGTGCGAGCGACAGCCCGCGTTTTATCCCACCGGCGAGGGCCATCGCGCCGCCTGCTGGCTATGGGCCGATAAGGAGATTCAGGCATGAGTGAACAACAGGCGCCTTTAGTGAGCGTGCGCGATCTGCGCAAACACTATCAGCTCAACGGCGGTTTGCTGCGTAAAGGCGTGGCCGTGAAAGCGGTTGATGGCGTGAGCTTTGATGTTCAGCCGGGCGAGACGTTTGGCCTGGTGGGGGAGTCCGGCTGCGGGAAATCCACCCTCGGTCGCGCCATCCTGCGCCTTTTCGATATCACCTCTGGCGAGATCCACTTCGCCGGGCAGGCGATTGCTCACGCCCGTGAAAAAGAGCTCAAGCCGCTGCGTAAGCGAATGCAGGCGATTTTTCAGGATCCTTACTCCTCGCTCAACCCCGGTATGACGGTGCGACAGCTGGTGGCCGAACCGATGCAGATCCACGGCTACAGTCGCGAAGAACAGCGAGAACGTACGGAAACGCTGCTCTACAAAGTGGGGCTGAAGCAGGAACACCTTGAACGGTTCCCGCACGAGTTCAGCGGCGGGCAGCGCCAGCGCATCAGTATTGCCCGCGCGTTGTCAGTGAATCCTGAATTTGTGCTGTGTGATGAACCGCTCTCGGCGCTGGACGTCTCGGTGCAGGCGCAGGTGGTGAATATTTTGCAGGATCTGCAGCAGGAGCTGGGGCTAACCTATCTGTTTATCGCCCACGATCTCTCCATGGTGCGCCATATCTCCAGCCGCATTGGGGTGATGTATCTCGGTAAGCTGGTAGAGGTTGCCCCGGCGAATGAACTGTATCAGCGTCCGGCACACCCTTACACCCGCGCGCTACTGGCGGCGGTTCCCCAGCCCGATCCACGCATCCGCAATCTCGAAGACGTCACCCTGCGCGGCGATATTCCAGGCCCCACGTCCCCGCTGCCGGGCTGTAAGTTCTGCAGCCGCTGCCCGCACGCCATGCCGGTTTGCCAGACGCAGGAGCCCACGATGCAGGAGATTGCGCCAGGGCATTTCGCGGCATGCTGGTTGTTTAAGATTTGAGCCTTAAACGTGTCGGGTGGCGCTTCGCTTACCCGACCTACAGGGGGTTGTGTTTCGTAGGCCGGGTAAGGCGCATTATTTGCCACGCAGGTGTATGATAAATCCACCTCTGTCAGGTTAATTACAACGTGCAGACGACGACAACCCCTCAAAAAATTGCCGCCTGCCTGTTTTAGGTTGGATACATGCGTAAAGGAAAGTTAAGCAGTGATGCGCCATTCGGGACATTGTTAGGCTATGCACCCGGTGGCGTGGCGATTTACTCTTCAAATTACGGCAGTCTGGACCCGCGAAAATACCCGGAAGACGCAGATTTCCGCAGCTATATCGGCAACGAATACATGGGCCACAAATGGCAGTGCGTTGAGTTTGCCCGCCGTTTTCTGTTCCTCAACTATGGCTTCGTGTTTACCGACGTCGGCATGGCGTGGGAAATCTTCTCCCTGCGCTTTTTGCGCCAGGTGGTGAACGATAACATTCTGCCCCTTCAGGCTTTTGCCAACGGTTCGAAACGCGCCCCGCGCGCCGGGGCGCTGCTGATCTGGCAAAAGGGCGGCGAGTTTCACGAGACCGGCCACGTGGCGGTGATCACCCAGCTTCTCGACGATAAGGTGCGTATCGCCGAGCAGAACGTGATTCACGCCCCGCTGCCGCTCGGGCAGCAGTGGACGCGCGAGCTGCGTCTGAGCGTGGAGAACGGGTGTTATACCATCCATGACACCTTCAACGACACGGAGATACTCGGCTGGATGATCCAGACCGACGACACGGAACACAGCATTCCCCAGCCGGAAATCGACGGCGAACTGCTGAAAATCAGCGGCGCGCGGCTGAAAAACAAACGTCAGTTCGACGGAAAATGGCTTAACGAAAATGACGCGCTGCAGCAGGCATATATCCGCGCCAACGGCCATGTGATCAACAAAGATCCCTGCCAGTACTTCACCATTACCGAAAGCGCCGAGCAGGAGCTGATCAAGGCCACCAACGAGCTGCATCTGATGTACCTGCACGCCACGGATAAGGTGCTGAAAGACGACAATCTGCTGGCGCTTTTCGACATCCCGAAAATCCTCTGGCCGCGCCTGCGCCTCTCCTGGCAGTGGCGTCGTCACCATATGATCACCGGTCGTATGGATTTCTGCATGGATGAGCGCGGGATTAAGGTTTACGAGTACAACGCGGACTCCGCTTCCTGCCATACCGAGGGCGGGCTGATTCTCGAAGAGTGGGTCAAAAACGGCTATCGCGGCAACGGGCATAACCCGGCGGAAGGCCTTCTGGAAGAGCTGACCGGCGCATGGAAGCACAGCCACGCGCGGCCGTTCGTTCACATCATGCAGGACAACGATGTCGAAGAGGACTATCACGCGCTCTTTATCCAGCGTTCGCTGATGCAGGCCGGGTTTGAAACCAAAATTCTGCACGGGCTTGGCGCCCTGAGCTGGGACGCCGCCGGGCAGCTGATTGACGACGAAGGTCGCCACGTCAACTGCGTGTGGAAAACCTGGGCGTGGGAGACGGCGATTGAGCAGATCCGCGAGGTCAGCGAAACCGAATACGCCGCCGTGCCGATCCGCACCGGGCACCCCGAGGGCGAGGTGCGCCTGATTGACGTTCTGCTGCGCCCGGAAGTGCTGGTGTTTGAACCGCTGTGGACGGTGATTCCCGGCAACAAGGCGATCCTCCCGGTGCTGTGGCAGCTCTTCCCGAATCACCGTTATCTGCTCGATACCGATTTTGAGGTGAACGAGCTGCTGAAACAGACCGGCTATGCCGTTAAGCCCATCGCCGGGCGCTGCGGCAGCAACATCGATCTGATTAGCGCCGAGGACGAGCTGCTGGATAAATCCAGCGGCAAGTTTGTTGACCGTAAAAACATCTACCAGCAGCTGTGGTGCCTGCCGAAGGTCGACGGCAAATACATACAGGTCTGTACCTTTACCGTGGGCGGGAACTATGGCGGTACCTGCCTGCGCGGCGATGACTCGCTGGTGGTGAAGAAAGAGAGCGATATTGAGCCGCTGATTGTGGTGAAGGATAAGTAACGCACACCCGCTCTAACAAAGCCCCCGCAGGGTATCCTGCGGGGGCTTTTCGTTACTGTTCTTCCTCTTCCAGCTGCTCGCTGATCTTCAGATCGATGATGCGGCCAATCTGATCGTGATACACCGTCAGCAGATTGTACTGGCTCATCTCGGAGATGATCTGCGGTGAGACGTTAAAGCTGCGGGCCAGTTCCTCCTGGTGGAAATAGCCCGGCTGGCGCCGCCTCACGTGGGCGCGGCGGCGGTTGTACTGGTACCACAAAATCAGCAGCCAGCCGTTGAGCGCGGCGAACAGCAGGTAGATCAACACCGTATTAAAGGACGCAATAATCGCGCTCCAGCGGTAGTCGCTCTCCTCGGTTAGCTGCATCCAGAGCCTGGCATACAGGAAAAACAGAAAACCTCCCCACGCCACCAGCGTTAACGCGGCATCGAAAAGACGCGGCATGAGCCGATGCTCGGTCAAAATTAAGGTGTTTTCATTCATTGCAGGCTTCCTTTTCCCCGGTCCGGACTGATCCAGCGCGCGCGGGCACGCTGGCGTTTAAGCATGACTTTTGGAAATGCGACGAGGGTGGTGAACAGACCAATCATCCAGTACACCATCGGGAACCAGATCACCCAGAAAAGCGAGCTGGCCACGTTCCGCTCATAGCGCCGCTCGATGTACAGGCTGGCCAGGAACTGCAGCAGGCACATCACGCCCAGCAGCAGCCCGGTAAATGCCGGGGGAAAGAGGCTCTCAACGATCAGGTTCGCGGGAAGGGGCGCGACATGGCTGATGATGAACAGCAGCACCGTCATCGCGTAGGCGAAGGCCCACAGCGTTGACAGCGCGTACTCCAGAAACAGCGGCCACATGCGGTGATGCTCCCAGCGCACAATCTTGCGCAGGTTGACCAGAAACACCTCTGCGCCGCCCTGGGCCCAGCGCAGGCGCTGCTTCCACAGGCCTTTGAGCGTCTCCGGCATTAAAATCCAGCACAGCGCCCGCGGCTCGAAAAAGATATCCCAGTGGCGCAGCTGGAGCTTCCAACTGATGTCGATGTCCTCGGTGATCATGTCCGGGCTCCAGTACCCGACGTCCGCCAGCGCCTGTCGGCGAAAGGCGGCGATAACGCCGGAGACGGTAAAGACCCGGCCATAGATCCGCTGCGTCCGCTTGATGAGCCCGATGATTGAAGAGAACTCGCCCACCTGAATGCGGCCAAGCAGCGTGGACCGCGTGCGAATGCGCGGATTGCCGGTCACCGCCCCGACGTGGGGATACTGAATCAGCGGAGCCACCAGATAAGCGGCGGTATCGCGATCGAGCAGCGCGTCGCCGTCAATGCAGACCAGCAGATCGCCCCGGGCCGCCGCTGCCCCGGCTTTGAGCGCCAGCGCTTTTCCCTGGTTTTCCGCGAGGTTAATCACCCGCAGGCGCGGCTGTTCCAGCGCCAGCGCCTGCAGCACCTGCGCGGTGTTGTCAGAAGAGCCGTCGTTGATGGCGATTACCTCTATATTTTCATACCGCTGATCCAGCGCGGCGCTGATGGTCTCTCTGGCGTTCCTTTCCTCATTAAAGCAGGGAATAAGGATGGAGATGAGCGGCTCGCCGGCGAGCGTCGGGGCGGGCGTGTCGTTATCCCACGACCAGTGCCGTTCAAGCTGAAACCAGAAATAGAGCCCGCCGGTTATCCAGAGCACCGACATGAACAGCGGCCAGAAGAACACAAAATCCAGAATCAGCTCACCGGTAAAGAGGGCGGCCACGCCTAACGGCAACCCGAATACCAGACATAAAATAGAGAATGCGATAATGCGATCAGTCATTGTCAGGGTACCAGTACGAAGAAAATTCAGGCCTGATACGTGAAATATCAGGTTGGTTGTTGAGGAAGTCGTCGGGGTAGTAACCGTAATTTTTGACGCCGTTCAGCTGGAGCACGCGCATCCACTCTGCAAGCTGGCTATCGGAAACGGCGCGCTGCGGTTTCTGGTCCCAGTCCCTGGCCTGCAGCTCGAAAATGGTTTTATCGAGCGCGCCGGGCCGTGCGGCGACGGCGTTAACCAGGCGCGTCAGCCAGGCATTGCTCTCGTCGACCGGGACGGACTCCATCAGCGGCATGGCCATCGGCACCGTCCAGTCATACTCCGCCAGAAAGTCATCAAGATTCTGCGCAAACCACGCCTCGCTTTCGGGCTGCAGAATGGGTAAGGCGAACATGTTGCGTGCGGTTTTTATCTGCGGGCCGCGGATGTGCTTCACCGCCAGGCTCAGGGCGTGGGTAAACCCAATAAGCAGCTGGCTTTTCTGCCGCGCGGTGTTCTGAGATGCATCGTCCACGTCCGTCAGCGCCGCGTCGTCATGGAACAGGATCCCGTTGAAGCTGGCATAGCGGGCCAGATCCTCATAGATTTCCGTCACCTGCTGGCGCACCTGCGGGTTCCACGGGGAGAGCCGGATATAGGGCTCGGTGGCGTCGCTTAACCGGCCGGTCTGACGATCCCGGCGCTGCACGCGCGGCAGGGAAGGATCGAGATCGAACGAGAGCACCGGCATCCACGCGAAGACTTTTACCCCCGCGCGGGTTTGCAGCTGCCAGGAGACAAAATTAAAGAGATCGGCCCGGACCGGAAGGCGGCGATTGGGGAAATAGAGCGCCTTGATCCTGCCGTCGCCCTGCGGATCGGCAAACGCCTGCAGGAATACGTGGCTGATTTTCATGTCGTAGACCCGCTGGATCAGCCTGTTGATGTTTTTGGTCTGCTGGGCCGGATCGGGATCGTAAACGTAGTCGAGATCGACGTGCATCACGCGCACCGGCTCAGACTCCTGAACCTGGCTGACCGTGCTGGCAAAGGTTTTGAGCGAGGGATTACCGGCGATCAGCAGACGGGGAATGCTGCCGAGATTGCGCACGTCACCCAGCCCGTCCTCAAGGGTAAAGGCCAACTGATAGCCCTGCTTTTTGGCAATCGCGAGCGACGTGCCGTTGGCGGCGCCATACGGCCAGACCCAGGCGCGCGGCGCCTTGCCGGTCACCTGCGTGATTTTTTCGGTCACTTTGCGAACGTCATCGCCGATCCGCTGGTTAAACTGCGGGTCCGTTTCATAGCGTCCCGTTGCTTTATCATAAGCGCGATTGGCAATCGCCGGTTCGCGGCTGCCCTGCGGGTTGGCCGGAATGCCGTAATGCGAGGCCCAGGTATGCGAGCCGATCTCAATCAGCGGGGACCGGCTGAGATCGCGCACCATGTCCCACGTCGCGAAGCGATCGCGGGGCGTCATCAGGCCGCCGAAGTTAACCTTTTGGTTTGCCGGCGTATCCACCCAGCTGCCCACCGGCGCCCACAGCGCAGGCACGTTCCATGCCTGAAGCAGCGGCCAGACGCGGGTGTAAAAGCTGCTGTAGCCGTCGTCAAAGCTGAGCAAAACGGCCTTTGGCGGCAGCGTTTTTTTCCCGTCATGCGCATCCAGAATGTCCTGCACGCTGACCGCGTGATAGCCGTTGTGCACAAGCCAGCTAATCTGCTCGTTTAACGCGCTGGTGCGAACGGAGAGGTAGCGCTGATCGGCGGCATCATCTTCTACGTCGTGGTAGGCCAGGACCAGAAACTGGTTCGTCGGCCAGGGTTTGGTCGCCTCCAGCTGCGGCCGCGCTTTGGGGGCAATGAACGAGATTGCCTGCGCGCAGGCGCTCGCGCTGAGGCAGAGCCAGCCGATGACGATCAGGCTCACGGAAAGACGTGTGTTCAGCATATTCATCCTTAAAAGCGTAAAGTCGCATCAAACGTGACGGAGAGGTTGCTTTCGCGTTTGCCGTCGTAAGGGCGTTTATCCCAGTTCAGCATCACGCCGGTATCAATGACGTTGTTCCACTGAACGCGCTGCCCGTAACCCAGCAGGGTAATGGTGCCAGCGGACTGATTTTTCTGCCAGTACCTGCCGCCTCCCGCCACGAACTGCTGGCTCCAGAGGGTGTCATAGTGGCGATACATCTCATGATCGACGGACAGGGCGGCCGTCACGGACAGGTCCCACGCCGGGTTATAGTAGAGCGTGTCCCGCAGGCTGTTTTTACTGGCGGCGATCCCCGGTTCGAGATCCAGCGTCAGGGACGGGGCCTGCCAGAGGCGCTCCTTACCCGTGAGGGTGTATTCCTGCCGGCGGTTATGGTCCGAGAAGCGGCTGACGGCGGCATTGAACTGGTACTCGCGCCGCTCGTTTTGGTACCAGCGCACGCCGCCTTCACCCCGGTTTGCGCTAATTCCGTTGCGTAACGCCCGCAGAGGCGTGGTGCGGGACAGGCGTTCGAGGCTGCTGCTGACCTGCCAGTTATCCGTGAGGCTGTACGTGGCCGAGAGGCGAGCCCCCGGCTTGTTTTCCCCGTGATAGCGGTTGCTGGAGAGCTCGGCTTCGAGCTGAAGGTCACGAGGCCGCCATTCAACGCCGCCCAGGAGGTGCCTGCTGGAGCCTTTGCCTTCATCAAAGTTACCCTGGCCGTAGCGGGTGCCTGCAAACAGCCGCCAGCTATCCGCGATGGGCGGACCATAAAGCGTGGCGTCCCAGGTCAGGTCGTGTGTACCGCTGACGGGGTTATCGGAGTGCAGCCCTTTTCCCGCGTTGAGGCGCAGCTCGGACATATGGTGGACCGTTCTGAGCCTGTCCAGACGTCGGGCGCTGCGATCGACGGGGGCGCGAGCAAGCACGTCGTCGGCCAGTAAATCCATTTGCCTCCACTCCTGCAGATCCATCGCGACGTAGGCCTGCTGCTGCTCGAGCTCCAGATTCGATGGCTCCAGCGCCTCTGCCATTTTCAGCTTTTGCTCGGCCGCCCGCGGCAGGCCCCGCGCCTGCAGCAGGGTGGCATAGTCAATCTGCAATCCCTGGTTGCCCGGCGCCGTTGCGGCCAGACGGTGCGCCAGCGTTTCGGCTTCCGGCAGGGCGTGGGTTGCCAGCAAATAGTTAAAGCGAAGCGACTGTCCGATAAGCCACCGATCGTTCGGCTGAGGTGTAGGGGAACCGAAGTCGTAACGGGTCCAGGGGAGGCCGTGAGTCAGGTGCTCAACGTACCGGCGGGCGGCCGGGTACTGGCCGGTATCCAGCCAGGCGTAGAAAAGCGCGTGCTCCTCGTCCTGCGGATTTGAGGCGTATTGCGGATAGCGCTGCACAAGCGAGAAGGCGTCAGCGCTATTTTTCTCCTGCAGATACGCGGAGATAACCCAGCCGATTGCCCAGCCCGGCACCGGATGCTTCGCCGCCGTCAGCGCCTGATACTCGCGGATGACCTGCGGGTAATCGCCATGCGCATACAGCGCGCCAAGCCTGTCGATGCGCGCAAGGACGATGTCTTCCGCCGCCTGCGGATCGTTTTGCCAGCGAGAAAGCAGGACGTCGTAACGATTCAGTGCGCTTTGCGCAAGCTGCAGGCGCTCTTTTTCCGTCCTGGCAGGGACATCAGCAAGGCGAACCTTTTCGGCAGCGGCGTTAAGCTCAAGACGGCGACGCTGCGCGGGGGAGAGCGTCACCCTTTGTGAAAGCTGGAGCGCAGGGGTATTCACCCGGGTATCCGTCAGCGCCTCGATCTGCTCGCTGAGCAGCGCGTTATTCTCTGGCGCGATGGCTAGCGCGCGCGTGTCCGCTAACAGCCGATCCCAGCTTTTTCCCTGGCGCAGCCAGACGTAAGAGAGCGTCTGTAGATGGGCCTGAGAGGGGTTTTCCGCGACCAGCCGCCGGGCTTCCAGCAGCGCGAGGGTATCCATGCGCGCATCGGCCAGAGTTTTGATATAGCCGATACGATAATCGTCGTTATGCGGCGCAAGGCTACGCGCCTCTTTCCAGAGCGCTAAGGCCGGCTGCCACGCTTTTTGATTTCGCCTGGACTGCGCGACGGCCGCAACGCCGCGGGCGGGCAGCGGCATATAAATACCGTAACGCTGCCAGACCTGAATGACCTCGTTATCGCGACCTGCCCACGCTGCCACCTGTAACCAGTCCGCAACTTGCTCAGGCGTCAGGGCATGCTGTTGTTGATAACGCTGAAGATAATCAAGAAACGACGTGTAATTACCGTTACGCGCCTCTTGAATCTGCTGTTCGTAAACGGATTCCGAAGCCTGAACCAGAACAGGAAACAGGAATAACAGGAACAATAATGTTGGGGCGCGATAAAAGAATAACGTATTGAAGCGAAGTGAGCTTTCCATATCTATTTGCCATTTGTTTATCATGAATCCATTGCATAACACGGCCGCCTTTAAGCTCAGCGTAAAAGGCCATAAATGAGAACATTAAATCTGAATGCAGTGACGTTATGGGGTACTTACTTAAAGGTAATTATGGATCCTTATCTCAGTGGACCGGGTGGAAGGTAATGTACACCCGATATCTTGCCGGATAAATATGTTGAAAAGCGGCTGAGTTGTTTTGAGATAATTCTGGATTGAGCGGTCTGTGATGATTATTTTGAATTGATAGTTTATTTATAACTCATTGAAAATAATCTATTTTATTTTTATTGTGACAGTTTTGTATATATTTTTAATACCGCTTATCTGCGCCAATTAAAGTACTTTCTGGTGCATGTTTGGGAAGTTTCATGACAAAAATTCTTAATGTTTAGAGAAGTGACTTTTCTGCGATTGTTTTTTATTTATAATTAATGGCAGCCATTGAATGATAGTCTACAGGAAGTCTTACCCATCAATGTCTGTATTGAGGGGTGTCCAAAGCCGGAAACATTAATCGTTAATATAACAGCGCTATAAAACGAAGGCGGCCTTCTTTGCGAGGGATCGTTCTTGCTTTAATCTATAAGGGATGGTTAGTGGCAACTTCAATAGTGTTAGTGACTCAGGATCGCTATCTTGTCAGGGGGATGAGGATATTCTTTCCGGATATTATCCTGCTCGACTCGATTGACCGAAACATATTTGATAACGGTGCAGATGAATATTCTGTATTGATTGATAGTCGTTCTCCGCTCCGTTTATATGACTACCTGATACGCCATCCGGCCAGAACGAAAAAAACGATCTGCTGCGTTATGCTTGATATGCGCCATCGCGAGGAGAATCTGCTCAGTATGAAGCTGTTTATGAACGCGTCGCTCACCGCGCCGGATATGGCGTCGCTGTTTAATCTGGTTCTGAATATGAAGGGCAGGCGCCTGACCACGAAGTGGCTGCTTAATTTACGGCTTAGCACGCACGAAGCGATCATGCTGCGGTTGCTAAGGGCAGGTATGTCGATGGAGGAGGTGGCAAGCGAGCTGAATACGTCGGTTAAGAGCCTCTACCGAAAACGCACGGCTCTCTCGGAACGGCTGGGGGCCGAGAACTTCAACGAGGCGTGTTTGTTTATCTTTAAAAACAAACTGCTGGACGCAGGTGGGAACGATCCCTAGCGTTGCCAGAAGCCAAAACAAAGAACCCGCCACGAGGGCGGGTTCTTTAAAGGGAAATCATTCAGAACGACCAGCGCAGATTAGCGTTGACCGAGTTGACGCGGGTATCCGCACCGTATTGTCCCTGATACCCCACATCCAGCGTCGCAGCCCGCGACAGCTGTACGCTCACGCCGATATCACCCACCATCACGTCCTCATCCACGGCTTGTCCCTGAGTAATGAACGCGTCGCTGCCCGCAAACGCCATGCGCGAAGAGGTATTCTTATCGCCATAGGCGTGCTGCCATCCCAGCGAACCGTAGAGGTTAACGTTCTTTGGCAACTCGGTCACGCCGCGCACCCCGAGTGTGGAATAGAAGGTGTTCATCGTTTCATTACGTACGCTCAGCGCGGCGGCACCGCCGTCTTCCCGGAAGCTGTCGGTATGCAGTCGGATGTACGATAAATTGACGAACGGCTCAATATGCATATCAGGCTGGCCGAAACGGTAGCCTGCTTCGGTGAACGCCAGCAGCGAGTTGGCGTCGTAATCCGACTTCAGCCGATCCGAGAAGCCGCTGAAATCAACATTGCGCTCGCCTTCGATCTTGTGCCAGGTGTAACCCAGCGCGCCGCGAAGGGAGAACGCATCCTGTTGGCCAGCCGCATACAAGCCAAGGTGGTAGTTGTCGGTATCCGTTGAGGAACGACGGCTATCGACATCGTAATCCCCCCGGCTGTAGCCGAAGTAGCCACCGACACGCACGTTATGGTCCGCCAGCTTGCGATCTCCCCCCAGCAGGAAGCCGGTGGTGTTGCCGTCTAGTTTGCCCACGTTACCGTCACCGCTGTTTCGGCTCCAGGAGCTGAAGGTCTGGCCCCAGACGCCATTGTTTTGCGGCTCCGGCTGCTGCACCAGCGACATTGCTAACGGTGGTATCGGCAGGCTGTCGTTATCAAACGCGCGCTGCATCCGCTGGTTTAACACGTTAAACACCTGGGTGCTGCCGGCAATCAGGTTGGACTGCATTGACGGATAAACTTCACCGGATAGCTGGTTGAATGCCTCGCGCGCTTCCGCTGCGCTCAGCACCAGCAGCGAGTTATACAGCGCCAGCGACGGGCCGCTTTGCGTCAGCGTGGAGAGCGCGCCAGCAGTGTTCCACTGGTTGCTGCTTTTGGCCACGGTCTGGAAAATCCCGGGCTTGCCGCTGCCAGGATTTTCTCCTCCTGGGTTTTCACCGCCAGGATTCTCACCGCCCGGGTTTTCGCCACCGGGGTTTTCTCCTCCAGGATTCTCACCTCCCGGATTTTCGCCTCCAGGATTCTCGCCGCCGGTCTCTTTCTGAGCGATGGTCAGATCGACGGCGTTGGTGCCCTGGTTGAGCGCCACGTCCAGGAAGGCAGATTTGGAGATCGCTCCGGCGAACTGACCGTCAATTCCCCCGTCCGAGGTTAAAATGCGATAGCTTTGGCCCGTTTTGTAGCTGGTTTGCGGGTCCAGCGCGGTTACCTGTACTTTAGCCAGGTCGCTGATAGTCGTTTTGCCCGATACCAGCAGCTGATCGCTGCGGCCATCTCCTGCGATATCGACGTCATAGAAAGACTCGCCCACAAAATTCAGATAGCGTTTCAGCGTCAGCGTGCCGATATCGCCATCCCCTGGCGAGATATGCCCGCCGGACAGGATCTCGGTCTGGCCCAGCGTACCGTTGCCGCCCAGGGTGCCGCCTGCCTTGATTGACGCGGCGCTGCTGTAACCCAGCCCATTGCTGACGTCTGAACCCGCCGTCGCGTTGAGGATCAGCGTACCGCCGTTCTCGGCGCTAAGGGTCTGAATGTCAAAAATATCGTCTTCTGGCTGGGTGTTGATGTTGCTGGCAATAATGACTTTGCCTCCGCGCGCAGTCACGTTCGCCTGAAGGGCTGAAAGATCCCCGTTCAGCGTTGTTTGTCCGGCGTTATTGATCACCTCACCTTCGCCGCTCATCGTGTTGCTGAAGACGTAATTTTCGTCGGTATGGTTGAAGTAGACATAGCTGCCGAACAGCCCGCCACGCAGGCTGATTGCCGTCTTCGCATCGAGGGTACCCGCGCCGCCCGCCGTACCAAGCGTTGGCTCAGTTAAACCCGTGCCGGTGTCCATGTTGCCGCGGCTGCCGATGATGAGTGCACCCCGGTTCGAACCGGAACCCGAAGTCCCTACGATCAGCGCATTGCTGCCAGCGGAAAATGAACCGCCGTCAATAACCGACAGCACGCCGTTGCCATAATCGCCAACACTTACGCTGCTACCGCTGGTAAAACGCGAGTCTTTGCCTGCAATCACCAGCTCGGCGGTTTTCCCTGCCCCGGAGACACCCGCCACCTGCACGCCGCCAACGTTAACCGTTCCGCCGTTCAGTACGTCCAGGTCGCCATTAAGCGTCAACGTACGGCCAACATTCCACTGTGAGCCGCTGCCCGTGACGGTGGCTTTTGGGCTCAGCGTGTCGGTTTCATCCGGCCCGGTACCATTGCCGATACGCGCATCGTAGGCGGTATTGAGCGCTGCACCGTCTTCAATCACCAGCGTGGAGCGTGCGCCCAGATCGGTGCCTACGCTAAGAAAATTACTGGTCACGCGAGAGCCGGCACCCGTTGCGATAAGGTGACTGTCATAGCCGCGAGTGGTGCCGACAACGATCTCCTTAGCGCTCGCCAGCGCGCCCTCTTCGACTCGAAGGGTGCCGAGGCCAAGATTCAGGTCGCCGCGCAGGACGTATTGATCGTTCACCGCGTTAAGCTCCGCGCTTGGCCCTCGGACCGTGACCACGCTTTCATAAATTTGGCCGTCGAACAGCCGACCGATATTGATGTTATAGGCGGTGATTTTGCCGTTATCGATCATTAGGTTTCCGCGTTGATTACGTCCAACGTAAACATCTCCGGCGTAACCCAGCGTTTCGGTAATACGCGAATCGCCATCAAAAATTGCATCGGCTGCACGGGCGAAATCGGCAGGCGAAAGCAGTAACAGCGGCGCGGAAAATAGAGCGAGGTAAAGTCTGGAAAGCGGTGTCTTAACCGCTAAAGAATGCGATGTAGAGTTATTCACGGGCTATCTCCGTACTCATTAGCGTGATGTCGGGAAAATCGTTTTTATATGAAAACTCAGATACGTCAGATAACGTAAAAGGCGTTATTTCAGTACGCCTTTTGATGTGCTGTTAATTATTTATGTGTGACAACAGGTGTACAGGTTGGCGCGCTCAGCGTCGGTGCGGATCCTAAAATCCCAGGCATCATCATCGATGAGCAATCGAAAATGCGCCCTTTTTCCGTCGTAGCGCGATAAGAGAGTTTTTGTCCTCCCAGCGCGTCCGGCTGGGCGCCATTAACATTGGTCACGGTTATTTCATCCGATGAGCCCAGCCCCAGCATTTTAGCGGTCTCCGCCTGCAGGAGTGGAATTGCCTGATCGGTTTTCAGCGTGGAACAACCGGTTAGCATCAACGTAACGGTTAAAAAGACGAGAGGTTTTTTCATAAATTATCCTTGATATCCAATCAGTTAATTTCACCGATTGTATTTATGTTTTCATTTACTCAAATCAGCAAATAATATATTTCCCTTTCCTAATCGAAAAAACCCTCCTAAAGTAGGGTGGGTAGATAATAATTCATCTGTACTCTCAGATATGCGAAGGTTAAAGGAGGACCCTTTGGGACAGAATTATGCGTTAGTCGTTGATGACCATCCATTGGTCGCTAGCGGCATCGCCAATTATCTGATTACACATTGCCAATTTAAGCAGGCGTATGTGGTGACGAATGAAGACGATTGCTACCGTCAAATTAGGGATAATGGCCCGCCACGTTTGCTGGTAATCGATTTTTGGCTCTCGTCCGGAACGGCGTTGAAATTACTCAAAGAAGTGAAACACCTTTACCCACAGATACGACTCCTGGTGGTCAGCGGGGATAACAATAATGATCTCTGGCGGAAAGTTCATGCCGCCGGGGGGCACGGTTTTGTATTGAAAAGCGAACCGCCTGAAATGTTCTCACAAGCCGTTTTCGCACTCACTAATAATTTGACGTGGTTCCCTGATGGAAGCGAAATTTCCGTTCAGTCGAATAATGACAAGTTAAGTAAATTTAACTTAACGCCGCGGCAAATAGATGTGTTAAATATGATTATGCGTGGCCTGCCAAATAAAAGAATTGCCGCACAGCTTTCAATTTCTGAGCCCACGGTCAAAGAACACATCAGCAATATATTGAAAAAGATAGGTGTTAACAGCAGGGTAGAGGCCATCACGCTTCTGCATGGCAAGCAGGAACCGTCGGAATGAGGTTTTTCCAGAGTTTACAGAACGAGAGTATCTCCGCTCCGGCGCAGATCCGTTTGCTAAACAACACCTTTTTACGGCTGGTGTTCAGCTTTAGCGCGGTCCCCTTTGTCGGTATTCCTTTCGCCATCTGGATTTATATGCTTGGGGACGACCTTGGCCCAACGATTACCTGGATAAGCATTTATCTGCTATGTGCTGTAGCGATACGAATATTGCACCGACGCTATCAGCGCGAAGCGAAAGAAAACGTTGAAAAAGACGTCCTGAGACGCTGGCTTCCGCGTATTAATAATATCGCCTTTATTCACGGGCTGGGAATTTCATCACTCTATTTAATTACCCCGCAGACGCAGAACTTTGACTTTTTCCTGCTGCTTAATATCAGCATCGCCGCCATCGTCGCCGCCAATGCGACGCATCTGACGCCTGTCATCAGCACCTTTACGCGTTTTTTCTTCGCCTCCTGGGGGATGCTGAACCTCGGTATTATCTGGCGGCTGGATGAGCTGATGTTTATCGTGCTCATGCTGAATCTGCTTTACGGATTCGCGATTTACCGCCATGCGTTAACGTCACATGCGTTCTTTATTCAGCAAGCGCTGCTTGAGGAAAAAAGCTCACGGCTGGCGGAACAGTTTCGTCAGGCCAAAGAGGACGCGGAGCAGGCGCTGCTGGATAAAAATCAGTTTCTGACCACCGCCAGCCACGATCTGCGCCAGCCCGTGCACGCTATGGGCTTTCTGATCGAGGCCATCCTCCACCGAAACCGGGACGTCAGCCTGACGCCGCAGCTTCTTGACCTGCAGCAGAGCGTTCGCTCGGTACATTTGATGCTCAATTCTCTGCTCGATCTCAGCAAAATAGAATCCGGAAATGTACTCTCTGCCCCGACCAAAGTGGATATCGGTGCTCTGCTCGACTCGGTCATAACGCTGTTTCGCGAAGAGGCCAACAGCCGCGCGCTTAGGCTATGTACCCGGCGGCCCAAACGCCGTATCTACGTGATGGGCGATCCGCTGCTGGTGCGACAATCTCTGATTAACCTGATTCAAAACGCCCTTCGCTACACGCTTCAGGGCGGCGTGCTGGTCGCCATCCGACCGCGCGGCGAGGAGTGTATGGTGGAGGTGTGGGACACGGGGGTCGGTATTGCCGATGACGAGAAAGGTAAAATCTTCTCGCCTTACTACCGTCCCGAGCTGGCATGGAAGATCGACAGCGCCGGACACGGGCTGGGACTGGCCGTAGTGGCCCGTTGTGCCAAGCTGATGAAGGTGAAGTACGGGATGCAATCCATTGAAGGTAAAGGCTCACGCTTCTGGATGCGCTTTACCCAATATGCTGGCGAAGACATCGCGCCGGATATCTCGCCCGCCTGTGACAACACCGCCACGCCGGTACCCTTTGCGCCGCTGCACGGTTCCTGCCTGGTCGTCGATGACGATCCGCTGGTAACGTCTGCCTGGGAGAGCCTGATGAGCGTATGGGGAATCAACGTGCGCTGTGCTGCCTCTGCTGAAGAAGCGTTCGCCATTATCGACGACGGCTTCACGCCGTTTGCCGTGCTGTGCGACCAGCGCCTGCGGTCCGGCGAAAGCGGCTTCGATATCCTGAAAGCGCTTTTTGAACGTCTCCCGGATATGAGCGGCGCGATAGTCAGCGGCGAATTTAATTCACCGGTTCTGCTAGAGGCGGAGCAGGAGGGATATCTGGTGCTGCGCAAGCCTCTGGAGCCGGCTAAACTGCATGCGCTGCTGACGCAGTGGTCGGGGTGACGTGGATGAAAGTATCCACTGATTGTAGTAATCTAAAAATATACTCACCGGAGGTGGTGATGCTTCCCGGTGATTGTATAACCCCACTGACAGTACTTCCGGAAATCGCCATTGCACTGGTCGTTGCGCTGATGAGTTGCTTTATTAATTCTTTGTGAACGGCCTCTGAGGGAAAACGTCTTGGGTATTTCCCAACGCGGATCATCGCTTTGTTGGATATCCCCGGATTGAGCTGTTTTATGATGCCTTCGGTCAGACGAACCCGCTCCATTCTCGGATAACGCTTCAACCAGTCAATAACTTTCAACGAAGAGGCTGACTTCATTGCCTTGTATGTCATGACCGCCTCTTTTAGCGGCCCCGTTAGCGAAAGCAGTGAAATTAAATCGAGCGCAGTGGTAGTGGCTATATACCAGCCCTGTGTATCAATCCAGTCGACTTTATGGCCATTATTCGAAGTAATATCATGTAAACGCCAGAGACCATTACCACATTGTACTGCGGTTGCAACCGTTCCTGCGGTAGCCAGGACAGCCAGAGGAGTACTCATCCCCCCAGTAAGCGGTACGGAGCCCATTGAGGCAGCCCATGCAACAGCCGTGAGTATGACTGCACCACAGGATAACGCGGTTGACGCAATTTCTGTTCCGATTGACGGGTCTTTAACGGCTTCTTTGACGCTTTTCTCCATCCCTTCACGAGATAGCTGCGTTGTCTGAGTCACAACAACGTGCGTGATCAGATTCTGGCCCGGAGTGGAGGTGCGGCGCGAAGGGCGAACTAAAAATGAGCGGTAACCGTCATTGTATATAATGCCTGCACCAGAAAAATCACGCTGGCAGTCAAGAGAGTCAGCCAGCGCACTAAAATCAAAATCCGTTCCCTGAGTTTGTCCCAGTAGGCGAGACCACTCATAATCCAGTAAATCATTACCTTCGGGATAAAACAAACGAGACATTACCATACTCCCTATCATCTCACTCTGGACTGTGATGACTGTACAGCGTTGCGTTCGTCTTCAGGTACGCTACCGCCGAAGTTTCCGGCGTTTGCCATCTCCCGTGATAAAATGTAACCCTGTACTGACACAGCTTTTCGCCGCGCTTACGGCAAAAACAGCATTCCGCCTTAAGGCAGAATGCTGTGGATTGACTCTTATGCTTCGAGCGGCGCGCGCCAGTCGTCAGCACCGGAGGTACCGGCAGAAACGTGTTCCCATTCGATTTTGCGATAGGCCAGCGAAACCTTAACCAGTTGTGTGAACTCACGCTTGGTATCGTCCTGGCAGTGCGGCATCGTGCAGTCGATATCCACGATAGTGGAATCGGTCAGTCGGGTGGTGAAGAAGTGCTCCTGCTTGCCTTCAACAGACGTGCGATACCAGTGCAGTTCGGTGGTTGGCAGCATTTCGCCGGAAGCCAGCGCGTTGTACAGCAACGGAACGGCTTTATTCAGCGCCACAGTAAAGATAAATGGCTTGTGGGAGCGCTGTCCGCTTGGCTGACCGGACTGCGGGTCGGTAGGGACGGTAACGTTGTGGCTGAATTCCTGCACCAGCATTTCGTCTTCATGGCCCTGAACATAGATGTTACCCACAGATTCTGCGGTGAACGCCCGGTCAGTAATCAGTCCCTGGGTCTGTCCTTTAATTGAAATATAACACGGTGTTGGCATCTCTAACTCCTTTTCTTAATTAACTCAGTGTGAACATCACTACCGGAAGCCATTAAAATGGCAACCAAAATATCAGACTTACCTTAATAACTTCTGTCAGTTTAGATATTAAAGTGCGAAATCGGACATGTTAAATAAATTAAATATAGATGTATCAAGAATAATATTATATCCGATCCTTTATTTTTAATGAAAACGCTCACGCTCGCGAATGTTTTTCTCTCATTCATTTGCTAAAGTTATATTTAATCTCAGTTAATAAAACTACCCACCTTGATCTCTTTAGTTTGTTTGTTCATAACTTATTGAAATTTCGTGATTTTTATTTCATTTTATTAGTCTATTAAATATTTAGATAGTTAAATTGTGCTCGTATGAATGTCATCTTAAAAATAAACACGGCAGGTGTTTTATAATTCATTTTCTGCGAGTATCATACGCCTTAAAAATAGTGTCGCACCTTTTTTTTACTGATGCGGGAACAGTATCCAGGATGTCTTTGCTGTATGGGTTGTAATACCATCCCGCGTTATGAACGGAATTCGTAGATAACCAGACGGACAAATCCCTATGAGCACCAATAAAGACGGCAGTATCGCGCCTAAAGAACGTATTAATATCCGCTACCTCCCTAAAGTTGAGGGGCAGACAGCAGAAGTGGAATTACCGCTTAACCTGCTGGTCACCGGTGACCTGAAAGGCAGGGCAGATGACACACCGCTGGATGAACGCCAGTCGGTCTCCATCAACAAAAATAATTTCGATGCGGTAATTGCAGAGTCCGGAATCGGACGGGACTTCACCGTGCCGTCGGCGCTCAGTGAAGTTCCGGATGTACGAATGGACATTAGCCTGAAAGTGAAATCGATGGCTGACCTCTCACCGGACAATGTTGCCGCCAGTGTGCCGGAGCTGAAAAAGCTGTTGGAGCTGCGTGAGGCTCTGGTAGCCCTGAAAGGGCCGATGGGTAATATCCCCGCGTTTCGCGCTCAGCTACAGGCGTTGTTAGGTAATGAAGAAACCCGCGAGCAACTGATTCAGGAACTGGGTCTCGCCGGTCAGAAATAATTTTGCACAAGGATTTCACTATGTCTCTACAGGAAGAAATGACGCCCGTCGCTGCACCGGCTGCAACAGGATCTCTGCTGGATAATATTATGGCGCAGAGCCGCTTTCAGCCCGAGTCTGAAAGCTATGGCATTGCCCGTCAGGGGGTGAGTGCCTTTATCGCTGCCCTGCTGCAGCATGAAGCCGAATCCGTCGATATCCTGGCGGTGAACGCCATGATTGCCGATATCGATGAACGCATGGGCCGGCAGATAGATATTATTCTCCACTCCCCGGAGTTTCAGGAAATTGAATCGTTCCTGCGTTCCCTGAAGCTGCTGGTGGAACGTGCGGACACGCGGGAAAATATCAAAATTCAGCTGCTCCATGTAACAAAGGAAGAGTTGCTCGACGATTTCGAATTCGCCCCGGAAATCACCCAGTCCGGTTTTTATAAGCACGTTTACTCAAGCGGATACGGCCAGTTCGGCGGCGAGCCTGTCGCAGCAGTTGTCGGCAACTATGCATTTGCCAATAACGCGGCAGATATGAAGCTGCTGCAGTATGTCAGCGCGGTCGGTGCGATGTCCCATGCGCCGTTCCTGTCATCGGTGGCACCTGAGTTCCTCGGCCTTGACTCGTGGACGGAACTGCCTGGTATCAAGGATATCAGCGCGATTTTCGAGGGGCCGGCCTATACCAAGTGGCGATCCCTGCGCGAATCTGAGGATTCCCGCTATCTCGGCCTGACGGCACCACGTTTCCTTCTGCGTCAGCCTTATGCTCCGGGTGAGAATCCGGTGAAGAGCTTTAACTATCGCGAGAACGTCAGCCGCAGTCATAACGACTACCTCTGGGGCAACACAGCGTTCCTGCTGGCGGCGAATATGGCGGAGAGTTTCGCAAAATACCGCTGGTGTCCGAATATTATCGGTCCGCAGAACGGTGGCGCGGTGAAGGATTTACCTGTCCATCTGTATGAAGCAATGGGGCAGATTCAGGCCAAAATTCCGACCGAAGTGCTGATAACCGACCGCCGTGAATATGAGCTGGCGGAAGAGGGTTTCATCACACTGACCATGCGCAAGGGCAGCGACAGTGCAGCGTTCTTTTCGGCCAACTCAGTACAGAAGCCTAAAGTGTTCCCGAACACCCCGGAAGGCAAGGAGGCGGAGACCAACTATAAGCTGGGAACACAGTTGCCTTACCTCTTCATCATTAACCGTCTGGCGCACTACATCAAGGTGTTGCAGCGTGAGCAAATTGGTTCGTGGAAGGAGCGCGGGGACCTGGAGAATCAGCTGAACACCTGGATACGCCAGTATGTGGCGGATCAGGAGAACCCGCCCGCTGACGTCCGCAGCCGTAAGCCGCTGCGTCAGGCAAGAATTGAAGTGCTGGACGTGGACGGTGAGCCGGGCTGGTATCAGGTGGCGCTTTCTGTGCGTCCGCATTTCAAATATATGGGCGCCAGCTTTGAACTGTCGCTGGTCGGGCGTCTGGACAGGGAATAGTCATGATAGCGGAACGGCGTATCGGGGGTAGTTTGTTTGAGCGTATTGGCGATGCGGCGAAGTTATCGCCGCGCCGCAGGCCGCAGGCAGCGCTGTTAAATTCCATTGGGCATAACCTGCAAAACATCCTCAATACCCGTTCCGGCAGCTGTCATGGCTCACCGGAACTGGGGATCGCTGATTTAAATGATGAAGCCTTGGTCTCCAGCGATTTTCGCCAGGAAATAGGCCGGGGCATTCATGACTGTATTCTGCGTTATGAACCACGGATCGTAGAGGCGGTGGTGACTGCCGCCACAACGGATGGTTATTCCCCGCTGGAGCTGCGTTTTCATATTGTGGCGCGGGTGAATTTTGCTGATGCATCGGATGTCCTGGAGTTTGACATCCTGCTGGATAACCACCAGCACTATCGGGTGGAGTAAGTATTGTGGCTTTTGAAGAGCGTTACTACCAGGAAGAGCTGGATTATCTTCGCCAGTTAGGCAAGCTGCTCGCGCAGGAAAAGCCGTATCTTGCCCGTTTTCTGGCCGAGAAAGAGGGCGATCCGGACGTTGAGCGCCTGCTGGAGGCGTTCGCTTTCCTCTCCGGCGGTCTGCGACAGAAGCTGGAGGATGAGTTTCCGGAATTTACGCACGGGATCATCCGAATGCTATGGCCTAACTATCTGCGTCCGGTTCCGGCCATGACGGTGATTGAGTATCAGCCTGAAAAAAGCCTAAATGCGCCCGTTCAAGTCTGTCGTGATGAGCTGATAAGATCCCGTACCGCTCATGGTTCACTGTCTCCGGGGCAGAGTGCGCTGACTGATAGTGAATCCACCCTGCCCCCGGTTTGCCATTTCACTCTGGCGCGTGATGTCTGGTTACAGTCTGTACAAATCCATGATGTTTGCAACAGCAGTACCCACAAGGAAGGCATCATTGATGTCGATTTTGTTGTGGAAGCAGGTATTTCCTCCCGCGACCTGGATTTGAATAAACTCACGTTTTGGCTGGGTAACGATGATGACTATACCCGCTATCAGCTCTATCTGTGGTTTAGTGAACGTCTGATGAACGCAGAACTGGTTTCCGGAGAGCACAGGGTGTCGTTGCCCGATTTATGGCTGGATGCCGCCGGGTTTGAGCGTGATGATGCGCTGTTGCCGTGGCCGAAGAACGTCCACAATGGCTACCGGGTTCTTCAGGAGTATTTTTGCTACCCGGAGAGCTTCTTTTTCTTTCATCTTCGTGATGTCGTTCCGTTGCCGGCGGATTTTCCGGTCGGTACTTTCACGCTGCGTCTGCGTTTCAACCAACCGCTGCCTGTTGATATCAAACTGCGCCGCAGTTCACTGCGGCTTCACTGCACGCCTGCCGTCAATCTGTTCGTGCATCACGCCGAGCCGGTCATACCGGACGGCAGCGTGGCAAAGTATCCGCTGCGTGCCAGCCATCAGCATCCGGATGCCTATGATATTTTTCGCGTGAAGTCCGTTTTAAGCAAGGTCGCAGCGTCAGACGATATTTCTGGTGCGGGAGGACCGGTACGCACCTGGCCTGAATTTGAGAGTTTTAACCACCAGATAGAATACAGCCGCCAGCGCGAAGTTATCTACTGGCATCACCGGACAAAAACGTCCCTTTTCCATCGCGGTCTTGATCACTCGATTGCCTTTGTCCACGCCGATGGCAGCCTGCCGGTGCCGTCCCGACTGAAAGGCGAGGTGATCACTGCCTCGCTGGTCTGCACCAACCGGATGCTGCCCGTGGAGCTGCATGCAGGCGATATCTGCGTCTCCATCGGTAAAAATCCTTCAGTAGCTTCTTTCTACAACGTCACGCGTCCGACGCGGCCGCTGTATCCGGTCATGGACGGTGATATGCACTGGTCGCTGATTTCCAGTATGAACCTGAACTACCTCTCCCTGCTGGACCGGGACGCGCTGGTGCAAATATTGCGTACCTTTGACCTGCCTGGCATTCACCACCCCCAGCAGGCCCGGCTCTCCCGGCAGAAACTGGACGCCATTGAGAAGATGGAAACCCGGCCTGTGGACAGGCTGTTTAAGGGTGTTCCCGTCAGGGGGCTTGCCACCACGCTGTGGATTAATCCCGCACCGTTTGTCTGCGAGGGTGAGGTGTATCTGCTGGGAACCGTGTTGTCGCAGTTCTTTGCGCTGTACGCCAGCATCAACTCGTTCCACTGTCTGAAAATCATAAACACGGAAAGTCAGGAGGCCTGGGAATGGCAGAGCAGCGGTCAGCACGCCCTGATGTAGCGGAAAAAATGCTGATTCCGGCAGACGTGCACGGTGTTAATTTCTATGTGCTGCTGGAGTCTCTGTATCGGCGCTACAGTAAGCCGGACAGTGAACCCTCCCTACGCACTGAGCCGGAAGATGAAGTGGTGCTGTTCAGATCCGACGCCAGCATCGCCTTTCCGGGCAGCGATTTAGGTACCCTTGAACGCAGCGGGGCCGGACAGTTTTCCCTGACCACCAAATTTCTCGGCTTTTCCGGCAGCCAGTCGCCGTTGCCGGGTTATTACCTGGACCGGATGGCGCGGGAATCCGCGCAGAATGAAGAGGGACTGAAAGAATTCCTCGATCTGTTCAGCCATCGCTGGACGCAGTTTGCTTACCACGCCTGGCGTAAGTACCGCTACTACATCTGTTTTCGCAACGGCGGCACGGATACGTTTTCGCAGCGCATGTATTCTCTGGTGGGGCTGGGGAATCCGGGGGTGCGCAATAAACTGGCCATTAATCATAGCAAGATGCTGGCCTATGCGGGTGTGCTGGCAACGCCGGGGCGTTCACCGGACGTTGTATGCAATCTGGTATCCCACTGTTTTGACCTGCCGGACGTCACGATTGACAGCTGGCAGTTGCGAAAGGTGGCGATTGAGCCATCACAACAAAACCGTCTGGGAGAGCGTAACCCGAAGAGGCGAACCGCCGGGTACGTGGCCGGACGCTCCATGCTGGGCGTCAATTTCACGCTCGGCGCACGGGTGCCGGACCGCAGCGGTAAGTTCCTGTTGCGGATAGGCAATCTGTCGATGGAGCGCTATCTGTCATTTCTGCCGGATGGCGAACACCATCAGGCGTTACAGATGTTTATCTCTTTTCTTCTGCGCGACCAGTTTGCGTGGGATTTGCAGCTGTGTCTGGCACCTTCGCAGGCAAAGGGAATGCAACTGGGGGACCAATCCAGTACCCGTCTGGGCCGCACCGGTTTTATCGGTCAGCCAACGACACCGCCTTATGTCACCCTCCACATCAGGGAGTAATTTTATGGAGCAGTCTGTGGTTAAGGAACAACAATGCGGCAATGTATCACTGACCTTACAGGTGATGAACGGCAACGAGCTGGAAAGCGGTCGTTCGGCAAAATGCCTTTTTTCCGACAATGGCGGTGAGATTGGCCATGCGGAAGGCTGCCACTGGCCGGTGCAGGATCGGGCCGGATCGATTGCCGGGCGCGCCTGCGCTATTGTACGGCACGACGGCGTATTCTGCCTGCGCAGCCTGATGCCGGGGCTGATGATAAACCTCGCGCCGGTGTCGGCGGATGCGGGGCTGGTACGCCTGCGTCAGGGGGATGAAATCAGCCTCGGCGCGTTGGCGCTAAAAGTATTCCTGCATGAAGGTAAACGCGTCAGCTATGACGAGCAGATGGCGACGCCGGAAAGCATTGTGACGCAGCGTGACAGTCTGGTGGAGGCGCTGATCTCCACAGACGGCCAGCCGGAATATCCGGGGATGCAGCATCGTCATCAACTGACTTCTACGGTGGTAAACAGTTTTTCTTCCGATCCGTTGCAGGTGCTGCAGAGTGAAAGCCTGACGACCTCGTCGCCGATCGCGGCTAACGGGCAGCGCACTGTGCCGCTGTCCGATCTTAAAGCGAACGGCGGTATCGACATGTCATTTATGGATCTGCCGCCGGTGTACGCCGATCCGCGGGATGATGACGAATTTTCTCCGGCGGAGATGGCGCAGAAGCACCTGGCGGTGACGCCGCTGCTGCGTGGGCTGGGCAGCACGCTCAACGTACAGAATTCACAGGATGCCGACGCCTTTCTGGAAGAGACCGGGCGCGCCCTCCAGGCCGCCATTCAGGGGCTGCTCGATTTGCAGCACAGCCAGAACAGCCTGTCGGACAAGCACCTGCGCCCGCTGGAAGATAACCCGCTGCGCCTCAATCTGGACTACGCCACGGCGCTGGAAGTGATGTTTGCCGAAGGCAAAAGTCCGGTACATCTTGCCGCGCCTGCGGCCATTCGCGAGAGCCTGCGTAACGTCCGGCACCACGAAGAGGCCAATCGGGCGGCGATTTCAGAAGCGCTGCGGGTGATGCTTGACGCCTTCTCGCCGCAGAGCCTGATGCGCCGTTTCGTTCAGTACCGCCGCAGCCATGAACTACGTCGTGAGCTGGATGATGCCGGGGCATGGGATATGTACCGCCATTATTACGATGAGTTGGCGTCGGACAGGCAGCAGGGATTCGCCATGCTGTTTAACGAGGTTTATGCCCAGGTCTATGACCGGGTGTTGCGCGAGAAACAGCGGGAGACGGAAGCATGAGATGGGCTTTCGTCATGCTGGTGCTGGCGAGCGCGCTCTGCGGCTGCACGGTGACCAAAAAGATAGGCCAGGTCATCGCCGATCCGAGTATTCAGGTAGGTGACATGAAGGAGCAGCCTTCGGATCTAACCGTCACGCTGCTGACGGAGCCGGACATAAACCTGAACGGCGAAGGCGAGGCCGCACCCGTGGATGTGCAACTGGTGTATCTGAGCGACGACTCGAAATTACAGGCGGCGGATTACGATTTACTGGCGACAACGGCTTTGCCGGATGCGCTGGGAAAAAACTATTTAGACCATCAAGATTTTACCCTGCTGCCGGATACCCTGAAAACGCTGCCTGCCGTGAAACTCGATGCAAAAACACGGTTTATCGGCATCGTCGCCTACTTTTCCGACGACCAGACCAGTGAATGGAAGCAAACCGAGCCAGTGGAAGGGACCGGGCATCATTACCGCCTGCTGGTCCATGTGCGACAGAACAGTATTGAGATGAAAACAGAGGACAACTGACGATGGCCACAATGAAAAACCGGGTGCTCTGGCAGGAAGGCATGTTCGCACTGCCGCAGCATTTTCAGCAACAGCAGCGTCATAACGACGCCATGCTGTGCGAACGGCTGGAGGCGGTGGGAGATTTTGCCTGGGGATTCACGGCGCTGTCGCTAAACACTGAACTGCTTGCGCAGGGCAAGGTAATGATTGACCGCGCCGCAGGCTGTATGCCGGACGGCACCGTATTCCGTATTCCCGATCGGGACCTGCTGCCGATGCCATTTCAGCCCGGTGCGCTGACCTCGCCGGGAAGCCATGATATTTATCTGGCGCTGCCTGTTGCCGCCCATAACATCAGTGAAGTTCAGGGGGTACGCAGCGCTGGGCAGAGTTCGGAACGCTACAGCGTGACGCGGACGGATGTTCGTGACGTGCACAGCAGTGATGGCGATGTGCAGTCGCTCGTTCTGGGGCAACTGGCGTTCAGAATAGTCAGTGGCGCGGAAGATCTCAGTGCGATGGTAGTGCTACCGCTGTGCCGTATTCGTAGTTCTCAGCCTGGCGGAGCAGTGGTGCTTGACGAGGAGTTTATCCCCACCTGCCAGACGCTGCGTGTCAGTCCGGTGCTGAACCGGTTTGCTGGTGATGTTCAGGGGATGATCGCTACCCGCGCGGTCGATCTGGCGAAACGCATTGGATCGCCGGAGCAAAGTGGTATCGCGGATGTGGCGGAATTTATGATGTTACAGTTGCTTAACCGCAGCCAGATGCATTTCTCGCATCGTGCGCGCCTGCATACCCTGCATCCGGAAATCTTTTATCTGGATCTAACCCGGTTATTGGGCGAGCTGATGACCTTTACCGAGAACAACCGTCTGCCCTGTGAGGTGGAACCCTACGATCATCGCGATCTGACGCTTTCCTTCAAAACGGTGATCCCGGAGTTGCGTCGGGCGCTCAATATTGTCCTGCAACCGCGTGCGCAGAACCTGCCGCTGATTTTCACCGAAGGCGTTTATCTGGCAACCGTCAACGATCCGGGGCTACTTCAGTCCGGCGCATTTATGCTGGCCGTCCGCGCACGGATGCCGCACAGCCAGCTTATTCTCCAGTTCACCCAGCAGTCGAAAATCGCCGCCACCGACAAAATTCGCAACATGGTCAGCGTGCAGGTGCCGGGTATTCCGCTGCGGGCGCTTCCGGCCGCCCCTCGCCAGCTGCCGTACCACGACGGCTATGTCTACTTTGAACTGGAAAGGGGCAGTACTGCCTGGCAGGACGTGGTGAAGGCTGGAGCACTGGCGATGCATATTTCCGGCACCTTCCCGGAACTGGATATGCAACTGTGGGCGATAAGAGGCTGAGGCGATGAGTGAACAGGTTCTCCTGGCTGAATCCAGCAGCGCTCCATCCGGTCGTCAGTACCGTCTGTCGCTTCGTGGTAATAGCCTTAATCCGATGATCGACGCCGCTACGCCACTACTCGGCATGGTAATGCGCCTGTCAGGTATGAATAGCCAGACGATGCCGGAGCACCTGTTTGCACAGGTGGTGACGGACGTCCAGGCGGTGGAGCAGTTGCTGCAGGAGCAGGGCTATGAGCCGGGCGTTATTGTGTCGTTTCGTTACATTCTCTGCACCTTTATTGATGAAGCGGCGCTCGGCAACGGCTGGTCGAATAAAAACGAATGGATCAAGCAGTCGCTGCTGGTCCATTTCCACAACGAAGCCTGGGGCGGGGAGAAGGTATTTATTCTGCAGGAACGCCTGATGCGCGAGCCAAAGCGCTATCAGGATCTGCTGGAGTTTTTATACCTCTGCTTTTCACTGGGCTTTCGCGGTCGCTACAAGGTGGCGCATCAGGGCCAGGATGAGTTCGAACAAATTTACCGCCGTCTGCATCACGTCCTGCACGGGCTTCGCGGCGATGCGCCGTTTCCGCTGCTGCATCAGGATAAGAAAACCCAGGGCGGGCGCTACCGGCTGATTAAACGCCTGACCATCAGGCACATTCTGCTGGGGGGCACCGTCGTGCTGGCGTTGGTGTATCTGTTTTATCTGCTGCGCCTGGACGGTCAGACCCAGGACATTCTCCACCAGTTAAACCGGCTGCTTGCCAGGTAAGGACACCGAATGATTCAGATTGATATCTCCACGCTGGTAAAACGGCTGAATGCCTTTTCCCGCCAGGCGCTGGAAATGGCGGCCACGGCCTGTATGAGCCAGCAGGCCACGGAAATTACCGTCAGCCATGTGTTGTTGCAGATGCTTGCCATTCCGCGCTGCGATCTACGCGTCATTATGGAGAGAGCGGAAATTGGCGTGGCGGAACTGGAACAGGCGCTGACCGTGGAGCATTATGCCACCCTGCGCCACACGGACAGTTATCCGGCCTTTTCGCCGCTGTTGGTCGACTGGCTGCGTGATGGCTGGCTGCTGGCGTCGGCAGAGATGCAGTCCGGCGAGCTGCGCGGGGGTATTCTGCTGCTGGCCCTGTTGCACTCCGCCCCACGTTATGTGCCGCCGTCCGCCGTCCGCCTGCTGACCGGAATTAATCGCGACCGTCTGCAACAGGATTTCGCTGACTGGACGCGGGAGTCGGCTGAATCGATAGTGCCGGACGGGGACAAGATGGCCTCTGCGCCGATACGTTCAGACGACAGCCTGCTTGCCCGTTACGCGAAGAACATGACCGAAGACGCCCGCAACGGCAGGCTCGATCCGGTGCTGTGCCGGGACAATGAAATCAACCTCATGATCGACATTCTCTGCCGCCGCCGCAAGAATAACCCTGTGGTGGTCGGTGAAGCGGGCGTGGGCAAAAGTGCGCTGATTGAAGGGCTGGCACTGCGTATCGTTGCCGGTCAGGTGCCAGACAAGCTGAAAAATACCGCCATCATGACTCTGGATCTTGGCGCGTTGCAGGCCGGAGCCTCGGTCAAGGGTGAGTTTGAAAAACGCTTTAAGGGACTGATGGCGGAAGTGATTCAGTCACCAGTACCGGTAATTTTGTTTATTGATGAGGCGCATACGCTTATCGGTGCGGGCAACCATCAGGGCGGTCTTGATATCTCTAACCTGCTGAAACCGGCGCTTGCACGCGGCGAGCTGAAAACCATAGCCGCCACCACCTGGAGCGAATACAAAAAATACTTCGAGAAAGATGCCGCCCTGTCGCGCCGCTTCCAACTGGTGAAGGTGAGTGAGCCGACGGCGGCGGAAGCGACCATTATTCTGCGCGGACTGGCGGCGTTGTACGAGCAGTCGCACGGCGTGCTGATTGACGATGATGCGTTGCAGGCTGTGGCAACGTTAAGCGAGCGCTATCTTTCCGGGCGCCAGTTGCCGGACAAGGCCATCGACGTGCTGGATACTGCCTGCGCCCGCGTGGCGATCAACCTCTCCTCGCCGCCGAAGCAAATCTCGGCGCTAACAACCCTGTGCCATCAGTGTGAAGCTGAAATCCGTCAGCTTGAGCGGGAAATTCGCATCGGCCTGCGCACGGACGGTGGGCGGCTGGATGAGGTCCATGCAGAGTATGAAACGGTGCAGGCGGAGCTTCGGTCCCTGGAAACTGCCTGGCAGCATCAGCAGACGCTGGTGCAGCAGATTATCGCCCTGCGTCAGGTTTTGCTGGCAGAAGTGAAGGAGACGGACGACGACATACCGGAAGACGAAACGGTTTCACCTTCTCCGGCAGCGTGTCTTGCCGCACTGAGCGCTGAGCTGAGTGTCCTGCATCACTCGCAACTGCTGGTCTCCCCGCACGTAGACAAAAAGCAGATTGCCGCTGTTATTGCCGAATGGACCGGCGTGCCGCTTAACCGTCTGTCACAGAATGAAATGTCGGTCATCACCGATTTGCCGCAATGGCTGGGCGAGACCATCAGGGGTCAGGAACTGGCGATTGAGCATCTGCATAAACACTTGCTGACGGCGCGCGCTGACCTGCGGCGCCCGGGACGCCCGCTCGGTGCGTTCCTGCTGGCGGGACCAAGCGGCGTTGGTAAAACCGAAACCGTGCTGCAACTGGCGGAGCTGCTTTACGGCGGGCGTCAGTATCTCACCACCATCAATATGTCTGAGTTCCAGGAGAAGCACACCGTTTCGCGCTTGATTGGCTCGCCGCCGGGCTATGTCGGCTACGGTGAGGGTGGGGTGCTAACCGAAGCTATTCGTCAGAAACCGTATTCGGTGGTGCTACTTGATGAAGTGGAAAAAGCGCATCCGGACGTACTCAACCTGTTCTACCAGGCATTCGACAAGGGTGAAATGGCCGATGGCGAGGGACGGGTAATTGACTGTAAAAACATTGTTTTCTTCCTTACCTCCAACCTTGGTTACCAGGTGATTGTGGAACATGCGGACAACCCGGAAGCGATGCACGATGCCCTGTATCCGGTGCTGGCCGACTTCTTTAAACCGGCGCTGCTGGCGCGCATGGAGGTGGTGCCGTACCTGCCGCTGTCCCGCGATACGCTGGAGGTGATTATCGCCGGGAAGCTGGCGCGACTGGACAATGTATTACGCACCCGCTTCGGGGCGCAGGTGGTGATTACGCCGGGCGTGACCGATGAAATTATGAGCCGCATCACTCGTGCGGAAAACGGGGCGCGAATGCTGGAGTCGGTTATTGATGGCGCGATGCTGCCACCGCTCTCCCTGCTGCTGTTGCAGAAAATGGCGGCAAACACCGACATCGCCTGTATCACGCTTGATGTGCAGGACGGCGCTTTTACCGCAGACGTTGAGGATGCGGTGGCAGAGGAAGAAGGCGCGATATGAGACTTTCCGTCCTCTGGCTGTTGCCCCTGCTGTTGATCATTCCTCCGGTATACGCCGGTGAGACGTCGGATGCGCAGGCCATGGTTACCGCCATGTTGGCTTGCCGTAAAGAGCCTGCCGCCCTGGAACGCCTGGACTGCTATGACCGTATTCTGGCACCGGTGCCGGCGCAGGGGTTTGCCGGGGCGTTGGTGAAGGCGCGCTACGAAGGCGAGTCATGGACGCGTGCGCTGGCACAGGAAAGGCAGCGCACGGATAATTCCACGGAGCTGCTGATAACTCGCTCGGAGGGGGGGCATCCGACGGTGATTATCACTACGCCTGCCATTGGCAGCCTTCCACCGCGCCCGGTTCTAATGTTCAGCTGTGTGGACAACATCACCCGGATGCAGGTAGCGCTCGCTTCTCCCCGCCGGGAAAACGATATTCCGGTCAAGCTTGTCACTGACAGGAGCCAGTTTCGCTCCCGCTGGTTTGTTCGTGAGAACGGCTCGCTGCTGGAAGCCAGCCGGGGGTTGTCAGGCATCGATGAAATTAAACAACTTTTTGGTGCAAAAACGCTGACGCTGGATACCGGAACCGACAGCGCCGCGGGAAAACTGACCTTTAACATCGACGGACTGGCTCAAACCATTACGCCGCTGCGTGAAGCCTGCCACTGGGCGGGGGAATAACCATATGGATATACAAAACCCGGAAGTCTGGCTGTCGCAGCTGCTGGAAAATCTGCCGGAAGAGAAGCAGGCGAGTAAGCTCAGCGACGACGATCCTCAGTGGGAATATATCGACGGTGAGATTGTTAAACTCGGCTCGCTAAGTCATACGCAGCTTGATGTGTCGGAGATTCAGCGCCGGGGGCTGTCGCTTCTGTCCTCTGAAAGCAAGGATATTCGGCTGGTGTCGCATCTGCTGCGCACTCTGCAACATGCGGGCGACCACCTGCTGGCGCTAAGGATGCTGACGCAGTACGTCAGCCATTACTGGACCATCGCCTGGCCGCAGAATGCGGCGAATAAAAAGCGTTTTGCCAGCCAGATACTGAAGCGCTTTGAGTCCGGTGTCACCGGATATGCTGCATCCTCAGAACCGGGGCAGCATGATGTGCTGCTGAGTGAGCTGGCGAAGCTGGCTCTTTGCTGGCAGGAGAGCGGGATGCCGGAGCTGGCCTCCTTCACTGATGACCTGTCTGCACTGTATCAGCGGGCGTTTCGCGACGGCACGCCTGCTGCATCAGCACTGCCTGCTACCGTTGTCGCAACTTCCGCAACAACGCCCGCAGCGACCGTCAGGGCAGCGCCTGCGCCGGTGGCGACGGTTGACAGCCATGACGATAAAGCCTGGCGCGACACGCTGCTGAAAGTGGCAGCCATCCTCTGCGAGCGCCAGCCAGCATCGGCACAGGGGTATCGCCTGCGCCGCCATGCCCTGTGGCAGAACATTACCGGCGCGCCGCAGGCCGAAAGCGACGGACGTACCCCGCTGGCCGCCGTCTCCGCCGATATGGTCGCGGATTACCAGGCGCGCCTTCCACAGGCGGATGTGGCGCTCTGGCAGCAGGTGGAACAGAGCCTGCTGCTGGCCCCGTACTGGTTGGATGGCCACCATCTTTCGGCGCGCATTGCGCAGCAGCTCGGTCACGATGAGGTAGCGCAGGCCATCCGCGATGAGGCCCGCCATTTCCTGGCGCGCCTGCCTGCGCTTGACGCCCTGCTGTTTAACGACCGCTCGCCGTTTATCAGCGATGTCGCCCGGCAGTGGCTTATCGATGAGCCGCAGATGCCAGCGGTGTCTGTTGCCGCAGCGGATGATGCGGCGAAGCAGGTCTGGCAGTGCCATCAGGAGCAGGGGCTGGAAGCGGCGCTGGCGCTTCTTGAACAGCAGCCTGACGGCACGCCCCGCACGCATTTTTACCGGGAATACCTGACAGCTCAGTTGCTGGATGCCTCCGGCATGACGACGATTGCCCGTCAGCATTACCACACCCTGCACCAGGTTGCGCAGCGTATGACGCTTGCAGACTGGGAACCGGAACTGTTGCAACAACTGGAAAACAGGTCCAGAGAATAACAAGGAGCGTTTGTGTCAAGAATACCCACCCCCCGGATGTTCAGCGGACTGAGTACCCTACTCAGACCGGCAATGCCCCGGCTTAAGGTGTCAGCGGCCTGGCTGCTGGCGCTGGCATGGATTTTTCTGCTGGTGTGGATCTGGTGGAAAGGCCCGGCGTGGACACTGTACGGCGAGCACTGGCTGAAGCCGCTGGCGAACCGCTGGTTGGCAACCACCGTCTGGGGACTGCTGGCGCTGGTCTGGCTCACCGTCAGGGTGGTGAAGCGCCTGCAACAGATCGAGAGACACCAGAAGCAGCAGCGTCAGGAGGAACAGGATCCGCTTGCTGTTGCGATTAACAGTCAGCAGCGTTACCTCGACCGCTGGCTGTTGCGGCTCCAGCGCCATCTGGACAGCCACCGTTACCTGTGGCAGTTGCCCTGGTATGTGGTGATGGGACCTGCGGGCAGCGGTAAAACGGCTCTTCTGCGGGAAGGATTTCCGGCGGATGTGATTTATACCCAGGATGCCCTGCGGGGAGTGGAGCCGCGGGTATATATCACGCCGTATGTCGGCAAACAGGCGGTGATATTCGATATCGACGGCGCGCTGACGGAAACGGACGATGGCGACATTTTGTACCGTCGCCTGCGTGAGCACTGGCTGGGCTGGCTGGTGCAGAAACGCACGCGTCAGCCACTGAACGGCCTGATCCTTACGCTGGACTTGCCCGATCTGCTGATCGCCGACAAGCGGCGTCACGAACAGCTGGTGCAGATGCTGCGTAGTCGTCTGCAGGAAGTTCGTCAGTCCCTGCACACTCGGTTGCCGGTCTACATTGTGCTGACGAAGCTTGATTTGCTGACCGGGTTTGCCGCGTGGTTCCGGGCGCTGGACCGGCGCGATCGCGACCGCATTCTGGGGGTGACATTTACCCGCAATGCCCATGAAAGCGATGACTGGCGTACTGAATTGAACACCTTCTGGCAGGCATGGGGACAGCAGATGAACCAGGCGCTGACGAACCAGTTGCTCACGCAGTCCTCACCGGCGCGCAGCGCGGCATTCAGTTTTTCCCGTCAGGTGCAGGGAGCGGGAGAGGTTATCGCCTCATTGCTGGATGCGCTACTGGATGGTGAATATCAGGATACCATGCTGCGCGGCGTGTACCTGACCTCGTCCCTGCAACGCGGTCAGATGGACGATATTTTCACCCAGTCCGCCGCCCGACAGTATGGCCTTGAAAACGGTTCTCTGACCGCCTGGCCACTGGTAGACACCACGCCGTATTTTTCCCGCACCCTGTTTCCTGAGGTGCTGTTGGCCGAGCCGAATTTTGCCGGGGAAAACCGTCTGTGGCTGGCCGGTTCCCGCCGCCGGATGAGCATCTTTTCTGGCTGCGGCGCAATTGCAGCACTTGCGCTCATCGGAGGCTGGCATCACTGGTACAACGAGAACTACCGCGCCGGGCTGACCGTGCTGGCGCAGGCGAAGTCGTTCATGGATGTCCCGCCGCCGCAGGGAACCGATGAGTCCGGTCAGCTCCAGCTGCCATTGCTGAATCCCGTTCGCGATGCCACGCTGGCTTACGGTGACTGGGGCGACAGAAGCTGGCTTGCCGAAATGGGACTGTATCAGGGGACGCGTATTGGCCCCTATGTGGAGCAGACGTACCTGCATCTGCTGGAGCAGCGCTATCTTCCGGCCCTGTTTAACGGCCTGATGAAAGACCTGAATAATGCGCCGCCGGGCTCGGAAGAGAAGCTCGCCGTCCTGCGAGTTATCCGCATGCTGGAAGACAAAAGCGGCCGCAATGATGAGGTGGTGAAACAGTTTATGGCAAAGCGCTGGAGCGAACAGTTCCACGGCAAGCAGGATATTCAGACGCAGTTGATGTCCCACCTCGACTATGCCCTGGCGCATACGGACTGGCACGCGCTGCGCCAGAAAGGCGACGCGGACGCCATCAGTCTGTGGATGCCGTATGACAGACCCGTTGCGGCTGCGCAAAAAGAGCTAAGCAAACTGCCTGTGTACCAGCGGGTGTACCAGAGCCTGAAAACCCGGGCCCTGGGCGTGATGCCTGCTGACCTTAGCCTGCGCGACCAGACTGGCCCGACCTTCGACAGGGTATTCGTCTCCGCTGACGATGACCGGCTGATTGTTCCGCAGTTCCTTACCCGCTACGGGCTGCAGAGTTATTTTGTTAAGCAGCGTGATGAACTGGTGACGCTCACCGCTATGGACTCCTGGGTACTGGCGCTGACGCGCAACGTGACCTACAGCGACGTCGATCGTACTGAGATCCAGCGCCAGCTTACCGAGCAGTACATTAGCGACTACACTGCCACCTGGCGGGCGGGTATGGATAACCTGAACGTCCGGGATTATGAAGCACTGACGGAACTGACGGGGGCGCTGGAGCAAATTATTAGCGGCGACCAGCCTCTCCAGCGGATGCTGACGGCATTACGTGATAATACCCGTCCCCCCGTACTGTCTGAAAAACTGGATGATAAGGCCCGCGCTAATGCGCAGGCCGAACCTGACTGGCGGCTGCTCAATCGCCTGGGGCATGAGTTTGCGCCGGAAAACAGCACGCTGGAAGAGCAGAAAGACAAGGGCAGCACCTTACAGGCTGTTTACCAACAGCTGACCGAACTGCACCGCTATCTGCTGGCGATACAGAACGCGCCTGTACCGGGTAAATCAGCTCTGAAGGCGGTGCAACTACGACTCGACCAGAACAGCAGCGATCCGATTTTCACCACCCGGCAGATGGCGAAAACTCTGCCTGCGCCGCTTAACCGCTGGGTGGGGAAACTGGCGGCTCAGGCCTGGCATGTGGTGATGATCGAAGCGGTTCACTATATGGAGTTGGATTGGCGTGACAACGTGGTGAAAACGTTCAACAGCCAGTTAGCAGACAAATATCCATTTAACCCGCATGCAAAAGAGGATGCGTCGCTGGATGCGTTCGAACGCTTCTTTAAGCCGGATGGTGTGCTGGATACGTTTTACCAGCAGAATTTGAAACTGTTTTTGGAAAACAGTCAGGGAATAAACGGGGATGACAATGTGGTGATCCGCGAGGATGTCCTCAGACAGTTAGACACCGCGCAGAAAATCCGCGACATCTTCTTCAGCCGCCAAAACGGACTGGGGACGCAGTTTGCGGTGGAAACCGTGTCGCTGTCGGGCAACAAGCGCCGCAGCGTGCTGAATCTCGACGGCCAACTGGTGGATTATGCCCAGGGCCGCAACTATACGGCGCATCTTGTGTGGCCGAATAATATGCGCGAAGGCAACGAAAGCAAGCTGACTCTGATTGGTGTGGCCGGTAATGCGCCGCGTAGTATCACTTTCAGTGGGCCGTGGGCGCAGTTCCGTCTGTTAGGCGCCGGGCAGTTAACCAGCGTGCAGGATGGCACTTTTACCGCCCGCTTCGGCGTCGACGGGGGCACCATGACCTATCGCATCCATACGGATACGCAGGACAACCCGTTTGCCGGAGGACTGTTCAGCCAGTTCAGCCTGCCGGATACGCTGTACTGAGAATTGATGCCTTTATCAGCGTATTTATCTGATAAAGGCATCATTTAAGATTTAAACTGATGATACGGAGCAAATATGGCAAATCTGGTCTATCTGACACTTAATGGACAATTGCAGGGGCTGATTTCTGCGGGGTGCTCTTCGCAGAGTTCCATCGGTAATAAAGCGCAAACTGGGCACGCTGACCAGATAATGGTGCTGGGATTAACCCACGGAATGACGCGTCAGCAGAATGTTAATCATCAGGCATTAACCATAGCTAAACCTGTCGATAAGTCCTCTCCTTTATTGGGAAAAGCAATTAATGAAAATGAGTGCCTGAGCTGTGAGTTTCATTTCTATCGCACAAATCGTGCCGGTATGAACGAATGCTACTATAAGCTGGCTCTGATTAACGCCCGCATTGCGGGGATCCATCTTCAGGTTCCCCATACCATCAATGACAGCGAAGGCCAGCCTGAAGAATCAATTGAATTTACATATGAATCAATCAGCTGGGAGCATTATACGGCAGGTACAAGTGGCTACAGTCTCTGGGGGGAGCGCATTTTATGAACAGATTCAGAGATGAGCAACCTGCATGGCATGACTATCTGGGCGATACGTTACGGGGCAATGTTCCTGTTAATCAACTTATCCCCCAGCACCCTTATTTACTTGATACGCTGCAACTGGAAGAGGCTCTGCATAAAAACACCGAGCATATTATGCTGCTGAACATGGATGAAGCTTATGCGGTTATGGATGCCCTGTACAACAAGGGAACCACCTATTCCGGAAATATAAAAGATGCCGTGTCGGGCATGAAAAATATGTCGAAACTGGTCAGCTACAAGGATGCCGGAAAGCTGGTCATTAACTTAAAAGGGCTGGGTATCAAAGCGATACCCTATGTTCATAAGGGTGTGGCCTATATTAAAATTACCGGCCACCCTTCAGTCAGGCGAATTTTGAATGGCACCCGTTATGCGGTGAATAACCCCAAAATACTGGAGCTGGGCATTGGCAAAGCCGGGATTAATGCCGGGGTTTTAAGCGGCGCCCGTTTCTGTATCTATTTTGCTCTGGCACAGCGGGTGGTGGAATTTATTTTTTCATCTGAGCATGATGTGGCTGCGTTTATTGGTAATATCACGATGGATATGGCGAAGGTGATTGTAACGGTTTTTGTGACGAAAATTGCTGTGGCGATAGTTACAGGAGTCGCGACTGCATTAAGTATCGTTGTTCCGATATCAGCAGGGATAGCAATTATTGTTGTTATAGGATTTTTGATTACTTATGTATTGCTCAGCCTGGATGAACAATATCATTTATCCGAACGGTTAATCAAAAGTATCAGAGAAGGGTTGGAAGAACATCAGAGAGTAATGGACTGGAATCTTCGGCACAGTAACCATTATTTGTTTTCGATGATTAACGGACATTATTAATATTATGAATATGGTGAAAGTTAAGGGTTGTGTTTATGTCGTTGTTAGCCTTGTATGCCTAAAAGGTATGATGTATTTTGTTTACAGAACAGGAATGACAACCATCATGGGGATAATTAAAGGAGAGGATTACATTCTCTATGATCCTAAACAAATTACTCTTTTCCTTCTACTTCCATCTATGCTTGTTACGGATTTATCCATAATTTTTCTCTTGCCGCCATTCAGAAAAAAAACGGATATCATCAGGCAAAGGTTGTTTATCCCGACGATGGTTTACACCATGGCCGCATTCGCTATCGGTATTCCACTGTCAATGGTGATTTCTTTTTATCCGCTTGGTACAGACTACGTTCAGTGTAAATCAACAAGTATCGTTTCATCCGGCAGTTATTATGCCAGAACCAAAGAAATGTGTAAGCAGAGGGCATATTCAGCTGAAACTGATGAGGAACAATCCTCCGCGACATCAGACATAACATCCGGGACTGGCAGTAGTAATCCCGAAAGAGATAAATAAAACCAGGATAATTTTTAATACAACAGGGAAGCGACGTAATGAGTGATGCAATACAGACACAAACGATTATCACCGGCCAGGACCCGCGCGGCCTGCCGGAGTTCAGTGCGATACGCGAGGAAATCAACAAGGCCAGTCATCCGGCCCAGCCGGTGATGAACTGGAAGCTAGTGGAGTCGCTGGCGCTGAGCATTTTCAAAGCGAACGGTGTGGATTTGCATACGGCCACGTACTACACGCTGGCTCGCACGCGCACGCAGGGGCTGGCGGGGTTCTGTGAAGGCGTGGAGCTGCTGGCGGCGCTGATAAACCGTGAATGGGATAAGTTCTGGCCGAAGGAAGGTCCGGCACGCACGGAAATGCTGGACTGGTTCAATGCTCGCACCGGCAATATCCTGCGTCAGCAACTGGCGTTTTCAGCCGCCGACCTGCCGCTACTGTACCGGGTGGAGCGGGCATTGCAGATGATTTGCGACAAGCTCCAGCAAGTGGAGCTGAAGCGTATCCCGCGGGTGGAAAACCTGCTTTATTTTGTGCAGAACACGCGCAAACGTTATGAGCCGCAGCCTGAGACGACGGTGACCGCAAAAACGACCGTGCGGACGCTGGTGTATATGCCGGAAAGCACGGAGACCACAACCGTCCCGGAGCCGCCGCTGCCGGAACTGCCGGAGGTGAGGGTAGCTGTTCATGGCGTGACTCCGCAGTCTGCCGGTAACGTTAAACCGGGAAGCGCGGTGAAGGGATTTGCTGCTGGCGTGCTCTGTAGCGCGGTTATCTCTGCGGCTCTCTGGTGGTGGCAGGTTTATCCCCTGCAACAAGGGGTTGCCGCCGCTCGTGATACTGCGCAGGGGGCGGCGACGGTCTGGCTGGCCTCGCCGCAACTGAGCGACTATCCGCAGCGGTTACGGCAGCTTACCGGCGCGTCGCCGTTGCTGCCGCTGGCAACCGGTCAGCAGATGGCCCGCCTGGCAGATAGCCGGTGGCCGGGAAGCCTGCAGCAGCAGCAGGCCACGGCGCAGTGGAATGCCACCCTGAAAGCGCGGGCGGAAGACAGCCCGCAGATGCTGGGCTGGCAGCAGACGCGGACGGATTTACGCGCATTCGCCGAAGAACTGGTGCAGCGTGAACAGGCGAAAGCCGGGTTCACGCTCTCTTATATCAAAACCATCGTTTACCAGGCCGAGCGTACGCTGAATCAGGAGACGCCGCTGGAGTATCTGCTGACGCAGTACCAGCAGATACAGTCTGCCGGGAAAAGCACCGATATGCTGGCAAAACAAATTAATGAAAGGCTGGACGGCGTACTAAGCCGCTGGCTGTTGCTGACGCAGAACCCGTTGCCGGAAAACCCGGACGGTAAACCAGGGAAAAAATAAAGGAGTATTACTATAGCAAATCTTGTTTATCTGACGCTGAACGGCCAGCTACAGGGGGTGATTTCGGCAGGGTGTTCATCGCTGGCGTCCATCGGGAATTAAGCGCAGATTGCGCAACCAACCGCTTTGGTATCAATGAGGTGTATTACAAGCTGAAGTTGATTAATGCCAGAATTAGCCTGCAATTACCACATACCATCCTCAACAGCGAGGGGCAGGCGGAAGAGGCGATTTCATTTACCTACGAAAGTATCTCTCAGGATCACTGTATAGCTGGAACCAGTGCGTTCAGCCTATGGAGCGAGCGGATATTTTAAAAGGGGCGAGAGGGGCTGTAAATCAAAATCACCAGATACCCAATCCGGCCGGACTCGTTACTGCCTTCCGTCCAGGTCGTGAGCTGTTCTAGATATTCCATCATCAGGATAATTAGATCATGCGGCAGATCGGTTAACTCTTTCGGGTAAAACACCGAAGATATAACCGCTCGGTACTTTATGTCCCGCCTGAATAGCCGTTCAGCTTTAAGTCACGTGGGACTTAAAGCTGAACGGCATTGCCCTTACAAGTGGCATACTTGAAAGCCACCTGCTAAGAAGGTGATCTTTTACTTATACGTTATAAATCCACTTGCGAGGATCTTGAATACCCTCATTTATTTACTGATAGCGATTTACCAGATCTTTAACTACGGCAGCATAAGTTTTTTGTTTAAACTGAGCGATTTGTGGTTCTGTCATCGACACCGGTTTTTTTCCGGTCAGGGGCTGGAGGATACTGTATTCGTAATTGATCGGAGACCAGGTGGCCCATTCTCCGGTTGCCACATCCACCAGAGCGAAACGTATCAGGTAACGCAGCGATGCGGAACCGGACAAAGTTTCACCACGGTAATCCGACCAGAGGGTTGCTTTTGTTGCGTCGTCGTACCTGCCGGTTTGTAGTGTATCCCAGTAAACAATAACAGCTTTCTGTTGTCCTTTTGCTGCAATATAACGCAGCGCCTGCATATAGTTCATATTTTCGCTGACAACAGCGTCCCCTTCCTCAGTTTTGACCCTGTTGCAGGAAAGAGGCTTCTGCCTGTCCGGGATACCGGAGAATGTTGATATCTTGTAGTATTTTCCCATCTCCTGCTGCATGGTCATTTCCGGTGCACGACTGCCGGACTGAACAAGAATGACGGCAGAGTTCAGCGGCACGCTGAATTTCTCCCCCTCAAGAGCGGCCTGAATATCCTCTTCTGAAACCGCCAGCGTGGTTTCGTTGCCGAAGATATCTTTATCAGTGAGCTGCGTTGCCACATTTTTACTGACGCTGCTTTCCGTCCGAGGTACCCCTTTTTTCCTGGCATCAATGGAAGAATAGACGCAGCCGGTCAGCAGGAACGTTGTCGCACATAGTAATGCAGCTAATCTGGAATTTATCATTTATTGTCCCTCATCAGTGTCAGATATTGTGGCGTGAAATTTTATCCGCAATTATATACCGATATAATCTTTTCAGGAATGGAAGTTCCGATATACTTATTTGCTGAATATAAATTAGTGGATCTATAATTAAATTCAATTTATTAAGAGGGTTATTAACAGGAAAACATTACATATGCTCCCATAGAACACGTAAGGTGCTTTACGATAGTATGGAGCATATCTGGAAAAAGAGGGTATGACGCGCGCACTATTTCTTATCATATTAATAATGCCGCCATGCCGATCTGGTAACGATTGATGAAACGAACAATATTATCAATAAACATGTTCGTCTTAATATAAGTAATCGAGTTGCGAGTTTTTTGGAACCACCGGGTGTCTGTCCTTATCACCTATGCGAAGCATTATTTATATTGTTCGGAGTTGCAACGTTTTGATGGTGTTTTTGACTTTCTAAATGGAGTTGTTTTATTTTCCGGGGAGCACAAAGGTGATCAGGAGAAAGGCCAGGTTATACCGGGTAAGTTTGCGCTGTCCGGCATGGCGCATAAATTTGGTCTGATGCCGGCGCACCTGCCCGCGCTTATCATCAATATGATGCCGGGTCTCAATTCTGGGGTCATCCAGTAATCCAATTTTAGGGATAAGGCAAATCAGGATTTTTGTCCGCATGAACTTGCGATCAGTGAACAAGATATCCGTACGACATTGAGTAGCAATGAACTTGAAGGCCTGGGCATCGCCACCAGGGGATTTTGCATTGCGGATGCGTAAAGATAAACAGATACGCACTGAGACAGTTTTTACGCCACTCATCGAGACCAAAAGCAAAAACCCGCCTCAAGGGCGGGTTTTCTGAAGAAGTGGTGCCCGGACTCGGAATCGAACCAAGGACACGGGGATTTTCAATCCCCTGCTCTACCGACTGAGCTATCCGGGCAACGGGGCGCATTAAACCCGATTCACTCTCCGCCGTCAACGAAAAATGTTGTTTTCGTTACAGACTGCGCAATCTCTCACCATTTCGCCGCTTCCTTAAGCGAAAAAGTGCGTCCAGAGTGCGGAAAGCGGCATGGCAAGCAGCAGAGCGGGCAGCATGTTCACCACGGCAAACATTTTAATCCCGCAGATGCGCAAGCCTGTCGCCAGCAGCAGCAGGCCACCGACGGCGGTGAAGTCCGCCATCATCGCCGGCGTGGTCAGCGGGAGAATCAAGGTGGCGCAGGTGGCGAGCGCCAGCTGGATCAGCAACATCGGGACGCAAATCGCCGCAACGGCGACGCCAAGGGTGGTGGCGAAAATGGTGGCGGTGAAGAAATCCAGAAACGCTTTCGCAATCAATATGCTCGGATCGCCCGTCATGCCTTCCTGCATCGAACCGAAAATCCCGGTGCCGCTGGCGCAAAACAGAATGATGATGGCGACATAGTTCTGAATAAACGACTCGTGCGTGCCGTGTTTCGCCTTGCCGCCCGGTCGGGCAATCAGGTTTTTGGCTTTACTCACCGCACTGTTAATACCTTTTTCCAGATAGCAAAATTCGCCAACGAGCGCGCCGAGAAGGGTGGCCAGCACCATCACGGGCAGGTTGGCGCATTTGATGACTAAAAGAATACCGATCCCTAACGATGCCAGGCCGAATATTGAGGGCATGGAGGTGCGAATACGCTCCGGCAGCCGCTGGCTCAGCACTGCACCGAGTACGCCGCCCAGCAATACGGCGCCTGCGTTGATAAATGGCCCGATAACCACGCTTAACTCCTGTTACTTACTCATTGGTATTGCATGATTATGACATGCTTCTGCTTTATGGCCGTCAGGTTTGGGTGATTAAATGCATAAGGATTCCCTGTTGCGGCTAAAAATAAAAGGTGACATTATTGCGCGAATTTTCTCCTCCTGTCTCACCGCTCGGTGAGGGTAACTGCGCTTATGAAAACCATGAAAATCGCCGTCAGCCGCGAGCTGCTCTCTACCGTGTCTACGCACCGCGAAAAGGTGACGCTGGATAACACGGATTTCACCGATGTGGCAGCCGTCGTCATGACGACGACGGAAAGTCGCAGCGGCATTCTTGCGTTGCTGAAACGCACGGGCTTTCAGCTTCCGGTGTTCATTTTCTCGCAGGAGCCCACGGAAGCGCCCGACGGCGCTACCGCGGTTATCTCGGGTAAAGCTCAGGAGTTTCTGGAGCTCGAGAGCGCTGCCAGCCGCTACGAAGAGAACCTGCTGCCGCCCTTTTTTGACACCCTGAGCCAGTATGTTGAAATGGGCAACAGCACCTTTGCCTGTCCGGGCCACCAGCACGGCGCGTTTTTCAAAAAGCACCCGGCAGGGCGCCAGTTCTATGATTTCTTCGGTGAGAACGTGTTTCGCGCCGACATGTGCAACGCCGACGTGAAGCTGGGCGATCTATTGATCCACGAAGGGTCCGCCAAGCACGCGCAAAAGTTCGCGGCGAAAGTGTTCAACGCGGACAAAACCTATTTCGTGCTGAACGGTACGTCGGCGGCCAATAAGGTGGTGACCAACGCGCTGCTGACCCGCGGGGACCTGGTGCTGTTCGATCGTAACAACCACAAATCCAACCACCACGGGGCGCTGATCCAGGCGGGTGCCACGCCGGTTTATCTTGAGGCAGCGCGTAACCCGTTTGGATTTATTGGCGGGATTGACGAGCACTGCTTTGACGATGGGTATCTGCGGGAGCTGATCCGCGAGGCGGCGCCGGAAAAGGCCGACGAGGCGCGACCGTTCCGCCTGGCGATCATTCAGCTTGGCACCTACGACGGGACGATCTACAACGCCCGTCAGGTGATCGACAAGATCGGCCACCTGTGCGACTACATTCTGTTTGACTCCGCGTGGGTGGGCTACGAGCAGTTCATTCCGATGATGGCGGAAACGTCCCCGCTGTTGCTGGAGTTGAACGAGAACGATCCGGGCATTTTTGTCACCCAGTCGGTGCACAAACAGCAGGCCGGGTTCTCGCAAACGTCGCAGATCCATAAAAAGGACAACCATATTCGCGGCCAGGCGCGTTTCTGCCCGCACAAGCGCCTTAACAACGCGTTTATGCTGCATGCTTCAACCAGCCCGTTCTATCCGCTGTTCGCGGCGCTGGATGTGAACGCAAAAATCCACGAAGGGGAAAGCGGGCGCAGGCTGTGGGCGGAGTGCGTCGAGCTGGGGATTGAAGCGCGCAAGGCGATCGTTGCGAATTGCCATATGATCAAACCGTTTATCCCACCGGTGGTGGCGGGGCGGCCGTGGCAGGATCATCCGACACACGCCATTGCCAGCGAGCTTCGATTCTTCAGCTTCGAACCGGGTGCCAAATGGCACGGGTTTGAGGGCTATGCCCGCGAGCAGTACTTTGTCGACCCGTGCAAGCTGCTGCTGACCACGCCGGGCATCGATGCCGAAACGGGGGAGTACACGGATTTCGGCATCCCGGCGACGATTCTGGCGCACTATCTGCGTGAAAACGGCATAGTGCCGGAAAAATGCGACCTCAACTCGATCCTGTTCCTGCTGACGCCTGCCGAAAGCAGCGAGAAGCTGGCGCAGCTGGTGGCGATGCTGGGGCAGTTTGAACAACACATTGAGGACGATACGCCGCTGGCGGACGTGCTGCCGACCATCTTCCAGAAATACCCGGTGCGTTACCGGGATTACACGCTCCGGCAGCTGTGCCAGGAGATGCACGATCTCTACGTCAGCTTTGACGTAAAAGATTTGCAGAAGGCGATGTTCCGTAAGGAGAGCCTGCCGGAGGTGGTGATGAACCCGCAGGATGCGAACCGGGCCTACATTCGCGGAGAGGTGGAGCTGATCCGCATACGGGATGCCGCAGGGCGCATTGCTGCCGAAGGGGCGCTGCCCTATCCGCCAGGCGTGCTGTGCGTGGTGCCGGGTGAAGTCTGGGGCGGGGCGGTGCAGCGTTACTTCCTGGCGCTTGAGGAGGGCATCAACCTGCTGCCCGGCTTCTCGCCGGAGCTGCAGGGCGTGTACAGCGAGAAGGATGCCGACGGGATTAAGCGGCTGTATGGGTATGTATTGAGATAGTGCGGGCTGCTGCCCTCACCCTAACCCTCTCCCACAGGGAGAGGGAACGTTTCATCAAACCGCACTACGCTTATACATCCTCCTCGGATGCCCGATCTTACCGTACAGCATCTCCACGCTGAGAAACCCGGTCTCCACGCAGTGCTCCAGATAGCGCCGGGTGGTGGTTTTACTCAGTCCCGTCTCGCTCACGACCTCATCCACCGTAAAGCAGTGCGTTGCTTTGTCGTTAAACAGCGTCTGCACGCGCGCCAGCGTATTTTCCTCAATGCCCTTGCTGCCGTTGTCCTGGCGGTAGTTTTTCGCCTGTAGCTGATAGAGCGAATCGACGTTCTGCTGGTCGACAATCTTCCAGACGCGCTGCTGTTCGGCAAACTGCACAAACCGCTCCAGCGACTGGCTGAGCCGCTTCCAGGAGACGGGTTTGAGAATGTAGTCGAACGCGCCGTTGCGGATCGCCTGGCTGCAGGTGTCCATATCGCTGGCGGCGGTAATAAAGATCACCGAGCAGTTGGCGCGGGCCAGCATGGGGTTATTAATCAGCGAGATCCCTTTGCCGTCAGGCAGATAGTTATCCAGCAGCACGAGCTGCGGCTGTTTGCTTTCAAGCTCAGCCTGGGCCGCTGCCAGCGACGAGGCAATGCCCACCAGCCTCAGACGCGGATGCTTGCCTATCAGCTCCGCGTGCAGTTGCGCCAGCTCGCTCTCGTCTTCAACAATCAGTACGTCGATAAGTTCATGTTGCATAGTCGGTGTCTTCCAGTTGCCGGGCGGTTCCCGTGGCAGGGATAAACAATGAGAAAATGGTGCCGCGCGGCGTATTATCGGCAACTTCTATTGCGCCGCCAGCCTGAGTGACATAGCTTTCGATCAGATACAGGCCAATCCCATGATCGCCGCGTGTTTTGGTGGTGATGCCGCGTTCAAAGATCCTGTCGCGGATCTCCGGTGTAATACCAACGCCCTGGTCGGCCACTTCAATAATCAGCTCCTGTTCGCTGAGTTTTATCAGCACCTCTACCGGCGCATGCGGCAGCGGTGAGCGCTGCGTTGCTTCGATGGCGTTATCCAGCAGGTTGCCAATAATCGAAATCAGCTCTTGCTCCCCCAGCGGCAGGAACGACCTGTCCAGACGACACGCCGGGTCGAAACACAGCTCGACGCCTTTCTCCCGCGCGCGGGCGGCTTTGCCCAGCAGCAGGCCGCACAGGGTCGGGGAACTGAAGCGCGAAGAGATAAAGTCCAGCAGCTCCTGGGCATGCTCCGACTGCGCCTGAATGTAGCCAATCGCCTCCTCATAGCGGCCCATATGCAGCAGGCCGGACAGGGTGGTCATCCGGTTTAACTGCTCGTGGCGCATAATGCGCAGGTTATCGACATAGCGTTTTACCTGGCTGAGCTGGGCGCTCAGCGAGTCGATCTCGTTGCGATCGCGGAAGGTGATCACCCAACCCTGCAGCGACCCCTCAAGCATGATGTGCACCCGGCTGGCAATCACCGTGAGATCGTTAAATCGGCAAATCTCGTCATGGGTATCTTTTGCCAGCATCGTTTGCGTATCGAAGAACGGAACCGGATCGATAACCTGGCTTATCAGCTGCCCGCGCAGTTCCCGGGCGGGCTGGCTCAGGCCCAGCAGCTTGCGCGCCGCCTGGTTGATCACTTCAATCCGCCGCCGATCGTCAATGGCAATTACCCCTTCATAAATAGACTCCATCAGCGCCTTTTGCTGGCGCACCAGCAGCCCGATCTCTCGCGGCTCGAGGGAGAAGATCTGCTTCTTAATGCTGCGGGTAAAGAACCAGGAGAAGACAAAGAGGGCAATCAGCAGCAGCACGGCGGCAATCAGGATATTGACCACTTTACTGACGGTAATGGTATCAAGGTAGCTGGTGAGATAGCCTACCGAAACAATGCCGACCACCTGTCCGGCATCGTTGAAGATGGGGGCCTTACTGCGCAGCGAAATGCCCAGCCCCCCTTTGCGGATGGTGGTGGTGCTTTTACCCTGCAAAACGGCTTCATTGTCACCGCCGACCAGCGTCGTGCCCACTCTGTCGGCAAAGACGGAGTGAAAAAGGTGCTGGCCCTTATTATCGCCAATCACAATAAAGCTGGCATCACTGTGCGCGGACATCTTCTGCATAAAATCATGGATGGCGCTGATATTCTTTTGTTCGACTTCATCACGCAATGTCGGAATAAGCGCAATCTCTTCAGCCTGTATTTTGGCGCGGGCGCTCATTTCCTGATAAAGCTGTTTGCCGACATCGGCATAATAATATCCGCCCAGTAGCGCAAAAAGTACTGAGAAAAAGGCAACCAGCGAAATAAACAGCTTAATCTGGAAAGAGACTTTCATAACTATCACGCGAGGTAGCGACAAAGATCGCCAATATATCATCTTTTTTCGTGCGGATGCCCGCTTTGCCGAAAACTTGTGATCCCTTGCACAGCAGGGGATGTAAAAGATTTATCCTAAAGGCAGCGGTGCTTCAGGCTTCACGAATAAATGTTATTTGTTTGTTCAATTCAGAAAAGAAACCATAAAAACCACGACAATAAATAAGGCATAAATCACATTAAATAAAAGAAACCATTAAAACCATAGTGGCCATTAAAACTTCGCTTTTAATATGCCATTCCTCACATAAAGTAAGCCTTTGTGACTCTAAGCTGAACGCACAAAATAACTAAGGGGCTTATTATGAGCACAACTGACGATTCTTTCTCTGTTACCCACGACCCGATTGAAATTCAGCGACCTTCGCTCAAAGAGCGTTGGTGGCATATTATGGATACCTGGAAAATCGGGATTATTCCTCTGCCGCTGTTCGTTCTGGCGGGCGTACTGATTGCCATTGATTGCCTGGGTGGAAAACTGCCGAGCGATATCGTGGTGATGGTGGCGACGCTGGCCTTCTTCGGCTTCGCCTGCGGCGAGTTTGGCAAACGCCTGCCGATTGTCGGCAAGCTCGGCGCGGCGGCGATTTGCGCGACCTTTATCCCTTCCGCGCTGGTCTATTACGGCCTGCTGCCGGACGTGGTGGTCGAGTCCACCACCAAGTTCTACAAATCCACCAACATTCTCTATCTGTACATTTGCTGCATTATCGTTGGCAGCATCATGAGCATGAACCGCACGGTGCTGATTCAGGGCTTCCTGCGCATCTTCTTCCCGATGCTGTGCGGTGAAATCGTCGGCATGCTGGTGGGGATGGGCGTCGGCCTGGCGCTGGGTCTTGAGCCGTTCCAGATCTTCTTCTTTATCATTCTGCCGATTATGGCGGGCGGGGTAGGGGAAGGGGCGATCCCGCTTTCCATCGGCTATGCCACCCTGCTGCATATGGACCAGGGCGTGGCGCTCGGTCGCGTGCTGCCAATGGTGATGCTCGGCGGTCTGACGGCGATCATCATCTCCGGCTGCCTGAACCAGCTTGGTAAACGCTACCCGCACCTGACCGGTGAAGGCCAGCTGATGCCTAACCGCGCGAATGCAGATGCTACCGTCTCTCAGCCTGCGTTCTCCGGCAAGGCGGACGTGACCACCATCGCCTCCGGTGCGCTGCTGGCGGTGCTGCTCTACATGCTGGGCATGCTCGGCCACAAGCTGATTGGCCTGCCTGCTCCGGTCGGCATGCTGTTTATGGCGGTGCTGGTGAAGCTCTGCAACGGCGCCTCTCCACGCCTGCTGGAAGGCTCGCAGGTGGTGTACAAATTCTTCCAGACCTCCGTGACCTACCCGATTCTCTTCGCCGTTGGCGTGGCCATCACCCCGTGGCACGAACTGGTGGCGGCGTTCACCGTCAGCAACCTGCTGGTGATTGTCAGCACCGTTTCTGCACTGGTCGCAACCGGCTTCTTCGTCGGCAAAAAGATTGGTATGCACCCGATTGATGTCGCCATCGTCTCCTGCTGCCAGAGCGGTCAGGGCGGTACCGGCGACGTGGCGATCCTGACCGCAGGCAACCGCATGAGCCTGATGCCGTTCGCCCAGATTGCTACCCGTATCGGCGGCGCGATTAACGTCTCTATCTCACTGCTGATTCTGGGCAACTTCCTCGTTTAAGTTTTCAGGAAAGAACAATGAAACTCGCAAGCTTTTTATACCAGGGAAAACGCAGCTACGGCATCGTCCAGGCCGACGGCGTGATTGACTTAGGCCGCCGTCTCGGCGACCGCTACAGCGACCTCAAGGCGCTGCTGCAGGGCAACGGGCTGGCGCAGGCCACCCGCTATCTGAACGATGCCGTGGACGTGCCGCTGAGCGCCATCACCTTCTTACCGGTGATTGTGCAGCCGGAAAAAATTCTCTGCGTGGGCATGAACTACGCCGACAAGCGCAAAGAGTTTGACCAGCATAACCCGGCTCCAACGCTGTTTGTCCGCTTCCCGGATTCACAGACCGGGCACAACGAGCCGGTGCTGAAGCCGCGCCACTCCAGCGAATTCGACTACGAAGGCGAGCTGGCGGTGATCATCGGCAAAGGCGGGGAGAACATCAGCCGCGACGACGCCCTGCGCCACGTGGCCGGGTACAGCTGCTACATGGACGGTTCCGCCCGCGACTGGCAGCACACCTGGTTTACCGCCGGTAAAAACTGGCGTCAGACCGGCGCGTTTGGCCCGTGGATGGCGACGGCCGATGAGATCCCGGACCCACATCAGCTGGCAATCCGCACCTGGCTGAACGGCCGCATGGTGCAGGAAGACAACACCAGCAGCATGATCCACAAGGTGGCAGAGCTGATCGAGTACATCAGCACCTTTACCCGCTTAAGTCCGGGCGACGTGATCATCACCGGCTCCCCTGGCGGGGTGGGTAAAAAGCGTAACCCGCCGCTGTTTATGAAAGAGGGCGATCGCATTGAGGTGGAGATCGAGCATATCGGTCATCTGAGCAACGTGATTGTGGAAGCGCCAGCCGTCGGGCTTGCGGCGGCACACTGAGAAAGGCGGCATGAACAGTCAACCCATCGATTTTCGCCACACGCTGGTGGCGAAGCACCCGGAACGCTTAAGCCAGATCCGTTACCTGCTGGCAGACAGCGGCCTTGGCCTGGACAACGACATCATGCTGTTTGTCGAAGCCTGGTCCGGCCCGCAGCTGGTGGGTTGCGCAGGACTTGCCGCCAACGTCATCAAATGCGTGGCGGTCAACGAGCAGCTTCGCGGCGAGAACCTCAGCGCGCGGCTGCTGGCAGAGGTGCAAAATGCGGCGCTGGATCGCGGCCATTTTCACCTCTTCCTCTGCACCCGCCCGTGCAACCGGGAGCGCTTTGCCCGCAGCGGCTTCTGGCCGATTGCCCAGAGCGGAAACAACGCCGTGCTGATGGAGAACACCCCGCAGGGGATCGAGCGCTACTGCCGTTCGCTCTCGGCGAAGCGCAGGTGCGGGGAGAAAATTGGCGCGATAGTGATGAACGCCAATCCGTTCACCCTCGGCCATCGCCATCTGGTGGAGCAGGCAGCGATGCAGTGCGATGCCCTGCATCTGTTCGTGGTGCGTGAAGACGCCTCGTTCTTCCCGTTCAGCGCCCGCCTCGAGATGGTGCGCGCGGGCGTGGCGCATCTGCCGAACGTGGTGGTGCATGAAGGCTCGCAGTACATCATCTCCCGCGCCACCTTCCCGGCCTACTTCCTGAAGGAGACCGGCAAAGTGCAGCAGGCGTGGAGCGAAATCGACGTGCTGATCTTCCGGGACTTTATTGCCCCGGCGCTGGGCATCACGCACCGCTTCATCGGCTCGGAGCCCTTTTGCGACATCACCCGTCAGTACAACCAGACGCTGCATGACCTGCTGGCCTCGCATATTGAGGTGGTGGAAATGCCGCGCATCAAGGCCACCGGCAACGCCATTTCAGCGTCCGAAGTGCGCCGCTTACTGAAGACACAGCAGTTTTCCCGGATCCGGGAGATTGTCCCGGACTCCACCTTCGCGCATCTCGAAGCACACTATCGTGCGAGTGCGGAAGTCGCTTAACTACCAGGAATTTATCATGAAAATTGTAAGGGAGGCGCTGGCCGGAACGCAGGAGTCCAGCGACCTGATGGTGAAAATCGCTCCCGCTCACGGCGAGCTGGAGATAGTCATCCACAGTGAAGTGATTAAGCAGTTTGGCGAGCAGATTCGCCAGGTGGTCAACGACACATTGCGCGCCATGAACGTGCACCAGGGACTTATCATTATTGAAGACAAAGGGGCGCTGGACTGTGTGATCCGCGCTCGCCTGCAAAGCGCGCTGATGCGTGCCGCCGATGACCAGGTCATCAATTGGGGGGCGCTGAAATGAGCAAACTCCGCCGCAGTATGCTGTTCCTGCCGGGCGCCAACGCCGCCATGCTCTCAACCGCGTTTATCTACCGCCCGGACTCCATCATGTTTGACCTTGAGGACGCCGTCGCCCTGCGCGAGAAAGACACCGCGCGCATGCTGGTGTTCCACGCGCTGCAGCACCCGATGTATCAGGATATCGAAACCGTGGTGCGCATTAACCCGCTCAGTACGCCGTTTGGCCTGCTGGATCTGGAAGCCGCCGTGCGGGCGGGCGTGGACGTGATCCGCCTGCCAAAAACCGACACCCCGGACGATATCTACGAGCTGGAAGGCCACCTGGAGCGCATTGAACGTGAATGCGGACGCGAGGTTGGCTCCACCCGCGTAATGGCGGCGATCGAGTCGGCCATTGGCGTCATCAACGCCGTGGCGATTGCCCGCAGCTCCCCGCGCTTAATTGGCATCGCGCTGGCCGCCTTTGACTACGTGATGGATATGCAGACCGAGCGCGGCGACGGCACCGAGCTGTTCTACGCCCGCTGCGCCGTGCTGCACGCCGCCCGCGCCGCGGGCATCGACGCCTTCGACGTGGTGTGGTCAGACGTTAACGACGAGGCCGGGTTCCTGCGCGAGGTCGATCTGATCCGCAAGATGGGCTTTAACGGCAAATCGCTGATTAACCCGCGCCAGATTGACCTGCTGCACAACGCCTACGCCCCGACGCAGGAAGAGGTGGATCACGCCAAAAGGGTGATTGAAGCGGCAGAAGAGGGCGAGCGTAACGGCCTGGGCGTAGTGTCGCTCAACGGCAAAATGGTGGATGCACCGATTATTAACCACGCGCAGGTGGTGCTGGAGCGCGCGGCGGCCTCCGGCGTGCGTCGGTAAGGATGAGATGATGAATCAGACAGAACTTCTTCACATGAATTTTCCCCATCTGCGGGATTTAAAACCGTTTGATACCGCCCACAGCGCGACGCCGTGGCTGGCGGACAGCGACGCGAAGCACAGCCGCAAGCTCTGCGCCTCTGTTGAAGAGGCGGTGATGCGAAGCGGCCTGCAGGACGGGATGACCATCTCCTTCCACCATGCGTTTCGCGAAGGCGACCGGGTGATCAACACCGTCGTGGCGCTGCTGGCGCGAATGGGCTTCAAAAACCTGACGCTGGCCTCCAGCTCGCTGATGACCTGCAACGACGCGCTGATCGAGCATATCGAAAGCGGCGTTATCACCCGGATTTACACCTCGGGGATGCGCGGCAGGCTGGCAGACGCCATCTCCCACGGGCTGATGGACGAGCCGGTGCAAATTCACTCCCACGGCGGGCGCGTGAAGCTGCTCCAGGATGGCGAGCTGAATATCGACGTGGCGTTTCTCGGCGTGCCGTGCAGCGATGAATTTGGCAACGCCAACGGCACGCACGGCAAATCCTGCTGCGGCTCGCTGGGCTACGCCATGGTGGACGCGCACTTTGCCCGTAAGGTGGTGCTGCTGACCGAAGAGCTGGTGCCGTTCCCCAATATGCCCGCCAGCCTGGTGCAGGACCAGGTGGACTACATTGTGCAGGTCGAGAGCGTGGGCGACCCGGCGAAAATCAGCGTCGGCGCGGCGCGCGTCACCAGCAACCCGCGCGAGCTGATGATTGCCCGCTATGCGGCGGACGTGATTGAACACTCCGGCTACTTCAAACCGGGCTTTTCGATGCAGACCGGCTCCGGCGCGGCGGCGACCGCCTGCACGCGCTTTATGGAAGAGAAGATGGAGCGCAGCGGCGTGAAGGCGCGCTTTGCGCTCGGCGGCATCACCGGCAGCCTGGTGGATCTGCACGAGAAGGGGCTTATTGAAAAGCTGCTCGATACCCAGTGCTTTGACGGCCAGGCGGCGGCCTCGCTGGCGCGCAACCCGAACCACGTGGAGATCTCCACTAACGTCTACGCCAACCCCGGCAGCAAGGCGGCAAGCTGCGACCAGCTCGACGTGGTGATACTCAGCGCGCTGGAAATTGACGTCGATTTCAACGTCAACGTCATCACCGGCTCCGACGGCGTGATGCGCGGCGCGTCTGGCGGGCACTGCGACGTCGCCGCCGCGGCAAACCTGACCATCGTTGTTGCGCCGCTGCTGCGCAGCCGTATTCCGACGGTCGTGAAGCGCGTTACCACGCGCCTCACGCCGGGCGAAAGCATTGACGTGCTGGTCACCGACCACGGCATTGCGGTCAACCCGGCGCGCCCGGAAATCCGCGAGCGGCTGCTGGAAGCTGGACTCAAAGTTGTGGATATCAGCGCGCTTTACGAGCGGGCGATTTCCCTGACCGGCGTACCGAAACCGATTGAATTTACCGACAAAATCGTCGGGGTGATCCGCTACCGCGACGGCAGCGTGATCGACACCGTAAGGCAAGTGAAGGAGTCAATATGACGTTAGCGACACCCGTGCGGGCGGGTGTCAGCCTGGACGAAATGCTGGCGGCGAAAGAGCGCCGCGCAGCGCGCCAGGCTGACATGCTTGAGCACTATCAACAACCGGTGATTTCCCTCACGCTGGTCACGCCTGGGGAGATCAAAGACAGCCTGCGCTATCGCAACACCATGGGCGTGGCGCTGCAGATGTGCGACCAGCTGCTGTGGGAAAACCGCTGGCAGGTGCTGGACCGCCAGGTGCTGTGGCTCCCGACCGGGCCGGAAGCCCTGTGGTGCGTGGCCCATCCGGCGGTGGAAATCAAAGCGCACTGCGCGGAGCTGGAGCAGACGCACCCGCTCGGCAGGCTGTGGGATCTGGACGTGATCTGCCCGCAGCACGGCCACGTCGGGCGTCAGTCGCTGGGGACGAACCTCAGACGCTGTCTGATCTGCGACGAGCCCGCGCACGCCTGCTCCCGCTCGCGCAATCATCCCGTTGAGCAGGTGGTTTCCCGCGTGGAGAAAACGATCGATGACTGGTTTGCTCGCGACTAAAACCCGCCCGGCTGACGTGCCCGCGCTTGTCGAAGCGGCGCTGTGGCAGGAGCTGGAGCTGACGCCCAAGCCGGGGCTGGTAGACAAGCTTAATAACGGTTCCCATCGCGATATGGACCACGCGCTGTTTGTCCGCAGCATTGCAGCGATTACGCCGTGGTTTACGCGCTTTGCCGAGCTCGGTCGCGTGCATGCAGATAAGCCCGCTGACGAACAGCTGCGGATCCTCCGCCCGATGGGGATGGCCTGCGAGCAGGCGATGTACGCCGCAACGAACGGAGTGAACACGCACAAAGGCGGTATTTTTGCCCTTGGCTTACTGTGCTTCGCCGCCGGGCGCGTGAAGCATGTCACCGCAGACGGCCTCTGTTGTGAGGTGAGTAACATCTGCAGCGGGCTGGTTTCGCGGGAGCTGGCCGCACGCAGCGGACGGGCGACGGCGGGCGAGCGGCAGTTTCAGCAGTACGGATATACCGGCGCGCGCGGTGAGGCAGAGAGCGGCTTTGCAACGGCGCGTAAGGCGCTGGCACAGTGGAACGGACGTTCACTTCACGGCCTGCTGTTACGCCTGATGGCGATAAATCAGGATAGCAATCTGGTCTCGCGCGGCGGCATTGAGGGGCTGCGCTACGTTCAGGGCTATTCGCGGGATCTGCTGGCTGGCGGCTGGGACCGCAAGGCGTTGCTCAGAATGGACAACGCATTGATTGAACGGAACCTGAGCCCCGGCGGCAGCGCGGATTTACTGTCGGTGGGGTGGGTGCTCTCTGCAATAAAATAGCCGGGTGGCGGCTTCGCCTTACCCGGCCTACGGTCTGGTTTTGTAGGCCCGGTAAGCGCAGCGCCACCGGGCATAACAATCAATGCGCGATCGGCTGTGCACCATTCGGCACGCGAACGTGCTTGTACTTGAACAGCACGATAAACGCGAAGAACAGCACCAGCGAGTACGCGGCGAAGATCAGCCACACCGGCTGCCAGTTGGTGATGCCGTTGGTGGTGTACATCTCAACCACTTTACCGCTCACCACGCCGCCCAGAATACAGCCGAAGCCGTTGGTCATCATCAGGAACATGCCCTGCGCGCTGGCGCGGATTTCAGGCTTCACTTCTTTTTCCACAAACACGGAACCCGAGATGTTGAAGAAGTCGAAGGCGCAGCCGTAAACAATCATCGACAGAACCAGCAGCACGGTGCCGAACGGGCTTGGGTCGCCGTAGGCGAACAGACCGAAGCGCAGCATCCACGCCGCGATACTGATCAGCATGACGTTCTTGATGCCGTAGCGGCTCAGGAAGAACGGGATGGTCAGGATGAACAGTGTCTCAGAGATCTGGGAGATGGACATCATCACCGACGCGTGCTCAACGATAAAGCTGCCGGAGAACAGCGGGTTGTTATCGAAGCTGTGCAGGAAGGTGTTGCCGAACATGTTGGTGATCTGCAGTTCCGCGCCCAGCAGCATGGAGAAGATAAAGAAGATCGCCATGCGCTTGTTTTTAAACAGCGCGAAGGCGTCCAGGCCGAGCATGGTGCTCCAGCTCTGGTTTTTCTGCTGGTTTGAAACCGGAATGGTTGGCAGCGTCAGGGTGAACAGCGCCAGCACCACGGAGAGCGCAGCACCGATGTAGAGCTGCATATGGCTCAGTTCAAAGCCCGCGAAGCTCACGCCCCACATCGCCATGATAAAGCCGATGGTGCCCCAGATACGGATTGGTGGGAAATCGGTCACGATATCCATATCCGCAGATTTCAGGCGGTAGTAGGAGATGGTGTTGATCAGCCCAAGCGTTGGCATATAGGCCAGCGAGTTAAGCAGGATCACCATGAACATCGCCCCCGGCGTGGTCACCTGGGCTGCCATGAACAGCGTCCCCGCGCCCACCAGATGGCAAAGCATGTACAGCCATTTCGCACTCAGCCATTTATCCGCCACGATCCCCAGCAGCGTTGGCATGAAGACAGCCGCAATACCGAGCGAGCTGTATACGGCACCGATTGACGCACCGTCGAACTTGAGCGTCACAAACATATAGGAGCCGAGTGTAGTCAGCCAGCTACCCCACAGGCAGAACTGCAGAAACGACAATATTTTAAGCTGCAGCTTAAGGTTCATGTTACTTTCCTCACAAGTGAGCGGGAGATATGTTGTTATAGAAACATTCAGGGTTGTTATTTGATGCAATTCTATCAGTTGGCAACGATATGTTTTGTTACCTCCCGCAAAAAAATGCAATCCACATTAATTTGCAGTTTGGATTGTGATGCAAATAACATTTTCGTATGGGTGGGGTGAGTGAGTGCGGCCTGATGCCCTCACCCTAACCCTCTCCCAGAGGGAGAGGGAACTTGAATACCCTCTCCCTCTGGGAGAGGGCAGGGTGAGGGAGAGTTTTTTAGCGGCGACGATAGTTCTTCTGCGCCGTATTCACTTTATACAGATAACGACGGGATTCCGCAGACGGGTGGCGGGTGGTGAGGGTTGAGTAGACATCCCCCGGCGCCATGCTGTTGATGATGTTTGCGGCCTGCACTTTGTCATTCGAGAACACGCGCAGCACGCTGCCCGCGCCGCCGTTATAGGCGGTGATCACCGCATAGCGGCGCGAGGTTGGGTTATCAATTCCGCCCAGGTAGACATTGTTCAGCATCGCCAGGTAGGCCGTGCCGGTATCAATGTTGCTTTGCGGATCGAACAGATAGCTACGGCTCGGCGTCCCGGATTTACCCTGCGCGCGGAAGACGTCTTTACCGGCGCTGTGCTGCACAACCTGCATCAGCCCCAGGGCGTCGGAACGGCTTACCGCGTACGGGTTAAAGGACGATTCGGTCTGCATAATCGCCAGGATCAGCGACTCATCCACGCCGTATTTGCGCGAGGCCTGACGCACCATCCCAATGTACTTATGCGCACGCTTGTCGAGGTGGTTCGGGACGAGGTTGATGGTGACGCTGTAGATAATCTTCAGGCCGTTAGAGCGGCTTTTCAGGCGCGTCTGCAGCAGGTAGTCGGCAAATTTCGTGGCGCGACCTTCCCAGCGGATCGGCTGACCGGTCTGATCGACAACCTGACCGTACAGGAACGGCTCTTTGGAAATGGTGATATCGTCGGCATCGGAGTAGAGATCGATAGAGCCCGGATCGTCACCCATCAGCAGGGTTTTGATAATTGCCTGACGTAGCCGTGCCGCAGGGTCTGTGCCTGCAATGGTCTCAATCGTGATCGTACCCTCATCAAAGTTGATGTGGCTACGGGTCTGATAGGCATCGGTGTACTTAACGTAGTCCTTAGGTCCGGCAATAAGAACTTCGTTAAATCCCCATATATTCTCGATGTTGTGGGCAAACTGCCCCATCAAAATGTCAAAACCGTTGGTGTCCTTGATCCAGGCTTCGTTGTAATCTTCGCCTTTTTTTGACGAACACGAGACAAGCAACGGCGCAACAAGGGCTAGCGCTAAAAGTTTTTTCATCATTCCGGGAGTGCGTGTTGTGTTTGCTTTAACGGCGGGGTTTCCCCCGCACGCTGTTATTTTTCCGGTGGCGTATAGCCTTCGATGTGCACGTCTTTACCTTCGAACAGGAAGCTCACCATCTCCTGCTCCAGCAGCTTCCGGTGTTCCGGGTTCATCATGCTGAGTTTTTTCTCGTTGATCAGCATGGTCTGCTTTTTCTGCCACTGTCCCCAGGCTTCTTTGGAGATTTCATTGTAGATGCGTTTACCCAGGTCGCCCGGATAAAGCTGGAAGTCCTGGCCTTCAGCGTCACGCTGCAGGAAAGTACAAAAAATCGTTCTGGCCATACTCATTCCTCTTTTTTAGCCGATGCTAAACCATTGCACCGGCACGTAATTGCTGTAACAGGCGCTCCACGGGAGCCGCCAGCCCGACTGATGGCGGTTGCGCTAAGTTATACCAGAGAGCGGTGCCTTCATCCATGCACGAGGTGAATGAGGACACGGGAAGCCACATCGGCACAATATCCAGGTGGAAATGGCTGAAGGTGTGGCGAAACGCGGTCAGCTGCGTCAGGTTATCGGCAGCAATCCCGCGCTGTTTAAGCCATTCACGCAGCAGCGCTTCATTTTCAAACTGTGGGAAGCAGTATAGACCGCCCCACAGGCCGCTCGGTGGACGCTGGGCCAGGAAGACGTTGTCGCCGTGCTGCATCAGCAGCATATAGCCGGTGCGCTCCGGCAGCGTCTGCTTGGGTTTCTTACCGGGATACTGCGCCCACGAATGGTTGGCATACGCCACGCAGAGATTATTTACCGGGCAGAGTTCGCATTTCGGCTTTGAGCGCGTGCAGACCATCGCGCCGAGATCCATCATCGCCTGATTAAAACGCTCCACGCCGTTGGCTGGCGTGACGTCTTCACTGATCTCCCAAAGACGTTTTTCAACGTCCTTCTTCCCCGGCCAGCCGTCAACGGCGTAGCAGCGCGCCAGCACGCGCTTCACGTTGCCGTCGAGGATCGGGAAATGCTTGCCTAAAGAGAGGGAGAGAATGGCGCCCGCGGTTGAACGTCCGACGCCGGGTAAGTCCGCCACCTCGTCGAAGGTTTCCGGGAATTTACCGTTGTGGCGCGTCGCGACCTGCTGTGCCGCTTTGTGCAGATTGCGCGCGCGGGCGTAGTAGCCAAGCCCGGTCCACAGGTGCAGCACCTCGTCCAGCGGCGCGTTTGCCAGATCGGTCACCGTCGGGAAGCGTGCCATAAAACGCTCAAAGTAAGGAATCACCGTGGCGACCTGCGTTTGTTGCAACATCACTTCGGAGAGCCATACTTTGTAAGGCGTTTTTTCAATTTGCCAGGGCAGGGTTTTACGCCCGTATTTGTCGTACCAGTCCAGCACCTGGGCTGAAAATTGAGAGGCTTGCATGGTCATCGATTCGCATAATCAGGGACGCCGATTGCAGCACAGCGTCAATCTGCTGTAAACCGGATCTTTCCCATGCTTGCATAGAAGCCTTAACTTTGGATAATGCCCGTTTCCCGAACATTCTCACAAGCAGACAACTCTTTTATGAAAAACGACGTCATTTCACCGGAATTTGATGAAAACGGTCGCCCGCTGCGCCGTATTCGCAGCTTTGTCCGCCGTCAGGGTCGCCTGACAAAAGGGCAGCAACACGCGCTGGACAACTACTGGCCGGTGATGGGCGTTGAGTTCAGCGAGCAGCCTCTGGACTTTGCCGGGCTTTTTGGCCGCGAAGCGCCGGTCACGCTTGAGATCGGTTTTGGTATGGGCACCTCGCTGGTGACTATGGCTAAAGCGCGTCCTGAGCAGAACTTCCTCGGTATCGAAGTACACTCCCCGGGCGTCGGCGCGTGTCTCGCAACGGCTCATGAAGAGGGCGTTGAGAACCTGCGCGTGATGTGTCACGACGCGGTAGAAGTGCTGCACAAAATGATTCCTGACAATTCTTTAACCATGGTTCAGCTCTTTTTCCCTGACCCGTGGCACAAAGCACGTCATAATAAACGCCGTATCGTTCAGGCGCCGTTTGCCGAGCTGGTGAAAAGTAAGCTGAAGCTGGGCGGTGTCTTCCATATGGCGACCGACTGGGAACCGTATGCGGAACATATGCTGGAAGTGATGTCGTCTCTGGAGGGTTACAAAAACCAGTCTGCGAGCAACGACTATGTACCACGTCCGGAATCGCGTCCGGTAACGAAATTTGAACAGCGTGGCCATCGTCTTGGTCACGGTGTATGGGACTTAATGTTCGAGAGGGTGAAATAATGGCAAAGAACCGTAGCCGTCGTCTGCGTAAAAAAATGCACATCGAAGAATTCCAGGAAGTGGGTTTCTCCGTTGCGTGGCGTTTCCCGGAAGGCACCAGTGTAGAACAGATCGATCGGGACGTAGATGCGTTCATCAATGACGTGATCGAGCCCAACAAGCTGGCCTTCGACGGTAGCGGCTACCTGGCATGGGAAGGTCTGATCTGCACCCAGGAAGTGGGTAAATGCACCGAAGAACATCAGGCGCTGGTACGTAAATGGCTGGAAGAACACAAGCTGGAAGATGTTCGCGTCAGCGAACTTTTCGACGTTTGGTGGGACTAATAAAGTAGTCAGGGGCCAGCATTAGCTGGCCCATTTTGTCTGAGGGAGTGTTTAAGATGCGCAAAACGTTGCTGGCCGTTGCTTTGATGGCTACCGGATTCACCGCCCATGCGGAGTATAAATGTAGCGTCACCCCGCGTGATGACGTGGTGTTAAGCCCGCAAACCGTGCAGGTCAAAGGCGAGAACGGCAATCTGGTGATTACGCCGGAAGGGAACGTCACCTTTAACGGCAAACAATACAACCTGACAGCCGCACAGCGTGAGCAGGCGAAAGACTACCAGGCCGATTTGCGTACCGCCCTGCCATGGATTAACGACGGCGCGCTGACGCGCGTTGAGAAAAGCCGCGTGGCGCTGGACAAGATCATTACCAAAGAGGTGGGTGAGAGCAGCAATATGCGCACCCGCCTGACCAAGCTCGATAAGCAGCTTAAAGAGCAGATGAACCGGATTATCGAGACGCGCACCGACGGCCTGACGTTCCACTACAAAGCGATTGATCAGGTCCGTGCTGACGGGCAGCAGCTGGTGAACCAGGCGATGGGCGGTATCCTGCAGGACAGCATCAACGAGATGGGTGCCAAAGCGGTACTGAAAGGCGGCGGTAACCCGCTTCAGGGCGTGCTGGGCAGTCTTGGTGGCCTGCAGACCTCCATTCAGAACGAGTGGAAGAACCAGGAAGATGATTTCCAGAAGTTCGGCAAAGACGTGTGTAAACGCGTGGTGTCGCTGGAAGATAGCCGGAAGGCGCTGGTGGGGACGCTGAAGTAAGGTTTCTGCGCGCTGGGCCCCTTACCCCGGCCCTCTCCCCAGGGGAGAGGGAGTAAGCGTTCCCTCTCCCTGTGGGAGAGGGTTAGGGTGAGGGCATCAGGCATTGCAGTCGTTGAAGAATGATATTTAACACTTCATTTTCGTTAACGCGAAATTCATTATTCCAGAACCGTACGACTTCCCATCCGTTCGTATTCAAAAACGCGGTACGACGTGAATCATAGTTCTCCTCATCCTGATGTTGCCCTCCATCCAGCTCAACGATCAGCTTCGCCTTAAAGCAGGCAAAATCGACGATATATGTGCCAACCGGCATCTGACGGCGAAACTTATACCCATAGAAGCGACGACCTCTGAGCAAATACCAGAGGCGTAATTCTTCGGGCGTCATTTGTTTGCGGAGTTGTTTTGATTTGTCCATCCCCCTCACTCTGCCAGCCTTTCCCTCAGCCGGCAGAACGGGATGCGAAATCCTGAATCAGCCTTCAGGAATCTTCTGCGAGGAACAGCTCAAGAAGGGAGTTTAAGAACAGTTTGCCGTGCTCGGTGATCTGCCAGTATTCATCACACTCGGTCAGATACCCCTGCGCCAGCGCTTCGTCGATCTGTGGACGAATCACTGTCTCCGGCAGCCCGGTGTAACGCGCAAACTCTGCACGTGGCGCGGCTTCCAGCAGGCGGAAGCGGTTCATAAAGAATTCAAACGGCTTATCCGCCGCCTCGACGTCGTGCTGACGCTCAAGGTAACGGCCTTCCATATACCCGCGCGGATGGCGAGTCTTAGCCGTGCGCAGAATGCGCCCGTCAGGGAAGGTGACCTTACCGTGCGCGCCGCAGCCAATCCCCAGATAGTCACCAAACCGCCAGTAGTTCAGGTTATGCTGACACTGGTAGCCCGGCTTCGCATAGGCCGACGTTTCATACTGCTGATAGCCTGCGGCAGTTAACAGCTGATGGCCCTGCTCGAAGATATCCCACAGCGCGTCGTCATCCGGCAGCACCGGCGGGCGTGAGCCGAACAGCGTGTTTGGCTCGATGGTGAGCTGGTACCACGAAAGATGCGGCGGGTTCAGTTCAATCGCCTGGCGCAGATCGTCCAGCGCCTCTTCCAGCGACTGGTCCGGCAGGCCGTGCATCAGATCCAGGTTAAAGCTGCGAAGATTAAGCCCCGTCGCCAGGTGTGCCGCACGCTTCGCCTCTTCGGGGCCGTGAATGCGCCCCAGGCGCTTCAGTTTTGGCTCGCTAAAGCTCTGCACGCCGATGGAGATGCGGTTCACGCCCGCGCGCTGATACTCGACAAAACGGTCGGCCTCAACGGTGCCGGGGTTGGCTTCCATCGTAATTTCAGCATCCGCTGCCAGGTTCAGACGTGCGCGCACGCCGTCCAGCAGCGTCTGCATCGCCGGGCCGGACAGCAGGCTCGGCGTACCGCCACCAATGAAAATGGTCTTAACTTCACGTCCCTGTGCGTAAGGTACATCGGCGTCCAGGTCGGCCAGCAGATGCGCAACGTAGTCATCGTGCGGCACTTCGCCCTTCAGCGCGTGCGAGTTGAAATCGCAGTACGGGCATTTCTGCACGCACCACGGGATATGAATATAAAGACTCAGAGGCGGCAAATTAGCCATTACGCAGTGCTTCCAGTAACAGTTTCAGCGCGCGTCCACGGTGGGAAATCGCGCTTTTTTCTTCGCGGGTCAGTTCCGCAGCGGTTTTGCCCTCGGACGGGACATAGAAAATCGGGTCGTAGCCAAAGCCGCCGTTGCCTGCCGCTTCGCGGGTAATCATCCCCGGCCAGCTGCCGTGGCAGACGATGGGGGTTGGGTCTTCAGCGTGACGCATATAGACCAGCACGCAGTGGAACTGCGCGGTACGCTGCTCGTCAGGCACGTCCTTCAGCGCAACAAGCAGCTTTTCCAGATTCTGCTGGTCGGTCGCGTCAACGCCGGAATAGCGTGCAGAGTAAATCCCAGGCGCGCCGCCGAGAAAATCAACGGCCAGGCCGGAGTCGTCGGCAATCGCGGGCAGGCCCGTAATCTGCGCGGCATGGCGTGCTTTCAGGATCGCGTTTTCGATAAACGTCAGCCCCGTCTCTTCGGCGGAATCCACGCCAAGATCGGTCTGAGCGACCACATCCAGCCCAAAATCATTTAATAGCGAGGCCAGCTCGCGCACTTTACCGGCGTTACCGGTTGCGAGAACAACTTTCTGCATGGTTTAGTCCTGTTCTGTCAAAGCCGCGACTTCAGTCGGGATCGATTGCGGGTTGAGGATTTTTACCTGTTTATGCCGCCCCAGCTCGCCTTTTTCAATGATGACCTGGCTTTTAGCCACGCGAAACTGTTTTGCCAGATATTTGGTCAGGTGTGCGTTCGCCTGGCCGTCAACGGGTGGGGCAGTGATGGCGACTTTTAACTCGTCGCCATGCAGTCCAACAATACTGTCGCGGCTGGCTTTCGGCTGAATATACAGCCGTAAAACCAGCCCGTCAGCGCAGGTGCTTACTGCACTCATAGCGCCATCCACAGCCCCGGCAGCAGCATATCGCCCGTGGACTGTAACAGTTCAGCAATCCCCATGTTGACCACATAGAGCAGCAGAACCAGGATCATCGGGGAAAAGTCGATGCCGCCCATAGACGGAAGCAGGTTACGGATCGGACGCAGCAGCGGTTCGGCCAGCTGAATCAATGCGTACTCTACTGGGCTGCGCCCCTGGCTGACCCAGCTCATGATGGCCATGACCAGCAGCACCCAGAAAATCAGCAGACCGACGGTTTTGATCAGAATCAGGACGGCGGCAATCCAGATAATCGGCTGGAAGGTGATGACCATAAACAGCACGATTGCTTTGATAACGCTCAGAATAAACGCCACCAGCAGAGACGAACTGTCGATGGGACCCATTGCCGGGATAACACGGCGCAGCGGTCCGACAACCGGTTGCGTGATTTTCACGACAAACTGGGAGAACGGATTGTAAAAGTCACAGCGGGCCCACTGCATCCAGACGCGCAGCAAAAGCGCCATCGTATACAGCTCAAGCACTGTAGAGAGCAGGAAAGTCAACGTCTTCATGGCGTTCCTCAGGTTTCCTTATTATTGGGTGTAGTCGCGCGCACCGAAAATGGCTGTACCGATGCGCACCATAGTGCTGCCTGCCGCGATGGCGGCTTCCATATCATCCGACATGCCCAGAGAAAGCGTGTCTACCTTGTCATAGCGCGCTTTAAGCGCCTCAAATGCTACAGCCATTTGCTGTGCCACGGCAAACTGCCTTTCATAACTTGACTCAGGCGCCGGGATTGCCATCAGCCCGCGCAGGGTTAAGCGCGGCAGTGCGGCCACCTCTGCTGCCAGCGCGTCCAGTTCGCTCAGCGCAATGCCGGACTTGCTGTTTTCGTCGCTGATGTTGACCTGAATCAGCACGTTAAGCGCAGGCATCTCCGCCGGGCGCTGGTCATTCAGGCGGGTTGCAATGCGCAGACGGTCAATGGTGTGGCACCAGTCGAAGTGCTCTGCCACCAGACGGCTTTTGTTCGACTGCAGGGGACCAATAAAGTGCCACTGCAGATGCGTATTCCCCTGTTCCTGGAAGTAGCGGATTTTATCCACGCCTTCCTGAACGTAGTTTTCACCAAACGCCCGCTGGCCTGCATTAATGGCTTCTGCGATGGCGCTCGCAGGCTTCGTTTTGCTGACTGCAAGTAACGTAATTTCTTCTGAAGCACGGCCGCAACGCGCTGCGGCGGCTGAGATTTTGTCCCGGACCTGTGCCAGGTTATGCGCAATGTCGTTCATTTTCCGAGGAGTAGTCTATGGATGTGGAAGAAATGGTGGCGCTTAGTGTAAAGCATAATGTCTCCGATCTACACCTGTGCAGTGATTCACCACCCCGCTGGCGCATATCAGGCCGCCTTGAGCCGGCACCGTTTCCGCCGCCTGACGTCGAAGCGCTGTTAAAAGCGTGGCTCAACGACGAGCAGCAGGGAATATGGTGGGCAAGCGGGCAGGTCGATTTTGCCGCGACGGTGGCGGGTGGCCAGCGCCTGCGCGGCAGTGCCTTTAAGCAGATGAACGGTGTCTCTGTGGCGCTGCGGCTGCTGCCGCGCACCTGTCCGCAACTCGCTTCGCTGGGCGTGCCGCGGGCAATCCCGGAACTGTTATCCAATGAGGCCGGGTTGATTCTGGTGACGGGGGCGACCGGCAGCGGCAAATCCACTACGCTCGCGGCAATGGTCGATTTCCTCAACCACTATACCGACGGCCATATTCTCACGCTCGAAGATCCTGTGGAGTTCATCTACCAGAGTGAACGCTGCCTGATACAGCAGCGGGAGATGGGTCAGCACAGCCCGTCATTTGCTGAAGCGCTGCGCAGCGCGTTGCGCGAGGACCCGGACGTGATTCTGCTGGGGGAACTGCGCGACAGCGAAACGATCCGCCTGGCGCTGACGGCAGCGGAAACCGGACATCTGGTGCTGGCGACGCTGCATACGCGCGGCGCATCGCAGGCGATTGAACGGCTGATCGATACGTTCCCGGCGCAGGAGAAAGATCCGGTGCGTAACCAGCTGGCCGGTAGCCTGCGGGCGGTGCTGGCGCAGAAGCTGGTTCCTGACTTACAAGACGGGCGCGTCGCGCTGTATGAACTGCTGGTGAACACCGCCGCGGCGGCGAATCTCATTCGCGAAGGAAAAACATGGCAACTGCCCGGCATCATTCAAACCGGCCAGCAGGCAGGCATGCAGAACTTTGACCAGAGCCTGGCGGAGAGACGGGCGCAGGGGCGGCTGTAGGCCCCTGTGCTCAATAGCCCTGTTCGAAATAGCTTTCGAGGATGATGACGGCAGAAGCGGAGTCCACGCTGCCTTTGTTGAGCGCCCGGAAGCCGCCGTGTTCAAACAGACCCGCTCGCGCTTCAACGGTGCTGAGACGCTCGTCGTGAAGCTTCACGGAGACGCCAAAGCGGCCATGGATTTTATTGGCGAACTTACGCGCCCGGGCGGTAAGCGGCTGTTCCGTGCCGTCCATATTCAGCGGCAGCCCAACAATCACGTCGTCCGGCTGCCACTCTTTGAGCAGACGCTCAATGAGATTCCAGTCTGGCGTGCCGTCGTTGGCCTTCAGGGCCGTAAGCGGGCGTGCGGTACCGGTGATGCGCTGACCAATGGCGACGCCAATGCTCTTCGTTCCGAAATCGAAGGCCAGAAGTGTTCCGCTCATCAGGCGTGCCCCGCGACGCCAGGCATGGTCAGAATATCAATGCCAATCAGCTTCGCCGCGTCACGCCAGCGATCGGCGATAGGGGTTTTAAACAGGATATTCATGTCCGCAGGGGCGGTGAGCCAGGCGTTATCGAGGATCTCTTGCTCAAGCTGGCCTTTCTCCCACGACGAATAGCCCAGCGCCACCAGCACTTCAGAAGGCTGCTCAGCGGTGCCCAGCGTTTCCAGCACGTCGCGCGAGGTGGTGATGACGGTGTTATCCGAAATTCGAATGCTGGAGGAGAATACCGGCGGCGTATGGAGGATGAAACCGCGATCTTCTGCAAGAGGTCCACCCAGCATCACGGGTTTATCGAGCCGGATCTCCGGCAAGCGCGCTTCAGCCGGGATCTTCAGCTTGTCCAGAATCCCTTCAACCTGAAGGTTTTCCAGCGGTTTGTTGATGATAATGCCCATCGCGCCGTCTTCATTGTATTCACAAATATAAACCACCGCGCGGCGAAAAATCGGGTCCTGGAGAGCAGGCATGGCAATAAGAAAGTGATGCTGTAAATTCATTGTCAGAGGTACTGTTTCCTGGTTTAAAAAGCGACAGCGACCAGTATGCGGAGAAACCCGGGCGCTGTCACTCATTGGTGGGTTATTTCTGCAGGCGTTTTTCGATAGCGTCCATCAGCATTCCGGTAATGGAGACCGGGAATTCCGCTTCAATTTCACGAATGCAGGTCGGGCTGGTGACGTTCACTTCCGTCAGGCGGTCGCCGATGATATCCAGGCCAACGAAGATCAGGCCCTTGGCCTTAAGGGTCGGACCGACGCGGCGGGCAATTTCCCAGTCGCTTTCGGTCAACGGGCGCGGCTCGCCGCGGCCACCGGCGGCCAGGTTACCGCGGGTTTCGCCACCCTGCGGGATACGTGCCAGGCAGTAAGGAACCGGTTCGCCATCTACAACCAGAACGCGTTTGTCGCCGTCTTTGATCGCCGGAATATAGTTCTGCGCCATGCAGTAGCGGGTGCCCAGCTCGGTCAGCGTTTCGGCAATCACGCCAATGTTCGGATCGCCTTCCTTCACGCGGAAAATCGACGCGCCGCCCATGCCGTCCAGCGGCTTCATGATGATATCGCCGTGCTTCTGCCAGAATTCCTTCAACTGGGCTTTGCTGCGGGTTACCAGCGTTTCAGGCGTCAGGTCAGAGAACCAGGCGGTGTAGAGCTTCTCGTTGCAGTCGCGCAGGCTCTGCGGTTTGTTGACGATCAGCGTGCCTTTCTCTTCAGCACGCTCGAGGATATAGGTGCAGTAGATGTACTCGGTGTCGAACGGCGGATCTTTACGCATCAGAATGACGTTGAGATCGGCAAGCGCAATGTCCTGCTCTGTGCCGAACTCGTACCATTTGTCGTAGTTCTGCTCGACGTTAACGATGCGGGTGCGCGCGCGGGCTTCACCGTTGATCAGGTAAAGATCGTTCATCTCCATGTAGTGGAGTTCATAGCCGCGACGCTGCGCTTCCAGCAGCATGGCGAAGCTGGAATCTTTCTTGATGTTAATGTTTGCGATGGGGTCCATCACGATGCCGAGCTTGATCATCTTTCTCTCCAATATGCGTCAACCCAGATCGCCAAACCGTACCTGTAGCGCGGTAATGGCCGTGAGTGCCGTTGTCTCAGTGCGCAGAACGCGAGGTCCCAACAGAATATCAGTAAACTGGTAACGTGCCGTCATCGCAATTTCGTCCGCCGAAAGCCCGCCTTCGGGGCCAATCAGCAGGCGTACGCGCTCAACGGGCAAGGGCAGCGTATTGATGCTGGCGCTGGCGCGCGGATGAAGGTTGAGCTTCAGCCCACTTTCCTCTTCTGCACACCAGTCTTCCAGATCCATCGCCGGGCGGATCTCCGGGATACGGTTGCGGCCACTCTGTTCACAAGCCGCAATGGCAATTTTCTGCCACTGCTGGAGCTTTTTATTCAGACGTTCCGCATCCAGTTTAACGCCACAGCGCTCAGAAAAAAGTGGCGTAATGAGGCTTACACCCAGTTCAATGGATTTCTGAATCGTGAACTCCATCTTTTCCCCGCGCGACATGACCTGACCCAGATGAATGTGCAGCGGCGATTCGCGGTCATCTACTTCGCCACGCAGCACGTTAACGTGCACGCTTTTTTTATCGGAGCGCGTAATTTGTGCGTCGAAAACCTGGTTAGAGCCGTCGAACAGCTGAATGGCCTGACCTGCGCCCATGCGCAGCACGCGGCCAACGTGGTTGGCGGCGTCATCAGACAGGGCGATTTCGCGACCTGCGGTAATCGGTTCAGGATGGTAAATGCGGGGAATGCGCATAGTCAGAAATTCCGTGTGTAATACGATGTAAGCAAATTGCCGCTAGTGTAGGTTAGCTCTTTTGCGCCTGGCAAGCTCGCTGGACGTAAGGGTTATGATTCCCCTGAACCCTGGCGATGCGTTCGTCGCGCTGGCACTCCCACTCCGTCACCGGGTATTGCTTGTCCCAGGCGTTGAACAGCTGCGTCTGCTGGCGGGAGAGGTTGAGGTCGTAACGATCGCGCATATAGAAATAGGTGCGGGCAATGCTGCCGCGCGCGCGGGCAGGGGGCTCGGCGACTTTCTCTTTGAAATCCACCTTCATACTGCACTGACCGTACTGGCCTTCGCCACCGTTCCACTGGCTGTACATAAAGTTGCCGCGGTCACCGTTCACTTCGCCAACCGCAGGCTGCAGGTTGTGCATATCGCTTTCCATCTGGCGGTAGACAGGATCTTTAGAACAGTTTTTACGCCCGCCGTCCTGCCAGCACTGGCGCTGGTGGCCAAACTGCCACGCCGGGACGACATGTTCCCATTCAATGCGGCTGGCGCGGTTTTCATTTTTACGCACCTTATAGCCGCAGGACTCAAGGTCAACGACCCCTTTTTTACCCTGCCAGTTAATTTTACAGCCGCAGTAGAAATCGCCCGGCACGTCAGCGTTGACCTTTACGCCGGCCGCTTTGGCCTGAGAGAAACTGTTGATACCGTCGGCCAGCGCGTGGCCTGAGAGCGCCGTCGTCAAAAAGGCGACCGCGAGAGAAACATTACGGGACATCTTACACTCCGTGTCAAAACGAGCCCGCAACGTAACGAATGTTGTTCCTGTATGCAATCAGTCAGATCAGGAAAGTTCCTGAAAGTTCAGATGATTAGTCCGCAACCAGCGGCTCGCCGCATTTGACGCAGCGGTAGGTCGCCTCGCCGCGCACCACGCGATTATGGCGGCGGACGGTAAGCTGGTGCTGCTGGCACTGGCAGCGGTAGGGGAAGGTATTGCGGCGTACCGATTCCAGCTCGAACTGGTGGGTACGGCGCGCCGGAACGCCGAGCACCGCTTCCATCATCCACTTCCACTCTTTCCCGTGGGGGGCGACGCGCCCGAAGTGCTTCCAGACCAGCAGATGCGCCAGCTCGTGCGGCACCACTTCCTCAATAAACGCCTGCTGGTTTTCCATCATCAGTACCGGGTTAAGGCGGATCTCATAAGACTCAAGCCAGGCGGTACCGGCCGCGGTGCCACGCTGCTGATAAACGATCCTGGGTTCAGGGTAGTTGCGACCGAGCTTCAGGTTCGCCTGGGCGAGCTTTTCCCGCAGGCTGCGCATAACGGCCTGCTGAAGGGCGATGGGGAGACGGGGAGCTTTCATAGGGGCAGAGCATAAAGCGCGAAGCGGGGAGGTGCAAGGGGCACCTCCCGCGTGAGGATTAGTCGTGGGCGCCGATTTCGCGCAGAGGACGACCTTTCATCAGGTTACGTTCAATATGTTCCAGGGACACATGTTTGGTTTCTGGAACCAGCCAGATGGTCAGAACAATAAAGAAGATGTTCAGCCCGGCGTAGACCCAGAAGGTGTTCGCGTTGCCCAGGGTATTGAGCATGGTCAGGAACGTTGCGCCGACGATCATGTTGGCAATCCAGTTCGTTGCGGTAGAGCAGGTGATACCAAAATCACGCCCTTTCAGCGGCTGGATCTCAGAGCACAGCACCCAAATCAGCGGGCCGGCGCTCATCGCAAACCCGACGATAAACATCAGCAGCATGCCTACCGCGAAGTACTGGGCGGTTGGTGAGTGAATGCCCACATGCATCATTGTACCGAGGACGCCCATACCGGCCGCCATCACCAGGAAGCCCAGCGTCAGCGTTGGCTTACGTCCCCAGCGGTCCACCAGGCCGATGGCGATAAAGGTCGCCAGCACGTTGGTCAGACCGACGATGACGGTCCCCCACATCTGCTCGGTGGTGTTGGTATAACCCGCCAGCTCAAAGATTTTTGGCGCGTAGTACATGATGACGTTCATCCCGGTGAACTGCTGCATGACCTGAAGCAGGACGCCGAGGAAAACCGCGCGACGGAAGTTGCTGTTCTCTTTAAACAGCGCCCAGCCAGACTGTTTGACCTTCAGGCTTTCGCGGATCTCTTCCAGCTCGTTTTTCGCTTCCGCGCTGGTATCGCGCAGGCGCATCAGCACGCGTTCGGCATCGTGGAATCGACGTTTCGCGGCAAACCAGCGCGGGCTGTCCGGCAGGAAGAAGACGCCAATCAGCAGCAAAATGGCCGGGATGATGATCACGCCGAGCATCCAGCGCCATGCGCCGCTGTAGCTAAACGCGGTATCGGAAAGGTACGCGCCCAAAATACCGATGGTTATCATCAGCTGGTACATCGAAATCATACTGCCGCGGATTTTCTCCGGCGCGATTTCAGACAGGTACAGCGGTGCGGTATAGGATGCCACGCCCACGGCCAGACCGAGCAGAACGCGGGAAACCAGCAGGACCTCAACGTTAGGCGCCGCGGCAGAGAAGAGTGAACCGGCAACGAACAGAATAGCGCCGATCATCAGGCTCTTTTTACGCCCGAGCTTGAAGGAGAGCCAGCCGCTGCCGACGGCCCCGACGGCAGCACCAAACATCATTGAGCTGACCACCCACTCCTGGGTGTGAGCGCTGATCTGGAACTCTTCTGTGATGAAAGGTAATGCACCGGCAATCACGCCGATATCCAGGCCAAAAAGTAATCCTGCCAGGGCTGCGAGGAAACAGACGAAGAATGTCATCGCCTTGTTGGACGTACGCCCCTGTTTTTTATTGTCAGGCATTATGCCCTCCAGTTGGGTTATCAGTTTTATTGAGGTTAAGGGTAGGTGAGCGACCCGTAAAAATATGTGAGATTAATCACATTGGTGTAATCGGTTACACAAGTGTGCATCCGTAAATAAAATTAAAGCTTTGAAAATATAGAGGTAAATGAGGTGACATGCATCGCGAAAGAATACATTTCAGACTTAACTGAAAGGGGATGTAACAGCAGAAGAAAAGCGATCGTGCAAAGAGAATATTCTGAAAGCGGAGGGCATCCGCTAAGGTGTAATCGGTTCCAAATAGTGCGCCTTTCAGCCGGGTGGCGGCTGCGCCTTACCCGGCCTACAAATAACGCAAAACCCGTAGGCCCGCGCAAGCGAAGCGCCGCCGGGCAAAGATGACCGCACAAATGCAAAAGGCCAGCCCGAAGGCTGGCCTTTTATAAAGCAGCGGGTAGTCGATTACTTCAGACCGGCAGCTTCACGCAGCAGAGCGGCTTTGTCGGTTTTTTCCCACGGGAAATGTTCGCGACCAAAGTGACCGTATGCAGCGGTTTCTTTGTAGATTGGGTGCAGCAGATCCAGCATCTGAATCAGGCCGTATGGACGCAGGTCGAAGAACTCGCGCACCAGCAGGGTCAGCTGTTCTGAAGGCACTTTCTCAGTACCAAAGGTTTCAACCATGATGGAGGTTGGCTCAGCCACGCCGATAGCGTAGGAAACCTGGATCTCACAGCGGTCAGCCAGGCCGGCAGCAACGATGTTTTTCGCAACATAACGCGCCGCATACGCTGCAGAACGGTCAACTTTAGACGGATCTTTACCGGAGAATGCACCGCCGCCGTGACGCGCCATGCCGCCGTAGGTATCAACGATGATTTTACGACCGGTCAGACCGCAGTCACCCATTGGGCCGCCGATAACGAAGCGTCCGGTTGGGTTGATGAAGTATTTGGTTGCACTGCTCAGCCACTCTGTAGGCAGCACCGGCTTGATGATCTCTTCCATCACTGCTTCCTGCAGGGATTTCTGATCGATATCTTCGGAATGCTGGGTAGACAGAACTACCGCGTCAATACCGACGATTTTGCCGTCGTCATACTGGAAGGTCACCTGGCTTTTTGCATCCGGGCGCAGCCACGGCAGGGTGCCGTTTTTACGCACTTCAGCCTGACGCTGCACCAGACGGTGCGCGTAGGTCACCGGTGCTGGCATCAGCACGTCGGTTTCGTTGGTTGCATAGCCGAACATCAGGCCCTGGTCGCCCGCGCCCTGTTCCAGCGGATCGGCACGGTCAACGCCCTGGTTGATGTCCGGAGACTGTTTGCCAATCGCGCTCAGTACCGCGCAGGAGTTGGCATCAAAGCCCATATCAGAATGCACATAGCCGATCTCACGCACCGTGTTACGGGTGATCTCTTCGATATCAACCCATGCGCTGGTGGTGATCTCACCGCCAACCAGAACCATGCCGGTTTTGACATAGGTTTCACACGCTACGCGCGCTTTTGGATCCTGAGTCAGGATCGCATCCAGCACCGCATCGGAGATTTGGTCAGCAATTTTATCAGGATGTCCTTCTGATACAGACTCGGACGTAAACAGGTGTTTTGCCATGTTTTATTTCACCTAAGAGGAATTTGGTTAGCTCAAGCTGCTGTGTGGAATAGCCAAAGGAGATAATTCTACCAAGGCCTGCAGGTTTTTGACACTGGCAGTATGAGTGTTAATCAGTATAGATGGATTAACATCTGGATGGCTATTTTAGGTCACTTCTTCGCCCGATTTCCAGTTTTTTTTGATTCATCTCCCACTGCGTTGAAATGGCGGCTGGAAATTTTTCCTGACGCTGCCGGCAACACGCGCATTTTTGTTTTGCTTTTTAGCCCCCTTCTCGGTATAAAACGCGGCGCGCGGCTCATATAAAATAAGCGCTCGATGAACTCATCGTGTCGCCACTTCCAGCCGGGTTAAGCAGTGAACTTTTAGCTTTGGCTTGTGGTCCGTTTCAGCAGAGGCGGCCGTGGAGGTGATACGAGATAATGAACCATCGTTTTCCGCACATTCAGCGCAGCCGTTCTGGCGCGCATTTGATTCCCGCAACCCGCATTTCTAGTCTGCAAACCTGCCGATGTTATACCCATCTCGGCGCTTCTCAGGATTCAAGGGCCGGTTACGCTCTGTGAAAACTGAACAAGGGCGCTCTTGTTAATACAAGAGTTTTCTCGTGGTTTCGCCGAACCTTGTCATACAGAGTTCGGATACGTGTTTTACAATGATATGAATAAGAAACCGGTCGCACGGTCTGGATTTCAGCATACTCTGCTGGGAAACGGAGCCGTTTATGGGTTGTTATCGCCGTATAACGCTGCGATAGTAGTCAACTGTTTTACACTTAATACAAAGAGTTGAGGTTCGCTATGTCTGACGACATGTCTTCTTTTTCGCCTTCGTCAGCGGGCGAACGGGGTGTACTACGTTCTATGCAGGAGGTTGCGATGAGCTCCCAGGAAGCCAGCAAGATGCTGCGCACTTACAATATTGCCTGGTGGGGCAATAACTACTACGACGTCAACGAACTGGGCCACATCAGCGTCTGCCCAGACCCGGACGTCCCTGAAGCGCGCGTGGATCTCGCTAAGCTGGTAAAGGCCCGCGAAGCACAGGGCCAGCGTTTACCTGCACTGTTCTGCTTCCCGCAGATCCTGCAACATCGCCTTCGTTCTATTAACGCCGCGTTCAAGCGCGCGCGTGAATCCTACGGCTACAAGGGCGACTACTTCCTGGTTTACCCGATCAAGGTGAACCAGCACCGCCGCGTGATTGAATCCCTGATCCACTCCGGCGAACCGCTGGGCCTGGAAGCGGGCTCCAAAGCGGAACTGATGGCCGTTCTGGCGCACGCGGGCATGACCCGTTCGGTGATCGTGTGCAACGGCTATAAAGACCGTGAATACATTCGCCTCGCGCTGATCGGCGAGAAGATGGGCCACAAGGTCTATCTGGTTATCGAGAAGATGACCGAAATCGCGATCGTGCTGGAAGAGGCCGAACGTCTGAACGTGGTGCCGCGCCTTGGCGTGCGTGCGCGTCTGGCGTCGCAGGGTTCCGGTAAATGGCAGTCCTCCGGCGGTGAAAAATCCAAGTTCGGCCTGGCGGCGAACCAGGTGCTGCAGCTGGTGGAGATCCTCCGCGAGCGCGGTCGTCTGGACAGCATTCAGCTGCTGCACTTCCACCTCGGTTCGCAGATGGCCAACATTCGCGATATCGCCACCGGCGTGCGTGAATCGGCGCGTTTCTACGTTGAGCTGCACAAGCTTGGCGTGAATATTCAGTGCTTCGACGTGGGCGGCGGCCTGGGCGTGGACTATGAAGGGACCCGCTCGCAGTCTGACTGCTCGGTGAACTATGGCCTGAACGAATACGCGAACAATATCATCTGGGCGATCGGCGACGCCTGTGAAGAGAACGGCCTGCCGCATCCGACGGTGATCACCGAATCCGGTCGCGCGGTGACCGCGCACCATACGGTGCTGGTCTCTAACATTATCGGCGTTGAGCGCAGCGAAACTACCGAAGCGACGCCTCCGGCAAATGATGCCCCGCGTTCCCTGCAAAGCATGTGGGAAACCTGGCAGGAGATGCACGAGCCGGGCACGCGCCGCTCCCTGCGCGAATGGCTGCACGACAGCCAGATGGATCTGCACGACATTCACGTCGGCTACTCTTCAGGCACATTCAGCCTGCAGGAGCGCGCGTGGGCCGAGCAGCTCTATCTGAACATGTGCCATGAAGTGCAGAAGCAGCTCGACCCGAGCAACCGCGCGCACCGTCCGATTATCGACGAGCTGCAGGAGCGCATGGCGGACAAGATTTACGTCAACTTCTCGCTGTTCCAGTCGATGCCGGATGCCTGGGGTATCGATCAGCTGTTCCCGGTTCTGCCGCTGGAAGGGCTGAACCACGCTCCGGAACGTCGTGCGGTGCTGCTGGATATCACCTGTGACTCCGACGGCGCTATCGACCACTACGTTGACGGCGACGGTATCGCAACAACGATGCCAATGCCGGAATACGACCCGGAGAACCCGCCAATGCTGGGCTTCTTTATGGTCGGGGCGTATCAGGAGATCCTCGGCAACATGCATAACCTGTTCGGCGATACCGAAGCGGTTGACGTGTTTGTCTTCCCTGACGGCAGCGTGGAAGTTGAGCTGTCCGACGAAGGTGACACCGTGGCGGACATGCTGGAATACGTGCAGCTGGATCCGAAAACGCTGCTGACCCAGTTCCGCGACCAGGTGAAAAACACCGGTCTGGACGACGCGCTGCAGCAGCAGTTCCTGGAAGAGTTTGAAGCGGGTCTGTACGGGTACACCTACCTGGAAGACGAGTAGGTTAACCTCCCTCTCCCGGTGGGAGAGGGGCGGGGTGAGGGCAGCAGGCTGCTGTGCCGCTGATGCCCGGTGGCGCTGCGCTTACCGGGCCTACGTATGTAGGCCGGATAAGGCGGAGCCGTCATCCGGCAGAATGCTATACTCACTTGAACCCGCATGCATTACCGGCGATAATTCGCCCCAATTAGCGATTTACGAATCAATCCCTTCCTCGTCGGGTTTAACGACGCGGAGGGGATTTTTTTTCATCTGTTTTTAATGTATCGACGTTAAAAGAGGTCAGGACATGAGCACTTTAGGTCATCAGTACGATAACTCTCTGGTATCTAACGCGTTTGGTTTTTTACGCCTTCCAATGAACTTCCAGCCGTACGACAGCGACGCTGACTGGGTGATCACCGGCGTGCCGTTCGACATGGCAACGTCCGGTCGCGCGGGCGGTCGTCACGGCCCGGCGGCGATCCGTCAGGTATCCACCAACCTGGCGTGGGAGCATAACCGTTTCCCGTGGAACTTCGACATGCGCGAGCGCCTGAACGTGGTGGACTGCGGTGACCTGGTGTACGCCTTCGGCGACGCGCGTGAGATGAGCGAAAAGCTGCAGGCCCACGCCGAGAAGCTGCTGGCTGCCGGCAAGCGCATGCTCTCCTTCGGCGGTGACCACTTCGTGACCCTGCCGCTGCTGCGCGCTCACGCCAAGCACTTCGGTAAAATGGCGCTGGTGCACTTCGATGCGCATACCGACACCTACGCGAACGGCTGCGAGTTCGACCACGGCACCATGTTCTTCACCGCGCCGAACGAAGGTCTGATCGACCCGAACCACTCCGTGCAGATCGGCATCCGCACCGAGTTCGACAAAGACAACGGCTTCACCGTGCTGGATGCGGGCCAGGTCAACGATCGCGGCGTGGACGACATCATCGCGCAGGTGAAGCAGATCGTCGGTGATATGCCTGTCTATCTGACCTTCGACATCGACTGCCTGGATCCGGCCTTTGCGCCGGGTACCGGTACGCCGGTGATCGGCGGCCTGACCTCAGACCGCGCCATCAAGCTGGTGCGCGGCCTTAAGGACCTGAACATTGTCGGGATGGACGTGGTGGAAGTGGCGCCAGCCTATGACCAGTCCGAGATCACCGCGCTGGCCGCGGCGACCCTGGCGCTGGAAATGCTCTACATCCAGGCGGCGAAAAAAGGCGAATAAGCCTTACGCGCTGAGTGCTGCTGCGCGACGCATGCGCAGCAGCAACATTCCGCCCGCCAGCAGGGTGATAGCCTGCGACACGACCAGCACCGAAAAACCTGAACTGACCGATCCCGCCGATTTCATCACTATCCCCATCAGCAGCGGAATAAACGCCGCGCAAATATTCCCAATCCCATTAATTATGCCGTATGCGCTACCTACTGCTTCCCGCGCGGCGTGGTGCTGGATCACCGCGGGTATCGCGGCGCCCTGCAGTCCCCAGAAAGCGTTGGCGGACAGCATAAACAGCGCCAGCCATGCGGGCTGATGGCTGAGCATCAGCGCGACCACGGACAGTGCCGTCAGCGCCCCGCCCACCACAAACAGCACCGGTGCCTGCTCCGGGCGCATTTTATCGAGCAGCACGCCGCCCAGGAACTTGGACCCCAGGCTCAGGAGGAAGGGAATGGCCGCAAGCATGCCCGTGGCGTGCAGCGAGAAGTGGTGCTCGTCACGCAGCCATGCGGGCAGCCACGCGCTGCTGCCCCACAGATAGCTCAGCGTGGCGATTTCAACCAGCAGGATCCAGCCCAGCAGCGGCGTCTGCCAGGCGAGCGTGAGGGTGCGGGCAAACCCCGGTTTTTTCACCGTTGAGCGGCTGCGAGGTGCAGGAAGAAAACGCCAGATTAACCCGCCGCCCAGCAGAAGATTGACTGCCGCCAGCGCATAGAACGAGCCGGCCCAGCCCAGATGGGCCATCAGCCAGGTGACCATTGGAAAGCCCACGGCCAGCCCGAGCGAGACGCCCAGCGCGGTGACGGCGTTGGGTTTGCCGATCTCCTCTGCGCGAAAGTTGTCGCTGATAAAGCGCGTCTTCAGTGAAAAGAGCGGTCCTTCGGCAATACCCAAAATCACGCGAGCGATGAGCATGCCCATCAGCGATCCCAGCAGCGGAGAAACCGCGCAGACCGCGGCCCAAATCGCAATGCTGCTTAATAATCCCTGCCGATAATGGAGCTTGCTTTCAATAACTGGCGTTAATAATAAAGCCGAAAACCCATAACCCAGCAGAAAGCATGTCATGAGCATTCCCTGTAACATTCTGTTTTCATTTAGCTGAAAATGTTCGGCAAATTCCGGGTTTAAAATCATTACCGAAATATTTACCCGGTCAACGTAGGAAATAATAATGAGTAATAACAGTGCAATTGTGCCTTGCCATCTTGCCGTCATAAATCCTGCCTTGTGCGTGCGGTTATTTATATTTTTATGAGAGTGATTGTCACGGAGCTAAAATGATTCACCTGTGAAACTCATTGTTTATTAAAAATAAAATAAAAATGAGTTTCACAGGTGAAACGCTATGCTCTGCAACTCTTTTATTTTTAAGGAAGAAAAACAAAAGAAGTCAATATCTCTTTCTTTAAATTTAAAACCATCGATAAAACGTATTCATTCACGCAGCAATAATGAAAATTTCATATCGCTGCATTTTTTCGTGATCCTTTGCACACTTAGCTAATTAATTACCTTGTTATTAACAAATTTGTCACATTGGCGCTTGACGAAACATTCATCGCTTTTATATTGACCGTATTAAATAAGAAACAGAGTTTCATATATGAAACAAAAGCCTGGAGGATCGTGATGAGCTGGATAGGCGTATGTGACGCAGAACAAGTACAGGAAGATTTCCCTTTTAGCGGCAGCGTAGACGGTAAAGAGATCGGCGTTTATTTGATTGACGGTGAATATTACGCGCTGGAAGACGTATGCCCGCACGCTTATGCCCTGCTGAGCCAGGGCTTTGTGGAAGACGGAAAAGTTGAATGCCCCCTGCATGAGGCGGTGTTCGACGTCAAAACCGGCCAGTGCCTGCACGGCCCCGGAGGTCGCAACCTCAACCGCTACCCGGTTCGGGTGTTTGAAAACCAAATCCAGATTACCTTCGTCGAGGAGACCGTGGCATGAGCAATACCCTGAACTACAACCCGGCGCTGCCGGAAAGCCGTCAGTTTACTCCGCCTGCCGAGGGCGGCAACGGTGCCATCCATAAGCCGGGTGAGTACCAGAACCTGATCTGGCAAACCCGCAGCCGCGAGCCGGAGAGCTGGGAAGTGAACCTGATTGCCACGCTGGAAAATCTCTTCGAACAGGGCGTTGAAACCCTACCGGAACTGGTGAACGGCCTGAACGCGGTGCGCATGCACGACCAGCAGGGCGAGCCGTGGAGCGACGCCAGCTTCCAGGCATTCTTACAGGTTAACGGCTACTGAGGACAACGCGATGACGACTACCGTACAAAACTATCTCGATAAAGGCCTGCGCGGCCTCTGGTATCCGGTGCTGGCGAGCTGGGAAGTGCAGTCTGCTCCTGTGGGCATTACCCGCCTGGGCGAGCAGATTGTGGTCTGGCGCAATAAAGACGGCCAGGTGCAGGCGCTGGAAGACCGCTGTCCGCACCGCGGCGCGCGCCTGTCGATGGGCTGGAACCTGGGTGACCGCATCGCCTGCTGGTATCACGGCGTGGAAGTGGCGGGCAACGGCGAGGTGAAAGATGTGCCCGCCGTGGACAAATGTCCGCTGGTCGGTCAGCAGTGCGTGCGCAGCTATAGCGTGCAGGAAGCGCACGGCGCGATCTTCCTGTGGTTCGGCGTCACCGCTGACCAGCAGCCGGACGAGCTGGCCTTCCCGGATGAGCTCGCCGACACGGAGAATTTCAGCAACTTCCTCTGCACCGCCGCGTGGAAATGCAATTACCAGTACGCGCTGGAAAACGTGATGGACCCGATGCACGGCACCTATCTGCATTCATCGTCGCACTCGATGGCGGAGGGGGATCGCAAGGCCGACATGGTGCTCCAGCCGACCAAAACCGGCTTCATCTTTGAGAAGAAAGGGCAGAGCGGCGTCAACTTCGACTGGGTTGAGCTCGGCAACAGCGGCACCTGCTGGATGCGCCTCTCTATTCCTTACAAGAAGCGCTTCGGACCGGGCGGCCACTTCTTTATCGTCGGCATGGTGGTGCCGGAAGATAACGACAACTGCCGCGTCTTCTTCTGGCGCATCCGCCGCGTGCAGGGCTGGCAGCGCGATATGTGGCGCTTCATGTACCGCAACCGTCTGGAAAAACTGCACTGGGAAGTGCTGGAGCAGGACCGCGTGGTGCTGGAAAGCCTGGCCCCAAACGCCCGCGACCATGAATACCTGTACCAGCACGATGTCGGTCTCTCCCGCCTGCGCCGCATGATGCAAAAGGCAGCGAAAGAGCAGCTGGCGCTGCGCGAAGAACAGCAGGGAGCCGCCTGATGAACGGGCTGCTGAGCGGCAGGCGCATCGTGGTGACCGGCGCCGCGCGCGGGCTGGGCTATCACTTTGCCAAAGCCTGCGCGGAGCAGGGCGCCGCAGTGGTGATGTGTGACATCCTCGAAGGCGAGCTGGCTGAAAGCGTGCACGGGCTGGGCGAGCAGGGTTACGCGATCGAATCGCACGTTATCGATCTGGCCGATCCGCATTCCATTGAGCAGGCGTTTAGCGCCATTGGCGAGCAGGGGCAGATCGACGGCCTGGTGAACAACGCGGCGATGGCGACGGGCGTGGGCGGCAAAAACATGCTCGATTACGATCCTGACCTGTGGGACCGCGTGATGAGCGTGAACGTCAAAGGCACCTGGCTGGTGACGCGCGCCGCCGTGCCGCTGCTGCGCGAAGGGGCCGGGATTGTAAACGTGGCGTCCGACACCGCGCTGTGGGGCGCGCCGCGCCTGATGGCCTACGTCGCCAGCAAGGGCGCGGTGATTGCCATGACCCGCTCAATGGCGCGCGAGCTGGGTGAAAAACGCATTCGTATCAACGCCATCGCCCCGGGATTAACCCGCGTCGAGGCAACCGAATACGTTCCGGCCGAGCGGCATCAGCTTTACGAAAACGGTCGCGCATTAATGGGGGCGCAGCAGCCGGAAGATGTCACCGGCAGCGTGGTCTGGCTGTTAAGCGATCTGTCGCGGTTCATCACCGGACAGCTGATCCCGGTCAACGGCGGTTTTGTCTTTAACTAAGGTAGGGCGATGATGGCAAACGATCGGGAAGTGAAGTATCTGGTGCCGGGGCTGGAGCGCGGCCTGCAGCTGCTGTTGGCCTTCGGCGAGCAGCATCGCGAACTGACCTTTGCCGAGCTGCACCGGCTGGTGGATATGCCGAAGGCGACCGCCTACCGCGTGGTGCAGACCCTGGAGTTTATGGGCTTTCTGGAGCGCAACGCGCGCACCAATACCTTCTCGCTGGGCATGAACGTGCTGCGTCTCGGCTTTGAGTACATCGCCTCGCTGGACGTGGCGCAGGTCGGCCAGCCGGTGATCGAGCAGCTGCGCGACGTAAGCCAGTGCAGCAGCCACTTGGCGATCCGCGACGGGCGCGACATTATCTACATCGCCCGCGTCAGCGCCGCCGGGTCGCGCATCAACCAGGTCAGTATCGGCACCCGCCTGCCGGTGCACTGTACCTCGCTCGGCCGCATGCTGCTGACCGATATTTCCCGCGCCGATTTTGAACAGCTGTTCCCGCATGAGCGCCTGCCGGGCAACACGCCGGGGCAGCTACACGACCGCGAAGCCCTGTGGCAGATGGTGCAGCAGGACAAAGCCCGCGGGTACGTGATTGGCGAATCCTTCTTCCGCCACGGCATCTCCTCCATTGTTTACCCGGTGTATGACCGAAGCCACCGCGTGGCGGCGGTGGTCAGCATTCTGGTGCCGTCGGAGGAGATCCCGCAGGCCGACCGCGAGCGCCTGCAAAACGAGGTTCGCCTCGCGGCGGATAAAATTTCTGGCTTCTTAGGGTACCTGTCACAGGCCAGTTAAATCAGTGAGTTAACGTCAGGCGCTTGACCGCGTCGGGCATGTTTTACGCCCAATTTGGGCCAGATGAGGCAACGAACGATGAGTGTAACCGGAATTGAAAAGCTGGAATTTGGCGTGGAAGACCTGACGCACTGCGCCAAATTTATGCGTGATTTTGGCCTGACGGGCGATGCCAGCGGCCAGCGTTTTACCACCCTGAGCGGCGCGCGCGTGGAGCTTAACCCGATCGACAGCCCCGACCTGCCGCCGGCGTTTGAAGCGGGCAACACCCTGCGCCGCATGACCTGGGCGGTGGCTACCCGGGAAGACCTGGAGGCGCTGCGCCCGAAGCTTGCGCAGCAGCCTGGCTTTCGCGAAGTGGGTGACGCGCTGGAGTGCCTCGACCCGAACGGCATGACGCTGCGTGTGCAGGTTAGCCAGCAGACCGACGTGGAGCTGAACGTTGAGCCGATCAACCAGTGGGGCGACGTTCGCCGGATCGACACGCCCAGCCCGGTTTACGATCGCGCCCAGCCCATCAACGTGGGGCACGTGGTGTTCTTCGTGGAGGAGCTGGCGGCGGTGGAAAAATTCTACCGCGAGGTGCTCGGCTTCCAGGTCTCGGACCGCTACATCAACCGCGCCGTGTTCCTGCGCTGCGGCGCGCGCGGCGGCCATCACAACCTGTTCCTGCTGCAGCTGCCGAACCGCAAGCGGGGTCTGAACCACGTGGCCTTCACCGTGCGCGACATCCACGAGGTGATCGGCGGCGGTATCGCGATGAATAAAAATGACTGGAGCACCTTCATCGGCCCGGGCCGCCATCCGGTGTCGTCGGCGTACTTCTGGTACGTCAACAGCCCGACCGGCGGCGCGTTTGAGTATTACACCAACGACGACTATTTGACTGAAAACTGGCAGCCGCGCGAGCTGGAGCACTCGCTGGTCTCCTTTACCGAATGGGCGGTGGAAGGTGGGATTGACCACGACACGCGCCGCCAGCAGAAAAAGCCGGAGGCGGTATGACGTCGCGCATTGTCATTATCGGCGGCGGCCAGGCGGGCGGCTGGGCCGCGAAAACCCTGCGCGACGAGGGCTTCGACGGGGAGATTTGCGTGGTGGCAGAAGAAGAGTGGGATTTCTACGAGCGCCCGCCGCTGTCAAAAGCGTCTCTGCTGGAGCCGGACGCGGCGCTCCCAAGGCTGTTTACCGACGAGGCGCAGCAGGCGCTGAACCTGAGCTGGTACCGCCCGCTGCGCGCAGAGCAGATCGACCGCGAGGCGAAAACCGTGCGTTTGAGCAACGGCGAATGCCTTAGTTACAACATTCTTTTAATTGCCACCGGAGGGCGGGCGCGCCTGCCGGGCGAGGCGTGGTCAGGACATCCGCAGGTCTACACCCTGCGCCACTGGCAGGACGCGCAGCGCCTGAAGCGTCGCCTGGCGGAAAGTCACAAACTGGCGATTATCGGCGGCGGCTGGATTGGCCTTGAGATTGCCGCCTCTGCGCGGAAAAGCGGCGTAGCGGTCACGCTGTTCGAGCAGCAGCCCGCCCTGTGCATGCGCTCGGTGAGCGGCGAGGTGTCGCAGCGCTTAGAGGCTATCCATCGCGAGCAGGGCGTGGATATCCGCACCGGCTGCGGCGCGCTGGAGCTGGAGGACGATAACGGCCTGCCGGTTATTCACTGCGACGGCCAGCGTGAAACCTTTGATGCGGTGGTGGTGGGGATCGGCGTCGATCTCAATCTGGAGCTGGCCCGCGACGCCGGGCTGAAAACCGAGCGCGGGATCGTCGTGGATGCCCAGGGGCGAACGTCGGATCCGTTCATCTTTGCCGCCGGCGATGTGGCGCAGCATCATCACTACGGCCTGTGCATTCAGTCCTGGGCCTTCGCCCAGAACCAGGCGGTGGCGACGGCGAAAGCGATGCTCAACCCCGATGCGCCAGGCTACGAAGACGCGCCGTGGCTGTGGTCGGATCAATATCAGCACAATATCCAGATCCTCGGCATTCCGCAGCCGGGCAGCAGAACGGTCGTGCGTGAAGAGGCGCTGTACTTCTCGCTGGACGACAACGGGCGGCTGACGCAGCTGGTGGCGTTCAACGACGCGCGCACCGTCAAGCTGGCGAAGCGCTGGATGGCAGCGGAGCGGGATTTATCGGATGTACCGCTCGGCGACCCGGCTTTTTCACTGATGTCATTGCGATAGCTAACCCGCACCCGTAGGGGGAGACATGACCACATTAGAGACTAACACCGCGCCCGCTGAGGCGAGCGGTGAGGGAACCCGCACGCCCGAAAAAGCGGTGCGCTGGGCCATCCCGCTGTCGCTGCTGGCCTGCGTGCTGCTGGCGTTCTTCGACAAAATCAGCATCGCGGCGCTGTTTTCCGACGGCCATTTCCAGCAGGCGATGGGCATCGATTTCGACACCACGCGCCTCGGCATTCTGATGAGCGCCTTTCTGCTCAGCTACGGCTTTTCGTCGGTGTTTTTAAGCGGGCTGGGCGACAAAATTGCGCCGCTGCGCCTGCTCACCGGGATGATGGCGGTGTGGTGCGTGCTGATGGTGGCGATGGGCTTCACCCATAACTACACGCTGATGATCGTGCTGCGCATTCTGCTGGGCGTGGCGGAAGGGCCGCTGTTCCCGCTGGCCTTCGCCATCGTTCGCCACAACTTCCCGCAGCATCTGCAGGCGCGAGCCACCATGCTCTGGCTGCTGGGCACGCCGGTGGGCGCGGCGATTGGCTTCCCGCTTTCCCTCTGGCTGCTGAACACCTTCGGCTGGCAAAGCACCTTCTTCGTGATGGCGATGCTCACCGTGCCGGTGCTGATCTTTGTGCGCATCGGCCTGCGCGGGATCCGTCTGGATACGAAGCCCGGCACTTCGCAGACGTCTCAGGACGAGCGCCGCGCCGCGCGCCGCGAGCTGTTCGTCAGCCCGCACTTCTGGATCATTTGCATCTTTAACATCGCCTTCCTGACCTACCTGTGGGGCATCAACGGCTGGCTGCCGGGCTACCTGATTAAGGGCAAAGGCATTCACCTGGAGCACGCGGGCTGGCTGTCGTCGATGCCGTTCATCGCCATGCTGGCGGGGGAAGTCATCGGCGCGTGGCTCTCTGACCGGGTCGATAAGCGCGCGGCGGCCTGCTTTATCTCGATGGCGGGGGCGGCCGTCGGGCTGGCGGCGGTGATGCACCTCGATACCCCGCTGGCCGTCATCGCGGCGATGAGCTTCAGCACCTTTATGTGGGGTACCGGCGCACCCAACATTTTCGCCCTGCTGGCGAAGGCCACCCATCCGCGGGTGAGCGCCACGGCGGGCGGCATTTTCAACGGGCTGGGAAATTTTGCGGGCGCGCTGTCGCCAGCGGTGATGGGTGCGTTAATCGCCTTCACCCACAGCATGGATTCCGGGCTGATTTTTCTGGCGGTGATGGCGGCGGTGGGCTGCGTCCTGTTACTGCCGCTGCTGAGACGTTACTGAGGAGAGTGTCATGACTGATTCAACCGTAACCAACACATCAGGCATCAAGCCTGACCACCTGACGATGGAAGAGTGGGTCGAGTCGCGCATTGCGCGCTTCGAAGGCCGCAAGTACGACTGGAACGCGCTGAAGTTCCAGGCCGATTTTGACCCGAAATACCGCCGCGCGCAGATGCGCTACATCGGCACCGGGGCAACGGGCGTGGCGAACGACACCAACACCGTGCAGGCGGACCATTTTACCTTCTCCACCATGGTGCTGCCGTCGAAGTGCGAAGGGCCGCTGCACCTGCACGACGACGTGGAAGAGGTGTTCTTCATGCTTAAAGGGCAGATCACGCTGATGATCCAGGACGGCGAGAACTACACCGAAACCGTGCTGCGCGAGCGTGACCTGATCTCCGTCCCGCCGGGCATCTATCGCGGGCTGTTTAACCACGGGGAAGAAGAGGCGCTGATGTGCGTCATGCTGGGGACCAACAAGCCAGAAATCCCGACCTATCCATCCGATCATCCGCTTTCGAAAGTGAAGCGGAGCTAAGGGGGCATGATGACGGGTTTTCGTGAACAGGGAAGCGGCATTCCGCTGATGCTGCTGCACGGCATCAGTTCAGGCGCGGCCTCCTGGCATAAGCAGATGGAACTGGCAGGTTTTCGCGTGCTGGCGTGGGACATGCCCGGCTATGGCGAAAGCCCGATGCTGGCGGTTGAGCGCGCGAACGCGGGGGATTACGCCGACGCGCTGGCGGCGATGCTTGACCGCGCGGGCGTCTGGCAGGCGGTGCTGGTCGGGCATTCGCTCGGCGCACTGGTCGCCAGCGCCTTTGCGGCGAAGTTCCCGGATCGCGTCATCCATCTGGTGCTGGCGGACGCCGCGCAGGGCTACGGCAATGCCGCACCGGCGCAGCGCGAGCAGGTCTGGCGCAGCCGCGAGCAGCAGATAGCGCTCGGCGGCGACATCCTCGCTCAGACCCGCGCCGCGAAGCTGCTGCGCCCCGGCGCGCGCGCGGAAGATATCGCTGTCGTCGCGGCGGGCATGCGCGGGCTGCGCCCTGAAGGCTATCTCGCCGCCGCGTGGATGCTGGCGCATGACGACATTCACGGCTGGCTCAAGCGCTACGCCGGTAATTTCGAAGTCTGGTGCGGCGAGCAGGATGCCATCACCCAGCCGGAGCTGGTACACGGGCTGGCGCTGCGCTACGGCATGCCGTTTACCGCTATTCCCCAGGCCGGGCACGCCAGCTATCTCGATAACGACGCGTTTTTTAACCAACAGCTTTTACGCATTAACGAAGAGGTGCGCGATGAATGCACAAATTGACGGGCGCGTAGCGGTCGTTACCGGCGGTTCTTCTGGCATTGGCTTTGAAACGCTGCGCCTGCTGCTGGGCGAAGGGGCAAAAGTGGCCTTCTGCGGCCGCGATCCGGACCGGCTCGCCAGCGCCCACGCGGCGCTGCAAAACGAATACCCCAACGGGGAGGTTTTCTCTTACCGCTGCGACGTGCTGAAGGCCGACGAGGTTCAGGCCTTTGCGGACGCCGTCCAGGCGCGCTTCGGCGCGGCGGATATGCTGATTAACAACGCCGGGCAGGGCTACGTGGCGCACTTCCAGGATACCCCGCGCGAGGCGTGGCTGCACGAAGCCGAGCTCAAGCTGTTTGGGGTGATCAACCCGGTACAGGCGTTTCAGCCTCTGCTGGAGCAGTCGGATATCGCCTCCATTACCTGCGTGAACTCCCTGCTGGCGCTGCAGCCCGAGGAGCACATGATCGCCACCTCTGCCGCCCGCGCCGCGCTGCTGAACATGACGCTCACGCTTTCGAAAGAGCTGGTGGGCAAAGGCATCCGCGTGAACTCCATTTTGCTCGGCATGGTGGAGTCCGGGCAGTGGCAGCGCCGCTTTGAGAGCCGGACGGACAAAAGCCAGAGCTGGCCGGAGTGGACGGCTGAAATCGCGCGCAAAAGAGGCATTCCGATGGCACGCCTCGGCAAGCCGCAGGAGCCCGCGCAGGCGCTGCTGTTCCTCGCCTCGCCGCTGGCCTCGTTTACCACCGGTGCCGCGCTGGACGTTTCCGGCGGCTTCTGCCGCCATCTGTAAGGACGCATCATGAAAAAGGTTATGTTGATTGGTTTTGGCGCCATGGCGCAGGCGGTGATTGAGCGTCTGCCTGCCGGGGTGGCTATCGGCTGGATTGTGGCGCGTGAAGCTCACCACGCCGCCATTCAGGCACAGTTTGGCGATGCGGTGGTAGCGCTGGCCTCTCCGATGGATTGCGTGCAAACGCCGGACCTGGTGCTGGAGTGCGCCAGCCAGCAGGCGGTAGCGCAGTACGGCGAAGGCATTCTGCGTCGCGGCTGGCATCTGGCGGTTATTTCCACCGGCGCGCTGGCGGACAGCGCGCTGGAGCTGCGTCTGCTCGCGGCGGGCGGCAGGCTGACGCTGCTCTCGGGTGCGGTTGCCGGCATCGACGGGCTGGCGGCGGCGAAAGAGGGCGGGCTTGAGCGCGTGACCTACCGGTCGCGCAAAAGCCCGGCCAGCTGGCGCGGCAGCTACGCCGAACAACTCATCGATCTCAGTTCGGTATCAGAGGCGAAGGTTTTCTTTGAGGGCAGCGCCCGCGAGGCTGCGCGTCTGTTTCCGGCCAACGCCAACGTGGCGGCAACCGTGGCGCTCGGCGGTGTGGGGATGGATGAGACCCGCGTGCAGCTGATGGTCGACCCGGAAACGACACGCAACACCCACACGCTGCACGTCGAAGGGATGTTTGGCGAGTTCCACCTGGAGCTGAGCGGGCTGCCGCTGGCCTCTAATCCCAAAACCTCCACCCTGGCGGCACTGAGCGCGGTACGCGCCTGCCGCGAGCTGGCCCTGAGCTGAGGAGTGACGATGGACGAACTGAAGATTTTTATCGGCGGTCACTGGCGACGCGGCAGCGGCAACCCGATGCAGAGCCACTTCCCGGCTGACGGGTCAATTAACGCTGCGCTGAACGCGGCGAGTCTGGACGACCTGCAGGAGGCGATTAACGCCGGAGAGCGCGCCTGGCGAGAGCCAGCCTGGCGCAACAGCCTGCCGCACATCCGCGCGAAGATCCTGCACAAGGTTGCGGATTTAATTGAATCCCGCGTCGACGAGCTGGCGCAGATGCAGAGCCGCGATAACGGGAAGCCGCTGGCGGAAGCGCGCGGGCTGGTGATGAGCGCGGCGGGAACGGCACGCTATTTCGCCGCCGCCTGCGAGCTGCTGGAAGGGGAGCTTCCAACCCCGCGTCAGCCTGATGTGCTGACGCTGAGCCGCTATGAGCCGCTCGGCGTGGTGGCCGCCATCACGCCGTGGAACTCGCCGATTGCCAGCGAAATGCAAAAAGTTGCGCCGGCCATTGCTGCCGGTAACGCGGTGATCCTGAAGCCTGCCGAAGCGACGCCGCTGATGGCGCTGGAGCTGGCGCGCATCTTTGAGCAGGCCGGGCTGCCCGCCGGGCTGCTGAGCGTGCTGCCGGGCAAAGGTTCGGTGATTGGCGATGCGCTGGCGCGCCATCCTAAAGTGCGCAAAATCTCCTTTACCGGCGGCACCACCACGGGCCGCCATCTGGCGCACGTCGCGGCAGAAAAGCTGATCCCGGCATCGCTGGAACTGGGCGGCAAATCTCCGACTATCGTGCTGGACGATGCCGATATTGAACGGGCCGCGCGCGGGATCTGCTACGGCATTTTCAGCTCCGCGGGACAGGCGTGCATCGCGGGTTCGCGGCTGTTTATCCACGAGAGCATTTACGCCCCGCTGATGGCGCGGCTGCTGGAGTTAACCCGCGGCCTGCGCGTCGGGCACCCGTTTACCGACGGCGTCCACGTTGGGCCGCTGATCAATGACAGGCATCGTCAGAGCGTGCAGGAATATGTCGAGCTGGCGAAGCGCGAGGGGGGCCGCGTGCTGTGCGGCGGGGAGATCCCGGCCGATCCTAATCTTGCGAACGGCAGCTTCTTCCAGCCCACGATTATCGAAGGGCTGAGCAACAGCGCCCGCGCCTGCCAGGAGGAGATCTTCGGCCCGGTGCTGGTGGCGATGCCGTTTCGCGATGAAGCCACGCTTATCCGCGAGGCGAACGACTCGGTTTACGGCCTGGCCGCGGGGATCTGGACGCGCGATACCGGACGCGCGCTGCGCCTGAGCGAGCAGCTGGAAGCGGGCACGGTGTGGATCAACACCTATAAGGTCTTTGCCATTTCGACCCCGTTCGGGGGCTTTAAAGAGAGCGGTCTGGGCCGCGAAAAAGGCATTCAGGGGCTGAAAGCCTGGATGCAGCAAAAGAGCATTTATCTGGCGACGGGTAACGGCGTCAACCACTGGTGCGACTGAGAAAGGGTGAGCAATGAGCGAAATGATAACCGTCGGCGACGCCATCGCCAGAACGCTGGAGCAGTATCAGGTTGAGGCCATCTACGGCGTCATCTCCATTCACAACCTGCCGATCGCCGATGCGGTAGGGCAGCGCGGCAACATCCGCTTCGTGCCCGCGCGCGGCGAAGCCGGTTCCGTCACCATGGCTGATGCCCACGGGCGCTTTTCCGGCCTCGGCGTGGCGCTGACCAGCACCGGCGCGGGGGCGGGGAATGCGGTAGGCGCGCTGGTGGAAGCGATGAACGCCTGCACGCCGCTGCTGCACTTAACCGGGCAGGTGGAAAAGGCCTGGCTGGATGCCGACACCGGGTTCATCCATGAAACCCGCGACCAGCTGACCTTCCTGAAGGCCAGCTCAAAGCGGGCGTACCGCATCAGCAACGCCAGCCAGGCGATAGCGATTCTGCATAAAGCGATTCAGGATGCCCAGACGCCGCCGTGCGGGCCGGTCTCCGTGGAAATCCCGATTGATATTCAGGGGGCGAAAATTCCGCTGTCGCTGGTGACCGCCCCGGTGAAACCGGTGTCGGGTGTAAGCGTTGATTCGAGCGTTGTCGATACGCTGTGGGCGCAGCTGAAGCAGGCAAAACAGCCGCTGCTGTGGCTGGGCGGCGGGGCGCTGGGCAGCGCTGATGCCGTGAAAAAACTGGCGGATGCGGGTATCACTGTTATCTCCAGCACCCACGCGCGCGGCGTGCTGCCGGACGGCCATCGCGCCAGCCTGCGGGCGTTCCACAACTCGCCGTCGGTTGAGGGGCTCATCGCGCAGTGTGACTTTACGCTGGTGGCGGGCTCGCGCCTGCGCAGCAACGAAACCCGCTCCTGGACGCTTGAGCTGCCGTCCCCGCGCGTGCAGATTGATATCGACCCGGCAGCGGCCAGCCGTAACTACCTGATGGACAACACGCTGGTCGCCGACTGTTCCGCGTTGCTTGGCGCGCTTGCAGACAAAATTCAGGGCCGCGAGTGGGGCAACGCACAGTGGGATACGCAGGTGCAGCAGGCGGTTGAGCAAGCCGAACAGGGGCTGCGCGAGCAGTGCGGCGCCTACGCGAAGCTCAACGACGCCATCGAGAAGGCGCTGCCGAAGGACGGCCTGCTGGTGCGCGATATCACCGTGTCCGGCAGCCTGTGGGGGAGCCGACTGTTCCGCGCCAACGGCCCGCTGATGAACATTCACTCTCTGGCCGGGGCGATTGGCATGGGGCTGCCGATGGCGATCGGCACCGCGATTGCTAACCCGCAGCGCAGGGTGGTGGGGCTGGTGGGCGACGGCGGCCTGAGCCTGAACTTGGGCGAGCTGGCGACGCTGGCACAGGAGAAAGCCAACGTGACGCTGCTTATCATGAACGATGGCGGCTACGGCGTGATGCGCGGCATTCAGGATAAGTATTTCGGCGGGCGGCAGTATTACAACGAGCTGCATACCCCGGACTTCACCCTGCTGGCACAGGCAATTGGCCTGCAGGCGTGGAGCGTTGAGCGAGCGGAGGATTTTGATGCCGTGATGACGGAAGCGCTGGCGATGCCGGGGCCGTCGGTGGTGGAAGTGCGAATGGGGCAGATTGGCGCGCTGAAGTTTGCCGGGCCGCCGCAGAAGACGCTTTACTAGCTGTTTCCCCTCACCCCAACCCTCTCCCAAAGGGAGAGGGAGAAAACTGTAGGCCGGGTAAGGCAAAGCCGCCACCCGGCTTTTTTCATCAGAACACGTTAAACGGGTATTCCACATAAGCGCGGATCTCGTCCCCGCCCACGTTGTAATCGCTGGCGTTGCTGGAGACGCGCAGGACGGAATAGCGCAGCTTCAGCTTCAGATCTTTCGCCGGGCCATCCTGCACCTGGTACTGGATCTGGTTAAACCACTCGTGCTCTTTGCCGTTGCTGGTTTCAGACGTTTTGATGTTGTCGCCGCGCACGTAGGCGGTGGTCCAGCTCAGACCCGGCAGGCCTAGACCCGCAAAGTCCAGACCGTACGAGGCCTGCCACGAGCGTTCGTCTTCACCGTTGAAATCTGACCAGTAGGAGTTCGCCAGCCAGATGGTGTTGCCGCCGTCACCCACGCCGCCCCGATCGCGGTAGCCGCCGTAGTTGTAGCCGGTGCTGCCGCTGCTCTGCTGGTACGCCACTTTGAACGTGTGAATATCCCAGATGTAGCTTGCCGCCAGGCTCCAGATGGTGTTGCTGCGGCCGGTGTTGAGGCTGTCAGCGTAACCCTGGTCGAGACGGGAGTTATAGCCGTTGAAGTCGAGCACCAGCTGCTGTCCGGTGCTGAACGGCTGTTTGAAGTTCATGCCCAGGTACTGCTTGTTCATCACCTCTTCGTTATGAGAGGCGTACAGCGCGCCGCTGAACTGGTCGTTGAACTGGTAGCTCGCGCCGCCGAAGGAGAGGCTCTTCAGCCCGCTGTCGTGGCGATCGTCGCTTTTACGCTGCTCGTCGGTGAAGTAACCGGCGTTGATTTCCAGACCGTCGATCTCTTTTGAGGTCAGCATGGTGCCGGTATAGCTTTCAAACAGCAGGCGGGAGCTGTCGGCATTTACGATGGGCAGCTCAGGGCGCTGATTCCCGTAGCTCAGTACGGTATTCGAGATGCGCATTTTGGCGGTTGCGCCAAACTTTGCCAGATCGGATTTTGCCCGGCCGTCGTCTTCCTGCTTAAAGAAGTCGATGCCGCCCGCGCCGCTCTTGCCGCGGCCGCCGTCCAGGCGCACGCCGTACTGCGCGATTCCGTCCACGCCAAATCCCACCAGCCCTTCGGTATAACCGGATTCAAAGGTGGCAATAATACCCTGGCCCCATTCGGCCTTATCCTGCTGGCCCTGATGATAATCGCGGCTGATGTACGCATTGCGTAAAAACAGGTTCAGATGGCTGTCGTCAATAAAACCCTGGCTGTCGGACTGCTGGCTTGCAGCGGCGGGTAATGCGGCAAATAAGCTTAAAGCAACTAATGATAATTCTTTTTTCACGGAGGGAACGTCTCTGTCTGGATATATTAATTTGAATAACTGCGAAGGGATAATTACCGGAAAGAGTAACGTTTGCAATAATTATGTGACCAGACATTTCAATGGTAAGTGCAGATTTGGCGGGGCTTTGCGGGGAGTTATCGATACGTGCGGTTAAGTTAACAATTCATGCGAAATAAAAAGGAGGCAAATCTGCCTCCTTCCCAAATTATTTAATTCCGTCTGCGGCCATACGGTCGCGAATATGTTGTGCGCGCGCTTCTGAGGCTGGGTGATCGTCAAACATGGAGCTTTGGCGTCCCGCTTCCAGTTTGGCCAGCTTTTCGAAGCTGGTGGCTAAACCTGACGGATTAATACCGCGTTTGCGCAACAGGTCGTAGGAGTAGTCATCCGCTTCGGACTCCTGACGCTGTGAGAACTGGGAGTTAACCAGTTTTTCACCGACATCGCCAAGCTGTGACTGTGACAGGCTGCCAACGATACCGCCCGCAGAGGCCGCCGCTGCGCGGATAGCATTGGTGCCCAGCGCAACCTGCATCCCTTTCTTCACGTGGCCGAGTGCAACGTGGCCCATTTCATGGCCGATGACCGCTTCGACTTCATTGTCGGTCATCATATCCATCAGCCCGCTATAAACGCGGATACAGCCATTCGCCATCGCGAACGCGTTCACGTCTTTCGCCATGTAAACCTTGTAGTTCACCGGCTGGCCGTTGATGTTATCGCCCAGCGCGGAAGCGATCTTATTCAGACGCTGCGTGTAGGTACTGTTAGCCGGCGCAAGCGTGGCTTTTCCGTCCATATCTTTACAGGCCTGGTCGCTCAGCGCTTTTACCTGCGCGTCGCTCAGGGAATAGGCCTGAAAGGCTTCTGCGCCTGAGGTCATCAGGCCGTTAGAATCCATATTCTGACAGCCGCTCAGCAGGAGCGTTGTACCCAGGGCCAGCACTATTGCACGCATTTTCATGATGTTGCTTCCGTACTCGTTAATCTGAATAAAATCCGAAAAATGCACCGTCAGCGAAGCCGGTGTCGGGCTAAGTATAAGGAAGATCTACGAGGCCGGGCGAGCAGATTGCGCAACATGCGAGCATGATCCAGAGATTTCTTAAGCTGCAAAAGAATGCTCCATGTACATGGCATGCCGCTTGGGTTACATTGTTGGCACTTTTTTCCGGCGTAGCCCAAAACGCGCTGTCGTCAAGGGCATGGCCTTTAACAGTCCGATCTGGAGTTAAAATGTCCTCACGTAAAGAGCTTGCTAATGCTATTCGTGCGCTGAGCATGGACGCAGTACAGAAAGCCAAATCCGGTCACCCAGGCGCCCCTATGGGTATGGCTGATATCGCCGAAGTCCTGTGGCGCGATTTCCTGAACCACAACCCGCAGAACCCGTCTTGGGCTGACCGCGACCGTTTCGTACTGTCTAACGGCCACGGCTCTATGCTGATTTATAGCCTGCTGCATCTCACTGGCTACGATCTGCCTATCGAAGAGCTGAAAAACTTCCGTCAGCTGCACTCCAAAACTCCAGGTCACCCGGAAGTGGGCTACACCGCTGGCGTAGAAACCACCACCGGCCCACTGGGTCAGGGTATTGCTAACGCCGTGGGTATGGCGATTGCTGAGAAGACCCTGGCGGCACAGTTCAACCGTCCTGGTCACGACATCGTTGACCACTTCACCTACGCGTTCATGGGCGACGGCTGCATGATGGAAGGCATTTCTCACGAAGTGTGCTCCCTGGCAGGTACCCTGAAGCTGGGCAAACTGGTTGCGTTCTATGACGACAACGGTATCTCCATCGACGGTCACGTTGAAGGCTGGTTCACTGATGACACCGCTAAACGTTTCGAAGCCTACGGCTGGCACGTTGTGCGTGGCGTTGATGGCCACGATGCGGACTCGATTAAACGTGCGGTAGAAGAAGCGCGCGCAGTGACTGACAAACCGTCCCTGCTGATGTGCAAAACCATCATCGGCTTCGGTTCACCGAACAAAGCGGGCACTCACGACTCCCACGGTGCGCCACTGGGCGACGCGGAAATCGCGCTGACCCGTGAAGCACTGGGCTGGAAACACCCTGCATTCGAAATCCCATCTGACATTTATGCGCAGTGGGATGCAAAAGAAGCGGGCCAGGCGAAAGAAGCTGCATGGAACGAGAAGTTCGCTGCTTACGCGAAAGCCTTCCCACAGGAAGCGGCTGAATTCACCCGTCGTATGAAAGGCGACATGCCGTCTGACTTCGACACGAAAGCGAACGAGTTCATCGCTAAGCTGCAGGCGAACCCATCTAAAATCGCCAGCCGTAAAGCATCTCAGAACGCGATCGAAGCGTTCGGTCCTTGGCTTCCAGAATTCCTGGGCGGCTCCGCTGACCTGGCGCCTTCCAACTTGACCCTGTGGTCCGGTTCTAAGCCAATCAACGAAAATACCGCCGGTAACTACATCCATTACGGTGTACGTGAATTCGGTATGACGGCTATCGCAAACGGTATCTCCCTGCACGGCGGTTTCCTGCCGTACACCTCTACCTTCCTGATGTTCGTGGAATATGCACGTAACGCCGTGCGTATGGCTGCGCTGATGAAACAGCGTCAGGTGATGGTCTACACCCATGACTCCATCGGTCTGGGCGAAGACGGCCCGACTCACCAGCCGGTAGAGCAGGTGGCTTCCCTGCGCGTAACCCCGAACATGAGCACATGGCGTCCATGTGACCAGGTTGAATCTGCCGTTGCGTGGAAATACGGCGTTGAGCGTCACGACGGCCCAACTGCACTGATCCTCTCCCGTCAGAACCTGGCGCAGCAGGATCGTACTCCAGAGCAGCTGGCGAACATCGCTCGCGGTGGCTACGTGCTGAAAGATTGCGCAGGCCAGCCTGAGCTGATCTTCATCGCAACCGGTTCTGAAGTTGAGCTGGCTGTCGCGGCCTGGGACAAACTGACTGCCGAAGGCGTGAAGGCGCGCGTGGTATCCATGCCGTCTACCGATGCGTTCGACAAGCAGGATGCCGCTTACCGTGAATCCGTTCTGCCTAAGGCTGTTACCGCTCGTGTGGCAGTGGAAGCGGGCATCGCTGACTACTGGTTCAAATACGTGGGCCTGAACGGCGCTATCGTCGGCATGACCACCTTCGGTGAATCTGCTCCGGCAGAGCTGCTGTTCGAAGAGTTCGGCTTCACCGTTGAGAACGTTGTCGCGAAGGCGAAAGAACTGCTGTAATTGCTGCTTTGCCCGGTGGCGCTACGCTTACCGGGCCTACAAATGGCACGAAAGTAGGCCGGGTAAGCGCTAGCGCGTCACCCGGCTTTTTTGTCGGCATTATTCCACCTAAAATGTGACGCAAGTCATATAGCTCGCTTATTCATCTGGACAGACATTCCTTTTATTCCCCGATTCGCTTATTCTTGCTGAAGCGTTTCAGTCGATTAAATGTTCGACAATTGACCAATCAATCGCAGTTTGTGACAGCAAGGATTCCCCTTCGGGCGTAGCTGGATTACTCTTTCAGCCACCTCAGACTCAGGGATAGCTTTGCAGGAGATCTATGACCGTACGCGTAGCGATTAATGGCTTCGGTCGCATCGGGCGTAATGTGGTTCGTGCTTTGTATGAATCCGGACGTCGGGCGGAAATAACCGTGGTGGCAATCAATGAACTGGCGGATGCTACGGGCATGGCGCATTTGTTGAAATACGATACCAGCCACGGACGATTCGCCTGGGATGTTCGCCAGGAAAGAGATCGGCTGTTTGTCGGCGACGATGCCATCCGCGTACTGCATGAGAGCAGCATCGCCGGGCTACCGTGGCGTGAACTGGGTGTGGATGTGGTGCTTGACTGTACTGGCGTGTACGGCAGCCGCGAACACGGTGAAGCGCACCTTGCGGCAGGCGCGAAAAAAGTCCTGTTTTCTCATCCCGGCAGTAACGACCTCGACGCGACCGTCGTGTTTGGCGTCAACCAGCATGAGCTGCAAGCCGAACACCGCATTGTCTCCAACGCCTCCTGCACGACTAACTGCATTATTCCGGTCATCAAACTGTTAGACGATGCGTATGGCATTGAATCTGGCACCGTGACCACGATTCATTCCGCCATGCACGATCAGCAGGTTATTGACGCTTACCACCCGGATTTACGGCGCACGCGTGCAGCGAGCCAGTCAATCATTCCGGTGGACACAAAGCTGGCTGCAGGGATCACCCGAATTTTTCCGCAGTTCAATGACCGTTTTGAAGCGATTGCCGTGCGCGTTCCGACGATCAACGTCACCGCAATCGACCTTAGCGTGACGGTAAAAAAACCGGTAAAAGCCTGTGAAGTCAACCTCTTGCTGCAAAAAGCGGCACAGGGGGCATTTCATGGTATAGTTGACTATACGGAATTACCGTTGGTCTCAGTGGATTTTAATCACGACCCGCACAGCGCCATTGTTGATGGCACTCAAACGCGCGTCAGTGGCGCACACCTTATCAAGACGCTGGTCTGGTGTGATAACGAATGGGGCTTTGCTAACCGAATGCTCGACACCACGTTAGCAATGGCCGCTCAAGGTTTCAGGTAAGACGCATCGTGCGTCTGCAAAACTTTAAGAATCAACGAGAGGATTCACCATGTCTGTAATTAAGATGACCGATCTGGATCTGGCTGGTAAACGCGTTTTCATCCGTGCCGATCTGAACGTACCGGTTAAAGATGGCAAAGTGGCCAGCGACGCGCGTATTCGTGCATCTCTGCCGACCATCGAACTGGCTCTGAAGCAGGGCGCTAAAGTGATGGTAACCTCCCACCTGGGTCGTCCAACCGAAGGCGAGTACAACGAAGAGTTCTCTCTGCTGCCGGTTGTTAATTACCTGAAAGACAAACTGTCTAACCCTGTTCGCCTGGTGAAAGATTACCTGGACGGCGTTGAAGTCGCTGCCGGTGAACTGGTTGTTCTGGAAAACGTTCGCTTCAACAAAGGCGAGAAGAAAGACGACGAAGCACTCTCCAAAAAATACGCTGCACTGTGCGACGTATTCGTGATGGATGCCTTCGGTACGGCTCACCGTGCGCAGGCGTCTACCCACGGTATCGGTAAATTTGCTGACGTTGCGTGTGCCGGTCCTCTGCTGGCTGACGAACTGGAAGCGCTGGGTAAAGCACTGAAAGAACCTGCTCGTCCAATGGTTGCTATCGTTGGTGGTTCTAAAGTTTCTACCAAACTGACCGTTCTGGATTCCCTGTCTAAAATCGCTGACCAGCTGATCGTTGGCGGTGGTATCGCGAACACCTTCGTTGCCGCCCAGGGCCACAACGTCGGTAAATCCCTGTACGAAGCAGACCTGGTTGACGAAGCGAAACGCCTGCTGAGCACCTGCGATATCCCGGTTCCAACTGACGTTCGCGTAGCGACCGAGTTCTCTGAAACTGCGACGGCGACCCTGAAGTCTGTAAACGACATCAAAGACGAAGAGCAGATTCTGGACCTGGGCGACGTTTCTGCACAGAAACTGGCTGAAATCCTGAAAAACGCAAAAACTATCCTGTGGAACGGTCCTGTTGGCGTGTTCGAATTCCCGAACTTCCGCAAAGGTACTGAAATCGTTGCTAACGCTATCGCAGACAGCGAAGCGTTCTCTATCGCAGGCGGTGGTGACACCCTGGCAGCAATCGACCTGTTCGGTATCGCTGACAAGATCTCCTACATCTCCACTGGTGGCGGCGCATTCCTCGAATTCGTGGAAGGCAAAGTACTGCCAGCAGTAGCAATGCTCGAAGAGCGCGCTAAGAAGTAAGCCATTCAAGGGCAGGGAAACCTGCCCAAATTTCAGCGCGCTTTTAAGAGCTCGCACCTTTTCTAACGGCCGAAGATACAGGACTAAGCAACATGTCTAAAATTTTTGATTTCGTAAAACCTGGCGTTATCACTGGTGATGACGTACAGAAAGTGTTCCAGGTAGCTAAAGAAAACAACTTCGCTCTGCCAGCAGTTAACTGCGTGGGTACCGACTCCATCAACGCCGTACTGGAAACTGCTGCTAAAGTTAAAGCACCGGTTATCGTTCAGTTCTCCAACGGCGGCGCTGCGTTCATCGCAGGTAAAGGCGTGAAAACCGATGTTCCTCAGGGCGCTGCAATCCTGGGTGCTATCTCTGGTGCGCACCACGTACACCAGATGGCTGAACACTACGGTGTTCCGGTTATTCTGCACACTGACCACTGCGCGAAGAAACTGCTGCCGTGGATCGACGGTCTGCTGGACGCGGGTGAAAAACACTTCGCGGCGACCGGTAAGCCACTGTTCTCTTCTCACATGATCGACCTGTCTGAAGAGTCCCTGCACGAAAACATCGAAATCTGCTCCAAATACCTGGCACGCATGGCCAAAATGGACATGACCCTGGAAATCGAACTGGGTTGCACCGGTGGTGAAGAAGACGGCGTGGATAACAGCCACATGGATGCTTCTGCACTGTACACCCAGCCAGAAGACGTTGATTACGCTTACACCGAGCTGAGCAAAATCAGCCCACGCTTCACCATTGCAGCGTCCTTCGGTAACGTGCACGGCGTTTACAAACCAGGTAACGTGGTTCTGACCCCAACCATTCTGCGTGATTCTCAGGAATACGTTTCTAAGAAACACAACCTGCCGCACAACAGCCTGAACTTCGTCTTCCACGGCGGTTCCGGTTCTTCTGCTCAGGAAATCAAAGACTCCGTAAGCTACGGCGTAGTGAAAATGAACATCGATACCGACACCCAGTGGGCAACCTGGGACGGTATCCTGCAATACTACAAAACCAACGAAGCTTACCTGCAGGGCCAGCTGGGCAACCCGAAAGGCGAAGACCAGCCGAACAAGAAATACTACGATCCACGCGTATGGCTGCGCGCAGCGCAGACGTCCATGGTGACTCGTCTGGAGCAGGCTTTCAAAGAACTGAACGCGATCGACGTTCTGTAATTTGAGCTGCTAACAGCATCAGAAGGCCCGCAAATGCGGGCCTTTTTTTATGCATTTTCAATATCCTGCCAGCGCAGTTTTGTGATCTGTTTGGCAAATCGGGCGCTTTTTGTTTACCCTTTACTGACCTGCCTGTCTCCATGGGGGATGGATTTTGTGTTTTGGTTTAACAAAAGGAAGAATAAATGGAACAACTCGATGTTGTAGACAGCATCAATAATGCCGGTAACTGGCTGGTGCGTAACCAGGCACTGTTACTGAGCTATGCCGTGAATATCGTCGCGGCGATTGCCATCATCATCGTCGGGATGATCGTGGCGCGTATTGTATCGAACGCGGTCAACCGCGTGATGCTGGCCCGTCACATTGACGCCACGGTCGCTGACTTCCTCTCTGCACTGGTCCGCTACGGCATTATCGCTTTTACGCTGATTGCCGCGCTGGGGCGCGTAGGAGTACAGACCGCATCCGTGATTGCCGTTCTCGGTGCCGCCGGTCTGGCCATCGGTCTGGCGCTGCAGGGCTCGCTGTCGAACCTGGCGGCAGGCGTTCTGCTGGTCACCTTCCGTCCGTTCCGCTCCGGCGAATACGTTGATCTTGGCGGCATTGCCGGAACCGTGCTGCAGGTGCAGATTTTCTCAACGACTATGCGTACCGTCGATGGCCGCATCGTGGTCGTGCCGAACGGGAAAATCATTGCAGGCAACATCATTAACTTCTCCCGCGAGCCGGTGCGTCGTAACGAGCTGATCGTCAGCGTAGCGTACGACTCCGACATCGATCAGGTGAAGTCGCTGATTAGCAACATCATTGCCTCAGACGATCGCATTCTGAAGGATAAAGAGCAGACCGTTCGCCTGAACGAACTGGGCGCTTCCTCGATTAACTTCGTAGTGCGTATCTGGAGCAAGAGCAGCGATCTGCAAAACGTGTACTGGGACGTGCTGGAGCGCATCAAGCGCGACTTCGACGCCAACGGCATCAGCTTCCCGTACCCGCAGATGGACGTAAACGTCAAAAAAGTTAAAGAAGCAGAATAACTTCATCAGCAGGCCCGGTAAGCGCTAGCGCCACCGGGCTTTTCAATTATTAGCGTGGCTAATACCCAATTAATATTATCCATTTCCTCTAATGTGGTTCGCGCAGTATAGTCTGCTCCCAGGACAACACTGTGAGAATTTCGTCATGTTATCGTATTACTTTCAAGGGCTTGCCTTAGGCGCGGCTATGATCCTTCCCCTCGGCCCGCAAAATGCGTTTGTGATGAACCAGGGCATCCGCCGCCAGTATCATCTGATGATTGCCCTTCTGTGCGCGGTAAGCGATTTACTGCTGATTTGCACAGGGATCTTTGGCGGTAGCGCACTGCTGATGCAGTCTCCCTGGCTGCTGGCGCTGGTCACCTGGGGTGGCGTGGCGTTTCTGCTCTGGTATGGCTTTGGCGCGCTGAAAACGGCAATGAGCAGTAACCTCGAACTGGCGAGCGCAGAAGTGATGAAGCAGGGGCGCTGGAAGATTATCGTCACCATGCTAGCGGTGACCTGGCTTAACCCGCATGTCTATCTTGATACCTTCGTAGTGCTGGGCAGCCTGGGCGGACAGCTGGACGTTGAGCCTAAGCGCTGGTTTGCGCTCGGCACAGTCAGCGCCTCTTTCCTCTGGTTCTTCGGTCTCGCCATTCTGGCGGCATGGCTGGCGCCTCGTCTGAGGACTGCCAAAGCCCAGCGCATCATTAATACCCTGGTTGGGCTGGTGATGTGGTTTATTGCTTTTCAGCTGGCAAAAGAGGGCATTCACCACGTCCAGGAATTGTTCAACTAATCCTTGTCTTATGGACAACTGAGCAAGACCCGCTAAGCTTGCTGGCATGCGCCCTGTTATCGGGCACTCTTTGCAACATGGAGGAATAACAGTGAAGTTTAAAGTGATGGCCCTGGCGGCATTAGTAAGTTTGGGTGCGGTATCTGTTCAGGCTGGTGAACTGCCGGATGGCCCGCACATCGTCACTTCAGGCACCGCAAGCGTGGATGCGGTACCCGATGTTGCAACGCTGGCAATTGAAGTGAATGTGGCTGCGAAAGATGCGGCGTCAGCCAAGAAACAGGCTGACGATCGTGTTGCGCAATATCTCTCATTCCTCGAGCAGAATGGTGTCGGTAAAAAAGATATCAACTCTGCTAACCTGCGCACTCAACCCGATTACGACTACCAGAATGGCAAAAGCATCCTGAAAGGCTACCGTGCCGTGCGTACCGTTGAAGTGACCGTGCGCCAGCTGGATAAGCTGAACGCCTTGCTGGACGGTGCGCTGAAGGCGGGACTGAACGAAATCCGTTCCGTGTCGCTGGGCGTTGCGCAACCTGAGAAATACAAAGACGAAGCGCGTAAAGCGGCGATTAACGATGCCATTCACCAGGCGGAACAGCTGGCTTCTGGCTTTAAGAGCAAGCTCGGCCCGGTATACAGCGTGCGTTACCACGTCTCTAACTACCAGCCAAGCCCGATGGTGCGGATGATGAAGGCCGATGCGGCGCCGGTATCCGCTCAGGAAACTTACGAGCAGCCAACGATCCAGTTCGACGATCAGGTGGATGTGGTGTTCCAGCTGGAGCCTGTTGCAGCACAGCCGAAACCGGCTCAGTAATCTGTAGGCCGGGTAAGGCGAAGCCGCCACCCGGCTTATTTTTTAATCCTGCCTCAACACCTTATGCCCAAACGCCAGCAGCGCGTCGGTGACGTTGCGCATCATGCGGCTTTCCGGCGCAAAACGGTGCCAGTAGAGCATCCGGCGCTGATACAGCCCCGGCGTCAGGTCAATCAGCTCACCGCTTTTCAACTCTTTCTCAATCTGCAGATGCGGGATCATGCAGCAGGTGGTGCCCTGGCGCGCAAGCTGCACAAACGCTTCGGACGAGTTAACGATATGACACGGCACGCTGCCCGGCGGCAAATCGAAGTTTTGCTGCAGGAACGCCTGGTGCATATCGTCCAGATGGTCGAACGCTACGGCAGGCGCTTTCAGCAGCGCGGCGCGGGTCACGCCGTTGGGGAAATAGCGCTCGGCAAAGGCTTTTGAACCGACAAAAAGGTAATCCAGCGCGCCCAGCTGATCCACCAGGCAGCTTGGCAGCGCCTGAGGCTGGATACTGACCGCCCCGACCACTTCACCGCGACGCAGGCGTTCCTGGGTACGGGTTTCATCTTCAACCTGCAAATTCAGGCGGATAGGGGAATCTGCTAAGACCGGCGCAAGGGCCGGCAGCAGCCAGGTTGCCAGACTGTCGGCGTTGACCGCCAGCGAGAGCAGCAGCGGCGTTGAGCCCGTTTGTTCGTCACCCAGCCACTCATCTTCCAGCAGTTCAACCTGACGCAGCAGGGCAAGGAGCTTTTGCCCTTGTTCCGTTGGGCGAGGCGGCACGGTACGCACCAGCAGTGGCTGGCCGAACATGTTTTCAAGCTGTTTGATACGCTGCGATACGGCGGACTGCGTGATGCAAAGCTTTTGCGCCGCGCGCTCAAAACCTCGTTCACGAATAACTGCATCAAGTGCCTGTAGTGTTCTGTAGTCCGGACGTTTCATTGCTCTGGCTGGCTCCTTAATTTTGCTTAATCTGCACTATGACACAATTTTCCCTTCGTGGCAGACGAATTCCATTCGACGTGTTCTATAATGCGCCCTGAGTTTTCACACCACAGGCAAAACGATCATGACGCAGGATGAACTGAAAAAAGCAGTAGGATGGGCCGCTCTCCAGTACGTACAGCCGGGTACCATTGTCGGAGTTGGTACCGGGTCGACGGCGGCACACTTTATCGATGCGCTGGGCACGATGAAAGGGCAGATTGAGGGCGCGGTGTCCAGCTCTGATGCTTCCACGGAAAAGCTGAAAAGCCTCGGCATTACCGTTTTCGATCTGAACGAAGTTGACCGTCTGGGCATTTACGTTGATGGCGCCGATGAGATCAACGGCCATATGCAGATGATCAAAGGCGGCGGTGCGGCGCTGACGCGTGAAAAAATCATCGCCTCCGTTGCGGATAAATTCATCTGCATCGCCGATGCCTCCAAACAGGTCGATATTCTGGGTAATTTCCCGCTGCCGGTCGAGGTGATCCCGATGGCGCGCAGCGCCGTGGCGCGCGAGCTGGTAAAACTGGGCGGGCGTCCGGAATATCGCCAGGGCGTGGTGACCGATAACGGCAACGTGATCCTCGACGTTCACGGTCTGGAAATTCTCGACGCGATTGCGCTGGAAAACGCCATCAACGGCATTCCAGGCGTAGTAACCGTAGGGTTATTCGCCAACCGTGGCGCGGATGTCGCGCTGATTGGTACGGCTGACGGCGTGAAAACCATCGTAAAATGATCTGACGGGGGGAGTCCTCCCCCCGCTAAAAATATTTTGAAAAGCTAAATTCGGTGACTTGTGTCACGTTTTTATGCCTCGTTTGCCGATCCTGCCACGTACGTAAAATTCCGTAGCATTTTCCTCTGCCATTTTGCCCTGTATGACTTTTCTTCAGAGTGCCGACGCAAACGTTCATATTGCTGCAATAGTTTTTTTTGATATGTTGGCTACAGCGGATTTCAATCCAGCACAACAACAGTTCAGATAAAATACAGGGTCGGGTAAATGGCAAAGGTATCACTGGAGAAAGACAAGATTAAATTTCTGCTGGTAGAAGGCGTGCATCAAAAAGCACTCGATAGCCTTCGCGCAGCGGGTTACACCAACATCGAATTTCACAAAGGCGCGCTGGATACCGAAGAGCTGAAAGCGTCCATCCGTGATGCCCACTTCATTGGCCTGCGATCCCGTACCCACCTGACTGAAGATGTGATTGCCGCGGCGGAAAAGCTGGTCGCCATCGGCTGTTTCTGCATTGGTACCAACCAGGTTGACCTGAATGCAGCCGCTAAGCGCGGTATTCCTGTATTTAACGCCCCGTTCTCCAACACCCGTTCCGTGGCGGAGTTAGTGATTGGCGAGCTGCTGCTGCTGCTGCGCGGTATTCCTGAAGCTAACGCCAAAGCGCACCGTGGCGTGTGGAACAAGCTGGCGTCTGGCTCTTTCGAAGCGCGCGGTAAAAAGCTGGGGATTATCGGGTACGGCCATATCGGTACGCAGCTGGGCATCCTGGCGGAATCTCTCGGGATGCATGTCTTTTTCTACGACATTGAAAGCAAACTGCCGCTGGGCAATGCGACCCAGGTTCAACACCTTTCTGACCTGCTGAACATGAGCGATGTGGTCAGCCTGCACGTGCCGGAAAATGCCTCCACCAAAAACATGATGGGCGCGGAAGAGCTGGCGCTGATGAAGCCGGGTTCGCTGCTGATCAACGCCGCGCGCGGTACGGTTGTCGATATTCCGGCGCTGTGTGATGCGCTAAAACGCAAGCATCTGGCGGGCGCGGCGATTGACGTCTTCCCGACGGAGCCAGCGACCAACAGCGATCCGTTTACCTCTCCGCTGTGCGAGTTCGATAACGTGATCCTGACGCCGCACATCGGTGGTTCAACTCAGGAAGCTCAGGAGAACATCGGTCTGGAAGTGGCGGGCAAACTGAGCAAATACTCCGACAACGGCTCTACGCTCTCTGCGGTGAACTTCCCGGAAGTGTCTTTGCCGCTGCACGGCGGCCGTCGTCTGCTGCACATTCACGAAAACCGTCCGGGCGTGCTGACCGCCATCAACCAGATCTTTGCCGAGCAGAGCGTCAACATTGCCGCGCAGTATCTGCAAACCAACTCGCAGATGGGCTACGTGGTTATTGATATCGAAGCGGATGAAGACGTTGCCGAGAAAGCGCTGCAGAGCATGAAGGCCATTCCGGGGACGATTCGCGCGCGTCTGCTGTACTGATCGTGCGGTCTGTGGTGTCGGGTGGCGGCTGCGCCTTACCCGACCTACGTTGAGGTTTTGTAGGCCGGGTAAGCGTAAGCGCCACCCGGCTTTATTCTACCAGGTCCAGGTTTTACTGGGCGTTACCACCGCCGGCAACGGCACATCCCATTTCTCCACCGGCAACGCCTCCACGCCCTGACAATCATGCGCATAACCCACCGGCTGTAGCCCGTACTGCTGCCAGTTTTGCAGCGTCCTGTCGTAAAAACCGCCGCCCATTCCCAGGCGCTGACCCTGCTCATCAAACGCCACCAGCGGCGTGACCAGCACGTCAAGCTCTGCCAGCGGGAGTACGTCGCGCACGTCGAGTTTCGGCTCGGTGATTTTCAGACGGTTCACCACCAGCTCGCTGTGCGGGTGATAGTGCAGGAACAGCAGATTGCCTTCGCTGAACGGATGCAGCACCGGCAGATAAACCTTCTTCCCGGCGCGCCAGAGTTGCTCGATGAGCGGTTGGGTATCCAGTTCGCCGTCAAACGAGAGAAACAGGGCAACAGTATGCGCCATAACGACAGGGGGGTAAGCCATCATACGGGCGGCAGCCTGCTGGGCAAAATGCGCTTGCTGATTGGAGGTTAACGCACGGCGGCGTTGACGGATTAACTGACGGATGTCCTGGCGTGAAGCGGAAACTTCAGGAAGTTGAGTCATGGTAGTCGGTAGAAGAAAAGAGAGGGAATCTCCGAGATGCCGCCGCAGGCTGTAACCCTTGAACCCTTGGTTCAAGGTGAATGTGTCGTCATAGTTTTAAGGCTTCTCGGACGAACCGAGCATGCTCACCAACCATGGAGCGCCACATTCTTGTGGTATGAAATATCGGCTCAGGGGACTGGCCCGCTTGCGAACATCTCAGAGAAATTTTGTCTTCACAGTTACTCTACCATAGTCAACTGAGAAGTGTTATTCAAACTTTGGTCCCGGTCTTTCGGGAGTGCGACCTTGATCAAGCAATGCCTGTTCTATGGTCTGCTGGAGCATTTTAATGCGTTGCTCCATGCTTGCCGCGTAGTCGCGGGTCTTCGCTTTTTCCTGAGTCAGTTCATAGCTGATGTTCAACGCGGCGATGAAAACCAGCTGCTCAGTATTTGTGACTCTAGTGCGTTCTTTTAGATCTTGCAACCGCTGATTCAAATCGTCCGCTGCCTGATTCAAAGCATCCCTTTGTTCAGGCGGACAATTCACTCGCAGTGAACGGCCAAAAATCTGGAGATCGACGGGTTGTGCAGACATGCCACCTTCCTGCTGATTGACTGCGCTGCCTTCGCTTACTGCCCCGGGGGCTGCGAAGGGGCGACACTATAGCTACCCTGATGTGAAGATACAAGCCCTTTTCTGGTATCACCAGGGTCCAAAGTGGTAGCATATCATGAAACTTCCCCCTTTGATGACGAATGCTCATGTCTATACAGAACGAAATGCCTGGTTACAAGGATTTAAACCAGTTACTGAACCAGCAGGGAATCGGTTTAACCTCTGCCGAAATGCACGGTCTGATCAGTGGCATGCTGTGTGGCGGAAACAGCGACAGCTCATGGCAGCCGCTGATCCACGACCTCACGAATGAAGGGCTGGCGTTTGGTCACGAGCTGGCGGAAGCGCTGCGTAAAATGCACGCCGCCATCAGCGATTCGCTGGAAGACGATGGCTTTCTTTTTCAGCTTTATCTGCCTGAAGGCGACGACGTCAGCGTGTTCGATCGCGCCGATGCGCTGGCGGGTTGGGTAAACCACTATCTGCTGGGTCTGGGCGTCACGCAGCCTAAACTGGATAAAGTGACCGGCGAAGCGGGTGAAGCGATCGACGATCTGCGCAACATTGCCCAGCTTGGCTACGATGAAGACGAAGACCAGGAAGAGCTGGAAATGTCTCTCGAGGAGATTATCGAGTACGTGCGCGTGGCGGCACTGCTGTGCCACGACAACTTTACGCGCTCGCAGCCGACCGCGCCGGAAGTCCGCAAGCCAACCTTACATTAAGAAAAATAACGCACAGGAGGGTGTCATGGTTATCTCGAGTCAAGAGTATTCGCGCCGCCGTCAGGCGCTGCTGGCGAAAATGCAGCCGGGCAGCGCGGCGCTGATTTTTGCTGCGCCCGAAGTGACGCGCAGCGCCGACAGCGAATATCCCTATCGCCAGAGCAGCGATTTCTGGTACTTCACCGGCTTTAACGAGCCGGAAGCGGTACTGGTGCTGATTAAGAGCAATGACACCCACAACCACAGCGTGATATTCAACCGCGTGCGCGATCTGACGGCCGAAATCTGGTTTGGCCGCCGCCTGGGACAGGAGGCCGCACCGGCGAAGCTGGGCGTTGACCGCGCGCTGGCGTTTAGCGAAATCAACCAGCAGCTCTATCAACTGCTTAACGGCCTCGACGTGCTCTATCACGCGCAGGGCGAATATGCGTACGCCGATGAGATTGTTTTCACCGCGCTGGATAAGCTGCGCAAGGGCTCGCGGCAGAACCTGTCCGCGCCCGCAACTCTCACTGACTGGCGTCCGGTGGTGCATGAGATGCGCCTGTTCAAGTCTGAAGAAGAGCTGAACGTGATGCGCCGTGCGGGCGAAATCAGCGCCCTGGCGCATACTCGCGCCATGGAGAAGTGCCGTCCCGGCATGTTCGAATACCAGCTTGAAGGCGAAATTCACCACGAATTTAACCGCCACGGCGCGCGTTACCCCTCCTACAACACCATTGTCGGCGGCGGGGAAAACGGCTGCATTCTGCACTACACCGAAAACGAAAGTGCGCTGCGCGACGGCGATCTGGTGCTCATCGATGCCGGCTGCGAGTATCAGGGCTACGCGGGGGACATCACCCGCACCTTCCCGGTGAACGGTAAGTTCTCACCGGCGCAGCGAGCGATTTACGACATCGTTCTGGAATCGCTTGAAACGGCGCTCAGGCTGTATCGTCCGGGTACCTCCATGCAGGAAGTGACTGGCGAAGTGGTGCGCATCATGATTACCGGCCTGGTCAGGCTCGGCATCCTGAAAGGCGATGTGGAGACCCTGGTTGCTGAAAATGCGCATCGACCTTACTTCATGCACGGCCTGAGCCACTGGCTGGGGCTGGACGTGCATGACGTTGGGGCTTACGGCACTGACCGCTCGCGGGTGCTGGAGCCGGGCATGGTGTTAACCGTGGAGCCTGGTCTCTATATCGCCCCGGATGCCGACGTGCCTGAAGAGTACCGCGGGATTGGCATCCGTATTGAAGACGACATTGTCATTACCGAAAGCGGGAACGAAAACCTGACCGCGAGCGTCGTGAAAAGCGCTGACGATATCGAGGCGCTGATGGCAGCGGCGCGCGCATGAGCGTGATCGTCGTGGGCGGCGGCATGACCGGAGCCACGCTGGCGCTGGCCATTTCGCATTTGACGAAGGGGCAGCTGCCGGTGCACCTGGTGGAGGCCGTTGCGCCAGAGGCGTCGAACCACCCCGGTTTTGATGCCCGCGCCATTGCGCTGGCGCAGGGGACGTGCCAGCAGCTTTCGCGCATTGGTATCTGGCAGGCGATAGCCGACCGAGCCACTGCGATCGGTACCGTTCACGTCAGCGATCGCGGCCATGCAGGCTTTGTCACGCTGGACGCGCAGGATTACCGTATTGATGCCCTGGGTCAGGTCGTTGAGCTACACGACGTAGGATTACGCCTGTTCCGCCTGCTTCAGGACGCGCCGGGGGTCACGTTGCATTGTCCGGCGCGCGTGGCAAGCGTAAGCCGAAGTGAAGCGTTGGTTAGCGTGACGCTGGAAAACGGCACCGTGCTTGATGGCCAGCTTCTGGTTGCCGCGGACGGCTCGCGCTCGGCGCTCGGTGCCCAGTGTGGCGTAGAGTGGCGTCAGCAGCCTTACGGGCAGGTGGCGGTCATTGCGAACGTTTCTACCGCAGCCGAACATAACGGCCGGGCGTTTGAGCGCTTTACGCAGCACGGCCCGCTGGCGATGCTGCCGATGTCGGATGGGCGCTGCTCCCTGGTCTGGTGCCACCCGCAGGATAGGGCTGAAGAGGTTAAGGCCTGGTCAGACGAACGTTTTTGTACCGAGCTGCAAAGAGCCTTTGGCTGGCGGCTGGGGCGTATTACCCATGCAGGCAAGCGGACGGTATACCCGCTTTCGCTGACCACGTCCTCGCAGTCCATCTCCCATCGTCTGGCGCTTGTCGGGAATGCCGCGCAGACGCTGCATCCTATCGCCGGTCAGGGGTTCAACCTTGGGTTACGCGACGTGATGAGTCTGGCGGAAACGCTTTCTCAGGCGTGGGACGAGCAAAAAGACTGTGGCGCATACCCGGTGCTCAGCCATTACCAGAAGCGCCGCCAGGCGGATAAAGAGGCGACGATTGGCGTCACCGATGGCCTGGTTCATCTGTTTGCCAATCGCTGGGCGCCGCTGGTTGCGGGCCGCAACCTCGGGCTGATGGCGATGGAATTATTCATTCCGGCACGTGACGTGCTGGCGCAGCGGACTCTTGGTTGGGTCGCGCGTTAAGGAGTTATCACCGTGCAAAATGTTGATGTCGCCATCGTTGGCGGCGGTATGGTAGGACTGGCGCTGGCCTGTGGCTTACAGGGCAGCGGCCTGCGCGTGGCGGTGCTGGAGCAAAAGCAGCCTCAGCCCGTAGCCCAGGATGCGCCGCCGGAACTGCGCGTCTCGGCCATTAATGCAGCCAGCGAAAAGCTGCTGACGCACCTTGGCGTCTGGTCGGATATCGTGGCGCAGCGCGCCAGCTGCTATCACGGCATGGAAGTGTGGGATAAAGACAGCTTCGGTCATATTGCTTTTGATGATGAAAGCATGGGCTATAGCCACCTTGGCCACATTATCGAGAATGCCGTTATCCATCATGCGCTGTGGCAAAAGGCGCAGTCATGTAGCGATATTACCCTGATGGCACCCGCGCAAATCCAGCAGGTGGCGTGGGGCGAAAACGAGGCGTTTATCACCCTGCAAAGCGGCGACATGCTGACCGCACGTCTGGTAGTGGGGGCTGACGGCGCGAACTCCTGGCTGCGCAACAAAGCGGATATTCCGCTGACCTACTGGGATTACCGTCATCACGCGCTGGTCGCGACGATCCGCACCGAAGAGCCGCACGGCGGCGTGGCGCGGCAGATTTTCCACAACGACGGCATTCTGGCGTTCCTGCCGCTTGCAGATCCGCACCTGTGCTCGATTGTCTGGTCGCTGGTGCCGGAAAAAGCCCGGCTGATGCAGGAGGCTACCCCTGATGCTTTCAATCAGGCACTGTGCGTGGCGTTTGATAATCGTCTTGGGCTGTGCACGCTTGAAAGCGAGCGGCAGGTCTTCCCGTTAACCGGCCGCTACGCGCGCCAGTTTGCGGCGCACCGTCTGGCGCTGGTAGGAGATGCGGCTCACACCATACATCCGCTGGCCGGGCAGGGCGTTAATCTTGGCTTTATGGATGCGGCGGAGCTGGTGGAAGAACTGCGTCGCCTGCATCGCGAAGGGAAGGACATCGGCCAGCATCTTTATCTGCGTCGCTACGAACGCAGCCGCAAGCACAGCGCGGCGATGATGCTGGCGGGTATGCAGGGCTTCCGCGAGCTGTTTGCCGGTGCTAATCCGGCGAAAAAACTGCTGCGCGACATCGGCCTCAAGCTTGCCGATACCCTTCCGGGTGTTAAGCCTCAGCTCCTTCGCCAGGCAATGGGTCTTAACGACCTGCCGGACTGGCTACGCTAATTTAGACCCCCGTCACACTTTATTTTCCCGGCCTCTGCGCCGGGGAAATTCCCTCGTTTGAAATAATCTAATTTCACTGCTTTTTTCGCATTAGATAATCTAATGTCGTGTTTTTCCCGTCACGGAAATTCGGCCCATTTTTCCGCATGAAATATCACCATGTGCTAAATCCTGTTAGCGTGATGTTAATTTTGTGCGGGTTTAATCGCATTTTTCCAGTGAATAACTCTGTAGGCTTTTTAGCGTTTTTTGGTCATAAGCTAATGTGATGACCCGTTTTACCTTATGGTTAACCGCCGGTTTCGGTGGTAAGTTCAGGTAAAAGAGAACGTTTGCGTCGGTGCCTGATAACGGGGCCGATACCGGGTTTCACGGTGAATTTTTTCAACGAGGACAAGATGGCTCAACAGACTCCTTTGTACGAACAACACGTGTTATGCGGCGCCCGCATGGTGGACTTCCACGGCTGGATGATGCCGCTGCACTACGGCTCGCAGATTGATGAGCACCACGCGGTGCGCACCGATGCCGGTATGTTCGACGTGTCCCACATGACAATTGTCGATCTGCGCGGCAGCCGCACCCGGGAGTTTTTGCGCTATCTGCTGGCAAATGACGTCGCCAAACTGAAGACGCCGGGTAAAGCGCTCTATACTGGCATGCTGAATGCCTCCGGCGGCGTGATTGACGACCTCATCGTCTATTACTTCACTGAAGATTTCTTCCGCCTCGTTGTAAACTCCGCCACCCGCGAAAAAGACCTCTCCTGGATCACCCAACACGCCGAACCTTACGCCATCGACATCACCGTCCGTGACGATCTGTCGCTGATCGCCGTGCAGGGGCCGAACGCGCAGGCGAAAGCCGCGTCTCTGTTCAACGACGAGCAGCGTAAAGCCACAGAAGGCATGAAGCCGTTCTTCGGCGTACAGGCGGGGGATCTGTTCATCGCCACCACCGGCTACACCGGTGAAGCGGGCTACGAAATTGCGATGCCAAACGAGAAGGCTGCTGATTTCTGGCGTGCGCTGGTGGAAGCGGGCGTGAAGCCTGCGGGCCTTGGCGCGCGCGATACGCTGCGTCTGGAGGCGGGCATGAACCTCTACGGTCAGGAGATGGATGAGGGTGTTTCACCGCTGGCGGCCAATATGGGCTGGACCATCGCGTGGGAACCGGCTGACCGTGAATTTATTGGCCGTGAAGCGCTGGAGATGCAGCGCGAAAAAGGCACTGAACAGCTGGTGGGCCTGGTGATGACTGAGAAGGGCGTGCTGCGCGGTGAACTGCCTGTACGTTTTACCGATGCCGACGGCAATCACCGCGAAGGCGTGATCACCAGCGGAACCTTCTCCCCGACGCTGGGCTACAGTATTGCACTGGCACGCGTGCCGGCAGGCATTGGCGAAACGGCGGTGGTGCAAATCCGCAACCGTGAAATGCCGGTCAACGTAACCAAACCGATTTTTGTTCGCGCCGGTAAGCCGGTCGCCTAATCATTTTTATCAGGAGAACTTCAATGAGCAATGTGCCAGCAGAACTGAAATACAGCAAAGAACACGAGTGGCTGCGCAAAGAGGCGGACGGCACTTACACCGTAGGGATCACCGAGCACGCACAGGAGCTGCTGGGCGACATGGTGTTTGTTGACCTGCCTGAAGTAGGCGCAACCGTCAGCGCAGGCGACGACTGCGCCGTGGCGGAGTCCGTAAAAGCGGCATCCGACATCTACGCACCGGTAAGCGGTGAAATTGTCGCCGTCAACGACGCGCTGAGCGACTCCCCGGAGCTGGTCAACAGCGAGCCTTATGAAGGCGGCTGGATCTTCAAGATCAAAGCCAGCGACGAATCGCAGGTTGCCGCGCTGCTGGATGCGACCGCGTACGAAGCCCTACTGGAAGACGAATAACGTTTTGCCGGATGGCGCTGCGCTTATCCGGCCTACAGGTCAACGTAGGCCCGGTAAGCGTTAGCGCCACCGGGCAACAGCGTTACAGATAACTACGATTCACTGCACGTTTCAGGAACCATCGCTCATGACACAGACTTTAAGCCAGCTTGAAAACCGTGGCGCCTTCATTGAACGTCACATTGGGCCGGATGCTCAGCAACAGCAGGAGATGCTGAAGACGGTTGGCGCGGATTCATTAAACGCACTGATCGGCCAGATTGTGCCAAAAGACATCCAGCTTGCCACACCGCCTCAGGTGGGGGAAGCCACCACGGAATTCGCCGCGCTGGCGGAGCTGAAGGCTATTGCAGGCCTGAACAAGCGCTATAAGTCTTACATTGGCATGGGCTACACCAACGTGCAGTTGCCGCCGGTTATCCTGCGCAACATGCTGGAAAACCCGGGCTGGTACACCGCTTACACCCCGTATCAGCCAGAAGTCTCTCAGGGCCGCCTGGAAGCGCTGCTGAACTTCCAGCAGGTAACGCTGGATCTGACCGGTATGGATATCGCCTCCGCGTCTCTGCTGGACGAAGCGACCGCCGCCGCCGAAGCCATGGCGATGGCAAAACGCGTCAGCAAGCTGAAAAACGCTAACCGCTTCTTCGTGGCGGCGGACGTGCATCCGCAGACGCTGGATGTGGTGCGCACCCGTGCGGAAACCTTCGGCTTTGACGTGATTGTCGACGACGCTGACAAGGTGCTGGATCACCAGGACGTCTTCGGCGTGCTGTTGCAGCAGGTGGGCACCACTGGTGAGGTGCATGATTACAGCGCGCTGATTGCCGAGCTGAAATCCCGTAAAGTGGTTGTCAGCGTTGCTGCCGATTTTATGGCGCTGGTGCTGCTGACGGCGCCAGGCAAACAGGGCGCGGACATTGTCTTCGGCTCTGCGCAGCGCTTCGGCGTACCGATGGGCTACGGCGGCCCGCACGCGGCGTTCTTCGGCGCGAAAGATGAATTCAAACGCTCCATGCCTGGCCGCATCATCGGCGTATCGAAAGATGCCGCCGGTAACACCGCGCTGCGCATGGCGATGCAGACCCGCGAGCAGCATATTCGCCGCGAGAAAGCGAACTCCAATATCTGTACCTCCCAGGTGCTGCTGGCCAACATCGCCAGCCTGTATGCCGTGTTCCACGGCCCGGCTGGCCTGAAACGCATTGCCAGCCGCATTCACCGCCTGGCGGATATTCTGGCCTGCGGCCTGCAGCAGAAAGGCCTTAAGCTGCGCCATGGCCACTACTTCGACACGCTGTGTGTGGACGTGGCGGACAAAGCGGCCGTGCTGGCTCGTGCGAATGCAGCAGAGATCAACCTGCGCAGCGACATCCACAACGCCGTCGGCATTACGCTGGATGAAAGCACCACCCGCGACGATATCCTGAACCTGTTCAGCGTGCTGCTGGGTGACGCGCACGGTCTGGACATTGACGCGCTCGACAAAGAGGTCGCGCTCGACAGCCGCTCCATTCAGGAAAGCATGCTGCGTAACGATGCCATCCTGACGCACCCGGTCTTTAATCGCTATCACAGCGAAACCGAGATGATGCGTTACATGCACTCACTGGAGCGCAAAGATCTGGCGCTGAATCAGGCGATGATCCCGCTGGGTTCCTGCACCATGAAGCTGAACGCCGCTGCAGAGATGATCCCAATCACCTGGCCTGAATTCTCCGAGCTTCACCCGTTCTGCCCGCCAGAGCAGGCGGAAGGTTATCATATGATGATCAACCAGCTTTCCGACTGGCTTGTGAAGCTGACCGGCTATGACGCGCTCTGCATGCAGCCGAACTCCGGCGCGCAGGGGGAATACGCGGGTCTGCTGGCAATCCGTCACTACCACGAAAGCCGCAACGAAGGGCACCGCGATATCTGCCTGATCCCAAGCTCCGCGCACGGCACCAACCCGGCCTCTGCCCAGATGGCGGGCATGGAAGTGGTGGTCGTGGCGTGCGATAAGAACGGCAACATCGATTTGGCCGACCTGCGCGCGAAAGCCGAGCAGGCGGGCGACAAGCTCTCCTGCATCATGGTGACCTATCCGTCCACCCACGGCGTGTACGAAGAGACCATCCGCGAAGTGTGCGAAGTGGTGCATCAGTTCGGCGGTCAGGTATACCTCGACGGCGCGAACATGAATGCGCAGGTGGGCATTACCTCTCCGGGCTTTATCGGTGCAGACGTGTCGCACCTGAACCTACACAAAACCTTCTGCATCCCGCACGGCGGTGGCGGCCCGGGCATGGGTCCTATCGGCGTGAAAGCGCACCTGGCGCCGTTTGTCCCAGGCCACAGCGTTGTGCAGATCGAAGGCATGCTGACCCGTCAGGGCGCGGTCTCTGCGGCACCGTTCGGCAGCGCCTCTATCCTGCCAATCAGCTGGATGTACATCCGCATGATGGGCGCGGAAGGGCTGAAGCAGGCGAGCCAGGTGGCGATCCTGAATGCCAACTACATTGCGACTCGCCTGAAGTCTGCCTTCCCGGTGCTCTATACCGGCCGCGACGGTCGCGTGGCGCACGAGTGCATTCTGGATATTCGTCCGCTGAAAGAGCAGACCGGCATTAGCGAGCTGGATATCGCCAAGCGCCTGATCGACTACGGTTTCCACGCGCCAACCATGTCGTTCCCGGTAGCGGGTACGCTGATGGTGGAGCCAACGGAGTCCGAGAGCAAAGCCGAGCTGGACCGCTTTATCGACGCGATGCTGGCCATCCGCATGGAGATCGATCGCGTGCAGGACGGCGAATGGACGCTGGAAGATAACCCGCTGGTTAACGCCCCGCACACACAGCACGAAATGGTGGCAGAGTGGAACCACGGCTATTCCCGCGAGCTGGCGGTCTTCCCGGCAGGCGTGGCAAACAAATACTGGCCGACCGTGAAGCGTCTTGATGACGTGTACGGCGACCGTAACCTGTTCTGCTCCTGCGTGCCGATGAGCGAATACCAGTAATATTGCTGATGTAGTAATGTAGGCCGGGTAAGGCGAAGCCGCCACCCGGCTTTTTTATTGGGAGAAACGAATGGCTATTGCACTGGTTACCGGCGCGAGCCGGGGCATTGGGAAAGCCACCGCGCTGCAGCTGGCACGCGAAGGCTATACCGTGGCGGTGAACTACCATCACAACATTAAGGCCGCGACGGACGTTATCAAACAGATTGTCGATGCGGGTGGCAAAGCCTTCGCCGTTCGCGCAGACATTAGCGATGAAGCCCAGGTGCTGGCTATGTTTAACAGTATCGATCGTGAAGGTGAGCCGCTTACCGCGCTGGTCAATAATGCGGGGATTCTGTTTGAGCAATCGACTATCGAGAATCTATCCGCGGAGCGCATTAACCGCGTCCTGGCGACCAACGTTACGGGCTATTTTCTCTGCTGCCGGGAAGCGGTAAAGCGCATGTCCTTTAAACATGGCGGCAAGGGCGGGGCGGTAGTGAACGTCTCGTCAGCGGCGTCCCGCCTGGGCGCGCCGGGTGAATATGTGGATTATGCCGCGTCCAAGGGAGCGGTGGATTCGCTGACAACCGGTTTAGCGCTGGAGGTGGCGGCGCAGGGCATTCGCGTAAACTGCGTGCGACCGGGACTGATTTATACCGACATCCACGCCTCAGGCGGGGAGCCGGGACGCGTGGATCGCGTGAAATCGCTGCTGCCGATGCAGCGCGGCGGCCAGCCGGAAGAGGTGGCCCAGGCAATTGTCTGGCTGCTGAGCGAGAAGGCGTCGTACGTGACGGGAAGTTTTATTGAGCTAGCGGGCGGGAAATAACCCCCTCACCCTAACCCTCTCCCAAAGGGAGAGGGGATCAATCGTAGGCCCGGTAAGCGCAGCGCCACCGGGCAAAAATTACAGCGCCTCGCCGTTGCTGGCAATCACGCCCTTATACCACTCGAAGCTTTTCTTGCGTGAACGCGACATGTCGCCCGTACCATCGTCGTGTTTATTCACGTAGATAAAGCCGTAGCGCTTGCTGTACTGACCGGTAGTGAACGACACGCAGTCGATACAGCCCCATGGCGTGTAGCCCATCAGATCCACGCCATCGTGCGTCACGGCTTTGATCATCTCTTCCACGTGGGCACGCAGGTAGTCGATACGATAGTCATCGTTGATGCTGCCGTCCTCTTCGACTTTATCGTAAGCGCCAAAACCGTTTTCAACGATAAACAGCGGCTTCTGGTAACGCTCATACAGTTCGCACAGAGAATAGCGCAGGCCTACCGGATCGATCTGCCAGCCCCAGTCGGACGCCTTCACGTGCGGGTTCGGCACGCTGCCCTCGAAACCGGAAATCGCATCCCCGGTGCCGCCCTCCGCTTTCACTGCGTTGGTCATGTAGTAGCTGAAACCTAAGTAATCGCAGGTACCTTCGCGCAGGATCTGCTCGTCGTTCGCCTCCATCCTGATGGAGAACCCGCGGCGCTCCCACTCATTCAGGACGTAAGACGGGTAGTAACCCCGCAGCTGGACGTCGGTAAAGACATAGCGCTCGCGCATGGATTCCTGGGCGAACATCACGTCTTCCGGCTTGCAGGAGAATGGATAGAGCGCCACCATGGCCAGCATGCAGCCGACTTTCATCTCCGGGTTGATGCGTCGCGCGGCTTTCACCGCCAGAGCGCTGGCCACAAACTGGTGGTGCAGCACCTGATACATGGTCTCTTCAGGATTTTCGTGTTCGGTATAGACCACACCTGAGCAGCAGTAGCCGAACAGCGGCGCACGCCAGTTACGCTGGTTGTTTATTTCGTTGAAGGTCATCCAGTATTTGACCTTGTTTTTGTAGCGCTCAAAAACCACTTCCGCGAAGCGCACAAAGAAATCGACCACTTTACGGTTGGTCCAGCTGCCGTACTCCTGCACCAGGTGCAGCGGCATTTCGAAGTGGGAGAGGGTGATCACCGGTTCGATGTTGTACTTCAGCAGCTCATCGAACATGTCGTCGTAAAACTTCAGCCCCTCTTCGTTTGGCTGCGTTTCGTCACCCTTCGGGAAGATGCGCGTCCAGGCAACAGAGGTGCGGAAACACTTGAAGCCCATCTCGGCAAACAGCTTGATGTCTTCTTTATAGTGGCCATGGAAGTCGATGGCTTCATGGTTCGGGTAATATTTACCCGGCACCACGTTCTGCGTGATTTCACGCGGCACGCCGTGGGCGCCACCGGTCAATACGTCACAAATGCTGGGCCCTTTACCGCCTTTGTTCCAGCCGCCTTCAACCTGGTGAGCGGCAACGGCGCCACCCCATAAAAAATCTTTTGGTAAGGTCAATTTTTTCATCGCTGCTATTCTCAATAAATGGCTTATTGGCATCGAGTCTAGCAAAGGGAAATTAAATGTCACGATATAACAAATTGGGCATAATGTGATTTGTTACATCTAAAAAACAGGGTGTTTTATTCTGTGAGTTTCTTCGCCAGCTTACGCCCGAGAGATTCCAGAATATAGATGACGGGAATTTGCGTGGTAATATCGTAGACGCCCCCAATACGCGTCTGGGGCACATGCCAGGAGAGATTAAAGTCCGCCAGTTTTGCCAGGCGCGAGTGCTCGTGGCTGGTAATGGAGAGCACCTTGCAGTGATGCAGGCTGAACTGGCTGGCGAAGCGCAAGATCTCCTCGGTCTCGCCCGAAACCGAGAGCACAATCGCCAGCGCATTTTTTGCCATATCGTTGGTGACCGGGAAATAAGGGTCGTCAATATGGTTACTGAATTTTCCAATATTAGAAAAGAAACGTGCGCCATATTTTGCCAGCGAGCCCGATGTTCCCGCGCCGACGAATATAATTCGCTCGGAAGACAATATAATCTCTACAGCCTCATCTAATAATATATCGAACTCTTCATTGTTAACGCTTTTAAAGAAGCTGATAATTTCACTGGCACCGAAATTAGCCTGCTGGGGCTCATTCTGCTCTAAATAGAGCTTAAAGCGCACGCGAAACTCCGAGTAGCCTTCGCAGTTGAGTTTGCGGCAAAAGCGCAGGATAGTGGTGGTTGAGACGCCCGCCGCATCCGCCAGCTCGCGGATGGTCATGTACATCACTTTGTCACGATTTTTAATGACATAGTTGTAAACCATCATCTCCAGATTATTGAGACTGGCAATGGCGGAGTGGGAGAACATGCTCACAGTGGCTAAACTCACTCATCAGACTTTTCTTCAGGGAATAATAACATGCAGTCAAACGACATCACTTTTTTTCAGCGCTTTCAGGACGACATTCTGGCGGGACGTAAAACCATCACTATCCGGGATAAAAGTGAGTCCCATTTCAAAACCGGCGATATCCTGCGGGTAGGGCGTTATGAGGATGATGGTTACTTTTGCACCATCGAAGTCACTGGGACGTCGACCGTGACGCTCGCGACATTGACGCAAAAACACGCAGAACAGGAGAACATGACCCTGGATACGCTGAAAAACGTGATTGCAGAGATCTATCCCGATCAGGACCAGTTTTATGTGATTGATTTTAAACGTCTATAATTTAATTCGAAACGCGCGTTCGCTGAAATCAAAATGTAACTATCTGATTGTAATTTAGAAATGTTATGTTTAACTTTATTTTAGCTAACAGGTGTTCACTGGAATCATTCTCAGTTAGCATAGTCTTGCGATGAATAATCATCTTTTGTTTTCCCGGAGTTTTGTATGGTGAGCAGACCATTAATCGCACAGGGATATTCGCTGGCTGAGGAAATAGCCAACAGCATCAGCCACGGCATTGGCCTGGTGTTTGGGATTGTCGGTTTAGTGTTATTGCTGGTGCAGGCGGTTGACGCCAATGCCAGCGCGATGGCCATTACCAGCTACAGCCTGTATGGCGGGAGTATGATCCTGCTGTTCCTGGCGTCTACGCTGTATCACGCGGTTCCGCATCAGCGGGCTAAGATGTGGCTCAAGAAATTTGACCACTGCGCGATCTATCTTCTTATTGCAGGCACCTACACGCCGTTTCTGCTGGTGGGGCTCAATTCACCGCTCTCGCGTGGCCTGATGATTGTAATCTGGAGTCTGGCGCTGCTGGGGATCCTGTTTAAGCTGACCATCGCACACCGCTTTAAGGTGCTGTCGCTGGTCACCTATCTGACGATGGGCTGGCTGTCGCTGATTGTGGTGTATCAGCTGGCGATTAAACTGGCGGTAGGGGGCGTGACGCTTCTGGCCTTAGGCGGCGTAGTGTATTCGCTCGGCGTGATTTTCTACGTCTGCAAGCGTATTCCATACAACCATGCCATCTGGCACGGCTTTGTACTGGGCGGCAGCGTGTGCCACTTTCTGGCGATTTATTTGTATGTGGGGCAGGTGTAGTTTGTTGTCGGGTGGCGGCTTCGCCTTACCCGACCTACGGGATCGGTAGGCCCGGTAAGCGCAGCGTCGCCGGGCGATACAGCATCACTCTTCCAGTGAATACGGCAGCGGCTCGATACTCAGCGTATTCGCGTCGTCGCGCACGCGGAACACGCTGTCGGCTTCCATGTCGTTATTCATAACGGCCTGCACCAGAAGACGTCCATCATCCAGCTGTACGGCGGCCAAAACAGTGCCGGTACGGCGCCAGTTTTCACCCATCTTCAGCTCTAAATCTTCTCCTGCTTCCGGTACGCGGCTGGCGTGGCCCGCGAGCGTCCACAGCGCGCGCTTGTTAGCCCCGCGGAATTTTGCCCGCGCAACCATCTCCTGGCCGGTGTAGCAGCCTTTTTTAAAGCTGATGCCGCCCAGCGCCTGCAGGTTGGTTGCCTGCGGAATAAACTGCGCGCTGTTTGCGGCGTCAATGACCGGCAAACCCGCTTCGATGTTCAGCGCCAGCCACTGTTGACTGCTGTTGAGCTGCGCTTCGCCGCGCAGCGCCTCGGTCACGCGTTCGGCAGTGGCGGCATCCGTGACTAACAGGAAACGCTCCGCCGGATGTTCAAACCACAGGATGGAGGTCGCGCCTTCGCTGACCACCTGCTTTTCTGCATCCGGCAGTTCGCTAAAGAGATTTTTCAATGCTGCACGCGCCTGGAAGCCCGCCACGCCCAGCAGGACATGTTCGTCGTCCGCGGCGATGGTGACTTTGGAAAAGACGGCGTACTTTTTCAGCTCTTTAAGCTGGGCATCACGCAGGCTGCGGCGCTCAATAAAGGCAAAGCCGTCCTGACGGCGGAACAGGCGCAGGTTGCTCCACATTTTGCCCTTGGGGTCGCAATGCGCGGCCAGCAGGTGCTGGTGTTCGGTCATCTGGCTGACGTCAGCGGTCACCTGGCCCTGCAGGTATTTTTCGGCGTCGGCACCGGAGAGCGTTGCCAGTGCCCAGTCATCAAGAGAAATAAGCGTCAGCGGCAGACGCGCAGAGGCGGCGGGCTGGCGAGGAGAAAATGGTGTAAATGCCATAACGATATCCTGAATTGCTTAACGCTTTGATAATACCTAATGGTAAAAGAGCCTGCAGGCAATGCAAGCGCTTTCAACAGGTCATTTGTGCCATAAACCGGTTATGCGTAGCGCTACGCAAAATAGTGTAATCCGCTGTCTTTGTAGGGATTATTCTGGAAGCCAGCTCGTCGATCGCAATATTCCAGTAAAGAAACGGTCAAAAACACGTTACACTAGCTGGTGTCCCCGTAGAGAAATTAAGAACACGGAACGGGGTGCCGACTGTGCCAAACGTAATGCAGGAAACTGAACATGGATATTAACAACAAGGCCCGTATTCACTGGGCGTGCCGTCGCGGCATGCGTGAACTTGATATTTCCATTATGCCTTTCTTCGAATATGAGTATGACAGCTTAAGCGATGAGGATAAGCGTCTGTTTGTTCGCCTGCTTGAGTCTGACGACCCGGATTTATTCAACTGGCTGATGAACCACGGCAAACCCGCCGACACCGAGTTGCAACGGATGGTGCAATTAATTCAAACACGGAATCGGGAACGTGGTCCTGTGGCAATCTGATCTTCGCGTCTCGTGGCGCTCGCAGTGGATGTCCTTATTGCTCCACGGCCTGGTTGCGGCCTTAGTGCTACTAATGCCGTGGCCGCTGAGCTATACGCCTCTGTGGCTGCTATTGCTTTCGTTTGTCGTTTTCGACAGCGTACGCAGCCAGCGTCGCATCAATGCCCGTCAGGGAGAGATCAAATTACTGATGGATTCCCGCCTGCGCTGGCAGGGAAAAGAGTGGGATATTGTCGGTATGCCCTGGATGCTTAACTCCGGCATGATGTTGCGGTTACGCAATGTAGACGGCGGGCGTTGCCAGCATCTGTGGCTGGCGGCTGACAGTATGGATGCTGCCGAGTGGCGAGACCTGCGCCGGATGTTATTGCAACAGACGACGCAGGGGTAATACGCGTTAGCTAAACTTTTCTGCCATTTCGCCCAGAATCTGCTCGCACCAGGTTTGCAGGCGCTCATCGCTAAGATCGTACTGGTTGGTTTCATCCAGCGCGAGTCCAACAAACAGCTCGCCGTCGGCAATAATCGGTTTTTTACTGGTGAACTCGTAGCCTTCGGTTGGCCAGTAGCCGATGAACGACACCCCTTTTGGCGCCAGTTTGTCGTGCAGCATGCCGAGAGCGTCCAGGAACCATTCCCCGTAACCCAGCTGATCCCCCATGCCGTACATGGCAACGATTTTGCCGTCGAGGTTGAGCGTATCAAGCTGGTCCCAGATGGCTTCCCAGTCTTCCTGTATCTCGCCGAAATCCCATGTCGGGATGCCGAGGATCAACACGTCGTACTGCTCCATCAGCGTGAGCGCGTCATCTTTCAGGTTATGCAACGTCACCAGTTCCGGGCCAATGATGTCGCGAATTTTCTCTGCCGCCATTTCGGTGTAGCAGGTGCTGGAACCATAAAACAGACCAATATTCATCGCGTATCTATCTCAATTCTTGCTTTGACTTTGCGCGTAGTGTACCAGAAACAGCTCGCAATCAGGCATAATGGCCTGACTGCAGAATCAAAGGGGCCATTGTGGAAAAGGATCTCGCACTGATCGAACAGTTTCTCGATGCACTGTGGCTGGAGAAAAATCTGGCTGAGAATACGCTCAGCGCCTACCGTCGCGATCTCACCATGCTGGTGGAGTGGCTTGCGCACCGCGGGTTGTCCCTGGCGAGCGCGCAAAGCGACGATCTGCAGGCGCTGCTTGGGGAACGTATCGCGGGGGGCTACAAAGCCACCAGCTCCGCACGTTTGCTTAGCGCAATGCGTCGCCTGTTCCAGCACCTTTACCGGGAGAAAATTCGCGAAGACGATCCCAGCGCGCTGCTGGCGTCCCCCAAACTCCCGCAGCGGCTGCCGAAAGATCTCAGCGAAGCACAAGTTGAGAGATTATTACAGTCACCGGCTGTTGACCTGCCGCTGGAGTTACGCGATAAAGCCATGCTTGAGCTATTGTATGCTACCGGCTTGCGCGTTTCGGAACTGGTTGGCCTGACGATGAGCGACATAAGCCTGCGTCAGGGCGTGGTGCGTGTCATCGGCAAAGGAAACAAGGAAAGACTGGTACCGCTGGGGGAAGAGGCGGTTTACTGGCTGGAAACGTATCTGGAGCATGGTCGCCCGTGGTTGCTCAACGGGGTGTCTATCGACGTTCTTTTTCCGAGCCAGCGCGCGCAGCAGATGACCCGGCAAACGTTCTGGCATCGCATTAAGCATTACGCCACGCTGGCCGGTATCGACAGTGAAAAGCTGTCGCCGCACGTATTGCGTCATGCCTTCGCGACGCATCTGTTAAACCACGGCGCTGATTTACGCGTGGTGCAGATGCTGCTGGGACACAGCGATCTTTCCACGACGCAAATTTACACCCATGTCGCGACGGAACGCCTGCGGCAGCTACACCAACAGCACCACCCTCGTGCGTGAGTGCCGACGAATTGTAACAGGATCAACTATGAAAAAGTCTTTCGCGCTGTTCACCCTGCTGGCAGCCTCATTTACCGGTTTCGCCCATGCTGACGACGCCGCCATCAAACAGTCGCTGGCCAAGCTTGGCGTCACCGGTAGCGATATTCAGCCTGCGCCGGTTGCCGGCATGAAAACGGTGCTGACCAACAGCGGCGTGCTGTACGTTACCGAAGACGGCAAGCACATTATTCAGGGGCCAATGTACGACGTGAGCGGCGCGCAGCCGGTCAACGTTACCAACCAGCTGCTAATGAAAAACCTGAACGCGCTCGAAAAAGAGATGATCGTCTATAAAGCCGCGCAGGAAAAACACGTCATTACCGTCTTCACCGACATCACCTGCGGCTACTGCCACAAGCTGCATGAAGAGATGAAAGACTACAACGCGCTGGGCATTACCGTGCGTTACCTGGCCTTCCCACGCGCGGGCGTGCAGAGCCAGCCGGAGCAGGACATGAAGGCTATCTGGTGTGCAAAAGAACGCAACAAAGCGTTTGACGACGCGATGAACGGTAAAGGGGTTAAACCCGCTTCCTGCGACATTGATATCGCTAACCACTACGCGCTGGGCGTGCAGTTTGGCGTGAACGGTACGCCAGCGATTGTCCTGAGCAACGGCTATGTTGTTCCGGGCTATCAGGGACCAAAAGAGATGAAAGAGTTCCTCGACGCGCACCAGAAACAGTTTGGTGGTAAATAATCCGCGTGAAAGCCCCCATAAAATTGCGCCGCCGCGAGGCGGTTGAACAGGTTGATTTGCCGGACGATCTCCCTGCGCTGCTGAAGCGCCTCTACGCCAGCCGCGGCGTGCGTTCCGCTGAGGATCTTGAACGCAGCGTAAAAGGGATGCTGCCGTGGCAGCAGCTGAACGGTATCGAAAAAGCCACCGACATGCTCTACAACGCGCTGCGTGAAGGAACGCGCATTGTGGTGGTAGGGGACTTTGATGCCGACGGCGCAACCAGCACCGCGCTGAGCGTGCTCAGCCTGCGCGCGCTGGGCTGCGATAACGTCACCTATCTGGTGCCGAACCGTTTTGAAGACGGCTACGGCCTCAGCCCGGAAGTGGTCGATCAGGCCCACGCCCGCGGTGCGCAGATGATCATGACCGTGGATAACGGCATCTCCTCCCATGCGGGTGTCGATCATGCTCATGCGCTGGGGATCCCGGTGCTGGTCACCGATCACCACCTGCCGGGCGAAACGCTGCCGGATGCGGAAGCCATCATTAACCCGAACCTGCGCGACTGCGATTTCCCCTCGAAATCGCTGGCCGGCGTGGGGGTGGCGTTTTATCTGATGCTGGCGTTGCGTACCCTGTTACGCGACAAGGGCTGGTTCGATTCTCGCGGTATTGCCGTGCCGAACCTGGCCGAATACCTTGACCTGGTGGCGCTGGGTACGGTAGCGGACGTGGTCCCGCTCGATACCAATAACCGCATTTTGACCTGGCAGGGCTTAAGCCGCATTCGGGCGGGCAAGTGCCGCCCGGGGATCAAGGCGCTGCTGGAGATTGCCAACCGCGATCCGCTCAAGCTGGCGGCAAGCGATTTGGGCTTTGCCCTCGGGCCGCGCCTGAACGCTGCCGGAAGGCTGGACGATATGTCCGTCGGGGTCGCGCTGCTGCTGTGCGACAACATTGGTGAAGCGCGCGTGCTGGCCAACGAGCTGGACGCCCTGAACCAGACCCGTAAAGAGATTGAGCAGGGAATGCAGGCCGAAGCGCTGACCCTGTGCGAAAAGCTTGAGCGCAGCGGCGAAACGCTGCCGGGTGGTCTGGCGATGTACCATCCCGAGTGGCACCAGGGCGTGGTCGGCATACTGGCGTCGCGCATTAAAGAGCGTTTCCACCGGCCGGTGATTGCGTTCGCCCCGGCAGGCGACGGCACGCTGAAAGGCTCTGGCCGTTCGATTCAGGGGCTGCACATGCGCGACGCGCTGGAGCGGCTTGACACGCTGTATCCGGGTCTGATGATCAAGTTCGGCGGCCATGCGATGGCGGCGGGCCTGTCGCTGGAAGAGGCGAAGTTCGACGAGTTTCAGCGCCTCTTTGGTGAGCTAGTGACCGAGTGGATTGACCCGGCCCTGTTGCAGGGGGAAGTGGTGTCCGACGGCGAGCTCTCACCGCTTGAGATGACGATGGACGTGGCGCAAATGCTGCGCGATGCTGGCCCGTGGGGGCAGATGTTCCCGGAACCGTTGTTCGACGGCCGTTTCCGCCTGTTGCAGCAGCGTATCGTCGGCGAACGTCATCTGAAGGTGATGGTCGAGCCCGTGGGCGGTGGACCGCTGCTGGACGGCATTGCCTTCAACGTTGACACGGCGGTATGGCCGGACAACGGCGTGCGCGAGGTTGAGCTGGCGTACAAACTGGACATCAACGAGTTTCGCGGTAACCGCACCCTTCAGATCATCATCGACAATATCTGGCCAATTTAGCGGCAGTAATCTCTATAAAAAAGGGCGTGGATTCGGTACAATCCCGCTCTTATCACCGCATTTTGACAAGTCCATAAAAGAAAACAGACCATGTTTGAAATTAATCCGGTAAAAAACCGTATTCAGGACCTCACGGAGCGCTCTGACGTTCTTAGGGGGTATCTTTGACTACGATGCCAAGAAAGAGCGTCTTGAAGAAGTAAACGCCGAGCTGGAACAGCCGGACGTCTGGAACGAACCTGAACGCGCACAGTCGCTGGGTAAAGAGCGTTCCTCTCTCGAAGCTATCGTAGATACGCTGGATCAAATGGCTCAGGGGCTGGAAGATGTTTCCGGTTTGCTGGAGCTGGCCGTTGAAGCCGACGACGAAGAAACCTTTAACGAAGCCGTGGCAGAACTCGACGTGCTGGAAGAGAAGCTGGCGCAGCTTGAATTCCGTCGTATGTTCTCCGGCGAATACGACAGCGCTGACTGCTATCTCGATATTCAGGCAGGTTCTGGCGGTACCGAAGCGCAGGACTGGGCCAGCATGCTGACGCGTATGTACCTGCGTTGGGCTGAAGCGCGCGGCTTCAAAACCGAAATTATCGAAGAGTCTGAAGGTGAAGTTGCGGGTCTGAAATCCGTCACCATCAAGATCATCGGTGACTACGCTTACGGCTGGCTGCGTACCGAAACCGGCGTTCACCGCCTGGTGCGTAAGAGCCCGTTCGACTCCGGCGGTCGTCGTCATACTTCCTTCAGCTCCGCGTTTGTCTATCCGGAAGTTGATGAAGATATTGATATCGAAATTAACCCGGCGGACCTGCGTATCGACGTTTACCGTGCATCCGGCGCGGGTGGTCAGCACGTTAACCGTACGGAATCTGCGGTGCGTATTACCCACATTCCAACCGGGCTGGTAACGCAGTGCCAGAACGACCGTTCCCAGCATAAGAACAAAGACCAGGCCATGAAGCAGATGAAAGCGAAGCTTTATGAGCTGGAGATGCAGAAGAAAAATGCTGAGAAACAGGCGATGGAAGATAACAAGTCTGACATCGGTTGGGGCAGCCAGATCCGTTCTTACGTCCTTGATGACTCCCGCATCAAAGACCTGCGTACCGGGGTTGAAACCCGCAACACGCAGGCGGTGCTGGACGGCAGCCTGGACCAATTTATCGAAGCAAGTTTGAAAGCAGGGTTATGAGGAACCAACATGTCTGAACAACAAGCACAGGGCGCTGACGCGGTAGTCGATCTTAACAACGAACTGAAAACCCGCCGCGAGAAGCTGGCAGCGCTGCGCGAGCAGGGCGTGCCGTTCCCGAACGATTTTCGTCGTGACCACACCTCAGACCAACTGCACGCAGACTTCGACGCTAAAGAGAACGAAGAGCTGGAAGCGCTGAACGTTGAAGTGGCCGTTGCAGGCCGCATGATGACCCGTCGTATTATGGGTAAAGCCTCCTTCGTGACTCTGCAGGACGTTGGCGGCCGTATTCAGCTGTACGTTTCCCGTGACGATCTGCCGGAAGGCATCTACAACGAGCAGTTCAAGAAGTGGGACCTGGGCGATATCCTGGGTGCGAAAGGTAAGCTGTTCAAAACCAAAACCGGTGAACTGTCTATCCACTGCACCGGGCTGCGTCTGCTGACCAAAGCCCTGCGCCCGCTGCCGGACAAATTCCACGGCCTGCAGGATCAGGAAGCGCGCTATCGTCAGCGCTACCTGGATCTCATCTCTAACGATGAATCCCGCAAGACCTTCAAAATTCGCTCCCAGATCATGGCCGGTATTCGCCAGTTCATGGTTAACCGCGACTTTATGGAAGTAGAAACCCCGATGATGCAGGTGATCCCCGGCGGCGCGTCTGCGCGTCCGTTCATCACCCATCACAACGCCCTGGACCTGGACATGTACCTGCGTATCGCGCCGGAACTGTACCTGAAGCGTCTGGTGGTTGGTGGTTTTGACCGCGTGTTCGAGATCAACCGTAACTTCCGTAACGAAGGTATCTCCGTTCGTCATAACCCAGAGTTCACCATGATGGAACTCTATATGGCGTATGCGGATTACAAAGATCTGATCGAACTGACTGAATCCCTGTTCCGTACCCTGGCGCAGGATATTCTGGGCACCACGCAGGTCCCTTACGGTGAAGAAGTCTTCGACTTCGGCAAGCCGTTCGAAAAACTGACCATGCGCGAAGCGATCAAGAAATACCGTCCGGAAACCAACATGGCCGATCTGGATAACTTCGATTCTGCGAAAGCGATCGCGGAAAGCATCGGTATCAAGGTTGAGAAGAGCTGGGGTCTGGGCCGTATCGTGACCGAGATCTTCGAAGAAGTGGCCGAAGCGCACCTGATTCAGCCGACCTTCATCACCGAATACCCGGCTGAAGTCTCTCCGCTGGCGCGTCGTAATGACGAGAACCCGGAAATTACCGATCGCTTTGAGTTCTTCATCGGCGGCCGCGAAATCGGCAACGGCTTTAGCGAGCTGAACGATGCGGAAGACCAGGCTCAGCGCTTCCAGGATCAGGTTGACGCGAAAGCGGCAGGCGACGACGAAGCGATGTTCTTCGACGAAGACTACGTGACCGCGCTGGAGCACGGTCTGCCGCCAACGGCGGGTCTGGGTATTGGTATCGACCGTATGGTGATGCTGTTCACCAACAGCCACACCATCCGTGACGTGATCCTGTTCCCGGCGATGCGCCCGGTGAAATAAGACGCTAAGATGTGAAAAAAGCCCCGAAAGGGGCTTTTTTATTGCGCGGCGAACGCTCTGAGGGCGTCTCGCGCGGCCGTCGCTTCCAGCACCATCCACGGGCTAAAGCTCCAGGGTGCGGCATCCAGGGCGCGGAATAACGATTCCAGCGTAACCCACTCGAAGGCCATCACTTCATCGTGATTAATCCGCAGTTCGCTGGTGATGCGGGCCGCGAATACCGGGCAAATTTCGTTTTCAACGATCCCGGAAGGATCGGTTTCGCGGTAACGAAACTCGGACGCCACGGGGGTGATATCGGTAATTTCAGCGCCGATCTCAAAGCGGCAGCGCCGGATAATGGCCTCTTCCGTCGCGTCACCCGATTGCGGGTGTCCACAGACGGAGTTCGTCCAGACGCCCGGCCAGGCTTTTTTGCTTAACGCGCGCCGGGTCACCAGACATTCACCGCTGGCGTTAAACAGCCAGGAGGAGAACGCCAGATGCAGAGGGGTTTGGGTCGTGTGCGCGGCGTACTTTTCCTGAGTGCCAATCACCATTCCCTGGTCATTTACCAAAATAACGTGTTCTTGAATACTCATTCCTGCTCCAGTGCCAACGATGCGGATGGTTCTGCACCATCAGCAGGACGGTATTATACGGCATTCTTATACGAACGGTTTGTCTCCAGGAGCGGAAAAGGGCTGACCCTTATCTCTCCGGGCTGGTATTATAGGCCGCCATTCACGCTGACCGAGGATCTGTTTTGTTTGCAGGAAGCCTGACGAGAAACCCCATCACCGCCATTTTTTGCCTGACGCTGACGCTTTTACTGGCAGGCTGTTCAGGAAGCAAATCGTCGGATATGGGCAGCTATTCCGGTTCGGTCTATACCGTTAAGCGCGGGGATACGCTGTATCGCATTTCGCGCGCAACGGGGACCAGCGTGAAGGACCTGGCACGGCTGAATAATATTTCTCCGCCCTACACCATTGAGGTGGGGCAGCAGCTGAAGGTTAGCGGCGGATCGTCCTCAGGCAAAAAATCCTCCTCAAAGGGCAAAACCGCTAAGGTGACGCCGTCTTACGCGGTGCCGCAGTCATCCTGGCCGCCGGTCGGTCAACGCTGCTGGATCTGGCCTGCCAGCGGTAAAGTGGTGCTGCCGTACTCCCTGTCTGAGGGCGGTAACAAAGGCATCGATATCGCTGCCGCGCGCGGTACACCGGTTTATGCTTCCGGTGCCGGGAAGGTGGTGTACGTCGGTAACCAGCTGCGCGGCTACGGTAACCTGATCATGATTAAGCATGGCGAAGACTACATCACGGCCTATGCGCACAACGACACGATGCTGGTGAACAACGGGCAGAACGTCAAAGCAGGGCAGAAGATTGCCACTATGGGCAGCACGGGCACGGACTCGGTGAAGCTGCACTTCCAGATTCGCTATAAGGCAACGGCCATCGATCCGCAGCGTTATCTTCCTGCGCCCGGCAGTAAGCCGAAGTGCTAAGTGATTATTTAATCGCCGGTTAGTTGTGAAGAGGCTTGTATGAAGAGGCGTAAGGTCTATAATGCCTTACGCACCACAAAGCGGGCGTAGTTCAATGGTAGAACGAGAGCTTCCCAAGCTCTATACGAGGGTTCGATTCCCTTCGCCCGCTCCAGCTTCACGTCTACTACTCTCAATTTTCCCAGAATAAATCAGCAGTCTCAGCATTCCACAATGGGATAACTATGTTACTGATCTTTGGCGGTCTGCCCGGCACCGGGAAATCAACCATTGCTCGTCGCCAGCCCGGGGAGAGGCCCCGACCGAGAACGCCATAGGTATCTATCTGGGTCAGCGTCCTGGCGATTGGACAGCACGTCTGTTTAAAGGCCGTAACGTCCATAGCCTGTTCAATATCCCTATTGGTAAACACCGTTACCAGAGCAATAACTTTTTTCATAGCATTTTCTTCCTGGTTTTAAGTAAGGACAGGTTGTCCCGGTATTCTATTGCCTGGAATAACTTATAAGAAATATCAGACAGAGTCGGATAATAAAATTTCTATTTGATTGTATTAAATGTATTTCATTTAAGATTGTTGATGGCTATTGAAAAGTAATTAGTTGAGTTCTTTATTTAAATGTCCAGTATTTAGGTTTTTTTATTCTGCATGAATTTAAATTGCAAAATGCCCGGCGCGATTTAAGATTTTTAATTCAATGAGATAAGCCAGCGTACGTCTTCGCTGGCCTGGAGGGGGCGGACATATTGATTTGCGGAGTAAGAACGCTTTCAAAAAGCGTGATTCAGCGGTAGCAGAGAAATACGGGACGCTTTCCTACAGTAAACAGAAAGCTGTTCTCCCCCTGCGGCAGGACGGTATAGGTGATACTTTTCTCTGGGTATACATAAAAATCTGGAAGCACTTCACTCAGATTCTCATCAGAGACGGAGTCATCGTTAAATATTTTATTCACTTTTACCGAGTAAAAATGAAGGGCGTCTTTGTTTTCAGTCCAGGTATAGGACACGTCCCGGCGGATACCCCCCAGAACCGTATCATTCTGAGCATAAGTCCCGTTTATTGATACCACGCCGGTTTGCGTTTTAAGAGAGTAAATGAAATCAAGCGTCACGTTGGCTCGAACATTTTTGTGATAGACAACAATGGACGCTGAACAGATCTCAGAGTTTTGCCTCTTTTCTGCCCGCAGATGCAATAGCCATGAGATGAATAAGCCTGAGACAAAAAGCAGCAGGCAGGCGACGGCAATCGTTTTTTTAGTCACTGATTTTTCCACCGAAAATAGAGCGTGACGCACCGTGAGTTTTCTGAGGTTTCAAAAGGTTCTCTGCAAATTAATGCCGAAAGTGCAGGAGCAGTACTGGACGAGAGGAAGTAAATCCACGGATATTTTTTACAATCCAGACCGGTCTGCAGGATCGTGTTTTTGGCTTTGGTAAAACCGCCCGTTTTTTTGATGTCATCATTTTGAGAGACAAAATGGCACTCATTCTCATTTCTTATGATGGTATAGTCGTTAAAAAAATCCCTTTCTGAATGTGGCGTCCACGGCAGATGGAACATGGATAAACCAAGGCCAAAGGAAAGCAATAGCAGAAGGGCAATGCGCGAGTATTGCACCCATTTCCTGTTTACTGTGCCTGTCTTTGCTACGGATGCAGGTAATGTATTCGCCGTCATTTCAGGCTCAGGTATTAATGCTTCAACCGGTGACGGGTCAACAAACTGCTGTTCCGGCGTCTCTTCTTCGGTAGCGACTCTGGTCACCTTAACGCTGCTGTCAATCTGGAAACCCTTGCGCGGCACCGTGGACACGAGCGTTTCGTCGGCTTCTGCTACGGTGCGAAGTCCGCGACGAATGATAGATATGTTCTGATAAAGCGTATTTGTCGGAACGAGCATGCCGTCTTCAGCCCATACAAAGGTGAATAATTCTTTTTGCGTAACGACGTTGGGCCAGGATTCCAGTAATAGTGTTAAGCAACGGCTGGCCGGGGCGGTAATGATTACGCTCAGCTCGGGTTTGCTTACTGAGGCTAACGTGTTTTTTTCTGGATGGAACTTTATCCTGTCGTTAATTATCCAGAACATATATCAGTTACCGTCTCGAAAAGAGGATTTCACATTATTTAAGAATTATATCCTCAATGTTTACATTGTCAAAGCCGTGCGTAAGCGTCTCAAAACATCTTTTAGCGTAGTTTTTTAGTCCTCTTTTAAGAATATCTTTCAATAAGGTCATTCGCCACCTGCCTCTGCAGGGAAGGGCTGCGTATGCCCTGGCTGTAATAAACAGAGGCTGCAGGCGCGCCGGAACGACGGAAAATAAGGGCGTAATATAATATGAAGTGGTGCGAAGGGTATTAAATGGCATTAATGTTAATTCTGTGATTTTATTTTAAAGGCTCTCGCTATTTAAATATTTTAACAGGGTCGTGCTGTTTGCTGAATTAAAATGTGAAGAATAAAAAGGCTGCATTACGCAGCCTTTTTTATCACTTTTTAGGGAACACCCACACATGCTTCTCCGGCAGCGAAAGATGGCAGTGCTGAGGGTCGCGAACCTCATGCCCATACGCGCGGATGACAAAATCATCCCCCACCGTGCGGAACAGGTACTCCCAGCGGTCACCGAGATACATGCTGGTGAGCAGCGGCAGCTCAAGCTGATTGTCCCCAGGCCCCTCCACTACCGCGACGCGCTCGACGCGGATCACCGCCGTGGCTTCATCACCGCTCTGCACCCCTTCACCGGCCTGGCCCCAAAGCACCCAGCCTTTTCCTTCGATACGCGCTCTGCCGTCGCGCACTTCGGTGACTTTGCCGTGCAGGCGGTTGTTGCTGCCCATAAACTCGGCGGTAAACAGCGTTTTAGGCGAGCCGTACATCTCCTGAGGCGTGCCCTGTTGCTCAATTTTCCCGTTGTTCAGCAGCAGGATACGGTCGGAAATGGCCATCGCTTCGTTCTGGTCGTGCGTCACCATCAGCGCCGATAGCCCGAGCTTGATAATCAGCTCGCGCAGGAACACGCGGGCCTCTTCGCGCAGCTTGGCGTCGAGGTTAGAGAGCGGTTCGTCCAGCAAAATCACCGGCGGGTTGTAGACCAGCGCCCGGCCAATCGCCACGCGCTGCTGCTGCCCACCGGAGAGCTGGTGCGGGTGACGTTTGCCAAGATGGCCCAGACCAAGCTGGTCCAGCACGTCCTGCACGCGCTGCTGGATCTCTTTGGCCGGGACTTTGCGCAGCTTGAGCGGATAGGCCACGTTTTCAAAAACGGTTTTGTGCGGCCACAGGGCATAGGACTGGAACACCAGCCCCAGGTTACGCTCTTCCGCCGGGACCTCGCTGCGCGGCGTGCCGTCGTAAACTTTATTTTTACCAATGACAATCGACCCCTGGGTCGGTTTTTCCAGACCCGCGACGGCGCGCAGCAGGGTGGTTTTGCCGCTGCCGGAGGGGCCCAGCAGGGAGACCACTTCGCCGCGCTTCAGGTTCATGGAGACACCTTTTAAAACAGGATTGTCGCCGTAGGTTAAGTGCAGATCGTCAACCGCTAATTCAATCATGTATTTTGACTCCGAAACGAAGGGCAATGCCCAGACCTACCACGACCAGCAGGATGTTAATGAAAGAGAGCGCCGCCACGATATCGATGGCACCCGCGGCCCAGAGGGAAACCAGCATCGAGCCGATGGTTTCCGTGCCGGGTGAAAGCAGGTACACACCCGTTGAGTATTCGCGCTCAAAGATCAGGAACATCAGCAGCCACGAACCGATAAGACCGTAGCGGGAGAGCGGAATGGTGACGTGGCGGGTGATCTGCCCGCGCGTCGCCCCGGTGCTGCGCGCCGCCTCTTCAAGCTCCGGCGCCACCTGTAACAGCGTGGAAGAGATAAGCCTCAGCCCGTAAGCCATCCACACCACGGTATAGGCCAGCCAGACGCTGAAAATGGTGCTGCGAAGCGAGCGCAGCCAGACGATGAGGTTTTCGCGCATCCAGTCGGACCAGGCAAAGCCGAAAAGCCAGCCGGATTTCAGCGCGTTATCGAGCCACATCGGCAGGAACAGGAACACCCACAGGAACGCCAGACCCGCCAGCAGGCCGGGCACGGCGCGCGGCACCAGCACGCTGTAGTCGAGGAAACGCGTGGTGTTGTCCGGCTTGCGGTGCATGGCAATGCCGACAAACAGGTAGCACACCACGGCCAGCGCGCCGCCAATTACCCCAATCGCCATGGAGTTGACGATGGCGCGCAGCAGGTTGGGCTGGGACCAGATGGTGCGGAAGGTGTTCAGCGAAAGTTCATCCCACAGCGAAACGCCCACGCCCCAGTTGGAGATAAACGCGCGCAGCACCACGCCGAGCAGCGGAACACCGATGGTCACGGTGAGCCAGAAGGCAATCACCGCGCCAGCCACCCAGCGCCATTTGCCCAGCGGTAGCGCGCGCGCCTGAGAAGCCTTGCCCTTCATGGTGACGAAGCGGTTGGCGGTGCGCATCAGGCGACGCTGGAGCATCACCAGCGGGATGGTGATGCAGATCAGCACCACGGCAACCGCCGCCATCAGGTTATAGGAAGGGGTACCCATCTTGTTCGTCAGCTTATAAAGATAGGTCGCCAGCACCATGTTGCCTTCCGGGTCGCCGAGCACCAGCATCAGGCCGAACACCTCCAGCCCGAGGAAGAACAGCAGCACGGTGGCGTACAGAATGGACGGGCGCACCATCGGCAGGCTGACGGAGGACATTACCTGCCAGGGAGAGGCTCCCGCGGTACGCGCGGCCTCTTCCACATCGGAGCCCACGCTGCGCAGCGCTGACGAGATATACAGATAGGCGTGCGGGACGTGCGTCAGGCCGGCAATGACCACAATGCTCGACATGTCGTAGATATTCCACGGCACAAAGCCAATCAGCGCCTCAGCCCACTGGGAGAGAAAGCCCACCGGACCGGCGGCCACCACATAGCCGAAGCCCAGCACCATCGGTGACACGAAAATCGGGACCAGGATCAGCGGCTCAATCAACCGGCGGCCGGGCAGGTCGGTACGCACCATCAGGAAAGCCAGCACGCCGCCCAGTGGGATAGATATAAAGACCAGCCCGAAAGCCAGAATAAAGCCGCTTTTCAGGGCCTTATAAAAATCAGGATCGGTAAAAATAAAATCAAATGATTCAAAGCTCCACTCTTTTGACGGCGAAAAGAACGGGGCGGACAGGAAGCTCTGGATCACGATAAACGACAGCGGCGTGTAGATAACCAGGGCGGTTATCAGCACGACGATGCCTCGCGGCAGGCTTTGCCACTTTCTGCGTAATGTGTTCATGGGGTATCCCTGGTATTGCAGCCCAGATAAATGAACTCGGTCGATAAGTGAGCGCGGCGGCCTGCGCCGCGCTCAGACGCTTATTTGCCGGCGGCGGTACGCCACTCTTTGATGTACTCCAGGCGTTTTTTCGGCTGCAGATATTCCAGCAGCGTTTCATCAACCGGGATCGGCTTCAGCGCGTTGCCGAGGATTTTGGTCAGGCCATCGATATCATTTTTCCCTTCGATATCGTTACGAATGGAGGGAATGTCCGCCTGATTGGCGAGAATGCTTTGCCCATGTTCAGACAGCACGTAGTCCAGCCACAGTTTTGCCGCATTGCTGTTTTGCGATTGCTGGCTGATGAACGACACGCGCGACAGCACCAGGGTGTAGTCTTTTGGATAGGAAATGCCGAGCGACGGATCGTTCTTCGCACGCGCTTCCGCATAAGAACCGAGGATATTAAAGCCGATCAGGTTTTCCCCGGAGGAGACGCGCTCCATCATGGTACCGGTAGACGACTGCACCGATAAGCCACCTTTGGCGACGTCGGCCAGAGTTTTAAAGTAATTAGGATCGGCATTGTGATCCTGGACCGAGAGCATAAAGCCCAGACCCGACTTTTCGATGTCGTAGGTGGTGACTTTGTTCTTGAATTTGTCCGTCTGGCTGGCAATCAGCTTCGCCAGCGCGGCGTGAGAGTCCGGTACGTCACCGGCCGGGATCAGGCGCTTGTTGTAGATAAAGACCACCGGCTCATAGGTGGTGCCGTAGGCCTTATCTTTCCAGACCGCCCATTTCGGCAGCTGGCTTTGCTCCGGAGATTTGTACTCCATGGCGTAGTCGGTGGCGAGCTTCAGGCCGGTGTCCATAGAGGAGCTCCAGACCACGTCGCCGCTCACGCCGCCGGAGGCCTGTTCGCTGATGAAACGGTTGTACAGCTCGGTGCTGTTCATATCGTTGTATTCAACTTTAATGCCCGGGTAGGTTTTTTCGAAGCCCTGGATCAGCGGTCCGGCAGCTTTGATGTCGGTGGTCGAGTAAATGACAACCTTGCCCTCTTTTGTCGCGGCATCGACAACCTTTTGATACTCGGCAGGATAACCCTGCGGCAGGGCAGCGAGTGCAGAAGCAGAGAACAGTACGGTAGCGGTAATCAGAGAAATTCGGAATGTGTTCGACATTATAGTTAACCTTTTAGTTACATTTGAGGAACTAATTGTCAACATAGCGCAGTGCGCTCCGCCCACAATAGGGGGGAGCGGATAATGGTTCCGAAGTGTGATTGTCGCCGTCGTTTCAGCAATTAACACCATAAAATCCGCGAACGTTAGCCTGTGAACGGTTTCGGATTACGGTTTATCGGGGGTTTTGCGGTATAACCTTCGCGGATGACCAATATTGCCATATAGCATTTCGACGCAAATTAACCCGCTCTCCACGCAGTATTCGAGATAGCGACGCCCCGTGGTTTTGCTGATCCCCACGCTTTCCACCACCTCTTCAACCGACATTGCACTGTCGGGACGGTCGGCGAACAGGCGTTTAATCCGCTCCAGCGTCTGGGGCTCAATGCCCTTCGTCGACGGCGTCAGCGAGGACTCCGCGGCAGGCAGGTTAAACAGACGATCCAGCGCATGCTGATCGACCACCTTCACCTGCTGCACGGTGTGGATGAAGCGCATAAACCGCTCCAGCGAGGCGTGCAGACGCTGGAAAAAGACGGGCTTAATCAGGTAGTCAAACGCGCCGCTACGCATGGCGTGGCTGCAGGTCTGCATATCGCTGGCGGCGGTGATGAAGATCACCGAGCATTCATAGCTTTTCAGCAGCGGGTTGTCGATTAACTCCACCCCTTTGCCGTCCGGGAGATAGTTATCCAGCAGGATAAGCCGCGGCTGATATTGGCGGATCAGGCCGTGCGCCTGTTCGATTGACGCGGCGATGCCCACCACGCGCAGATGAAAATTCTGCTCGATATACTCGCGATGCAGCTCCGCCAGGTGCGGCTCATCCTCAACGATCACAACATCAAGTGCTCGGGTCATGCTTTAGCCCATTCGGAATAAACACAGAAAAAATAGTCCCTTGTGGCGTGTTGTCGGCAATCTCAATGCTGCCGCCGGCCTTCTCGATATATCCTGCCACCAGAAACAGGCCAATACCGTGCTCGGTACCCACAATGTCGTTTTCACGTTCCGGCTTGCTGCTGAACCCCTGGCGAAAAATATGCGGCTTCATCGCATCGTCCACCCCGCAGCCCCGGTCGGCCACCTCGATCAGCAGCTCCTGGTTACGGTCAGAAATGTAGAGTTCTACCGGCGCGGGGACCGGTGCGTTGAGGGTCGCATCCACGGCGTTATCCAGCAAATTACCGATAACCGACATCAGCTCCGTTTCATTGAGCGCGGCAGGCATGCGGATAAGCTGGCAGGCGGGATCAAACAGCAGCTCAATGCCTTTTTCGCGCGCGCTGACGTATTTTCCGAGCAGCAGCCCGCACAGCGCGGGGGAGACAAAGCGGGCAGAGACAAAATCCAGCACGCGCTGCGCGCCTTCTGACTGCACCTGAATGTAGCGGATGGCCTCGTCATAGTGCTTCATCTGCAGCAGCCCCACCAGCGTGGCGGTCCAGTTCAGCTGTTCGTGGCGCATAATGCGCAGGTTATCCGCATAGCGCTTGATCTGACTAAGCTGACTGCTGAGCGTGTTAATGTCGTTTTTGTCGCGAAAGCTATACACCCAGCCGCTTTCAACGCCGGGCTCAACCTCAATCGCGACGCGGTTGACGATCACCTCCCGCTGGTTCAGCACGGCAATCTGGTCATGACTGCCACTGCTCACCGAGGCGTAGCGCTGGGATAAAAACCCCGGCGACGTCTGCAGAACGTCTTCCAGCGGTTTGCCGATAAGCTCTTTCTCACTTTGCCGAATATCCAGCATCTCTCGCGCGGCGCGGTTTATTAGAATCAGCTGCTTCTCCTGATTGACGGCAAATATCCCTTCGTACATCGCTTCTAATAGCGCCCTTTGCTGCAACACCAGCTGAGCGATATCTTTTGGCTCAAGACGGAACATCTGTTTTTTGAGGTTGCGGGTAAACAACCAGGAGAAAATAAACAGCAGCAGCAGAAGCGCAATGCCGTACAGCCCGGACTGCCAGAGTATGCGGGCGTTAATATTGGCAATATACGACGTCAGATAGCCGACCGAGACAATGCCAATCACCTGATGCTGCGCGTTAAATATCGGGGCTTTGCTGCGCAGCGACACGCCAATTCCGCCCTGACGTACGGAGATAATGGTTATGCCTTTTAACACCTCCGCGTTATCCCCGCCGATCATCGGTAAATTAATGCGCTCCGGAGATTCCGAGTGATAAAGGTGCTGCTCGCGCGTATCGCCAATCACAATATAGCTGGCATCGCTTTCGGCGCGCAGCGGCTGAATTAACCGGGCTATCCCCGGAATATCTCTGGCCGCTACCATGGCCGCCAGGCCCGGCATCAGCGCGATCTGGCTGGCCTGAACCCGGGCGCGCTGGCCGAGGTCGTGATGAAGCTGCCGGTCAATAAAATGAAACAGGATCGTTCCCAGCAGAACTAACAGCAGGCAGGAGAAGCACACCAGCGCTAAAAATAGCTTTACCTGAAAAGAGAGTCTGCGTTTCATTCAACCTACGGTAGCTTTATCAGTGACACATTTGCGGAGCCTGACATGGGCTCATAGCGGACGCAATCTGGCGAGAAAAGAGTTGTGACCTGGCTTTTCGTTTTCGGCGTTATAGCTATCAGGATCCCGTAAGGCTATGCTTCATTCAGCACGATAATAATTACAGAGGCAATGTCATGGATAAAGAACTACTGGACGCGGGCTACCGGGCCTATACCGGCGAGAAAATTGACGTTTACTTCAACACCGGGATCTGCAAACACTCGGGTAACTGCGTGCGTGGGAGCGCAAAGCTGTTTAATCTGAAGCGTAAACCGTGGATTATTCCCGATGAAGTGGACGTTGAAACGGTTGTACGCGTGATTGATACCTGCCCGAGCGGTGCGCTGAAGTATCGCCAAAAATAAGCGAGGAACCATGGATATTCTGGAAGGCCATAATAAGTTTTACGTGAATGATGCGAACGGCAACCAGGTCGCGGAGATTGTCTTCGTGCCGACCGGCGAGCACCTGAGCATTATCGAGCACACTGATGTGGATGAAAGCCTGAAAGGGCAGGGCGTCGGTAAACAGCTGGTGGCGAAAGTGGTGGAGAAGATGCGCGGTGAGAACCGTAAAATTATCCCGCTGTGCCCGTTCGCGAAACATGAATTTGATAAAACGCGGGAATATGACGATATTCGGGCGTAACTAACACCGGCGATGGCCGGTGTTTTTTTATCTCATCTGCTCAAAAAGCAATACCAGCGCGATCAGCACCATCAACCCTCCCGATGCCCTGCTCACCAGCCGCGCCGCCTGTGGCCGAGTCGCCAGCACCGCTTTCGAACCATACCCCACCAGCAGGTAGACCAGGGTACAGGTGATAAGATGCATTATCCCAAGCGCAGACATCTGCATCGCTATCGACCAGCTTCCGGTCGGGTCTGTAAATTGCGGAAGCAGGGCCAGGAACAGTAAAAAAACTTTCGGGTTTAGGCCGCTAATGCAGAGCCCTTTCATCGCCCACTGCGTCCAGTTTCCCGCGTGTTGGGTGGCCTTTTCCGGTGCGGCCGGGTGTCGCAGTAACGTTATGCCAAGCCACAGCAGATAAAGGGCTCCCGCCACGGTCAGCCCGGCTAACGCCAGCGGATGTTGGGCAATCAATACCCCCACGCCTGCCACCACAATCAGCGTGGCTAATAGATGCCCGGACATAAGCCCCATCACCGCCGGGACCACGCGGCGCCCGTTAATCCCGGCGCTAATGGCGTAGGCCCAGTCGGCCCCAGGGGTCATGATGAGCAGAAAAGAAACCACCCAAAAGCCGGCCACAATACTCATTTCCATCGTCCTGAAAACTCCCGCAGTGCGTCAAACGTTGCGAAAAAGAATATCGCTAACCCTGCGAAATAGGCTTTCAATGTTATGCTCATAACACGGTTAAATTGAGAAAATCTTCCACATGGATAGCATCGATCGAAAAATTCTTGCTGAGCTGCAGTCTGATGGCCGCCTGTCGCTTACCGAGCTGGCTGAGCGGGTGAATCTGAGCCTCTCGCCCTGCCATCGTCGCGTGCGGGCGCTGGAGCAAAGCGGGGCCATAACGGGATACCGGGCCAGCCTCGACCCCGCCAAAATGGGGTTTAACTTCCTGGCGATAGTGTTTGCGACGCTGAAAGAGGGTGACCGCAAGGCGGTTAGCGCGTTTGAAGAGGCGGTGGAAGAGATCCCGCAGATCGTGCTGGCCCAGCGCCTGTTTGGCGATCCTGACTATCTGATGCACGTCGTGACCCGCGACCTTTCCGCTTTCCAGAAGCTTTACGACGAGAAGCTCTCCGCCATGCCCGGCGTGCAGCATCTTCGCTCAACGCTTGTTATGAAAACGGTGGTGCAGGACAGGCCTTTTCCGCTATAAATGGCCTGCCCGGCAGCGCGCCGGGCAGGAAAGGGAATTAGCCGACAAACATCACCGACACGCACAGCACGCCGACGATAAGCGTCAGCAGGTTGCCAATGGAGCGGTACTGTTTCAGCGAGGGGATGAGATACGTCGACAGCGTCGGCATGATGAACAGGATCATGGCGATAAGCGGGCCGCTGATGGCGTAAATCATCGAAATGGCGTTCGGGTTAATGCAGCAGACTGCAAAGGTGATTAACGACACCCCCATAATGGAAATCGCGCGGTTAAAGGCGCGGCTCTTTTTCACACCCACCTGATTGAGCGACGACTTCACGATCTCCGTTGCCCCTTCAATCACCCCAAAATAGGTGCCGAGGAACGATTTCGACATCGCAATAATCGCCACGATAATCCCGGAAATGCCCAGCCAGGCCGGAGAAGAGGGCATCATCGATAGCGCCGACAGGATTGTTACCCCTTCCTCTTTGGCGGCCACAATGTACGAAGGCGGGATAGAGAGCAGGCAGCTGAAGACGAAGAACAGCACGCTCAGGCAGATAATCAGGTACGCCACCTTCATGATTTTCTTGCATTTAGCCATGGCCTCGTCCCCGAACTTCTCGCGGCGGTCAACGGCGAACGTCGAGATAATCGGGGTATGGCTGAACGCGAACACCATCACCGGAATCGAAATCCACACCTGATGCAGAGTATGGCGATCGAACGCCATCTGGCTGGTGAGCAGCGAGGGCTGCCAGCTGCCGGTCAGATAGAGCGAAACAAACAGGAAATAGGCAATTAGCGGAAACACCAGGAAGCCCATCACCTTTATCGTGATATGCCGCCCCATCAGGAAGATCAGGTTCAGAACCAGCACCACGCCAAGGCTGACCAGCACGCGAACGGTGGTGTCTACCGTCAGGCGTTTCGCCAGCTGCTCCGTTAACGAGTTGGTGATGGCCACCGCATAAATCTGCACCACCACAAAGAAGGCGATGAAATAGAGCGTGGTGATCAGATTGCCAATCTTCCTGCCGTAGTAATGCGAGACGGCGCCGGTGATCCCTTCATTACCTTTTGTTTTTGACGACAGGATAAATTGCGCCAGCGCCCGGTGCGGCCAGTAGGTTAATGGGTAGGCCACAAGGGCGGTAATAAACAGGACAATAGCGCCTGCGGAGCCCAGCTGAATGGGCAGGAAAAGCGTTCCTGCGCCCACGGCCGTGCCGTAGAGAGCGAAACTCCAGAGAGTCTCATCTTTTGACCAAATTTTCGACATTAGAGCAACGTTTCAACTATCAAACCATCGGAATGGAGTGCAATTTACCATAGTTATGCGTGGAGAGCGCAGTTGCTTCGAAGGCGACTGGCCGGAACGGGCGTCCGGCCAGAGGAGGTTTAGCCTGCCAGGGCGCGCCGTTGCTGGCGACGCTTAAGGAATTTCTCGCGCAGGCTATCGTACGCCCAGTTGTAGAACATGGTGTACGGCAGGAAGAACAGGAAGAAACCTATTTCCAGTGTGAATGCCTGAAGCAGCGTGACGCCCAGGACGGCGGCAACAATCGATACGCCAATCACAATAAAGCCGCATTCGAACCCCAGCGCATGCAGCGCACGCACTTTCGCCGTACGTTTCACGCGCTGAACCGGCCAGAAACGGTCGAAGCCGAAGTTATAAATGATGTTCCAGACCATAGCCGTAGTGGCCAGGATAATGGTCAACCCACCCATCTCTACCACGGAACGCTGCATAAGCCACGCCGCCGTGGGGGCGAGGAGCGCCGTTGCGATCCCTTCGAAACACACAGCGTGAAAGATCCGCTCCGGCAGTTTACGTTGGAGTGCATCCTGATGTTGCATAGTCATAGGCCTCATTAATTCGCCGGTATGGGCGTTGATGCAGCCTATTTTCATCGGTAAAGCTGATATATTAAAGATAGTATCCATCGCTAAAGTAGATAGGTTATGCGTTATTCACCCGAAGCCCTTACCGCCTTTGTTGAGACCGTTGCGGCCGGATCTTTTTCGGCAGCCGCACGCCGGCTGCGTAAAAGCCAGTCGACGATCAGCACGTCTATTGCCAATCTTGAAGCCGACCTGGGATTCGAGCTGTTTGACCGCTCGGCGCGCCAGCCGGTGTTAACGGCTCAGGGGGAACAGGTGCTGGGCTACGTGCAGGCCATCCTTGCCGCCAGCACGCGGCTGGATGAGCTGGCGGTGTCGCTCACGGCGCAAACGGAGGCGCGCCTGACGTTTGTCCTTTCCGATACCCTCAACCCGGACGTGCTGGAAAAGATGATGAAACAGTTTGACGCGCGCTTCCCCCATACGGAATTCGAATGTCTGATTGGCGAGGAGGAGGACGTGATCGATCTGCTGCAAAAAGAGCGAGCGCAGATTGGTCTGACGGAAGCGCGAGACGGCTATCCCACCGATATCGGCGCCACCCGGCTGCCGATGCAGACCCGCATGGCGATTTATGTCTCGACCACGCACCCGCTGGCCGGTCAGGATGACGTTCAGCATGACGAGCTCCACGGCTGGCGGGAGCTGCGGCTTAGCACCTATCTTGAGCGCGAGGCTGAGATCGCGCGCGGGCCCGTCTGGTCAGCACCAAATTACCTGTTACTCTTGAGTATGGCGGTACAGGGATTTGGCTGGTGCGTGCTACCGTGCGCGCTGGTGGATGAATTTGCCGCCGCGAAATCTCTGGTACAGCTTAATGTTCCAGGTTGGCCGCGGGCGATCGGCATCGATCTGCTGTGGAATAAACGATCCCCTCCCGGCGTGGCCGGAAGCTGGCTGCGGCAGTATCTGCAGGATGCGCGCTGATCCTTGTGATTAAACTCACTATTTTTAAACAATTAAGATAATTGCCAGTAACAATCCTCTACTATCGTCATGTCATTTAACACAGAGGTCGTGATGAAAGATGTCGTAATAGTGGGTGCGTTGCGTACAGCTATCGGCTGTTTTCAGGGAGCGCTTGCGCGTCACTCGGCGGTTGACCTGGGCAGCGTGGTGGTGAAAGCGCTGGTGGAACGCAGCGGGATCGCAGCACATGAAGTGGATGAGGTGATCCTGGGACAGGTGCTCACGGCCGGCGCCGGGCAAAACCCTGCGCGCCAGGCCGCGCTGAAGGGCGGGCTGCCCAATACCGTTTCCGCCATTACCATCAACGACGTCTGTGGGTCAGGATTAAAAGCGCTGCATCTCGCCACGCAGGCCATTCAGTGCGGCGAAGCGGACGTGGTCATCGCCGGCGGACAGGAGAATATGAGCCGCGCGCCGCACGTATTGACCGACAGCCGTACCGGCGCGCAGCTGGGCAACAGCCAGCTGCTCGACAGCCTGGTGCATGACGGGCTGTGGGATGCGTTCAACGACTACCATATGGGCGTGACGGCGGAAAACCTGGCGCGCGAGTACGGCATTAGCCGTGAGCTGCAGGACGCGTATGCGCTAAGCTCGCAGCAAAAAGCGCGCGCGGCGATTGATTCCGGGCGTTTTCGCGACGAAATTGTCCCGGTCAGCACCCGGCGTCAGAGCGGCGAGGTTATCGTCGTGGATACCGATGAACAGCCGCGCACCGACGCCAGCGCGGAAGGCCTGGCGAGGCTGAATCCGGCTTTTGAAACGCAGGGCTCGGTCACGGCGGGAAACGCTTCTTCTATTAACGACGGTGCCGCAGCCGTCATGATGATGAGCGAAAGCAAAGCCCTCGAACTCGACCTTCCCGTGTTAGCCCGCATTAAGGCCTTCGCCAGCGTGGGGGTTGATCCTGCGCTAATGGGGATTGCGCCGGTCTACGCGACGCGCCGCTGCCTGGATCGCGCGGGGTGGCAGCTCGCTGATGTGGATCTGATTGAGGTGAACGAAGCCTTTGCCGCACAGGCGATCTCGGTCGGCAAAATGCTGGAGTGGGATCCGCTGCGGGTCAACGTTAACGGTGGGGCGATCGCGCTGGGGCATCCTATCGGCGCGTCCGGGTGCCGAATCCTGGTTTCGCTGGTCCACGAAATGAAAAAGCGCAACGCCCGTAAAGGGATTGCCACCCTCTGTATAGGCGGTGGGCAAGGGGTGGCGCTGGCCATCGAACGTTAATCTTTCCTCACTGAAAAAACCTCCTCCGGGAGGTTTTTTTTATCGTGCTTTTTTTCTCCCGGCGGTTATATCGTGATCCGCACATCATTTTCGCGATAAACAAAAATAAAAATGAAACGATGTTTTAAATATAATTGAAAAGCCCACTTTATGCCGATAGTATGTGTTCAATACGAAAACGGAACGCTGTTTCGTTTATTTTCTGCCTTCGGGCATGACCACATCTGGAGGTTACCGTGGACGTCAGAGAAAGCATCCACAGTGCGCACGCCAAAACGCTGGATACTCAGGGGCTGCGCAATGCGTTTTTAGTCGAGCAGGTGTTCGAGGCCGATAAGTACACCATGGTTTATAGCCATATCGACCGCATTATCGTGGGCGGGATTATGCCCGTCGCGAAAGCCGTCTCCGTGGGCGGCGAAGTCGGTAAACAGCTGGGGGTAAGCTATTTCCTCGAGCGTCGCGAGCTCGGCGTGATTAACATCGGCGGGCCGGGCACCATCACCGTAGACGGACAATGCTATGAGATTGGTCATCGCGAGGCGTTGTACGTGGGTAAAGGTGCGAAAGACGTGGTCTTTGCCAGCATCGACGGCAGCAGGCCTGCGAAGTTTTACTACAACTGCGCGCCGGCTCACGTCACCTTTCCAACCAAAAAAGTGACCCCGGCAGACGTCGCGCCCGTCACGCTTGGCGACAACCTCACCAGCAACCGCCGCACCATCAATAAGTACTTCGTGCCGGACGTGCTGGAGACCTGCCAGCTCAGCATGGGACTGACCGAGCTTGCGCCGGGCAACCTGTGGAACACCATGCCGTGCCATACCCACGAGCGCCGGATGGAAGTCTACTTCTACTTCAATATGGAAGAGGACGCCTGCGTGTTCCACATGATGGGACAGCCGCAGGAAACGCGCCATATCGTGATGCACAACGAGCAGGCGGTGATTTCGCCGAGCTGGTCCATTCACTCCGGCGTAGGGACGAAAGCCTATACCTTTATCTGGGGAATGGTGGGGGAAAACCAGGTCTTTGATGACATGGACCACCTTGCGGTCAGCGATCTGCGCTAGTCGCGGGCGGTAAAGTAAAAACCTGCCTGTGAGTGACAGGCTCTCAAAGAGTAAGGAACAAACATGATTCTGGATGCATTCTCTCTGCAGGGTAAAGTGGCCGTGGTTTCCGGGTGTGACACCGGGCTGGGGCAGGGGATGGCGTTAGGCCTGGCGGAAGCGGGCTGCGATATCGTGGGTATCAACATTGTTGAGCCAACGGAAACCATCGAGCGCGTGACCGCACTGGGCCGCCGTTTCCTGAGCCTGACCGCTGACCTGCGTAAAATCGACGCCATTCCTGAACTGCTGGATCGCGCGGTGGCTGAATTCGGGCATATCGACATTCTGGTGAACAATGCCGGGCTGATTCGCCGCGAAGATGCGATCAGCTTCAGCGAGCGCGACTGGGACGACGTGATGGATTTGAACATCAAGAGCGTATTTTTTATGTCCCAGGCGGCGGCAAAGCATTTTATTGCCCAGGGGAAAGGCGGCAAGATCGTTAATATTGCCTCCATGCTCTCGTTCCAGGGCGGCATCCGCGTGCCGTCTTACACCGCGTCCAAAAGCGCAGTGATGGGCGTGACCCGCCTGCTGGCGAACGAATGGGCGAAGCATAATATCAATGTGAATGCCATTGCGCCGGGCTACATGGCGACCAACAACACGCAGCAGCTGCGCGCAGACGAGCAGCGCAGCGCGGAAATCCTCGACCGCATTCCGGCGGGGCGCTGGGGCCTCCCGCGCGATCTGATGGGGCCAGTGGTCTTTCTGGCCTCGTCGGCATCGGACTATATCAACGGCTACACCGTAGCGGTCGACGGCGGCTGGCTGGCGCGGTAGCTCGTTTCGGGCAGACACCTCTGCTTTCGGGCGGAGGTTTTTTTTGCTCAAAAATTGTCAAAGTCCATATGGATAAACACGAAAAATCCATACTAAAAAATCATGAATGACTGCCATCACACTTTTAATTCTGAAAAATGAATGAATTAGTAAAATAATGTGATTATTCAGCGTTAGTTGAAATTGTAATGTCCATCACAGATCGCTATGTCGCAGCGAAATAATCCATATCTTCACCTTTTCCCACCTGACACTTTTTCTCGCTATCTCGTAATTTCAGTTAACGCATTTCACTGTTCAGGCAGGAAACCATGACATCAATAAATGACTCTACCCTTATGCCCGCGGCGCTGCGCGATACGCGCCGCATGAATCAGTTTGTCTCCATCGCCGCCGCCGTGGCGGGCCTGTTATTCGGGCTGGATATCGGCGTGATTGCCGGCGCATTACCGTTTATTACCGATCACTTTACCCTGAGTAGCCGCCTGCAGGAGTGGGTGGTGAGCAGCATGATGCTCGGCGCGGCTATCGGCGCGCTGTTCAACGGCTGGCTCTCGTTTCGTCTGGGGCGCAAATACAGCCTGATGGTCGGAGCGGTTCTGTTTGTTGCGGGCTCCATTGGCTCCGCGTTTGCCGCGAACGTTGAAGTGCTGCTGCTCTCCCGCGTGCTGCTGGGCGTGGCGGTGGGGATTGCCTCTTATACGGCGCCGCTTTATCTCTCCGAAATGGCGAGTGAGAACGTGCGCGGGAAGATGATCAGCATGTACCAGCTGATGGTCACGCTGGGTATTGTGCTGGCGTTCCTGTCCGACACGTACTTCAGCTACAGCGGCAACTGGCGCGCAATGCTGGGCGTGCTGGCGCTACCGGCACTGGTGCTGATCGTGCTGGTGGTTTTCCTGCCGAACAGTCCGCGCTGGCTGGCGCAAAAAGGGCGCCACGTGGAGGCGGAAGAGGTGCTGCGCATGCTGCGCGACACCTCGGAAAAAGCGCGCGAAGAGCTGAATGAGATCCGCGAAAGCCTGAAGCTGAAGCAGGGGGGCTGGGCGTTATTCAAAATCAACCGCAACGTGCGCCGCGCGGTCTTCCTCGGCATGCTGCTGCAGGCGATGCAGCAATTCACCGGCATGAACATCATCATGTACTACGCGCCGCGCATTTTCAAAATGGCCGGGTTCACCACCACGGAACAGCAGATGATAGCCACCCTGGTGGTCGGGCTGACCTTCATGTTCGCTACCTTTATCGCCGTATTCACCGTGGATAAAGCCGGACGTAAGCCGGCGCTGAAAATTGGCTTCAGCGTGATGGCGCTCGGCACGCTGATCCTCGGCTACTGCCTGATGCAGTTTGATAACGGCACGGCCTCAAGCGGTCTCTCCTGGCTCTCTGTCGGTATGACCATGATGTGTATTGCAGGATACGCGATGAGCGCCGCGCCCGTGGTGTGGATCCTGTGCTCCGAAATTCAGCCGCTCAAATGCCGTGACTTTGGCATCACCTGTTCCACGACCACCAACTGGGTGTCCAACATGATCATCGGTGCGACTTTCCTGACCCTGCTGGACGCGATTGGCGCGGCGGGAACGTTCTGGCTCTACACGGTGCTGAACGTGGCGTTTATTGGCGTCACGTTCTGGCTGATTCCTGAAACCAAAGGCGTGACGCTGGAACATATCGAGCGCAAGCTGATGGCAGGAGAGAAACTGCGCAATATCGGCGTGTGATCGTCTGGCCTGTTTAAGCGTTTAATACAGTCAGAGTTGGTAAGTCAGTGCTTTATTACAATAGTTACGTAATGAAACTCACTACCAACTCTGGCAGGGGGAGATAAATATAGGGGATTTGAACTTAAGATAATTCTTAGGATAATGTATCATCGGACCACCGCTATTATTTGCGCAAAATGAAACGCATCCTAAAAAGAAAAATGCCTATGTCTGAGATGGATATCAAAAAAAGCACAGATCTTGATTTTCCCCGTTATGCCACCCCGGTTGTACACGCTAAAGAGATAGATCTTTTGGGACTGGTTCAGGTGCTATTGGCGGCGAAAAAGCGCATCGTTGCCGTTACCCTTGCGTTCACCCTGGTAGGGCTTGCCGTTTCATTTTTGCTGCCGCAGAAATGGACCAGTAAAGCCGTGATCACGCAGGCAGAAGAGCTGCAGTGGAACCCATTGCGCCAGATGCTGGTTGCGTTACAGGTGCTTGACGTGGATGCGAAAATTTCCCGCCCGGAAGTCTTTGACCTGTTTATCAAAAAGTTTCAGTCTCAGTCATTGCTCGAAGAGTACATGAAAACCTCTCCTTACGTGACGTCGCAGCTGGAAGGCGCCGAGGTGGACCCGCTTGAGCTGCATCGGGCGATAGTCAACATCTCAGAAAGAATGAAAGCGGTGAACGACACTCAGGCAAAAGATGCGGATAAAATGCCGTATGTCTCCTGGACATTAAGCTTTACCGCGCCGACAGCGGGCGATGCCCAATCCGTCCTGCAGGGATATATCAATTATATCGCAGCGATTGTCGAGAAAGAGACGGTGCAGAATATCCGCAGCCAGATCGCTCTGAAAACGAAAGCCGTTGAGCAGCAGCTGGAGCTGGATCGCGTCCGCCTGACCAATATTCACAATACCAACCTGCAGCGACTGAATTATTCGCTGTCAGTGGCGAATGCTGCAGGTATCAAGAAGCCGGTTTACAGCAACGGCCAGGCGGTGAAGGATGATCCTGATTACTCTGTTGCGCTCGGCGCTGACGGGATTGCGCAAAAACTGCAGATTGAAAAAAATCTGAAGGATGTGACCGAGCTGAATGCGGATTTCCAGAACCGGGAATACTATCTGGCACAGCTGAAAAAACTCTCCTTTGCCGATGTCCAGCTTGAGCCATTCAGGTACCAGCTTTCTCCTTCTATGCCGGTGAAAAAAGATGGCCCGGGTAAAGCCCTGATTGTCCTTCTGTCGGCGATCCTGGGCGGGCTGTTTGCCTGCGGTAGCGTTTTACTGCGCGAAGCGATGCTCACCCGTAATCCGCTGCCGGAGCCGGTGACGGAATAAACTCTGCAGTTTAAAAAAGGCGCTGAATACAGCGCCTTTTTTTATTGGCGTTGCTTGTGCTAGAAAGAGAGACCAGAGATAAGGAGGGATGATGAAAACGATTGGCCTGTTAGGTGGAATGAGCTGGGAATCGACAATCCCGTATTACCGCCTGATTAACGAAGGGGTAAAGCAGCGCCTGGGTGGTCTGCATTCCGCGAGCCTGCTGCTGCACAGCGTTGATTTCCATGAAATCGAAGCCTGCCAGTCGAGCGGCGAGTGGGATAAAGCCGGGGAGATGCTGGCCCAGGCTGCGCTGGGACTGGAGCGTGCCGGCGCCGAGGGGATATTGCTTTGTACCAATACCATGCACAAAGTGGCGTCGCATATCGAGGCGCGCTGTTCGCTGCCGTTCCTGCATATCGCTGACGCGACCGGGCGTGCAATTACGGCATCCGGGATGAAGCGCGTGGCGCTGCTGGGCACGCGCTACACCATGGAACAGGATTTTTATCGCGGGCGTTTGCAGGATGAGTTTGGTATCGAAAGCCTGATCCCGGATGAGGCCGACCGGGCGCGCATCAACCAGATTATCTTTGACGAACTCTGCCTCGGTACCTTCAGCGAGTCTTCCCGGGCGTATTACGTCAGCGTGATTGAAAAGCTGGCGCAGCAGGGGGCAGAAGGCGTAATTTTCGGCTGCACCGAGATTGGCCTGCTGGTGCCGGCCGCTCGAAGCCCCGTCCCGGTATTTGATACCGCCGCCATCCATGCAGCGGACGCCGTGGAGTTTATGCTGTCATAACGGGTTTTGCAGGTCAGGTAAGCGAAGCGCCACCTGACGGGCGTGCTCAATCAAGTGTTCGGTAAAAGCCTCCACCAGCGCGGAAGCCGGACGGTGCAGCGGGCGAATCAGGCTAACGGTGAACGGGACGGAAACGCTAAAGCGGCGGATGACAATCCCGTTTCCGGCATAGTCCAGCGCCGTAAGCGGGTTAACGACCGCGACGCCGACGCCCGCCCGCACCATTGCGCAAATCGAGGCCGCGCTGTGCGTCTCCACAACCATTCGCCGTTTTACCTGATGCTCGGCAAACAGGGTGTCCAGGAGCTGCCGGTAGCTGTCAGTCTGCGACAGGCTAATGTAGTTTTCCCCATGAAAATCCTCTGGCGTGAGCACCGCCTTACCGGCAAGCGGATGCCCGGCGGGGAGAACGCACACTTCATCTAAAGAGAGCAATTCCAGGCGTTCCGTTCCTGCTGGGGTGGAGAGGGTTTCGGTTAGCCCTAAATCATGACGCTGTGCCGAAAGCCACTCTTCCAGCAGGGGCGATTCCTGCGGCACGATGGTGAGGCTGACCTCCGGATACCGGGCCAGAAAAGGCTGCAGCAGCATGGGCAGGAACGACTGCGAAAAGACGGGCAGACAGACGATGGATAACTCGCCCTGACGAAACTCGCGCAGGCTTTCCGCTGCACTCACTATTCTGTCCAGCCCGTACCAGGAGCGCTGTACTTCTTCGAACAGACGTAACCCCTGCACCGTCGGGTGAAGCCTGCCTCGGGTACGTTCGAACAGCTTCAGCCCCAGCACCTTTTCGAAGCGCGCCAGCTCGCGGCTCACCGTCGGCTGCGAGGTATGCAGCATCTGCGCGGCTTCGGTGAGATTGCCGGTGGTCATGACGGCATGAAAAATCTCGATGTGGCGTAAGTTGACGGCGGGCATAGGTCACCTGAAGGCGTAATGGTATCCATATCATTTTTGCATAGACTCGCGATAAAACGATATTTTTTATTCTCTTCACGCTGTGGCGTAATCATCAAAACGCCTTTATCCGGAGAAGACCATGCCACGCCCGCTGAACCAGACCGATACCGATTTGAACGCTGATAACCTCCTGCGCCTGCCTGCCGAGTTTGGCTGCCCCGTCTGGGTCTACGACGCGCAGATCGTTCGCGAGAAAATTGCGGCACTGCATCAGTTTGACGTGGTGCGCTTTGCCCAGAAGGCGTGCTCCAATATCCATATTTTGCGCCTGATGCGTGAGCAGGGAGTAAAGGTTGACTCCGTTTCGCTCGGCGAAATCGAGCGCGCGCTGGCGGCCGGATTCGATCCGAAAGCCGACAGCGATGCGATCGTCTTTACCGCCGATGTGATTGACGATGCCACCCTGGCGCGCGTCCACGAACTGCAGATCCCGGTGAATGCGGGCTCTGTGGATATGCTGGAGCAGCTTGGACAGGTTTCTCCTGGCCACCGCGTCTGGCTGCGCGTGAACCCGGGCTTTGGTCATGGGCACAGCCAAAAAACCAACACCGGCGGTGAAAACAGCAAGCACGGGATCTGGTATGCCGATATGCCTGCTGCGCTGGAGGTGCTCCAGCGTTACGGCCTGAAGCTGGTGGGTATTCATATGCACATTGGGTCGGGCGTGGATTACGGCCACCTCGAGCAGGTGTGCGGGGCGATGGTGCGCCAGGTGGTCGATTTTGGTCAGGATCTGGAGGCGATCTCTGCCGGCGGCGGTCTCTCTATTCCTTATCGCGAAGGGGAAGAGGCGATCGATACCGATCACTATTACGGCCTGTGGAGCGCCGCGCGTGACCAAATCGCCGCGCATCTGGGCCACGCGGTGAAGCTGGAAATTGAGCCGGGTCGTTTCCTGGTAGCCGAGGCAGGCGTACTGGTTTCGCAGGTGCGCAGCGTGAAAGAGATGGGGTCTCGCCACTTCGTGTTGATTGACGCAGGTTTTAACGATCTGATGCGTCCGTCGATGTACGGCAGCTATCACCACATTACGGCGCTGGCTGCCGACGGCCGCGATTTAACGCAGGCGCCGCGCGTTGAGACGGTCGTTGCGGGGCCGCTGTGTGAGTCGGGCGATGTGTTTACCCAGCAGGAAGGCGGCAAAGTGGAAACCCGCGCGCTGCCAGAGGTCAAGCCGGGTGATTATCTCGTGCTGCATGATACCGGAGCCTACGGGGCGTCTATGTCATCAAACTACAATAGCCGCCCGCTGCTGCCGGAAGTGCTGTTTGATAACGGCAAGGCGCGGCTGATCCGCCGTCGCCAGACCATTCAGGAGCTGCTGGCGCTGGAGCTCGTTTGAGTAAAGTAGGGCCCGGTGGTGACCGAATCGCGTAATACCAGCGTGCCGGTAAACGGCGGGATGGCATCGACCGGCTGGTTTTTTGCCAGCCGGATCGCCTGATCGATGGCCGTGACAATCATATTATCGATAGGCAGATACACCGATGAGAGCGCAGGCTCCAGCCATTTCGCGCTTGGGGCATCGTCAAAGCCAAACAGTGAAATATCCTGCGGGATTTTCAGCCCCGCCTGGTGCAACGCTTTGGACGCACCCAGCGCCATATCATCGTTACAGGCAAACAGGGCGCTGAACGAAACTCCGTCGGCAATCAGCTCTTTGCATAGCTCATATCCCCGCGTCATTCCCGCATCACCGTACTTTATCCGACGCTCGTCCAGACGTATGCCGTGCTTTTCCAGCGCCTTGCGATAGCCCATCAGCCTCGCTTTCCCGGTTGGGGTGTGGATCGGGACGGTGATACAGGCGATCTCCCGGTGGCCCTGATTGATCAGGTAATCCACGGCCTTAAACGCGGCATCCTGCTGTTCGAAGAACACGCAGCGATCCGGCGCCAGGCTGACTTCACGGTTAATGACCACCAGCGGCGTTTGCACGGTGTTCATCAGCTTGATGATCGCTTTTTCGCTCATATAGCGCGTGTAAAGCACGATGGCATCGCACTGGCGATCGGCCAGCATCTGCACCGCCTGCTCTTCCTGCTCCGGCGCGTCGTGGCCGTCGGTGACGATCAGCTGTTTTCCGTGGGTTTCGGTCTGCCGCGACGCCTGTTGCAGAAGGCGACCAAAGTAAAAGCCATCGAAGGTGGAGACGACCAGACCAATGCTGTTGCTGGTCTGGTTTGCCAGCGAGCGCGCGAGAAAGTTTGGGCGGTAGCCCAGCTCTTCCATCGCAGCAAACACCTGCTGGCGCGTACTCTCTTTAACCTGACCTGTGCCGTTCAGCACGCGCGATACCGTGGCCTTTGACACGCCCGCACGCAGTGAGACATCCAGCATTGTTGCCATTCTACATTCCTGATTCCACGTAATGATCTGCAGTTTAACACAGACCTCACGGCGTATAAGCGACGCGGGAGGCGCAAAAATTCCGCCACGATCACGCTTTTTGGTAAGGATCGCTGAGCGCGGGATAAACGTCTTTAAGTGGTATGCCAAAATGGGAAAAAATATTCATCTGGAATACCTCTTGCCTCGTTGAGAGCTTAATCACAGATCGTAAAGCCCCTTAAAGCTATTTTTGGTATGCCAATAGTATCCGGCTGACCCTCTTATTCCATAAAAGCCCTTTTACTGAGGTATTACCCTATGGCATTACAGGAAAAACTGATCGATTCTCTGGGCAGTTTCGCCACTACGTTCAACAGCTATCGCTATATTATGGCGATCAAGTCTGCCTTCATTACCTTAATGCCGGTCATCATCGTTGGCGCATTTTCGGTACTGATCTCCAACATGGTACTGGATCCGAAAAACGGCCTGGCGAGCTTCCAGTCCCTGTCATTCCTCGCAGTGCTGAAACCGATCACCAGCGCGCTTAATTACGCGACCCTGAATTTCCTCAATATTGGCGCGGTGTTTTTAATCGGCATCGAACTGGGGCGTATTAACGGCATAAAATCATTGTTCCCCGGCCTGCTGGCGGTGATCTGCTTTATCTGCGTGACGCCGACCACCGTGGAAATGCTGGTGGATGGCGAAATGCACGTGGTGAAGGATGTCCTGCTGCGTCAGTTCTCCGATACCCGCAGCCTGTTCCTCGGCATGTTTATCGCCATTCTTTCGGTAGAAATTTACTGCTGGCTGGAAAACCGCAAAGGGCTAAAGATCAGAATGCCGGATACGGTGCCGCCTAACGTGGCCGCGTCCTTCTCCGCGCTGATCCCGGCGATCATCACAACCACTGCCATTGCCACCTTCGGCTTTGTATTCCATCAAATCACCGGCATGTATCTCTACGATGCGGTCTATCAGGTGGTGCAACAGCCGCTGGAGCGCGTGGTGCAAAGTCTGCCGGGCATTCTGCTGCTGATGTTTGTGGCTCAGCTGTTCTGGGTGATTGGCATTCATGGCAACCAGATGATTAAGCCCATCCGCGAGCCGCTGCTGCTGGGGGCGATCACCGTCAACATGAGCGCCTTCGAGCAGGGTAAAGAGGTCCCGAACATCATCACTATGCCTTTCTGGGACGTGTATATGAGCATCGGCGGATCGGGGCTCACCATCGGTTTGCTGATCGCGGTGATGATCGCTACCAAACGCAAAGAGATGAAGGAGATCGCCAAACTCTCTATCGGCCCCGGCATCTTTAACATTAACGAGCCGGTGATCTTCGGCATGCCAATCATGCTTAACCCGATCCTCGCCATTCCCTTCATCATCACCCCTCTGGTGACCGGATCGATTGGCTACTTTGCAACGGTAACCGGTTTTGCCGGTAAAGCCGTGGTGATGGTGCCCTGGACCACGCCGCCGCTGATTAACGCCTGGCTTTCAACTGCAGGGTCGATGGGGGCGGTGGTCACCCAGCTTATTTGCATCGTTACTGCCGTCATTATCTATCTGCCGTTTGTGAAGATTGCCTCTCGCCGCGCAGAGCAGGCCGCGCTGCAGCAAGCCCCCGATAACGTGTGAGGATGTGATGAGCACAAAAAAGATAACCCTGCCGCAGGATTTTATTCTCGGCGCGGCGGCGTCAGCCTGGCAAACCGAAGGCTGGAGCGGCAAAAGACCGGGCCAGGATTCGTGGATAGACCTCTGGTATAAGAACGATCGTCACGTCTGGCACAACGGCTATGGCCCGGCGGTGGCGACCGATTTTATCAATCGCTTCCGCGAAGATGTGGCTCTGATGAAGCAGGCGGGGCTGACGCATTACCGGACCTCGATCAACTGGTCCCGTTTTTTGACCGATTATGAAAATGCGACGGTGGATGAGGAGTACGCCGCGTATTACGCCGACCTGTTTGATGAAATGCGCCGTCAGGGCATTGAGCCGATGATCTGCCTGGAACACTACGAGCTTCCCGGCGTGCTGCTTGAAAAATACGGCGGCTGGGCGTCGAAGCACGTGGTTGAGCTGTTTGTCCGCTATGCGGAAAAGGTGTTTGAACGCTTCCACGGCAAAGTGACCCGCTGGTTTACCTTCAACGAACCGATTGTGGTCCAGACCCGCGTCTACCTTGACGCGCTGCGCTGGCCGTACGAGCAGAACACCGGTACCTGGATGCAGTGGAATCACCACAAGGTGCTGGCGACGGCGAAGGTAGTGAAGCTGTTTCGTGCCAAAGGCTACCGCGGCTCGGTGGGCTGTATTCTTAACCCGGAAGTCACGTATCCGCGCTCCCGCGCGCCGCATGACGTGCGGGCGGCAGAAATGTACGATCTGTTCTACAACCGCGTCTTTCTCGATCCGCTGGTGCACGGGCATTATCCACCTGCGCTTTTTACCCTGCTGGAGCAGCACCAGGTTCCGTGGGACTACACGGCAGACGAGCTGGCGCTGATCGCGGAAAACACCGTTGATGAGCTGGGGATTAACCTGTATTACCCGCACCGCGTAAAAGCGCCCTCCCGCGCCTGGCACCCGGAGACGCCGTTCCACCCGGCGTACTACTACGAGCCGTTTGAGCTGCCGGGGCGGCGGATGAACCCCTCTCGCGGCTGGGAGATCTACCCGCGCATTATCTACGACATGGCGATGCGGATTAAGCAGGAATACCGCAACATCAACTGGTTCGTGGCGGAGAGCGGGATGGGCGTAGAAAACGAAGCGCGGTTTCGCAACGATGACGGCATCATCGACGACAGCTACCGCATTGCGTTTATCAGCGAGCACCTTTACTACGCGCTGCTGGCGCGAGAGGCGGGGGCGAACTGTCACGGCTATATGCTGTGGGCCTTTACCGACAATGTCTCGCCCATGAACGCCTTCAAAAATCGCTATGGTCTGATTGAGATTGATCTGGACGATAACCGCGCCCGGCGAGCGAAAAAATCGGCAACCTGGTTTCGCCAGCTGCGCGATACCCGCGTCCTCACGCTCGGCGTTGACGATGAATGGAAGTAGGCGAAAACCAGGCGGGTTCTGGTAAAATAGTCTACAAACTGGCCGGGAGGACGCCTGGCCTGCGCATTAACTGAAAAAACAGGTGGTAACGTGGATAAGGCTGTCATCCTGCCGGAAAAAAAACAGTACCAGGAAATTGGCGAGGATTTGCGGGCGCAGATTATCCAGGGGCACTATCCCGTTGGTTCCCGTCTGCCGCCGGAGCGTAATATCGCTGAAACCTATGGCGTGAGCCGCACCATCGTGCGCGAGGCGCTGTTGATGCTGGAGTTACAGGGTACGGTCGATATCCGTCAGGGGTCCGGCGTGTACGTCATGCGCATCCCGGAAGAACACGAAAACGAAGAAGAGCGTTTTCTTAACAGCGACGTGGGGCCGTTTGAGATCCTGCAGGCGCGCCAGCTTCTTGAAAGCAATATTGCCGCGTTTGCCGCCAAAATGGCAACACGTGCCGATATCGACAACCTGCGCCGAATCATCGAGCAGGAGCAGCGGGCGATAGCCGTCGACGACCACAGCCAGGATAACAACAAGATGTTCCACCTGGTGCTGGCGGGCGCAACGCAAAACCAGATGCTGCTGGCGACGGTGGAAAGCATCTGGCACCACATGGACAGCAGCCCGCTATGGCAGCAGTTTAATGTCCACATCGCCAGCCGCGCATACCGTCTGAAATGGCTGGGCGACAGGCAAACTATCCTTGCGGCGCTCCGTCGTCGTGACGTGATGGGGGCCTGGCAGGCGATGTTCCAGCATCTCGAAAATGTCAAAAAGAGCTTGCTTGAACTCTCGGATGAAGATGCGCCAGATTTTGACGGCTATCTGTTTGAGTCCGTACCGATTTTCCAGGGGAAACTGGTATGACGATTTTGCCTCTTTACGCCGCGCCTCAGTATGCGGAGCTGGTGACAGACTGGATCTGGCAGGCCTTTGGCGAAGGGCTTCCCCGTGAATTTTTCCACAGCATCGTTGAGCACAGCCAGACGCCGGGAGCATTACCTTTGACCTTTATTGCCGTTGAAGGCGAACGACTTCTCGGCACGGTGGGGCTCTGGCGCTGCGATTTGATCACCCGACAGGATCTCTGCCCGTGGCTGGCGGCGCTGTTCGTTGACGACGCGGCGCGTGGAAAAGGGCTGGCGGGGCAGCTTCAGCAGTATGTTATGACCTATGCCGCGCAGGCCGGGTTCGAGGAGCTCCATCTGTGGTCTGCCTGCCGCGACTTCTATGAACGTTACGGCTGGCAGTACGTTGGCGATGCGCTCGAATACCCGAACAAGACGGTACACCTTTACCGCTATTCGCTCTGCGCTTCTGCAGGGGATGCAACGGAGTGACGGCGCACCAGGGTTGGGCTGAAGAGATGGGTAATATCCGGCGGCTGGCGTTGCTCCGCCAGCGCTAGCGCCAGCTCGGCGGCCTGCGTTGCCATCGTGATGATTGGGTAACGTACGGTGGTCAGGCGCGGTCGCACGTAGCGGGAGACCAGCACATCATCAAAGCCAATCAGCGAGATTTCTGCCGGCACCTCCACCCCGTTGTCGTTCAGCACCCCCATTGCGCCTGCGGCCATGGAGTCGTTATAGCTGGCCACCGCCGTGAAATTGCGCCCGCGGCCCAGCAGCTCGGTCATAGCCTGTTCACCGCCGCTCTCATCCGGCTCACCGTAGGCCACCAGACGGTCATTGCACGGTAGACCGTTTTCGCGCAGGGCATCGTAATAGCCCTGCAGGCGGTCTTCCGCATCAGAAATCGGGTGATTGGAACAGAGATAACCAATTCGGGTATGGCCCTGTTGAATCAGATGGCGGGTCGCAAGCCAAGCACCGTAACGGTCGTCGAGCGCCACGCAGCGTTTTTCAAACCCGGGAATAATACGGTTGATGATTACCATCCCGGGGATTTGCTTCATCAGATGAATCAGTTCGGCATCCGGGATCATTTTGGCGTGCACAACCAGCGCCGCGCAGCGGTGGCGGATCAGCTGCTCAATGGCCTGGCGTTCTTTTTGTTCATTGTGATAGCCATTGCCGATCAGCAAAAAATTGCCTGTCTGATACGAAACCTGTTCAACCGCTTTTACCATGGCGCCGAAAAAGGGGTCAGAAACATCTCCCACCACCAGCCCAATGGTTTCAGTGGACTGCTGTGCGAGCGCGCGGGCGTTGGCGTTGGGATGATAGTTAAGGGATTCCATGGCGCTTTGTACCGCCTGGCGTGATGCGTCACTGGCTTTTGGGGAGTTGTTAATCACGCGCGAGACGGTTGCCACCGACACGCCTGCCAGACGGGCCACATCCTTTATTGTCGCCATTCATTACCTTCTTATTGGGGGTAAGCGTTTACACACCAAATAGTGTTGCGGAAAAGCAGCGCGCATTCAAGGGGAGCGGGATTCTGCACTCCACAAACGTGACGCAGGACAACCCTGATGGTGTAATCGTTACACGCGTAGTCATGTCTGAAGAATGTCAATCTGAACCTTTAGTTACACTTTGCCTCAGGCTGTTGCGATTGTCTGATAGCGAGGGCGTTAATGAGGTTGATACAGTCGAGATCCCAGAGGTATTGATAGGTGGAATCAGCTCCGGTTGATTAACACGATTTACACCAACCTGCGTTTTTACGCAGGTTTTTTTTTGCCTGACAGTTCAACCTGTAACAGCAACAGAGAATATTCACACCTGGTTGCACTTAGGCTCATTCCCTTGCGTTTTCCTGCTGGCGAAGCGCAGTGCCAACCGCCAAAATCAAGATCCCAGAGGTATTGATTGGTGAGAATTCTTAGTACGGTTTCGTACTCATCTCTTGCACCAACCTGCGCGGATGCGCAGGTTTTTTTTCGCCTCTATTTTTGCTTGTCGCTCCCGTATCACTTCTCGTGTAATCTGCCACCATTTACTATCAACCCTTCACACTGGCTGGCAAAGGGAGTTGAGATGCTATTTGGGTTCTTCCGTACACTTTTCCGTATTCTCTTTCGCATCCGCGTGACTGGCGATGCCCAGGCGCTTCGCGGTGAACGCGTTTTAATCACTCCAAATCATGTTTCCTTTATCGATGGCATCCTGCTGGCGCTGTTTTTGCCCGTGCGTCCGGTGTTTGCGGTGTATACCTCCATCAGCCAGCAGTGGTACATGCGCTGGCTCACGCCGTTGATTGATTTTGTGCCACTCGACCCGACAAAGCCGATGATGATTAAGCATCTGGTGCGTCTGGTAGAGCAGGGGCGTCCGGTGGTTATTTTCCCGGAAGGGCGCATTTCAGTGACCGGTTCACTGATGAAGATCTACGACGGCGCGGGGTTTGTCGCGGCGAAGTCAAAAGCGACAGTGGTGCCGCTGCGTATTGAAGGCGCAGAGCTGACCCATTTCAGCCGTCTGAAGGGGCGGGTGAAACAGCGTCTGTTCCCAAAAATCACGCTGCATCTTCTGCCGCCAACGTCGCTACCGATGCCCGACGCGCCGCGCGCCCGCGATCGCCGTAAAATCGCCGGGGAAATGCTGCATCAGATTATGATGGAAGCGCGTATGGCCGTTCGTCCGCGCGAAACGCTGTACGAATCTCTGCTTTCAGCGCAGTACCGCTACGGCGCGAAGAAAAACTGTATCGAAGACATCAACTTTACCCCGGATACCTATCGCAAGCTGCTGACCAAGACCCTGTTTGTAGGCCGCATTCTTGAGAAGTACAGCAAGAAGGGCGAAAAGATTGGCCTGATGCTGCCTAACGCGGGCATCAGCGCGGCGGTGATTTTTGGTGCGGTTTCCCGGGGCCGTATTCCGGCAATGATGAACTACACGGCGGGCGTGAAAGGGCTGACCAGCGCCATTACCGCCGCCCAGATTAATACCGTCTTTACCTCCCGTCAGTTCCTGGACAAGGGCAAGCTCTGGCATCTCCCCGAGCAGCTCACCCAGGTGCGCTGGGTCTTCCTGGAAGATCTGAAAGCGGACGTTACCACCGGCGACAAGCTGTGGATTTTTGCTCACCTGCTGATGCCGCACCTGGCCCAGGTCAAACAGCAGCCGGAAGATGACGCGATTATACTCTTCACGTCGGGGTCAGAGGGCAACCCGAAAGGCGTTGTCCACAGCCACAAAAGCATTCTGGCGAATGTTGAGCAGATCAAAAGCATTGCTGACTTTACCGCGGATGACCGTTTTATGTCGGCGCTGCCGCTGTTCCACTCCTTTGGCCTGACGGTGGGGCTGTTTACGCCGCTGCTGACCGGCGCAGAAGTGTTCCTCTATCCAAGCCCGCTGCATTACCGCATCGTGCCTGAGCTGGTGTATGACCGTAACTGCACCGTCCTGTTCGGGACCTCAACCTTCCTGGGTAACTATGCGCGTTTTGCCAACCCGTATGATTTCTACCGCGTGCGGTATGTGGTGGCTGGCGCGGAAAAACTGCAGGAGAGTACGCGTCAGATTTGGCAGGACAAGTTTGGCCTGCGCATCCTCGAAGGCTATGGCGTTACCGAGTGCGCGCCCGTGGTCTCGATTAACGTGCCGATGGCGGCGAAACCGGGTACGGTTGGCCGAATTCTGCCGGGGATGGATGCGCGTCTGCTGGCCGTGCCGGGCATTGAGGACGGCGGCCGTCTGCAGCTGAAGGGGCCAAACGTGATGAACGGTTATCTGCGCGTGGAAAACCCCGGCGTGCTGGAGGTCCCGACGGCGGAAAACGTCAACGGCGAGATTGAAACCGGCTGGTACGACACCGGTGATATTGTCCGTTTTGATGAACAAGGCTTTGTTCAGATTCAGGGGCGTGCAAAACGCTTCGCCAAAATTGCCGGTGAAATGGTCTCTCTGGAAATGGTTGAGCAACTGGCGACGGCCGTATCCGCTGATAAAATGCATGCGACCGTGGTGAAAAGTGATGCCAGCAAAGGCGAGGCGCTGGTGCTGTTCACGACCGATAGCGAGCTTAAGCGCGACAGGCTGCTGAGCTATGCGCGTGAACATGGTATCCCTGAACTGGCCGTCCCGCGCGATATTCGCTACCTGAAGCAGCTCCCGGTGCTGGGGAGCGGGAAGCCCGATTTCGTGACCCTGAAAGGCATGGTTGAAGAGGCGGAGCAGCAAAATGCGTGAGTCAGTACACACTAACACTTCACTGAGGTCGAAAGGCATGATGGCCGTCATTGCCGCGCAGTTTCTCTCTGCATTCGGCGATAACGCGCTGTTGTTTGCCACTCTGGCGCTGCTGAAAGCCGAGTTTTACCCCGACTGGAGTCAGCCGATCCTGCAGATGGTGTTTGTGGGCGCTTACATTATCTTTGCCCCGTTTGTGGGGCAGGTGGCGGACAGCTTCCCGAAAGGTCGGGTGATGATGTTTGCCAACGGCCTCAAGCTGCTGGGGGCCGCCAGCATTTGCTTTGGTTTCAATCCGTTTATTGGCTACACGCTGGTGGGCATTGGCGCCGCCGCCTACTCCCCGGCGAAGTATGGCATTCTCGGAGAACTGACCACGGGCGATAAGCTGGTGAAAGCCAATGGCCTGATGGAGTCGTCAACCATTGCCGCTATCCTGCTTGGCTCCGTTGCGGGCGGCGTACTGGCCGACTGGCATGTCCTGGCAGCGCTGGGCGTATGTGCGGTGGTGTATGGCGGCGCGGTCGTCGCTAACCTGTTCATTCCAAAGCTCCCGGTGGCTCGCCCGGGGCAATCCTGGCGCTTTAAGCCAATGACCGGCAGTTTCTTTAATGCCTGCCGCGTGCTGTGGCGTAACGGAGAAACGCGTTTCTCCCTGATGGGGACCAGTATGTTCTGGGGCGCGGGCGTTACGCTGCGCTTCCTGCTGGTCCTGTGGGTACCGGTGGCGCTGGGGATTACTGACAACGCGACGCCGACCTATCTTAATGCGATGGTGGCCATCGGCATTGTGGTTGGGGCCGGCGCTGCGGCGAAGCTGGTGACGCTCGAGACGGTAGCTCGCTGCATGCCCGCTGGAATTCTGATTGGCGTCGTGGTGCTTATTTTTTCCCTGCAGCATGCGTTATTGCCCGCTTATGTCCTCCTCGTCCTGATTGGCATTCTGGGAGGCTTCTTCGTGGTGCCGCTGAACGCGTTGCTGCAGGAGCGTGGCAAGCAGACCGTCGGAGCGGGAAATGCCATCGCGGTTCAAAACCTGGGTGAAAACCTGGCAATGCTGTTGATGCTGGGGCTTTACTCGCTGGCGGTAAAAGTCGGTGCGCCGGTGGTGGGGATTGGCGTCGGATTTGGCGGGCTGTTCGCTCTGGCGATTGCGGGCTTGTGGATTTGGCAGCGTCGGCGTTGATATGTGCGGCCTGATGCCCTCACCCCGGCCCTCTCCCACAGGGAGAGGGCGCAAACCCTAAAAACGGCAACGTGCGTTGCCGTTTTGCTTTTATTACGGCGCAGGATACGTATAAACCTGATGCACCGCTTCAATCTCCGCTAACACTTCTTCACTCAGGTTCAGATGGAAACTCTCAATATTGGTTTTCAGCTGTTCCATGGTGGTCGCGCCCAGCAGGGTGCTGGCAACAAACGGCTGACGACGCACGAAGGCTAGCGCCATCTGCGCAGGGTCAAGACCGTGACGCTTTGCGATATCCACATAGGCTGCAACGGCTTTTTGGGTCTGCTCGCCGCTGTAGCGGGTAAAGCGGCTAAAGAGGGTGTTACGCGCTCCGGCCGGCTTCGCGCCGTTCAGGTATTTCCCCGTCAGCGTGCCAAAGCCGAGACAGGAATAGGCGAGCAGTTCCACTTCTTCATACTGCGTTACTTCGGCCAGACCCACCTCATAGCTGCGGTTAAGCAGGCTGTACGGATTCTGGATGGTGACGATGCGCGGCAGATCGTGTTTATCCGCCAGGTGCAGATAGCGCATTACCCCAAAGGCCGTTTCGTTAGATACGCCTATATAGCGAATTTTCCCCGCGCGCTGGCACTCGGTCAGCGCCTCCAGGGTTTCCAGCAGCGTAACGGCGGGGGCGCTCTCGTTCCAGCTGTAGCCGAGCTTACCGAAGCAGTTGGTTGGACGCTGCGGCCAGTGCACCTGGTAGAGGTCGAGATAGTCGGTTTGCAGACGCTTCAGGCTGGCATCCAGCGCGGCGCGGATATTCTTGCGATCGAGAACTTGATTCGGGCGGATCCCGGCATCGTTGTTGCGCGCGGGGCCACTGACTTTTGAGGCAATCACCAGCTTTTCACGGTTACCGTGTTTTGCCAGCCAGTTACCGACGTAGGTTTCGGTGAGTCCCTGCGTTTCCGGACGTGGCGGAACAGGGTACATCTCTGCGACATCAATCAAGTTAATGCCCTGGCTGACGGCATAATCGAGTTGTGCATGGGCATCGGCTTCGCTGTTTTGTTCACCAAATGTCATCGTGCCCAACCCCAGTTGGCTTATTTCCAGAGCGCTGTGGGGGATACGGTGATAATGCATAGCCGGCTTCCTCATTAGACATATAGACCGCGTCAGGGTGTACCCGACAAAGGAATATAAACATGGCAGAGGGGAAGCAAAAGGGGAAGAAAAAAATCAAAAAGGCCAGCAAGCTACTGACCTCTCTCTGTTTATCGCTCGATAATTTGCGAGACTTCGTCGCGATTGATCTGCATTTTGTTGCCTTGCTGATCGCGATAGCTGACCAGACCGGTATCATCGTCGACTTCGGGTTTACCGTCAGTCAGGATCATTCGCCCATCTTTTGTCGCCATAACGTAATCGCTACTACAGCCCGATACGGCAAATGCTAAACCGACTGCTGAAACTAACACTGCCCATTTTTTCATCGTTATCGTCCTCATCTGGCTCGTATCAAATCATAGTTTAGTTTTAACCCGATATGGCAACAGGAGGAAGCGGTAAAATCTTAAAAACCAGGTGATTATGTTTGGGAGCTCGCAAAATAAGTAAAAAACTATGTTTTTAGAAGAAAATGACGAGCAAGAAGCGCCCCGGTGAAATTCTTTTTAAGATAAAAACCGCGCGGTAAGGTCAGTATCGGCTCACCCTGCGCGCCGATTGCCTCGGTGAGCGCCTTACTGTTGGCCGCTTTCGGGCGCAGCTGTAACACTTCACCGTGACGGGCGGTAATGCGTTCGACCTGCCCAAGCACAATCATGTCCATCAGTTCCTCCCAGTCCAGACGCAGCTGGTGCTCTTCATCGTCGCTTGGGCTCCAGAGCAGCGGTGCGCCAACGCGACGATCGGCCAGCGGGATCTGACGCTCACCTTCAACCGGCACCCACAGGACGCGCTTCAGCTTGTGGCGGACGTGGCTGGTTTCCCACGTCACGCCGGTATTGCCGGTTAATGGCGCGACGCAGACGAAGGTGGTCTCAAGGGGCTTCCCCTGGCTGTCGATGGGAATGGTTTTTAACTCTACGCCAAGCGCGGCAAAATCCTGCTCTGGTTTGCTCCCCGCGCTGGCACCCAGCCACAGCTCAAGCAGCATGCCGATCCAGCCTTTATCCCGTTTCAGATCCTTCGGGATCTGAAGCCCTGCCATTGCCGCCAGCTCACCAAGCGAAAAGCCTGCCAGGCGCTGTGCCTGCTGGAGCAGCTGGGTTTCGCTAGAGGGAGGTGAGAGCAAGGGTGTAAGCGGATGCATGACGGTAACCTTTTGATTAAAAAATAAACGAAGAAATTGTCCCCTGTGGATAGAGTTTAACTTTTTCTGTACCAATATGACATCTCTATGATTTATAGGATTTTTTATAGGTTTGAAATCGTTTCACTTTCGTCAGAAAACGGGTTGTTCAAATCTGGTCACTGACAATGAACAGGATCTTACACCATGTTATCCACAGAAAAGTGGGATAACTGGGCATAACCCTGACTACTGTTTCAATTTACAGCCTTGACGTGCGATGAAAATCGAATTTTCAGACAAATTGTGACTAACTTATTGGCACAATCTGTGGATAAAACCGACGCTGTTCGATCTTTCATCAGCACGACGATCCCTGATGTGACGATCGTCACGCTATTCTGCTTTTTGTTGATGGGGACATGTTTAACTATATGAAAATTATAATTTTATATAAAATGGCTTAAAGATGATGTTAGACGGCGATGAAGGTTGTTCATCGGTAATCAGACACTTCTTCACAACTATATCCACAGAAAAGGTGAATAAAATTCCCTTTGCTGTCTCTCATCTGTTTATAACTCAGCACTTATTTGTGAGTTATTCAAATGTTATTAGGCTGTAGCCCTGTAAGAGAGTGGTTTACCGCCTCACTGTAGTGTGAAACAATCATTCATATATAAGGTTTAGTTTGGGGTAGTCCGGTGATTGATGACGATGGCTACCGCCCGAACGTAGGAATAGTAATTTGTAATCGTCAGGGCCAGGTAATGTGGGCCCGGCGATATGGTCAGCACTCCTGGCAGTTCCCGCAAGGCGGGATCAATCCGGGAGAGTCCCCAGAACAAGCGATGTACCGGGAGCTTTTTGAAGAGGTCGGTTTAAGCCGTAAAGATGTTCGCATCCTGGCTTCGACCCGCAACTGGTTGCGTTACAAGTTACCGAAACGTTTGGTGCGTTGGGACACAAAGCCGGTTTGTATCGGCCAGAAACAGAAGTGGTTTCTGTTGCAGTTGGTGGGCAACGATTCAGACATCAATATGCAAACCAGCAGTACGCCGGAGTTCGATGGCTGGCGCTGGGTGAGCTATTGGTATCCTGTTCGTCAGGTCGTGTCATTTAAACGCGATGTTTACCGTAGGGTGATGAAAGAGTTTGCAAGTGTGGTGATGCAGCTTCAGGAGATCCCGCCTAAGCCGCAGAGCGCACCTGCCTGGCGACGTAAAAGAGGTTAAGCTACGCAAATCATGCTCACCCGCTTGCGAGAAATAGTCGAGAAGGTGGCCAGCGCGCCGCGTCTGAACGAGGCGCTGAATATTCTGGTCACTGACATCTGCCTTGCGATGGAAACCGAGGTCTGTTCGGTGTATCTGGCCGACCACGATCGGCGCTGCTATTACCTGATGGCGACCCGTGGTTTGAAAAAACCACGTGGACGCACCGTCACGCTCGCATTTGATGAAGGTATCGTGGGGCTGGTTGGGCGACTGGCTGAACCCATCAACCTTGCTGACGCGCAAAAACACCCCAGCTTTAAATACATCCCTTCCGTAAAAGAAGAGCGCTTCCGCGCTTTCCTTGGCGTGCCGATTATCCAGCGTCGCCAGCTGCTCGGTGTGCTGGTTGTTCAGCAGCGCGAGCTACGTCAGTACGATGAAAGCGAAGAGTCTTTCCTCGTGACGCTGGCCACGCAGATGGCGGCAATCCTCTCTCAGTCTCAGCTTGCCGCGCTTTTTGGCCAGTATCGCCATACGCGCATTCGCGCTCTTCCGGCATCGCCAGGCGTGGCGATTGCTGAAGGCTGGATGGACGCCACGCTGCCGTTAATGGAGCAGGTTTACGAAGCCTCAACGCTTGATGAAGCGCTTGAGCGCGAGCGCCTTACCGCCGCGCTGGAAGAGGCGGCAAATGAATTTCGCCGTTACAGCAAGCGCTTTGCCGCAGGCGCGCAAAAAGAGACGGCGGCCATTTTTGACCTCTATTCGCACCTGCTCTCCGATGCGCGTCTGCGCCGTGAGCTTTTTGCAGAAGTGGATCAAGGTTCTGTCGCGGAGTGGGCGGTTAAGAAGGTTATCGAAAAATTTGCCGACCAATTTGCGGCACTGACCGACGGTTACCTGAAAGAGCGGGCAGGGGATCTCCGGGCCCTCGGACAACGCCTGCTGTTCCACCTGGATGACACCATTCAGGGGGCAAATGCCTGGCCAAAACGGTTTGTTCTGGTTGCCGACGAACTCTCAGCAACGACGCTGGCCGAACTGCCTCAGGACAGGCTGGCCGGTGTCGTGGTGCGCGATGGTGCAGCCAACTCACATGCGGCCATTATGGTGCGCGCGCTGGGTATTCCCACCGTTATGGGGGCGGATATCCAGCCGTCGGTACTGCACCGGCGTACGCTGGTGGTCGACGGCTACCGCGGTGAGCTGCTGGTCGATCCTGAGCCGGTTCTGCTCCAGGAATACCAGCGTCTTATCAGCGAAGAGAATGAATTAAGCAAGCTGGCAGAAGATGACGTTAACCTGCCCGCGCAGCTTAAAAGCGGTGAGCGGATCAAAGTGATGCTCAATGCGGGTTTAAGCCCCGAGCACGAAGAAAAGCTCGGCAGCCGTATCGACGGTATTGGCCTGTACCGCACTGAAATTCCGTTCATGCTGCAGAGCGGTTTTCCCTCCGAAGAGGAGCAGGTGGCGCAGTATCAGGGCATGCTGCAGATGTTTAACGACAAACCTGTCACCCTGCGTACCCTGGACGTCGGAGCGGATAAACAGCTGCCCTATATGCCGATCAGCGAAGAAAACCCGTGTCTGGGCTGGCGTGGGATCCGCATTACGCTCGATCAGCCTGAGATCTTCCTGATCCAGGTGCGCGCCATGCTGCGCGCAAATGCGGCGACGGGTAACCTCAGCATCTTACTGCCGATGGTCACCAGCATTGATGAGATCGACGAGTCACGTCGACTGATCGAACGCGCTGGCCGTGAAGTGGAAGAGATGATTGGCTATGCTATCCCGAAACCGCGGATTGGCGTGATGCTCGAAGTGCCTTCCATGGTCTTTATGCTGCCGCAGCTGGCAAGCCGCGTTGATTTTATCTCCGTCGGCACGAACGACCTGACGCAGTATATTCTGGCCGTCGACCGTAACAACACCCGCGTCGCCAGTATCTATGATAGCCTGCATCCGGCGATCATTCGCGCGCTGGCGATGATTGCTCGTGAAGCGGAGCAGTACGGCATTGATTTACGCCTGTGCGGTGAAATGGCAGGAGATTCAATGTGCGTTGCGATCCTGATTGGTCTGGGATATCGCCACCTGTCGATGAACGGCCGCGCCGTCGCACGCGTGAAGTACCTGTTGCGGCATATCGATATTGACGATGCCCGCGAGCTGGCTGAACGCAGCCTTGACGCGCAGCTGGCCGCTGAGGTTCGCCACCAGGTCGCGGCGTTTATGGAACGACGCGGCATGGGCGGCCTGATCCGCGGCGGCCGCTAATTTGCATTTCTCCCTCTCCCCGTGGGAGAGGGCTGGGGTGAGGGCATCAGGCCGCACAATACCCTATACACATCTTTTACATCTCTGGCGCATCCTCCGCGCCCGCCTTATGCTATGATTCGCAACTTTGGAGCCTCTGCTTACGGCAGAATCGCATTTCTACCGCTGTCCACTTTCAGCGGAATAACAACATCTTGTGGTGACAGATGAACAGTGGTTATCTGCATTTTCCGGAATTTGATCCGGTCATTTTCTCAGTAGGACCTGTTTCGCTTCACTGGTACGGTCTGATGTACCTGGTGGGCTTCATTTTTGCCATGTGGCTCGCTGGCCGTCGCGCCAGTCGTCCTGGCAGTGGCTGGACTAAAAACGAAGTTGAAAACCTGCTGTATGCGGGCTTCCTCGGCGTGTTCCTCGGTGGCCGTATTGGGTACGTACTGTTCTATAACTTCCCGGTATTCCTGAACGATCCGCTCTATCTGTTCCGCGTGTGGGACGGCGGCATGTCCTTCCATGGCGGCCTGATCGGTGTGATCCTGGTGATGGTGATTTTTGCCAAACGCACCAAACGCAATTTCTTCCAGGTTTCAGATTTTATTGCACCGCTGATCCCGTTTGGGCTGGGGGCTGGTCGACTGGGCAACTTCATCAACGGTGAGCTGTGGGGCCGCGTCGACCCGAGCGTGCCGTACACGATGCTCTTCCCGGGCTCTCGCGCAGAAGATATGGCGCTGCTGCCATCACACCCGGAGTGGCAATCCCTTTTCGATACCTACGGCGTGCTGCCGCGCCATATGTCTCAGCTGTACGAGCTGGCGCTGGAAGGCGTGGTGCTGTTTATCATTCTGAACCTGTTTATCCGCAAACCGCGTCCAATGGGGGCTGTATCCGGTCTGTTCCTGATTGGCTATGGCGCATTCCGTATCATCGTCGAGTTCTTCCGTCAGCCGGATGCGCAGTTTACCGGCGAGTGGGTACAGTACATCAGCATGGGGCAGATCCTCTCCATTCCGATGATTGTCGCGGGTGCCATTATGATGATTTGGGCGTATCGTCGTCGTCCACAGCAACAACTTTCCTGAGGAACCATGAAACAGTATCTTGAATTGATGAAAAAAGTGCTCGATGAGGGCACGCCGAAAAATGACCGCACCGGTACCGGTACGCTCTCCATTTTTGGCCACCAGATGCGCTTCAATCTGCAAGAAGGCTTCCCGCTGGTGACGACAAAGCGCTGCCACCTGCGCTCGATCATTCATGAACTGCTCTGGTTCCTGCAAGGCGATACCAACGTTGCGTATCTGCACGAAAATAACGTCTCCATCTGGGACGAATGGGCAGATGAAAACGGCAACCTGGGCCCGGTTTACGGCAAGCAGTGGCGCGCGTGGCCAACGCCTGACGGCCGCCACATTGACCAGATCACCACCGTGATGAACCAGCTGAAAAACGATCCGGACTCGCGCCGAATCATCGTTTCCGCCTGGAACGTGGGCGAGCTGGATAAAATGGCGCTGGCACCGTGCCACGCGTTCTTCCAGTTCTATGTGGCGGATGGCAAGCTCTCCTGCCAGCTTTATCAGCGTTCTTGCGACGTGTTCCTCGGTCTGCCGTTTAACATCGCCAGCTATGCGCTGTTAGTCCACATGATGGCGCAGCAGTGTGACCTGGAAGTGGGCGATTTCGTCTGGACCGGTGGGGACACCCATCTCTACAGCAACCATATGGAACAGACGCATCTCCAGCTCACGCGCGAACCGCGTGCGCTGCCGAAACTGATTATCAAACGCAAACCGGCGTCAATCTTCGATTACCGCTTTGATGATTTTGATATTGAAGGTTACGACCCGCACCCTGGCATCAAAGCACCTGTTGCTATCTGATGCGATAAAGCGTGACACAACCGGTGCTTTTTAGCGCCGGTTTTTTTTCGTCTTCATCCCGTTTCCCGAAGCGCTATCCAGAAAGCGTGCAACGCGCTGCAACTCTCCCAATTCTGCGGATAACTCCTCGTAAAACAATAATTCGCTGTTCGTCATGTCCACGGCGCTTCGCCACACTCCCGGTATGAAAAAAGAGAACGGTTTTACGCTTATCGAAACGCTGGTCGCCATTTCCCTTGTCGTTATCCTGAGCGCCTCAGGACTGTCCGGCTGGGACAGCTGGCAACGGCAGCAGCGGCTGTGGCAAACCGCCTGTCAGGTGCGAGATTACCTGCTGTTTCTGCGCAACCATGCCAACCGGCACAACCGCGACTACCAAATTACCCTTCTGCGGGAGGGGGGAAGAGACTGTCTGGTGAGTTCTGCTGTGCAAGGCTGTGAGAAAGGCAGCCCCTTTGTACTGATCCCGCTCTGGCCTGACGTCAACGTGAGTGAGTCAACGCCGTCTCTCGGGTTCTATGGATTAAGGGATACTGCGTGGGCAGGGCGGATACGCGTTCAAAGCCGGGCAGGAGAATGGCTGGTTATTGTCTCAAACGGAGGGCGCATCAGGATGTGTAAGGTCTCAGAGGGAGGTTTATGTTGAGGAGACAGCGCGGTTTCTCACTGACTGAGGTTCTGATTGCCACGGCGATAAGCAGCCTTTTATTGATAAGCGCATCGCGATTTTTACCCGGACTCCAGCGGGCTGTATTACTGCAATCCGGCCAGCGAGAGCTGGAAGAAGAGGTCTGGCAACGCTTGTTTGCCCTCGGAAAACAGCTTCAGCGCGCGGGATACTGCGCGGGTAACTGTCAGGGACAAGCGCTGGTGACGGCAAGGCAGGGCAGCTGCGTCATTGTGCGGTGGGACGCCAACAGCAACGGCAAATGGGATAGCACAGCATCAGAAAATGACAGCACCGGTTTTCGTCTGGAATCAGGCGCGCTGGAAACCCTGCGTGGCGCAACGTCGTGTGAAGGAAAAGGATGGGAAAAGCTCACTGATCCGGACAGGCTTGCCATCACGCGCTTTGTGGTGAGCAAAGTTGAGCATGCCGGTTTTGCGCCAGAGCTGAATATCGACCTGGCTGCCATTCGTAAAGGCGAACAGGGGGAACCCTGGCAGGCGTGGTACACGGTTACGGGGTACAACCTGTGAACCGACAGCGCGGGATGTCCTCTCTGGCTCTGGTTCTGCTTTTACTGGTGCTCGGTACCCTGATCCTCACCGGACTCAGCCAGCAGCTTACAACGTTTAGTGCGCTCGTTGGCGGTGAGAGTCGCTCGCTTCAGCAACAGGCGTCTGTGCAGTCGGTGCTTGAGTGGGGACGCGTTCAGCGCTGGTCAGCAGAGCCGCAGGTTCAGTGCAAAAAAGCATCTTCGGGGCGGGTCTGTTTGCGGCGACTGAACGAGGCACAGGTGTTACTGATTGCCGGAGACAACGACCTGCTGCTCTGGCGCGCAGGAGAGAGTGTGAACGGGGAAATTCGCTTTTCGCCTCACGGCTGGAGTGATTTTTGTCCACTGAAGGAGAGCGCGTTATGTCAGTTGCCGTAAGCCGAGAAAAGGGGTTTAGCATGGTAGAGGTGCTGCTGGCGATGATGCTGCTGGTGGTGGTCGTGACGGCGCTTTCGGGTTATCACCGGGCGCTGGCAGCGCGGTTTACCGTGTTTAACCAGTATCGCCAGCTCTGGCATCATGCCTGGAATCAGTCACAGCTCTCAACAAATGTTCTCCCCGCAGGCTGGCAGGCCAGTCGGGGGCAGACAACGCACGCCGGATGTGTCAGCATCACGGTTACACTTATTTCTCCTCTGGGGCGGCGCGGTGAGTTAACGCGTCTGCATTGCCCGGTTAGCCAGTAGTCGGGAGCGTCTATGTTAAGGGTTTACCACTCAAATCGTCTGGATGTGCTGGAAGCACTGATGGAATTTATCGTTGAGCGCGAGCGGCTTGACGATCCTTTTGAGCCTGAGATGGTGCTGGTGCAGAGCACCGGTATGGCACAGTGGCTGCAAATGTCGCTCTCCCGTAAATTTGGTATAGCCGCGAATATTGATTTCCCGCTGCCCGCGAGCTTTATCTGGGAGATGTTTGTCCGCGTATTGCCGGACATCCCGGAGCAAAGCGCCTTTAACAAGCAAGGCATGAGCTGGAAGCTTATGGCGCTGCTGCCAGAAATGCTGCAGCATGATGAGTTCGCCATGCTGCGCCACTACCTCAATGACGATACCGATAAACGCAAGCTGTTCCAGCTGGCCTCGCGCACTGCCGATCTATATGACCAGTATCTGGTTTACCGCCCGGAATGGCTGACCCGCTGGGAAGCCGGCGAGCTTGTGGAAGGATTACCGGAAGCGCAGATCTGGCAGGCCCCTCTGTGGAAAGCGCTGGTGGAACATACGGAGAAACTTGGTCAGCCTAAGTGGCACCGTGCCAACCTCTATCAACGGTTTATCTCCATTTTGCAAAACTGCAATGAACGGCCGGCGCGGCTGCCCTCTCGCGTGTTTATTTGCGGTATTTCGGCGTTGCCGCCGGTTTACCTGCAGGCGCTGAATGCGCTGGGTAAGCATATCGACATTCATATTTTATTTACGAATCCATGTCGCCAGTACTGGGGAGATATTCAGGATGGCCGCTGGCTTTCCCGGCTTGTGACCCGCCAGAGGCGACGCCTTTTTGAAGAGCGTACCGTGCCTCTGTTTAAAGACGGAGCCTCTGCCGCGCAGCTGTTCGATGAAAACGGTATCCAGAACCTGCCGAATCCACTGCTTGCCTCATGGGGAAAACTGGGGCGTGATTACATTCACATGCTCTCAGACATTACGTCCTCAGGTGAAGGGGACGTGGATGCCTTTGTCGAGATTGCCCCGGATAGCCTGCTGCACAATATTCAGTTAGATATTCTGGATCTGGAAAACCGTGCCGTCATGGGCGTGACGGCGAACGAGTTTGAACGCAGCGACAGGAAACGGAAGCTGGAGGTTGACGATCGCAGTATCAGCCTCCACGTTTGCCATAGCCCGCAGCGTGAGGTTGAAGTGCTTCACGACCAGCTGCTGGCGATGCTGCAGGATGATCCTGAGCTGACTCCGCGCGATATCGTGGTGATGGTGTCGGATATCGACAGCTACAGCCCCTTCATTCAGGCCGTCTTTGGCAGTGCGACGGGCGAGCGATACCTGCCTTACGCCATTTCGGACCGTCGCGCCCGTCAATCTCATCCGGTATTACAGGCGTTTATCACCTTGCTGTCCCTGCCGGATAGCCGGTTTATCTCCGAAGATGTCCTGGCGTTACTGGATGTGCCCGTGCTGGCCGCCCGCTTCAACATCAACGAAGAAGGGTTGCGCTACCTTCGCCAGTGGGTGAATGAGTCCGGCGTGCGTTGGGGCATTGACGACGATAACGTCCAGGAGTTCGAGCTTCCCCCAACCGGGCAACACACGTGGCGATTTGGCCTGACGCGTATGCTGTTGGGCTACGCCATGGAAAGCAGCCAGGGCGAGTGGAACGAGGTTCTGCCTTACGATGAGTCCAGCGGGTTAATTGCTGAACTGGTTGGGCATTTAGCGTCGCTACTGATGCAGCTTAACCGCTGGCGACGCGAGCTGATGCAGCCGCGCCCGCTTGAAGAGTGGCTCCCGATTTGCAGGGCATTACTCACTGATTTCTTCCTGCCGGACAGCGACACCGAAGCGGCGATGGCGCTCATTGAAACGCAGTGGCAGGCTATCGTCGACGAGGGCGTAAACTCCCACTATCACGAGGCGATTCCTTTATCACTGCTGAGAGACGAGCTGACGCAGCGGCTTGACCAGGAGCGAATCAGCCAGCGTTTTCTGGCCGGCCCCATCAATATCTGCACTCTGATGCCAATGCGTTCTATCCCGTTTAAAGTGGTCTGCCTGTTGGGCATGAATGACGGTGTTTATCCACGCGCGCTGGCGCCGCTGGGGTTTGATTTGATGAGCGCAGATCCAAAGCGGGGCGACCGTAGCCGGCGCGATGATGACCGCTATCTCTTCCTCGAAGCGCTCATTTCCGCACAGAACACGCTTTATATCAGCTACATCGGCCGTTCCATTCAGGACAACAGCGAGCGTTTCCCTTCCGTTCTGGTGCAGGAACTGGTGGATTATATCGGCCAGAGCCACTACCTGCCGGGCGATGAAGAGCGCAACTGTGATGAAAGCGAGCAGAGGGTGAAAGCCCATATCACCTGTTTCCACAGCCGCATGCCGTTTGACCCGGTGAACTACGTTGCCAGCGAGCGCCAGAGCTATGCGCAGGAGTGGCTACCGGCGGCGAAAAAAGAGGGGAGCGCGCATACCGATTTCATTCAGGAACTTGACCCGCGGCCGATTGATACCCTGACCTTCGAACAGCTTCAGCGGTTTTGGGCGCATCCGGTGCGCGCTTTCTTCCAGCAACGATTGCAGGTTAACTTCCGTTCTGAAGAAAGCGAAATTCCTGAGGCAGAACCCTTTACGCTGGAAGGGCTGGAGCGCTATCAGTTAAATCTGCAGCTGTTGAATGCGCTGGTTGAAGAGGAAGACGCTGACAAACTCTACCGCCGCTACCGTGCGGCAGGGCAACTGCCGTATGGGGCGTTCGGGGAGATCGTCTGGGAGGCACAGTGCCTGGAGATGACCGCTCTGGCCGAGCGCGTGAGAGAGTGCCGTCAGCCCGGGAAAAGTCTTGAAATCGATCTCATGTGCAACGGTGTACAGCTCACGGGCTGGTTAACCCAGGTTCAGCCGGACGGGCTGCTGCGCTGGCGGCCCTCTATGCTGAGCGTTTCACAGGGGCTGCAACTCTGGCTGGAACATCTTGTCTACAGTGCGGGTGGTCATAAAGGCGAAAGCCGGATTTTCGTGCGCAAAGAGGGCGAGTGGCGCTTCCCGCCGATGGAGGCGGAGCAGGCGTTAAGTTACCTGTCTTTGTACGTTGAGGGTTATCGTCAGGGAATGAACAAACCGCTCCTGCTGCTGCCGGAAAGCGGCGGTGCATGGATAAAAGCCTGTTATGACGCGCAGAATGATGCGATGTTAACGGACGAGGCGTCACTGCAGAAAGCGCGCAGTAAATTTATGCAGGCCTACGAAGGAAACATGATGGTGCGGGGGGAAGGTGAAGATGTCTGGTATCAGCGCTTATGGCGCACGCTTGAGCCAGAGTACTTCGAGACCATCAAGGAAGAGGCGCAACGCTATCTGTTACCGTTGTTCAAATTTAATCAGTCCTGAGCGCTGTATAAAAATTGCGCAGCATGGGGTGTTCATTTATGATGCACTTCTTATCACGGACTGATGTACCCAAAGAAAGAGATGCTGGCGTGTCCAGCACGCAGTTTGTTAATGATGTATGCCCTAAATAATTCGAGTTGCAGGAAGGCGGCAAGGGCGTGAATCCCCCGGAGCTTACACAAGTAAGTGACTGGGGTGAACGCGTGAAGCCAACGCACATGCAACTTGAAGTATGACGGGGATAGCCGTGATAAAGAGGTCGTAATGCCAGGCAGCACCTTGTTTAAAGCGTTGGTTTTGTTTGTCGCCCTTTGGGCACCTGTCACTCAGGCAGACTCCGGTTGGCAACCCGTTCAGGAAACTATCCGTAAGAGCGAAAAAGATACCCGTCAGTATCAGGCTATTCGCCTTGATAACGGGATGACCGTGCTGCTGGTTTCCGACCCGCAGGCGGTAAAATCTCTCTCGGCACTGGTGGTGCCGGTTGGGTCGCTGGAAGATCCTGAAACCCACCCTGGGCTTGCACACTATCTGGAACATATGACGCTGATGGGGTCAAAAACATACCCGCAGCCAGATAGCCTGTCCGAATTTCTCAAGATGCATGGCGGCAGCCACAATGCCAGTACGGCACCGTACCGCACGGCCTTCTATCTCGAAGTCGAGAACGATGCGCTGGAAGGGGCTGTCGATCGCCTTGCTGATGCCATTGCCGCCCCGTTGCTGGATAAAAAATATGCCGATCGTGAACGCAATGCGGTGAATGCCGAGCTGACCATGGCCCGCACGCGAGACGGCATGCGCATGGCGCAGGTGAGCGCCGAAACCATCAACCCTGCGCACCCGGGTTCTCGTTTCTCCGGCGGTAACCTGGAGACATTGAGCGACAAACCGAACAGCCCGGTACTTGATGCGCTGCACGCGTTTCGCGATAAATACTACTCCGCCAACCTGATGAAAGCGGTTATCTACAGTAATAAACCACTGCCAGAGCTGGCCGGCATGGCGGCCAAAACGTTTGGTCGGGTGCCAAATAAAAATATCGACCTGCCGCAAATTAATGTTCCGGTGGTGACGGAGGCGCAGAAAGGCATCGTGATCCACTACGTGCCCGCCCTGCCGCGCAAAGTGTTGCGCGTTGAATTCCGCATTGATAACAATACGGCGCAGTTTCGCAGTAAAACCGATGAGCTGGTGACCTATCTGATTGGTAACCGTAGCCCGGGTACGCTTTCTGACTGGCTGCAAAAACAAGGGCTGGTAGAAGGCATTCGCGCCGACTCCGATCCGGTTGTGAACGGCAATAGCGGCGTGCTGGCGATATCCGCAACCCTCACCGACAAAGGGCTGGCAAACCGTGATGAGGTGGTGGCGGCAATCTTCAGCTATCTCACTCTGCTGCGCGATAAAGGCGTCGACAAACGCTACTTTGATGAACTTGCGCACGTGCTGGATCTCGATTTCCGTTATCCGTCCATTACCCGCGACATGGATTACGTGGAGTGGCTGGCGGACACCATGATTCGCGTGCCGGTGGAACACACCCTTGACGCGGTGAATATTGCTGACCGGTATGATGCCGAGGCGGTAAAAGCGCGCCTGGCGATGATGACGCCGGAGAATGCCCGTATTTGGTACATCAGCCCGGACGAACCGCATAACAAAACGGCTTATTTTGTCGATGCCCCGTATCAGGTGGATAAAATCAGCGCTCAAACCTTCACCGACTGGCAGAAGAAAGCCGGAGAGATAGCGTTGCAGCTGCCTGAGCTGAACCCCTATATCCCGGATGATTTCTCGCTGATCAAAACCACGAAGGACTATCCGCACCCGGCGCTTATCATTGATGAGCCGACGCTGCGCGTGGTGTATACCCCAAGCCGCTATTTCGCCAGCGAGCCAAAAGTCGATGTCAGCGTGGTGCTGCGTAACCCGAAAGCAATGAATAGCGCTAAAAACCAGGTGATGTTTGCGCTCAACGACTATCTCGCCGGTATCGCGCTCGACCAGCTTAGCAACCAGGCGGCCGTAGGGGGAATCAGCTTCTCGACCAATGCCAATAACGGGTTGATGCTCAATGCAAACGGCTACACCCAGCGTCTGCCTCAGCTGTTCCAGGCACTGCTGGAGGGCTATTTCAGCTATACGCCTACGGAAGAACAGTTTGAGCAGGCCAAATCGTGGTATGCGCAAATGATGGACTCTGCGGAGAAGGGCAAAGCTTACGACCTGGCACTCATGCCGGCGCAGATGCTGTCGCAAATTCCCTATTTTCAGCGTGAAGATCGCCGCGCCTTACTGCCCTCTATCACGTTAAAAGACGTGCTCGCTTACCGTGACGCGCTGAAAACCAATACGCGCCCGGAGTTCCTGATTGTCGGTAACATGAGCGAGGAACAGGCCAAAACGCTGGCGGAGAACGTGCGCACTCAGCTCGGCTCGAAAGGCGACGAGTGGTGCCGCAACCAGGACGTACTGGTTGAGAAAAAACAGAATGTGATTTTTGAAAAGGCGGGAAACAGCACGGATTCCGCCCTGGCTGCGGTATTTGTGCCAACGGGGTATGATGAATTCTCCAGTTCAGCGCAGAGTGCCGTGCTGGGCCAAATTATTCAGCCGTGGTTCTATAACCAGTTACGCACGGAAGAGCAGCTTGGCTACGCGGTGTTCGCTTTCTCCATGAATGTCGGTCGTCAGTGGGGGCTGGGTTTCCTGCTGCAAAGCAGCGATAAGCAGCCGGCGTATCTCTGGCAGCGTTATCAGGCCTTCTTCCCGCAGGTGGAAGCAAAACTGCGCGCGATGAAGCCGGAAGAGTTCGCCCAGATCCAGCAGGCCGTTATCGCGCAGGTGATGCAGCCGCCGCAGACGCTGGGTGAAGAAGCCTCACAGCTGAGCAAAGATTTCGATCGCGGTAATCTGAAATTTGATTCGCGTGATAAAGTAGTGGCCGAGATAAAACAGCTGACGCCGCAGAAGGTTGCCGACTTCTTCCATCAGGCGGTGATTAAGCCGCAGGGAATGACCATCCTTTCTCAGGTTTCCGGTAGCCAGAACGGGAAAACGGAGTACGTTAACCCGCATGGCTGGAAAGTCTGGAAGAGCGTCAGCGCGCTGCAGCAATCTATGCCCTGGAGTAAGAAAGAATGACCGATACCGCTGAGTCCCTTGATCCCTTACGTTTACCTCTGCAGGGTGAACGATTGATTGAAGCCTCAGCGGGAACGGGAAAAACCTTCACCATCGCCGCGCTCTATCTGCGCCTGCTGTTAGGGCTCGGTGGCAACGCCGCTTTTCCTCGTCCATTGAGCGTGGAGGAACTGCTTGTGGTAACCTTCACCGAGGCCGCCACCGCAGAGCTGCGCGGCCGTATTCGCGCCAACATCCACGAGCTGCGCATCGCCTGTCTGCGTCAGAGTTCAGATAACCCCCTTTATGCCAGTCTTCTGGAAGAGATTGCCGACAAGCAGCAGGCCGCACAGTGGCTGCTTCTGGCCGAGCGGCAGATGGACGAAGCGTCCGTCTTCACCATTCACGGTTTTTGCCAGCGCATGCTGAGCCTGAATGCGTTTGAGTCCGGCATGCTGTTTGAACAGCAGCTCATTGAAGATGAAACCGTGCTTCGCTATCAGGCCTGTGCGGACTTCTGGCGTCGCCACTGCTACCCGTTACAGCGCGATATCGCCGAAGCGGTACACGCGCTGTGGAAAGGCCCTGAGGCGCTGCTGCGCGCGATCGATCGCTATCTTCAGGGAGAAGCGCCGGTAATCAAATCTCCGCCGCCGGCGGATGAAACCCTGGCGTCACGCCATGAAAAAATCATCGCGCGAATTGTCGACATCAAGCAAAAATGGATTGAGTCAGTCGGCGAAATTGACGCGATCATTGAAAATTCCGGGATTGACCGTCGCAAGTTTAACCGCGGCAATCAGGCGAAATGGATCGACAAGATCAGCGCCTGGGCGCAGGAAGAGACGCGGGGCTACCAGCTCCCGGACGCGCTGGAGAAATTCTCCCGGCGTTTCCTCGTTGAGCGAACCAAACCCGACGGGATTGTGCCCGAGCATCCCCTGTTTGTGGCGATTGAAACCCTGCTGGCTGAGCCCTTAACGCTCAACGATCTGATGATCACTCGTGCCATGACGGAGATCCGCAAAGCCGTCGCCCGCGAGAAACGCCGCCGGGGCGAACTGGGGTTCGACGATATGCTAAGCCGCCTTGATGCAGCGTTGTGCAGTGAAAATGGCGAGGCGCTTGCCGCCGCTATTCGCACCCGCTTCCCGGTGGCGATGATTGATGAATTTCAGGATACCGACCCTCAACAGTACCGTATTTTTCGCCGTATCTGGCGCCAGCAGCCCGGCACCGCGCTGTTGTTAATCGGCGATCCTAAACAGGCCATCTACGCCTTCCGCGGTGCGGATATTTTCACCTACATGAAGGCCCGCAGCGAAGTTGAGGCGCACTACACGCTGGATACCAACTGGCGTTCATCTCCCGGCATGGTGGAAAGCGTCAACGCGCTGTTCAGCCGCATGGATACGGCGTTTATGTTCCGGGAGATCCCGTTCCAGCCGGTAAAGTTTGCTGAGAAAAATGCCTCGTTGCGCTTCGAACTGAACGGCGAGACGCAGCCTGCCATGCGCTTCTGGCTGCTGGATGGGGATGGCTGCGGCGTCGCCGACTATCAAAATGCCATGGCCCAGCACTGTGCCGCGCAAATCCGTGACTGGCTCAGCGCGGGCGCACGCGGCGAGGCGGTACTCTGGAAAGGCCAGGATGCCAACCCCGTAAAGGCATCGGATATCACGGTGCTGGTGCGTAGCCGTCAGGAGGCCTCGCTTATCCGTGATGCCCTGACCTTACTGAATATTCCCTCCGTATACCTTTCAAACCGCGACAGCGTCTTCGAAACGCTGGAAGCCCAGGAGATGCTATGGCTGCTGCAGGCCGTACTTGCCCCGGAGCGGGAAAGCACGCTGCGCAGCGCATTAGCCAGCGCGATGCTCGGGCTGAACGCGCGTGATATCGATGCGCTCAACAATGACGAGGCCGCGTGGGATGCCGTGGTGGAAGAGTTTGTTCGCTACCGGGATAAATGGCAGAAGCGCGGCGTGATGGCAATGGTGCGCGAGCTCATGGCACAGCGCCACATTGCGGAGAATATGCTGGCTACAGCGGGCGGTGAGCGCCGGCTGACCGATATCTTACATATCAGCGAACTCTTGCAGGAAGCGGGCACGCAGCTGGAAAGCGAGCACGCGCTGGTGCGCTGGCTGGCGCAGCAGATTGCCGACCCGAACAGCAATTCGTCCAGCCAGCAGATGCGGCTTGAGAGCGATAAGCATCTGGTGCAGATCGTCACCATTCACAAGTCAAAAGGGCTGGAGTATCCGCTGGTCTGGCTGCCGTTTATCGCCAATTACCGCGTGCAGGATCAGGCTTTTTACCACGATCGCGAGTCGTTCGAGGCGGTGCTCGATCTCAGCAACGCGGAGTCCAGCGTTGAACTGGCAGAGGCCGAACGTCTGGCGGAAGATTTACGCCTGCTCTACGTGGCGCTGACCCGTTCTGTCTGGCACTGCAGCCTGGGCGTTGCCCCTTTGTTCCGACGTCGTGGCGAAAAAACCGGGGAGAGCGATTTTCACCTGAGCGCGCTGGGGCGGTTAATTCAGCACGGCGAACCCAAAGACGCAGCGGGTCTGCGCCAGTGTATCGAATCCCTTTGTACAGAGCATGTTGCCCTGCATATTCCGGCGCAGCCTGATAATAGCCGCTGGCTAATGCCGGACCCGCGTGAGGCAGAGCTGCATGCCCGCCAGGTTGTCCGCACGATTGCCGATGACTGGCGCGTCACCAGCTACTCCGGTTTACAGCAGCACGGACAGAGTATTGCGCTGGATCTGATGCCAAAACTGGACGTGGATGCATCGGGGACCGGTAGCGTTCCCGTTGAGCCGGTGCTAACGCCGCACCAGTTCCCGCGCGGTGCTTCTCCGGGCACGTTTTTGCACAGCCTGTTTGAAGAGCTGGATTTTACCCAGCCTGTCTCTGAAGAGTGGGTGCTGAAGATGTTGCAGAGTGGGGGCTATGACCCTCTATGGGTGCCGGTTCTGCGTGACTGGATCCACGCGGTTCTGCACGCTCCGCTCACGGAGCAGGGGATCGCCCTCAGCCAGTTGACCGCCAAAGATAAACAGGTGGAGATGGAGTTTTACCTCCCCATCGCCAGCCCGCTCAGGGCCGAGGCGCTTGATGCGCTGATCCGCGAGTACGATCCGCTATCCGCGGGCTGCCCGCCGCTGAACTTTCGTCAGGTGCAGGGGATGTTAAAAGGCTTTATTGACCTCGTTTTCCGCCATCAGGGGCGCTATTACCTGCTGGATTACAAATCGAACTGGCTGGGCGAAAACAGCGAAGCCTATACCCAACAGGCGATGGCGTCGGCCATGCAAATGCATCGCTACGATCTGCAGTACCAGCTTTATACCCTGGCGCTGCACCGTTACCTGCGCCATCGCATTGCCGATTACCGTTACGAAGACCATTTTGGCGGCGTAATTTACCTGTTCCTGCGCGGCGTGGATGCGAGCGACCCGCGATCCGGCGTGTTTAGTACGCGGCCTGCTGCGGAACTGATTGAAAAAATGGATAACCTGTTTGCTGCAAGCACGGAGGAGGTGGCATGACGATGCAGGCGCTACTGCTGGAAGCGGTTGAACAACGATTACTGCGCCACCTTGACGTGCAGTTCGCCATGATGGTGGCGGGCGAAGAGCCTGCCGTGATGCTCGCCGCCGCCATTCTGAGTAAAGACGCGGGGGAAGGTCACGTGTGTCTGCCGCTGTCGCGTCTGGCGGTGGACGAGAAAATGGCTCCGGCTTTACAGGCGTGTTTCGCTTTGCTGGGTGAAAACGTGGACTGGGAAGCGATATTGCTCAGTTCCCCTGCTGTTAGCGGAACCGATACCGGGACGCCAATGATCCTTATCGGTGAGCGTTTGTATCTTAACCGGCTGTGGCGTAACGAACTGACGGTGGCGCGCTTCTTCAGCGAGACGAATGCCCCGCTTCCCTGCGATGAAGCGCAGCTTCGGCACGTGCTGGACACGCTGTTTACCTCTGACGATGAAACAGACTGGCAGAAAGTGGCGGCAGCCGTGGCGTTAACGCGACGGATCTCGGTCATTTCTGGCGGCCCTGGCACCGGGAAAACGACCACCGTGGCAAAGCTGCTTGCGGCCCTGATTCAGCTTTCGGGCGAACAAAAGTGTCGTATTCGCCTGGCGGCCCCTACCGGTAAAGCGGCGGCTCGTCTGACGGAGTCGTTAGGCGGGGCGCTGCAAAAACTGCCGCTTACCGGGGAGCACCTTGCGCTTTTCCCCAACGAAGCCAGCACGCTGCACCGGTTGCTTGGCGCGCAGCCGGGCAGCCAGCGTCTGCGTTATCATGCCGGTAACCCCTTGCACCTTGATGTGCTGGTGGTGGATGAAGCATCGATGATTGACCTGACGATGATGTCGCGTTTGATCGATGCGCTTCCGCCTCACGCGCGCGTCATTTTTCTCGGCGATCGCGACCAGCTTGCCTCCGTGGAGGCAGGCGCCGTACTCGGCGATATCTGCACGTATGCCAGCCTGGGGTACACCGCTGAACGCGCGGAGGAGCTGGCCCGTCTGACCGGATGTTCGCTCGCCTCTGAAAATCACTCCCTCGCGGGGGCGCTGCGCGACAGCCTGTGCCTGCTGCAAAAGAGCTACCGTTTCGGCAGCAGCTCCGGCATCGGCCAGCTTGCGGCAGCGGTGAACCGCGGTGACCGGCACACAACCTGTGCGGTATTTGACGGCACCTTTACGGACATTGAGAAGAAATCGCTGCAAAGCGGGGAAGAGTATCAGGCGATGCTTGATGATGCCCTGCTGGGGTATCAGCACTTCCTGACGGGCGTACAGCAGCAAAGCACGCCGGAGCGGGTGATTGCCGCGTTTGGCGAATACCAGCTGCTCTGTGCGCTGAGGGAAGGGCCATTTGGCGTTAGCGGCCTGAACGACAGGCTGGAACAGCTGCTGGCGCAAAAGCGTAAAATATACCGTACCCTGCATTCGCGCTGGTATGAAGGGCGTCCGGTGATGATCTCCCGCAACGACAGCGCGCTGGGGTTGTTTAACGGGGATATCGGGATTGCGCTCGATCGCGGTCAGGGCCTGCGCGTCTGGTTCCAGATGCCGGACGGCAGCGTGAAGTCTTTCCAGCCCAGCCGTTTGCCCGAGCATGAAACCGCGTGGGCGATGACGGTGCATAAATCCCAGGGCTCCGAGTTTAACCATGCGGCGCTGATCCTGCCCACGCAGCTTTCACCCGTCATTACCCGCGAGCTGATTTATACCGCCATCACGCGCGCGCGTCAGCGCCTGTCGCTGTATACCGACGAGCGCGTGCTGGTGCAGGCGATTGCCACCCGCACGGAACGCCGAAGCGGGCTGAGCGCGATATTTGAGTCCCTCTGAACCACATCAGAAATGCAGGCCGGGTAGGCGCAGCGCCACCCGGAAGTGTTGCATTATCCCAGGTCAGCCATCAGCACTTTTGAGCGGCGCTGATAGTTGTACATCTCTTTCTTCGTTTCCGGCAGAGAGTCAATATCCACAGGCGTAAATCCGCGCTCCTGGAACCAGTGAATGCTGCGCGTCGTCAGAACGAACAGCTTGCTCAGGCCCATCTGGCGCGCCTGTGCTGCCACGCGCTCAAGCAGCATTTCGCCGCGCGATGAGCTTCGGTAATCAGGGTGCACCGCCACGCAGGCCATTTCACCGATCTTCTCTTCCGGGAACGGATAGAGGGCGGCGCAGGCAATGGTCAGGTTATCGCGCTGAATAATAGTGAATTTGTCGATCTCCATCTCCAGCTGCTCGCGCGAGCGACGCACCAGAATTCCCTGCTGTTCGAGCGGGCGGATCAGCTCCAGAATGCCGCCGATGTCATTGATGGTGGCGCGGCGTATCTGCTCCGCGCTCTCCATCACGATCTGGGTGCCGATGCCGTCGCGGGAGAACAGCTCCTGCAGCAGGGCCCCGTCTTCCTGATAGCTGATCAGGTGGCTACGGCGCACGCCGCTGCGGCAGGCCTTCACCGCACCGCGCAAAAAACGCACGGTGCCGGAGTGGTAGTCTCCTTCTTCTTCCAGCGCTTCAACGCGGGCCTGGGCTTCATTCGGGAAGAGTTCCGGCACAATCGCTCCTTCAGCGTTCACGACCCCCTGGGAGGAGCAAAACCCAATCATTTTCTCCGCCTTCAGCTTGATTGCCAGCTGCGTGGCAATCTCTTCTGAGGTGAGGTTAAAGCTTTCACCGGTGACGGAAACCGCCACCGGGCCCATCAGCACGATGGCACCGCTGTCCAGCTGGCGGTGAATGGCTTCTTCATCAATACGACGAATGCGCCCGCTGTGGCAATAATCGACGCCGTCGTCCACGCCGAGCGGCTGGGCAATGATAAAGTTGCCGCTCACGACGTTGATATGCGCCCCCTGCAGCGGCGTGTTGTTCAGGCTCATCGACAGGCGCGCCGTAATATCCAGCTGCAGCAGACCCGCCGCCTGCTTCACCAGCTCAAGGGTTTTCGCATCGGTAACACGGGTATGTTTGTGGTAAATCGGCTCGTGGTGATGAGCGGCCAGGTTGGCATCAATCTGCGGACGTGCGCCATAGACCACGACCAGGCGGATCCCGAGGCTGTGCAGCAGACCAATGTCATTGACGATGCTGGAAAAATTTTCATGCTCAATGGCTTCGCCGCCAAGCATGATGACAAACGTTTTTCCCCGATGGGCGTTGATATAGGGAACAGAATGGCGGAATCCCTGGACCAGTTCGGTTCTACGTTCCTTCACCATGGCACAACCCTTAATGAATGTTTATTCGTAATTTCTGTATTTTTATTCGATTGTGCGCGCGTGTGCAAGCGCAAATTTTCCGCGACCCACAGAAAATGATAAGTAATCCGTGCGTTAGCGTATGATTGTTTACCCTTTTATAGATGACAGTTTATGCGTCATTCGTTAAAGTTTTCGGTCAATCTGGACATTTTGTATATCAGTCAGTGTTCTTGCTCGGGAGAAGCATGTCGGGATCCAATTCAGCAATAAGCCGCCGCCGTTTGTTAAAAGGGGCCGGGGCAATGTGGTTGCTTAGCGTCAGTCAGGTCGGCCTTGCCGCCACGAGTCAGGTTGTCGCGGTGCGCGTCTGGCCGTCTTCGACCTATACGCGCGTGACGGTCGAATCGAATCGCGTACTGAAATATAAGCAATTTGCCCTCAGCAACCCTGAACGTGTGGTGGTGGATCTCGAAGGCGTTAACCTCAACTCCGTGCTTAAAGGAATGGCGGCGCAGATCCGCGGCGACGATCCGTTTATTAAATCGGCGCGCGTCGGGCAGTTTGATCCGCAAACCGTGCGCATGGTGTTTGAGCTGAAGCAGAACGTTAAGCCGCAGCTGTTTGCCCTTGCGCCTGTCGCCACGTTTAAAGAGCGTCTGGTGATGGATCTCTACCCGGCAAATGCGACGGATATTCAGGATCCGCTGCTTGCGCTGCTGGAGGATTACAACAAAGGCGATCTGCAGCGTCAGGTTCCGCCTGCGCAAAGCGGTCCGCAGCCGGGGAAAGCAGGGCGCGATCGTCCGATTGTGATCATGCTCGATCCCGGCCACGGCGGCGAGGACTCCGGTGCGGTGGGGAAATATCGCACGCGTGAAAAAGACGTGGTGCTGCAAATTGCCCGTCGTCTGAAGGCGTTGATTGATAAAGAAGGCAATATGCGCGCCTATATGACGCGTAATGAAGACATCTTTATTCCGCTCAAGGTTCGGGTGGCGAAGGCGCAGAAGCAGCGCGCAGATTTGTTCGTGTCGATCCATGCGGATGCGTTTACCAGCCGTCAGCCAAGCGGCTCGTCGGTGTTTGCACTCTCAACCAAAGGCGCGACCAGTACCGCCGCGAGATACCTTGCGGACACCCAGAACGCCTCGGACCTTATTGGTGGCGTGAGCAAAAGCGGTGACCGCTACGTCGACCACACCATGTTCGATATGGTGCAGTCGTTGACCATCAACGACAGCCTGAAATTTGGTAAAGCGGTGCTGGGCAAGCTGGGCAACATCAATAAGCTGCATAAAAACAGCGTAGAACAGGCCGGATTTGCGGTACTCAAGGCGCCGGACATCCCGTCCATTCTGGTTGAGACCGCGTTTATCAGTAATGTGGAAGAGGAGCGCAAGCTCAAGACGGCAAAATTCCAGCAGGAGGTAGCGGAGTCGATTCTGGCAGGGATACGTGCGTATTTCTCAGACGGGGCGACGCTGGCGAGACGCGGGTAAATCTTTCAGCCGGGTTAACACCCGGCAAATTCACAAATGACAGATACAAAAAAACACCCTTGAGGGTGTTTATTGTTTTAGAAGTGTTGGTTGCGGGGGCCGGATTTGAACCGACGACCTTCGGGTTATGAGCCCGACGAGCTACCAGGCTGCTCCACCCCGC